>JADJLO010000011.1 GCA_016710075.1 Acidobacteriota bacterium | reverse complement strand
ATTCCGGCGAATATTTCATCTCCTGAAACTGATCGTTTAACTGTGGCCTTCGGTCAAAAACTTACTGTGAATTATGTTGAAAGAAAGGGCTTAATTGCACAATACCCTGATGCGTGGAGAACCTCGGACAACCGATATGAATCAGTCTTGCCCGAAGCACGCACCTGATTGAAGCGTTGAGGAAATATCCGGTCGAAGTTTTATGGCACGCATTGTACAACCTTAAGTTGAGTATATGGGCACTGCCTGCAAGTGTGTTCTCGTTTCAATATCCATTATTTATGATCACTTTTGTGGGTGTTTGGGGATTGGCTATGCTATAAACAATCCTCAGACGAGATCGCAGCATGTACAAATAAACACCCATTACTTATTGATTGTTTTTTGCCTGACAATATTTTTGCTGATGCCTGTCAGTATTGTTCTGCGTGTTGCAGCACGATATTACATACAATTGATTCCGGTTGAGATGGTTTTGATAATTGCCTTATTTAAATTCAAGACAGATTATTTGTTAAAGCTAAAAATATTCTCGCAAGAATGAACAATTTAAAAGCAATAAAATATAGATCTGAAATTGTGAGAGCTCAAATCCTAATCTCTTTAGTGATCCTGGTTCAAAACGAGTCTGCAACCTTGCAGGCATTGCTCAAAAGCATTGTCGAGCAGACACATCCCCAGATAAACCTTTTTGTTGACGGGGGGAAGCAAAGATGATACAGTCCTTCAATTGCGAGCTGCCGGTCTAAATGATGACCGTATACGTATTATTGAAGCAGGATCGGCAACGCCCGGCCGTGGAAGGGAATATCGGTATTGAAGCTGCCCGGAACGATTGGATTGCATTGACTGATGCGGGTATTCGGTTGGAATCAATATGGTTGAAAGATTAGCTGCAGTTGCCGAGGATGATCCTCAAATCGATGTCGTCTACGGCAATTATTCGCCAGTTACCGGCTCTTTTTTTGAACGTTGCGCTGCGCTGGCATATGTGCCCCCGATGCAGGAACGTTCCGGTGGGCGGATGCGCGGCCCTGCAATTGTATCTGTTTTGCTGAGGCGAAGTGTATGGCAGTCGGTAGGTGGTTTTCCCGACTGGCGTGCGGCTGAAGACCTGGAGTTTATGCGTCGAGTTGAGCAGGCGGGATTCAAGATCGGCTGGGCTCCGGAAGCAACGGTCTGGTGGCAATTAAGACCGGATTTATGGAGTACTTTCAAAAAATTTGTCCTCTATTCCAAACACAATGCGTGGGCCGGGCAGCAGAGGCACTGGCATCATGGTTTGGCTCGCCAATATTTTGCCTGGATAATTTTTTTAATACTGGCGGTGTTGCATTCTCCGTGGTGGGCTCTGGTGCCTGCGATCGGATATCTAGGGCGTGTAGCAAAGAGTATATGGATCAGGCGTGAAGGGCGGGGAATCCTGTGGGCACTGAACCCCATGCAATTTTTGGGTGTAATGGTGATTCTGCTGACTATTGATCTGGCTACATTTCTGGGCTGGATTCAGTCTAAATTTCAATCGCCGGGGGCAAGACAGGGGGTTACATAACGGCGATGCGGACATTGTATCTTTGCTACTTTGGATTACGGGAGCCTCTGGTACAGACTCAGGTGTTGCCGTATTTACGAGAGATTGCTCAGAGCGGGATAGACGTTGAGCTTTTGACTTTTGAGCCCGGGTGGCCGTTTTCGTGGACGAAGGAAGACACTGTTTTGTGGCGTGACCAACTGTCCTCAACCGGGATAGTGTGGCATGCGATGGCTTACCATAAGAGGCCCTCGCTGCCGGCCACATTGTTCGATATTCTCGCAGGGGCATTCAAGGCGGTCGAATTGAGCAGGCGCAGAGGTATGAATGTTTACCATGCCCGAGGCTATGTGCCTGCTGTGATGGGGGCGCTGTCCAAATCAATCACTGGCGCGAAACTGATCTTTGATATACGGGGATTCATGCCTGAGGAATATGTCGATGCCGGGGTCTGGACAGAGAATGGATTGATATTCCGATTGGCAAAAGCTGCTGAACGGTGGCTGTTGCGAAAGGCAGACGGATTTGTTGTTTTGACCGAGAAGGCGAAAGAGATTCTTTTTCCCGGTTCACTGGATCGGGACAGTGAAGGCCGGCCGATTGAAGTAATACCGTGCTGCGTCGATTCCGGAAGGTTCAGCCCGGCGGAAACTTATTTCAAACTGCAACGAAAGCGGGATTTGGGGCTTGAAGGGCGATTTGTGATCGCCTATGTTGGGGCGCTGGGTGGTGGTATCTGACCAGAGAAATGGCGGATTTTTTCCGCGCCGCCCGTATTGAAGACCCATCAATTTTTCCAGTGATTATCACTCAAAGCAACCCGGAGTTGATTGCCGGATATCTGAGAACGGTAGGTTTTAGTGAATCTGATTATCTGATACGAAGAGTTGATCCGGATGAATTACCTGATTATCTGATGGCCTGTGATGCGGCTATTTCGTTTATCAAACCCTGTTATTCAAAATTGTCATCATCACCGACCAAGATTGCTGAATATCTTGCAGCCGGTCTGCCAATTATCAGCAACTCTGGAATTGGCGACCTGGATGAACAACTTACCCAGGATCGAGTGGGAGTGGTTATTGAGAAACTGGATCAGGAAGAGTATAAAAAAGCCCTCGTTGAGATAAAACAAATGACAAACGAGACTGATCTTGTCGAACGATGTCAAAGAACCGCAAAGAAGCGGTTTGATTTAGCAACTGTGGGTGGCCCCGCCTATATAAGACTGTACAGTCGATTGAAGACTGGGGAATGATTTAATGTATCAACAGGATAATGATCTTGGTTTCGGGCTGGTTTTAATTTTCATTCTTGCCGCTCTGGGTTGTTTTCTGATCACCCTGACACGCCAGCATTACCAGACCCGAAATGAACAGATAAAGCTGTTTTTAATAGCATTGGCGGTAAGATTTGCAGCGTCAGTTGTGGTCTATGAATTCGGGCTGGTTCAGGTTTTAGGCGATGAGGACGGCAGCGGCTGGATGCTCGGTATAGTACAGTGGCAAAGATGGGTACGGGAAAACGTGGGCATTCTCGAATTACCATCGGCACTGTCACAGGCATATCTGGGGCATCACCAGGGCTACTATTACATGCTGGGTGCGCTGTTTTACGTGACGGAAGCCGCGGCCCGTATACCGGCTGTTACGCTGAACAACTTTTTTGGAGCGATGACTGTTGTATTCGTTTACCGGATCGCTCACAGCTTGTTCTCCAACTGGACAGCGAAATGGTCCGGCTGGATAGCCTGTTTCTTCCCGTCGCTGATTATCTGGTCGGCGCAGACGGTAAAAGAGCCTGTAATCATCTTTCTGGAGACTGTTGCGCTGTATGCCTGTGTCAATTTGAAGACTTCCGGGTTCAAGGTTCGATATATTGGGCTCTGCCTGGCGGCGGTGGCGTTATTGCCGCCTTTTCGATTTTATGCGGCCTATCTTGCAGGGGCCTCGGTGATTGTGGCGCTGGCGTTGCCGCAGATCGATAAAGCGAAGAGCACGGCACAATCCATGATTGCTGCATCGATTCTGGCAGTGCCACTGATTATCGGCGGCGGAATGTATGCCAAAAATGAGGCGTCATTTGAGCTATTTTCGAGTATGAAAGAAGTGGATCGTTTCAGATTCAATGTGGCCCAGAATGCCGGATCCGGCGCTTATTACAAATTCGATTTAAATTCCTCCACGGGCTTATTCATAGCGATTACTGTTGGCGGAGCGCATCTGTTATTGGCGCCTTTCCTGGCAATTGGTGGGGGCAGTCTGCGATGCTTTTGACTGCGCCGGAGCTGTTCTTCTGGTGGTGGCTGTTTTTCGCGGGTTTTGCGCCGGGTTTCTATTATGCGGTTAGAAACCGTTTCAGTGAGGTGCAGCCTCTGGTCTTATTTATAGTCGGGTTGGGATTGCTCTACAGCCTGATGTTTGGAAATGTGGGGCTGATCTTTCGTCAGAGGGCTCAGTTGATGCCATGGATGCTGGTATTTGCAGTGGTGGGTCTTGAGCAGCGGGCGATCAAAAAGATACTGAAACAGCGTGAGCGTATGGGACAGCCGGCAGCAGCCCTCGCGAAGTGAAGATTACGAAATACACGAAATATACGAAAAATACGAAAAAACTAAAGAGCGTGCGTGTATTATTTCTCACCCCCAATCCGATCGAGGCGGCGGGCACTCGTTATCGGGTCAACCAGTTTCTTCCTTACCTGAATCAACATGGCATTACGGGAGATGTAATTCCATTTTGTCCTCCGATGATTTCAGGCTTATATACAATCCCGGAAGGTTCATTGAAAAAGCGATCCGGCTGAATTTGGCGGTGCTGCGACGGTTGAGATGGGCCATTGGAGCAGGCCTACGATGCGGTCTTCGTTTCGCGTGAGGCCATGCTGTTCGGTCCCCCGGTGATTGAGTGGCTGATCGCCAGGGTTTTGCGTAAACCGATCGTTTTCGATTTTGACGATGCCATATTCGAACCGTACATCAGTCCGACGTACGGACGGTTCGCCACCTGGCTGAAATATCCAAAGAAATCGGACTGGATCATGTCGATGAGCACACAGATTATTGCCGGAAACGAATATCTGGCAAATTACTCCCGCCGATGGAATCAAAACGTGCATGTTATCCCTACGGTGGTTGATACCGAGCAATATCGCCGGCCGTCACACTTGAAAGACATGAAAACCGTCCCTGTGATCGGGTGGATCGGCACCCATTCCACGGCCCAGTACCTGGACCAGATATTCCCGGCGTTGGAGAACCTGGCAAAGAGGCATCGATTCATATTCCGGGTCATCGGGGCCGGCAGTGAAATTCAGATCCCGGGCGTTGATGTTGAGAACCGGCCATGGAGGCTTGAAACAGAGATAGCCGATTTCCACGATCTGGATATAGGCGTTTATCCCATTCGGGAAGATCGGTGGTCGATAGGAAAATGCGCTTTCAAAGCGATTCAGTATATGGCCGCGGGTGTGCCGAGTGTCAGCTCTCCGGTTGGTATGACGAGGGAGGTGGTTCAAGATGGCGTCAATGGACTTCTGGCGGATTCTGCAGAAGAATGGGAGGTGGCCCTGGAAAAACTGCTAACTGATGATAATCTGCGGGAACGTCTAGCGGCGGCCGGATCAATGACCATCGAAGAACGCTATTCGTTAAAGGTTTTTGCACCGCGATTGCGGGACATTTTATTGAGCTTACAGGATTGACAAAGCCCTTCACGTGAAACGAAAAATTCGAATTCTCACATTGATGCTGATTACTATCCTGCCGGGCTTTTTGAAAAGGCCTCTTTACCGGTGGTTTTCGGGTATCGAATTGGCCGCAGAGTCCGGCTTGGGCTGGTCTATCTGGATTGCCGTTCACTGGTGATTGGAGACGACACGAAAATCGGGCATGGATCTCTGTTCTGGCGTTGCGGTGATGTGATGATCGGCAATCACGTGGTTATTGGACCGCTGAATCTCTTTCGCGGGGGGTTGAAAATCAGGCTGGGCGATTATGCGATGGTGCTGCGGCTCAATATGATAAATGCGATTCCGGATAATGATTGCGTCAATGAGCCGGAATCTGTATTTGAATTGGGATATGGTTCTGTGGTCACTGCAGAGCACCGGGTCGATTTCACCGACAGAGTGACAATCGGTAAACGATCAATTCTTGGTGGTCGTAATTCGTCTATCTGGACTCACAATCGTCGCGAAGGGCGACCGGTAACGATCGGCGATTATTGTTATGTCGGTTCAGAGATACGCATGGCCCCGGGATCCGCCATTCCTGATCACTGCGTTGTCGGGTTGGGCTCTGTGATAACCCGCCCTCTCACCGAAGAATATTCCCTGATAGCCGGAGTGCCGGCGAAAAGACGCCGCCCCTTGAATGATGAAGATCTGGAATTGATCTTCGGAAAGACGCGCAAAGATCTACCGGAACCGGATTACGAAACAGTCGAAAAAACCGAGACAAACGAATAACTTTAAAAGGATGATGATTAGAGTTGTTTCTGTTTTTATTTCGTAACTCGTACGCAAATAAGTATTCCCGAATCGATTTGACACGTTCTTTTGAAGTATTCAAACAGCCGGCGAAGCCGGCCGGTGAGTTGCTCCCCTAGGGTGAAGCGAGGCCGAAGGCCGAGCGGAACCCAGGCAGAAAAACAACCGGGCCCAGCGGGGAGAGCGCCCGGCAGAGGGCCCAGGGGTGGTGGGTTTTTTCCCCCCCCCCCCCTCCCGGGGGGCCTGGAATTATGTTCCCCGGGCCCGGTGCGCTCGGCCTTCGGCCGCTTCACCCTGGGCTACAGCCGCCTCCGCTTCGCGGGTTGTGGGCTAGTCAAATCAAAGTAAAGAATATTCCGTGCGTTCTTTACCCTGATTTCAGAGACTGATGGACAATTCGAACTATACAGTTATCGAGCATTCTGAAAAGAATCTTGAACGGGCCGCTTCATTTATCAAATGGCGGCGGCGGATCCTGAATATCATGCTGGTTGTGACTGCTTCATTGGGGCTGGTCGAAGCCGGCATGCAATATCGTGAAGACCGATATGTTCATCAATTGGCGCTGCAGATAGTCCAATCGGCTAATGCGTTGACTCCGCGGGATAAGGTGCTGGCTTTGCGAGATTATATCCGCACATATGTTACTTATCTCAGCGCTCCCTATTTCGACAGGTCGTTTTTTCGCTCTACGACAAAGCAAACTCTGGAATCTGGCCTGGGTTATTGCGGAGAGGTGACTCGGGCTTTCATCAACCTTGCCGATGCCGTGGGAATTCGTTCGCAGCGGATCAATTTGTGGGGCAAGGCTCCGCATGTGGTGGCTGAGGCCGAACTGGGGTCGCGTGATCTGGTTGTCGTCGATTGCCAATACCCGCCATCAATAAAAGACCTTGAAAGGCTTGATCAGGTAATTCTTCGTCCTGAATGGGATGATTATTACACTCTGAATCTTCGTCGCCTTCATATCAGCTGGCTGGTGTCGCGGGTGAAGATGGAGATGGGACCGTTCACATACTGGACCGAAAACCCGCACGCTTTGAAGGCGCTTCTGTGGTTCGGATTCAGCCTTGTTGTGATGGGAATAAGATTCGGGCGTGACCTGTTGCGGTATTTGCTCAGACGGCGGGGCTGGGTACATATCTCAGAAGTACACGCTCTGAAGAGGATGACGAAATAAACGAAAAGAACGAAACAAACAGAAAATTCTTCAGGCTCAAACGACGCCATTTTTTGCTCCTGCTTTTATTGCTCACCGGACTGTATTTCCTTACTCCAATTATTCTCAACAAGCTGGCATTCGGGTTAATAAGGCGTGATCCGGTTGATAAAGCCGATCTGATAGTGGCTCTGGGAGGGGATGCGAGGTGCAATCGTGAGCGGCGGGCGGTGGAGCTCTACCGGCAGGGCCTGGGGAGCAGGGTCGTGGTGAGCGGGATTCAGTATGCCTGGGGATTTCATTCTGCTGACGCGGCGAAACGCTATGTGGTGAGCCTGGGGGTGCCGGAATCGGATGTCCTGGCTATTCGGGAATCGACCAATACCCGGTCAGAAGCCAGGATTCTGCGGCGGATGATGCAGGAAAATGGCTGGAAGACGGCGATAATCGTGACATCGCCTTACCATTCGCGGCGGGCAATGTATACGTTCGAAAAGATCAATCCGGATTATCGGTTTATTTCTTCTCCGTATGAGCCTATAGCAGGGGACTGGCAGCCCGAGCGCTGGTGGGCTCATCGGATGTATGTGGGGCTGACGGTGAAGGAAATTGCTGCGTGGGCGAATACTGTCGCCGGCGGCTGGGAGTGAGGACCGCCCAGCTTCGTTAATGATCGTGTTAGTCAATACAATTTTTATCGCCAAGAACGCCAAGATAGCCAAGAACGCCAAGGGGGGGCTAAGGGGTCATGGATGCAATTACATTTGGTGTTGCGATATTTGAATACAATTTTTATCGCCAAGAACGCCAAGATAGCCAAGAACGCCAAGGGGGGCTAAGGGGTCATGGATGCAATTACATTTGGTGTAGCGATATTCTAAGGAAACAGGCTTCTTTACCCCATAGGGCCTCCTTGGCGTTCTTGGCTATCTTGGCGGGGCGTCTTCTTGGCGATAAAAATTGTATTGATTAACACGAATAATCAGGAAGTTTGGCGTTCCTGGCGATAAAAATTGTATTGATTAGCACGAACACTGGAGTTGAATTTGAATCGATTGCGACGAACATCAATTGGGCTTATTGGACTGATGATTTTTGTTCTTGCGGGATTCTTTTCGCTGCCATATTTGATGGTGGCGCCGGCTGAAGGTGGGCGGGCGGATGTGATATTGCATGGGGCTATCGATCCACATTTGAAGACGGATGAATATGTGGCGAGGCTTTTCAGGGAGGTGCGAGCCGGGGATGTGCTCTGTTTCAGTACCCAGGTTTCGTGGGAGGCCTATCCGGCGGACTATGTGGCGCGGCATATCGTGGAACTGGGCGTGCCGTCGGATCGGGTGCATGTGCTGCATCTGCCGATAGAGCCCTGCGGGGCATACAATGCTCCGAGGGTTGTTGATTATCTGAGGTCAAAGGGATGGAAGTCGGCCATTTTGATTACCAGCCCGGATAGTAGCCGTATGGCCGGATGGTCGACAAGGAAGAGGTTTGCAAAATCGGGTATTCCGCTGATCGTCAGCTATGCTCCGGAGGACAGGGAAGAACTGTTTCGCGGGTGGTGGCGGACTCACTGGAAGATACAGGACATCGTCGATCAACTGATGGTCTTCACGCTGGATCAGGTTTATGCGGAATGCAGAGCCTAAGGGATGGAAGAGCCTGACTTATCTTGTTTGGCATATTGATGATCGGACGGTAAACTCTATCTTTGTATAGAGGAGGACAAATGGAAACAAAAACGATCGATCTACAGAAATCCACAATCAATATCAAAGAATTGGTTGCGCTTGTAACAGCCGGCAATGAAATAATTATTACTGAAGGAAAATTGCCGGTTGCCCGAATTCTGCCGATCGAACTGATTGAACAGTTGCGCCAACCTGGGATGCATCCAGGGGCTATTCAAATGGGTGAAAACTTTGATGCCCCTTTGCCTGAGGAATTCTGGATGGGGCAGCAATGAAACTTTTATTGGATACGCACACATTTATTTGGTGGGATAGTCAGCCCGGTAATCTCTCAGCTAAAGCTTTAGAATTCTGCAAAGATAAAACAAATACCCTGATTGTCAGTGTCGCCAGCATTTGGGAAATGCAAATAAAGGCTCAGCTTGGAAATTTGACACTGAACATGCCGTTGGCAGAGATAATCGAGAGCCAACGGCAGAATAATAAGATTCAGATTCTCCCAGTAGAAATTGAGCATGTGCTGGCGATCAATCAGTTACCGTTGCACCATAAAGATCCATTTGACCGAATACTAATTGCTCAGGCATTAACAGAAAATGTGACGTTATTGAGTAAAGATCCGGAATTTTCCAAATATCCTGTCACAGTGATTTGGTAAAAGGTCTTCACCGAATAAGGTGGAGCAACCCTGGCAGGTATCTCTAGCTTTTATGTGCGGAATAGCTGGAATAATCAAATTTAAAGGCGGCGTTACCGATACAGATGTAATGCCCATGATCGATGCGCAGGCTCACAGAGGGCCTGATGCCTGGGGAGTGTGGAATGACGGGCAATGTGCGCTCGGTCATCGGCGCCTGTCGATCATCGATCTGTCCGAGGCCGGCCGGCAGCCGATGGCCAATGATGACGGATCGATCCAGATCACTTTCAATGGAGAAATATACAATTTTCAGCAGCTAAGATTGGAATTAGAGGGAATCGGGCACATCTTCCGCACCCGAACTGATACGGAAGTCATTATTCGTGCTTATGAGCAATGGGGCGTTGATTGCATATCGAAGCTGCGTGGGATGTTTGCTTTTGGGATCTGGGATGGGCCCAGGCGCAGGTTGATTCTGGCTCGGGATAGAGCCGGCAAAAAGCCCTTGTTCTATACCCGGGTTGGAGACAAGTTCTATTTCGCATCGGAGCTGCAGGGGCTGCTGGCACAATCAGAAATCCCGCGTGAAGTGAATCCCCGGGCGATCGATCAATATCTGGGCTATGGCTACATTCCGGCGCCACACACCGGATTTAAGAATATCTTCAAGCTTCCTCCGGCTCATTATCTGATTTTGGAAAATGATGGTGAGCCTCGAGTTGAACGTTACTGGTCGTTAAACTACCTTCCCAAGCTCAAAATCACCGAACAGGAAGCCTGCGAGGCCCTGCGTGAGAAACTGACCGAGGCCGTCAGGCTTCGCATGATCAGCGATGTCCCGCTCGGAGCCTTCCTGTCCGGCGGCATAGATTCCAGCATAGTGGTGGGCCTCATGGCAGCCCTTTCGGACAGGCCGGTCAAGACGTTTTCTATCGGGTTTAAAGAGGCTGCATACAACGAACTGGATCATGCGCGCCGGATCGCTCAAAAATGGGGGACGGATCATAACGAATTCATAGTCGAACCCGACGCCCTCGATATCCTGCCCAAACTGGTCAGGCATTACGGCGAACCCTATGCGGATTCCTCGGCGATACCGACGTTTTATGTCTCGCAGATGACAAGGCAGCATGTGACTGTGGCCTTGAACGGCGATGGCGGGGATGAGAGCTTCGCCGGTTATGAGCGATACCTGGGTAATTACATAGCTGAAACCATCAATCGATTTCCGGGCGGCAGGCTCGCGGCAGTTCTGATGGGAAAGCTGATCCCTGATTCCATCAATCCAAAGAGCCGGCTGCGCCAGGCTCGGCGATTCCTTTCCGTGGCTTCTCAGCCTATGGCCACACGCTATCCCCGGTGGCTGACGTTTTTTACAGAAGAACAGAAGAGCAATTTATACACACACGAATTCAAGGCCCATTTAAACGGATCTGAGGATGACTGGCTGAGTGGGTTATTTCATTCATTGCCTGATCTCGATCCCGTAGACGCCGCCATGGCCGTCGATGTCTTGTCGTATCTTCCATTTGACCTGCTGGTGAAGGTCGATATCACTTCGATGGCGAACAGCCTTGAGGCGCGATCTCCATTCCTCGATCACGAAGTGATGGAGTTTGCTGCCCGCCTGCCCATTGATATCAAGATGCGCGGCAGGGAAGCGAAATATCTATTGAAGCGGGCGTTTACCGATCTATTGCCTGCTGAAAATGTAAATCGCCGCAAGATGGGATTCGGTGTTCCGGTCGGCGACTGGTTCCGCGGGCCGTTGAAGGAATTGTTGATGGATACGTTGGGGAACTCCAGAATGGGATATTTCAACAAATCCGTTATCGATAAACTCATCGATGACCACATATCTCGTCGGGCAGATAATGCATTTCAATTATGGAATCTGTTGATGCTGGAATTGTGGTATAGGGAATATGTTGATTATTAGAAATTGGGGCGTTGCCCCGTCGTGATTTAAAACGACCTATACCCGGGGCGACGCGCTACGCGCTCTGCCCCGGGCTATTATTCGCGCCTTCGGCGCTTATGGTACGGATTGATTCCAATTCACATTACCCTGATGTTGTCACATCAACTCTGGTTTGATTTCAATAAACGCTAACTGGATGTCGTCACAAACATTACGCGCCGAAGGCGCAATATTATTAGAGCCCGGGGCAGAGCGAAGCGACGCCCCGGGTAAAGATGCCCGGATAAATGCCCACTCCCCATAAAATACGACGCCCCAACGGGGCAATTCTCATATGGATTGCGTTTTTATATGCTGAGAATGTAAATCGCCGCAAGATGGGTTTCGGTGTCCCGGTGGGCGACTGGTTCCGCGGGCCGTTGAAGGAATTGCTGATGGATACTCTGGGGAACTCCAGAACGGGCTATTTCAACATAACTACCATCGACAAACTCATCGATGATCACATATCTCGCCGCGCGGACAATGCATTTCAATTATGGAATTTATTGATGCTGGAATTGTGGTATAGGGAATATGTTAATTAATGAGAAATTGGGGCGTTGCCCCGTCGTGATTTTAAAATGACCTATACCCGGGGCGACGCTACGCGCTCTGCCCCGGGCTATAATAATTCGCGCCTTCGGCGCTTATGGTACGGATTGATTCCAATTCACATTACCCTGATGTTGTCACATCAACTCTGGTTTGATTTCAATAAACGCTAACTGGATGTCGTCACAAACATTACGCGCCGAAGGCATATTATTAGAGCCCGGGGCAGAGCGAAGCGACGCCCCGGGTAAAGATGCCCGGATAAATGCCCACTCCCCATAAAATACGACGCCCCAACGGGGCAATTCTCATATGGATTGCGTTTTTATAAGCTGAGAATATAAATCGCCGCAAGATGGGTTTTGGCGTCCCGGTGGGCGACTGGTTCCGCGGGCCGTTGAAGGAATTGCTGATGGATACATTGGGGAATTCCAAAACGGGGTATTTCAACAAATCAGTTATCGATAAACTCATAGATGACCACATATCTCGTCGGGCAGATAATGCATTTCAATTATGGAATTTATTGATGCTGGAATTGTGGTATGGGGAATTTGTTAATTAATGAGAAATTGGGGCGTTGCCCCGTCGTGATTTTAAAATGACCTATACCCGGGGCGACGCGCTACGCGCTCTGCCCCGGGCTATAATAATTCGCGCCTTCGGCGCTTATGGTACTGGATTGATTCCAATTCACATTACCCTGATGTTGTCACATCAACTCTGGTTTGATTTCAATAAACGCTAACTGGATGTCGTCACAACATTACGCGCCGAAGGCGAATGTTATTAGAGCCGGGGCAGAGCGAAGCGACGTCCCGGGCAAAATGCCGGATAAATGCCCACTCCCCATAAATACGACGCCCCAACGGGGCAATTCTCATATGGATTGCGTTTTTTATATGCTGAGAATGTAAATCGCCGCAAGATGGGGTTTGGCGTCCCGGTGGGCGACTGGTTCCGCGGGCCGTTGAAGGAATTGCTGATGGATACGTTGGGAAACTCCAGAATGGGATATTTCAACAAATCAGTTATCGATAAACTCATCGATGACCACATATCTCGTCGGGCAGACAATGCGTTTCAATTATGGAATCTGTTGATGCTGGAATTGTGGTATAGGGAATATGTTAATTAATGAGAAATTGGGGCGTTGCCCCGTCGTGATTTTAAAATGACCTATACCCGGGGCGACGCGCTACGCGCTCTGCCCCGGGCTATATTAATTCGCGCCTTCGGCGCTTATGGTACGGATTGATTCCAATTCATTACCCTGATGTTGTCACATCAACTCTGGTTTGATTTCAATAAACGCTAACTGGATGTCGTCACAAACATTACGCGCCGAAGGCGCAATATTATTAGAGCCCGGGGCAGAGCGGAAGCGACGCCCCGGGTAAAGATGCCCGGATAAATGCCCACTCCCCATAAAATACGACGCCCCAACGGGGCAATTCTCATATGGATTGCGTTTTTATAAGCTGAGAATGTAAATCGCCGCAAGATGGGATTCGGCGTCCCGGTGGGCGACTGGTTCCGCGGGCCGTTGAAGGAATTGCTGATGGATACATTGATGAATTCCAGAACGGGCTATTTCAACAAATCTACCGTCGACAAGCTCATCGATGATCACATATCTCGTCGGGCAGACAATGCATTTCAATTATGGAATCTGTTGATGCTGGAATTGTGGTATAGGGAATATGTTAATTAATGAGAAATTGGGGCGTTGCCCCGTCGTGATTTTAAAATGACCTATACCCGGGGCGACGCGCTACGCGCTCTGCCCCGGGCTATAATAATTCGCGCCTTCGGCGCTTATGGTACGGATTGATTCCAATTCACATTACCCTGATGTTGTCACATCAACTCTGGTTTGATTTCAATAAACGCTAACTGGATGTCGTCACAAACATTACGCGCCGAAGGCGCAATATTATTAGAGCCCGGGGCAGAGCGAAGCGACGCCCCGGGTAAAGATGCCCGGATAAATGCCCACTCCCCATAAAATACGACGCCCCAACGGGGCAATTCTCATATGGATTGCGTTTTTATAAATCGACGGTTATTATTCTCGACAACTCGGCCACCCACACAACATTTAAAAGTTGAGGTGGATCATGGCCCAATCATTATCAAACATTCTCATTCATCTTGTTTTCAGCACAAAATACAGACAACCACTCATTACACGCTCAATTGAGCAGGAACTTTATAAATACATCAACTCAATCTATTCTTCCTGCAATTCACCATTGATAACGATCGGAGGCGAATCTGATCACTTGCATTCGCTGTTTTCAATATCGAGAACATATTCAATTGCAGATATCGTCGAGGAGGTCAAAAAGGAATCTTCAAAATGGATAAAACGCAAGGGAAGAGAATTCCGTGGCTTTCAGTGGCAGGTCGGTTACGGTGCATTCTCGATCAGTCCGTCACATATAAATCTCGTTAAACAATATATATCCAATCAAAAAATTCATCATCAACGGCGAGATTTTAAAGAGGAGTTTCTGGCACTGCTGGAAAAATATGATGTTGAATATGATCCCCGATATATCTGGGATTAGGTGAAAATTGGGGGCAAATCAAAATAAAATCCGGATACTACGAATTATTGATCGCCTGAATGTCGGAGGGCCCGCGAAGCATGTGACATGGCTGACGGCGGGCCTTGATCCTGCACGGTTCGAGACCCTTCTGATCACCGGGACAGTCCCACCCGGCGAAGGCGATATGTCCTGGTTCGCACACCAGGCCGGGATAACCCCTGTAATCATTCCCGAAATGAGTCGGGAGCTTTCGCTGAAAGATATCCTGGTGATCTTTAAATTGCTGCGTGAAATGATCAGGTTCAAACCCGACATCATCCACACTCACAAGGCCAAGGCCGGAGCTGCGGGGCGGTCAGCAGGATTGATCTACAAGCTGCTCACCGGTGGGCGATGCAAGATCATCCACACATATCACGGCCACATATTTCACAGTTACTACGGCAAAGCCAAAACGTCATTATTCATCTCAATCGAGCGGGCGCTTGCCCGGCTTGCCACAGACATCATCATCACCATCAGCGAACAGCAGAGAGGAGATACACGGGCTCTTCAGGGTTGGAAAATTCAGCCGACACCGCGTGATCCCACTCGGCATAGATTTCGATCAGAAATCTGAAAGGCTGGGAAGCCTGAAATCAGATCCTGACATCCCGCTGATCGGCATAGTCGGTCGATTGTGCGAAGTCAAGAATCATTCCATGTTCATTGATGCGATCCATGAATTGAAGCAGCTCGGGGCGAATGCCAGGGCCGTGATTATCGGTGACGGCCATCTACGGCCAGCCCTTGAATCCCAGGCTCAAAAACTGCAGGTCGCCGACAAGATTGTGTTTACCGGTTTCAGAGATGACGTGCTCAGCCTGTATAATGACCTCGATATTGTAGGCCTGACATCCCTGAACGAAGGAACCCCATTGACATTGATCGAAGCCATGAGCTGCGGCGTCCCGGCCGTATCCACAGAAGTGGGTGGTGTCGTCGATTTAATGGGACAGAGACTTGAAATACTGGATGGCATGTCGGTTTGGGAGCACGGACTTACGGTGCCCAGCGGCGATGCCCGCAACTTTGCCCGGGGCTTACAATATTTGATCGACAACCCGCAGACCCGGAAAGAAATGGGCTTGCGCGCTCGATCATTCGTCAGATCGCATTTATCAAAAGAACGTTTGATAACCGACATTGAAAATTTATATTCGAATAAATGAATACAATAATGGTCGTCAACACAATTTTATCGCCAAGAACGCCAAGAGAGCCAAGAACGCCAAGAGGGACTATGGTGTCATGGATGCAATTACATTTGGTGTAGCGATAGCTGAAGGAAACTGGCTTCTTTACCCCATAGGGCCTCTCTTGGCGTTCTTGGCTCTCTTACTTAAAAACTGTGCATTGGGCACGTTGATTAACACGTACATTGACGAAGCTCGTCGTTCCTGGCGATCAAATTGTATCCATATTTGGAGGAATAATGAAGGTTTTAATTACAGGTGGAGCCGGGTTCATCGGCTCGCATCTGGCGGAATTACACCTCGAACGCGGTGATGAAGTTTACATCATCGATGACCTGTCCACAGGTTCGATGGAGAACATCGAGCACATCAAGAAGCACCCGAAGTTTCATTATCACCTCGATTCCGTCATCAACCATCACCTGACGGCGGAGCTGGTCGATCTCGCCGATCAGATTTATCACCTTGCCGCGGCCGTCGGAGTCAAGCTGATCGTCGAAAGCCCTGTCAGGACGATCGAGACCAACATCCGCGGCACTGAGGTCGTCCTGCACCACGCCGCCAAGAAGCGCAAACGGGTGCTGATAACATCTACTTCAGAAGTCTACGGCAAGACCGTCAAGGTTCCGTTCAACGAAGAAGACGACCTTGTTATGGGAGCGACCCACAAGGGCCGTTGGAGCTATGCCTGCTCCAAGGCCATAGACGAATTCCTGGCCATCGCCTACTGGAAAGAGAAGAAGGTCCCGACCGTCATCGCCCGTTTGTTCAACACCGTCGGGCCGCGCCAGACGGGCCAGTACGGGATGGTCATTCCGAACTTCGTCGATCAGGCTCTGAATAACAAGCCGATCACCGTCTTTGGCGACGGCACTCAGAGCCGCTGCTTCACGCATGTCTCGGATGTGACCGGCGCTCTGATGAAATTGATCGCCCATCCTGATGCCATCGGAGAGGTCTACAACATCGGCAGCAGCCAGGAAATTTCAATGATGCAACTGGCTCAGAGGATCAAAGAGCTGACAGGGTCCAAATCCGAAATCGTCCTTGTCCCATACGACCAGGCATACGAGGGCGGCTTTGAGGACATGCTCCGTCGTGTTCCGGATATCACCAAGATCAATAAGCTGGTCGGGTACACCCGAAATTCACTTTGGATGAGATTCTTGAAAGTGTTATCAGTTTCCGGAGGAAAAAGAGATTACGAAACAGACGAAATAAACGAAACAGACGAAAAGAGCTCAAATGGTAAATGGTTCGTGAATCTCTGTTATTTCATATATTGAAATAATGGATGATCCAGCACCTTTACCACCTGAGCATTTTTCGTTTATTTCGTCTGTTTCGTAATCTGCCTTTATTATGTGGCCGGCTATAGTAATCATATTCACGGCATCGATCAGCTTGTTGCTGACATACCTTGTTCGCAACGCGGCACGCAGTTACGGTGTCGTCGCACGGCCGCGTCCGGATCGCTGGCATCAGAAACCCACGGCTTTGATGGGAGGCATTGCAATCTACCTCACCTTTGCCGGGGGATTTTTGTTTTATACACCTCAATTATCGGCTTTTTATCCGATCATGCTTGGCGCGACGATCCTCTTTGCCACTGGCCTGATCGACGATCTGATCCAGCTCAAACCGTATATCAAACTGGTCATGCAGTTGATTGCGGCTTCAATAGTGGTTTATGGTGGCCTGCGGATGCCGTGGACCTCTCACCAGTCGATCAATGATCTGCTGACGATTTTCTGGCTGGTCGGCATCACCAACGCCATCAATCTTCTGGACAATATGGACGGGCTTGCGGGTGGGATTTCGCTCATTGCCTGCATATTCCTGGCCATCAACTTTGCGGCGAGCGGGCAATCGGTGGAACTGCTGCTGCCGCTGATTATGATCGGAGCAATTGCAGGGTTTCTTGTCTTCAATTTCAATCCGGCATCGATCTTTATGGGAGATTGTGGAGCGCTGTTTCTGGGCTTCTCATTGGGAGGGATTGCACTGATGAGCGGTGAGGCGAGAACCAGAAATCTTGCTGCAGTACTGCTGACGCCTGTGCTGATCTTCATTATTCCAATACTGGACACCAGCATCGTAACAGTCACACGCAAGCTATCAGGCCGGGCAGTTTCTCAGGGAGGCCGCGATCACACATCTCACCGGCTGGTCGCCCTCGGAATGTCGGAACGGAGGGCAGTCATCCTCCTTTACCTGGTTGCCATCATAGCCGGCATAATAGCAGTTTATGTCCGCCAGATGAGGATAGGAGTCACGGTCGTCACCATAGCCGGCTTTGCCCTGACAATTCTTTTCATCGGCCTGCTTCTGGGCAAAGTCAAGGTTTATGACGAGAGCGAGCACCCCGGTGGGACGTTGATCGATGTTATCCAGGGCTTCACTCATCGCCGGCGAATCTTCGAAAACCTGCTCGATATGGGCATGATCGTCCTGGCATATTACGTCGCATATCTGATCCGCTGGGATGGGGACATTCCTCCCGACCAGCGAAAGATTTTCGCCGCCACCGTGCCGCTGATGATCGGAATTGAATTGTTCGCCTTCCTCGCCGGTGGCGTCTATCGCGGGATCTGGCGCTATGCCGGAATCGATGAACTGGTGACCATAGCCAAATCGACAGTTCTCGGCTCTGGGATTGCCGGAATGGCCATTCTCTCACTTTATCGGTTCAATGGCCTCAGAGGTGATGATCCTCAATGGAATTTTAATCTTCCTGATGGTCGCCGCCAGCCGTGTGTCTTTCAGGTTTCTCGGCACTCTGCTGGTGGGCCGACGTAAGGCTAATCCGGACGCCAGGCCGGTTTTGATCTATGGCGCCGGCGACGGTGGGGCAATGCTCATTGGCGAGCTGCTCAATAATCCCGCTCATCAGTACGACCCGGTAGGATTTATCGATGACGATCGCACCAAGACGGGAAAGCTTCTTCGGGGATATCAGATCTTCCACAGCAGGGAACTCCCGGGTCTGATAGAGGAACACGGCGTCACCGAGGTGCTCATATCAAGTCTTAAGGTCGGCGAGGAACGGTTGGAACAATTCAAAAGCCTTGGCATAGCGTTCAGGCGAATGAGGATTCATATCGATTAACTGATACTGTTGGCGAATTCAAAATACGAGCGGGACCGCAGGCGTCCCGCCTGCGTGTATTGAAATATCTGCACATTCATATCAGATTAGCGTTAATCGAATTGACGCAGGCGGGACGCCTGCGGTCCCGCTCGTATTTCGACCATTCCAAACTCTGTTCCACATCCTGGCAAATCCCAGCGTAGCCGACTGGCTGGCTTTGAGGCTGCCGGCCGGCCTCACCTTTCTTTATCCATTCCTGCACCCTTTCCGGTTGTTGCGAAATCTGAAAAATCATTGAAAGCATACCCGGGGGGCCGCTTTTCTGTCGCCCGCTATCGCGGGCTTGGGAATTGTGAGGGATCGATACCCAGGGTTCCGCTCGGCCTGCGGCCTTCGCTCCACCCTGGGCTACACGCTGCCACCCGATTCGCGGGTTGTGGGTGTTATGCTGATGGTTCGTGTAAGGGTGAAGTTCTGAGTTTGAATCTTGGTTTGGTATTTACAGATGGATTGACAGATACGGATATGAATTTTGTCCATTGTGGCGATAGCCCCATAAAATAGGGCTCACAGCCGCAAGCGAGCTGGGGAAAGCAGGCCAAGGCCAGCGGAACCTGGCTTCACGCGCTGCCCTGGGGGTTGTGGCTTATGGTTCGTGTGAGGGTGAAGTTCAGGGTTTGATTTTGGTTTGGTATTTTTCAGATGGATTGACAGATACGGATATGAATTTTGTCCATTGTTGACAATAGCCCCATAAAATAGGGCTCACAGCCGGCGAAGCCGGCGGCAGCGTGTAGCCTGGGGTGAAGCGAGGCCGCAGGCCGAGCGGAACCCCAGGTAACGTGAAAAATAATCCAAGCCCACGAAGCAGATTTAGGCAAGTGGCTGTTTTTTGTCGCCCGCTTCGCGGCGATTGGGGTCGTACGGTTCCGCTCCCCCTCCACCCGGCCCCTTCGCGGGTTGTGGGCGTTAAGCTTATGGTTCGTGTAAGGGTAAAGTTCAGGGTTTGAATTTTGGTTTGGTATTTACAGATTTACCCAATCTTCACAACCACCAGGGTCTGATCATCTTGGGGAGCGACCTTGCCGAGGAATACGCGGACGTTCTCCATGATCGCATCTCGCATATCAGTGGCATTAAAGCCGTCGAGGCGCCTGATCATCTCCATCAATCTTTCCTCGCCGTATTCCTCGTTTTTCGCATTCATCGCTTCCGTGATCCCGTCGGAGTAAAGATAGAGAGAATCGCCCTTTTGGAGCTTCAAAGAGGCCACTTCGAGCGAGGTATCGAAGATCCGGCCGCCATTCAAACCGAGGCCGATGCCGGAGGGAGTAAGCAGGCGGGTCTCGTTGTTCGTTTTGCGAAAGAATACCGGTGGGTTATGGCCGGCGCGAGCGTAATCGAAGCTCATTGTTTCCGGGTCGAGAACTCCGAGGAAAAGAGTCACGAAGACTCGCCTGCGGCAGACTTCAAAGAGGTGTTTATTGACTTCACGCAGGATCTCGCCCGGGTCTGAAATCTGCTCTGACACCGAGACCATCAAGCCCTTGGTCAGAGTCATATAAAGAGAAGCGGGGACTCCCTTGCCGGAGACATCGGCTACGACGATGCCGAGTTTGCCGCCGGGCAATTTGAGAAAATCGTAGAGGTCGCCTCCGACATCTTTTGACGGGATGCAGGTTGCGGCGATGTCAATTCCTTCGAAGCGCGGCGGATTGGCTGGCAGCATCTGCTGCTGGGCCTTGCGGGCGATATCGAATTCGGCCTGCAGTCGTTCGCGTTCAGCTTTCGTGGTCAGCAAGTGAGCCGGGATGGTCGTCTCTTCGTCTTTAGCCACCCGGGCCTTGAAGATTCCGACAAGTGAAACGACGAGCATAATGCCGAGAGCCGAAAGGCCGCGCCAGCCGGAGGTACTGAGTGAAGCCACGGGCTGGGCGATGAGCGCGACAGACGCCATCGCCAGCGTGGACGAGACAGATGCCGCCATCACCGCCAGCAGATCGGCATTGATATAGATCGTAAACAGTACCAGCGTCTCAAGCAGTGATGTGAGCAACATCGGGGCCATCGATCCGATCGCATACCTTTCAGCCAGCATGGCAAAGAAGGCAACGAGGAAGATCAGCAGATTTTCCAGCATCGGGCGCCGCAGAAACCATGAGATCAGAGGCGCCAGAAATCCAAAAACGATCAGAATGCCTTCGAGCTGTATTGTCGCTATCGAGGCATAAGCCGGGTATCGAGAAGCCACCAGGCTTCCAAGGTCGTTGAAGATCACTGTGCTGTTGCTGAAGAGCCGCGAGCCTGTCACCAGATAGGGTGCGGCCGCAATGGCGCCGCCGGCCGCAAAACCAATGAATATCGATCTGAGAACCTGCCTGGTCCAGATTTTTCCTTTAAAAAGTAATTCGAAACTGATCGTCTTTCTTTGCGGTTCTCTGATCGAAAACGCCAGTCCGGCCGCCCAGCAAAGATAGACTATGAAGGAGACTACCATGACCAGCAGTACGACCAATGCCCAGGGCAGAATCAATTCCAGCCAGTAGTAGGTTTTTGAAGAGCCTATGAAGGTGCCGAATCGCAGATCTTCTGAAAAAGTCCCGGCAAAATTCGCGGTCAGCAGCAGGATGAAAACGGCAGCGAGGAACTGAAGCGTCACCCGGTGAGGAATGTTCCTTCTGATGATTCCCGTGAAATAGAAGATGATGATCAGAAGAAACGCCGGCCAGATGACGAAATTGGCAATATTACCTATCAGCCGATTGCGACGGCCCCAGCTCTGATCATATTGTTTCGCGATTTCGGGCGTGACGACGGCGTCAAGCGCCATTACCTGAACCTTGCCGTTTTTGACTGAAGTCTGGATCGTCATATTCAGTCCAGGCGGTGTGGCTGTCCATGCATATCTTCGGGTGGTCTTGCGGATATCGTCGTCCGAGATCGGAGCAAAGAGTGGCCAGTCATCGCCGGCCAGCTTTTTTGCCGCTGTTTCAGCGATCAGTTTAACGTCTGCATTGACGGATTGGCCGGGGGAGACATTCTTATCGGATGGATCGTCCGCTTCTTCGTTGCTGTCCGAGAGATCCTTGAGCGCGTTGTCTCCTTTGTGGGGCTGATACTGATAGCCGACCATGCGACCTGAGGGTAGAAAATCGGCAGAGAACCTTTGCCCTGTACGCGGATTGTTGAGCCTGACCAGCAATCTGGAGGATGCCACCAGATTTTTGCCGGGCGTATCCGGATACTTGTACAGCAGAAATCCGATCCTGATATTGTTATTCTGCCGGACCACTTCGCCCCATCCGGATGTATCGATTCCTGATTCTGTTGCCAACTCTTTCGTCCTTGCGATGGCGATGGAGCGATCCAGCCGGTATGACTGCTTTGCCTCAAGGTCCAGCCCTGGAAGAAGAGTGTAAAGCGCACCATAACCGCATACCGCAAGGGTAATCAGAAGAACGATATTCCGCCATTTCATGGGCTATTCTTCCTCCCCTTCGTTGACCGGTGGAGGATTGATTTTGATGACCAGGGCTGTCAGATCATCCTCGAAACCGGCCTTCCTGGCTCGCTTTGCCGTGTCTTCGATCCTCTTCATAAGATTTTCGTTCATCTCTTCCGAAGAAGATTCGGTGCAGTCATCGAGGAATTCCCCAAACTCCTTATCGGGAGAGCTGCTGCCGCCCGTCCAGCTTTTGGCCAGTCCGTCGGTGTAGAAGATAACGCTGTCTCCGGTTTCGAGATTCAATTCCGAGGCGGTGATGGAGTAATCGTTCTCTTCATCTTCCGTCCTGCCGGAAGAGAATCGAATGTTGCGTTCATCGGCCGGATTGGTTGCGTGCTGCTTTCCAGCCTTGCCGATGAGCACTGCCGGATAACCTGCCGTTTTGGCATATCGCACCGAGCCGTCCGCCGTATCGACTACTGCATAGGCCAGTCCCATTTGACCCGAATCGGATAATCCGCCGGATGATCCAATGGCACTGCTGCTCAATTGTTTTTGCAGGCTTCTCAGAACTTCGATTGGAGAATTGTCGGCATAGCGGTCGGATTTTATTCGCGGCATGACAAACCCCTTGGCAAAGGCTATCGAAAGGGCCGAACCGATTCCCTGGCCGCCGCCTTCGGCTATCAGGACTCCAATCTTGCCGGGTTCGATTTCGAAGACTTCGAAAAAATCGCCACCGACTTCGTGGGCGGCAAGACAGGTTCCGGCAATCGACAGACCCGGCACATTCGGTATCGATTCGGGCATCAGTCTCTTTTGAGCCTCGCGCGCGGCTCCAACCTCGGCCTGCATCGCCACTCTCTGCGCCAGATTCCTTGCATAGATCGGTCTCACTTCGTCTTCTTTGTAAAGCCTGCCACGGAAGGCGAAATAGATCTCAACGATGAGCACAAGGCTTGCAAACGAGAGCGATATCAAGCCCGAACGGTGAAGGCTGTCGGAGGGCTGCGCGGCCATCGCCGTGGTGAAGGCCACGAATGTCGGCGAAGCCAGGCAGACAATCGTTGCCAGCAGATCGAACTTGAAAAATAACGTCAGCACCAGGCAGGCCCTGAATGCCGCCATCAACAGCATTACTCCCCAGGGATGAAAACTCATGTATGGCCCGGAACAGGCCACCCAGGTGAACAGAAACAGCAGCGGCAGGATTATTCGTAACGATTTAATCCTCGATCGCAGGAATGGCAGCGGAATCAACAATCCTATGATGACGATCAATATTGAATCCATCATCCATGCTACATACGGCAGGAGCCAGGGCGCATTGCCGAACCACGCATCGAGTGGGCCATAGCTCTCGCCATAAAGCGGATTTTTCAGCCACGGCAGGGTGATCAGATTTACTCCCAGCATCAACCATCCGCCGAATGCCCATCCGGTGACGACCGACCGTGCAACATTTCTTGAAAATATCTTTCCGGTCAGCAGGGAATCGAGCGAGGTCAATTTACCTGGAAACCCCTCGCGCATGTCGCCTTCGCCGCTTCCATACGCCAGACCGATTATCAGCCCGAATAACAGATAGAATATCGAGGCAATGAACATTATCACAGCGTCCGAGATGTTCATATCCGGCGTCTCGGAGGTGTCATAAAATGCCGCGTCGGTGATGAATGCAAAGCTGAACATGACGGCGGCAAAGATCAGCGCAATCAGGGATATTCTAGAATAGGAGAGCTCCTTCTCTCGCGCCCTCCGAACGAAGCGATAGATGCCGAAGATGACCACGATGGCAATACAAAGGCCGTATAACAGAACGCTGAGGAGCTTGAACCCGCTATCGTTGATCAGTTTCGTGCTGGTAAATACAGGATCGAGCTCACCCTTGATCCTGTCGCTTATCAGGACTCCGTCGCGGACCTTGATGATTCCCTCGAGTTTGAGTTCAGGCAGCGTGGCAAATGGAAGGCTCCAGGTGTATTGCCGTGCAATACCCGTGTTGAGCGGCTCATTACTGACCGTGCCGGCAGATTTGAGCTCCACCGGAACTGTTATTCCCGCCGCAGCCAGCCTGGCCTTGAACGCAGCTTCTGCTATCTCGCGGGATTTTTCATCACCCGGATCTTTTCCGGTTTTCGTTTTGGATATGTTGTGGGTGAATCCGAGCGTGTGTCCGTCGACGTCAAAGGCTACTTCGATGTTCTCCGACCTGTCAGGCGCCCGGAACCGAACCTTGAATTCAGCGTCGGGCGCAAGATGTTTCGCAAGCTCCCGTTCCGCTCCACTGCGATACTTGTAATAGTAAAAGAGATTGGTGTTCGGCAGAAATCTTATGTAGACATCCCATCCTGCAACATTGACGCCTGCCTGCGTGGCCGCTTGCTCGGCCCGCACGATCAACTGCTCACGATCGTAGTTGATCCCTATTCGCGCACTCGGATCGATGTTCAGGATCAGCCGCACGCCGGCATAATAGGCCAGCGGCGCCATTGCCAGTAAGGCTATCCAAACCCACTTCGTCTTTTTCGCCAAAATCCTTTGTGGCAACATGATGTTATTAGTTTACGAAGACAAGGAAGAAAGATTCCGAAACAGAAAAATACGAGAGTACGAAACAGACGAAATAAACGAAAATTTTTCAGGCGGTCAATGTACCGAATCAACCAGTTTTACGATAGTCAAAATAATAGAGATTCACGAACCATCCTTATTTTAGACTCTTTTCGTCTGTTTCGTATTCTTGTATTTTTCTGTTTCGTAATCTGGTTTTTATTTGATTCCCAGCAGTTCGACATCGAACAGGAGCGTCGCGTTCGGCGGAATTGCTCCCTGGCCGCGCGGGCCGTATCCAAGATTTGCTGGAATGATCAGTTTGCGCTTGCCGCCGGCCTTCATCGACATGAGGCCTTCATCCCAGCCCTTGATCACCGCGCCTGTCCCTATGATGAATTCGTACGGCTGGCCTCGATCGACGGAGCTGTCGAACTTGGTCCCATCGGTCAGTGTTCCCGTGTAATGGACTTTTACGGTTTTACCGGGAGTCGGATTTGGGCCCTTGCCGATCACCTGATCGACATATTTCAACCCCGAGGGCGTTGTCACCTCGACTCCAATGGATTCCCTGTTGGAGAACCACAGGTATCCGATCGCTGCCGCGGCAACCACCACGATCAGCGCAATGATCACAATCTGTGTGTTGTTTGACCGTTTCTTCTTTACTCTGTCGGCCGGAGGCGTGTAGCCTTTGCCCTTTTTGGTACTTCCTTTGCGATCCTTAGACACCGTTTTATCCCCTTCGATAAATGAAATTTATTTACTGCGTTTGCGAAAGATAAATCAGTCTTCGATCTTAGTAAAGGATTGCGGGGAAGGTGGGATGAATTGAAAAAAAAGGTGGCTGGGAGGCAGGGAGTTGAACCCCGATAGACGGATTCAGAGTCCGCAGTCTTACCATTAGACGACCTCCCATCGAAGTTGCGTAGTATAAGAATCCAATGTGCCTATGTCAAGTAGGGGAAGAAAGAATTCCGTTGCGGAAAGTTTAAAGCCTGACCTGACGAGACGATGATACTTGAATGCAGGCTGACTCCGTGGAGCGCAGGCGGGACGCCTCTGGTGAAGTGATCGAACAACTCGGGCGCATGGCCATACGAGCTGGGGCGCAGGCGTCCCGCCTGCGATTAATCGCAAAAGACAAAATCGTAAACATCAATTGACTCAGTTGCCGATACACGCAGGCGGGACGCCTGCGCCCCAGCTCGTATGGCCAATGTTAGCTGCCAGGTCCATTTGCATCAGAAACTTTATACTTTCCGCTGTTTCGTTTACTTCGTCTGTTTCGTACTCCACTTTATCCAATATGGTCCAATAGATGCAGACATCAAATTGAGCCTTAGTTTCAATGGCCTGGAATTATTTCCAGTCCAATGCTTTTGCTGAGTCTAAAAGAATTCAACCACGTTACCAATACGTGACTATACGAACATACGTAGGGGCGCACCTATGTGTGCGCCCCAACGGCTCCCGATTATACGTGTTGCCGGAGTATGAATTTTTGATGGTGTCAGAAGGGGGCGCACACATAGGTGCGCCCCTACTGTGTTTTTATAGATGCCGCAACAATCGGTTCGTTTTCGCATCTCTGGTTTGGATAAAGTGGAGTCGTAATCTCTCTTATTTGATTAAGTGAGTTTGACCGAGATCAGCTTGGAGACGCCCGGATCTTCCATGGTTACGCCGTAGAGAGTTTTGGCGGCCTCCATAGTTCGTTTGCTGTGAGTGATGATCATGAACTGGGTGTTTGAGCTCATTTCGACGACCTTGTCGGCGAAGCGGCCGATGTTGACCTCATCGAGAGGAGCGTCGACTTCGTCGAGCAGGCAGAACGGGCTCGGGCGGTATTTGAAAATCGCCAGAACGAGCGAGAGAGCGGCCATGGCCTTCTCTCCGCCGGAGAGCAGGAGGATGTTCTGCAGGCGTTTGCCAGGAGGCTGGGCGATGATCTCGATGCCGCTTTCGAGAATGTCGGTCTCATCGATCAGCCGCATTTCGCCCTGACCGCCGCCGAAAAGCTCAACGAACATCTTCTTGAAGTTCTCGTTGATGGCGTGGAACGAGTCATGGAATTTCTCGCGCGAGCGCTTCTTGATCTCTGTAATTGCCGATTGAGTGTCGGCAATGGCTCTTTCGATGTCGGATTTTTGAGTGGCCAGGAAATCGAAGCGAATCTCGATCTCGGTCAGTTCCTCGAGAGCCATCATGTTGATGGGGCCGAGGCCGTCGATCTTTTCTCGCAGATCTTCAAGTCTCGTTTTGGCTACCTGAAGATCGAAATCTTCAGGGACAGTCCAGAACGAGACATCCAGATCCGGATAGTCATCCGTATCTGAATCTTCATCTATTATTGAATCGGACGTATCAGAAAGTGCCTGAGCCTGAGGTTCCTGCTGCATCTCAGGTTGTTCGACAAGGGTGAGGCGGTTCTTTTCGAGCCGCTCGCACACCTCTACGATATTTTCGGCCAGTTCGGTGTGGCAGGTATTGATCAGGTGTTCGAGGTCGCTGGTCAGTTTGGCCCGTTCGATCTCTTTCTGCGCGCGCTGTTCACGAAGCATTGATGCCGATTCTCGGGCAGTTTTGAGTTCGAGGTCGATGGTTTCGAGTTTTTCTCTGGCAGCGGCAAGCGCCTGGACGCGCTGTTCGACCTCTGCGGATTTCTCTTGTCTTGAGATCAGTTCATTGAGCTGATCGGTAAGATTGAAGAGGTGACCTCGGCCTGGCCGGCCTGATCGTTTGCCGCGACCGCTTCGAGGCGGATACGCTGAAGCCGATCCTCAAGGTCGGCCGATTCGCTTTCGAGTCGCCGGATATCGTTCTGAAATCCACGGCGACGCTCGATACTTGCGGCGAATTCCGCGCGCCGCTTTGAAAGATCCTGTGACCGTGCCTCGGCTCTTCTTCTCAGCTCGGCCATCTCGACCTGAGCCAGTTCGACCACCTGCTCGGCTTCTGCTCGCACACGCTCTGCTTCTTCATTCTGACCGCCGGCGTGCTGCAATTTCGCTTCAAATTCGCGAAGCTCTTCTTCAGCCTGCCGGGTCTCCTGCTCAACCACGCGTATGTGAGTCGAGGTTCGTTCGCGCTCGCGCTCGCACTGCTGGGTCTGTTCGCGAAGCACTGCCAGTTGCTTGTCAAGCTGGCGAAGCTCCGTATCAAGGTGATTGCGTGTCTCTTCGAGGCTTGTGATCCGGGATTTGGTCTCGCCGAGTTCGGTTTCGGTAATACCTGCTTCCGCTGCGAGCGTCTCGATTCGTGCGGACAACTCTGAGAGTTCACGTTTGAGGGCCAGGACACCGATTCCTTTTTCCGATCGGCTGCCGCCGGAGATGAGCCTGCCTCCGATGACGCGTTCTCCGTTCAAGGTGAACGAGATCGACGACGTCGCGGGGCCTTCATTCGATGCCGAGACATTGATTGCGTCCGCCGTGTCATCTACGACGACTGCGCCTGCCAGCCCCGGCATGGCCAGCTTGAATGCTTCGGCAAATTCCGGTTTTAGACCGAGCAGGGAATCGAGGGTCCTGCGCTGCGGTTCCGAGCCGCTGCCGTCAGGCGCCAGTCCGGCTGATTCTCCGCCATGCAGGCCCGTCACAAGGAACGTCGCCCTGCCGGCCCCCTCGGTTTTCAGAAAAGAGATGGCTTCAAGCGCGTCATCGAAACCCGGAACGACGACATACTGCAGCTCTTCTTTAAGTGCAGTTTCGATCAGTGTTTCGTTGTCCGATGAGACATGAACGTAGTCTGCCAGAGTTCCGAGCGTTTTGAATCTGCTGGATTGCGGATCGCGGTTCATCAGCGCCTGGACGGCTTCCGAGAAATATGCCCGCTTATCGTCGAGTTCATGCAGCGATTTCAGCCTGTGCTCGGTGGCGCTCAGATCCTTCTGCATCGATTGCCATCTTGCCTGTCCCTGCTCGAACGCCCGTCGCATCTCTGCAAGCTGCATCGAAACGTCTGAAAGCTGGTTGCCGGTGTAATGGTGCTTGTTTGAGGCTTCTTCCAGGCTCTCGCTGAGTCTGGTGTACTGCTCCTCGGCCGTCTGAGCCTGGGTTCGGGCGCGCTCGCTTTCGAGAGTCAGTCCTTCAAGGCGGCTTTGACATCTGTCGACTGCATCTGTGAACTGGCGCTTGAGTTGTCGCCACCTTTCAAGATGAGTGACGTGCTCGTAGACGGCCTTTCTGGCTTCTTCAAGTTTTACGTCAGTCTCGACATCGCGGTCGATCTGTGAGCGGTGATCGGTTTCGGCTTCAGTCAGTGTCCGGTTCTCTTCGTTGATCTCGGCCTCGATCTTTTGCAGTTCATCGCGAAGCCGGGCAATCTCCAGCTCTATGAACCGGCTTCTTTCGCCGATCGCAGCCTGATCGCGGGCGGACTGGGCCGATCTGCTGCCCAGAGTCTGCAGTTGTTCGTTGAGATAGGTGTGCTGCTGGCGCGAGCGTTCGGTCTCGAGATCGATGCCGGCGGCAATCTGCCGGACTTCATTCAAAATCTCTTCCGCGGAGCGCGAAACCTGTAATGCCTGGTTGTGCTCGTCTTCAAGCCTTGCAGCCGATGAGACGAATTCGGATTCGCGCGTCGATGTCTCGGTCAGCGTCGTTTCAATTTCAGTCAGCGTTCGGGTGATCGAACGGTAATCGACGACATATACCGCGCGCATCAGATCGCGCATCTCCTGCCGGAGCTTCTGATAACGCCGCGCCTTGGCCGCCTGCCGTTTGAGACTGTTCTGCTGGCGGTCGATTTCGTTGAGAATGTCGGTGATTCTTGAAAGGTTTTGCCTCGAAGCTTCGAGCTTGAGTTCGGCCGTATGCTGGCGCATCTTGAACTTCGCAATGCCCGCGGCTTCTTCAATCAGCGCGCGCCTGTCCAGCGGTTTCGCTGACAGAACCTGACCGATGCGCCCCTGCTCGATAATCGCATAATGCGCGCCTCCAAGCCCCGTCCCCGAGAAAAGATCCTGAACGTCACGCAGACGACAGGCCCGTCCGTTCATCTCATATTCGCTCTCGCCGGTTCTGTACAACCTGCGCGCAACCGTGATTCGCTCGCCTTCTTCGTATATTCTCGGGCCGGTTGGAGGGGCGGCAGTCTTGCGTTTCTTTTTGACTACAGCTTCAGTTGGCGCGACCTCAGCCGTGGCTTCCGCCACCGCTTCCCTGATTACCGGAGGTCTCAGCCGGTTCGGTTTGTTCCTCCGGATTGACGGAGGCTTCTGCTGTTTGAAGCTGCGGTTGCGCTTCTTTATCGATCTGGGTGGTCGAGGCTTCAATCGCCGCGCTCGCTTCTTCAAGCGAAGCCTGCGCCAGTCTCAGGGCTTCGGATTCCTGATGCCCCGTCTCCCCGCGAATCTCGAACGTCTCTCGCACGACCATGGTCAGGGCCACTTCAGCCATGCCCGATGCCGGCCGGTTGCGACTCCCCTGGAAGATCACATCCTCCATCTTGCCGCCACGAAGCGCCTTGGCTCTCTGTTCCCCAATCACCCAACTGATCGCATCCGCAACGTTGCTCTTCCCGCATCCGTTAGGACCGACAACCGCGGTTATCCCTTCCTCATCGAAGATTATTTCGGTGGGGTCGTTGAAAGACTTAAATCCTTGAAGAAAAAGTTTCTCGATTCTGAGCATTTAAACCACTTTTTTTACTGGGATGTTTTGCCGAGAGACCACAATTCGTTGTGTTATTCCCAGGCGAGAGCGCACTATACGGTAGCCGCACCCGTTTGTCAAATTTACCTGAAAGAACACGAGGAAGATTACGAAACAGACGAAATAAACGAAACAAACGAAAAATTTAAAACGGTCAATGTGCCAGATCAACCAATTTCACGATAGGCAGAATAATTGAGATTCACGAACCATCCTTTTTTAGACACTTTTCGTTTGTTTCGTTTATTTCGTCTGTTTCGTACTCTCTCTTCTCTTTTCGGAATCTATTTTTTATTTGTTTCGATATATTTCTTTGCGAACTCGGTCATATGCGGGGCGTTGACCAGACCGATTTTCTTCGCTTCTTCCTCGGCATCGGCAATCGACCATTTGTCGCGCAGAACCCGGCGGATCATACAGAAGGCGCCGGCTCTGATCGCCGCCGCGCAATGGATGAATGCAGGCCGGTTTTGAGGATCATCGGTGACCTTCAGAAATTCATCAGCATTCTCATCCTTCGGAGTGCCATAGACCACCGGGATGTTGATGTACTTGAATCCCAGCCGTTTTGCTTCATCCTCTTCTTCCTGTGAGCGATGCTCTCCCGGCGGCCGCAGGTTGATGATGACCTTGATGCCGTCTTCTTTCAGCTTTGCAAGCTGATCCACTCGGGGCTGTCCGCCGGTGCAGTAGTTCTCGTTGATTTTCAGGAAGTTCCTGATCGGTGGCGCCTCCTGGCTCCACGCAAATGAAACAATCAGAATGACAGTCAGTATTGATCTCATGTGTATATCCTTCTTTCTTTATAAAAGATTACGAAACAGACGAAATAAACGAAACAGACGAAAAATTCAAAGTTGTCAATATTCCAGATCAAACCAATTTCACGATAGGCAGAATAATTGAGATTCACGAACCATCCTTTTTTAGACACTTTTCGTTTGTTTCGTTTATTTCGTCTGTTTCGTAATCTTTCTTCTTACTCGTCGCTTTCCCGAAGTTTGGCCATAACCGATAAATCTTCGAGAGTAGTGGTGTCTCCAACAGTTTGAGAGCCCGAGGCGATATCGCGCAGCAGCCTGCGCATGATTTTTCCGGACCGCGTCTTTGGGAGAGAGTCGGAGAATCGAATATCGTCGGGTTTAGCCATGGCGCCGATCTCGTGAGCGACGTGGTTTCTCAGTTCTTCTTTCAGCTCAGGTGAAGCGGAGTGCCCGGATTCGAGGGTGACGAAAGCTGCTACGGCCTGTCCCTTGATCTCGTCGGGGCGCGCCACGACTGCGGCTTCAGCAACGGCCGGGTGTGAAACAAGGCGCTCTCGATCTCCATTGTGCCGAGCCTGTGGCCGCTGACGTTGATGACGTCGTCGACACGCCCCATGAGCCAGAAATACCCGTCGGCATCTTTTCTGGCGCCGTCTCCTGTGAAATAGCAACCGGGAATGTCGCTCCAGTATTGATTCTTGTACCTCTCCGGATCGCCGTAAATCGTTCTGAGCATCGAAGGCCAGGGTCGTGTGATCACAAGGAAGCCGCCCTGATTATTCCCGACCGTTTCTCCATCTCTCGTTTGAATGTCTGGAACTATCCCCGGGAAGGGAAGCGTCGCGGATCCCGGTTTGGTAGGAATCGCGCCGGGAATCGGAGAGATCAGGATCGCACCGGTCTCGGTCTGCCACCAGGTGTCGACAATCGGGCATCTCTCCTTGCCAATGACCTTGTAATACCACATCCAGGCTTCCGGATTGATCGGCTCGCCGACGCTTCCAAGCAGCCGCAGCGATGAGAGATCGTATTTCAATGGCCATTGCTCGCCCCATTTGATGAAAGTACGGATCGCCGTCGGCGCAGTATAAAGAATGTTGACTTTGTGCTTTTCGATGATTGACCAGAACCGGCCGAAATCCGGAGTGTTCGGCGCACCCTCGTACATCAACATCGTGGCGCCGTTCTGCAACGGTCCGTATACGATATAGCTGTGTCCGGTGACCCAGCCGATATCGGCCGTGCACCAGTAGGTGTCGTCATCGCGCAGATCGAAGACCCATTTGGTCGTGATATAGGTCTGAACCGAATATCCGCCGGTGGTGTGAACGATGCCTTTGGGCTTGCCGGTAGTGCCGGATGTATAAAGGATATAAAGCGGATGCTCCGAGTCCAGTTGCTCGGCCTCGCATTGATCCGATGCCGTCTCCATCAACTGGTGGTACCAGTGATCGCGGCCGGGCTCCATATGAATCTCGTTGTTGCATCTCTGAACCACTACGACCTGATTGATCGTCGGGCATTGAGTAATCGCCTCATCGACCGCCGGCTTGAGCTGGACAACGGTACCGCGCCTGAATCCGCCGTCCGCGGTAATCACCGCTTTCGCCTGGGCGTCATTGATCCGATCCTTGAGGGCTTCCGATGAAAAGCCGCCGAAGATGACCGAGTGGGTCGCTCCGATTCTCGCGCAGGCCAGCATCGCTACCGGCAGCTCGGGCACCATCGGCATATAGATCACCACCCGATCGCCCTTCTCGATTCCCAGATTTTTGAGGACATTGGCAAACTTGCAGACTTCGCGATGCAGTTGCTGGTAGGTCAGAGTCTTCGTGTCGCCCGGTTCGCCTTCCCAGATGATGGCCGCTTTGTTCTTGCGCCAGCTTACGAGATGCCTGTCCAGGCAGTTGAAAGACATGTTGAGCCGGCCTCCGACAAACCATTTGGCAAACGGCTCCTCCCATTCCAGCACCTTGTCCCACGGCTTGAACCAGTGAAGCTCGCCGGCGATTTCTGACCAGAATCCGTCGGGATCTTCCACCGAACGCTTGTAGATCCGGTCATAATCTTCACGGCTCTTGATATATGCACCGGAACTGAACGATGCCGGCGGCTCAAACAGGCGATCTTCTTTCAAAAGAGAATCGATGTCGGGGTGCAATTGTGACATTACTGCCTCCAAATATTATTTAGTAGATAGAGTATGGCATGTTCCCATTCCCAAATGGTTCCGCCTGAAGGCTGAACTCCATACTTTGACCACTTCTTCCACTTGACACAAAACAGGTATAAATGAGATTCTTTCCCACTTTGGAAGAGATACCGAATCCTTATACATGTTAGCAGGCATGGAATCAACCGGAGCGAGACCATTGAGAGTGTCTTGCGAGTCGATTGACGAACTCTGCTGTCATAATATTTTCAAGTCCAATTTAGGAGGAATAAGTGAAACAACAAGGTAGGTTTTTATTCACCTCTGAGTCCGTGACTGAAGGGCATCCCGATAAAATCTGTGATCAGATATCCGATGCAATTCTGGACGAGGTGCTTGCACAGGACCCCACGGGTCGCGTGGCATGCGAGACCATGGTCATGACCGGTCTGATCATCATCGGCGGTGAAATCACGACTACGGCGAAAGTGGATTACTCCAAAGTCGCCCGCGACACGATCAAGGAGATCGGCTACACGAGAGCCAAATACGGATTCGATTCAGAGACCTGCGGAGTGATCTCAGCAATCAATACCCAGTCGCCGGACATCGCGATGGGCGTCGATACGGGTGGAGCCGGAGACCAGGGGCTCATGTTCGGCTATGCCTGCAATGAGACACCAGAATTGATGCCGCTGCCGGTACAGCTGGCGCATCAACTGGTTCGCAAGCTGAGCGAAGTCCGCCGCGACCACACGCTCGATTATCTGCGTCCTGACGGAAAATCGCAGGTCACGGTCGAGTATGTCGACGGCAAACCCCTCCGTGTCGATGCGGTTGTCATCTCAACCCAGCATAGTCCCGATGTTTCAACCGAGCAGCTTCGCGAAGAAGTGCTCGATCACGTCATCAAGCCGACCATTCCGGCCAACCTTCTCGACGCGAACACCAAGTATTACGTCAATCCTACAGGTAGATTTGTCGTTGGCGGTCCTCAGGGGGATACCGGACTGACGGGTCGCAAGATCATCGTCGATACTTATGGCGGAGCCGCACCGCACGGCGGAGGCGCATTCTCGGGCAAGGATCCCACCAAGGTCGATCGCTCAGCCTGCTATATGGCTCGCTATATCGCCAAGAATATTGTGGCTGCGGGCATTGCCGATCGCTGCCAGGTCCAGTTGGCTTATGCCATCGGTGTCGCCGACCCGGTATCCGTGTACGTCGACACTTATGGAACCTGCAAGATCGACGAGGACAAGCTGTCAGATCTGATTCGCGCCAACTTCCAGTTGACTCCCAAAGGGATCATCGAGTCTCTCGATCTGCGCAAGCCTATTTACAAGCATTCGGCAGCTTTCGGTCATTTCGGTCGCCACGAATCATCGTTCTCATGGGAACAGACAAACAAGGCCGATCGTCTGCGCTCCGAAGCCGGACTGAAGTAAGAATGAAGAAGGCAGAATGAAGAATTTTATGAATTAAGAATGAAGAATTATGAATGCAGAATTTCGAACGATTCTTCATTCTTCATTCTCAATTCTGCATTCTTCATTCTGCCTTCATATTGAAAGGGATTATTAAGTGGAAAGTACTAAAGAAATACGCAGTGACATCAAGGATATATCGCTTGCCGATGAGGGCAAAAAGCGAATCGAATGGGCTGAAAGAGAGATGCCCGTGCTGCGCCAGATCAGGCAGCGATTCGAGCAGGAGAAGCCATTGCAGGGAGTGCGTATGGTAGCGTGTGCGCACGTTACCACTGAAACGGCCAACCTGGCCCGCACGCTCAAGGCCGGCGGCGCCGATGCAGTGCTCATCGCATCGAACCCGCTCAGCACCCAGGATGATGTTGCCGCCGCGCTGGTCAAGCATTATGGAATCTCGGTATACGCCATCAAAGGCGAGGCGATCGAGACCTACGTCAAGCACGTCCTTATTGCACTCGATCACAAGCCGCAGTTGATCATCGATGACGGATCCGACGTGGTCGCGACGATGATCAGCGAAAAACCCGAGCTTATCAAAGACATCATCGGAACCACAGAAGAGACGACAACAGGCATCACCAGGCTGAGGGCAATGCTTCGCGACGGCAAGCTGACGTTCCCGGCAATCGCCGTCAACGATGCCCAGACCAAGCATTTCTTCGACAACCGATATGGCACCGGGCAAAGCACCCTGGACGGGGTCATCCGTGCAACCAATGTGCTGCTGGCCGGAAGGACCGTTGTCGTTGTCGGTTACGGCTGGTGCGGCAAAGGCGTGGCATTGAGGGCGCGCGGCATGGGATCAAACGTCATCGTCACGGAGATCAATCCGATCAAGGCCCTTGAGGCCTCTATGGACGGCTTTCGTGTCATGCCCATGGCCAAGGCCGCTCCGCTCGGAGATATCTTCATCACTGTCACCGGCAGCCGTCACGTCGTCGATAAAGAACATTTCGATGTCATGAAGAGCGGTGCAATGGTCTGCAATTCGGGTCACTTCGATCTCGAACTCAACCTCACGGCTCTGCGCGAGATGTCAAAAGACGTCAGGACTCTCAGGCCATTTGTCGAGGAATATCAGCTCAATGATGGTCGTGGAATCATCGTTCTCGGCGAAGGGCGACTCATCAACCTCGCCGCTGCCGAAGGCCACCCGGCCAGCGTCATGGATATGAGCTTCGCCAATCAGGCACTCTCGGTCGAGTACCTTGTCAAAAACAAGGGCAAACTCGAAGCGAAAATTCACCTGCTTCCCGAGGAAGTCGACAGCGAAATCGCTCACCTCAAACTCTCATCGATGGGCATCATCATCGACGAAGTGACTCCCGAACAGCTTGAATATATGAACAGCTGGCAGACCGGCACTTAAAAAAGTCTAAAGTCCAAAGTAAAAAGACTGCTACGTGATCTTTCGTAGCAGTCTTTTTACTTTGGACTTTGACTTTTGGCTTAGCTGGGCGGCGACAACGACTCACCGGAAAATGGGCCACTTCCGAATCCTTCTGGGGTGAAAAGGTTGGCAAAATTTACTTGATGTGGATTTTCGGTATCAATTACCGGGAGTCAACTTTTATGAGACTCAATCAGTTAAGAAATCTATTCCGTATCTACGGCAAGACCGTTTTTGCAAACGCTAAACCAGCCTGGGCAGCGAGCACGCCAACAAAGAAAGGGAAGTACAGGAGGATTGCCACAGAGGAAGCTTTTGCTACTCCTGCGCTGGTGGCCGAGTCTAAAATTGCTCTCCAGTCCGGCACCGTCGAGCCAGGCTTTGCCAAGATGGGGAAACTCGTCTTTGGTGAAAGTCTTGCCGCGAAAATCATCGACTCAAAACTTCTTGACATAGGCGAGTCCAGGTTGAAACGGATGGACGCCGACGGAATTGATTTTGCGCTTCTCTCTTTGACTTCGCCGGGCGTACAGATATTTGAAGCCAGTAAGGCTATTGCCATTGCGACTGAGTCCAATGATATTCTTGTCGAAGCCGTTCGTCGATGGCCCCATCGATTCGCGGGGCTTGCCGCTGTGGCACCACAAGTCCCCGCCGAGGCCGCTCAGGAAATAGCGCGGGCAAAAAAACTGGGACTAAAAGGCGTCATCATCAACTCCCACACACAAGGCGAATATCTTGATCTTCCTAAATTCGCACCAATCCTGGAGGCCGCGCAGGATTTGGATATGCCGATTTATCTGCATCCACGCGAACCCGGACCAAACTGGGTCGCGCCCTACCTCGATCATGGACTGTATTTTGCAACCTGGGGTTTTGCTGCAGAAGCCAGTCTGCACGCTATGCGACTGATTATGTCTGGAACTTTTGATCGTTTTCCCAAGCTTCGCGTCGTTCTTGGCCACCTGGGCGAGGGTATTCCTTATTGGCTGGAAAGAATTGATAACCGGTACAAGGGCAAGTCGTCGTTGGCGCCAATTCAGCTCTTGAACTCCTGCCAGGCGAATATTTTCGTCGCAACTTTGTCATTACAACAAGTGGTATGACGGACAATCCGACATTACGACTTGCGATTGACGTTCTTGGTGTGGACCGTATTCAATTTGCCGGCGATTATCCTTACGAAAATGCTGGAGATGGCGTGAGGGCTCTTGAAAATGCCAAAATATCAGATGAGGAACGAGTTGCTATTTTTGAGACTAACGCCATAAAGTACTGGGGCCTTGACTTGGATCCAGGGCCGGTGATCCAGCCCCCAAAAACCGATTTAAGTTTAATTTTTTCGTGTTCTCGTTCCTTATTGAACAGCGCGGTGATCTCGCGCTTAGCTTGATCACCGCGCTGGGACAGCATCAATAATTCGCTCATCTACTACTTCAAGGGAACACCGCTGTAACAAGACGGCGGGAAGACTGGAATCGTCAAACTGGCGGCGGACGTCAACGTCAGCTTGTGCAGGTTATGCCCTTGATTGAACGCTCCCGCACTTGCCCCCGTATTCGGATTGAAGTTGATCGCCGCACCGAGTATCGCTATGTCGGACTGCGAGAAGAGCTTCATCCACCCCGTGCGGCCTGCAGTTATGAAGCTTTCGAACCTTGGAGCAGTTCTCGGGAAACTGTTCGATATGATGCTGCTTACTTGGCAACTGCCGCTGCTGATTTGGAAGCTCAGCGCGTTCTCCAGATCATCATACAAGAGGCCGAAGATACTGCCCAGCGTCGAAGCGCCAGTACCCAAATCGCCGCCGATTCGGTTGATGATCAGCAGCGTGTTGTTACCATCCGCACGGCTGCCAATACTATCCAGAGCCAGAACCCGCGGAAGCTGGTCATACATCACGCCGTCGAACTTCAACTGTGCGGTTGTTGAATTACCATCGCACAGCGCCCGATTTCCAGGCAAGCCCGAAATCGCTTCAGCTCCGAGATTGGCCGCGTGGCCTGATGCCAGCTTCACATACTCGTCGCCGATCAATGAGTTGATATTGATCGGACAGCCAGTTACGCAATCCACCTGCACCGCCACCAGGTAACCGGTTGTGCCCGGATCAAGGTCGGACATCAGAAAAGTAGTCGTCTGATTCGGCGTCAAGCAGAGATAAGAATCTGCCACTGAACAATTCGATCCATCAACGAAGAACAGGTGCACGCAGGCCGTCCACTGGTTTTCGACGTTGGTGATGTTGATGCGAGTGTTGGTGCGATTCGGACTACTGGCATCGGACGTGTAGTACGGAAGATCAGCACTGACCGGATTTCTGATCGCTGATTGGCGAAGTCGGCGGCAGATTCGGGCCTGGGCCGGGCGGAACTTTCCACTGGAACGATCACTGTCGAGGTGTTGTTGGCCGTGGTAATTTCGGGTTGGTTCGACGTGATGGTTGCCGTATTGCGCAGCAGGGAGCCGGCGGATTTCATCGGGACCGTCACGACCAATGTGACCGTGGCCGTAGCCTGAGCCGCCAGATTACCCAGGTTGCAGGTGATCGTTGAAGTGCCGCTGCAAGTGCCTTGTGAGGGTGTCGCCGAAACCAGCGTAATCCCGGAAGACAAGGTGTCGGTCACTGACACGCCCGTCGCCGTGTTCGTCCCGAGATTGATGGCCGAGAGCGTGTAAGTGAATCGAGTGTTTTCATACGCAACCGGTGCCGAGCCGGTCTTCACTATGGAAACGTCAACACAGTTGCTGTTCTCCGCGACGGTGGTCGAAGCGCTGGCGCTGCAACCCGCCGCCGTTGTCACCGACACCGATATCGTAACGCTGCCGGTGTTCCCGGCCGTCCAGGTGATGGTGCGAGTACCCTGCCCGGCGGTGATCGTGCCGCCCGTGATCATCCAATTGTAAGTCGCGCCCGCGCCTGCATCAGGTACGGAAGCTGTGTTGCCGGTCGATAGCTCGCAGATGACGGCGGGCGCTGTGATCGTCGCGACGGGCAACGGGTTCACCGTCAGCACGATGTCGTCGGTTGCTGTGCCGCACGCCGGGAAGGAGTTGCTGTTGACTGTGAAGCGTAACGTGACCGTGCCGATGCCGGTGATGTTGACTGCGGTCGTCGCCGAATTCGGGCTGACAATTGTTGCCGCTGCCGTGCCGGTTGATGCGAATACAGACCACGCAGGCGTCGCGGGCGAGCCGTTGGTGAATGTCCCCGTGACGGTGAAAGCGGTCGGCCCGTTCGCAACTTGACAAAGCGATTGATCCACGCCCGCCGCTGCCGTGGCCTTGGGATAAACGGTCAGCACGACATCATCAGTCGCGGTTCCGCACACTCCTCCGGTGGTTGTCAACCGCAGTGTGACCGTGCCGATGCCCGCAACGTTGACTGCGGTCATCGCACTATTCGGCGAAACAATGGTCGCCACCGCCGTGCCGGTTGAGCCGACGACGCTCCAACTGGGCGTGCCGCCGGACGCCGTGCCAGTGACGGTGAAGACCGTTGGTCCGGGAAGCGTCTGGCATAACGTTTGATCAATGCCTGCCACCGCCGTCGGATTCGCGTTGATGGTGACCTGAGCAGAGCCATTTGCGCTGCAACCCGCCACCGTTGTCACCGTCACCGATATCGTCACGCTGCCGGTGTTCCCGGCCGTCCAGGTGATATTGCGCGTGCCTTGTCCGGCGGTGATCGTGCCGCCCGTGATCATCCAATTGTAAGTCGCGCCCGCGCCTGCATCAGGCACGGAAGCTGTGTTGCCGGTCGAGAGCTCGCAGACAGCGGTGGGCGCAGTGATCGTCGCGACGGGCAACGGGTCCACCGTCAGCACGATGTCGTCGGTTGCTGTGCCGCAACCAGGTGTCGCGTTGCTGGTGGTTGTCAGCCGCAACGTTACCGTGCCGATGCCCGCAACGTTGACAGCGGTCGTCGCAGCATTCGGCGAAACAATGGTCGCCACCGCCGTGCCCATTGAGCCGACGACGCTCCAACTGGGCGTGCCGCCGGACGCCGTGCCAGTGACGGTGAAGACCGTTGGTCCGGGAAGCGTCTGGCATAACGTTTGATCAACGCCTGCCACCGCCGTCGGTTTCGCATTGATGGTGACCTGCGCAGAGCCATTTGCGCTACATCCGGATGCCGTCGTAACCGTCACATTGAGCGTGACCGGGCCGGTAGTGCCAGCCGTCCAAGTGATATTGCGCGTGCCTTGTCCGGCGGTGATCGTGCCGCCCGTGATCGTCCAGTTGTAGGTCGCGCCTGCGCCCGCATCAGGCACGGAAGCAGTGTTGCCGGTCGAGAGCTCGCAGACAGCGGTGGGTGCAGTGATCGTCGCGACGGGCAACGGGTCCACCGTCAGCACGATGTCGTCGGTTGCTGTGCCGCAACCAGGTGTCGCGTTGCTGGTAGTTGTCAGCCGCAACGTTACCGTGCCGATGCCCGCAACGTTGACAGCGGTCGTCGCACTATTCGGCGAAACAATGGTCGCCACCGCCGTGCCCATTGAGCCGACGACGCTCCAACTGGGCGTGCCGCCGGACGCCGTGCCAGTGACGGTGAAGACCGTTGGTCCGGGAAGCGTCTGGCATAACGTTTGATCAATGCCTGCCACCGCCGTCGGATTCGCATTGATGGTGACCTGCGCAGAGCCATTTGCGCTACATCCGGATGTCGTCGTAACCGTCACATTGAGCGTGACCGGGCCGGTAGTGCCAGCCGTCCAAGTGATATTACGCGTGCCTTGTCCGGCGGTGATTGTGCCGCCCGTGATCGTCCAGTTGTAGGTCGCGCCTGCGCCCGCATTAGGCACGGAAGCAGTGTTGCCGGTCGAGAGCTCGCAGACAGCGGTGGGCGCAGTGATCGTCGCGACGGGCAACGGGTCCACCGTCAGCACGATGTCGTCGGTTGCCGCGCACGCCGGGAGGGAGTTGCTGTTAACTGTGAAGCGTAACGTGACCGTGCCGACGCCGGTGATGTTGACACCAGTCGCCGCCGAATTCGGGCTGACAATTGTTGCCGCTGCCGTGCCGGTTGATGCGAATACAGACCACGCAGGCGTCGCGGGCGAGCCGTCGGTGAATGTCCCCGTGACGGTGAAAGCGGTCGGCCCGTTCGCAACTTGACAAAGTGATTGATCCACGCCCGCTGCTGCCGTGGCCTTGGGATAAACGGTCAGCACGACATCATCAGTCGCGGTTCCGCACACTCCCCCGGTGGTTGTCAACCGCAGTGTGACCGTGCCGATGCCCGCAACGTTGACTGCGGTCGTCGCACTATTCGGCGAAACAATGGTCGCCACCGCCGTGCCGGTTGAGCCGACGACGCCCCAACTCGGCGTGCCGCCAGTGCCATTAACTGTAAAGACCGTTGGCCCAGTCATGGTTTGGCAAAGCGATTGATCCTCTCCAGCTAGCGCCGTCGCAGATGTCGTAACCGTCAGAACGATGTCATCGGTTGCTGTGCCGCAACCAGGTGTCGCGTTGCTGGTGGTTGCCAGCCGCAACGTTACCGTGCCGATGCCCGCAACGTTGACAGCGGTTGTCGCACTATTCGGCGAAACGATGGTAGCCACCGCCGTGCCGGTAGAGCCGACGACACTCCAACTGGGCGTGCCGCCGGACGCCGTGCCAGTGACGGTGAAGTCCGTTGGGCCGGGAAGCGTCTGGCATAACGTTTGATCAATGCCTGCCACCGCCGTCGGATTCGCATTGATGGTGACCTGCGCAGAGCCATTTGCGCTACATCCGGGTGTCGTAACCGTCACATTGAGCGTGGCCGGGCCGGTAGTGCCTGCCGTAAAAGTGATATTGCGCGTGCTTTGTCCGGTGGTGATTGTGCCACCCGTGATCGTCCAGTTGTAGGTCGCGCCTGCGCCCGCATCAGGCACGGAAGCTGTGTTGCCGGTCGAGAGCTCGCACACAGCGGCGGGTGCAGTGATTGTCGTGTTAATCGGCGGACAGACGGCACAATTGGAAGCGGTAATGGTGTTGGTATCCATCGTCACCGCGCCATTTTGCGCCAAGGCTCTACCGGACAACGTGGCTGTGGTGTTCAGGGTGATGCTCGTGAGCGCGAGAATATTTCCTACAAAATCAGTACTTGTACCGAGCGTCGCGGAGCTGCCGACTTGCCAAAACACGTTGCAATTTTGCCCGGCATTGATTACCTGCACCGACGCATTGCTGGCAGTCGTCAGTGAGCTCCCGATCTGGAAAATGAAAACCGCATCGGGGTCCCCCAGGGCGTTGAGCGTGAGTGCTCCCGTCAACTGCGCCGATGAACTAAAACAATAGACGCCGGGCGTGAGCGTCAGCCCGCCCAGATCCTGACCAGTCAGGGCTGTTGTTGCATGCCCAGCCCGCGCGAGTGTTGTACGCAGTGGTGACATCATTCTGAGCCTGCTGCGCGACAGCATCACCAGCGTGTATCGTACCTGGAGGATTGACAACACCCGGGGGAAAACCCGTGATCGCGAGCCCCGGCCAGACACCCAAATCCCCGGATACAACAGTCGAGCCGGTATTGGTTACTGTCGATCCACCCAAGACCGCAAAGCTCTGCGCCGTACCCAATGATGGCCCGGCAAAGGCGGAAGCGTGGCCGTATAAAAAAGCTGCGAATCCCGTGCTGGCTAGAAGCACAATGGTAGCAAGCTAACAGTAGATGCCAGCCCTTAATATGTCTTAGTGTTGAAATGGTAAGATTACGAGTGAGAGTGTGTGTGTGTCGCATGTTTGGACCCCTTACAGGAAAGACGTTCTTCTATTGTTGATCAGTCATTGAGAAAGCTTCATTAAAGAGGTGAGGCGAAGCTCTCTTGCCGCAGGAGGACCAAAGGATCTCGCGCGCTTAATAAAAGCAGAGGCTATACAAATCGTTGAACACAGAAATGATGCCGGCCAAGGCTCACTGCCCAGTGAGTAGCATATGAGGTAAGCGCCTTAGATCGATACTTTTGAGGGTATGAGGCTACTAATTAAATCAAATCAGAAATTGTGTTCTGATTCCCTTCGATAACTGGAGATATCCCACAAGACTGGACTCTAACTCCTCACCCGGACACCAGTCGGTGCGTTATCGCACATATAATTAGAAATCTTGGTTATTTGATGGAATGGTAAACCTGTCCTGCGATGAATTGCCCCACAAAAGAAGAGCCTGAAAGCAAACACAAACTCGTGGTGTTGGTATAAGGTAAAACCCTACAAAGGGAGGAAAAGTCTCAGGGCCATTTTGGTAACTGACGATGGGCGCTGAGCAGTCACTAATTTTTAAGCTTGAAATTCAGATACAATCCCAGGGCGACGAACATAACCTGCGGCCCCCAGACCGATAATCCAACGGAGAGGCTCGATTGTTTTCCGGCAGCTTCAAACAAAGTCATCAACAGCCAGAAAATGAGGCTCAAACCCACGCCGATGGCCACGCTGAGCAAAGGTCCGGATCTCATGGCTCGCTTGCCGGTAGCAAACGGCAGGGCGATCAGAGCCAGCGTCAGGCAGGAGAAGGGAAATGCCAGTCGTTTGCTGAGGTCAATCTTCAGTTCGGTGGTTGGAATGCCGATCGCACCGAGTTGTTCGATGTAATCCGCAAGCTCACCGGTGCTCATCTTGCTTGACTCATTGATTGTCCGTTTGAACAATCCCGCTCCGTCGGTGATCAGGACATTGTTCTGGCCGGCGTTTATCGGAACGCGATTGATGGTCAGATCCGGTCTGATGGTATCGGTCCATCCGCCTGAGGTCTGCCATGAGTTTTCGGATATCTGGGAGGCTCTGGCGAAGAAAGAAGACTTTTCGAGGACCCATCTCGACGGAGAGAGATGATACATGGAAGTGTTTATCAGGGTATTGTCGGGCTCGATGCGCTGATAGCTGTAGATGTTGTTGTTTCTGCCAAATACCCATTTGCGGCCGAAGGCGATGGTCGTCTGTTCGAGCTGCCTGCTCTTTATTCGGCTGTACCGAATATCCTGTTCGCGGTTTGTGTGAGGCAACATTACGTCCGAGAGCAGCCACAATGCGCCGCTCAACGATAAAGCGGTGAGGCTGATCACTCCCAGCAATCTGTACTTGCTTTGCCCCGCGCCGTAGATGATTACGAGCTGATTGGTTCTGGTCAGCACGCTGCAGCCCATCAGTATCGCGACCAGAAAAGCGAATGGCGTCACATGATAAGCCAGTTGCGGAGAGAGATAGGCCAGATACGACGCCGCGTAAGCGATCGACGTCCCGGTTCTGGCCATTGCCGGGATCAGATCGAAAAGGGTGAAGATGACAGTCGTTACCACCAGCGCCAGAAGCGCAAGGAGATAAAATTTGGCCACTTCGCTGACGATCAGGTAGTTGATCAGGTTGATGATGCTGAATCTTACAGTGCTTGTCGCGCGAGTGTTTTCATCTTTCACGGTCAGGCTTTTAACCAGCCCCCTCCAGGCGTCGGCGATCCGATCTCCCGCCTCGCTTAGAAGCGCCGTTATCGTAGAGATAACCGGAAGGGAAGTCAGTGACCTGTTTGTGGAGAAAGATTTAACGATGTAGAGCCCCAGCAGGATATTCGACAGCCAGACTCCAAGCCACGGAGGCACTTTCCCGGACAACGCTATGTTCTGACCTGAAACCAGCACCAGATAAAATCCCATGGCGATGAACAGGATCGCGATAACCGTCCTTGGCCGGGTGGTGAACCTTCTCCCCCTGAGCGCCATGATGAAAGTCAGGCAGGTCAGCGTCAGGCAGGCGAAAGGGAAGGCGATTCTCTTGTGCCACTCAACCATCGCCTTGATGCGATCTTTATTATCCGGCGCCTTTGCTGCCGACCTTGCCACTTCTGAAATCGTCATCTCGGTCATGCCGGCTGGAGCATCGCCTCTCTCATCTTCGTCCTGCGCCGCTTTCTCCGTCAATTTGATCGATAATTTCTGAAAGTCCGATACCGCCCGATCCGTCACACCCGCTTCCTCAAAAATTCCTGTCCCGGGTTTTCCTGATTTATCGACGGATCTGTTTTCCAGCGAAAGCCCGCTGTAAAGCTGGGCCTCCAACGCCATTTGAGGCGACGGCGTGATCCGCAACTGCCCACGCTCGGCCGTCAACAACCTCGAAACCCCTTTGCCCGGCTCCTGCTGCAGTATGAAGACTCCCACCCATTCACCGGTCTTCGCATCTATATCCTGTACATGCAGCAGCACGTTTGGGAAGGTGGTCACAAACATCCTCGGCCTGATAACATTATTCGCTTCCTGCAGCAGTATCCTGGCCCGCAGCGACTTCAACTCCTTCAATGATCGTGGCGCTACTTCCGCCGATAAATAAAATGTCACCAACGTTCCCAGCAGCCCCGTGAAGATAAACGGCAACGCCAGATGCAACTTGCTTATCCCCAACGATTGCGCCGCCGTCAACTCTCCATCCGTCGCCAGCCGGCTGCACGCTATCACCGTCCCCAGCAATAACGACACCGGCAATGTGATGATCACTATCCCAGGCAACAGACTCATCAGAAATTTCATCGTCACCTGCGACGTCGCCTGAAATGACAATATAATCGATGAATATTTCCCGACCTGCTGCACGAAAACCAGCATCGTCAGTATCACAAACGCTATCAATGTCAGGGGAAGCGCTTCCTTGAAGGTCGAATAAAACAGCCTCCAGGGGATCTGTTTACGGTTCATTTAACTTTTAAGCTCTCTCTTATTCATACCTGTTGCGTCTGATAATGGGTATTATGTTATCTAAATATCGTATTTCCAGAGTCCTAATACTCTCATGCGATATTCGATCAAGTGAACGGATACGCCAAAGAAGCCGGCGATAGATTTAACGGTTTCGTGTTTGGCGAGTTTTTCGGCGAGTGCCTGATAAGGGACCAAAGCAGCGGCGCCGACGGAATATGCTTCTTCCTCGATTTGGCGATCATAGGTACGACCGTTGGTCTGAGAAATTTTGCTGGGTTTATGACCAAGGATGGAATGGCAGATCTCTTCCATGAGAGTGACGGCATTGCGTCTGCGGCTGTGGCGATCATTGATGATGACAATTCTGGTGCCATCCGGCAGGAGTTCAGTGACGCCGCCGGACCAGTTATCGGAGCCGGAGAGATGGAGTCGCGATTCCTCAGATAAGTCTTTAAGGTCATTCAGAGAGACGACTTTTATTCTGATCAGTTCGGCCAGTTGATAAGGATCGAGGGGCCTGGATTGATCGAGTCCGGCGAATTTCCTCAGTTTGATGGCCTTGCGTTCAAAGCTTCGCCATTTTTCACCTGCGGGCGGCAGAGGGTCGAAATGTATCGAATCGGGGTCACTGAGCGCCATATTTATCCGCCGGATCTGGGACTGAATTGATTATAAGCGACTCTGAAGAGTTCGGAGAGTGCTCTGGCGGTATCCGGGGTCAGGTTTGGATCGGCTCTCAAATGAGCCTCCACGATATTGGGCATGGATTCCCCTGGATAATAGACAACTGCGGCCTCGGAGGTGGAATTTCCGGTGACTATTCTTTCCAGAGGGATATTCAGCCATCGGGCAATTCTGGCGAGGGTTGGAGTATCGGGTACGCCGGTGCCGTTTTCTATGCGAGAGAGTGTCGAGGCGCTCACTTGAGTCTGCTTGGCCACGGCTCTGAGTGAGAGTCGCTCGGTTTCACGCTTTCTTTGATAAATTGTCCCAGCTCTGCAACGTTGACTACCGCATCGCCAGGTCTTTCAGAATCTGAAGATTTTGCTGGAATTATCATATAAGCTCTTTATGTTCGGCTAAACTCTTTATATTCAGTTATTTACTTGTATTCCCTGGGCTCCTGTCATGTGACATTAAAGCGTCATTAGAGGAATATAAGAATCAAAATTTCCATCAGTAATAAAATCTTGCTTCATTTAAGCGATGTAATAGCTTAAACTTAGCGCGAATATTAGCACAAGCAGCCTTGCAGAGGCAAGAATCTGTTTCGTTTTCGAAACACAAATACGTATAAATAAGACTACAAACAGGAATGGAAGTTATATTCACAGATACTTCTGCCGTAGACAGACTTCTGACAGACGGTGAGGAGGCAAAACTCAAAGGGCAATTCCCTGTTGAGGCGACTCCTGTTTCCGAGTGGTCGGATGATGAGTTGATTGAGGATACGCTTGCCGGGAACACGCAATCGTTTGAGATTCTGGTAGTAAGGCACAATCGCAGGGTGTTTTCGATAGCGAGGCACTTTTTCAGGACGCATGAGACGGTGGAGGATATCGTACAGGAGAGTTTTGCGAAGGCCTATTTTTCATTAACAAGTTATCGCCGGGGAGCGTCGTTTGAGCAGTGGCTGGCAAAGATAGCGGTCAACAACTGTTATGACGAGTTGAGGAGAAGGAAAAAGCGAAGTGAATCGTTGATTACTGAGATCAGCGAGGATGAGCAGACGTGGCTGGAGAACAAGCTGGCGGGCTCGGCGTTTGAAGTGCATTTCAGCGAGGGGGAAAGAGACAAGGCGGCGGAGATCACAAGAAAGCTGCTGGAAAAGATGTCGATAGAAGATCGAATAATATTGTTGCTGCTCCACGGGGAGGATAATTCGGTCAGGGAGATATCACAGATGCTGGGGTGGTCTGAAGCGAAGGTGAAGATACGGGCATTCAGAGCCAGGCATGCCATGAGAAAGGCTCTGTCGCGGTTGAATTTGAGTGAGAAAAGGAAAGCTGGTGAAAACCTGGATCAACAATTATGAACTGTAAGCAAATCGAGAAAGAGATCAGGAAGGCATTTGCCGCCGATGCATCGAAGGCGCCGGAGGTTCTGGAGCACCTCAACCAATGCGGAGTCTGCCGCGAGGCGATCAATCTTGAGTTATTGATTAATCGGATGGTCAGGACCAAGGTGGAGGTCGACGAGGAAGAATCGCGCGGCTATCTAAATCCCTTCATTATCGGTCGTATCAGGAATCGCATTCGCGAGATAGGTGAGCAGGGATACAGCTGGGAAGCTGCCGTGCTGGCTATGAGAAGCTGGCTGCTGGTCTTTGGCGCCGTGGCTCTGATTCTGGTGAGCTTCAGTTTCAAATGGCCTGTCACTGATGAAACCGTGACGCCTTCTTCAAAAATGCATGTTGAGCTGACTGCGATCAATGATGAGATCGGCATGGAGAATATGAACGATCTCGATGTTTTGAATAAGGACAAGAGAAAGAGATCAGGCAATGCTCACAAATAAAGGGAAAGCACAGCTCATCATCATCGCGACATTCGTCTTTGGAGCGATTGCGGGCGCTTCAGGTCAGTACCTGCTCAACAGGAATTTCAGCACCTTGCAGAGCGCCGGTCCGAGTAATTACATCGAGGAGATGGCGGGCAAACTCAACCTGAGCCAGGTTCAGCGCAAACAGGCCGACGATATCATCGGCGAAGCTCGGGCAAAGTACTGGGACCTGCGGCTTCAAATCCGGCCGCAGGCCAGTGTGATTCGCGACGACGCCAAAGTGAGGATCAGACAATTGCTCTCGGCTGATCAGCAGTTGATTTTCGACGGGCTGGTTAAAGAGCTCGATGAAAAACGCGAGCAGCAGATGAAGGAAGAATCAGCCCGCGCAGGCCGCACGCAATAATTATCGTTCACAGTTTTGGTCAATAGACACATGAATATTTATACCAATCGCTCGACAGGCGAGTTCCCTGCCCGGTTCAAAGCCATAATATCCATTTCCTGCATTCTGATTTTCATTTTGCTTTTGCAAAACTGCCGTAGCAGAACGGGTGCGGACGAGCTGGTGATGATGATTGAGAAGCGGGTGTCCACCTTCGACCCCTCGTGTCAGTTCCGATTCGGCGGCGGAACGAATGAGACAGTTGATGTTTAGCGGCCTGACTAAAAAGAACGAAAGGTTCGATCCGTCACCGGATCTCGCTGAAAAGTTCGAGGCGTCGGCCGATAACAAGACATTCACTTTCCACCTGCGGCCGAATGTCAAATTTCATAACGGCAAAATACTGACCTCGCTCGACGTCAAATACACTTTTGAAACGATGCTTGCGAGCGGTTTTGCATCGGATAAGAAAGCCGAGTTGGTCAAATCGATTGCCTCTGTGGAAGTCCTCGATCCGCTGACTGTGGTCTTCAAGTGCAATGATCCGTTTCCAGGGTTTCCTAATGCCATTTTACCGGTAGGCATCATTCCCGAGGGGACGACGGCGCAGCAGGCCAAAACTCCTGTTGGAACCGGGCCTTTCAAATTCGAGAGTTATACAGAAGACCAGGAAGTCGTGCTCTCGGCCAATCAGGACTATTTCGAAGGGTCTCCTGGATTCAGGGTTCTGCGGGTGAAGATCGTTCCGGACAACAGCACAAGGGAGAGCGAGCTGCGCAAGGGTTCGGTCGATCTGGCGATCAATGCCGATTTCGATCCGGTGACGGTCGAGGGACTGCGGAAGGCCGATGGCATCAAGGTCGAGCTGGTCGAGGGTACCAACATCACTCATCTGGGAATAAATCTTCAGGATCCGGTTCTCAAGGATGTGCGGGTCCGGCAGGCCATTGCTCATGCCATAGATCGAGATGCGATCATTCGCGATGTTTTGCGCGGTCAGGCGCGGCCGGCAAACAGTGCTCTGCCTGCTTCTCAATGGGCTTACGAACCGGCGGCAACGTCTTATGACTTCAACATCGAAAAGGCCGTCAAGCTGCTCGATGAAGCCGGCCGTGTTGAGAAAAACGGGCAGCCTCGAATGAAAATGCTGCTGAAAACTTCCACGATCTCGGTAGCAAGGAAGATAGCGGAATCCATGCAGGAGCAGTTGCGCAAGGTCGGAATAGCTATCGAAATTCAATCCCTTGAAAGACAGAAGCTCGTTCAGGATATGTCCGATGGAAATTTTCAGCTCTATCTGAATACTCTGGTCGGCGGCAATCAGAGCACGGATATTTTCAAGTTCGTCTACAGCGCACAATCCGTCCCGCCAAACGGACAGAACAGATCACGTTACAACAACCCGCTGATTGACAAGCTGCTGATCGAATCACAATCCTCTGACCGCGGCAAACAGAAAGAGATTTTCTCTCAGATTCAAAAAGTCCTGGCGAATGACCTGCCTCAGATCTATCTCTGGTACCCGTCCACCATAGTTGTCTATCGCAACCGCGTAACAGGGCTGAAACTGGAGCCCTCCGGCGACTGGCAAATCGTCAGGAACGTCAAAATAAAAGGTTAAGAGCGTAATCAAGACTAATGCAAACAGGTGTGGGGGATAAGGACATCATCCTTACCCCCCACACCTGTTTTTCTTTGTCGTTTGTTTCAACTTATCCACAAACTATTTATCTATCTTCCGCCACCTGGACCGCGGTCAGGACCATCACCAGGGCCTCCGCCGAGGCTGCGGCCGGCGAGCGAACCAACGATGTTAAGCACGCGTTCCTCGCCGTATTTACGGATCATCGGGTCGAGTTGGCCGCCGCTCTGAGAACAGCCAGCGCGCCGATCTCGAGATTTGGCGAGGGCAATCATCCTTGCATTATTGAGTCTTGCCAGGAGCGTGGAGAGCACCGTGGCCTGAGCCTGCGCAGTGGCCAGATCGCCTGCCAGGATAGCGGAGTTGAAAGCATCTCTCGCCGCTTCGATAGCATCGTCCGGTTCGGACGGCAGCGAATCACGGTAGCTTTTGATTAGTGTCGTCAGCTCAATTTCCTGCTGCGCGCTCAGTTCAGGCGCACCGGCCTGGTTGATGGCGCGCTTGAGCTGACTCAGCGGATCGAATTGCCTCTGCGGCATCTGCTGAGCCATTGAAGTCATCGTCCCGGCAGCCAAAACGCAAAGCGTCATAATTGCAATGTGGAATATTCTTGATCGAAGATTCATGTTCATTTACTCCTTGTTGTTTAACTCGTTTCGGTAAATCGAGGCCGTCGATTCAACATCGGTTCGGCTTCGCAAATGAATAAGGCAATAGCCGTGCCGCAGTGCGAACTGCCGGAGTTGTCGTGCGATTGACCTGTGTTTATTGGGGTTTAACGTTGTCGAGCGGAAAACTGATGTGCTTGATCGTGGCGAAAACCGACAGCAAAACTTATCCAGCGGTCTTTAATGTGTGGCCGGGATGAACACGAGGCAGGTGGATGATGAAGGTGGTTCCGTTGTCATCTGAACTCTGAAAAGAGATGCGGCCGCCATGGCGTTCAACGATCTCTTTAACGAGAGGCAGGCCCAGACCGGTTCCGACGACCCCTGAATTAGTGTCGCGTTCAAGCCGATAAAATTTATCGAAGATTCGATCACGGGCCTCTTCGGGGATTCCATAGCCATGGTCGCTGACAGTGATGGATGCCGTCCCATCGTCATGATGTTCGGCGGAAATCGTGACATCGCTGCCGGGTGGACTGTATTTGACCGCATTGCTGATCAGGTTACCGATGGCCTGCGTCATCAGTTGATAATCGACGACCAGCTCGGGCATATCCGGGACGACGCGCTGAGTCAATCCGATATTTCGCTCCGAGGCGAAAATGGAGAGGTTGCGGATGCATTCGGCGATCAGGCGCCGGCAGTCTACGGGTGAGAGCTTCAATGCCTGGGCGCCGGATTCAAGGCGGGTCAGGTCGAGGTAGCGATTGATCGTTTCGCCCAGCCGTATGGCTTCGGAATGGATCGTTCCGAGCATCTCCCGTGATTGATCTGCGGGAACAGGGAATTTCAACAGAACATCGCTCAAGCCGTGAATCGATGTCAGCGGGGTTCGCAGTTCGTGCGACACAAGTTGAAGCGTTTCAGTCTTCATTCTGTCGAGCTCGACGCGTTTGGTAATGTCGGAGACGATGACCACGACTCCGATCACCTGGCCGGCCGCAGGTTTTTCCGCTCCCACGGTCTCGGCATCGGCGACGAGGGCTGAAAGCCCAAGCGAATAGTGGCGCGGGTCGGGCGCGGGGATATCGAATTCCAGTTGCGCTGCCTTATGCTCCAGAGCTCCAGCCATAGCCTGATTGAGGACCTGAGCATCCACAATCTTGCCTTCGATCATGTATTCGACAAAGGGCCTGCCGATGAGTGAAATCTCCGAGGTCATGAAGATCTGCGCGGCGATGCGGTTGGCGAAGACTATTCGGCCGTTGAGGTCGGTGACTAGAACGGCCTCGTCCATGCTCGACAGCACCCGATTGATGAAGCTCATACGCGCCAGCAATCTGGCCGTCAGACTGTCCACGGCCCGAAGCTTCCATGCAAGGCTGTGAGGCAGGTCCAGACGAAGTCTGGCGTCGAGGCCGGGCTGTTCTGATTCAACCGTTCCGGCGAGGAATCCCTTCTGGCTGCCGGCAAGTGCGGCCAGCTTGATATCCAGTTCGCGACTGGTGGCCAGCGAACGGCTGAGCAGCAGCGGAATGACGACCGCGAATCCCGTCAGCATGGGCACCAGGGGAGGAATCAGCAGATAACTTCTGAATGCAAAGTAGCTGCCGAAAATCACGGCCGCCAGAATCGATCCGAGGACGACGATCTGCCGCCACCCGTCGAGTCGGCTGATCGCAAACGCCGAAGCCAGCATGACGAGCAGGGCCATCAGGAATCCGGTTGAATCCGGCAATTCGCGGACCGAGATACCGTTGCGGATCGTATTGACGATATTCGCGTGAATCTCTACGCCGGGCATCTCCTGCCCTCCCTGGCTCGGCGCGGAACCGTAGTGCATAAATGGCGCCACGCGCGAATCACCCATCGACTGGGCAGTGGCGCCTATCAACACGATTTTGTTCTGGAATGTGGCCGCAGGAATCCTGCCGGCGAGTAAATCAGCAATACTGTAATAACGGAAGGTTCCAGAGGCTCCGGCGAAATTGATCATCATCTCGTTCTGGCGAAGGATGGTCACACCGGAAATTGTCGAAGCCGCCCTCTCGTCTCGAACCGGTACTCGATATGAGCCGAAACGCAGCAAACCCGGCAGCTCTTCAATTCCGCTGCCGGCAATATTGTCGGCGCGGCGGATGACTTCCAGGCCGAACGCCCAGAGTCTTTCTCCTTTGTCGTCGGCCTTGCTGAGCTGAATGCTGCGAACCATTCCGTCGACATCCGGCGAGACGTGGACGTGGCCGATCTTTACGGCAGCTTCTGCGAGTTGTGGAAGCGGGCCCAACCACGATGCCGAGCCGGAGGCTGTTTCATAGAGCTGAACCGGCAGGATGACGTGGCCGTTGCGGGCGATAGCCTCCGCCAGTTCTTTGTCGTCCACGGGTGAAGAGGATTCGGCGTAAATGACATCAAGGCCGATGGCGCGCGGCCGATCCCGGGTCAGTTTATCTATGGCATCTGCCATAACCGCTCGTGGCCATGGCCATTGGCCGATGGATTGGAGGCTCCTGTCGTCAATAGCCACGATCACGATGTCGTTCGGAGGGTCGAAAGCCCCGCGCAGGCGGAAGAGCGCATTCTGCGAAGCCAAAGACAGCGCCGGCACAAACCAGGTCACAAGCACTACAAGCGCGGTGCAGAAAAGCAGGATGAGCGCCGTGCGGACAGCCTGCGACCGGCGACGCCGGTTGCGCCAGTTGCTGGTGGTTGTCATTCGGTTGAATCCTGTGATTCCAGATAACGGTAAATAGTGCGACGGTCGATGCCGAGCATCTCCGCTGCTCGCGATTTGTTCCCGTCGGCCTCTGAGAGCACCAATTGAACGTAACGGCGTTCGAGTTCGGCCAGTGAGGGTCTGTCGTCAATGAGCGTGATACCCGGCGTGATACCGGCTTGGAAGGAGGCCGTGGCCACAGGTCCGGCTCTCTCGACGATGCGCGTCGGCAGATCTTTGACTGTGATCAAACGGTCGGAGCAGACGGCGCCGGCATGTTCAATGGTGTTTTCCAGCTCCCGGACATTCCCAGGCCACGAATAGCGCGCCAGGAGATCGATCACCTCCTGACTGATCTGAATCCGGTCGCCATGCTCAGCCGCATATTTATTAAGGAAATGGTGGGCAAGCAGCCCTATATCATCGGCGCCTCTTTCGCGCAAAGGCGGCAGGACGATGGTTAGTACGCTGAGCCTGTAAAACAGATCGGGACGGAAATCGCCGCGATTGACCAGTTCTTCCAGGTTTATATTGGTCGCGCCGATGACGCGGACATCGATCTTTCGGGCTTCCCTGCTACCGATTCGTCTGACCTCTTTCTCCTGGAGCACTCGCAGCAGGCTGGCCTGAAACGATTGACTGGTTCCGCCCAATTCGTCAAGAAATATAGTACCGCCGTCCGTGCTTTCGAAAAGACCCGCACGATCGGAGGCCGCCCCCGTGAAACTGCCTTTGGTGTATCCGAACAACTCGGATTCAAGCAGGGTTTCGGTCATGGCGCTACAGTTGACGGCTGTAAATGGACGGTCCGCACGCGAACTGTGCCGGTGAATGGCGCGGGCTATGAGTTCCTTTCCGGTGCCGGATTCGCCCTCGATCAGGACCGTAGCGTTTGTTCGTGCAGCATGCGCTGTCAGCTTGAACGCCCTGACGAGTTGGGGGCTGTGTCCGATCAGCCCCGAGGCCGATAAGTCCCGCTCGTCGACCGGTCCGGTTGCCTGCGGCGTGTCCGAATGACCAGCGGCTCGCTTGACCAGATCCATCACCTCGTCGATGTTGAATGGCTTGGCGATGAAATCGAATGCCCCTTCCTCGATGGCCTGCATGGCGATTTCGAGAGAACCTTGAGCGGTGACGGCGATGATCCTTGTCTCTGGACTGAAGCGCCGGAATTCGCGCACCACCTCCAGCCCGTTAAGATCCGGCATGTAGATGTCCGTCAGCACGACATCGAATTTCTTTCCCTGGGCAAGTGCTATCGCTTCGCGCCCGCCGCTGACCGCGACCACATCGTAGCCGCTTAACCTCAGCGGGATCTCCAGCGCCATGCGTGCTCCTCGCTCGTCATCCACTACCAGAATCCTGGTAGCCTGATTCTCCTTCCGATTGGAGCCTGTCCTTTCTTCGACTGTGTTCATCATCCGCACGCCTTTTTGTATGGTAATCGTTTGAGCGCTTGTCGCTTCACTCAATTAACGACACGAGATGAGCCTTCCAGTTAGTTCAGGGTCTGCCGCCGGGCCGGGCAACGGGCTTGACGGTGGGCCGATTGGCAGTTGGCGGCGTGGCTGTCACCGTGCGCCCGAAATCCGGCCTGGCTCCGATGGAGGCATCGGGCCTCTTCTGAACGGTATCAGGCCTGGTTCCGGGGCCGTTGGCTATCCGTCCGGTAGCGCCGTCCGGCCTGACAACCTCTCGAGGCCTGAACGTGTTGTCATTGCGATCCGGTTTGAAGGCGCTCGGATTGCGCGGGGGGCCTTCGAACCTGACCCGCGTCATCTCGCCGGCTCTGAGTATCGTCGGGCGGTCCGGCAGGCGCCGGTTGATCACCGCTACTTCGCCCTCTACCAGGAAGACCTCGGTATCGCTCTCGCCCACCATGACATCGAAGATCGTGCCCCGGACTGCGATCACCGCAGTCGGCGTATTGACCTTGTACGGGTTCGGACGTCCACCTAGCTTTTCGATGTGGATGCGGGTCTTACCCTTGATGATATTGAAAAGAGTGCGCGGCGACTGGCTCAGCTCTTCGATGACGACCGAGGTTTTGGGCGCGATCACGGCCTGTGATCCATCAGACAGACCAAGAACGAGCCTGCCATTCTTGCCGGTGGTTATCCTGTCCCCCGCCCTGAGCGTGTCTTCGGCTTTGAAAGCGATCGGCTGCATTACCACCTGACCCGCTGCCTGCCGGCTTATCTCCACCTGCCCCTCGATCGTCAGAACCCTTGCGGTGAACGCATCCTGCCCATAAACCAGACAGGAAGAAATCAGTATCAACATCGCAACAATATTTATGATCAATAGATACTTCTTAATTTGCATCGACTACCTCTGATGAATTTTGTTCATTCTCGCCATATTGCATCGACTCTGGATTCAGTAAAGTGTCGGTTTCCGCCTCACTATTTGATGCGATTATCTCTGCTTACACTCTCAATCTTTAATAACGCAACTAATATGCCGGAATAATTTAGAACTTTAAGATGCAAAACAGTCTAACAAATTATGATAAAAACAGATTCTTATACATGAAAATATTTTGAGATGCACCGGCACCTGAAAAAATAAATCGCCTCAAATTTGCGACCTCCATGGAGTGCGCTCCGTCCGCCTGTTTTCAATGACGGAGCTCATCCACGTATCATCGGTTCATGCTTTAAACTTTCCGCAACGGAGATTGGAAACAGAGACTATAATGTGTACTCTGAACCTGCGAGATCCATTATGCCTAAATTCAATAAAATTCTGTTGTTGATGGCGCTTATGCTCTCAGTGATGACGGCTGCGGTTTCACAAACATCGATGCAGTCACCTCTGCAAACTGGCACTGCAAGTCTTTCCGGTCAGATCAAGATCGGCGGCAACGGATTCCCCGGTGCGGTGGTCTCATTGATGGGAGTGGCCGGTCAGCCGGGCCAGGCCAGCCGGCCGGGTGGTCCTCCGCAACCTCCGGCAGGCCAGGCCCTGACCGATGCTGAGGGCAGATACCAGATCGGCAATCTGATTGCCGGCTCTTACCGTATAAGCGTCTCGGCCCCCGGATACATCCTTTCGGGTTCGGCCCAGACAATTCAGGTCGGCGAAGGCCAGGCTGTCAGAAGCGTCGATATGACCCTGGCAAAGGGCAGTGTGATCACGGGCAAGGTGACGGGCAACGGGACTCGCCCGCTCATCGGCGAACCGGTGACGCTCATTCCTGTTGACGATACCGGAAAGCCCAGGCAGATGCGCCTGCCCGGCTCGGCAATGAATTCGCGCACGGACGACCGCGGAATCTATCGGATCTATGGCCTGCCGGGCGGAAGATACCAGCTCAGTGTCGGGCGCGGCGACGGGCGCGGCCCCGGCAACGCATCCAGCATGTGGCAGCGGACTTTCTACCCTGATGCCACTGACCCCGAGGGGGCTCAGATCCTTGCCCTCGATGAAGGCCAGGAACTGACCGGGATCGATATCAACATCGCTTCCCGCAACACTTATGCGATCGAGGGCCGAGTCATTGATGCCGACACCGGCAGCCCCATCCCCGGTGTCCTGATCGGCCATACCAAGACGGCAGCTCCGCGAAACAACCGGCCCAATCAGCCAAACAACCGCCAGCCCCAGCAGCAGGTGATCGAACAGGCCACCGATTCTTCGTCGAACGAATCGGGCGAGTTCCGCATCGAGGGACTGACCGCGGGCAAGTTCACAGTCTATGCCGTCAGGGACCGTTCCGGCAGCTCGGAGTATTATTCGGACCCGGTGCCCGTGGATCTGGCTTCCTCGGATGCCACCGGCATCGAGATCAGACTCAAACGCGGAGCGACCATCATCGGCTCGGTGGTCTTCGATAATCCAGCGGACCCCAGGGTCCAGGCCAATCTGCCCAATATGGTCATCCGCGCCGCCTCGCGCCCGGACGGCCAGGCCGCCCGCGGGGGTGGTGGGGGTGGCGGGGGTGGAGCCGGCGCAGGAGGAACCATCACGGCCCAGCCGGGACCGAATGGAGCGTTCAAGCTCTCGGGGCTTTCGCCCGGTCTGGTCACGCTGACTCTGGTCGATCGCAACGCCCGCGGAGGCCCGTCAGGGCTGACGCTGCTTAGGATCGAACGTGACGGGGCCGATGTTCAGGCAGGATTGCAGGTCGGCCCCGGCGAACAGGTCGGCCGAGTCCGGCTGATCGCCACATACGGCAACGCCACCCTGCGCGGAATGGTGAGAATCGACGGAGGCACGCTGCCGCCGCAGATGCGCCTGTCGGTCACAGCCCGCCGCACCGATGCCGGCGAGGGGATCAATGACCGCGGCGCTCGAAACGTCCCGGTGGATCAAAGCGGGCGATTCCAGTTCGACCAACTGGTGGCGGGCACTTACGAAATTCGTCTGCAGGTGCCCGGCGCGGGCCGGAATGCGACTACTCCTCAGACCGTGACGCTGGCAAGCGGCGCGGTCCAGAATGTCATCCTGCCGCTCAATGTGGCGGATCTTTCCGCTCAACCTCCCAGGGGAACCCACGCCGCCCGCAAGGGACCAGGCTAATCGACCACCATGAAGATTTTCATCAGACGGCAGTGACTATGATTTGCGCTTTGGGCTTGCTGGCCACAACCAATGCCCAGACCGCAAATCCCTCTTCGAAGTATGGAGTTATCACAGGCCGTGTGATGTGCGAAGACGGGCCGGTGCCATTCGCCAGCGTCACCGTATCAGCCGCAAGCGGGCGTGACCGCGGCAGCAGCACCCGAAATCTAACTAGCGATGGCGAAGGCAATTTCAAGGCAGACGGCCTGCCGGCTGCGGCCTATATCGTCACGGCCAACTCTCCGGGCTATGTCCCTGAAAGCGCTTCCCTGCTGCCCTCAGAAGGCCTCGCTAACCAGACTGACCCACCCGCTCCAACCTATTACCGGATCGGCGACACGGTCACGATTCGCCTGATCAAGGGTGGAGTTATCCGCCGGCGCGGGAAGCGGCGAGGCGCAGACGGACGACCGTGGCGTTTATCGAATATACGGCCTCGGCGCCGGCAATTACCTGGTCTCCGCCAATCCCACGTCCGGCTCCGCCGGCCAGTTCGCAAGCCAGTTCGCAGCCCAGTTCGGCGCACAGTTCCCCGGCAGGCCGCTGAACCCATATGCCGGGAACGCTCCCGTCTATCACCCCTCTGGCAGCCGCGGCATGGCAGCCGAAGTGGCGGTCAACTGCGGAGTCGAAAGCGGCGGCATCGATATCCAATATCGCCCGATCAAGGGCTCCTCGATCAGCGGTGTGGTCGCGGGCTCCGAACCGGGCTTCACTGTCGTCACGCTCACCGACAAGCCATCGGGTCAGGTAGTCAACACTGCCTTCGTCGCTCCACGCGGAGGCCCGGGCCGGGCCGGCCTCGGCGGACGGCCAGCAGGAATTCTCTATCCAGGGAGTCGCCGATGGCGAATACGAGCTTTCAGCCCAGGGAGGCTCGCCGGAAGACTCTTTCTCCGCCGCCCCCGTCAAAGTCACCGTCAGCGGAGCCGATGTTACCGGCCTTGTTCTGAATCTCAAGCCCATGGCCGCCATTCGAGCAAGTGTTCAGATCGAAACGCCTATCAAATGCAACGCGACTCGGCCGGCCTCGCTAGACGAACAGGTCTTTTCGCTCAGGCCGATCAATCAGTCGTCTCCCACGAGCCAGCCCACTTCGGTTCCCAACCCATCCGGCGCTATTTCGTTCAGGAGCCTCTCCGCCGGAAAGTATCAGCTCGGAGCAGTCATGCTCGATGAGCGCTACTTCATCCGCTCGATCGCGGCCCCGGTCAAAACCGCGGCCAGAAACACCGCCGCCCCACAGAAGAACCCACCGGCCATGTATGAACTCAGCCGCAACGGAATCACCCTCAAGGCCGGCGAGAAACTGACCGATATCGTAGTAGCCGTTTCGGAAGGCGCCGCCTCCGTCGACGGCCAGGTGGTCAAAGCCGGAGGTGATCAGGTCACCGAAACCTGGCGCGTCCACCTTGTTCCCGCTGAACGTGAGCTGGCCGATGAAGTCCTGAGATATGCCGAAACATCTAGTGGAGTTGGCGGAGTTGGAGGAAATTTCAAATTCCGAAACATAGCTCCGGGGAAATACCTACTCCTGGCTGTTCCAGCGACCAGTGTAGATTCTCAAGCGGCCTTTCACCCGACAGATCCAGCCGCAAGGCTCCGACTGCGCCGCGCGGCTGAAACAGCGAATAATCCAATCGAACTTCAGCCATGCGGGAAGGTCGGGAATATACAGATAAGAAGCAACTAGACGGTGCGTTCAGCCGATGGTTATCGGATCTTGCTCAATGAGCCCTGGAGGAAGCTTCATGCGAAAATCGATGACTCGATTGTTGGCCGTAATCATCGCCGCCTGCCTGCTGCTCGGCGCAGTGCCTGCAACTGAAAGCCAAACGCCGCAAGCCCGCATCAAGATCGACATAGACCGCACCATCGGAGAAGTTCATCCGAACCTCTTCGGCAACTTTGCCGAGCATCTTGGGCGAATGATTTACGGCGGCATCTACGAGGAAGGCAGCCCTCTCTCGGACAAGGACGGCTATCGCCAGGATGTGCTCCAGGTTGTCAGGCAATTGAATGTCTCGATCCTGCGCTGGCCGGGCGGCAATTTCGCTTCAGGGTACAATTGGAAGGACGGCATTGGCCCGAAGGACCAGCGCCCCGTGCGCCCGGAACTCGCCTGGAACGACCTGGAAAGCAATCGCTTTGGAACCGATGAGTTTCTGAAGTATTGCGAAATGGCGGGCACCGAGCCTTACATCTGCATCAATCTCGGCCTGGGAACCATCGATGACGCGCGTCACTGGGTCGAATATTGCAATGAATCGCGCCACACCTACTGGGCCGATCAGCGACGCAGAAACGGCCGCGAGCAACCCTGGAATGTCAAATACTGGGCGCTCGGCAACGAGATCGACGGCCCATGGCAGCTCGGTCACAAAAATGCCGAGGATTATTCGAAATTCGCGCTCGAAGCGGCCAAGGCCATGCGATCGGTGGATCCAAACATCAAACTGATCGCCAGCGGATCGAGCAATTACGGATCCAATGCCGACTGGATCCATTGGAACAGCACCGTCCTCAACACCCTGAGAAATCAGATCGATTACATAGCTCTCCACACCTACATCAATAATCGTGACAACGATCTGGAAAAGTTCCTGGCCTGGTCGCAGACCATCGACAACTACATCGATGTCACGGCCGGCCTGATCAAGCAGGCTCAATCGGGCCAGCCGAATCCGAGGCCGATTTTTATCGCCTACGACGAATGGAATGTCTGGTATCGCGCGTTCAATCGCGAAAAGCTCGAGGAGGTATACAACTTCGAGGACGCGCTGGCCATGGGAATGTTCTTCAATTCCTTCTTCCGCCGCGCCGATGTCGTCAAGATGGCAAACCTGGCCCAAATGGTCAATGTAATCGCTCCAATCATGACCAATAAACAGGGGCTCTTCCTGCAGCCGATCTATTTCCCGCTGGTGGAATTCTCCAGGCAGCGCGGCAACCAGTCGCTGGACGTGTTCGTCTCCGCCCCTACCTACAAAGTCGGCAATCGCCCCGCGCTGCGCTACCTGGACGTTTCGACGACATACAATGCGGCCGGAAAGACTATCTACGTCAATGTCCTGAACCGCAGCAAGGACAAGGATATTGCCACGAGGATCGACAATCAGGAAGGAGAGTTGCTGGGCGAGGTCGGCGTCTGGGAGATGAATCACCCTGATTTGAAGGCGACGCACACTTTCGGCGACGACAAGAAAGTCAGACCAGTGACGCGGACCATTTCGGCCTCGCTCTCGAACAATGGGTTCAGTTATACCTTTCCTGCCCATTCGCTGACGATTCTGCGGTTGCGGCTGAAATAGGCGGTGGATTCGGATAAATGTATTTCAATCGACGCTCGAGGACGTGCCTCGGGCTTTTAAACAACATCGACGATTATCAAGAAGGAGCATCAATGGAGAATCGCAAACTTGGAAAAAGCGGGCTGGAGGTCTCTGCCCTAGGGCTTGGCTGCATGGGGATGAGTTTCGGTTTTGGCCCGGCCGGAGACAAGCAGGAGATGATCTCCCTCATCAGGTCGGCAGTGGATAGCGGGGTGACATTCTTCGATACGGCGGAGGTGTATGGCCCGTTTACGAACGAGGAGCTGGTTGGCGAAGCGTTGTCGCCGATACGCGACCAGGTGGTGGTTGCGACCAAATTCGGGTTCAGACCTGCATCGACGGGTGAGGGACGATGGAGCGAACTCGACAGCAGGCCGGAACATATCAGGGAGGTCGCGGACGCTTCGCTCAAACGGCTCAGGATCGAGACGATAGATCTGTTTTATCAGCATCGGGTCGACCCGAATGTGCCGATAGAGGATGTGGCGGGAGCGGTCAGTGACCTGATTCAGGAGGGCAAGGTGAGGCATTTCGGGCTTTCAGAAGCTGGGGTTAATACGATCCGCCGGGCGCATGCGGTCCAGCCGGTAGCGGCGCTCCAGAGCGAATATTCGCTCTGGTGGAGGGAGCCCGAAAAGGAAATCCTGCCATTGCTCGAAGAGCTCGGCATCGGCTTCGTTCCGTTCAGCCCTTTGGGAAAGGGGTTTCTGACGGGAAAGATCGACGAAAACACTACTTTCAGCAGCACCGATTTTCGCAACGTCGTTCCGCGTTTCTCGCCCGAGGCCAGGAAGGCGAATCAGGCAATAGTCGATTTGATCGGCCGTGTGGCGGAGCGGAAGAATGCGACCCCGGCGCAGGTGGCACTGGCGTGGGTGCTGGCGCAGAAGCCCTGGATCGTGCCGATTCCGGGGACTACCAAGCTGCACAGGCTGAAGGAGAATCTGGGGGCTCTCGATGTGGAGTTGACATCCGAGGAATTGAGCGAGATCGATCTGGCCACTTCGCAGATCGACATTCAGGGAGCGCGTTATCCTGAAAATTTTGCGCGGATGATCGATCGATAATCGCCTTGAACCCGGCGAGCTCGGTGAACTGGTCGCTACTATTCGAGCAAGGCAAAGGCATCTGACCAAAATTTACGGTGCCGAAAGCTTTTAATTCGATGAACCGAAACACTTTATCAAGCTACCCATTTTCAGGACATAGCGTTATCAAGCAATTGCTGGAAAGGAATGACAATGAACTTGCTAGCTGCTTTTACAAAGCGAAACATTCTGAAACTGGCTGTAACGGCCTTGGGGGTAACACTGGCGACTGTGCTTATATTGTTATCCGTAAAACATGCCAAAGTCGTAAACAAATCACGCGAATTGGCAGCACAGGCTGTCAGCGTTTTAGAAACTGATCCTGAATTGGGCTTTCAGCTTGCTGCACGAGCAGCGCGATATAAGGAAACTGATGAAGCCATAGCTGCATTGAGAAAAACATTGCCACGTTCCCACCTGCTGGCCGAAATGGCTTACTGCAAAGGTGAGTTCTGCAATTCATTAGGCACCAAGGCGAGGCTTAGCCCCGACGGAAAATGGCTGCTTACCGTTGATACGGCGCGTACAGGAATTTGGGAAATCTCAACAGGGCGATTGATGGTAGCCGAGAGGGGGAGTTACCGGGCGCGTTTGGGGATGTTTAGCCCTGATGGAAAGCAGGTCTTTACGATTTCCCAAAGGGGGGTGAAAATTTGGGAGACGGAGTCGTGGCGAGTCCTTTCTGAGCATAAGCTTGCAGTCGCATCTGACCAAAGTAATAGCATAGATATTCAGGCTGGAGCTTTGAGTGACGATGGAAAATTTCTGGCCGCTATCCAAAATGATATCCCAGTTACGATCTGGGATATTGGCACGGGTAACCGTGTATCTATGTTTGGGGAAATTTATGGCAGCTTTGATACAGTTGCTTTCAGCGCGGATGGGAGACGGGTTGTAACTGCAGGATCGGGTAGGCCAGTAAAGACTTGGGACACACTTTCAGGCCAACAATTGATGGAATTGAAAGCTCCTGCAAAAAATATCTCGAATGCCAATTTTAGCCCTGATGGCAAACACATCTTCACACTTGGCAGGGAAAGCCAAGCGATCATTTGGGACTCAGTAACAGGGCGTAAGATTGCTGAACTTTCCGGCTCTTACTCTTATTCTGTGAACGGTGACGATAATTTTGCCAGGTTCAGCCCGGACAGCAAACGAATTGCTACAGTCAACGAGGATGGTACCGCACAGGTTTGGGAAACGGATTTCGGGCGGCGCATCACCAACCTCAAAGGGCACGCGGATCAGATCAAGACAATTGTTTTTAGCACTGATGGTAAGCACATACTCACTGCAAGCGGAGACGCATCCGCGAAAATTTGGAATGCGGAAACAGGCGATCTGGTGAATCAGTTCAGTATGGCTCCCAGTCAGGTTGAAAGTGAATCCTATAACCCAGCTAACATTGAAAGCGCGGCCTTCAGCTCTGATGGCAAACGAATTGTCACAGTTACCAGTGATGGCGCGGCTCAAGTTTGGGACGCGTCCCTTACTCGCCAGGTGATCAAAATTCATGGGTCCGATGGCATTATCGAAGACACGTTTTTCAGCCCTGACGGCAAATTGTTGATTATCGTCGGCACTGGTGACATCAATAATTCAATTCTTATTTGGGACTGGGCTTCGCAGAAACAGATTTCCCAAATCAGCGCCCACATATACGGAAAAGACGCTTCTGTCTCAATTAGCCCTGATAACAAATGGTTGTTGATAAAAGATACTAACTTCAATGCCCAGATTTGGGAGTTATCCACTGGTCGCCAGATGGCTGAACTTAAAGACCCTTCATCCAATGAAGACCTTAGGGCTGCCATCTTTACGTTGGATAGTAAGGCAATTATCAGCGTTGGTTGGCAGGGCGGAACGAGAATCTGGGAGGTGCCATCGGGCAGGCTAATTTCGAAGCACTCAACACCGCCTCCAGCTATTGACTGGGCTTCGTTCAGTCCTAATAGGAAATGGGTTTTAACCAATGATCAAACTAACGACCCTCCAAGGCTTTGGGAAGTTGATTCGGGGAATCAGGTCAGTCAAATCAAGTTTGATAAGCTGGAAAACGGGAGATACAACCAGCCGATATTTAGTCCCGATAGTAGCAAGGTAATGACAATTAGCTCCGGCGGGTTTCCTAAAGTTATCTGGGAAGTTCCTTCAAGCCGCAAAATTGCAGTCGTTACTCCACATAGCGGGTCAGAAATTATCGCTCCCAGTCCTGATAGTAAGTTGTTTGCGATGCCGGCAGGTGGTTTGCCATTCCAACCAGAAGAAATTCTTATTCATGAATGGGCTTCGGGTCGCGAAGTCCATAAGTTTATCGGGCATCCTTCAAAAGTAAGCTCCATTGCTTTCAGCCCAGACAGCAAATGGGTCGTTTCTGCAAGTGGTGACCGCAGTAATGCGGATAATCAGTTTGCTTCTACTTCTCGAACTTTTGTTTGGGAGGCTGAAACCGGGCGACAACTTACAATGTTAGAAGGCAACTCCAAAATGGTACTGGTAGCCGGATTTAGTCCAAACGGCCAATGGATTGTGACGGCAGATTATGGGGGGACAGCGATTATCCACCCGTATGAGTCTTTTGCTTCTCCTGAAATAATTTTGGCACTGGCTCGTCAGCGGGCTTTGAGAAAGTTCTCCACTCAGGAACAACAACGATTTGCGACTGAATAGCCTGCAGGTCGCTACCGATAAAAGCCTAATTGATCGGCGGGAATTAGAGATATCGGTGTCAATTTCCGGGGACCACCAAGCTGCACAGGCTGAAGGAGAATCTGGGGGCTCTCGATGTGGAGTTGACGTCCGAGGAATTGAGCGAGATCGACCTGGCCACTTCGCAGATCGACATTCAGGGAGCGCGTTATCCTGAAAATTTTGCGCGGATGATCGATCGATAATCGATTTGATGGGAGCGCGGGCGGGGCGCCTGCGCTCCCATCGACAATAATTATTGAGGAAGCCTGAACGCGGCCATCTCTTCACCGTTACGTGCCAGCAGCAGGCCGCCGACGAGGACCGGATGGTTCCAGGTCTTCCCTTCCAGCGCCTTAAATCTGGCGAGTTCGGTGAACTGGTCGCTGGATGCCTTGACGAGTGCGATCTCGCCTTCCTCAGAGAGAACGAGCAGCAGGTTCTGGTCCGCGAGTAGCAGCATCTGGCCGTGGCCATAGCGACCGCCCTTCCATTTGCGTTTGCCGTCGGAGAGGTCGATGCAGGAGAGGATGCTTCCGTCGAAACCGAAGGCGTATCCCTGATGAATCACGAAATCGTTGTAATAGGGTTTGAGGCCGTTTGAAGTCCATCGTTCCTCGGCGTTCCAGCCATCGGCCGATTTTCTGACGGAGATTCGGCGCACGCCCAGACCGGCCCCTGAGCCTATGCCCGAGCCGGTGCCGATAAGGATATCGCCATCCGTGGTGATCGCTGGTTGGACGATGCCGTCGCCGATCCATTTATGTTCCCAGAGCAATTTCCCGTCAGCCGGCGAGAATCCCGCAACTCCGTTGGAACTTAGCAGCAGCACCTGCTGGGTTCCTTCGATTGTCAGGAGTTGAGGGGAACTGTAACCGGACTTGCCGGCAGGGCCGAGCCATAGAGGCTTGCCTGATGAGATGTCGTAGCCGATCAACCTTCCCGCAGCGGCGACTATAACGGTATTCCCCAGAATCAATGGCGAGGCAGCAAATCCCCATTCCGGGACTTTGGTTTCGGTATCGGCGGCAATGTTGCGCGTCCAGATGACGGAACCGTTTCCGGCATCGAGGGCTTTCAGGATGCCGGTGGCGCCGAGAGCAAAGACGCGGCCGCTGCTGACGGTCGGAGTCCCGCGGGGACCTGCGCCGGCATTCGATTCCCAGAACCTGGTGGACGTAACGTGTTTCCAGACGAGTTTTCCGCTCGTGATGTCGTAGCAGGCCACGAGTTCCGCTTCGCCCCGCTGTTCCTGAGTGTAGAGAAGATCTCCCTTGACGGCGAATGAGGACCAGCCGGGCCCAATCTCGCGCCGCCAAAGCTCCAGGGGAGGCGTGGCAGCCCAGTCGGTCAGGATCTTCGTACCGCGCACCACTCCGTTGCGGGCGGAGCCTCGAAACCCGGGCCAGAGGATCGATAATTTCGGACTCGGTGAAGGCGAGGGGGATGCCAAGGGGACAGCCAATGTCGCCGCTGCCGGAGTTTCTTCAATGACTGCAGCAGCCTCGGGAGTGGGAGCAGGTCCGGCAGGCTCCTCCGGGCCTTTGGCCAGCAGCCTCTCCTCGGGAGTCGGAGTCCAGCGCCAGTGAAAATCGGAACCGGCTTCTCCGGTCATGCCGCCGCTACGAACCATCGTCCAGAGTCCGCAGGCCGTCAGGATTACAACCGCCATGATCGTTCGCTTCAAACGACCGGAAAACCGTGACGCGGCCAGCGCCATGACCGCCAGCGCCAGGCCCATCAAAGGGATAGAGTACATCGGCAGCATCATTCCCATCATGCCATTGCTGATCGAAGGATGGACGAAACGCGATACCACCAGCAAACCGACGAGAATCAAAGCGATCGCTCCCAGACGATCGAGCCACGGCGCCCGGCTCAAGAACAGCCACCAGAGGGCTATTGCCGCGCCGGCTCCCAGCGCGCCTATCATTCCGTAAAGGTACCATGCGGGATTGATTGCCGGCACCACGAACCAGCTTAGCAGCAGCACTGTTGCCAGAATCAAGCCGGGCCGGAGCCGAAGCATCTGGCCTGAGATTGGAGCGTTTGAATTTTCGTTGGTCATGCGCGGCTATACGAAATTCTGCATCCCGAAGGTGCATGATTTTTCGGAGTCAGATAAATATTGATAACTCATGTTACGCAAGGAGTATTCTTTATCCCCGTTGCATAAAGTTTAAAGCATGAACCCATGAACCGATGATACGTGGATCATTGAAAACAGGCGGACTCCATGGAGTGCGGCGACCTGCAGCCGCCTGGTAGTCCAGGCCACCAAATATTGGGAAAACCCACCCACCGCAAACCGCCCACCGATTTAACAGGCTTCTGAACAACCAAAGGGCGACAAGTGCCGCACTCCGCGCAAATTTGATGGTTGGGAAAGCGCTACACAGACTTTTAACTAACAGGGCCTTTCCGCAACGGGTCCTTATTTTGACTTGACTAGCCCACGCGCGAAGCGGGTTGTTTAAATTACTTCATAAGAACGTGTAATCTTGCGTAACATCAGTTGATAAGTCACTGATTGGTGGGCAGATATCGGATTGAAATTCCCGCCGGCATCGAACGGCGTGATCAGCGCCGGCAGGATCCCACTCAATTCGCCCACTTCCCGGCCCTCTTGGTTATCGTAGCAGAAAGTGTTTTTCAAAAACGCAGCTTGACCCCGCCATTGAAGATCCGGCCTTCGATGTGCGTATAGATCTCACTGAATGTCGGGTTTCGGAACGGCGGGAAGACCACGGGCCCGAACCGTCCCTGGCGGGTGTCCGTGATGTTTTCCGCGTTGAAGAACACGCTCATCTTGCCGAACATCTTCTCGGCGAAGATACCAAGAACCCAATAAGGCTCGGTCCTGGTGCGATCAGTCAGGTACTGCCTGCTTGTGTAATAGGCCTCGAACCCGGCCTTGAATGCGTCTTCCTTCTCCAGCAGGAATGCCGAATTCAACCTGCTTTTGGCGACCAGCGGCAGAATTTGATTGCCTGAAAGGTATTGTGCCTTTGCGTCGGTGTAGGTATATCCGATGAAGACCCTGGCAAGCCCGTAAACGAACCTCCCGTTCGTCTCGAATCCCGAGCTGACGATCGGCTCGGCCGCCGTCCTGAATCCAAGGGAGTCCCGGCCGATGGGCTCCAGAATCAGAGGATTATCGATCACCGTATGGAAAAACATCTGGTTGATCGAGTATGAAATCTTGTCACCGATGCTGTTCTTGTAATTGATGTCGAAGGTCCCTCCGCGGCTGCGCTCGGCCTTCAAGCCGTTCCCGATCGGGAGGACGTTCTGAAAAAGCAGTACCTCGGCATTTTCCGTGAAAATGCTCGGGGCCTTGTAACCCAGCCCGAAATTGACACGGCTGCTGAGGTGTTCGTTGAACCTGTAAAGCAGGGACGCCCGGGGCAAGGCAAACACGCCGTAATCCCTCAGGTGGTCCAGCCGAAAACCGGCTTCCAGGGACAGCTTATCTGTCAGAGAGAAATTGTCCTGAAGGTACCCGCCGAAAGTCGTTCTGGTTTCATTCCTCAGGTTCAGGACCGTTCTGTCCCGATCCTCTCTAAATCGGTCGTAAACGGCGTTGGCGCCGATCACCAGCGCGTGCTTCTTGAGCGGGGCAATATATGAGACATCGGAGTACGAATTGAGCTGCCGGCCCTTGAACTGGTAATCGGGGATCTCGCTTTTGCGATCGAAGAGGATCAGGCTCTGCCTGACGGCAAACCTGCCGCCTCCCTCCAGTTCTCTGTCGAATTGGAGCGTCGTGATGTTGCGGAATGAATGATTCGACTCGAAATAACGCCGCTCCTCGTCAGCCCTCCCGCGGATCACGCTGACATCACCTCCGGTCCGGTTCTGATACGAAACGGAGTTGCCGGCGACGAACCTGGTCTTGTCGTCGATCTGGAAAAACAGCTTCGGGCTCAAATTGAACGACCTGGTCCTTGGCAGTTCGGTAAAACCGTCATCATCGACATCGTATTCACGCTGGTAATTGAACGATCCAAGAAAGGTGTAACCCAATCGATCGAATTGGGAGGAATCAAAGAGCGAGATGTCCGTTCCGAGGGCGCTTGTCTGGTTGAGAATCAGCGTCGTCTGCCGGGTATCCTCCGGCTCCTTGCTGATGAAATTGACGACCCCGGCGATAGCCCCGCCTCCATAAAAAGTGGCTGATGGCCCCTTGATGATTTCCACCTGCTTCAGATCGAGAGGAGGGATGTCCAGGAGGCTGAGGCTTCCCGAAAACCCGCCGTAAACCGGGAGCCCATCCTTGAGCATCTGGGTGTATCTGCCGTCGAGTCCCTGTATCCGGATGCTCTGCGTATAGGCCGTGGCGGAGGTTTGCTGCACCTTGATACCGATGCTCTCGTTGAGCACCATCGACACATTGGCAGGGCCCTGTCTTGATCTTTTCGTCTATCTCTTCCTCATTGATCGCTTCAATGCGCGTCGGTACATCGTCGATTTCCCGGCTGATACGAGTCGTTGTGGTGATTGTCACCTCGTCCAACTCATTGCTCAATAATATTTCCAGGACATTGTCGCCGCGATTATCGAGTGGGAATGACAGTTTCAGGCGCCTGGTTTCGTAGCCTGGGCAGACTATCACCAGCACCTGGTCACCATCGGGTATTCCGGACAGCTCGGCACGGCCACCGGCGTCGGTGGTGGCGGTCAGATCCGTGTTTTCAACGCTTATCATCGCGCCGGATACAGGCTGCTTCGTCTGCAGGTTTTTGACGACCGCCTTGAAACTGACCTGGGCAAAAATGGTATCGGCAAAAGCAGGAACGGAATAACGAGGATCAATCGCTTGAATAATATTGTCATCTTACTGACCGGGTCTGCTCTCAATCGTTCGGATGTTCGTAAGGGATCAGGATTTCATCGACAATTTCGAAGGGGCCGGTGCGATGGACCGAACCGCCATCGCGAAAAATGACCACTTTGCGTTTGTCGCCGGTCGGGTTTTCAGTGGTCACCTTCCATTTCGATCCGGCCGGGATGGTGATCACGGTGGAGCCGTTGGCGCCATCCTCGATCTTCCAGAGATTCTGTTCATCGATTACCAGGCAGACTCCAACGTCCTTCTTGTTGGCGGCGCTTTGATAAATCCCCTGTCCGGCGCGTATTGGTTCTTCAGGCATCTGTTATTCTCCTTGTTGTTATGGTTAACGCTGGTTGCTGTTTGACAGCTTGTTGAGCCTCGAAATCATGCGATTGATATCCGGGCGAGCCAGATATTTGTTGTAATGCACTTCATCCCAGTAGGATTTCAGCAGCAGCAGCTTCTCACTGGCGCGCGAGGCCGCATCGGCGGAGGCCTTCTGTTCACCGTTGGCCTGCATTGATCGAGAGAGTTCGGTCAGCGCCCGCCATTCGGTTTCAGGCCGATCCTGTCCGGCAAGGGCCGTGGCCGCTTCGGCGGCCGCGGTCTGTGCCTCTTTCCAGTTCCCCAGCGACGATTCGACTTCGGACAATGCCAGAAGGCTGTCGGCAAGCTGCCTGGGTTTCTGTAGGCGCCTGGCATCGTCGACCGATCTCCTGCAAAATGCACGCGCCTGCTCAGGCGACCCGCTCAGGGTAAGAGCCTCGCATGAAATACGCAAGGCGGAAATAAACAGCTCGGGAGCCTCGATGCCGGGATTGGCGATGTATTTCCGCAATTTCACGATCGCATCGCGATACTGCCCCTGGCTCAGCAGGATCTCCGACTTGAGAACGGTCGCCTCGGCCTCGACATCCCTCTGCGCGCCGGCAAAGGCCCCGTCATTCAGGGCACTCTGCGCGCCGGCATAATCGCCGAGTTGCCAGAGTGCCCTCGCGCGTCGCAACAAGGCATATGGCAGGCGGATATTGATCCCCTGCTGTTGGTATATTCTGTAGGACTCGTCGATATGCGGAAGCGCTTCGGTGAACCGTTCCTGAAAAATGAAGAGCTGGCTGAGTTCGGAATGGACGAGGCCGACAACCTGCGGATCGCCGGACTTTTCGGCCAGCGGCAGCAGCGCGTCATAGGACTTCCTCGCCCCGGGGTAATCAAGTTTGAGGCGCCTGGCCCGCGCCAGGACCAGCAGGGCTCTGAGGGCCTCGTTCCGGTATTTTGACTCCTCGAAGAAACCGTAGGCCGGCTCGACATTTTCAAGTCCCTGATCGAGCCTTCCAATCTGCACCTGAAGCGAACCGAGGTTGAGCCGCGCCAGGAATCCATAGTATCGGCCATTGTAGGCCCGGGCCGATTCGATCGCCTGGGCGTAGTATTTTTCGGCTTCAGGATAATTGCCGGTATCGTGGTAGATCCCGGCCTTGGCGATCAGGCCCAGCGTGTAAACACTGCGCATGTTGTTCTTGGATGCCTGTTCGAGCCCCTGGTCAGCTTCCCTGATTGCCTGGTCTATTCTGCCCGCGGCCAGCGAGTTTCCGCTGAGGTGAATGGTGGCTCGGGTGGCCAGGTAGCGGCTGCCGGTTTCGACTGCCGACTGGAGCTGTTTCCTGCCTTCCTCGAGGCGGCTCAGCGCATCGTAGATCATCCCGCGGTTGAAAAAGACCGCGGCCAGGCCTTCCTTGTTGCCGGCTTCGCGATAGAGTTTTTCCGCTTCGTCGAATGCTGCATCGGATTTTGCCAGATCCTTTTCCCGTTCACCGTAAATAATGCCAAGGCGAAGCCGGGCGGCGGCCGATCGAGGGTTTGATCTGAGCGCGAGCTGGTAGTTTTCGATCGCCTTGGCGGTTTCGAAATTCTTCTCACAGGCCAGGCCCAGGTCGAGTCTGACACTCGACTGCTGCTCTTGAGGCGCGATCGCCAGCATCCTCGAATAGCACTCGGCGGCGCCGGCGTAGTTTCTGCCGACGGAGTTAAGAATCGCCTCCAGACTCAGCCTGTCGAGTTCCGGCAGGCGGGTGCGGTCGGGAACCAGCGCGTAAACCTGAAAGAGCTGCTGTTGCGCCTCATCGTTGTAGTCCTGCTCGGACAGGGCCTCCGCCAGGCGGGCGCGGGCGAGTGCGAATCGCGGGTCCTTCCTGACAGCCTGCTCGAAAAATTCCCTGGCCTGATCGTAGGAACCGTCGCGTATGGCCTGAGTTCCTATCTCATACCACGGCAGGGCCTCGGCAAGAGGAGGTGAAATCGATGCGGCGAACGGCCACCATCCGCGATAGTACCCAGCGGACAGATAACCTCCCAGAATCAGCAGGAGTGCCGCCAGGAGGGCGAATCCGCGGTAATTATTTTTTATTGCGGCATGCTGCCTGACCGTGGCGAACAGGCTCAGGCTGTCGAGGCGCGTGGTTTCAGTGCCGGTTGGCTGCGACAGGTTCCGGTTCCAGGTCCCTCCCTCGGAAAATCGCCCGCTCTGCAGCAGCCGAAGCTCTTCGAGGAGCGCTTCCATCGTCTGAAAACGATCATCCGGATTCTTGGCGATCGCCCTGGCGACAATCAATTCCAGGTTTGGCGGCAGTCCGGGCCTGAGGTTCGAGAGTTTCTCAGCGTCGCGTTCGAGAATGGCTGCAATCTGATCGGCGATGGTCTCGCCTATGAATGGGGCTCTGCCGGCGATCATCTCGAAGATGACCACGCCGAGGCTGAAGATATCGGCGCGGCTGTCAACCTTGATTCCCCTGACCTGCTCGGGGGCCATGTATCTGGGAGTTCCGATCAGCGTCCCTCTGGCGGTGCTCAGGTGCCGGTCTCCGCCTTCAAGATCGCCATCGATTTTGCCGGCCAGGGGCGTCATCCGCGCCAGCCCGAAATCGAGCACCTTAACCAGGCCGTCGGGCCGGATCATGATATTTTCCGGCTTGATATCGCGGTGAATGATCCCCGCACTGTGCGCTGTCCCGAGGGCCGACGCCAACTGGATCGCGATATTGAGCAGGTCGGCCGTGGCCATGCCCCCCTGAACCAGCCTCTGGCGCAGCGTCACTCCCTCGATGAATTCAGTCGCGATGAAATGGGTCTGCCCCAACTGGCCGATCTCGTATATGGTAATGATGTTCGGGTGATTGAGGGATGATGCGGCCCGTGCTTCTCTTCTAAAACGACTCAGCAGGTCGGGGTCCTGCAGGAACTGCCGTGGGAGCAGCTTGAGCGCAACCCGGCGGCCAAGGCGCAGATCCTCGGCCAGCCAGACCTCCCCCATCCCTCCGGCTCCGATCCGCGAAAGAATCCGATAATGGCTGAACTCCTCGGCCTGTGTTCTGAGCGAAACCGCCAGGTCCGAGTTCCCTGTTTCCGCCATGGTAATGACACTGGACAGAAAACTGACGGGTTCCTTGTCGGCCGCAAGTAGACCCTCGATCTCCCGGCGCAATCCTGAATCGTCACTGCAGGCCTCGGTCAGGTAACGGTCCCTCTCAGCCGGTTCGATTTCCAGCACATCATTGAAAATCTTTTCAATCCTCTGCCAGCGATCAGGTGTCATAGCATCTGGTTCGAAAGCCAGGCCCTCGTCAGCCGCCACTCGCGCTGCAGCGTGCGCAGGGGGATATTCAGTGCTGTCGAAGTTTCTTCTTCCGTAAGGCCGCCAAAAAATCTCAACTCGACTATCCGGCTCTTGAGTTCGTCAAATTCAGCCAGGCTTTTCAGCGCATCGTCCAGCGCCAGGACGTCGGAATCCTTCCGATCAGTACTGGCGTCGGCGGAGGTCAGCGATACCCGCAGCGCATCTCCTCCTCGTTTGATCTGCTTTCTGCGCCGGGCATGATCGACAAGTATCTCGCGCATCAGTTTGGCGGCGATTCCGAAAAAGTGGGCGCGGTTCTCCCACCTTACCGTATTGCCGCCGATGAGCTTGATGAAGGCCTCATTGACCAGGGCCGTCGGCTGCAGGGTGTGCCCGGGGCTCTCGCGGTTGAGGTAATGCCTCGCCAGATTCCGCAATTCCCTATGAACAACCGGCACCAACTGCTCGAGAGCGGCTGGATCTCCGTTCCCCCATGCCACCAGCAATTGGGTAACTTCACCTTCAGGTTTGCTCACACTTTCCTCCGGATCATCGAATCGGTATCTATTAATATCGCAAGGATTCTGAAATAGCCAATTTTTTTTCAAAAGCGTGGCGGGAATCGTCGATGAACTTCGCAGGTATGAGTGTAGAGGGAAATGATCGGTACTGAGAGACCGGCAAGGTACAAGATAAACGCTAAATGGTAAACAACGCTAAAGGAGACAAAATGAAAAAGCAAACTCTGATGCTCGTGGCTATGATTGCAATGGTGATCTCATCGATGGTGGTTTCGAACGCGGCGGTGGCGCCGAATTTGATGGCCGATATTCCCTTCGATTTCATCGCCGAAAACAGGACGATGCCGGCCGGCCGCTACACCATCAGCGAGACTTCGACCCGCGGAGTGATAGAGGTTTCGAGCTTTGACAAGAATACCCGAGCACTGGTCCATGTCTCGATGGAGCGCGGCTCCAAAAGGATCGAAGCCTCACATCTGGAATTCCGCCGCTACGGAGACCGCTATTTCCTCAGCACCGTCAAGACCGACGGCCTCGAAAGCTGGATGCTGGTCCCGGAATCGAGCAACGAACGCAAGGCCGCGCAGGATGCGAAGTATCTGGCTGGCCGCGACGTCAAGCCTCAGATCGTCCAGGTCCAGGCAAAAAAATAGCCGGATAAGGATGAATATCGAATGGAAAAACAGGGCGAAGGGGGAAGAATACAATCTTCCCCCTTCGCCCATTTGGCGTTATAAACCGTCTTCATCCACCCGGGAATCGACTGGAAATCACAGTCTCTCCATGTCAGTTGAAATCGTCAATCGAACCGAGCCTGGCAGGTGCGCGAATAAATTCTGGTCGGCTGTCGTGGCCGCGAAAAGCACGAAAGGCGCAATAACTACTTGCGCCTTTCGTGCTTTTATCAGTCTGATACCTCAACACCTCGGCGGGAAGACCGGGATAATCAGGGTTGCAGCCTGAGTCAGCGTCAGCTTGTGCAGGTTGTGGCCCTGATTGAATGCTCCCGACTGGACGTTCGAGTTCTTGTTGAGATTGATCACCGCTCCGAACATCCCGATGTCGGACAGCGAGTAGAGCTTCATCCATCCGGTGCGGCCTGCGGGTATGGCCGACTCAAAGCGCGGAGCCGTCCTCGGGAAGCTGTTTGAGAGAATGCTTCTCAACTGGCAGCCGCCGGTGACGTTAAAGCTGTAGCCCTGCTCGACGTCGTCGTAGAGCAAGAGGTTGTCCACGGCCAGGACTCTTGGGACTCCGTTGTAGCTGACTCCGTCGAAATTGAGCGTCGCTGTTGTGGAATTCGCGTCGCACAGCGGCAGCCCTCCAGCTAGGGTCGAGATGGCCTCGGCTCCGAGGTTGGCGGCATGACCCGAACTGAGCTTGATGTACTCATCGCCGATCAGGTAGTTGAAGTCGATCGGACAGCCCCTGTCGTCAACGGCCACTGCAACCAGATACCCTGTCGTTCCCGGATCGATATCCGATGCAAGGAAGGTGTAGGTCTGATTCGGCGTCAGGCAGAGATACTGGTCCGCCGCCGTGCACGAATTGCCGTCGATGAAGAAGAGGTGGACCGTGGCCCTGAGCACCGGATGTGTGTTGGTAATCGAGATCCGCGTGTTCTGTGCGTTGTAGTTCGCTGCGTCTGAACTGTAGATGTTGTAGAAGAGGACCGATCCCGCCTTCTGATCGCTTGCCGGGGACTTGGCGTCAGGAATCACCCCTGTGCCTAGCACCGGGCAGTTGACCGTCAGGCAGGCCACAACGCTGCCGGCTGGGGTGCCGCCGACAGTGCCCGATGACGTGATGCAGAGTTGCGTCCCGGTGACGACCTGGTCGCCGATCTGCGCCTTGTACTTGATCGTCACTGTCTGGTTGCCGGCCAGTGTTCCCGACCAACTGACGGTCGAGCCATTGACCACATTGCAGATCCCGACATTTGCCGAACACGTTCCGGGCACTGCGAGCAGGCCCGCCGGCAGCGAAGCCGTGAAAGTAGCCGATTGCGAAGATCCCGCGCCGTTGGTCACTGTCGCCGTGACATCGACCGCTCCGCCTGGGCCCGTGCAGATGGCCGGATCGGCGATGTCCGCTGTTTCGACGTGAACCGGCAGCGTGTAGGCTCGCGTCCCCGGACAGTTGTTCGCGTCGGTCGCACTGACGGTGAACGTGAAGTTGCCCGTCGCCGTCGGCGTGCCGGAAAGCACGCCCGCTGGTGAGAGCGTCAAACCGGCGGGCAAAGTGCCCGCGCTGACGCTCCAGGTGACCGCGCTGATCGCGCCTGCAGCCGTGAAGGTTTGGCTGTAGGCCGTGCCCTTGAATGCGCCGGGAATCGCCGCCGGGCTGATCGTGATCGTCGGGCAAGCAGCCAGGAGACTCAATATGACAGTCTGTTGATCAACTGTCGTCGTGATCGTCGCCGTGCCATTGGCCGTGTTGGTGTAGACCGACATGGCCATTCCGCCGCTGGTCGGGGCGCTCGGCGGAGCGACCGTGCCCAGCGTGCCGGTGAAGCCAGCCGTGACTCCGTCCGGGAACGTGCCCATGCCCATCAAGCTTGTGTCCACGCCGTCGGAGTTCTTCTTCAGGCTGGCGGTCAGGTTCGACATGCCGCCCGCCGCTATCGGGTTGGGCGCGGCGGTCAGGCCGAGCACCAGCCACGGGTTGGAATCAATGCTGCCGCCACCGGTGTTGGTCACACCGTTGGGCGTGCCGGTGCAGTTCGCGCCGCCCACGCCAGGGCCGAAGTTACAGCCCCACCAGTTGTTCTCGGCGTTGATTGCATTGGCCGTCGCGTTCTCGACCCCGGAGACAAGGTTTCCGAGAATGCGGTTGAACTTGAGCAGGGCCGTGCCGTTGCTCTGGATCAGCACGCCTTTGTTGTTGCCGGTGATGGTGTTGCTGATGAGTTGCACCGGCTGGTTGCCGGCGAAGTCCGACCCGGCGATCCATTCAAAGCCGGTGTTTGCGCCGCTCACCGTGTTGTTCTGGTACTTGACGGTCGTCGTCGGCGATGAATGCGAGGTGACGCGGAAGCCGACTTGCAGGTTGGTCGCGGGATTGTTGCCCGCCGCCAGGTTGGTGAACGAGTTGCCGCTGACCGTGACGTTGCCCAGGTGTCCATGCGAGTTTTCCCAGATGCCGCGAATGGTCTGCGGATTAGCCGATTGGGCGTTCAGCACGCGCAGAATATTGTTGGTGATCTGTAGCCCGTCGTAAACATCCCCGCCGCTGGTATTCGACTGCATGCCGACCTGGGCTGAGAAATTGTTGTTGGCGCTGTCGCTGACGCCGTCTCCGTCGAAGTCAATCGTGTTGCCGGAGATCGTTTGGTTCTTGCCGAACGCGAAGTGAATGCCGATGTTCTGATTGACATCCGCCGGCGCGACCGTGGCGTTGAGGTCTTTGGCGATCTTGATGTAGTTGTTGAGAATCTTCGTGTCCTTGAATGCATCCACGGCTCCGGCCGAGTCGAAGAACATGCCGATGGCTAGATCGAAATCCACAAAGCGGATGTTGGAAATCGTCCAGCCTTGATTCTTGCCGCCATTGAGCGAGTCGAAGAAGAACACGCCTTCGAGATTCACCATCGGCAGATCGCCCGGCCCCTGAATCGTCGCTGCGCCCAGGCTGGTGGCCGTGAAGGTGACGTTATTGCGATTGGCCGGCACCAGGATGCTGTAATCGTCAAGATCGCCCGTCAGACCGTTGCTGCCCTTCGACCAACTCAGCGCTGCGTTGGTTTCAGCCCAGTTGAAGGTGCCATTGAGAATGATTGTGTCGCCGCTCATGGCAGCCTGAACCGCGCTGTTGACGCGCGTGTAATCGTTGTCAGCCGCGGTCGGCGTGCTGCTGGTCGCCCCGGTTGAATTAACCTTGATGGTGTTGGCCATAACGCCGCTGAAATCACCCTGAAAACCATAAGTGCCGCGCCCCGGCGTGGTCTCGACGTTGGTGTCGGTGCCGGTAGTGAGATAGGGCGTAATGTCGAAGTTCGCCGATGCGGGGCCAAGCACGTCAGGCTGGCCGCCCGGAGGCATCGCCGTGCCGCCAGGAACCGTGAAGGGAACCTGGGCCGCATAACCTGGTTCGGCGCTATTGGCGGTCGAGATGAACGGCGAGGCTGTTCCCAACCAGTTGCCGCTGAAGTTTTTGATGTTGGTTCCCGGCGCGGGCAGTGCGCCGCCGCTCTGGCGGTCAACGATCTGCCCGTACCAATTGGCGCTGATGTTGTTGTTGAAGAAGACGCTGTTCAACGCCGTCTGCACCGGGGAGTTGGTTCCACCGCTGCCATCCAGGAAGAGAACGCCAACCGTCCAGTTGTTGGTGATCTCGTTTTCGACCACCGTCAGATTGTCGGTCTGATTGCGGAAGATCATCCCCGTGCGATTGTCGGTGATGACGTTGTTACGCACGGTGTGGCCGTTGCTGTTGTTGATGTCAATGCCGGTGCGGTTCTGCGTGATCAGATTGTCGTGAATGTTCGCGCCCGTAATCGCCTGGCCCTGAATGGAGATGCCTGCGCTATTGAGTGGATCATTCCAGGTGGCTGCGCTGTTGCCCTGGCGGGTAATCTTGAAGCCTTTGAATTCGACGTTGTTGGCGGCGATGGCGACGGTGGAACCGAGGCCGCCGATTGCGCCGGAGATGGTAGTGGTCGCGACGCCCGCCCCCGTCACGGTGATGGACTTGTTGATGGTGACATCCTCCACATACGTGCCCGCGTATACAATTACCTGACCGCTAGCCGCCACGCCGTCCACGCCGCCCTGGACCGTGGCAAAAGCATCGTAGCCAATAGACGTTGCCGGGCCAGCGCCATCCGGATCCGTGCCCGGAGCCAGCCCGATCCAATTGTCATCTACGTAAACCACGGTTGGATCGGGAGCCTGATTCGCACGCGTGGAATTATCTATAGCCAGAAAACTGAATTCGTTGTTTGCAAACCAACCATAGCGATTGCCGCCGACGTTGACGCCGATCGTGTCGGTTGGATCGCTCAACGTCCACGTATTCAGCACTGTCCCGCTCATGTTGAGGATGCTCAAGTCCACAGCGAGAATCCCGCTACCGTTGTTGCGGAAGGTATGCCTGAACGTGTACCAGCCGGTCGCAGCGATGGTAAACGGGCTGCGGCCCGGATTTTTCGGGAAGGCGCCGGAGCGATTGGTATTGTTGCTCGCGCTAACCACGAACCGCGGCCCGCTGCCGGTCACGTCGGTGTCATTATAGAAACCGGCATTGAAGGCGAAATCACGCCGATGTGGCCCGCTCGGTTGATTTACCGCCGAGGTGAAATCGAAGCGCGTGTCATTGGTCGAGGTCGCGGCAAGATTCAGATAGATGTCCACCGAGGTCGTGTATCCATTGGCCGGAAATGTCCCGACACAGGCGCTTCCACTACAGCCCGGGACTCCGTTGTAACCGCCCCAGCGTGTGAACGCACTATCAAGTTCAGTACCTCCGACGCCTGAGCCGGTAGCCGTCCCGTGAAAGCCGCCGGTTTTGGAAGTGATGCCGTTCGTGCCTGAAGCGACCCGTGTCGCATCACTTGTCCCACCCGACAGATTCCAGCCGCTATTGTCTACTTCGAAACCTTGGAAAAATTGCGTTAGGGAGGCCGCCTGCGTTGTGCGCACGCCCCACCACCAAGCAATACCCGCCAGAACGAGACTGAGCGTTAGCGCAGTTATCAACCGAAGATAAGAGTTGCCGACTAAACGAAAAATGCTGTGTGTGTGTGTCTGTGAAGTTTGCATATCAGTATTCCTTCCCAAAATTGAGGTGACAAAGAACTGCGTGCGCCAATGTAGGCGGCAACCAACTACAACTATGGCGCTGGCCGGTTGCTACGAATTTTTAGTAGATTTGCTGTTCGCGGTACTGCTCGACAATCAACGTGAGGTCTATTGGTGATCCATTCCCTGCCGCAGCCGGCGTCATCGCCGCCGCAGTGCTGGCCTGAATATTAGTAATTACTGTTTACTTTTGTGTTAACCATGGCTCGCTGCTTGATCGGTATGGCTGGTCTAAGTAGTGGCCCTACATTAGCTGAAATAAAAGACTGCTGAGTAAAAATATGTAAAATGAAAATTACTTTCGACAAAAGAACCCTACGCCTGAGCTACCGACTTGTCAATTATTATTTTTACTTTTTTTAATCAGATCAAGATTGACCGCAAAACAGGTTAGAGACTGCTTGCCGAACATAACGGGTCTTATCGGATGCAGACGATCGTGCGACTTCCCTACTCTTGTCCGGATCCGATCGCCGGTTTTCAGCATTCTGAGATCGCCTTTTTCAGGCTTTGATGTGAATAAACTGCGAGGTTGACAGATCTGGCCGTTCCTGTAGCATGAATTTGTAATTCTTGATTTTTTTTATGCCCGACAACCCACCCCAGTTTGAAGGGTTTCGCGCCCCCCGGGGCGCCCGCCCCCCCCCCCCCCCCCCCCCCCCCCCGGCCCGGCCCGGACCCCCCCGCCCCGGGGGGGGGGCTCCCCCCCCCCCCGGGCCCCCCGGCGCGGCCCCCCCCCGGGCCCCCCGGGGGGGGGGAAAGAAGGGGGCCCGCCAAGCGCCCTTTGACCTGCTCGATCAGGTTCCGAGAGGAAAATCCAGGAAAAAGTTTAAGGATGCCAAGGAAGAGGAAGAATCGATCGCGGAGATGATCAAAGAATTCAGGAAGCAAAACCGTGCCTAAAGCCGTTCTTGATTCAACTGTCCTTGTGAGCGCTTTTCTCTCGAGAACAGGCGTGTCTCGGCATTTGCTGTAATTCGTCAAACAGGAAGATGTTGGGTTTTATGTATCCGATCAGATCCTCGTCGAGACACAACGGGTGCTCAACTACGAGCGACTTCGCAAACGATATCCTTATTATGATGAGGATATCATTTCTTATTTGCAGCTCCTCACGTCAATCGCTCAGGTTGTGAATCCAGTATCCCCTATTGAAGGAGTTGTTCGCGATCCTAACGACGACATGATTCTCGTCACAAACCAGGGGCTGTGAAAAGATCGGGCGAGGATGTTTCGACACCTCGCCCGATCTTTTTTACGAATCGAAGATCTCCGGTCCTTTACCGCTGATTTGGACGTTCTCTTCTAATGATCTGGATGTCATCTCCGCCGGGTACTTTTTCCCCTTTGAAAATGAAGTTACCGGGACCCCCGGGACCACCCTCCTGGATCTTGTAATCCGAGGGAACAGTGAATAGTCCGGGGTCAGGTTCGGCGCGATTGATGTTGATGACACGATAGGTCGTCTCTCCGAAGCGCGGATCGGTATGCTTGGTGAGGATCGTCATTTTCAAATCGGTGGAAACCCAGTTTTCGTGGATAGTCTGAATGGGGTTTTCGTTACCGATGGCGCCTGCGGGAAGGGTGGTGGTAATTCGCGTTCCTTCGCATTCCACTCCTTCGATCATCTGCTTGCCGAGTTTCTCCAGATTGCTGTTGATCTTTATCATTGTGAGAGCATTCGGATTATCAGCATTCTGCGCATTTTCAGATTTGCCGACCAGCTTGTAGTTGTAGGTCAAAATGCCCTGAACCTTGATGGGTTTTCCGCTCCACCTCGGTCGGTTTGAATTGCCATTGCCGGGCGGCATCGACCGAAGAATCGCGAAGCAGCGGGTGGCCGCTGACTGACGGTGGCGTCCACAACCTCACCAGTCTCGGAAACCGTGACCTGAACCTGAACAGCGCCATCTGCCCCTGCGGCCTTCGCAACTGGAGGATAGGCCGGCTGTACCCGCTTGATAGCCGACCCTTGCAGAACGCCACCGGAGACCACGAATCTGGGCGGCTCCGTAGTCATCGATGTTTGAGCAGGTGTCGGCAATCCAGCAATCGGTTGCCCGACGACACGAAAAAACATCTTCGCTTTTCTCGCAGTGCGCTTTTCCGGATCGAGAATGAAGTTATCACCCGTTGTCGGATCATAAATCGTGATTGTCTTCTGCTCACCGCCCGAGCCTCCCATTCTAAACGATCGTTCGATCCGGGTGCGCCCCTGGCCGTCGCGATAGGCGTGGCCTGTCGACCGCTGGACGATCCGGTTGCCGTCAGCAAGCGTCTGCACAGTTTCAGATAAGGTCTCGGCCGAGAATGGAGCGTCCTTGACCAGCCGGTTATCGAAGCTCATCTCCTGCGAGAAGAACTGGAACATTCCATCTCCGCTCTGCTGCCCATTTCCACTGACAACTGCAAACCCCATACCGGCCGCGCCGGGTTCCGCTACGCGAACGTTGAAGGTCCCTTCCTGCACTCCGTCGGGAACTGTGGTGAATGTCTTTCCATCGCCCTGCACCGTAATGGTTCTTTGAGTCGTCTGAGTTTCCGTTTTCTTCTCCTGCCGATCCTGCACTGCAACTCCGGCGGGGACGTTGGCAGTGATCGCCGTCATGCAGATGACGGCAAACAGAGATCTATATCTGATTTTCATTGAGAGTCTCCTTTGATATTAGATTATGCAGATGATGATTCTGCACCAAAATTGCGGATGAAATCGTCGTAAAATTCCATCAACGAACAAATCTAATTGCGCGAGCAAGCCCGTCCTCACCGACCAGCAGGTCGGCTTTGACGGGGATATCTCCTCGCTCGAGGTTGACCGGCAAGCCGAATTTGGCCAATGCGCTCTGCGGCATCAGAACCCGAATCAATTGCCCGCTTTCCATCGGAGCGCGTGCGTCATTGCCATTTACCGGGCCATTTACCGGAAAGAAATCCGTCGCATCTTCTGTTTCATAGGCGTAGAGCGTCATCTCTTCTCGAATCATGGGTCGAATCATGGGCCGAATGATGGGCATGCCCTCGATTGGCGGCGATGGTCGCGTTGTCGCGACGGGCTTTTTGCGAGATGAGAGATACTGTTTGGATGGTTGCCCCTGGGCAATCATCCCTTTCGAACCAGGCGAAGGCGAGACAGTCAGGATGGCTGTCTTATCATTCCCAGCCACTTTCTGAGATTCCCACCGAATCGAGCGGTAGGCAAAGACTCCAAAGGCCAACAGCAAGACGGCAGCGGCTGCCCAGGTCCAGGGCGCCCACTCCCGGCGACGAGCAACAGGCGTAGACGTCCGGAGCGCACGGAATGCTCTCAACATGGCCTGTTCCGCGGCGGGCGAAGCTTCGCGCCCGGCATCCGAAGCCGCGAGCATCTGCAGTCCCGCAGTCAGTGTGCGCTGATCCCTGAGCATCGACGCACATCGCTCGCAGGACTGACTATGGTCGAGCGCAGCGTCGAACGAGCCGGCGGTCATCCCCGGCCCAATCTCTCGAACCTTGGTTTCAAATTCTCTGCAATTCATACGATACATCTCATTGGATCGATATCCTGGGATGGTTCAAGCTCTGTGCCTCGCAACCGCTCCAGCAATAATCCACGCCCTCTATGCAAGCGCGAACGAACCGTGCCGAGGGCGCACCCGAGAACATCCGAGACTTCCTGATAACTCATCTCGTGCAGATCACACAGAACCACAACTTCCCGGTAATGCACTGGCAGCGCCAGCACTAACTGTCGCACAGACTCGATTGTTTCCTGCCGTGTCAGCGTTTCGAGCGGATCGTCGAATACGATCAGGGGCTCGGGCGTCGATGTCTCAGGCGTCTCTTCCACGGGAACGAGCTGTAATACCCCTCGATCCTTCTCGAACCGGCGCAGTGTCTGGTTCCGCGCAATCCCAAACAGATAACCGCTCAACGAGCCCCGAAACTGGTCATAGGCATTCTCACCCTGAAGCAGAATCATGAAGGTCTCCTGCGTTACATCCTCCGCCACCGACGACGAGCCACTCATACGAAGCGCGAATCGGTAGATTCCGCCCTGCAATCGGCGATAGAGCGCCAGAAAGGCGTCTTCATCGCCTGCCCGCACCCGCCGCAGCAACTCGACATCCGGCAATTCCGCCGGGGTGGTTGCATTCGATTGAGGGATCAATTTCATTGCCATCGCGTTGGAAACTGCCGGTCATTTCTGCTGACGCTTGCAATTCCGATTTCACGGCCGAAAAGTTCCAGAAAAATCTGCTTTCTTTTTACTCTTCTTACGCACGGAATATTCTTTATTTTGATTTGAGTAGCCCACAACCCGCTTCGCATTTTGGAATGGTCGAAATACGAGCGGGACCGCAGGCGTCCCGCCTGCGTCAATTCGATTAACGCAAATCTGATATAAATGTGCAGATATTTCAATACAAGCAGGCGGGACGCCTGCGTACCCGTCAATTCAGGATCGCGGATGGAACTGTTTGTACTTGTTTTTCAAGTGTTCGTCGGTCACGTGGGTGTAGATTTGAGTCGTCCCGATATCGCTGTGCCCGAGCATCATCTGAACAGACCTGAGGTCCGCTCCGTTGGTCAAAAGTGCCGTGGCAAAACTATGACGCAGCATGTGCGGCGTGATGTAATCTATGCCTGCCGCGGCACCGTACTCCTTGATCAGCTTCCAGAATTTCTGCCGAGTCATTTCCCTGCCGCCTTTTTCAATAAACAATCTTTCGCTGCTCTTTTCGCCTGCCAACCGATAGCGGGCCGGAAAATATTTCTGAATATGAATTATTGCCGATTTTCCCAGCGGCACCATTCTCTGCTTGCTCCCTTTGCCGAAGCAGGTCAGAAGGCCTGTCTCAAGATCCAGATCCTTCATTTTCAACCCGACCAGCTCCGAAACTCTCAATCCAGTGGCGTACAGAACTTCGAGCATCGCCCGATCGCGAATACCCGCATCCGTATTCATATCAGCCACGGCAAGCAGATTCTCAATATCCCCGGGGGTCAGGAACTTCGGCAATGTCTGCCACGCTTTTCTGGCTTCAAGATAGGCTGTCGGATCCACCTTCGTCAGCCCCTCTCGCAGCAGGTACTTGTAGATCCCTCTCAATGTCGATAAAAAACGGGCTATGCTCGCATCGCTCATCTCATCCCGCTTCAACATCTCCAGTATATTCACCAGATCCGCCCGGTCGATCGTCATTAAACTTCTTTCCAATCTGCCTGCCAGATTCAGGAATTTCGTCAAATCCCGCCGATAGGCATCCACTGTGTTTGCCGACAGCCCTTTTTCAACTCGCAAAGATGTAATAAACTCATCAATCAATTTTTTGTCTGTCATCATGATGTCACCTGCATGCGTTTTCGATAGCGGTCATTTTGATTCAATTGCTTACTTCGTAATCGAAATTTAGTTAAGCGCTCTCCGTTATCAGACGTATGTTTATCGAAATATTATAGAATTCCTGAAAACGAGTCAACTATGAAATTAGGAGAGATAGCGAGCAGGTTGGGGCATGAAGTTATTGGAAAAGAAGATATTGAGATCACGGGAGTGGCGACGATAGAGAGTGCGGGAGAGGCTCAATTGACATTTCTGAGTAACATCAAATACAAGAAGTATTTGGCAGTGACAAAAGCGGCGGCGGTGATCACGGACAAGGCGAAGAATCTGTTGGAGGGGCAATCGGGTATCATCTCGGACAATCCGTATCTGACGTTTGCGAGGGCCTTGACATTGTTCCACAAGCCTGAAGAACCATTTAAGGAGATACACTCGACGGCGGTGGTAGATCCTTCGGTTGAGATGGGGAGTGGGGTGGTGATCGGCCCGTACAGTGTGATAGCGGGCGGGGTGAAGATCGGCAGCGGGGTGACGATACACTCGCATTGTCAGATATATCCGGATGTAGAGATCGGAGACGGGAGCCTGATCTATTCTCACTGTGCGATCAGGGAGGGCAGCAGGATCGGAGCCGGGGTGATTTTACAGAACAATGTTACGATAGGCGGGGATGGATTCGGGTATGCCAGAAAATCGGACGGGTCATGGTATAAAATTCCGCAAACCGGGGTGGTGATCATCGAGGACGAAGTGGAAATCGGCGCAGGAAGCACGATTGACAGGGCGACGATAGGATCGACGGTAATCGGTAGAGGGACCAAAATCGATAATCTGGTGCACATTGGACATGGGTCTATAGTCGGACAAAACACATTGTTGTGCGCTCAGGTAGGGTTGGCCGGCAGTACGCAGGTCGGCAACGAAGTGATTCTCGGCGGTCAGGTTGGAGCGGCGGGACATCTTAAGATCGGGGATAGAGTTATGGCCACGGCGCAGAGCGGGATTCCAGCTTCCGTAGAGGCTGGAAAAATCATCTCGGGTTCACCAGCGATCGACCATAGAGCCTGGCTGAAATATTGCGCGGTTTATGCCCAGACGGCCGAAGTGTTCAAGGAAGTAAGGGTGTTGAGGGAACAGCTCAATGAACTTCTTAATGAAAAGCATCAACCTCGGAACGACCGGCAAATCTCATAATATCTTTATTATCAAAGGATAACTGAATGGCAGTTAAAGTAGAAAATCAATCAAGCATCAAGCTTCCATCGAAGACTGAAGAGACCATACAGAATGTTTTTGATGCCTTGCCGCGAGAGCATCTCAGGGGCATGACCCGTGTGGTTTTTGTTGACAGGATCATACCTGACAGCCGTATTCCGCTGCCTATGGCGACGGAGTTGCCGGGTTTGTATCACCCGAAGCAAGGGAATATTCAGCCATGGTGCGAGATTGCCACGAATTCGCTGCTCCCAAAGGACAGCTTTTTCAAACGGCTGGCGGCCAAGCTCAACTTCAAGCCGAATCTGGCATACCTTGTCCTCTCGCTTCAGGCTCAGCACTACCACCTGACACTCTCCCACGGGATCAAAAAGCATCAGTACGAAAGCGCCATACGAGCGTATGTCGATCAGTATCACAAAATATGGCGTGAGAAAAACAGCGGGTGGCGAGGCAAGCTCTTCAAACCGTTTCAACCGTTGTTTGAAAAGTGGGCAAAAAAATTACGGAAGAAGTACGAGTCCGAGAAGCGCAAATCCGGTTAATTTGCGCTTTGCTCTGCTATTGCGGCTTTCTCAATTCGTCGATTATGGCCTCCAATGATTGAATCAGATCTTCATTGGAGACTTCATTTCTTTTGAATTTGATTTCGAGTTTGAACTCGCGGCCAGGCGGATTGTATTTGTAAATATAAGGCTGCGGCCTGCCCTGTTCGGTCTTGCGTTCATTCCTGGCGTCGTCTCTGTTCATTCCCTTCTCAGCGATTTTGGCGGCGAAAGCGAGCATCGAGGCATGATCAGGCTGCCGGGCAATCTGCAGCAGCAGCGACTTCGATTCGATTCCGGCCTGCAGGCAGATGGCCCGCACATCTTGAGGAAGCGTCGCAATCGTTAATGATTCAGTGACGGTGGTCCTGGATTTGCCGATTTTGACGGCAATCTCTTCGTGCGTATAATCGAATCTCTCCGACAAAACCTGCAAACCATCGGCTTCTTCGAATGGAGTCAGATCTTTTCTCTGCAGATTTTCGATCAGCGCGATCTCGGCGACTTCCCTGTCGTTGACATCCATCTCTATGCAGGGGACTTCAATAAGTCCCGCTTCCCGCGCTGCTCTGAATCGCCTTTCCCCGGAGATGATCATAAACCGGCCGCCAACCTCGGATGGCCTGACCAGCAGAGGCTCAAGCACCCCTTTCTCCCTGATAGACGCTACCAGCTCGTCAATCTCGCCAAAATCGATCCGCGGCTGATTTGGATTCGGCTCGAGCTTGTCCATTGAAATCATGCGCCCGATTGGAGCTCCCGTGTGCGAAGAGAGCTCTTCAACGTAATGGCGGTCATGACGCATTTTGAGAGTTGAAGGTAGTCCTCTTTTAGCAGACACGGCGTATCACCTCATCGCAGAGATTTGCGTACTCAATCGCGCCGCTCGAAGCCGGCGCAAATGTGAAAATCGATTCCCTATAAGCCGGACTCTCTTCAAGTCTGACCGATTTTGAAATCGTCGTTTCGAAAACCTTGTCCCCAAAAACCTGGCAGATCTGTTCGTATATGTCCTTCGATAATGTCGTCCGCCTGTCATGCAATGTGACCACCACTCCAAGTACTTCCAGTTCAGGATTAGGCCGCGCCTTGATCCGCTCTATCGTTTCAAGCAGATCATCCGTTCCTTCAAGCGCAAAATAGGAGGATTGGATCGGTATCATTAAATGTGTCGCGGCAACTAAAGCGTTCACAGTTATCAGACCCAGGGTTGGCGGCGTATCGATAACAACAATATCGTAGCGCGAGTTGATGGATTCGAGTCTATCCCTGAGTTTGAAGTGGGCATCGAGTTCACCGATGAGTTGGCGTTCGAGTTTAGCGAGGTTGATGCGGGAAGGCAGGATATCGAGGTTTTCGATTTTGGATGGTCTGATGACGTCGTCGAATTTAATCAAAGGGTCCGTCAGGAGGTCATAGATAGTGAGTTCGACCTCCTGAAGATCGACGAACGAGATGGTTGAATTGGCCTGCGGATCGAGATCGACCAGGAGAACCTTCTTCCCCTTTTGAGCAAGAGCGGCAGAAAGATTAATAGCGGTGGTGGTTTTGCCGACACCGCCTTTTTGATTGGCAATGGCAATCGTTATCCCCTGCAATTGCCCCTCCTGGATATATGCATAATAAGATTACTATTTCATTTAGAATCACTTACCCCGGTCAACCCAGAAACCACCTGAGCTTATGCAAGTTAAAGTGAGCTCACATCTTATAATCGCTAACGTCTTCAATCTCTTCAGGCCACTCGACATCTTCATCATCATCAAGATCTTCTTCGACGACAGAAGCGACTTCTTCGACTTTCGAGGCTTCAAGTACCTCGTCCTTGATAAAGATGGGGCAGTCGACACGCAAAGCGAGGGCTATGGCATCGCTGGGTCTTGAGTCAAGAAAGAATATCTGCCCGGAAAGATCGATTTCGATGACCGCAAAAAAGTATTGTCTTTGAGTTCAGTGACGACGATCCTGCGGACGATGCCGCCAATGAGATTGATGACATTTTTAAGGAGGTCGTGCGTCAAAGGTCGCTGAGGAGCGATCTTCTCGATTTCGGAAGCAATGGAGTTGGCCTCGTAGGGGCCCACCCAGATGGGGAGCATCGCTTCGCTGTTGACATCCTTCAAAAGGACGATTGGTGAGTTGGTAGTTGGATCTACCAGCAGACCGCGAACTTTCACTTCTCTTTCCATTGTCGCACCAAAAGCTTTCATTTCAATAATTTAAGCGCTAGCATTTAAGCCCTGACATTAAATCAATTCCCCATAAAGACTGTGATGTTTTGCCTGAAGAATTTTTACCTTTGCAATTTTGCCGAGCATATCCTGATCGGCAGGGAAATTTACTATGAGGTTGGATCTGGTATGCCCCGTAAAGTCGGAATCGGATCTGGCGCTTTTGCCCTCAACCAGTACCTCTTCAATTCGGCCTACAAATCGCGCGAATCTTCTGCTTTGGATACGATCCTGAAGTTCCTGCAGCTTCTGGAATCTTTCAGTCTTGACGGAGTCGGGAACTGAATCGGTAAAGGCGGCAGCGGGAGTTTTCGGACGTGGGGAATAATTGAAGATATAGAGGCCGTCATATTCAACCTCGGCGGCAAGGCTGAGCGTCTCGTTGAAGTCATCTTCGGTCTCGCCTGGAAAACCTATGATGATGTCCCCTGTTATCGCCATCTCTTTTCTTGCGCGCCTGATGGCCTCAATTTTGAGCATGTATTCCTGGCGGGAATACCCCCTTCTCATGGCCCTGAGCATCCTGTTGCTGCCGGATTGAACGGGGAGATGGATCCATTCGCACAGATTTTCATGATCGTCTATCACCCTGACGATCTCCTCGTCAAAATCCCTGGGGTAGGAAGTGGTGAATTTGATCCTGGGGATTCCGCTCTCTCTGGCTACGCGCTCTAGTAAACGAGCGAAGGTGATCTGTTCCCCGCCCTCCTCCAGTTCGAGGCCGTTAAGGGCATTTGAATGGTATTTGCCGCTGAGTCCATAGCTGTTGACATTCTGGCCCAGCAGATAGATCTCCTTGAACCCCTGAACGGCAAGATCCCGGGCTTCGCCAACTATGGAGTCTGCCGGCCGGCTGCGTTCACGCCCTCTGGTGAACGGAACGATACAGAACGAACAGAACTTGTTGCAACCTTCAGTAATCGTCAGATAGGCGCTATGCCTTGTCTGCCTCGATTCGGCTTTGAGTTCGAAAAAATCCGCATCCTTGCTGAGCCTGACGTCTATGGCCCTTGAAAACCCCTGTTCCAATTGCCCCATCAATTCAGGCAGCTTTGATATGGCCTGGGTTCCAAGAACGAGCTTGACGTCCCTGCTCTTCTCAAAAATTCTCTCAGCTTCCGATTGGGCCACGCACCCCATGACGCCAAAAAGAGGAAGACCGCTCTTCTTGCTGTTTTTCCTGTAGCGGCTCTTGATCTCGCTGATCCTGGAAAATACCTTGCGGGCGGCCTTCTCCCTGACCATGCAGGTATTGAGCAGTATCAGATCGGCATCGACCGGATCCTGTGTCATCTCGTAATCGATGCCAGATAGCGCAAACGAGGCCTTCTCGCTATCGTGGACATTCATTTGACAGCCGTGTGTTTCCAGATAAAACTTCTTTGTCATTGAAGATGCTTGATGACGTCTTTCCAATGGTTTACACCAGATAATCCGAAGACAATTTATATCCTAACATCAGCCTGCGCTCAAGCCGGTTTTCCCCTGGCGATTAATATTCATTTCACATGGAGCGGAGCATTTCCTTTGCATGTTTTCTGGCAAGGGGAGTAATTTCCGCTCCGCCGATCATTCTGGCAAGCTCTTCGACGCGTCCTTCAGTATCGAGCGGGACCACTCTGGTGATCGTACGCCCCGCTACAACCTCTTTAAATACCTGAAAATGAGCATCGGCGTACCTTGCAATCTGGGATTGATGGGTGACGCATAAAACCTGGTTTGTTTCAGAAAGCTTTTTGAGGCGCGAGCCGACGGCATCCGATACCTTGCCGCCTATGCCCGCATCAATCTCGTCGAAAATAAGCGATCTGGGAAACAAAGAGGGAGCCGTAATTGTCTTTAAAACCAGCATCAGCCTGGAGAGTTCCCCGCCCGAAGCGACGGAACTGATCGGTTTCAACTCTTCCCCCGGATTTGCGGAAAAGTAGAACTCGACCGATTCCAGGCCGGAACGACGCATTGGCTCGGTCTGGATGCCTGCAAGTTGGAGCATCTTTTCCGCAATCTGATTTTGTTGCGGCAGGCTGAAGTTTATTGAAAATCTTCCGGCTCCAAGCGCAACATCCTGTAATTCCCTGGCAATGGCCTTCTCGAATTTTTTGGCTGCCGTGCGGCGAAGTTCCGAGAGCCTCTCGGCCTCGCTTCTGAATTCCTTGAAGATTGAGGTCAGATTACGCGTCAGAGTCTGCGCATTCTCCTCGCTTCTTAGCAGGCTCTCCCGCTTTTCTATCAGACGCTCCAGGTTCGACAAGACATCTTCTATGGTCTTGCCGTACTTTCGTTTGATGGCGTCAAGCTCGATGATTCTATCTTCGACCGCCTTCAATCTTTCAGGCGAGACCTGTATTTCATCAATGTAATCTCTCAGAAAAGCAGCGATATCTTCAAGCAAAGGCTTGATGTTGAGCAGTTGATCGAGTTGTGGCGTGAATTTTGAATCGATCTCGCTCAGATCGCCAAGTCTTTTCTGCGTCGCACCCAGCCGGACCAGTATCGACAGGTCATCTTCGTATAGGTGCGCGTACGACTCCACGCTCAGATTCGCGATCCTTTCAGCATTGACCAGCAGATTCCTTTCAGCAATCAGATCGGCATCCTCGTTAACCCTGAGCCCTGCCTGCTCTATCTCCGCGATCTGGAAGTCGAGCATATCCAGAGCCTGAAGTCTCTCGGATTCCGACCTGTTCGATTCCTCAAGATCCCTGATGGTTTTCAGAATCTGATCATAGGCGGCATTGGTTTTGAGCCTGTTCTGCATGGTTCCGGCAAAGGCGTCAAGCAGATTCAGGTGAGTTTCCGCGGAAAGCAGGCTCTGCTGGTCGCCCTGCCCGTGAAGATCGATCAGATGAGGCTGGATCTCCCTTAAAAGTGCGACATTGGCCGCCCGATTATTGACAAAAGTCCGGCCTCTGGCGCTGCTGCCCAACTCGCGCCTGATGATCAGATCCCCACCATCTGTCTCTATCCCCGCCTCGGCAAGCAGATCAACCAGCGGTCTGTTCTCCCCTATCTCGAAGATCCCCTCAACAAATGCCTTGTCGCTGCCGCTGCGAATCATATCCGATGTCGCCCTGTCACCGAGCAGAATCCCCAGTGAATCAATGATAATTGATTTTCCGGACCCGGTTTCGCCGCTGAGAATATTTAGCCCCTGATCGAACTCGATCCTGAGTGAGTCGACAAGAGCCATGTTTTCGATCTGAATGAAACGTAGCATCGCTTTTCAATCAAGTAGTTTTTTTTCAAAAAATTAACGGTTCAGCCTGAAATAATAGAAGACGCCGGCAAGTTCAAAATAATCCGAAGCCGGTGAAAAAAATCGAATCTTCGGTAGAGACTATTTATCAGAAATTCATTTACGTAACAATCACTTCGCCTTATACTTTCGTCAATTCAGGAACAAATTTTTTATTCACTTGAATGACAGGGTTTTTCAGAAACGGGAGAAATTGATGAGGGATTACAGAAGTTTGATATTGATTGCAATCATACTCACGGCGGGCGCCGCTTCGCCGGCCGCCGGTGAAAAGGAACTGATCATCAAGCTGCAGGGAGAGGTCGTCGTCATTCAAAGACAGCTGCGTGACCTTCAGGAGTCTTTCGATAAGTGGCAGGGCCAGTCGACCTCATCGATTCAAAAGCTTTCGGATAATTCCACAACCACCCTGCGCGGCATCACTGGCATCGAGGATGCCCTCAGAACCACTCAAAGCTCCCAGACGACGGGGCTTGCCGGCGCCAGTTCCCAGCTTCAAAAAATCATCGATCAGCTCAACAGACAGGCGCAGAGCAATTCGCAAATCGGGCAGCAGATCAGCGGCCTGCGGAAGGAGTTATCAGACTATCAGCAGAAGATGGAATCCCGTGATAAGCCTGACAAGATCGGCGAAAATTCCCTGCCAAATGATGATCCGGACGCCCTCTATCTCGCAGCTCACAATAACTTCAACAGCAGGAGCTACCAAAACACAATTCGATATGCCAATCAGTTCCTGAGTCTGGCCGGCACCGGTGCCGAAAAACGCGCCGATGTCAGATTCCTGCTCGGCGAGAGCCTTTACGCTCTGGGAAGGGATTCGGACGCCGTGATAGAGTTCGATCAGGTGATTGCTCAATATCCGGACTCGGAAAAGACCGGAAACGCCATTTTCAGAAAAGGCCTTTGCCTGTTGAGACTGGAGAAGCGAGAGGACGGCATATCGACTCTCAAAACAGTGATCATCAGGTATCCCAAATCCCTGGCTGCAGAGAACGCAAAAAAAGAATTATCCAGACTCGGGGAGAATTACTGAAACTCACCGTCTTCTAAACAAGAACATGTTTATACGGCCGGGAACAGGGAAAAATCACCCGCGCCGTCATCTTTTACAAAACCGGCTTACAAATCTGTCAACACAATCCAAAGGAGAATTATCCAGATGGCTTCTTTCAACAAAATCGTAATTGTCGGCTACCTTGGGCGGGACCCTGAATTGCGGTACACGCCTCAGGGTACAGCCGTTTGCAATTTCAGCATTGCAACGACCGAGAAACGAAAAGACAAATCGGGGGAGGCGCAGGATGCTACGACCTGGTTCAGGGTATCCGTCTGGGGTAAACAGGCTGAACTGGTCAATCAGTATCTCTCAAAGGGAAAACAGGTATTCGTTGAGGGAAGGCTAAGACAGGACGAATATACAGATCGCGATGGAAACAAGCGCCAGACCCTTGAGGTCTTCGCCTCGGATGTACAGTTTCTGGGATCTAAAGGGGACGGGGAGGATCGGTGCCCTCACAGGGTGGAGATTCCTCATACTCGGGCGGCGACTTTGCCGGAGGCGGGAAGGATCACGATGAGGACGTTCCCTTCTAAAAACAAACCAGGTATGGAATTGTCGGCGCGCCGACAATTCCATACCAATCCGGATCAAACACGCTCAAATGCCCCCATCTTTCTGAATTTAAGATAGCGTTTTTCCAGTCGCTCCTTCACGGACAGCTTGTCCGATTCGGCCAGGGAGCGCTCAAGATAGCCTCCGATAATCTCCGCCGCCATCTCCCAGTTCTCGTGGGCGCCGCCTTCGGGTTCGGGGATGATCTCATCGACGATCCCATGCAAGAGCAGATCACGGGCTGTCACCTTGAGACTTGCGGCCGCCTGCGGGGCCATGGCGGCGTCCTTCCAGAGTATGGCCGCACACCCTTCGGGAGTGATCACGGAATAGACACCGTTCTCAAGTATATTGACGACATCGCCGACTCCAATCGCCAGCGCGCCGCCTGATCCGCCCTCGCCGGTGATGGTGACTATGATCGGAACGGTGATCCTGGCCATCTCTCTGAGATTGACGGCAATCGCTTCAGCCTGCCCTCTCTCTTCAGCATCGATACCCGGATAGGCTCCAGGTGTATCGATGAAGGTCAGTATCGGCCGCCCGAATTTCTCCGCAAGCTTCATCACTCGCAGGGCCTTTCTATACCCATCGGGCTTGGGCATTCCGAAATTCCTGGCCTGTCGTTCCTTGATGTCCCGCCCCTTCTGATGAGCCACGATCGCTACGGGTCTGCCCTTAAATCGGGCCATTCCGGCGATAATAGCCGGATCATCAAAGAATTTCCGATCCCCGTGAAGTTCATGGAATTCCGTGAAGAGCAATTTGATGAAGTCCAATGCATAAGGGCGCTTGTCGTGCCTTGCCAGTTGGACGCGATTGATCGCCTCCATATTCGCCGGTGTGGGATTAACCAAATCCATAAATCCTCGTATGTTGGGTATCCTGTTAATAGTTTCAGTCGGTGATACTGATCTCCACCTGCCAGTTCTCGGAGATGCTTTCGATCTTTTCGGCTATCTCCCTGGTCAGCTTGATCCTGAGAAACTGATTGGGCCTCATTCTGACGATCAAGCCGGATTTAGTTTCAACTTCAAAATAGATGGCGGTGCCGCCGGGATTGGAACCGATGATATCGTTGATGGATGCGATTGAAGAACTGGTAAACGCATCCTCGCCGGCTCTGATGATGATCGATTTTGCGGCACTGGCCCGGGCGTTCTCAAGCTGATAGATTTCCTGCGAGATGATCGTGGCCGCGCCCTCATCCGAGATTTCGAGCCTGCCTTTGACAAGCACCACCTGATCGGCCTGTATCAGATTTCTGAATCTGGCGTACTGCTCCGGCCAGCCGACTATCTTGACCGAGCCGAACTGATCCTCCAGTCTGAAAAGAGCGAATTTGTCACCCTTCTTGGTCGTTTTGACCGCAAGGTCAACGATGATTCCGCCCATCGAAACCTGGTCTCCGTGTGAGTGTTCGGCAATATTCCCGCTATCGACATTGGCCAGACCCTGAATGGAGGCAGTGTAGTCTTCAAGCGGGTGTCCGCTGACGTAAAATCCAAGGGCATCCTTCTCGTGAGAGAGAAGTTCCCTGCTGTTCCAGTGTCTGACCTCGGGTAGATCCGGCTCATTGCTGATCTCGGGTGAGAGCTGAGAAAGCATGGAAAAGAGTCCCGTCTGACCTGAGTTTCGATCCCGCTGCATTTTGGAACCGTAATCGATGACCCGGTCAACTGCCGCGAGCAAGGACGCCCGGTTTGGGTTGACAGTGTCGAAAGCCCCTGATTTGGCCAGTGATTCGAGGACGCGTTTGTTGACGGCCCTTTGATCGACTCTTTCGGCGAAGTCAAAGATTGACTTGAAGGCGCCTCCCTCATCCCTCGCCCTGGCAATCAGTTGAACGGCAGAAGATCCCAGGCCCTTGATCGCCGCCAACCCGAAGCGTATGGAGTTACCCGATGGCGTGAACCCTTCATTGCTGGTGTTGACATCCGGCGGCAGCAATTCGATCTTGAAATGTTTCATCTCGCTGACGTATCTTGCCACCTTCTCCGTATTCGTGATTTCGTTCGAGAGAACCGCGGAGTAGAAATGTGTCGGGAAATGGGCCTTGAGATAGGCAGTCTGATAGGCCAGATAGGCGTATGCGAACGAGTGCGACCGGTTAAAACCGTAATCGGCGAACTGAGCCATGAGGTTGAAGATCCTCTCGGCCTTGTCTTTGGCGATGCCTCTGTCGATGGCGCCGTTAATAAACTTCTCTTCGTGAAGAGCCATCTCTTCTTTTTTCTTCTTACCCATCGCGCGGCGCATCAGATCAGCCTCTCCAAGAGTGTACCCTGCCAGACTCTGGGCGAGCTGCATGATCTGTTCCTGATAGACCAGAATTCCGTATGTGTTCTCCAGAAATTCTTTCATCTGGGGAACGATATATTGAACCTTCTCCTTGCCGTGTCGCCTGTTGATATAGTCATCCACCATACCTCCATCGAGCGGACCCGGTCGATAAAGCGCATTGAGAGCAGATAGGTCTTCAAGGCGTTCCGGCTTCAATTTACGGCAGATTTCCACCATTCCAGAGCTCTCGAATTGAAAAACGGCATTCAGGAGTCCGTCCGCAAAGAGCTTCAGGGTCTTTTCATCGTCCAAAGGAATTAGCGCCAGATCGGGCCGGCTTCCCGTTTCGCGTTCAATCGTCCTGAGACAGTCTTCAATGATGGTAAGTGTCGTCAGCGCCAGGAAATCCATCTTGAGCATGCCGGTCTTTTCAAGATCGGACATGACGAACTGTGTCGTCAGCTCGTCATTCTGGCTTTTACAGACCGGTATCAGTTCGTATATGGGTTTTGGCGAGATGACAACGCCGGCGGCGTGAACGGAAGTATGCCTCGCGCATCCCTCGAGTTTTCTGGCTATTTCAATAAGTTCCGAGACCTTTTCGTCGGTCTCTATAGCTTTTTTCAGATCGGGGTTCTGCTTGATGGCATCCTCTATCGAGACATTTCTGCCTCTGACTGGAGGAGGAATCATCTTGGCGACTTTTTCCACATCGGAATAGGGCATCTCAAGAGAGCGCCCCACATCCTTAATCACAGCCCTGGAAGCCATGGTCCCAAAGGTGATGATCTGGGCAACATTCTGCCTGCCGTAGAGATCGCTGACATAATTGATCACGTCGGACCTGCCTCGACCGCAGAAATCCACGTCTATATCGGGCATTGAGACGCGTTCAGGATTGAGAAATCTCTCGAAGAGAAGATCATACTGGATTGGATCGATATCTGTGATCTTGAGACAATAGGCCACAAGGCTGCCGGCTGCGGACCCCCTGCCGGGCCCCACCGGTATTCCCTTCTGCCGGGCATAGCGTATGAAGTCCCAGACTATCAGAAAATAGCCTGTGTAACCCATTTTTTTGATCGTCTCGATCTCATGACTGAGGCGTTCCCGATAATTCGAAAGAGGGTGCCTGAGTGAACCGGAAGATTCCTGCGACTGCCACACTTCTCTTAACCGCTCCTCAAAACCGTCCCTTGTAACCTTCTCGAAGTAGCTGGCAATCGTGTGGCCATCGGGAACCGGATATAGAGGCACCTGATCTATCGTTTTGGGAAAAACAAGGTCGCATTTTTCAGCGATTTCCAAAGTATTGAGCAGCAGATCAGGCTCTTCTCCGAAAACCTGCCACATCTCTTCCGCGCTTCTGAAGTAATAATCAGGCGAGCCGTATGTCAGCCTTTTCGGATCGTTGATGGTCTTTCCGGTCCCAATGCAGAGCAAAGTGTCGTGGGCCTTGACGTCCGTGTTCATCAGGTAATGCGAATCATTTGTCGCGACCAGCGGGATCCCTGTCTTCTTTGAAAGTTCAACCAGCGGCTTTCTGATGCGGCGCTGGGCATCGAGGCCATGCTCCTGTATCTCCAGGTAGTAGTTACCCTTTCCGAAGATGTCCTGAAATTCCAGCGAGGCCCTGGCAGCCTCATCGAATTTATCCCTGAGAAGCAAGGAAGGAGGCACGCCGCTGATGCAGGCCGATAATCCAATCAGCCCTTCAGAGTGTGCGGCCAGAAGCTCCCTGTCGATTCTGGGCTTCCGCCAGAACCCTTCCGTATAAGCAAAGGATGAGAGCTTGACCAGGTTGTGATATCCCTTGAGGTTCTTCGCCAGAATGACTATATGGTTAGTGGCCTTCTCCCCGGGCTGCAGATCGCCTGCGCCCTTTTCGTGGCGACTTCCCTTCGCAATATATGCCTCAATCCCTATGATCGGCTTGACCCCTTCAGCCTTCATCTTGTTATAAAAAGAGAGAGAGCCGTAAAGATTGCCATGATCGGTGATTGCAACAGCAGACATCTTCAGTTCGGCCGCCCTTTTAGCCAGTGGGCCGATCTTTATCGCGCCATCCAGAAGGCTGTAGTCCGTATGTAGATGCAGGTGGACAAATTGTTTATCGGAACTCATAAGCTAAATCTTTTTCTTAAGAAATAAACCGCTTAAAGCGTTTTAAGACTTAATTTAAACACAGCAGTCTTGCTTAAAGCGCTTTAAGCAGTCAATTATTCCCACTCGATCGTGCTCGGCGGCTTCGAGCTGATATCATAGACAACTCTATTGATACCTTTAACTTCACTGATTATGCGACTGCTTATTCTCTCAAGGACTTCATAAGGAATTCTTGCCCAATCGGCAGTCATTCCATCCTGGCTGTTTACCGCCCTGATGGCGATGACCTGCTCGTATGTACGCTGATCACCCATGACGCCGACCGTTTGAATCGGAAGCAAAACTGCAAAGGATTGCCATAATTGATGGTAAAGCCCCGCCCTGATAACTTCCTCATGAACAATGTTATCAGACTCTTGCAACAGGCTGATCCGGGCCTCATCGACGGGTCCGAGAATTCGAACAGCAAGTCCGGGGCCGGGGAAAGGCTGCCTGTCGATCAGGTTTGAGGGAAGGCCGAGTTCTCTGCCGACCTGGCGAACCTCATCTTTGAATAGTTCCCTGAGTGGTTCAACCAGTTTGAGGTGCATTTTTTCAGGGAGACCGCCGACGTTATGATGGCTTTTTATGACGGCCGACGGGCCCTTGACGGAAACCGATTCGATGACATCGGGGTAGAGAGTGCCCTGCACCAGGTAATCAATCTGACCGAGTTTGGCAGCCTCCTCCTGGAAGACCTCTATAAACTCGCGGCCGATTATTTTTCGCTTTTTCTCGGGATCTGCGACATCCTTGAGGGCGGAAAGAAATCTCTCGCCGGCGGCTATGCCTTTGACATTCAGTTCGCCATAATCGCTGAAGGAGTTGAGCACTTCATCGAACTCGTTTTTTCTAAGAACTCCGTTATCGACAAAAAGGCAGACCAGCCTGTCGCCTATGGCTCTGGCGACAAGAGCGGCGGCCACCGCCGAATCGACTCCGCCTGAGAGGCCGCAGACGGCTCTTCCGTCTCCGACCTGTTGGTTGATCTTATCGATAGCGGCATCTATAAACGATGAAGCAGACCAGTCTCCGGAGCAGCCGCAGATGCCACGCAGAAAATTATCCAGTATCTTTTTTCCAAATGAAGTATGGGCCACTTCCGGGTGAAACTGCAGACCATAAAGTCCTCGACTCGGATCCTCGATTGCGCCCAGGGCACTTTCAGTAACAGCCGTGACGCTGAAGCCGGGAGGCGGTTCCGTGACGTGGTCTCCATGGCTCATCCAGACTGGAAATTCGGCCGGCAGATCGGTCATCAACTGCCCGTCTTTTTCAATCCTGATCTGGGCGGCTCCATACTCGCGCCTTGATGACGGCTCGACCTTTCCTCCAAGAAAATAACTGAGCAGTTGAACCCCATAGCATATCCCCAGCACGGGCAGGCCGGCATCGAGGACTTCCCTTGAGCAATGAGGCGCACCTTCCTCATAAACCGAACTGGGGCCGCCTGAGAGTATGATTCCACGTATATCTTTCCCCGTGATCATTTCAACAGGGGTATTGAATGGATGGATCTCGCAATAAACCCCCAGTTCCCTCACCTTGCGGGCAATTAACTGGGTATATTGCGAGCCGAAATCAAGAATGATTACGGTTTCGAAGGATTTGGACAAGATGCCTCCCCATTATCGCGATTATGAAATGTGACGGTTGTCTGTGAACGGATGAGTATACGCGAGTGTTCGTTTTCTAACAACGAATGCTGAGGGCTCCTCCGTTGCGGAAAGATCCTTCAATTTTACTGAAACTAAGGGATTTTGCGGTTAAGACGGTATTTTATTGGCAAGAACGCCAAAAAAATAAATGAGGGGAATTCAGTAATTGCTCTATATTTGACATTTTCGCGGGAAATAGCACATGCAGGCTATTTCCGTTTTGGCGTTCTTGGCCCTCTTGGCGTTCTTGGCGATGAAAATATCTTTATTGACAAGAAATCCGGCTGGTTGGGGTAATAGCTTTCCGCCACGAAGTCCCGTTAGCAGGGCGCGTTAACCCTTAAGATTTTCCGCTTCTTCTACTTTAACATTTGGCTTTCGAAACCTGTTGAGCACGCCGAGCAGTTTCAAAATCAACCCATGCGAGACATAAATCGAGGCAAGAACCAGCAGCACCCATTGAGAATAGAACCAGATCCCGGCAACAACCAAGGACAGAAACGGAAGCGTAATAAATGGCTGGTTCGATTTTGGTCCGATATTTTTGAAGCTCGTATATCTGAGAGTGCTGACCATCAAAACCGCCAGCAGTGCCATCCCCGCCAACAACAGCCAGGTGTAAAGCATCAGATCGCTTTTGGAATACGAGGTCAGAGGCACCGGTGAGAAGTGGATCAAGGACGCCAGCATGCCGGCCGCAGCCGGTATCGGAAGTCCCACGAAATACCGCTTATCGAGCTTGGCGGAACTCCCGTCAGAGGAAAACCTGGGCGATCTGGCCGAAACATTGAAGCGCGCCAGACGCAAGGCCCCGCATATCAGAAAGAAGAACGAGACGCCCCAGGCAATTCTTTCCAGACCCGGGGTTGTGCCGTAGCCCCAGGTATATGCCAGAATCGCGGGTGCAACCCCGAATGAGAGAACATCGGCGATGCTGTCGAGCTCGACTCCGAATTCACTGGTCGTCTTCGTCATTCTGGCAACTCTGCCGTCGAGATTGTCGAGCAGGATCGCAAATCCGATCGCTTTTGCTGCATTATCATAAAGCTGTGTAGAGAGCACTGGATCATTGATCAACCGGTACGCCTGCATGGAATTGATGATGGCGTAAAAACCGCAAAGAATATTGCCGATCGTAAAAACGCTTGGAATGATATAAATGCCCCGTTTCAAACCATGTCGCTGTGGATTGGCTTCAATTTCTTCTCTTTCGTCGCTCATTATTCAACCTTTCCCAGAATCGAAATCCCCCCTTTGACTCGCTGTCCCTTTTCAACGAGAACCTTCACTTGTCGCGGAAGAATGACATCCACTCTGGAACCGAATTTGATCAGTCCGATGCGTTCGCCAACAGCAACTTGATCACCCTTCTTCTTCCAGCAAACTATCCGTCTGGCTATCAACCCCGCTATCTGCTTGAACACCACCCTGGCATATTGATTTTCAACCGTGATGACGTTCTGCTCGTTTTCAAGCGATGCCCGCTCGATATTGGCTACCAGAAACTTCCCCGACGGTAATCCGTCCCGACAATCGTTCCCGGTATTGGAGTACGGTTGACGTGAACATCAAAGACGGAAAGAAAAATACTGATCAATGTCCCTCCATCAGATCCACTACCGTCCTCCGGCCTGACCACCACCACCAGCCCGTCTGCAGGCGACAATACCAGCCTCTCGTCCTGCGGAACATCGCGTTCGGGATCTCGAAAGAAATAGGCGACAAAAACCGCAAGCAGCCCAAATACTGCCGCTGCAAGATAAAATGGCCAGGTAATTGCCCAGCCTGCAATGGCGCAGATTATCGCCAGCAGGCTCAAAGGGATGATAAATTGGAAGGCATCGCGGAGCACGAGTTTTCCCCTGTCGGATTTTTATCGATCATTACTGATAACAAAGAAGGCATGACAGCTCCCCCTTTCGTTATCAGACGCATACATCTCTTCAGTCAACGATTCGAGTAGTCAAAAGAAAACGGGAACACCAAGGTGTCCCCGTCCTGTTACAGAATCGATTCAATTCTGAAGTAATATCTGCTTATAGTATTCAAGATTAGTGAGAAGTTGAGCTGGTTTTATATTTGGTAACGATAGCCTCCATCTGGTCTTTGAGAAGGAGTTTCTTTTTCTTGAGAACGATCTCTTCAAGTTGTTCATCTTCGCTTGGAAAATGGATCGAGGCGAGTTGATGTAAACGTTCATCGTATTTGTGATGTTCATCGACCAATTCACGATACTGATCATCATTGGCGATGAGGTAATCCCTCAAAGCTGCCTCGCTAGCTGGAATGCTCATTGGCTTTTCCTCCTTAGCAGATAGGTTAAAATTTGACTGTGTCGTTTAGTCCTGACCAACTTTCCGAATAGTAATACAAGTGCCATCCCCTTTCAAGGGTCAAGATTCCACTCCCACGTGGTTGGGCCATTCATTAATCGTTAAATAGTGAAAGAGAGGAGTCTGCAGTCATGATAATGGCGTTTTCAGTTGGGTGGCTGTAATAATCCTTTCGCAGGCCTGCCTGAGAGAAGCCATGTTTGAGATAGAGACCGATGGCAGCCAGATTGGACTCCCTGACTTCGAGAAATGATTTTTCAGCACCCAGGAGGCAGCCGGCGAGCATGCCTTGGTGCAACAGGGCCGAAGCCGCGCCTCGCCTTCTGAATTCAGAGTTGACCGCGACGTTATCGATATGCAGTTCATCCAGGACGACCACGGCTGAAAAAAAACCGGCAATGCCGATCGAAGCCTGGTCCGGTAGATCAAGCCGGCGAGCGACCAGTAAAACATAATGCGGCAATTTCATAATGCCTGCATATGCTTCTATGCCTCTGGAGCTGAGGCCGCATGCCCTCTCCAATTCGACAATTTCAGTCAGGTCGGATTCAGTCATCCGCTCGATTGCAAACTTATGCCGGTTACCTGCCGTCATGAGCGCTCCAGTTAATCTCCGCGTCTGAAGGACGGATATAGCAGGCCTGGATCGGGTCCGGGATTTCGTTCTTTCCGAGTCGATTCTGAATGTATCTGGCCAGCGCCTTGGCCGGATCGTCAAAATCGGTTCTCATTGACCAGTTATTTTGCCCTGGTAAAGAAAGATTAGAGATCAGAAATTCAGCTCCGTTCCGCTCCGCGGCCTGGCTGATCAGAGCGGCATGCCTGATGGCGCCATCCCCTGCAAAAATCAGTTGATCGTACTCTAACTCACTCAACAGCATTTCCGGTTTCAGGCATCTGTCGACCTGCGAGCTATGAATCCCTCCCTGAGCATCAATCACGCGGAGGCCGAAATAGATCTCTCCTTTGCCGGCCTCTATCATGACTGCAATCTGGCCGGTTACCCCGCATGCCAGGGCAATGCAATCAATGGAGCCGACTCCATAAGCCGGCTTGTTCAATGCATCCGCAAGACCCTGGATCGCGGCAAGCCCGACTCTCAATCCGGTAAAACTGCCCGGCCCCGTCGCTGCGGCAAAGACATCGATCTCTGAAATTTTCAAGCCTGATAGGCGCAGCAGATTTTCAATATTGTCAAAAAACGTCTTTGAATGCGGGATGAAGACCTCGCTCATCAAGGAGGCGATAATTTTCCCGTTCGCGGAAATCGCATAGCTCGACCTGTGTGATGATGTATCGATGGCGAGTATCTTTCTTGAATTCGTCTCTATTTCGCCTGACGGCATTAAGGTCATTGGAGTCACCGACTTTTAACTTTAAACTTTTAGTAACAGCTCAGCCCCTGACCTGATGTTGGTCTGTGGAGCAGGTCATGAACGAAGCTGAAATTCTCTATTGTTGACACGAATGATACCAGAACTATATATTGGCTGAAAATGTACTGACAAAGAAATGGCCACCCTGATCCAGGAAGCATTCAAGTCTGCAATTATTCGAAAGGCATTCGTCAATTATGTCGTCCAACGAGCGGCAATCGCAGAACACTCCGATGCTGCGCCAGTACCACGAGATAAAAAAACATCACCCGGGGACAATTCTCTTCTTCAGGCTGGGTGATTTTTACGAGCTTTTTTTCGATGACGCCATACTCGGCGCCAGAGAGATGGAGATCACTCTGACCGCGCGACACAAGGAGAAAGGCAATCCGGTCCCAATGTGCGGCGTGCCCTATCATTCCGCTCCCGGCTACATCACCAAACTGGTCAGAAAGGGCTACAGGGTCGCCATCTGCGACCAGGTGGAAGATTCCACCTCTTCCACCAAACTGGTCAAACGCGAGGTTGTCCGTGTCATCACACCCGGGACCGCCCTCGAGAATCAACTACTCGAAAATAAACAGAATAATTATCTGGCAGCCCTTAGCGGCTCGCCTCAGGGAATGGGTCTCGCCATCCTAGATCTCTCCACAGGGGAGTTCCTCGCTACTCAATTCACGGGTGAAGATGCCTGGCCGAAAGTTATCGAACAACTCGAAATCTTCTCTCCCAGCGAAATCATTTATCCCAATTCCCTTTCCTCTATCTGGCTGCTCAGGATTAACCCCGAAACAAATAAAACCCCAGTCGCAGACAATGCCGAGCCTGAAACAGGCAACCCACTGTCGTTATCAGACGCGCCTCATTATTTCAACATGAGAACGGCATTAACGGAAGTGGATGACTGGACATTTGGATATGATTATGGGGAGTCGTTGATCAGGGTACAGTTGGGAGTTGCGTCGCTGGATGGGTTTGGATTAAGCGGGCGGGAGTTCGCAGTCACGGCGGCAGGGGGAGCGTTGCATTATGTGAATGAGACGCAAAAAACGCAGGCAACGCATATCAGTGAGATCTCATACTTTGAGCCGAGCGAGTATCTGGTGCTGGATGCGACGACGCTGAGCAATCTTGAGGTAATAGCGGCGAGCGACGGGGTGGGGTCGCACAGTCTATTCGGGGTTATGGATGAGACGATGACGGGGATGGGGGCGAGATTGTTGAGGCAGTGGCTGATCAGGCCATCGGTCAAGCTGGGAGAGATTGAAAACAGGCTGGATGCGGTTGAGGAGCTCAAGACATCCTCGATTCGGAGAGATCAACTGAGGAAGATGCTTGAGCGGATGTCGGATCTGGAGAGGTTGAGCGGAAAGATCACGTTGGGGAGGGTTACGGCGAGGGAGTTGATCGCGCTCAAGAACTCGATTGAAGTCATTCCCCTGATAAAAAAGGGTCTTTTCGATTCACGAGCAACGCTGTTGCGGGAGGGATACGATGGATTGGACGAGTTGGAAGATTTGAAGCTGCTGATAGGATCAGCCATATCGGACGACCCGCCAGCGGCTGCCAATGAGCCGGGGATGATCAGGGCCGGCTATCACGCCGAGCTTGACGAGCTTCGCAATCTGGCTCACAGCGGCAAGAGCTATATTGCGGCGATTGAGGCGAGGGAGCGAGGCCGAACGGGTATCGCATCGCTCAAGGTGAAGTTCAACAATGTTTTTGGATACTTTATAGAGATCAGCAACGCCAACAGGGATCGCGTTCCATCAGACTACGAGCGTAGGCAAACCCTGGTCAATTCCGAGAGATATACAACGCCCGAACTGAAGGAATACGAGGCGAAGGTACTTGGCGCGGAAGAGAGAATAAGCATCCTCGAGATCGAGTTATTCAACGAGATCCGCCGCCGGATAGCCGCTGAAGTAAAGCGAATCCAGGGGGTTGCGCGATCCATTGCGATTCTGGATGCAATCGCATCGCTTTCAGAAGTTGCGGCGAGGAGAGGCTATGTCAGGCCGGTTCTGCATGAGGGTGATGAAACCGAGATCCGATCCGGCCGCCATCCCGTGATAGAAACGCTTGGGGAGAGATTTGTGCCCAACGATCTTTTGATCAACAACTCGACCGATCGGCTTCTGATCATTACCGGCCCCAAATATGGGAGGCAAGAGCGTCTATCTCAAGCAGACCGCGCTGATCATCATACTGGCGCAGATCGGAAGCTTCGTTCCGGCGTCGACGGCGAGGATTTCGATCTTTGACCGAATCTTCACGCGCGTCGGCGCTTCAGACAACCTTGCTCGCGGCCGCTCGACTTTCATGGTGGAGATGACTGAGACGTCCAACATTCTCAATACGGCGACTCCACGGAGTCTGGTCCTGCTCGATGAGGTCGGCCGCGGGACCGCTACTTTTGATGGCTTGTCACTCGCCTGGGCGATTGCGGAATACCTTCATGACAGTTCGCGACACAGCGCCAAGACCCTTTTCGCCACTCATTACCACGAATTGACCGAAATGGCCAAGATGCGGCCCGGAGTGCGCAACTACCAGGTCGCGGTGTCGGAATCAAAAGGCGAAATCGTTTTTCTACGCAAGGTCGTTCAGGGAAGCGCAAGCAAAAGCTACGGGATAGAGGTCGCCAGACTCGCCGGACTGCCCAAATCGGTCATCGAAAGAGCCCGTGAAATTCTGACCAACCTTGAGCAGAACGAACTCGACCTGACCGGCAAGCCAAAATTCGCCCGCCATCTGAGGAGACCATCACAAAATACAGATCAGCTCTCGCTGCTCGACTCTCTTGTGGATACGGACCCAGGCGAGTCCGAATAAAATGTTTAACGGATCCGCCGTCTGGATTTCCAGCTTTAATTGCTCAACCTGTTGTTTATGTTAAGATATGCCACCAATAAGGAGGTTAATCAGTGTCGAATCCATTTGCGATTAATACATCTGTTCAGGATGGAGTAACTGTTATTACACTTGAAGGCTTTGTCGATGCCCATACAGCACCGCATTTTGAAAACGCGATACAGGCCGAAATCGGCGCAGGCAGAAATAAAATTGTCGTGGATTGCCGTAAGCTCAGCTACATCTCCTCGGCGGGCCTTGGCGTCTTTATGAGTTTCATAGAAGAAGTTCGCGATGTGGGCGGAGATATCAAGATATGCGGACTGGTTCCTAAAGTCCGGCACACATTCGAGATTCTCGGTTTTCAGGATATCTTTGAAATGCACGATGAGCAATCAACCGCAGTAGACCGCTTCCAGGGGAATTGATCTTCTTCCTCTTTTTTTTTCGATTACTTCAGAGGGCCTCATGATGGCTGCCATAGAAAAAAATTAACATTGACGGTTCCTTCGTCGACTGAAAATCTGGCGTTGATCAGGGATTTTGTGACGAGCGTCGGAAAGCAGGCCAGAATGAGCGATGTCGATATTGCGAACCTCGAACTGGCCGTTGACGAAGCCTGCGCAAACGTCATCGAGCATGCCTATGGACATGACAGGACTAAAGAGGTAACCATCAGAGCCATCTTTGACGAGAGCGAAATGAGGATTTCAGTCATCGACAGCGGCAAGGGATTTGACCCTTCACAGGTTCAGTCCGAAACTCTGGATCAGTTGATTAATGAGCGGAAATCAGGAGGTCTCGGAATGCGCCTCATCAAGACACTGATGGACGATGTCAGATACGAAATCGTTCCGGGTCAGAAGAATGAACTTCACATGACCAAGAAGATCAACTCCAGCAAGTAATGATCGGCTAATCTCCATTTTCATCTTCATTTTTCAGGACTGAACACTATGTCTTTCTCATTGGGCCATTCCCGCCTTGAAGCATTGCTGGAATCGGCACAGCTTCTGCACTCATCACTCAACCTGCAGGATCTTTTGAGTCACCTTCTGAGATCGGTCATGGGAAGGCTGCTTGTGACCAAGGCCTTCATTGCCGTTTCTGAAGACGGCTGTATGCGACTGGCCCAGGTACGAGGCCTTCCCAAGCTGAAAATCGGGGATGCGTATCATGAATCGGAGGTTCGTGAAAACGGGATCCGGATCATACTTCCTGTCGGAGATGAAAATTCACCGGTGGGTTATCTGGGCATCTCGCAGCCTATACAAAAAGATGCCGATTCGGATGAGCTGGAATTCCTCAGAGCGCTGCTCGGACTCGCGGCCGGCGGCATAGAAAATGCGAAAGCGCATTCCAAGGCCAATAAATTGAACGAGGAGCTTGACCAGAAGATTCAGGAGCTCAAGACACTCCTCGATCTTGTCAGGGGGCTGACCTCTAGTCTGGAGCCTGATGAAGTGGCTCAATTACTGATGCTCACCTTATCGGGGCGATGGGCGGTCAGAAAATATGCCCTGATTGCATGGAAGAGCGGTCATCCTCCCGTTCTCAGGTTCAAGGGGATGAATCCTGACCTGCTGGCGGAGTTCTCCAGCTACAAAAACACGATTGAGGATCTGCCGGATTCGATGAAGGTGTCAGATCTTCCGGAATCCAGCCTGAAAAACATGCTCATGGAAGAGAGCGCGGAGGTACTCTTTCCGATCAAAGCCGGAGACAGGACTACGGGCGGCATTGTTGCAATCGGGGGCCGCCCGGGAAATCTTTCCTACAGCGAATCCGATCTGGATTTTGGAACAGGGCTCGTGGCTCAGGCTGCCGTTGCATTCGAGAATGCATGGCATGTCCGCGAGGCGATCGAACGAAAAAAAGTCGAGCAGGAGCTTGCTCTAGCTGCCACGATACAGGAAAACCTCTTCCCTTCCTCCCTGCCCATACTCTCGAACTACGAATTTTCCGCGCGCAATCGCCCGGCCAGACAATGCGGCGGTGATTATTACGACATCCTGCCTGTCGGCGGAGTCGGCAGTGAAGGGACATTCCTTGTTTGCGTTGCTGATGTGTCCGGGAAAGGACTCCCGGCTTCCCTCCTGATGAGCAACATCCAGGCGACCCTCAGGGCCCTGGTCGGACGCGTGCATTCATTAACAGAGCTCAGCGCCCACACTAACGAGCTCTTGTATGCGGTCACACCTTCCAATAAATACGTGACTGCAATCATGCTCGACATCGATATCAACACCGGCAAGGTCAGATTTGTAAATGCCGGACATACCAGTTGCCTGCTGCTCCGGGCAGACGGAGAAGCCGTCTGGCTTTGCGCCACCGGAACTCCGCTTGGAATGCTGCCTGGAATGTCATACGAGGAACAGTCCTTCGAACTCCTGCCTGGCGATTTGATCGCTCTCTTTTCTGACGGCGTGACCGAAGCGCAGGATGAGGATGAAAACGAGTACAGTGAAGAACGAGTCGCCGAGTTTATTCGCACAATTGCCGGTGAGTCGCTGGATAATATCGTCGACAAGGTATTCGAAGAGATCGACCGGTTTGCCGGCTCCGCGCCCCAGTATGACGATATCACCCTGTTCATTATCAAGAGGAAAGCGTAAAACCAAGCCAACCGGATGAGCGGCCACCTGCCATGTTCAACACTATTCCAGGCGAAATTGAAGAATACAGGGATCAGCACTGGCATCGTGAAGGATCGCTCAGAATCGAAACAATTATTGAAGCCGAGCGATTCATCGACAAGCTTGGTTTCTCGGCCTGCCTGACGGATTCCCGACAACCGGGGCCTTCACTCTATGTTGCAGTCTGCGGCCGCCGTGATGCAGTCATGCCTCATAACGTGCAGAAAGATCCTGAAAGCTCACATACCTGGATTCTCAAAGACGATATCATCAGGCGTGGAAAAGTCTATTACGGCAAACTCCTGAGGGGCAAAACACTGTTCATTTCCAGGAGCATGATCCCTTACTTTCATTCGATCATGGGGATGAGCCGGGCCCAGGAAAAACAAAGGCTGAGCAGGGACGCCCAGGCGATTCTCAAGGTTTTAAGAAAGGAATGGGAGATGGCCACGGCCGACCTGCGGCAGGAATCAGGTGTCTCGGACCGTAAAATCTTCAATAAAGCAATCGATGAACTTCAAACATCGATGATCGTCATTCCCAGCGAGGTCGTGTACCAACCCAAATTTTCCTATATCTGGACCCTGGCTGAAGCCCGGTTTCCCGACGAGCTTTCAGGCAGGGCAGGCAGGGCAGGCAGGCAGGCCAGGCAGGCCAGGCAGAATCGACCGAAAGCTGGCTCTCAAAGAGATCGCCCGATCGTTTTTGAAGGGAGCAGGCATGACCATCCCCGGGGAATGTGCCAGGGTTACAGGGCTCTCAAGACCCGATGCAGGCAAAGGCAATCAAGCTCTTGTTTCCGAAGGTTTTGCCATTTCGCCCGATAAAGGGTTCTACATTCTGGCCGAACAATCAGAGCTATTGAAATTCAGCAGTAACCGCTCAACCCTTGATGAGGCCTATGACATTTAGTTAGGGAGTGATTCATAATTTACTCATGTTACGCACGGAATATTCTCTCTCCGTTGCGGAAAGGCCCTGTTAGTTAAAAGGTTGAGCAGCGCTTTCCCAAATCGAGCGGAACCTAAATTTATGGAAAAATGAAGGCCGAATTGTCGCCGCTTGGTATTGTCCAGAAGTCCTGTTAAATCGGTGGGCGGTTTGGAGTAGATTTTTTCCAATATTTGAGTGGCTTCACGGGCTCCAAATGAGGTCGCCGCACTCCAGGAGTCCGCCTTGCCTTCAATGATCCACGTATCATCGGCTATGCTTTAAACTTCTCACCGGCTTCGCCGCGTTTGAATTAGTCAAAAGAACGTCAAATGATACGGGAATATTCCTTGCGTAACAGGTCCAGTATTTAATTATACCTTGGCAAAGATATCGATTGAGTTTCCGAGATCGCGGGCTGCGGGTGTGATAATCGTTTTGGAGTTGATGTAGATCTTCTCGCCTTTGGTTCTGGCTGCTCTGACATCCTCTTCGCAGACGAATTCGGTGGCTTTGGGTGCGACCTTCTTGAGTTCAGGTTCAATTTTTGCGGCTGGTGCAACGACTGGCGGCGGCGGGTGCGGCACTTCCGCTGCTGCAGTTGACGATGAGCGGGATTGACGCATTGACAGGAAACCGTCGACGAGAGCGGCAATGGCCGAAGCCTCAATACCCTGACTCTTTTTATTGCCGGTAGAGACTCTCTGAGCCTGATAAGGTGAAAGTGTCGGATGCGATTGACCATGAATCATCTCACCCGGAATTGTTACGGGTCTTGTTTCAAAAGCCACTCTTTTGATATCCATCAGGTGAAGCGGCGAGATATTGTCCGAGGTGACATTGCCTCCCCAGGAACCGCAGCCGAGAGTCATTGAAGGCGCCAGCGCCGTGGAGAATCCAATGGCGCCGTGAGTTGACGGAGTATTGACGACAACTCTTGCCGCCGGCATTAGAAGCCCATATTGGAGAGCCGCATCTCTGCTGCGGGTGTGAATCGATGCAGTATGTCCCATGCCGCCGTAATGAAGTATCTCGTCACACAGACTGCTCCCTTCTTCAAGCCCATTGACGACATAATAAGCCAGAATTGGAGAGAGCTTTTCGATTGATAGCGGGAAATCACGCCCAACTCCATTGACTTCGGCCACAAGACACCGGGTTTCTGGAGGTACTGTGATTCCGGCCATTTCGGCAATCTTTGTCGCCGGCTTGCCGACGATTCTCGGGTTCAAACTCCGCTGCGGCGTAACCACAAGCGCTGCCAGTGCTTCAGCCTGCCGGGAATCAAGGAAATATGCGCCTTGAGACGAAAACTCGGCACGGACCTGCTTGTCGAGCGGAGAATCGACGACTACGGCCTGCTCGGATGCGCAGATGGTGCCAAAGTCGAAACACGTTCCTGCCAGAATATCGCTGACGGCTTTTCTGATATCGGCAGTACGTTCGATGAAGGCCGGAACATTGCCGGGGCCGACTCCGAAAGCCGGCTTTCCCGATGAATAAGCTGCGCGAACCAGACCCATCCCCCCCGTTGCCAGAATAACCGCGGTTCGCCTGTGCTTCATTAAAGCTTCCGTGCCCTCAACCGTGGTCAGCTCAAGACAGGAAATTGATTCAGCGGGAAGCCCGGCCTGGACGCCTGCCTGGCGCATGATCATTGCCGTTTCAATGACACACCGGGTGGCTGAAGGGTGCGGACTGAGCACTATCGTGTTCCGTGATTTGATCGATATCAGTATCTTGAAGATGGCGGTCGAGGTTGGATTTGTCGAAGGGACGATTGCCGCAACCACTCCACGCGGCGCCGCAATTTCAATCACCGATTCCGTTTCGCGAACGACACCGACAGTTCTCAGATTTTTGAAATAGTTGTGAACGTTGGTGGCGGCAAAGAGATTTTTGACATTCTTATCGGCCGTGTTTCCATAGCCGGTTTCATCATGAGCCATCTGCGCCAGCCGCATGGATTCTCGGCGGGCCGCTGCCGCCATAGCATCGCAAATTGAATCTATTTTCGCCTGATCGAATTTGGCTACAACCGACTGCGCGCGATGAGCAGCCTCCACCATATCACGCGCTGCCTGAATTGCCTGCAGGTCTTTATCCGCCATGGTTTTGATGATTAACGCTTATGCTCAATTCTGCGGCCACAGTTTTGAGCCAGATGAATTACCTGAGAGCAATTCTATTTTTTCTTCCCTTCAGACCCTTCGCCCAGCGCCTTTTGATCGCCTCCGGAGAGTCTGGTGCCTTCCTGGTAAGTTCCCTGCGGAACGATGCGCTCAACTTCAATGTGCGGGCGAGGAATGACATGTACCGAAACCAGCTCACCGACACGTCTGGCAGCCGCCGCGCCGGCATCAGTAGCGGCTTTGACCGCACCTACATCTCCGCGCACAAAAACGGTCACATATCCCGCTCCGATGTATTCCTTGCCTACTAATTGAACGTTGGCAGCCTTCACCATGGCGTCTGCCGCTTCCACTGCTCCGACGAAACCTTTGGTCTCAACCATTCCCAGGGCTTCCATATTCATCGCTTTCCCTCCAAGAATATTAAGGAAACATACTATTTAATAACCGCGTCATCATAAACCCTGTGTTTTATTATCACAAGCAGGAGTTCCTGGTTGTCCCCAACTAAATGAAGATTCATATTTTTCAACTCTCATCAGGCTACCGGGGAAATCCCTGAAAGCAAATTCTAATGATTCCCCATCCTAATCATAATAGAGAGTAATATTTACAGGTAGACATATTTAATGAAATGTTGTATCTTTCACCGCGTGGCGAGCCTCACTGGGAACCAGTTCCCCCTTCGCTGGTGGTTAATTCTCTGGTATTTGATCAGGCTGTTGTCCTAACCTCAATGAATAAAGCGGATTCAGCTCTAATGATCGATTCGGAATGAACGATTCGCCCAACATTGTTAATTATTGAGTCCAAAAGCTTTCTCAGGTTGTAACTGTTCTTTACGGCCCTCTCCCCCGGACAATTTCAAGACCAATAGAACAGTATTATTTTGTCTATTAACAATGCCTGAGCCCACTGATTCGACGCCCCGATTTTAAATTGACTTCAAAGATGCCGGTAATGAAATAGTTGCATTGTTCCACCGGACGTCTAAATTATTAAACCCAAGAGTGGCACCTCACAAGTTTTGAATGCCGCCTTTGAGGGGAAAAATGAAAAAAGCGTTTTTAATACTCTCAGTCCTTCTATTTGTTCTGACGGCACTCAACAGTGCAGCAATCCGCGGATTCTTTGGCTACCTTAATTCTCCCGTGACGACACGAGCGGAGATATCCGGGAAAGACGGGCCGTTGACGGTCACTGCAGCTCAGACAATTTTAAATAAATATGCCATTTTAGCGGCGAATGCGTCCGCGGGATCGGGGACAATAACCATCACCGATCCGGGAGGCGCCAACGGACTTGCTCCGTCGATGCTCACTCCCGGCGATCTGGTTTTGATCATTCAGATGGCCGGAGCCTCGATAGATATAAGCAACAGTCCGAATTACGGCCTGCTCACCAATCTCAACAACGCAGGCAAATATGAGTTCGTGACGGTCAATGCCGTCAACGGCAACGTGATCACGCTCAATCCTCCGTGCGGAGGCCTGCAGAATTCTTACACGGCAGCCGGCCATGTACAGGTAATCCGGGTTCCGCAATATACTTCATTAACAGTTAATACAGGTGCATCGATTACGGCTCCACCATGGGACGGTAAAATTGGCGGCATAGTGGCAATCCATGTCGAAACCAATGCGGTGCTCAACGGGGATATCGATGTCAGCGGGCGTGGATTCAGAGGCGGTGCACTATCGGCAGCCGGTGGCGGAGGACTGAGAACCGATTATGTGTCGGACCAGCAGGATTATGGAGCGGAAAAAGGGGAAGGAATCGCCGGTTACGGAATGGAGTATGAGGCACTTGGAGGCCGATATGCCCGAGGTGCAGCAGCCAACGCAGGCGGCGGTGGTACGGCGCATAACACCGGCGGCGGCGGCGGCGCAAACGGCAACAACAATAATAACTGGAACGGCCAGGGCGTCATGGATGGGGCAATCACCGGAGCTCAGGCCTGGCAGCTTGATCCGGGATTCATTGCCAACGGCAACGCCCTAACGAACTCCTCGGGTGGCGGACGCGGCGGATACAGCTACTCAATCAATAATGGAAACGCTCTTGTCGACGGGCCGGGCAGTCAGGCATGGGGAGGAGATCTGAGAAGAGAGGTTGGAGGTCTCGGCGGTCGCCCGATACCTCAGGATGTGACCGGGCGCATTTTCTTCGGCGGCGGTGGAGGTTCTGGAGCTCAGAACGACGATGCAGGCGGTGGTGGAGGAAACGCGGGCGGGTTGATTTATCTGATAGGAAAATCGGTTACCGGAACCGGCATTCTCAAAGCCAACGGCAATAAGGGCGGCGATACAAGGAATACAAATCGTGACGGCTCCGGAGGCGGCGGCGCCGGCGGATCCGTCGTGGTCTATGCGCAAACATTGAGTGGGATCAGCGCCCAGGCCAATGGAGGCAATGGAGGCACCCAGTCACCACCTACTTCGCCCGCAGTCGCTACTGAAGCGGAAGGCCCCGGCGGCGGCGGCGGCGGCGGCTTTATCGCGTATGCAGGCGGCAGCATCACCGCCCAGGTTAATGGAGGAGCGAGCGGCTCGACTCAATCGCCTTCGATGACCGAGTTCCCTTCCAATGGAGCCACGCGCGGGGCATCAGGACTGATTTCAACAGTTATACCCAAAATCCCTTTCTGCTCGACTGATACAGATCTATCAATAACCAAAACCATCAATACTAATTCGATCGTTGCGGGACAACAGGCGACCTACACAATTGTCGCTAAGAACAATGGGCCGAACCCAATATTCGGGGCTGCAATAGTCGACAACCTGCCCTCTGCATTTCAGCTCAATACGATTTCCTGGACCTGCACGGCATCCCAGGGGTCAAGGTGTTTCGCAAACAATGGAACGGGAAATATCAACACTAAAGTTGACCTTCTCGTTTCAGGGACCGCGACATTCCAATTGACGGCAGTTCTGTCGCCATCGGCAACAAGCGGCGCTGTTACCAATACCGCAACCATTGCCATGCCTGATGGGTCCAGAGACACCAATCCTGATAACAACACATCGTCTGTAACTACCCCGGTTCTGGTCAACAGCGATGTCAGAGTTGTCAAGACAGCTTCAAAGTCGAGCAGTCTTCCAGGCGATAATTTGACCTACACCCTCACTGTGACCAATCTTGGTCCATCTGACGCAACCGGGGTGACGGTGACTGACAATCTGATGTCAGGTCTGGTTCTGACCAATGTTTCATCGACTCAGGGAACCTGCAGTGGAACGCAGAACATCACCTGCACTATTGGCACTCTTGGGACGACTTCGCCCTCAAACACTGCTGTCATTACCATCATAGTCAACATCCCGGCGAACTTCCCGCTTGGAAACCTGGCCAATACGGCTGTTGTCAGTTCGACTTCAACCGATTCGAATCCGGGCAACAATACATCAACAGTCACCATCCCAGTCGTCAACAGCGACGTGAGAATCGTCAAGACGGCATCGAAGACTTCAAGTCGTCCGGGCGATGATCTGACATACACTCTGACAGTTACCAATCTAGGTCCGTCCGATGCGACCGGGGTGACGGTAACCGACAATCTCGCGGCCGGTCTGAGTCTGACCAATGTTTCGTCGACTCAGGGCACCTGCAGCGGGACACAGAACATCACCTGCAACATTGGCAACATGGGAACGACTGCTCCGTCAAATTCTGTTGTCATCACGATAGCAGTCAAGATCGACGCCAATTTCCAGGGGGTGACAGTAGCCAACACGGCGGTTGTCAGCTCGACTTCGAACGATTCGAATCCGGGCAACAACAGTTCTACGGTGACAGTACCCGTGATCAACAGCGATGTCAGGATCGTCAAGACGGCATCGAAGACTTCAAGTCGTCCGGGCGATGATCTGACATACACTCTGACAGTTACCAATCTTGGTCCGTCCGATGCGACCGGGGTGACGGTGACCGACAATCTCGCGGCCGGTCTCAGTCTGACCAATGTTTCATCGACCCAGGGAACCTGCAGCGGGACACAGAACATCACCTGCAACATTGGCAATCTGGGAACGACTGCTCCGTCAAACACTGCTGTCATTACGATCGTGGTTTCGATACCTGCCAATTTCCCCACTGGAAATCTGGCCAATACGGCTGTTGTCAGTTCGACATCGAACGATTCGAATCCGGGCAACAACAGTTCTACGGTGACAGTTCCTTGGTCAACAGCGATGTCAGGATCGTCAAGACGGCATCGAAGACTTCAAGTCGTCCGGGCGATGATCTGACATACACGCTGACAGTTACCAATCTAGGTCCATCCGATGCGACCGGTGTGACGGTGACAGACAATCTCGCGGCCGGTCTCAGTCTGACCAATGTTTCATCGACCCTGGGAACCTGCAGTGGAACGCAGAACATCACCTGCAACATTGGCAACATGGGAACGACTGCTCCGTCAAACACTGCTGTCATTACGATTGTGGTTTCGATATCTGCCAATTTCCCCACTGGAAATCTGGCCAATACGGCGGTTGTCAGCTCGACTTCGAACGATTCGAATCCGGGCAACAACAGTTCTACGGTGACAGTTCCCTTGGTCAACAGCGATGTCAGGATCGTCAAGACGGCATCGAAGACTTCAAGTCGTCCGGGCGATGATCTGACATACACGCTGACAGTGACCAATCTTGGTCCGTCCGATGCGACCGGGGTGACGGTGACTGACAATCTCGCCCCCGGTCTCAGCCTGACCAACGTGTCATCGACTCTCCCGTGGTCAACAGCGATGTCAGGATCGTCAAGACGGCATCGAAGACTTCAAGTCGTCCGGGCGATGATCTGACTTACACGCTGACAGTTACCAATCTTGGTCCGTCCGATGCGACCGGGGTGACGGTGACCGACAATCTCGCGGCCGGTCTCAGTCTGACCAATGTTTCATCGACTCAGGGAACCTGCAGCGGGACACAGAACATCACCTGCAACATTGGCAACATGGGAACGACTGCTCCGTCAAACACTGTGATCATCACGATGGCAGTCAAGATCGACGCCAATTTCCAGGGGGTGACTGCAGCCAACACGGCAGTTGTCAGCTCGACTTCGAACGATTCGACTCCTGGCAACAACAGTTCTACGGTGACAGTTCCCGTGATCAACAGCGATGTCAGGATCGTCAAGACGGCATCGAAGAGTTCACTGATGGCCGGAGAGGACCTGACCTACACGCTCACAGTGACCAATCTCGGTCCGTCTGACGCAATCGGCGTAAAGGTAAATGACGAACTGCCACCAGGGCTTACTCTTCGCAGCATCACAACCTCAAAAGGTAGTTGCAGCGGGACTCAGAGCATTGCCTGCGATATCGGGGATCTGACATCGTCAGCCCCGTCAAATACCGCGACAATTACTATCAGTGTTACAGTCCCAACGTCCTTCTCTGCCGGAAGTCTGGCAAACACTGCTGTTGTTAGCTCGACTTCGAACGATTCGAATCCCGGCAACAACTCATCAACGGTCAATACTCCGGTTGCTCGCAACAGCGATGTGAGAATTTCAAAAGCCACATCCAAGAATGTGGTTCGCGCCGGCGACGATCTCACCTTCATGCTGACCGTAACCAACCTCGGACCCTCTGATGCAATCGGTGTAACGGTAACCGATACCCTGCCGGCAGGACTTACTGTTCGAAACATAACGACCAACAGGGGAACCTGCAGTGGAACTCAGACAATTACCTGCAATATCGGCGACCTGACGACGACTGCGCCGTCAAATTCGGCGACGATCACAATTGCAGTAAATGTTCCAACCTCTTTCCCTCTCGGTACCATGACCAATACGGCTGTTGTCAGTTCGACATCACCCGATTCGAACTCAGGCAACAACACAAGTTCGGTTAATGTCACGGTCAATCCGCCTCCGAGCGCAAATTTCAGAACCGTCGATGTGACGATCAGAAATTCACCTCTCGACATCTGCGTTGATTCCGGTACGGTAATCAATGTCGAGGTGAGGTTGACCAACACGGGTGACGGGGTCCAGCAAAACAACCCGGGTCCGGAATTCATTGCCATGCTGCCGGTTCAGTTGACCGCCATCAACAACTCCTGCTCCGCTACCGGCGGTTCCTGCTCGGTGACATCCACTCAAATTGAGTGGAACGGCACTGTTGCGGTTGGACAGACCATCAGGATCAACTACCAGGTCAAAGTCAAATCAGGGATCACTGTCGGCACGAGGATGTGCACCGATTTCGTGGTCAATTACGACACCAACAGTGACGGCGCAAATGACGCCACCACCATGCTCAATAATTGCATCACTGCCAACTGCGCGCCTCCTCCCTGCGAAGGGAATAATTGTCCGCCAAGCGTCGGCACCCCCTTACCGCCCGAAACGCCAAGCAGTGATCTTAAACCGGGATCGATTCTTATCTTCCCGATTTATACCTCCGATCCTTCTATCGGCAGCAGGCAGAATACGAGAATCAATCTGACCAATACCGATCTTCTCCGACCGGCGTTCGTTCACTTGTTCTTCGTTGACGGAACCACCTGCTCGGTTGCGGATAACTACATCTGCCTGACTCCCAATCAAACCACAAGCTTCCTGGCCTCAGACCTCGACCCCGGGGTTACAGGCTATATCATCGCTGTGGCGGTCGACTCATTGGGTTATCCCGCAAGCTTCAACTACCTGATTGGTGATTCCTATATCAAACTCTCATCGGGGCATTCCGCCAATCTGGCTGCTGAATCCGTCTGGGCTCTGAATATCCCAGCCTGGAATCTGACGTCAAGTACCGCGACCATCAACCTTAATGGTACTCAGTATTCACAACTCGGCAGAGTCGTCGCAGCTGACAACCTGCCCAGCACCGAAGACGGCAATAGCACTTTACTGATTCTCGACCGTATCGGAGGCGATATGACCAATGTGGCCGACAACATCGGTTCCATCTTCGGCCTGGTTTATAATGACGTCGAAAACAGTTTCAGCTTCACTACCACCCAGCAGAGCTGCCAGATAAGGCTCCCCTTATCCAGCTCCTTCCCTCGTTCCACTCCCCGGTATAATCAAATTATTCCGGCGGGCAGAACCGGATGGATTAAATTCACCCTTCAAAATGAAGGCGCTCTCCTTGGGGCCACCATTAACAATACCGTCAATCCCAATGGATTCCGCGGCGGTCATAGCCTGCACAAGATTACTCTTGGCACCACCAGCCTGACTATCCCAATAGTCATCCCACCGTGCCAGTAGAATCTACGGTCTGTTATCAGACTCACAAATCAAAGGGATGGAATGCCGCGCATTCCATCCCTTTGATTTGTGCCCTGCAATGAATCTGTTAGAAAAGAGACTGAAGGCTCAAGGGGAAAGGATTATCGATAAACCCTGTTCCGGCTAGTCAGGGAGTCTGCAGAATCCTGCAAGTTGCCCGACTAGCCGGAATTTATGGCTGGGAATTAAGCTTCAGCAGTGGCCTAAATTCCTGGCTGAGACGCAATTGTTCATTAGCGTTAAAACAAAATTGGCAAATCCTCAAATAAGTCATCAAACTAATATCAAACTAATATCAAACTGATTGTTGAATAAGATTGATTAGTTTAATATCAGAGTATCTATTATATTGAAAAGACCAATAGAATCTTTAATTTACAGCTTAATTAATCTTAAAAGATATTAAAGCCCGAAGATCTCTAATGGTAAGGGGCCATAACTGCTGGTTATCCGGATATGAGTATTTACAACTTCGGCCAATTTCATTTGGATGAGACGAAAAGAATATTAACGAGAGAGGGTGAGATAGTTTCCCTGACTCCGAAAGCCTTCGATTTGCTTTTGATACTGATAGAGCATCAGGGAAAAGTGATCGACAAAGATTTTATCCTCAAAAAAGTATGGAATGGGAATATTGTAGAAGAAGGAAATCTGAGCGTTAACATACATTCGCTGAGGAAAGCGCTTGGAGACACTCTTCATGAGCACAAGTATATTGTCACGTATCCAAATCGCGGTTACAGCTTTGTGGCCGAAGTCAGAAAGATTGAATCAGAGAGCGGCAGAGATGGAATGGAGCCCGCCGGAGGAGCGGTGGGGCTGTCATCGACCACTTACATTGAGAGAACAGCAGACAATGAAATAATGACCGCGATTGAGCGGGGAGACAGCATTATTCTGGTCAAGGGGCCAAGACAGGTAGGAAAAACATCACTGCTGGCAAGAGGATTAAAGCATGGGCGACAAGCCGGCAAGAGGGTTATTCTCACAGATTTTCAGTATTTCAACTCGTCCAGTCTGGAGACAATGGAAGATCTGGTCAAAACTCTGATCGAGGCAATCTCGGATGAGTTAAAACTGGAGATCAAAGTTGAGGCTGTCTGGAATCCGGCGCTTGGGCCGAGTCCAAATCTTGAAAGGTTTTTACGCCGGGAGGTTCTCAACAAATCGGATTCAAATTTCATCTGGGCCATGGATGAAGCTGACAGGCTTTTCAATTATGAATACTCGAGCGAGCTTTTCGGGCTTTTCCGTTCATGGCACAACAAGCGGGCGTTGGAGCCGGACGGGCCCTGGGCCAATCTGACACTGGCGATAGCCTATGCGGCTGAGGCCCATCTTTTTATCACGGATTTGAATCAGTCCCCTTTCAACGTGGGAACGCGAATCCAGGTTGACGATTTTACATTTGAAGACGTCTGCGAATTGAACAGGCGCTATCAATCGCCCTTGTCGTCGGAAGATTTGGTTGGACTGATGAAGATAATCGGCGGTCATCCATTTCTGTTTAATCTGACGCTCAGGGAGATAAAGATGAGCGGGAGATCTCTTGAGGAGATATTAAACCCGAATAAACTGGATACCGGCCCATTCAGCGACAGCCTGTTGAGAATGCTCTTATCACTGAGAAAAGATGCGCAATTGACGGCATTTGCAGGTGATCTGCTTGCGGGTCGCGCCAGTTCTGATGTCGCCAGTTTCTATCTCCTTCGATCCGCGGGAATAATCAAAGGCAACACTGTTCGAGAGGCGGACTTCAGATGTCAACTCTACAGGACCTACCTAAGCGACCATCTAATTTAATCGGGACGTTCAAGGTATTAAAAACAGATTTCTATGTAGTTGGCGGCTCGCTCAAGGGAGATTCGCCCAGCTATGTCACCCGTCATGCCGATACCGAACTTTTTGAGAACCTGATCCTCGGTAAATTCTGCTACGTCCTATCGCCGCGGCAGATGGGCAAATCGTCGCTCATGATCAGAACTGCGGTGAAATTGAAAAGCGAAGGGGTCTCAGTGGCCGTGCTTGATCTGACGGCCGTAGGACAGAATATCAGCGTCGAACAATGGTATGCGGGCATGCTCGTTCAGATCGGCCAACAGTTCGACATGGAAGATGAACTGGTTGATTACTGGACTGCAAATGCTCATCTCGGCCCACTGCAGAGATGGACTAATGCGTTGACCGATATCATCATCCCTTTATCGAAAAGAAATGTAGTTATCTTCATTGACGAGATCGATACCGTAAAAAGCTTAAAATTCAACACAGACGATTTTTTTGCGGGGATACGCGGAATCTATAATAACCGGGCCAGGAATCAGGCATTAGAAAATCTGACCTTTTGTCTTCTAGGAGTGGCCACGCCATCCGATCTGATGTCCGACACTCGGATTACGCCTTTCAACATTGGGCACAGAGTCGAGCTGAAGGACTTCAGAGAAGACGAAGCCCGGCAACTGGCGCATGGTTTGAAACGAAGCGAACAGTTGAACCATCGGCTGCTCAAACGAGTTCTATACTGGACCAACGGACATCCTTATCTGACTCAGAAGCTTTGTCAGACAATCTCACGCGACATATCAATATCATCGCCCAAAGATATCGACAGGAAATGTCACGAACTTTTTCTTTCTTCCTCGGCCAGCAGGAACGACGACAACCTGTTATTCGTCCGCGATCGGATTTTGCGAACGGATTCAGATGTATCAAGCCTGCTAGATCTTTATTCGAGAGTGCTCCGGCACAATCATATTTCACCGGTAAAATTCGACGAGACCAATCCGATGATCAGCCTCCTGCATCTTTCCGGGATTACCAGGGAAGAAGACGGAGATCTCAAAGTCCGGAATCGCATTTATGCCAGAGCATTTGACAGAAACTGGATCAGGACGAACCTGCCCAATGCCGAATTGATCAGGCAGCGCAAAGCTTTTTATATGGGCGTCGCGCGCACGGCAATTGTCTCGCTGGCGATTATCGGAATCGTGGGTACGATCGCTTATCTCATGCTACTTCAGCGTAACAGGCTTCTAATTCAGGAGACCAGAAGCCGGAGATTGCTTTATGCGGCTGAGATTAATCTGGCAAACCAGGACTGGGAAAAAGCCAATCTGACAAGGATGAGGACCCTTTTTGACCCTCAAAATATTGACAATACCGAGCGTGAATTTCGAAGTTTTGAATGGGGCTATTTCAGCCGGCTGATTAATCAGGAGATCAAGAAATTCGACCAGGGTGCGCCAGCACTAGGCGCCGCATATTCACCCGATGGCAGGTACATCGCATCATCCGATATCGCCGGCTTCATTAAATTCTGGGATGTCGGAACGAAGCAGCATGTCTCAACCATCAAAAGCCACGATAACGCTGTCTGGAAAATTGCATATTCCCCGGATGGAAAGTATCTGGCATCAGCGGCACAGGACAAGTCGGTAAAAATCTGGGAGACTTCAACCAACAATCTCTTCAAAACTATTACCGCGCATAATGGCAATGTCTCATCGATCGATTTTTCGAGTGACGGAAAGATGCTGCTCACCGGGAGCTGGGATAAGCAGATCAAGCTGTGGAGTTTTCCAGACTGCAAGGAAATAAGAACTTTCAGCGGGCATCAGGACTATGTCTGGTCCGCCGTTTTTTCACCCGACGGCCGGTATCTGGCATCCACCAGCGAAGACCATGAAGTCAGGCTTTGGGAGGTAAAACCGGTAGATTGATGAGGATATTGAAAGGGCATGCCGCAAGCGTATATACCGCGTCTTTCACTCCGGACGGCAAATTGCTGGCCTCAGCCGGAAGAGATGGTGAAATCATTATTTGGGATGTCGGACGCGGTATTGAAGTGAATCGATTGAAAAGGCACTTATCAAGTGTTTTCAGCTTATCGTTCACTTCGGATGACAAATACCTTGTGAGCGCCGGCAGTGACAGAATAATCAGGTTCTGGAATTACAAAACTGGTGAGATCGTTTATGAACAGAAAGGACATTCATACGAGGTCGGAACTGTGAGACTCTCACCTTCTGGTGATAAGTTTATCTCGACGAGCCGCGACGGCACCGTCAAGCTATGGCAAAGCCCCTGGATATCAGCGAGGGGTCTGTTGAGGCATCCCACAACACAAATTGAGGATGTTTGTTTTTCTCCGGACGATAAGATCGCTGTTTCTGCAAGTGAAAAGTCGGTCACCAGATGGGATGTCGCGTCCGAGAAATCGTTAAACTCTGTTGACATATCATCACGGATCAAGTGCCCGGCATTTTCTCCTGACAACAGATTTATTTTCGCAGGGGATCGTGAGGGGATAATCACGGTTCTTGACGCAGACAGTCTGAAGACAACCTCACAGTTAAAGGCCCATGATAAATCTGTCAACACGATGGCTATATCATCGAACGGCAGGTGGCTGGCATCGGGAGGACGTGATCACTTGATCAAGATCCGGGAGATGCCGGGCATGAATGAAATTAAATCTCTTTCAAAGCATAATCGCGGAGTGAGGCAGTTGGCGTTTTCGCCCGATGACAGATACTTTACATCGGTCGGCGATGATTCACAGATAGTTATCTGGGATACTGCATCTTTCAGTGAAGTGAAGACCCTCTCGAACCCGCCGTATGAGGTGCAAACTGTGAGTTTTTCTCCTGACGGGAAACTCATCGCAGTTGGCGGCAGCGACAGAATCGCACATATCTGGGATTGGAGAAATTCAAAGGAAGTGGTTGCCCTTGAAGGACATTCGGCGTCCATCAAGACGCTTGCTTTTTCCATGGACGGCAAACGTCTTGTCACCGGCGACGAAGACGGAAATTTGAAGTTCTGGGATTACCAAACCGGTCTTGAGATATCGACTTTCACTGATCACAAAGCGCTTATTTCAAGGGCCGTCTTTTCCAGAAATGGATTGGTGCTGGCTACCAGCGCATATGATTCCACCGTAAAATTATGGAAATCATTCCCAGTGAGCAACTGACCTATATTATTTTTATTCAGGAGGCGCCATGCCCAAAACAAGGTGTTATACCCTGCCAATTCTCCTTATTTCATTGACCTTATTGCTTTCCAGTTCATGTTCGAGAACGGGAGAGAAAATACAACCCATCTCTCAAAAACCAATGAATACTTCTGCTGTAATCATACGCAATGATCCACTCTTCGATCAGCTTGTTCCTCTGGATGCAGTGGTGGAAAAGCTTCTTGACGGCCATAAATGGACAGAAGGCCCGGCCTGGGATAAGAAATCCGGGTATCTGCTCTTTTCTGATATACCCAATAATGCGATTTTCAAATGGCAGGAGGGCAAAGGTGAAACTTTATTCATGCAGCCCGCGGGCTATTCGGGCAAAGAGCCGTTTACCGGAAGAGAGCCTGGCACCAACGGATTGACATTTGATTCATCGGGCAGGCTTGTAGCCTGCGAGCATGGCGACAGGAGGATTTCACGCCTGGAAGCCGACGGTAAAACCAAAACCACGATTGTCGACAAATTCGAAGGCAAAAGGTTTAACAGTCCCAACGACCTTGTATACAGCTCGAAAGGCGACCTCTATTTCACCGATCCGCCGTACGGTCTGCCAAAGCAGATGGATGACCCTGCCAGAGAGCTGGACTATTGCGGAGTCTATCTTCTCAACTCAAAAGGCAAACTGTCTCTCCTGACTCGTGAGATAACGCGGCCAAACGGTATTGCACTTTCACCGGACGAAAAGAGGCTTTATGTTGCCTGTTCGGATCCGGAGAAAGCCGTCTGGATGGTTTACGACCTGAAACCGGACGGGACGATAACTAATGGAAAAATATTTTTCGACGCAACAGAATGGGCCAGGGCGAAAAGCCTGGCTTACCGGATGGAATGAAGGTTGATATGAAGGGGAATCTATTTGCGACAGGTCCCGGTGGAGTGCACGTCTTCTCGCCTGAGGGCAAATTACTCGGCACATTCGATACCGGGGTCCCCACAGCAAATGTGGCCTGGGGTGATGACGGGTCTACGCTTTACATCACGGCGAATACAACCCTGTTGAGAGTCAGGCTGACAACCAGAGGCTTCTGAATAGATTATTCAAGTTGAAATCGAAAAGATCTTACAAGGAGATGAAAATGCAATTAGGAATGATCGGGCTTGGAAGGATGGGAGCAAACATGGTGCGCAGGCTTAATCGTGGCGGCCATATGATTGCGTCGTATTCGATCTCAATCCCGACAATGTCAGGTTGTTGGAATCTGAAGGAGTTGTCGGGGCGCGATCGATCGAGGACATGGTCAACAAACTCGACAAGCCGCGTGCGGTCTGGATCATGGTTCCGGCCGGTAACGCTACAGAACAAACAGTCGATACGCTGTCAAGATTTCTATCCGGCGGAGATGTCATCATAGACGGAGGCAATTCCCACTTCAAAGACGATGTCAAACGCGCAAAGACTTTGAAAGAAAAGGGAATTAATTACCTCGATGTCGGCACCAGCGGCGGCATCTGGGGTGCGGATCGCGGTTATTGCCTGATGGTTGGTGGAGAAATATCCGCTTTCCAGCAGTTAGAACCGATTTTCAAAACCCTCTCACCCGGTCGGGGCGATATTAATCGAACTGCCGGGCGTGAAGATGCCGGCGCGGAATTCAAACCGTCAGCAGAGGATGGATATCTTCATTGCGGCCCGTCAGGCGCAGGCCATTTTGTCAAGATGGTTCATAATGGAATCGAATATGGATTGATGCAGGCCTACGCTGAAGGCTTCGATATCATGAGAAATGCAATCTCGAAGGAGCTTCCTGAAGATCAGCGATATGATTTCAACCTCGCCGATATTGCGGAATTATGGAGACGAGGCAGCGTCGTTGGATCATGGCTGCTTGACCTGACGGCAATGGCGCTGTTTGAAAATCCTTCGCTTTCAGATTACAGCGGATTTGTCCAGGATTCAGGAGAAGGTAGATGGACCATCATGGCGGCCATTGAAGAAGCGGTTCCTGCAGACGTGCTGGCGGCTTCCCTCTTCACCAGGTTCAGATCCCGCCAGGAACATACCTTTGCTGAAAAAGTTCTTTCTGCAATGCGCCAAAAATTTGGTGGCCACGTTGAAAGACCGGCCGGAGGCTAAAATACAATGGTCGAAGCAATCGGGCACAATGAGAAGTCAGACAGGATTACCGCCCCCTGCATCATGGTTATCTTCGGAGCAACTGGAGATCTGACCAAAAGGAAGCTCTTCCCCGCGCTCTACAATCTGGCTAAAAGCCAGCATCTGACCAGGGATTTCGCCATAGTCTGCGTCTCGAGATCGGAGATATCCAACGAAGCATTCCGCGAGCAGATAAGCGGGGATATCAAATCATTTGCCACAACCAGCGTTGAAGAGGGTATCTGGAACTGGTTTCTGGAGAGAATCTACTACATCAGCGGCGACGTAAAACTTCCGGAAACCTATCAAAAGCTCAAGACTCTTCTCACCGAACTCGACCAGAAACACGCGACACTGGGCAATTATTTCTTCTACTTGTCGACGTCGCCAGACTATTTCGGCGAGATTGTGAAACAGCTCGGGTCAGCAGGCCTCATGCATGAAGAAGGAGGAGCTTTCCGCCGAGTGATCATTGAAAAACCATTCGGCCACGACCTCGAGTCGGCACGCAAGCTCAATACGGATATCAGCCGCGTACTCGACGAGAAGCAGATTTACAGAATAGATCATTATCTCGGCAAGGAGACGGTTCAGAACATTTTGGTGTTCAGATTCGGCAATGCCATTTTCGAACCGATCTGGAACCGCCGATATATCGATCACATTCAGATTACCGCGGCTGAAACGGTGGGAGTCGAAAAGAGAGGCGGGTATTACGATACATCGGGAGCTTTGAGAGACATGGTTCCGAATCATCTCCTACAGCTCCTGTCGCTGACCGCCATGGAGCCTCCGATTTCGTTTGAAGCAAATGCGGTCCGAGGCGAGCAGGCCAAAGTATTGCAGGCCATCTCGCCCATCCCTCACTGGGTGAATGATGAAGTACTTGCGGCCTATCGTACTGAACCCCAGGTGGTCCCGGACTCGACGACCGAAACCTTCGTCGCCCTAAAGTTAATGATCGACAACTGGAGATGGGCGGGAGTGCCCTTCTATATTCGGACTGGAAAACGCATGCCCAAACGGGTGACCGAGATCTCGATTCAGTTCAAACAGGCCCCGCTGCTGCTTTTCCGAAATACTCCTGTCGAAAGATTGCGGACTAACAGACTGGTCATCCATATTCAGCCGGATGAAGGCATCTCCCTTCGCTTTGGAGCCAAAATACCCGGTCCGGTCATGAAAGTCGGCGCGGTGGAAATGGATTTCAATTATTCGGACTACTTTGGCTCGACTCCGAGCACCGGCTACGAAAGACTCCTCTACGATTGCATGATTGGTGATGCCACGCTCTTTCAGCGGGCGGATATGGTCGAAGCCGGCTGGCAGGTTATCGAACCTGTTCTCGATGTTTGGAAAGCTCTCCCACCCAGAAAATTCCCCAACTACCCTGCTGGGACCTGGGGCCCGCCTGAAGCGGACGAACTTCTCAAGACTGACGGTCACGAATGGTGGAAAATCGAAGAATAAAATCACCCTGATAAAAGATCATGTTTGCGACAGGATTTTTGTACGCAGATCAAACTTGAGTCAGGACCAGGATGATACTATTCAATCGGGAGATATGCGCCAATCCCGAGGAAGCGAAACAGCGAGAATGGCTGGAAACAAATGGCCTCGGCGGGTTCGCATCTTCGACCATTATCGGCCTCAACACCAGAAGATACCATTCCCTGTTGACCGCAGCCATAAAGCCGCCGGTCTTAAGAATGGCGCTCTTATCCAAATTCGAGGAGACTGTCATAGTTGACGGAATCCGGTATGAACTTTCAGCCAACCAGTACCCAGGCGTTATCCATCCGAAGGGCTATGTTTATCTGGAATCCTTCAAGCTCGATCCACATCCGGTGTTCGAGTATAAGTTTGATGGTTTAACAATCATCAAAACCCTGATCATGGTGCACGATGAAAACACTACGATCATCGGTTACACGATTAAAAATCTGCCCGAAGATTCCGAATGCAGCCTTGAATTAAGACCGCTTCTGGCCTCGCGTGACTATCATTCCCTGATGCATGAAAACGAGGCTGTCAATTCAAGCTACGAGATCAGTGAAGGAATCGTCTCAACGAGGCTCTATCATGACGCACCGATTGTCCATCTGGCTCATAATGCGTCATCGGTCGAACCGGCGGGGTTGTGGTACAGAAATTTCGAATATGAAGTTGAGAGGGAACGCGGGCTCGACTACCGCGAAGATTTGTTTAATCCGTTTTTATTGAGATTCATCCTCGAAAACGAGTCTGAGGCATCGGTCATCGCTTCGACAATTCCGCATCGGATAAATGAGAGAGAGGCCTGAGAAATATTGAAATTCTCAGGAGAAAATCGATATCAGCACCCGCGGGGGTGAAAAATGAATTTGTGCAACAGTTGTTAGCTGCGGCCGATCAGTTCATCGTCGCCCGCAACGATCAGAAAACCGTCATTGCAGGTTATCCCTGGTTTGCTGACTGGGGACGAGACACGCTGATTGCACTACCAGGGCTGACTCTGGCGACGAAGCGTCCGGAAATCGCCAAAAGCATTCTCCTCGAATTCAACAGGCATATTGACATGGGAATGATTCCCAACCGCTTCCCCGACGGCGGCGAAGAACCCGAGTACAATACGGTCGACGCCACACTCTGGTTCTTCGAAACAATTCGCGCTTTATTACATGCAACAGGCGATATCGATTTTATCAAACAGAATTTCTACGACTCGCTCGTTGATATTCTCAATTGGCATGAGCGCGGGACTCGCTATCAAATAAAGATCGATCAGGACGGATTGCTGCATTCAGGAGAGAATGGCGTTCAACTTACCTGGATGGATGCAAAAGTGGGAGAGAATGTAATCACCCCGCGAACCGGCAAGCCAGTGGAAATACAGGCGCTCTGGTATAACGCCCTGAAAATAAGCGAATCGCTGGCGTCCGAATTTAAAGATCAGTCAACTTTGACAAAAGTTCGCGACCTGGCGGCTCTTGCATCAGAGAGTTTTAATTTCAAATTCTGGAACAGTGAAGCGGAATGCCTCTTTGATGTCATCGATGACGCATACAAAGACGCATCCATTCGCCCCAACCAGATCTTCGCAATCAGCCTGCCGCACTCGATGATCGACGCGGAAAAAGCGAAAAAAATCATTAATACCGTTGAACATCACCTGCTCACACCTGTGGGCTTAAGGACTTTGTCGCCATTCGATCCACGTTACAAAGGGCTTTATCAGGGAGATCAGGCAAGTCGTGACAGCGCCTATCACCAGGGAACGGTCTGGCCCTGGCTGCTGGGCCCCTTCATTACCGCCAGATTCAAAATCCATGGGCTTTCTCAAGAGAACCGAATCCGTGCCCGCGAAATCATCGGCGCTTTTCGCGATCATCTGAAGACTGCCGGACTGGGTCAGATTTCCGAAGTTTTTGACGGCGAGCCGCCACACAGCGCCGGTGGATGCATCGCTCAGGCCTGGAGCGTTGCCGAACTGCTCAGAGTCATCACTCAGTACAACCTCGAATAAAAATTAAACCACTGAAAATACGGAAAAACACGAAAAAAAAGAATCCTCGAAAGAAGCTTTTTCTGTGTTTTTCCGTATTGTCAGTGGCTTATCGGTTTTGATAAACGCGTCGAGTGTCTGATAGTCCTGCCCCCTGACGCGGTGTCTATTTATCGTCTTTCATCCATGCAAAAGCAATGACACCGACGCAGAGGCCCATAAATGAACTCAAAAGTAGATTATCCAGGAGGCGCGGTATATATTCCGTAGTCCATCCGAAGATAAAACTGACGAACTGGGCAGTGAGCCCGATGACAATTGAAGCTGCCAGAAGATCGATGCTCGATTCCTGACTTTCTGAATCTGAAATCAGTTTGATTATCTGTGTATATTTTTTATCGGTAGTATTGATGCCCTGGTAGTGCCTGCGTTCTTCTGTGTCGAAGGAAGCGACAACTCTTGACTCGATTTCCATTTCTCAGGTTTCTCCTTCGTGTTAGTGAGGGGGGCGGTCTGGTGGGGCACAAAGGAAAACATAATGGTTATAACCTGATATGGAAAATTTTTCCAGATACTTTTTTGATTCTAATGAATTTCTGGGCTTCAAATTTCTGGGTGGATCTCGCATTATTGAGATGAGCAACCAAAATAATCCCGTAATGGAGAAGATAACGACTGATGAGTTGGACACAAATCTACAATCCGGTTGGCAATTTAATGGTTTCGGCACTGATCGCATCATTGCCGGTTGTGGTGCTGCTCGGGTTGCTGGCATTTTTTCATGTCAGGGCACATCTGGCGGCGCTTGCGGGACTGGCGATTTCGGCTCTGGTGGCGATCGTGGTCTATGGCATGCCAATCCGACTGACGGCAGCCGCGGCGGCAAACGGAGCGGCCTATGGGCTCTTCCCCATCGGGTGGATTGTGCTCAACGCGATTTTCGTTTATGACCTCACGGTCGAGACGGGTAAATTCGAGATAGTAAAGCAGACGGTTGCCGGACTTGCGAGTGATCGCCGGATTCAGGCATTGCTGATCGCGTTCAGCTTTGGAGCCTTCATAGAAGGAGCCGCCGGGTTCGGCACTCCTGTGGCCATTTCGGCTGCGATGCTTATCGGGCTTGGTTTCAAGCCGTTGCAGGCAGCGGGACTGGCCTTGATTGGCAACACCGCTCCAGTGGCGTTTGGCGCCCTCGGCACACCGATTATCGCCCTGGCAAGAGTCACCGGGTTGCCGCTTGAACAACTGAGTTCGATGGTCGGGCGACAGCTCCCTCTTTTTTCTCTGATCATCCCTTTCTGGCTGATCTGGGCGATGGCCGGCTACAAGGGAATGAAAGAGGTCTGGCCGGCCTGTCTGATCACCGGCGGATCATTTGGAATAGTACAGTTTCTCGTCAGCAATTTTCATGGCCCCTGGGTGGTGGATATCGCAGGCTCAGCCGCTTCAATCTTATCGTTGATTATTCTGCTGAGATTCTGGCAGCCTGCCAAAACCTGGAGATTTGAAGATGAGAACCCGAATCAATCAGAATTCGATGGAAAATCCATGGATGCCAGTCCCGGCACAACCGAGGCATTAAAGGCATGGATGCCCTGGATCATTCTCTCCCTGCTGGTCTTTTTATGGGGACTGCCTCAGATCAAGGTCTTTTTGAACGGGATATCCCAGATCGATATCCCTGTCCCATTGCTCAATAAAATGGTCTTCAGGGCCCCGCCGGTGGTGGCAGTTCCCAAAGCTGAGGAAGCGATCTTCTCTTTCAACTGGCTGTCGGCAACAGGAACAGCCCTTCTGCTTTCAGGCCTGATATCAGGTCTTCTGTTGAAACTTTCCATCGGCAGACTGGTCAGACTCTATCTCCTGACTCTCAAACGTGTCCGCATATCGCTGCTGACGATTGCAGCCATGCTGGCGCTGGGATTCACAACGAGGTATGGCGGGCTTGACGCGACAATGGGGCTGGCGTTCGCCGCGACCGGACCACTATTTCCATTCTTCTCACCGTTGCTCGGATGGCTTGGAGTCGCATTGACCGGCAGCGACACGTCTTCAAACGTGCTCTTCGGAAATCTACAGCAGATCACCGCCGAACAGTTGGGCATCTCCCCAATACTGGCGGCGTCTTCAAACAGTTCCGGCGGTGTCATGGGTAAAATGATCGATGCTCAATCGATAGTCGTGGCCGGTGTTGCCACGGGCCAGCACGGAAACGAAGGCACTATTCTCCGGTACGTTTTCTTCCACAGTCTGGCTCTGGCTATTCTGGTCGGCCTTCTGGTCCTGGCTCAGGCCTATGTTTTACAGGCTATGATCCCCGGAGGAAAGTGATTAAGTCATGCCGGATCGCCCCATTTTGCCAGGACAATTATTTTAAACAATATCTATTTACCATCAAACAGTTTACGGGGAAATTAAAAATGGTTAAAATCCTTTCGAGGTAAGTAGAATGTCAGACCCCATAACCGTCGATCAACAATTAAGAGAATGGTTGAATCAGCTAACCCCGGAACATAAGCTGATTCTCTTCGATATTCTTTGCGAAGATACGCGGATGCTTAAATCAGTGCGACATGAACACGCACTGCACGAGCTTCGCAAATTAACCTCAGAGCGAAAATTGAACTGGGATGAGATGACAGAGCCGGAGCGTGAGACCTTTCTCGACACGCTTATCAGAGAGAACGAGCTATACTCTACCCAGATCGGGCAGTCCCAGTTTACGAGAATTTCCGATTGCAAGCTCTGTGGGCGCGGCATCTCCCCGACCGATCTTTACAAGCAATATTTTGGGGAGAGGCCACCGAGCATCGAAACAGTTGCAGCACGACTTGTGGTTCTGGATATCGAATCGGATTTCCAGTTCCCTCTTACCTGCACTGGTGATGTGACAATCGGTCGCATCGATCCGCACAGAGGGATTCGGCCGGATGTCGATCTCTCGACATACGATCCTGCGGCAAGAATCTCCCGTCGACATGCGCGAATCTCGGTGCGCGGATCTCAGTTCTTTGTCGAGGACCTCGGGAGCGCCAACGGCACGGCTGTCAACGGCAGCAAGAAGCTCAAACCCATGGAGCCCTTTCCGCTCGCGAATGGTGATGTCATAAAAATTGGCGACACAACTCTCAAGTTCATTGCTTAAAGCCGACATATTTATCCAACCCGGCGGCAGCCTGCAAACCAGGTCTCTCATCTATTATTTATAAACTATTCTGGATATCGGAGGAAAAATGAAAACAGAGGGCATTTATCAAAATATCGACAGCTATATACGAAAAGTTCGAGGTGAATTCGAAGAGAAGCTGGCGACTCTGGTTGAGTTGCCCAGTGTCAGCAGCGATCCTGAACATCAGAAAGACGTCAATCAGTGCGGCGAAACCGCAGCGCAGTTTTTACGGGATCTGGGCGCTACTGCTAAACCGTTCAACACACCAGGCAATCCTGTCGTCTTTGGCTCCCTGATCACGGACAAGAAAAATCCGACTGTTACCATCTACAACCACCTTGACGTACAACCCGCGGATCCAAGCGAATGGAACAAGGCTCCATTCAGCTTCAACAAGGTCGGGGATCGATACGAGGGCCGCGGCACCACCGATGACAAAGGGCCGGCTTTGACCGCAATGCTGGCCGTTCGCTATGCCGTTGAAAACAACATCCCGCTCAATTTTAAATTCATCTGGGAACTTGAGGAGGAGATCGGCAGCCCCAATTTCGACTTTTTCATCAGGAAGTACAAGGATGACCTCAGAACCGACTCGGTTCTGGTCTCCGATACGATCTGGATTTCAAGAAAACACCCGGCAGTCCCTTATGGCTTGCGCGGGCTTCAGGCGTTTCTGTTCAAACTTCAAACACACTCGAAAGATGTTCATTCAGGACTTGTCGGAGGCGCCGCTCGCAACCCCATCGGTGAACTGGCTCAGGTGATCAGCCAATGCTACGACGCCAAAACCGGCAAGGTGAAAATCCCTGGATTCTATGACGACGTCATCCCAGCCACTCCCGCTGAAATAAAAAGTTTCGTCAACTCCGGCTTCACCACAAAGGGCTATCAGAAAGCTCACGAATTGAAGACCATCAGGCCGAATCTCAAGACCGAAGCCGATGTCCTCAAGGCCTTTATGGCTCTGCCTACTTTCGAAGTTCACGGCATAACCGGCGGTTACTCAGGCCCGGGCGTCAAAACCATCGTCCCTTATCACGCAGAGGCCAAGATAAGCACCAGACTGGTTCCCAATCAGAGCCCCGCCAAAATTGCCCGCCTGGTCAGGGACTTCGTCAAAAAACTCAACCCTGATGTCAAAGTCGAAGCAATTCAGGCTCTCGAACCATTCAGCGGCGATTTCTCCGGACCCTATGCCCAGGCTGCCCGCGTCGCAATGAAGTTCGCCTTCAAAACCGAGCCCGCTTTCACCCGCGAAGGCGGCTCAATCGGCGCTGTCGTCACCATGCAGAAACACCTCAAGGCACCTATCTCTTTTCTTGGACTGAGCCTCCCCGAACACGGCTACCACGCCAAAAATGAGAACTATGACTGGGGCCAGACTGCCGGCGGTATCAAAATGTTCGTCAAATACTTTGAAGAGATCTCAAAGCTCAAGTAATCTTGTTATCGGATGTATCATTTTATCCGGCCATCTGGAAACTCATCGCAAAAGATACTAAAGATAAATGGAAAAGGGATTGAACGATCAGCCGGCTTCTGCCTGCCGTTCGTTCAATCCCTGCCTGTCTCTCTTTTGAATATTTGAAGATGCGCGCTGAGTAGTTACGTTATTTCAACATATCCTCAAGCACCTGCCAGTGCTCCTTGCTCACCGGCATAATCGATAATCGAGGCAATCGGACGAGATCGAAATCAGTCAGCTCAGGCCTCAACTTGATCTCCGCCAATGTTATCGGACGCGGGTATCTGCGTTTAGGTTTAAGAGAGATGACGGTAAGTTTATCATCTTTCTCTTTAGGATCGGGGAAAGGTTCGCTGACGGCCTCGGCGAGGCCGATGATGGCCTTGTCATTGCCGGAATGGTAGATGAGGATTTCGTCACCGAGGCGAACTTCGCGAAGATTTTTGAGAGCGAGGTTGTTATGGACCCCTTCCCAGACAGTTTTCTTGTCACGTTCAAGATCGTCGTAAGAATAGTCGCTCGGCTCAGTCTTAAATAACCAGCATTTCGCCATGATTAATTGAAAATCTCCTGTCAGGTATGACTGCAAATCAAAATCAATCGAGACAACAGACGTGTCGGGATGAGCCTCGATTTCTCGTTAAGTTATGAATCAGTATGATAAAAAAATCCCAGTGAGAGAGTTAATGGCCTGCGGGTTTGGCCAGGTCAGCGAGCGAGGCCTGAGATGCTTTTTGTAGATCGTCAGGCGAGAGGATCATCTGCAGCCCTCTCTGGCCGGCGCTGACGCTGATTATTTCATGGCCGAGTGCACTTTGATCGAGAAAGAAAGGGTATTTCTTTTTTGATCCGAGTGGGGAGACGCCGCCACGAATATAACCCGTGAGAGATTGTATTTCTTTTACCGCCACCAACTCAACCCTTTTATTGCCTGTGGCTGAAGCAAGTTTTTTGAGATCGAGTTCGGCATTTCCGGGGACGCAGGCCATAACGATGCCGGTCTTGTCTCCGCGAGCCACAAGAGTCTTGAAGGTGGCTTCGGGAGGCATATTGACCTTGCGGGCGACAGAGATGGCGTCGAGTTCATCCTCGTTGACCTCGTAATCGCGGAGTTCGTATTGAATCTTCATCTGATCAAGGATTCTGGCTGCAATAGTCTTCATAACTGCACCGGTATTTTCAGTTTAGGATCCAGGTTCATGATGCGGATTGAGCGGCCTGGGACTCGGTTTCGAGTGCCTGTTCCCATTTCTGATAAAGATCCTTAAGCCGATCTTCGAGGGAATGGTATTTTTCGCTCAATTCCTGCAGTCGTTCACGGTCGCGAGCAACTTCTTCGGTGGAGATGAGTTCGGCTATTTCGCCAAATTCGGCCTCTGTCGAGTGGATCTGGGTCTCAATTTCGGCTGCGGCAACCTGTTTCTTTTTTGATTTACGGGTGGAGTCCGTTTTGGGGGTTACCGTTTTTCGGGAGGTCTTTTCCTGTCGCAGCGCTTCCGCAACCCTTGCCTGCTCATCTGCAAGGGCACGATGATGCGATTCATAAAACTCTGTATAACCGCCATTGAAATATTCGACGCCCTTTTCTCCGAAAAAGAGGATATTGGTGGCCACGCGATCGAGAAAGTATCTGTCGTGAGAGACAGTAATGATGGTTCCATCATACACGTTGAGCGCTTCTTCGAGAGCCTCGCATGATGCAATGTCGAGGTGATTGGTCGGCTCATCCAGCATCAGAACATTGGCTCTTGAATAGATCAGTTTGGCGATGGCCAGTCTCCCCTTCTCGCCGCCTGAGAGCGCTGAAACAGGCTTATAGGCATCGTCGCCGGAAAAGAGGAACCTCCCCAGGAAACCACGGAGTTCGCCGTCTGTGACTGATGAGGAGGCAACGGTTCTGAGATCTTCAATGACTGTATTTCTCTCGTCGACGCTCAGCAGGCGCTGGTCGTAATAACCGAGGCTGACTCCTGAGCCAAATCTCAGATCGCCGGCGATCGGTCGCAGCTCACCGAGTATGGTCCGCAGCAGGGTGGTCTTGCCGGTTCCGTTTCCCCCGATTATTCCAAGCCGCTCGCCGCGCCGTAGCGTAAAGGTCAGGTCCTTTGCCAGTGTCTGTGAAGGGTAGCCGATCGAAAGTTTTTCGAGGATCATAACCTGGTCGCCGGTCCTGGCAGTAGGCTTCAATTTGAAGTTTGCCGTCTCCAGATTATTCAGATTCTCGACGCGGTCCATCTTCTCGAGCATCTTGCGCCGGGATTTAGCCTGCTTCGTCTTCTGCCCGGCCAGGTTGCGCCTGATGAAGTCCTCGGTTTTGGAAATAAGCTCCTGTTGTTGCTCGTAAGCCTTCATCTGCTGTTCGCGCCGCTCCTCTTTCTGAATGAGGTAGTCGCTGTAATTGCCTTTGTAGCTGTCGATCTGGCCGTTTTCAAGATCGAGCACTCGATTGACGGTATGATCGAGAAAGAAGCGGTCATGCGAGATGATCAGGAATGCCGACTTATAAGCCGAGAGAAAATCCTCAAGCCATTCGACGGCCTCGACATCGAGGTGATTTGTCGGCTCGTCGAGAAGAAGAATATCGGGTTCAAGCAGCAGTAATCTGGCAAGCCCCAGCCTGTTCTTCTCGCCACCCGAGAGGTCCTCAGCTTTCTTCACAAAATCATTGGGATTAAATCCAAGCCCAAGCAGCACGGATTCGGCTCTTGCGTGATAGCTGAATCCACCTTCATGCTCATATATGTGCTGGGCCTCGCTGTATTCCAGCATGATCTTTTCGAGCAAATCACCTGAAGATTCGGTCATCGCATGTTCCAGCTCGCGCATCCTTTTTTCGAGGGATATCAACTTCTCGAAGACGTGCAATGCCGCGTCCAAAACAGTCTCGCTGCCGATAAAATCGACATGCTGTGAAAGGACCCCGAGTTTCAAGCCCTTTAGCCTGTCAATCTCTCCCGTATCCGGAGTTTCAACGCCTGCAATCAGGCGCAGGATGGTCGTCTTGCCGGCGCCATTTCTGCCGACAAGTCCGGCGTGTTCTCCGGGATTTATCTGGAATCCGGCTCCTTTGAGCACATCCTGCGTGCCGTAGGATTTATTTACTTCGGATAGTCTAAACAGCATTTTTGATCAACAAAATAAATCGGGGAGACAGTCAGTGTCATAACCTCACATTGACGTCTCCCTGATAAGAAAATGCGGCAGGACAGGCTTGATTATTTGGCCTTCGCGGTCGCAGAGGGTGAAGGCGAAGCCGCCGGTTGGGCACTGGAAGCGGTCGTTGCCGCCGGAACAGGCCTCAGCACCCCGAAGCTATTAGGATTGTCGAGCATTCGCTGGGCAAGAAAGTTGACAATCTTCGCCTCTTCACGTGCGCGTGCCTGTAATGACGCATCGACTACCTGCTTGCGCTGGGCCAGAATCGCATCAGATATCTCTTTCCTGACATTTGGGTCTTCCAGCGTTCTGTCTCGTGTTTCAGTCTGCTTGCCGGTGAGTTTGAAGACATGCCATCTGCCTGCCTGATCCTTGATCGGCTCAGTAATGTCTCCTTCTTTCATCGCCATAAATCTGTCTCCGAGAGATCCGGGCAGACCCATCATCTGTGGAATGTTGGAAAACTGATCTTTTCTCAGGAAGCCAAGATCTCCGCTCTGGGCCGAACTGTTGTGCTCGGAGAGCTGGCGGGCAATGGTTGCAAAGTCGGAACCATTCTTCAATCGTGTTTGAATCTCGCGAATTCTCTGTTCAGCCGCAGCTTCTCCCTGAACATCGAACTTCATTCCATTATCCGCCGGATCGATGATGATGTCCGAAATCTGAACTCCAGGTTGAATGGTGAACTGTTTAGGATTGGCGTTATAGACATCAGCCACTTCGCGGTCCTGAACCTTTAGCTGGGATTCTGTCTTTTCATAAAGCTTCTGAATCGCGAGTTGCTTCTTGACGTTCTCTTTGAACTGATCTTCGGTCTGATTGGTTTGCTTTAGATCGTTGGCAAAGGCCTCTTCCGTATATCCGTTCTCCTGCTTGTATCTTTGAATATACTGTTTGATCTCATCATCGCCGGGAATGATGTTCTCCTTCCGGGCGCGTTGATAAAGAACTTCCTGAGTGACCAGGTTGTCGAGCGCCTGCAGTCTGTATGCAGCCAGCGCCAGTTGCGAAAGCTGGTTTTCCTGCCCACGGTACTGCTGCGTGATCACGCGATCGACGTCTTTGACAGGGATACTGACACCATTCACTTCAGCGGCGACATCATCACCGCCGGTTGAACCGCTCGTGCTCTTCCCTCCGCCGCAGGCGGTTAGTCCAATCGCCAGGACAAAAAGAAATACAGGCAACAAGTTCTTACGCACTTTTGATTAACTCCTTATTGGATTTGTCATTGTATCGGCTGAAGCCCTTTATTTTTCTATGCTTCGATACAAAAAAACTGCTTACTATCTATAAAGCGAGGGCAATCGCCTCGATCTCGACGCTGACGTCCCGAGGCAGCCGGGCAGCCTGAACTGTCGAACGCGCCGGCTTATTTGAGCTGAAAAATGAGGCATAGACCTCATTCATCGCGGCAAAATCGTTCATATCAGCCAGGAAGACGGTTGTCTTGACGACACGGTCTATCGATGTTCCCGCAGCCTCAAGAACGGCTTTCAGATTATTGAGAACCAGTTCCGTCTGTTTTTGAATATCACCTTCAACGACCTGCATAGTCGAAGGGTCGAGCGGTATCTGACCTGAAGTAAAGACCAGGCCGCCGGCCTTGATCGCTTGCGAATAAGGGCCAATGGCCTTCGGAGCGAGGTCTGTCTGAATGGTTTCCATCGGATTTATCTTTCCCGTAGCCTTGAGTCGATTGATAGAAATTCGATCGGGAATTGTACAGGAAAACAGGTTTCATTTGAAGCGCAGTCGGAACTTTGTCTCGATTGACCGGGAATGCAATCAAATTGAATTGCCGGCCGGTCCCAAATCTATCCGGACGATCTATTTGATTCGTATGCTGACGGAGTTTGATGCACTGCCATCCACCATGCACTTGATGTTGATATCGCCTCGCCCTCGAAGGTTGCGATCGAGCCTGATATTCAACTGATCGAGGCCCGTGAAATCTCCCTGGGCTCCAAGATAAAGTATCTCCGCGCTTTGCCCGCCGACATCTACTGAAGCCATTTCCGGTGAGATTCTATTTCTGAATCCGGTGCCAAACATAATTAAATAAAGGGTATCCCCTTCCGGCCCCAGATCGATGGGGACCGGGTTGAATCGACCCGTGGAAGCATCATAGACTGAAACAGGCTCATAAACCTGCTGCAAATCCGGTTTGATTCTGAGGAGAAATGCGGCGGCGACTCCCTGACCATTGGAATTGGCTGAAAAAATGCCTGGAGAGACATTTGCAACAGGCATGGTTCCGGTTGAGATATTGCCGCCGGCAGAGTTGACCGTGATTGTTGCGGTGCCCGGATAAGTTCCGGCCGGCACCTGAAAGTTTACCTGGCCGGATGAGACGTAAAACAGAGGCGCCAGCTTTACAACTCCCTGTGAATCGGCGATCCGCAAGACCAAACCCTCAAGAGTCACAGGCAGAGGAGTGGATTCCGCGTTTTTAGCCGAGCCCGATAATTCCCTGCCAAAGACCGCACCGATCGATTCCGGAGCCAGCGAACCTCCGTGGTAACTTGCCGCGGAGAAAACCGCGAGTGAGTTTAAAGCGTTGGCCGCGATGATCATTCTGATTCTCAGATTTCCATAGTCGGCCAGATAGAGGCGTCCGGAAGAGTCGAAAGCCAAGGCCGAGGGAAGTGATAATTGAGCCGATAGAGGTGAGCCGCCGTCTCCCGAAAATCCGGCGATGCCGTTGCCTGCAAATGTGGAAATGATCCCCGCAGTCGAGACCTTTCTGATCCGGTTGTTGCCAAGGTCCGCCAGGTAGAGATTGCTTTCTGAATCGAACCCAATTCCGGTTGGGGTGTCGATTTGGGCACTCGCAGCCGGTCCGCCGTCACCACTGTACCCCGACGTTCCTGTCCCTATCGCCCGGGTAATGATCCCGTCAGGACTTACTCGACGTACTTTATGGTCGCCGACATCGACGATAAAGAGATTACCCTCACGACTGATGGCCACTGAATAAGGGGTATTGAGTCGCGCCTCGACGGCGGGCCCGTTATCACCGCTGTTCCCAAAACTGCCGTTGCCGGCCACTGTGGATATTAGTCCATTCGAAACAGCCACTTTTCTGATTCTGAAATTTGCAGTATCGGCAATGAAGAGATTACCCGCTCCATCCGAAGCCACTCCATATGGAGAGTTCAGCCTCGCCTTATCGGCAGGCCCTCCGTCTCCTGTGAAGCCCGCACGACCAGTGCCGGCAACGGTCGAAATGATGCCGGCAGGGGTGACTTTGCGAATTCGATTATTGTTGGTATCGGCAATATAAACATTGCCTGATGAGTCCAGCGTCACACTTTGAGGATTGTTTAAAGCGGCGTTGACTGCAAGGCCGCCATCGCCTGATGAACCCAGATTTCCGTTTCCGGCGAATGGGACGATGATCCCGCCAGGCATAATCTTGCGGATCCTGTGGTTACCGCTGTCGGCAAAATAGACGTTGCCCGCGTTATCAACGGCAATCGATGTTGGTAATGACAGTCTGGCCAGAAGACCCGAGAAGCCATCTCCGGTATCGCCTTCTGCTCCCGTCCCCGCCAGTGTCGTAATTATCTGCTCTGGATTGTAACTGACAGCGATCCTTGCGGTTGAGACATTGCCGCTCGCATCCCAGGCGGAGACCGAAAAATTATTCAAACCCAGTTGAAGCGGTATCGATCTGACAGACCAGTTTCCGGAAATCGGAATCAGCCCACTGCCTCCACGATCGTTGCTCCACCTTATCTGAATGATTGCCGAATTATCAGTCACTTTCCCGCTCGCTGAAAAGATCTCTGATGTAGTCGTAAAACTTGTCGAGGTTGTCGGGCTCTCGATCGAAAGATATGGGGCGACATTATCGGTCGCAACAGTATTTATCAGCTTTCGAATACGCAGGTTGTCACGATCGCCGATGTAGAGGTTTCCGGCCGGATCCAACGCCAGCCCGGTTGGAAAATTCAGATCCGATGCCGGACCCGCCAGCCCATCCCCATTAAATCCGCCTCTGCCCGAACCGGCCACGGTCGTGACTGATCCAGTTTGAGCATCGACTTTCCTGACACGGTGATTGGCCCGATCAGAAAAATACAAATTTCCAGACTGATCGGTAATCGCACCGGCAGGAACATTTATCAAAGCCTCGGCCGCGGGCCCTCCATCACCGCCGTAGCCTCTGGTTCCATTACCGACAATGGTCGATATTTTTCCGTCGGATGAACTGACCCTGCGGATTCTGCTGTTGCCTGCATCGCAGATGATCAGGTTTCCATTTTTATCGGCGAAAACATTATTTGGAGAATTCAGTCTGGCTAATGTTGCCGGGCCTCCGTCCCCATCAAAACCGATGACGCCGCTGCCGGCCACAGTCGAAATCGTGCCGTCGGAGATGGTCACTTTGCGTATTCGCGAATTGCCGAAATCGGAGATGTAGACGTTGCCAGAGTTGTCGACCGCGACGTTTTGAGGCGAGTTGAGTTGTGCCTCGATTGCAGGACCGCCATCCCCGGAGTAGGCCTGCGCGCCGGTTCCAGTCAAGGTTGTGATAACTCCGTTTGTCGCGGACACTCTTCTGATGCGATTGTTTCCGTTATCACAGATGTAGATATTGCCGGAGAGATCGACGGCGACGCCTATCGGAAAACTGAGCGAAGCGTTGATTGCCGGCCCGCCATCGCCTGAATAGCCCCTGATTCCATTACCGGCGACGGTTATGATCGCCCCTTCCGGAGTAACTTTTCGAATAATCTGATTGTCCGAATCGGTCAGGTAAAGATTGCCCGCGCCGTCGATATCAATTCGAATTGGCCTGGTGATATTTGCGTTGACCGCCGGGGTGCCGTTACTCGACAACCCGGATGCGCCAGTACCGGCGACTGTCACCATTGCCGATGCCGGAGATGAATTGACATTTAGGAACGCGCGGCCAATATTTCCAGCCTGATCGACAGCAATCATTATTATTTGATTATGACCTGGCGCCAGGGGAATGGATATCGCACTCCATTCCGAACGGTTAAAACCGAGAGAGGCAATTCCACTCGCCCCCCTGCTGGTCTCCCATCGGACCTCACGAACGCCGCTGTTATCGGAAACGCTCCCGGCCAGATTGATCGATCCTGTGATGTTGCTGACCGGGGCTGAGGGTCTCGGATTTGTAATCGAAATTAACGGGACTTCCCTGTCTTCAAGGCCGGGCTGAATTACGGTCAATGTTTTACCGGCAATCAAGGCAGTACCGATTCTCGAATCAAGGCTCTTATTCGCTTCGACTGAATAAGATACTTTTCCGTCAGAGCTGCCTCCGCCGGCGATCTTGAGCCAGGTGGTACTGCTCGAAGCGGTCCAGTTGCAGCCGGCCGGTCCGGCTTTGACATCGATGGTTCCGTTTGAAGCCGAGGCGCTCAGATTCAGGGTAGCGGTCGGGAGCGAGTAATTGCATGAGTTGTTGTTTATCGTTACACGCCAGGCTCCGCGTCCATAAGTAAACGCGTAGAGCGTAGACACGCCGTTGGCTATGTGCATTTGCAGCGATTCCGTAATGACGTTGGCGAAACCCGAATTTTCAACAGCCCATGACGCCCCGGCATCGACTGAAACGAACACTCCCGCGTCGGTTCCAATGTATAGTCGCGCGGTATTGGCCGGGTCGGCAACTATTGCATGCACCGGAATATCCGGCAAAGCACCGCTGCCGCTGCCATCCAAAGCAGCCCATGAGACTCCACCGTTGAGGCTTCTCCAGACATGAGTTCCGCCGAATGTTGAGTAGGTGGCATAAACGATGTCCGAATTGACGGGATCGAAATAAATCGAAGAGACGAAACCTCGTCGCGGAAGCGTCGGCGACCAGAATGTCTCGGAATTTGCCGTCAGACCGTCGTCCGTTCGGAGGATATAACCGTCTCCCATCCCGGCAATTACTCTTTTCGCATCTCCCGGAGCTGCTGCAATCGCGCTCACCTGGCTGCCGCCGGAAGTCAGTGAACTCGCCTGCACCCATCTGGCTCCACCATTGACCGATCTCCAGATGTAGTTGCCGCCGGTCCATATTCGAGAAGGATCACTCGGGTCCAGAACGAAGGGAGAGATGAATAATCCGAAGTCCTCAATTCCACTGGTAGCACTGCCGAAAGTCGCTCCGCCATCCGTGCTCTTTCTGATCGAGATACTTGTGTATGATGCAAAAATCGTTGAAGGAATGTTCGGATCGATTGCCACGTAACCGCCATCACCGCCGTTGATCTCCCGCCACCCATTGACGCCTCTCACGTCAGTTCCCATGAGGGTCCCATTGTCCTGCGTGCCACCAATGTAGGATTTGCCATCGGGTGTCGCCAGACCGAAATAGAACTGAGTCACGCCATAATTATTGTTCAGGCTGATCCAGTCGATTCCGCTCTTCTCTGCGGTACAATACGAACCGATTGTGGTCAGAACCGAACCGAGCGCGTTGTCAGTCCGGTAAAGGCCGCCGTCGTTGCCAACAAATAACTGCCGATTGGTCGTCCCGTTGTACCGGGGATGAAATACCAAAGCGTGCTGATCGGGGTGAATCGGTCCGATCTCAAAGCTTGTTCCCTTGTAGACAGGCCCCGCCAGCCCCCAATTAATACCTCCATCATCTGATCGAAAAATATCTATGCCTCCAACCCAGACCCGATTGGAGTCCACCGGATCGACCGCGATGACAAGGTCGTACCATGCCTGTCCTGAAAAATCGTCACTGGACCCGTAGCCGCAGTCACTGAAAAATGCCAGCGGAGGTGTCGAGAGTATGGCGGAATTGAACTTGCTTGAACTGGAATTTCTTGTCTGAGACGTCCATGATCCGGGTGAACCTCCATCACCCGACCTGAAGACTGCGTATAAAGCAGATCGGTAATTATTGTTCTCGATGCTTGAGGCGATAGCATAAACGACATTTTGATCTAACGGCGCAATGGCGAGAGCTGTCCGTCCCATGCCACGTTCGGTCAGCACGCTGATCCAGTTTAGAGTTTCAGCGGCTTTGATGTTGCGGTATACGGTCGATTGCTCAAACGAACCGCAGGCGGCAAGCACGTAATCGCCGGGTACATCGCTGCGAATGGCAAGGTCAAAACAACCGCCGTTGATCGTGCCGCCATTTTGCCCGGGTGGGTTGTGGACATTTTCCCACGTCAATCCGGCATCGAGTGACCTCCAGACACCCGTTCTTGTTGCAGCATAAATTCTGTTTCTATTGAGTGGGCTGAAAACGATGTCATTGACGTAATAGAAATCCGCAGTTTTAGTATTTTCAAGACGGGTCCAATTCATTCCGCCATCGGTGGTTTTGAAAATCCCGGCGCCTCTTAAATCACCCACTGTGTCTTTTTCGGAAACGACAACGCCTTCGCCGGTCCCGACCAGGATCGTGTCGGGGTTTGAAGGATCCATGGCCATCGAGCCGACAGTAAGATTACCGATGAAATCAGTGACCGGATTCCACGATGCCCCTGCATTGTTGGTTTTCCAGACTCCTCCTGAAACGCCTGCCGCATACATTATCTCGGGATTGAGAGGGTTGATCAGAATCGACCGTGTCCGCCCGCCAATATTTCCCGGGCCGAGTTGAGACCAGATCCCGGAATCTTTAACGGAAGTCCTCGACATCTCTTTCCACTCTCGTGCGTCAAGCGAACGGTCCAGAGCAGACGAGAAATGTGGCATGCTGCTCATCTTTTCAAAGGCGTCGAAATACTTCTCTATTGGTAACTGCGTCTCCCCTTCAGGCAGGCGCTTTTGGCGATAATACTCGAAAGCTTCACGCGGCTTATCGTAAAGCTCGATACTTTTATCCTCTGAATTCAGATCATTCAGCGATTCACTGCTGGCTGAAACGCCCAATTCCTGCTCGGAATATGAATCATGAGAGATGGATGGCGCCTTTTTTTTCCCGGCGGTAGAAAGTAGATCGTCTCGTTTTTTCCTCAGGCGGTCCGCGCGCGGTTGCTTACTCCCGGTGCGGATGTGCTTCGATTCCATGTCACGCCTATCGGCTGAGACGCGTGAAACGCATTCAAAGGTAACAGCCGCAATCATCAAAATCATGATCATGACCGTTAAAAGCCGCACTCGAGTTCCTGTGTTATGAGATAAAACAGGCATGCCCTCTCCTTGTTGTGATCGGATGTGTTCCGGGCAACTTCAATTATTGATGGGGGCAGCTGAAATACGTTCCACTTCAAGGACTCCTTCGACACTCTTGAGGGCGCTGGAAACCTTTTCGAGATGCTTGACATCCGAGATGTCAACGGTCAGGTCTATTTTTCTGATACCGTCCTTGTAATCGTGATCATCAGTTCTAGCGTCGCGGATATTGGTTTTGATATTGGCAATGGCATTAGTGAGGGCCGCCAACTGTCCCTGACGATCTTCAGTGATCACTGAGAGTCTGACTGCATAGGGTTCGCGATTGCCGTCCTCTTCCCAGTTGACTTCAATTATTCGCTCCCGGTTGATCAGCAGATTGCCGACGTTCTTGCAACGCTTTCTCGCATGAACTCCGATCCCCTTCCCACGGGTGATGTATCCAATAATCTCTTCTCCGCGGATCGGATTGCAGCAAGGCGCACGATAGACGAGCACATCATCAACACCATTGATCGTTATGCTGTCATCGCCGATTCGAAGGGCTCTTTTGACAACGGTGGTTACCTGCTGGAGCCTGGAGGTTTTGGCATGCTCGATCTCGGCAAGCTGATCTTCCGGCACGAATCTTATCAGCACTGTGCGGGCCGTCAGCTTGCCATAACCGACCGCTGCGAAAACGTCATCCATCCTGGCATAGCCGTTATCAGTCAGGAACTTTTCCATCAATGGAGAATCAAGCACATGGCGGGTTTTCAAACGAAACTTGACCGCTTCCTTTTCAAACATTTTCCTGCCGACCTCGACCGATTCAGCTCTCTGTTTTTCCGCGACCCAGTGTTTGATCTTGTTTCGCGCTTTTGAGGTGACGACGAAATTCAACCAGTCCCCGCTGGGTTTATGTCCGGGCGTGGTCAGGATTTCGATCACATCCCCATTCTCAATCTGATATTTCAGGGGAACTATTCGGCCGTTGGTCTTGGCTCCGGTGCACTGATCTCCCACCTGCGAGTGAATGGCATATGCGAAATCGATCGGCGTTGAATTACGAGGAAGCTGTATCACCTTGCCTTTTGGTGTAAAGGCATAAACATCCCTGGGAAAAAGCTCGAGCTTGAATGAGTCAACGAATTCCATGGCATCGGTTGTTGACTGGGCGGTATCCTGCTGCCATTCTACCAGCCGCCTGAGCCACTTCAGCCTCTCGTCTTCACTCGCATCCGCTCCCTTTCCCTCCTTGTATTTCCAGTGAGCCGCGATGCCCTCTTCCGCTATCCGGTGCATCTCCTCGGTCCGAATCTGAACCTCAAAATGATGCCCTTCCTCGCCGACGACAGAGGTATGCAGCGACTGGTATCCATTCTCCCTTGGATTGGCAATGAAGTCTTTGATGCGGTCCTGAAACGGCTTCCAGTATTTGTGCATCACTCCAAGCGCGAAATAACAGTCTCTCGATTCATGGGTGATGATTCTGATCGCCGCCAGATCGTAGACTTTTTCCAGCGGGATCTTCTGACGCTTGAGCTTCAGAAAAATACTGTATAGTCGCTTTATTCGGCCTTCTATCCGAATGAAGGGGACTCCTTCCGCCGTAAGCTTCTCGGCAATTCTTGCCTTGACCTCCTGAATGAATATTTCTTCAGGGGCTCGGCGCTTTTCCACCTCTTCTTTAAGCCGCTTGTAATCGTCCGGTTCGAGGTACTGAAAAGCCAGGTCTTCAAGCTCCGAACGAATCTTGCTCATGCCGAGCCGGTGGGCTATCGGAGCATAAACTTCCAGTGTCTCCTGCGATATGCGGTTTCGCTTTTCCGGCTTCAGATACTTCAGCGTTCGCATATTGTGAAGCCTGTCGGCAAGCTTGACTAATACGACCCTGACATCGTCAACCATGGCCAGCACCATTTTTCTGAGATTCTCAGCCTGCGCCTCTTCCTTGGACTTCTTGCCAAGATTGCTGATCTTTGTCACCCCATCCACAAGACTGGCGATGTCTTCTCCGAAAAATCCGCTGATGTCCTCAAGCGTTGTCAAAGAGTCTTCAATTACATCGTGCAGCAGACCCGCACTCACCGTCTCAACATCCAGCTTCAGATCGGCCAGAATCTCCGCCACCGAGAGCGGATGTATCAAATACGGCTCACCCGATGCCCGCTTCTGATCCTTGTGCTCCTTCGCTGAATAGATATAGGCACGCCGAAGCAAATCCAGATTGGCGTCCGGATGATAATGCTCTACTTTTCTTTCTACATCTTCAAAACGAATCATGGCACCCGAGTATAACAGTTAATTGCGAGGTCAAAAACTGATGACTCAACTTTTTTGGATCATCATTTTCAACCCGCGCCTATCGTTAATTCCCGGTCATCCCTGCCTTCTTTTCAGCTTTTTGCTCCACCTTAATTGCCGATTCTTATGAGTGTGTGTATAATTTCACACAATTATGAAATCCAAACATAGATTAAAAAGTATTTCGCGAATTGACACAGACGATACACATGGCTGGTATGTGCGAGTCAGATTCCAAGGGAAAGAGCACCGTAAGTTCTTTTCTGACAGCAAATATGGCAACAAATTATCAGCTCTTGTGGCAGCCAAGAAGTATCGGGACGAGATAGAAGTCGAGCTGGGCAAACCCCGTACGGACAGAATGGTGATGACCTGGCATAAGGCAAACAGCACGGGATTTCTGGGAGTGAGGCGGCGCGAGTTTCCTGCGTTTGAGGTTCAGGCATCGATTCGGCCGGGGAAGATAAAAAAGGTAATCGTCCCGATCATCGATGGGGACGAGGAAGCGGCATTCAAAAAGGCCTGTGAAATACGAGTTCAGCTGCTTAAGAAGTCATATTCAAGCGAGGGCCAGGTAGACTTTTGATCCGATTGGTTTGGTTTTGAGATTGATCGAGGAACGAAAAGAACCCGGATACTGCTGGTCAGTATCCGGGTTCTTTGATTTTCAGGGCTCTTGCAAACCGCGAACTAGTCTTCCTCTTCTTTGCGGACTCTACCGTCAGCAATCGCCTGTTGAACTATTTTCTGGGAGATATGCATGGGTACTTCGTCGTAGTGCGAGAGTTCCATATGATAGGTACCGCGGGCGCTGGTGATTGAATTAAGGGTTTGGGGGTAGGTCAGCATTTCGGACATCGGGACCTGAGCTTTGATGACCTGCATGGTTCCCTTGGAATCCATGCCCTGAATTCTGCCGCGTCGTGAATTGAGATCGCCCATGATGTCGCCGGAGAATTCCTGAGGCGCCGCGACTTCGACATTCATGACCGGTTCGAGCAGCACAGGATTGGCTTTTTCGATCATGGTTTTGAAGGCCTTGCGGCCGGCGAGCTGGAATGAAAGATCGTCGGAGTCTACAGGATGAAAAGAGCCGTCGATGAGTTCGACCTTGAAATCGACGAGTGGATATCCGGCAATCGCACCGCGAATGGCGGTATCTTTGATTCCCTTCTCGACCGCTGGCCGCCACTGCTGAGGGATGGCTCCACCGAAGATCTTATCCTTGAATTCGAAGCCGCCGCCGCGCGGCAGTGGTTCAAAAATGCATTTGCAGTCGCCGAACTGGCCGCGTCCGCCGGTCTGTTTTTTGTGACGTCCCTGGACTTCAACGCGGGCCTTGATGGTTTCGCGATAAGGAACCTTTGGCTGGTGCAGAGTCACCTCGACGTGGTAGCGATTTTTCAGCTTTGAGACGACGGTCTCGATGTGCTGCTGGCTTGAACCGCTGAGTTCGAACTCCTTGGTCTCGTCGTTGCGGTGATAATGAAGCAGCAAATCTTCTTCAAGAATCTTATGAATAGCACCGGAGAGCTTGTCCTCATCGGCTCGCGACTTGGGTTCGATCGCAAAGCTGATTGCCGGCTCCGGGAAACTCACATGGTCGTAACAGATCGATGCGGCCTTGTCGCAGAGTGTGTCGCCGGAAACCGTATCTTTCAGTTTGGTTACGGCGATGATGTCACCGGCATGCGCTTCAGCGATCTTTTCCAGATTTTTACCCAGAATGACGTGAACCGGGCCAAGGCGTTCCTGTGAGCCTTTATTGACGTTGAACATATTGGCATCGGACTTGAAGATCCCGGACCAGACTTTGATCATGGTGATCTTGCCGAAGTTTTCGACAACGGTTCTGAATACATATCCCGAAGCGGTTTCGCTATCGGTTACGGCTCGTTCAAGCTCAGGCGATGACGGATCAAAATCGGCGTGTGCCTTGACCTTTCCGATATCTGCCGGGTTGGGCGCATAATCCGCAATGGCATCAAGCAGCGAAGAAATGCCGGTCAGATTCGCCGATGATGCGGCAAATACCGGAGTCAACGTGCGGTTGAGAATAGCCTTCTTCATCCCTCCGATGAACTCATCATCTTTGAGCGTGCCTGAATCGAAAAAATGCTCCATCAAAGTATCGTCCGATTCGGCGACCGCTTCGATCAGCGCTTCGTGAGTTTCATCGATGTATCCCCGGCCATCGCTCGGGATCGGAATTTCCTTAGCCTTGCCGGCCGCATCGAATTCATAGGCCTTCATGTGAATGACATCGACCACGCCCCGGAAGTTTTTCTCGGACCCGATGGGCAGTGTCAGCGGAACGCATTTTTTGCCGAAGGTATCTCGCAACGCTTTGAGAGTGGCTCCAAAATCAGCGCGCTCTTTATCGAGCTTGTTGACGACGATGAAGCGGGGTCTGGGGCGATTGAGTTCATCCGCCATATCCCAGGCCTTCTCCGTTTGAACGCCAACGCCGTTGACTGCGTCGACGACGAATAGCGCGGCTTCACATACCCGTAGCGCGGGTCTGGCGTTTGCAATGAACGATGCATATCCCGGCGTATCGATCACATTGATTTTACATCCCTTGTGTTCAATATAAGCCGGTGTGATGTTGAGGCTTATTTTGCGGGCGATTTCTTCATCATCGCAATCGGTCGGCGCGGTTCCTTCATCAACGCGGCCAAGTCGATTGGTAGCTCCGGTGACAAATAGCATGGCGGCGACGAGGGATGTCTTCCCAGCGTCGCCGTGACCTACAATGCCCAAGTTTCTGATCTCCTGTGTCATATATACTTTCATGGACATTTCTCCTTTCAGCGGTGAATATTCGAGTTTAATATTTAGAAACAGACAAACAAATGGAATGAACAATTTGCCATTAATTTATAAAGCGGTTACTTAAGGATAAATCATCTGTTTGGTATGTTTCGCATTTTTCCTGATTCATTTTTCCAGTTTTACCGGGTTAACGTTGTGGTTCTTATTTTGGTAATGCTAAATCAAATCGGGCCAGATTGAAACAAATTGAGCGCGGATTCATATCAATCAGGTCATGAAATATTAAAGGCTAGTATCAGTTTTCTGGAATTTGATTGAATCACGCAGAGGAGCTCTGCGTCCTAAATTCGGCCACATCTGGATCTGCGCTCATGGCTCAAATCCACCCCCCGCGGAAGAATGACTGGCGTAGACAACTTTCCCCGGCTTACAATGTGTCGGCAACTGATAACTTGTCGACATAACCATGAATATCCTTTCACTAGATAACGTCAGCAAAACCTTTGGAATCAAGCCACTCTTTGAAGCTGTTACGTTCAGCGTAGATGATACCGACAAAACAGGCGTCATTGGTGTCAATGGGGCAGGCAAATCAACATTGCTCAAAGTCATAGCCGGAGAAGAGCCCTGCGATTCCGGGCGCGTCGTCCTGACAAAGGACAAGATCGTCACTTATCTTTCGCAGAACCCTCCATACGACCCCGATCAAACGGTCATGGAAGCCATCTTCAGCGGCAACAGCGAAACATTGCGTCAGAAACTTGATCTCCTGCGTCGATACGAAGTCGCCTGCCACGATCTGGCCGACCATGGCGGGACCGACGAAAAACTACTGGCGCTGGTCTCTGACCTTGCCGTCAAGCTTGAAACAGATGGCGTCTGGCATCTCGAGATTGAAGCCAAGGCAATTCTTGCCGAGCTGGGCATAACGCAATTCGATGCCGTAATGAGTACGCTTTCCGGCGGTCAGCGCAAACGTGTAGCTCTCGCGCACAGCCTCTTCATCAAACCTGACCTGCTGATTCTGGACGAGCCCACAAATCATCTCGATGCTGAGACCGTTGAGTGGCTGGAACGATATTTGGCCGATTTCAGAGGCGGACTGCTGCTGGTGACGCATGACCGTTACTTCCTCGATCGGGTCACGAACCGAATCCTCGAAATTGAACGAGGCAGGGTTAGATCGTTCCCCGGAAATTACGCAAAGTATCTGGAGAGGAAACAGGAACAGGAAGAAAGACTGGCCGTCGAATCGCAGAAACTGAAACAGATGGCGCGAAGAGAACTGGAATGGCTTCGACGAGGGCCAAAAGCCCGTACCACCAAGGCGAAAGCCCGTGTTGATCGTGCTCATGAATTGATACAGCACTCACGACTGCTGGCCGGCGAGATCGCATCCAGACGCTCACTCGACATTACTTTTGACTCGAATCGTCTGGGCAAAAAGATTCTCAGCCTGCATTCCATCCGTAAAAGCTATGGTGACAAAACAGTCATCAACGATTTCAGCTATCATTTCAAGCGTGGTGATCGAATTGGAATCATCGGGCCCAACGGCTCCGGCAAGACGACGCTGCTTGAAATAATCTCGCAAAGACAGAAGCCCGATTCGGGCGATATCGAAATGGGCGAAACGGTTGTTATTGGTTATTATGATCAGGAGAGCCGTGAATTCGACGAGTCGCAGCGTCTGATCGATTATATTAAGGATGTGGCTGAATACATACGCACTGCCGATGGCGACGTCATCACGGCCAGCCAGATGCTCGATCGGTTTCTTTTTCCGCCTGCTATGCAATATCAGTCCATCGGTTCTCTTTCGGGTGGTGAACGTCGGAGGCTCTACCTGTTGCGCATTCTGATGAGCGCACCGAATCTATTGCTACTTGACGAAGTTACCAACGATCTTGATATCCCGACGATGGTCGCCCTCGAGGAGTATCTTGAGAGCTTCCCGGGCTGTCTGGTAATCGTCAGCCACGACCGTTATTTTCTTGATCGAACAATTGATTACATCTTCAGATTCGAAGAGGGCGGCCAAATTCGAGAATACCCTGGCCATTACAGCACCTTTCTGGAAATCCGCGAACGGGAAAAAGCCGAAACAGGCTTAACTTCAACTGAAGTAAGATCACGTGATCGAAAGTCACCCACAATTGCCACACCCGCTGATCAAGCTGATCAAAATGTAAAGCGCAAATTGACATTCAAGGAAAAGCGAGAATTCGAGGATCTTGAAAAAGGGATCGCAGTCACTGAAGCGCGTATTTCCCAGGTTGATGCCGAACTGACGGCTAATGGCAGCGATCACGTTTTGGTGTCAAGACTCTATGATGAATTGCAGGAACTCAAGTCAGGATTGGACAGAGATCTTGAGCGATGGGCGGAGCTGGCTGAATTGGCTTGAGCAGTGTCAGAACGCCAGAGTCAGCGAACGATTTAAGCTTATCACTCCCAGGCATTTTTCGGTATTTCACTTATTCTGAGCTGTTGGCGGGGGAGCGTTGGCTTTGACACGAACTCCGGCTCTAAGTTCATCAGTGCCGCGGATAGCGACCTGATCACCGGGAGCCAGATCCCCAAAGATTTCAACCAGATCAACGCCCTGTTGGTTAGTCGATGTTCCGCGCTTGACATCCATCCATTCAGTCACACCATCCCGAATCCGGATAACGAAGGTGCGTTCGGTAGTGACGGCGACTGCCGATGGCGGTACGAGCAGCGATGGGCGCGGTCTGGTAGCGGGCCAGATGACCTGCGGAAACATCCCCGGCGCGAGCCTGCGTGCGGCATTATTGACATCGAGCTCAACCGGCATGGTTCTGGTTTTTGGATCAACAGCATTACCGAGACGCGCCACTTTGCCTGCGAATGTCTCGCCAGGGAACGATGGAACCGTGAAATTAACCAAGGCGCCGGCTTTTACCGACGCCACTTCGGATTCCGGCACTGAAACTAGCAACCGCAGCCGCGAAATCTGCTGCAGGCGAAGCACGGGTTGCGATCCTGAAGGCCCTGCAAGAGTGCCTGGATGGGCATTGCGCTCGGTAATCACGCCTTCGAAAGGGGCGACGATTTTTAAGTAATTTTGCGATGTTTGAACTGAACTGGCGGCTTCACGAGTGGCTGTTGCATTTTCCGACAAGGCTTTGACTTGAGCGAGAGCTGCGTTTTCGGTTTCGCGGTAAGCATTGACGCGGGCCTGCTCGGCTTCCATCAGTCGTTGTGCATTTTCGAGTTCGTTGCCCGAAACCACGCCCTGCGTGAGGGCGGCGGATTTCATACGATTGTATGAAGCGGCGGTTCCAGCAAGGCGAGCTTCAGCCTCGACCCGCTGCGCCCGAGCAACGCTTACCTGAGATTCCGCCTGAAGTTTATAGGCTTGCGCGGCACCGGCTTTTGCATCTGCCTCCCGTTTTTGGGAGTTGATTTCAGGAGCGCTCAATCGGACCAGTAACTGACCCGCCCGGACAGCCGAACCTCGATCCACACCGATCCATTCGATGAAGCCCTGCACTTTCGGGTAGAGCATTACGTCCTGGTAGGCCAGCAATTCGCCGGGCAACTTCAACTGGCGGCTCAATTCCTGCGATAAAACGGACGTGACCGTAACCGTTGGAATTGACGTGGCAGCGGTCGCAGGCTTCCCTTCACCCGATTTTTGTTGTCCGCCAGAAGTACAAGCGGCCTGCAGGGTGAAGGCCATGAATAATGAAAACATCAGTTGCTTTCGAGCCATGAAAAAATCCTCGATGATAGAATTAGAAGGCATCAGTCGTCGCGGAGCCCTGTGCATCAGCGTGGTAAAGCGAAACAGGCTTGACCTTAACCCGGCGCTGGACAATGGCAAAGACCAGAGGAAGAACAAAAAGCACTGAGACAGTAGAGGCCAGAAGGCCCCCAATCACAGCGCGGCCGAGTGGAGCGCTCTGTTCGCCACCCTCGCCCAGCGCCAGCGCCAGCGGGATCATTCCGGCGATCATCGCTGAAGTTGTCATCAAGATCGGGCGTAAGCGGCTCGATGCGCCGCTTAGCGCGGCATCGAGTGCGGTCAATCCACTTTTTCTTGACTGTTCGGCAAAACTCACCAGCAGGATCGCATTTGCCGACGAGACTCCAATCGCCATTATCCCGCCCATAAAAGATTGCACATTGAGCGTAGTTCGAGTGAGCCACAGGGCGATTGTCACGCCGGCCAAAACCGCCGGCATGGCTGAAAGCGCAATCAGTGCGATGCGGACAGACTGGAAATATCCAACCAGCAGCAACAGGATTGCCACAATAGCCAGCGCAAGCCCGATTCCAAGGCCGGTGAGCGTTTGCTGCATCGGCGGCACCTGCCCACGCAGACTAACCGTCACGCCTCTTGGGGGATCGCCGGCACGTTTGATGGCCTCATTTACCTCATTGGCAGCTCTACCAAGATCTGTTCCGGCTGTATTAGCAATAATCGTGATCATGCGCTGCTGATTGTAGCGATCGTATTCACCGGGCATGGTGCCATAAGCAATCTGAGCCACATCGCGCATGAGTGGCGCGCGGGCTTTATTTCCGGTATTACTGTCGGCGGGCAAACTGAGCACGTCATCAATGGAAGCGATGCGAGACTGTGGGATCTCCACCTGCACCTGATAGGCAGTGCCGCTGGCCGGATCGCGCCAGTATGTCGGCTGGGTAAATCGGCTTGACGATGTTGCCGCCACCAGAGAGCGTCCTATCTGTTCGACTGTCAGCCCCATTTGCCCGGCGCGCTCGCGGTCGATATTGATGTTGACCGTCGGATAATCAAGGGGCTGTCCGTATTGCAAATCGCGCATGCTGGAAATCTTCTTCATTTCAGCCAGCACTTTTTCGGCAAAAGCGCGATTAGCCGCCAGATTCGGGCCGCTCATTGCCACTTCGATCGGTGTCGGCGCGCCGAAATTCATGATCTGGCTGACGATGTCTCCGGCCTCAAAAGAGAACGTCACATTGGGCAAAAGCGCTGGTAATTTCCTGCGCAGGTTCTCGCGGAATTCCGGCAATCGAATGCCGGAGCCGCTTCTGAGTTTGATATTCAACACGGCTTCGTGGGGGCCGCTCGTGAACAGGTGGATGGAATTGATGGGATAGCTCGCTGGCTGCGTGCCAACGTAACCGAGCGTGATTTCAACTTTGTCGCCGCCGGCTTCTTCCCTTATGGCTTTGAGTGCAGTCAGCGCCATGACTTCTGTTCGTTCCACGCGTGTGCCCGTCGGCGCGCATCCGTAATTGCAGCATGCCTGAATCTACAGCGGGAAAAATGTCCAGACCGAGCTGACGACCGATCAGCAAGACGGCGGCAACCGCAATCAGAAGATAACCCGCCAACACCGGCCAGCGGAATTTCATGACCTTTGTCATCAGTTCAGTGTAGCGTCGTTGAAGTCGATGAAAGAACGAATCGCTTGATTCCTCGTGCCCCTGTGCGCGGAGCAACCAGACCGCAAGCACCGGTACGAGAGTATTCGAGAGAAGGTATGAAGCCAGCATGGCCAGCCCAACTGCCAGCGAAAGCGGTACAAATAGAGCCCGCGATACTCCCACCATTAAAAACGACGGCACGAAGACCGCAATAATTGTGAGCATAGCGAGCAGTCGCGGGGTTATCGTTTCGTGCGTGGCTTCATAGACGGCTTTCATCTTCGGCTCGCCACGGGAAAGATGAACATGAATGTTTTCAATCGCGACGGTTGCCTCGTCAACCAGGATGCCGATAGCCAGAGCCAGCCCTCCAAGCGTCATGATATTCACCGTCTGCCCCGTCAGCCACAACCCGACGAGTGAGGCAAGCAGAGCAAATGGAATTGTCACCACGACAATCAGCGCACTTCGCAGGTCACGCAAAAAAAGAAGCACCATCAACCCGGTAAGAATGGCTCCAAGCACACCTTCCAATGCCAGTCCTCGGACGGCATTGCGAACATAAGCAGACTGGTCGAACTCGAACGTGACTTTGATGTCTTCAGGGATCAGCGCCTGCATTCGCGGAAGTTCGGCTTTGACGCGGTTCACGACATCGATCGTCGAGGCATCTGCCCTTTTAGTCACGGGAATATAAACAGTTCGCTTTTCATTGAACAGTCCATAACCGGTCAGGATGTCTGATCCATTCTCGACAGTGCCTATGTCGCGAATGAAAACCGTGGGTCCGCTGCCGGTGCGGATCGGCAGGCCGCCCAGTTCCTGGATGTTCGAGACAACCGAATTGATTGGCGCCATGCGATTGAGGTCGCCCGTTCTTACATTGCCCGCGGGAAGAATGACGTTGCCGGAAGCAACCGCCTTGATGACTTCTTCGGTCGACATTTGATATTCGCGTAATCTGTCGGGATCAACTCGAATAATGACTGTGCGTTGATTGCCGCCAAATGGCGGCGGCGCCGAGACTCCAGGTAGTGTCGAAAAATATGGCCTCACGCGGAATAATGCGAGGTCCTGAATCTCACCCAGATTGCGCGTTTCGCTTGAGAAGACCAGCTGACCGACCGGAACGCTGCCGGCATCGTACCTGACTACAAACGGTGCAACTGTCCCCGGCGGCATGAAAGCACGTGAGCGTTCGACATACGATACCACCTGGGCGAGTGCCTGGCTCATATTGGTGCCTGGATGAAAGAACAATTTGACGAGGCCGACATTTTGAATGGACCTTGATTCGACGTGCTCAATCCCTGTGACGTAGAGAAAGTGATACTCGTAGTACGAGACAAGATAGCTTTCCATCTGCGCCGGGTCCATGCCGCCGTAGGGTTGCGCCACGTATATCACAGGTAAATTGAGATTGGGGAAGATGTCGACCGGCATTCGCGTCAGCGCCAGCAGTGACGATAACACGATGGCTATGGCAACAACGACAATTGTTACAGGGCGACGTAATGCACTGATGATCAACCACATTGGCTCTTTCTCTCTTTGTTAAAGATGCTTATACCTGGTTCTATTTGACGGAAGCGTTTTTCAATAATTCGAGAGAGGGGTTGAGATTGCCTTTCGCTTTTGCTTCAAGCAGTCGAGCCCGCCAGACACTCAGGCGTGAGAGGGCATATTCGACTTCCGCCTGTGCCAGCAGTCTCTGGGCTTCTGCGACTTCGATAACCGTACCGAGTTCCGCTTCGTAGCGCTTGCGAACACGCAGTTCGGTCTCCTGAGCAGCCTGCAATTGTTTCGGCGTGTTATCGGTGAGCTCTCTTGAAGCTTCGAGATACGCGCGCCTGTGCTTCTTCAGTTTTTAACCGTTGTGCCGTTTGATCAGCCCTTGCTTGTTCTGCCGTCAGATTATTGACTTCCTGCCGTCGCCGCGCCCGCAGAAAGAATAGATCAGTAGGCGCAAAACTGATCGTTAGCCCGATTGCCCAGTTCGGCGTATCAGGATAAAAGCCATGACTTTCGAGCAATCGTCCGTCAGCGCGAGCGCCTGTACCGCGTCCGAAGACCGCGGTTTGCCAGTTGAAACGCGGAAAAAACGAACGATCCAGCACCTGCTGCCGGGCCAGAATGATATCGAGCGAGGCTGTCTGTAATTTCATCAGCGGGTGGGACGAGTTGTCTCCGGACTGTGCAGGGAGAGGTGATGGGAGAGATTCGAGCAGTGGTCCGGCGTCAACAGTGATCGATTGTCCGGCCAATCCAATTGCCTCGGCGAGCGCGACGCGAGCAAGATTGGCCTGTTGTCTCGCTTGAATCAGAACGCTGCGAGCCGCAGCCAGCTCTGCATCAGTCCGGGAAGCATCTGCCCCCGGACGCAATTGATTATCCGCCAGCACGTGAACCGAGTTTGAGAACGCCTCCATGCGGTCAACATTCGCCTGTGCCGCGCGAACAGCCTGATCGGCGGCAACGACTCGGAGAAACGTATCGGCCGCGGCTGTTGCCACATCAAGCTCAGTGACAGCGACTCTTGCCTGGGCTTCATCGGCCAATCGGCTTGCCAGTTTGACTCCCGCCTTGCGCAGTCCGAAATCGAAAGGCTCCCAGGCCAGCAACAGCCCGCCACCGCTTCCCCATGCACTTTCAGTGAAAGAGGCGTTGCCCAGCAGAGGCCCGGAAATCGGAGGAATAGCTCCCTGCGGGAAAAATTGCCCGAAGACGTTATTGCGCGTGCCCCGAGTCTGCTGCCAATCAATTTCAACACGCGGTAGGTAGGCCGTGCGAGCAATTTCCTCGCCATTGGTCGCTGCAGATGCAAGCGCCTTCACCGCGCGAATCGCAGGATAGTTCTGCAACGATAATTCGACTGCTGATTCCAGCCTGAGCGAAGTCGCCGGGGGCTCTTGTGCAGAGGCCAATAGAGTAAACGCAAATAGCCATAAACAAAGGCCGAGGGGAGAAATTCTGTTATTGAGCAAACTTACTGCCTCCTCAACGGTGATACATATGATTAATGTTTGTTTTCGCGGGAGTCCATATTATATTGGCTTAGACGTCTAAATAGGAGGCTCTTTATGACATTTGCCGTACGAATGATCTCATTTATTTTGATAAGCACTGGTTTAGTCGTTTTCAGTTCCATTTATTTCAAGACACCGGGATTGCTACTGATTATCGGCGCCATTGTCGGTCTGGCGGCTATGTTTCTGAACGTTCATTGGTTAAGCAACTCCGAAGAGAGGGCAACAGAACTTATAAACCAATGGGCCTCAGAGAATGGATGGCAGCTTCTGGAATTCAATAGAGAGTTGAGCACCGGCCCTTTCGGAGGTATTCACGGCAGAGGGGATATCTATTTTCAATTCGCGATTCGCGACCAGAACGGGAATAAACGGTCAGGCTGGGCATATTTTGACTTCAGCCTTACCGGCGGCGGGCGGTACGAAATAAAATGGACCGAGCCCGAAAAAGCCGTCACTCATACCTGAGAGCGATCATCGGATCGACTTTTGCAGCCCGGCGAGCCGGTATCCAGCAGGCGATAACCGCCACGAAAACCAGAAGTGCGATGATGGCGGCAAAAGTCTGTGGGTCGGTCGCACCGACACCAAACAAAAAGCTTTTAATCAACCGAGTCAATGCCAGTGAAGCCGCAAGACCTATGATCACGCCCAGGATCACCAGCTTCATTCCCTGCCCCATGATGAGCAATGCCACATCGCGTGTTTGAGCCCCGAGCGCCATTCGAATACCTATCTCGTGAGTTCTCTGACTGACTGAATAACTGATTACCCCATAGATGCCGATGGCGGCCAGAAGCAGAGCGATAATTGCAAATATGCCAAGCAGAAACACGGAGAACCTTCTTCTCGACAGCGAATCGGAAAAACGCTGCTCCATTGATTTAACATCATAGACGGGCATTTCCGGATCAATCGACTGAATCTCCCTGATGATCGCCGCCGTCATGGTGGATGGATCCTGAGTGGTCCGGATTACCAGATACATGCTTCTTGCGGTGTATTGTTCAAAAGGAAAATAGACGGTAATGGGTGGCTCTTTTTCGGTGCTGAATTGTTTGGTATCCCTGATGACTCCAACCACGGTTTGCCAGTTCTTTGACGATGCCCGTTGCAGTCGCTTGCCGAGAGGACTCTCATTCGGCCAGTAACGCTCAGCCAGAGCTTCATTGATAATGATTGAGTCATTCTCTCCTTTTCTGTCGTGTTCATTGAAATATCGGCCTTGAAGCAACTTTATGCCCATGGTGAGAAAGTAATCCGGATTAACAATGCGCACGTTGGCAATGATCGATTCATGAGCTGTTCTGGGTATATAACCTTCAACGGTAATTGGCTCCTATGCAAATGCAACAGTGCTCATCGGCAGGGAATATGTTGTGCCGGCCGCTTCGACGCCGGGCAGCGCCTTCATTCGATCGCAGATGCGTTTATAGAAATCCGTGATGGATTCCGGCGCAGGATATTTAGCGCTGGGCAGCGACATGCGCATTGCCAGAACGTTGTGCGGATCGAAGCCGGGATGTGCATTGAGAATGCGTTGATAACTGCGAATCAACAGCCCTGCGCCAATCAGCAAGACGAGCGAAAGCGCTACTTCCAGGACGACCAGTATCTTGCGGAACCTTTGCTGCCCGGGACTTGAATCACCGGCGCCGCGACCGCCCTCCTTGAGAGTTTCATTCAGATCAACTTTTGACGCCCGCAGCGCCGGAGCCAGTCCAAAAATCAGGCCGGTCAGCAGGGCTATCAATCCATTGAATAACAGGACCGATCCATCTATTCCGATTTCACTCAGACGAGGAATGTTTTCAGGCCCGAAAATACGAATTGCTTTGACGGCGCCAAACACTATTACCAATCCAAGCGCCCCTCCCAAAAGCGCGAGCAACAGGCTTTCCGTCAACAATTGCCGGATGACTCGTTGGCGCCCAGCGCCAAGTGCGATGCGAATCGACAACTCCTTTTGCCTCGCGGCTGCACGCGCAAGCAGCAGATTAGCCACATTTACACAGGCGATCAGCAGCACGAAACCCACGGCGCCAAAAAGCATAGGGAGCGTTTCGCCTATGTCACCGACCACCTGTTTGAGCAACGGAACAACGCTGATGGCAAGGCCGCCTGTTGGAGGATAACGATCAGGGTATTGCTGCTTCATTCGGCCCGCGATGAGATCCATATCTGCCTGCGCCTGAAGAATTGAGACCCCGGGCTTCAATCTGGCAAAGATGTTGAAGTCTTCGTTGCCGCGATTTGCGCGTGCGGTTTCACTAAACGGCAAAGGCAGCATGACATCGGCGGTTGAGATCGCATTAACTGCCGGCATTACCTCGTTGCTCAAAGAAAAACCAGCCGACAAAACTCCAATGATGGTCAAGTTGTTGCCGTTAAGAGTGATCGATCTTCCGACGACATTCGGATCGGAGCCGAATCGTCGTTGCCAGAATCCGTGGCTCAGGATCACTGAAGGAGGCCTTCCCGGTTGATCTTCGTCGATTGTAAAAAGGCCGCCATACATCGGTTTGGCGCCGAGCATCGACAGGAACGATGACGATACACGAGCTCCGTCAATATGCTCGGGACCTCCCTGCCCTGTCATATTGAAGCTGGCGCCGATCGTTACAGCCGTCGCATCGAAGACCTGATTCTGTGTTTTGACATCGAGATATTGGCCGGGGGAAAACCAGTCCTGCGCAACATTGAGACCCGGTGAGCGGCTCCAGAGAATGACCAGTCGATCGGCATCAGGATAAGGCAGCGGGTGCAGCAAGACAGCATTGATCACGCTGAAGATTGTGCTGTTGACTCCAATTCCAATGGCAAGCGACAGAAGGGCCACAGCCGTAAAACCCGGCTGCTTGATCAACATCCGAACGCCGTACACAAGATCCTGCCAGAGGTTGTTCATGACTATTCATTTCCTCGAAAAATGGCATCGGGCTTAATGTTTTCCAGTGACTTCCCGGTAAGCGGCCTCCACAGCCGGGCCTGCAACATAAGCTTGAAAAAGCAGCTTTCTGATTTTGGAATCTCCGGAAAATCGCTTTCGAAATTCTTCCAGATTAATGCTTTTCCGCGCCTCTTCCAGGGTTTCACCCCGTGCGGCCGCAGCGGCTGCCTGTTTTTTGACTGACGTGAACAATTCAGCCAGAAGTATAAGGTATGAATCATCTCGCATCACCGGCCCATGCCCTGGAACGATGATGGTTGGTCGCAGTGCGAGCAGCTTCTCGATTGTGGAAGCCCAGTCCCCGATCCGGGACTGGGGATTGCCCACGAGTGGAACCGGCCAGACGACAAGATCGCCGGTGATCAGAATACCTTCATTAGGAAGGTGTATCACAAGATCACCTGCTGTGTGACCTGAACCAAGGTAACGTATGTCAATGATCCGCTTGCCGCGGTGAAGCGTCAGCCGTTCTGTGATGGATATCGTCGGCAAGATGGCCGGAGCTTTCGATCCTTCGCTCAATACCAGTTCCACAAGCCTGATATCGCTTTGATGACTGGCACGTTCTTCTGGAGTAATATCGCTGCCCGTAAGGCTTTTGCCATTTGCAACCGCCCGCTTTAGATCTTCAAGAAATCGTGGGGCGCCTTCCAGGAAATTCCTGCGATTGATCTCACCCTGGCCGGGCATGTAATCACGCATTGCTGCGTGGGCAATGAATTCAACTCCCGGAAAGGCCTCGCGATAAACATCGTTGCCGCGAATGTGGTCATCATGCCAGTGCGTGTTGATCACGTATCTAACAGGCTTATTCGTCAGTTTTTTCAGTTCGGCGAGCACTTCCCGGGTGATAGCAGGAGCGCCATTGGTATCAACCACAACGACATCGTTATCGTTGATAATCAAGACGTCATTTGCATCGACCATAAAGCCAGGAAGGTCCTTTCGAACCACGGCATAGATGCCATCGGCAAGCTTCTGAAACTCGAAATTTGTGGCTGCGCTTTCGCTTCACTGCCCTGACGAGCCGCTGCGCCAACCTGGGAGAATGCCTGAAAAGCACCGGATCGGTTTCCGGCAAGACCTGCCCCGGCAATGAGAAAAACCGTGAACAGATTAATTGCGAGCTTGCAGACGGGCATTGCCAAAAGAGCTGACACCGCTCTCTTCAAATCCGACCTGAGATTTATCATAAAACTCCCATCACAGTATTCGCCAAATAATCAATAATCACTCGTAACGCAGAGCAACGATTGGATCCACTTTCATCGCACTACGAGCAGGAATCAGACATGCCGGCAATGCTGTGATCACGAGCACGATTGTAATCCCGATCAAAGTCAAGGGGTCCGTCGCGCTGACATTGAACAACCAGCTTTCAAGCAACCGGGTCACGGCAAGTGAGGCAACAAGTCCAACCGCAACGCCAAGGCCGACCAATCGCATCCCTTCGCCGGTCACCAGGCGTAAGACGTGACCGGCCTGAGCTCCAAACGCAAGCCGTATGCCTATCTCCCTGGTACGCTGCGTAACTGAATAAGAGATCACACCGTATAGGCCTATCACAGTCAGCAATAGCGCCAGTAATGCGAAAAGTCCAAGAAGAAAAGCGCTGAAGCGCGCGAGGGCAACAGAATTCGTGCGGTACTCATCCAGGGTTTTAATATCAGTGACAGGCAGTTGTGGATCGATTGAGTAAATGTCTTTCTTGATCTGCGCGATCAAATTTGATGGATTGACGCTCGAGCTTACCAGCAAGGTAATGCCGGCATTTGCGAATTGTGCCTGTGGAACATACATTTCAGGGCGCGAGTTGTCGTTCAATCCGCGGTGCCGGACATTGCCGATAACACCGACAATCTCTTTCGGCGCATCCCCGCCCCACCCCAGTCGCAGACGTTTGCCCATCGGATCTTCACCTTTGAAATATTCGCGCGCGAATGCCTCGTTTACGATTACCACCGGCGGGGATTGTGGCGAGTCGGTTTCTGAAAAATCGCGACCATTCAGAATGGGGATGTTCAGAATTTGAAAATACCTGAGACCAATAAATCGCAATTGCGCTGTGGGTTTCTCGTCATTTGGAGCAGGGCGCTCAACAATCTCAAATGAGGTGCTGTTTTCGACCGAAGTCAAAGGCACACTCTGAGCAAAGCTCACACCGCTTACTCCGGGCAGGATTTTGATGTGTCCGGTAAGCTCATTGAGAAATGCATTGATCTTCTCGGGTTTTCCCGGCTTATCGAAATAACGTTCACTCGATAACGACATCTGGAAGGTGAGGATATTGGCCGTCTCAAAACCAGGATTGACCTGCTCCAGCTTGATCAGGCTTTTGACCAGCAAGCCGGCTCCGACCATCAGCACCAACGCCGCTGCAATCTGGCCAACCAGCAGTGAGTTTCGCAGCAAAGAGCTGCCCGACGCTCCTTTTGTGCCCCGACCCCCGTCATTGATGGCCATGGTCAAATCGGTCTTCAGCGCATTAATCGCGGGAGCCAATCCGCACAAAATGCCGGTAAAAACCGCAGCGCATAATGTGAATACAAAAACGCGCCAATCCGGCTCCAATCCTGTGATGCGAGGCACTTCGGCAGGTAAAAAGGCCAGCAGTAAATCGATCATCCACATCGAGATCACCATACCGGCGAGACTGCCGATCAGGGACAGCAATAAACTTTCGCTGAGAAGCTGTTGAATAATCTGGCGCCTGCTTGCGCCCAGCGCCGTACGAATGGCCATTTCACGCTGCCTTGTAGTTGCGCGAGCCAGCAGCAGGTTGGCAACATTGACGCAGGCTATCAGCAACACGATGCCGACAATTCCCAGGAGCAACCACAATTTCGAGCGAACATCGCCGACTATAAGGTCGCGTAGCGGTGTCACAATAATGCCGGTCCCTGCATTCGCAGACTTAAACTTATCCTGAAGATTGTTATGAATGATTGCCAGTTCGGCACGTGCCTGCTCAATGGTCGCACCTGCCTTCAACCTTGCAATCACTCCTGTGTAAGCGGGATAACCGCGGCTGGCATTGGCCGTCCCCAACCGTGACGGATCGCCATTGACCGCCACTGTAGTCCAATAATCTATTGGTTCGGTTTGTAACGGGATGATGTCGGCCGGCGTGACGCCAACAACAGTGAAAGCCGTTTCGCCAAGCGTTATCTTGCGCCCGACTATTTTTGAATCTGCTGCAAAACGGTTCCGCCACGCGCTGTCGGTCAGCATGACGCTGTTGAATCCGCCACCTGCTCCAGGCAGATCATCTGCAGGTCTGAAAGCCTGACCAAGCTTCGGGACAATTCCCAGCGTTTTGAAAAAGTCGGATGAGACAACCGCGCCTTTGATGCGAACCGGCTCTCCTTCGCCTGTCAGCGTAGTTTCATCAGACGTAAAGATTGCCATGCTCTGAAAGGATTGGCTTTGCGACTGCCAATCGGTGAAGTTCAAATATGAAACTCCTCCTGAGTCGCTCTTTTTGTCCTTTCGAATCTGCTGCGCAACAACCAATTGTTTTTCATTCGGGAATGGCAGCGGGCGAAGCAGCACTGCATTGATGACGCTGAAGATCGCTGTATTCGCTCCAATTCCAAGTCCCAGTGTAAGAACAGCGACAATGGTGAAACCGGGTTTCTTGAATAACATTCGCGCGCCAAACCGAAGATCCTGCCAAAGTGTTTTCATGATTTCTTCTCCAGCGAGATCAGTCGCTTGACGGTTTCCAGTTCTGTGTCAATGCCGTTGATAAGATCTTCGAGGTTCGGTTTCACATAAATATCCGGCATGATCCCCTCATCGGGCTGCTGCCTGACAGGGTATGTGCCGATCAATGGTATATCCATCTCGATTTTAGAATTTGGCAGTATCAGAAAGAACATCTGACTGCCGTTGAGCCCTCTCCTGTTGCCTCCGGTGGCCTGTCCCACAAGGGTTGCGAGCTGATTCTGCTTCATCAGTGAAGCAAGATAAAACGTTGCAGAGCTGTTGGCCGCATCCACGAGCAGATATATCTTTCCTTGAAATGCTTTCTTTGAGGCTCCACGTTCAACATCCTGAAGGTTGGCATTCTTCCATGTGTAAAACCCGTTACCGGCATCCCTGACTTGATTCTCCCGATTCCTGAATGATTTGTCCCAGGTATTCAAATAAGGGTCGATTGCAGGAGAGACCTTCGAGTAGCGAAGAAGGTTCTGATTCCCTTCGATTCGCACAGGCTTCCATCGTATGTAATCCTCGAGCACTTCACCCGCTTCATCCGCCCCACCTTCATTTCCTCGAAGGTCGAGAATCAGATTCTTAATGCCCCGGCGGTCGATTTCCTGAAAAGCATTCCTCAGAAACGCCTTCCAATCCAGTTTCATTTTCCAAATCACGAAGGAGCCCGTTTTTAGATATGCAGTCTGATTGTCCAGGATTTTGAATTGCCAAAGATCATCAATTGATGTCTGCTGTTTGCCGTACCGGCTTTCAAGTTTTTCCAGTCGACTGGTTCGGGAGATTGCAGGCAAGCTCGATTCGAATCGCTTTTGCGTTCGAATATCCACTGCAACTACTTTGAATCTGCCGTCTGAGGGCGGATAAACCAGGGGGAAATAGACATCGAAAGCTTCATATTCGCCGACAGCAGCCAACTGCAGGTCGTATAACCGCTTTTCGTCGTTTGAACCATCACCTCTCACCAGGATGATCAAATTATCGAGAATTTCCTTCACGGAAACGCCGTTGATTGACAGAATTTCAACACCCGGCTTCAACCGCTCATCGTCAGAGGCGTTCTTGACGACAATCATTCTTTTATCGACCAGGCTGAATGTGAACGGCACCTTGTCAGCCCGGCCGAAAACCTCCTGCTTTACCCTCTCGGGCTGATTCCAGAAATTACAATACGTATGACCGCATTTTATCTTTGCCAGAAATCTTGAAAAAGCCAGGTACGCTTTTTCAAGCGGCATGTCCTTTTGCAGTTCTTTTCCCAGATCATCAAAATTCCGCTCCATCGTTTTAGAATCGACATAGCGATATAAACCCGGATGCAACTCGGTATATGCTTTTTTGAAGATGGCAAAGTCTTCCTGCAGCTGATTTGCCTTTATTACTGTCTGCGAAAAAGCGAATGATTGAAGAAGGATCAGGATAAAAGATGCGAGCACAAAAAAAAGTAATTTTCTCATCAAATACTCCACTATATAAATTTCATCAGAATCGTTAATACTCACGCTGAAGTATGAACTCTGAACTAATTCCTGATGAGATATGCCTTCAAATACTGTGCCATTGTTTTGTGCCGGCTAACTCTATGATTCCACAGAGATATTTTGTAAAAAGGTGTCCGTTTTTGGGAAGGATTTTTCTCAAAACCGGGACTATGAAGTGTTGTACTTACGGTTGAACAAGAAGGCGCAGAATGGCCTGACAGCCTTTGCCGGAATGACGGTTCTCCAATGTCAGAGTACCCTGATGTCCTTCAGCGATCTGGCGACTGATAGCCAGGCCGATGCCCGACCCTCCCGGCTTTGTGGTAAAGAAAGGAACGAACAAATTTGAGGTATTCGACAATCCAGGGCCATCATCTTCCACCATAATCTCCAAATGGTTCAATGTGACGGACCAGGTGACGCGCACCCCTCCGCCGGTTTCGCTTGAAGCTTCTACAGCATTACGAATGATGTTGATGAGCAACTGTTCAAGCTGATCGCGATCGGCGAAGACAGTCATTTCCGGGCCAGGTTTTAATTCTACGCCAAGCCGTGTTTCCAGAGCGATGACCTGCCTGATCAGTGATCCGACATCGACGGGCCTGAGTTCCGGTCGTGGCAGTCTGGCCAACTTCGCGTACGCGGTCATCAATCGACTCAGGGCATCGGCCCGCGATGCGATGACCGCAAGCCCGCGATGCATGTCATCTTCCAAATCAGAAGGGCGAGGATTGCGGGATAATAGCGATTCGAGACTGCCGGCAATGGATTTGATTGGAGCGAGCGAATTATTGAGTTCATGGCCGATCACTCGAACCAGACGCTGCCAGGCGTGTCGCTCTTCTTCACGCAACGCTCTGCTCAGATCCGATAAAACCACCAGTTGATGCGGCTTGCCGCCTTCGCGAAAGGTGGTGCGCCTCATCCCCCAGCCTTTTGAATTGAGTCCGCCAGGGAAGGTTCGATGAATGGTCTGAGCCGGCTCGCCATCCAGACAGTCGGCAATGAGCAACTCTTCAGCCGTGCGGCCAACAAGTTGTTCCAGGGGTCTGGCGAGCAGTTTTTCACCGGCACGGTTGACCAGTCGCAATCGTTGATCGCCGTCAAAAGCGAAAACTGCGACTTCGATCTCCGACATCACGGTCCGCAGCAATGCCGTAGCCTCGAGTGCTCCCAGCCGTTGAGCGCTCAATGTCGCGCTCAGAGCATTGACTTCACGCACCACATCACCCAGAGGGTCATCGTTGATGGCCGCAGCACGGCCGCGAATCGAATAATCGCCCTCACGCAGTGCTGCCAACAGATTCGACAGGGTTCGCAGCGGTGTGACTACACGTTCACGTACTGTATAAGCAAATCCAAGCCAGAAAATGATAATCAGCAGGGTGAAAGTCCACTGAACTTTTGATGAGAAATCCCCTGTCCACAATAAAAACAACGCAACAACAACCCCGGGCAATCCGGCAATCATGACGAGCAGCCAGATGCGACGGTCATAACTGATCGAATGCGGATGAAATTGTTTGGGAAGGGTTGTGATCCGAACTGACGTAGAATCAAGATCGAGAAGGTGCGGGGGCTCGGCAGCAGGGGTAATCCGGCTCTCGTCTTTAACGACGCCCTTCCGATGAGGGTCGCCGAAGGTCAGTAATCGGGGGATTTTCATAATCCAAATTTTTCCAGCCGGCGATAAAGCGCGCTCCTGCTCAATCCCAGCGCTTCGGCGGCTTTGCTGACGTTGCCGTCAAATCTGGCCAGCGTCTTTTTTATCAGGAACGATTCAACATCTTCGAGGCTCATCTCCTCGAGCCTGTTTGAACTTTCTGATGCCTGATCTAGTCCAAGATCGCCCGATGTGATGATAGTGCTTTGCGCCATCAGTACAGCACGTTCAACGGCGTGGTCCAGTTCGCGAACATTACCCGACCACTGATGCCCTGTCAGGGCCTTCATTGCAGCCCGGTCGAAGGTTGTAATCTGTTTGCGGTAACGGGTTGCATGCAGTTTTAAAAAGTGAGCGGCCAGCAGCGGTATGTCCTCTTTTCGGTCTCGCAGCGCCGGCAGGCGTATTTCAACGGTGTTCAGCCGAAAAAGAAGATCCTGTCTGAATCGCCCGGCAGCGACTTCGGCAAGAAGATCGGCATTTGTTGCCGACAGGAATCGAACGTTGACCTTGCGTGTCTTTGAAGAACCTACCCGTTCGAACTCTCCTGTTTCAAGAACCCTCAAAAGCCTGGCCTGCTGCGGCAAAGAGATATTGGCAATTTCGTCCAGAAACAGTGTTCCTTCATCGGCCATCTCAAACCTGCCGACACGATCGGATTTCGCGTCTGTAAAAGCGCCCTTGATATGTCCGAAAAGTTCGCTTTCAAAGACACCCTCCGACAAACCACCGATGTTTACAGTCACCAGGGGTTTTGAAGCCCGGCGTGAGATGGAATGAAGAGCGGAGGCCACCAGCCCTTTGCCGGTGCCGTTTTCGCCCGTAATCAAAACATTTGCATCTGAGGGTCCGACCCGCTCGATGACCTGAAGAACGGGATGCATCGCAGGCGATTGAGTGATCAGCCTGGTCGGGTGATCATCCCTCAGCAGCTTATTTTCAGCTTCAAGTTTCTGTCCCCGGCGAATCGCCCTGCCCAACTCGACCTGATTTCGCAGGATGGAGACCATTCGTTCGTTCTCCCATGGTTTTTGAACGAAATCTCTGGCTCCTCGTCGCATCGCTTCCACAGCCAGCTCCACACTTCCCCAGGCAGTCATGACCACGACGGGCATCGTCATATCCAGGGCTAGAATGTTTCCGATCATATCAAGCCCTTCCTGCCCTGAAGTCGTATCCCGAGTGTAGTTCATATCCATCAGCACAACATCGTAATCGCGCTTTTCAAGAGCCGGGAGAATCTCTTCAGGCGAGGTCACAGTATCTATCTGAAAACCTTCTCCTTTGAGAAGCAGCCGAAGGGCCTCGACGACATCCAACTGATCATCGGAGATGAGAATTTTAGGATTTGGTGAAGGGGATATTATCATTTGAGAGTCAGAGTCAACCTGCTTTATATCGGACTTAATTACTCAATGTATTCTTTGGTTTCTTGCGTCTCATTCGCGTGTTTCGTGATCTTGTATTTTCAATACGGAGTTATTGGTAACGCAATGCAACCATCGGGTCAACCAGAGCGGCCCGCCGATCCTGAAAGTCGCCATGGCGACAATCTTTCACAATTCACACAACTGCCGTCGCGGCGGCTTCTTCTTCGACTACGCGACCGTCGAAGAGCTGAATCGAACGATCGGCATGTTTTGCAAAACGCGCGTCATGAGTGACCATACAGATTGTCGCTCCGGCACGATGCAATTCACGCAGCAGCTCCATGACGGCCTCTCCATTTGTTGAATCGAGATTCCCGGTAGGCTCATCCGCCAGCAGGATCAGCGGCTCTCCGGCAACGGCACGGGCAACCGCTACTCGCTGCTGCTGGCCACCTGAGAGCTGTGAAGGCAGGTGGTTCGCACGATGGGCCATCCCGACTTTTTCAAGCGCCGCATTGACACGCTGGCGGCGTTCGACAGAGCTCATGCCGCGATAGGTTAACGGTAGTTCGACGTTTTCATAAACCGTCAGATCGCCGATCAGATTGAAACTCTGGAAGATGAATCCGATCTCCCGATTGCGAATGCGGGCGCGCTCCGATAGATTCAATCCCTGAACCGGTTTGCCGTTGAGTAAATAAGTCCCTGCAGTCGGCGAATCGAGCAGCCCGAGTATCGATAAAAGCGTAGACTTTCCGCAGCCGGATGGTCCTGCTATCGAAACGTACTCACCCTGTTTAATATCCAGATGAATACCCGACAGCGCGTGTGTCTCAATCTCGTCAGTCAAAAATACCTTTGTAACTCCATCCAACCGTAATAATGGTCCACTCATCTCTTTTCTCCCCAATAATTTAGTACTTCAGTTCAATCTGATGCGAGTTATGTTATCTCCCAACTGTGTTAAGTCGGAAACGATGACCTTATCGCCGGCTTTGAGGCCGCTGATCAATTCAATGGTCGTTACGGAACTGCGTCCAAGCTGGACTGTCACTGCCTCTGCATGGTTTCCATCGATTTCCAGGCGGAATAATTTGATTGTGCTCTTTTCCTGACCCAAAGCCGGTCGTTGAATGAAGAGAACATTATCTAGTCGTTCGAGTTCAATTGTGCCGTCAACATTCAGATCGGGGCGCGCTCCTTTGGGCATCGCTCCTTCAAGTGCGATATCCACGAGCACGGTTCCATTCTGCACGGCCGGATCGATGCGAATGACATATCCCGAAATAATGCCGTTGCGGGTGTCGACTGAGGCTCTCAACCCGGGTTGAATATCCCTGGCCTGAGTCTCCGGGATCCTGACGGCTGCTTTCAACTTGTTTGGATTTGAAACGCGTGCGAGGTTGGTTCCCGGTGTCACCTGCTGGCCGACCTCGACGGCGAGTTGCTGCAGAACTCCATTCATCCCGGCGCGTACTTTCAGGTCCGAGACCTGCTTGCGGCGCAGTTCGAGAAACGTTCGCCGCTGGTCAAGTTCTGCCTGCGAAACTGCAAGCTGAGTCTTGATCGCTTCGGAGTTCATTTCTATTCGTTTCTTTTCAAGGTCGTTTCGGATGGCAAGCTCTGAGGCTCGGGTGCGAGACTGTTTGAGAACGATCTCCGAGACCAGCCCTTCCTTGTGTAACTGACCATTGGCTTCATCAGTCAGTTTCGCCTGCTGGTAATCGGCTTCAACAGTTGCGGCTTGGGCTTTCTGATTTAGGAGCTGCGATTCAAGCTCCACCCTGCGGTTATTGTAAGAAGCTTCAGCGGATCTCAATTGCGATTCGGCCTCCATCAACTGCTGCTGTAATTCGGGGTTGCTCAATTCGAAAATGACAGTATCTGCTGTGACAGTCGTCCCGGGCTGCACCAGTCGTTTATCGATACGACCGCTGGTCATTGCCGGTATCCACGTGATCTCTTCCGGAACCAGCGTTCCCAAACCACGAACTTGTCGCAGCATCTCTCCTCGTTTGACCGTATCGATGATCACCGTCCCTCGATCCACGCCCTGCACCGCCGGCTTAAGCCTCGACAGCATTACTGTCACAACACCAACTGCAACCAGTGTGAGGATAATAAATACCGCCTGCCTTATCTTCTTGTTACGAACAATCGCTTTACTTCGTGGAACGTCCATTTTCTCTCCGTTGCAAATTTTCTCTTTTTTTCAAGCCGCAAACTGATTATCGTGAATTTACTATCCAAGTTCCGTGCCATGCGATCAAAATCTGATTTTACAGGAGTTACGGGACAATCGGTAAAGCGCGGGTATCAGCCTGTGTCCGGTTTTGGGAAGAATTATTCCCATTTTCGTAATTGCCGATCTTTCACTCAGGCTTAAATTTACATGTTTAACAAACTTTTTTCCGACTCATAACCACTCGAAGCCTGATTTGGTTCATGATCAGGCCGTTACATGATATTTAATTCGCTGATCAAAGTAGGAAATTCAAAAAAACAAACAATCAACCAGTCAAAGAAGGAGACTCTAACTTAATGTTATCCATCAAAACCATCAAAACTGTTCTGGCCATCCTCTTGATTTCTGTGGTCAACGTATCGGTCCGGGCACAACAGGGTGAAGCAAAGCTTCCGGACACGCCTGCAGGAAAGGTCTTCGGTGAGTTCATCAAGGCTTTCAATACCGGAGATTCGGCGACGTTACGGAAATTCCACAAAGACCACGGGGGGGATGAAAATAATGCCGAACAGGATCTTGACGCCTTCAAGCAGACCGGGCCATTAAAATTTCACAGTGTGAAATCATCGAATGATTTCGAAATTGAGGTGCTGGTTCAGGCGAAGAATGACGGGCAATGGCTTAATTTTTATATAAGCATCGACGATAAGTCGCCATACCCAATCAATAATATTCGGGTTCAGCAGGCATCGGCACCTGGCCAGTAAGAAGCTGCGGATCATGGATCATGGGGTCAAGGATCTTGGGATCATGGCATTCCCTGACCCACTCGAAGCAGTTATTGAGCTGGATTACGAGACAAACGAACTTCTACTCGATCGGGTTTTCGTTTGTTTTCGTTTGTTTCGTAATCTGATTTTGATTTAGACTTCGTCTCGCATAAAAGATTATAGACACTCTTCCAACGACTCACTGATGAAGCGCGAGACCAATGTTCAAAGACAAAAATCTGATTCCGATATTTATCGTAGTATTCGTGGATCTGCTGGGCTTCAGCATCATTCTGCCCCTGTTACCGTACTATGCCGGTCAGTTCAATGCATCGCCTCAAACCATAGGCCTGCTGATAGCGTCATATTCCATATGTCAATTTCTTGCATCTCCGATTCTGGGGGACTGGAGCGATCATTACGGTAGAAGGCCGGTGCTTATATACAGTCAGATCGGCTCCTGCCTCGGCTTTATCTTAATGGCCCTGGCCCTGCATCTGCCCAATCCACTGATGTGGCTATTTGTCGCCAGGGTGATCGACGGATTGTCCGGCGGGAATCTGACAGTGGCCCAGGCATATATCAGCGACATCACCAAACCAGAAGACAGAGCCAGAAATTTTGGCATGATTATTGGAGTGTCCTTCGGGCTGGGATTTCTCATTGGGCCGACGCTCGGCGGATTTCTCTCGAGATTCGGATACGACATTCCGGCCTATGCGGCTGCAATTCTGTCTTTTACCAGCATCATGGCCACGGTCTTTCTGTTGCCTGAGACGCAGCATAAACGGGACGAGTTAAGGCCCAAAGGGCTGGCAACCTACACGCGCGTTTTTGATTATCTGAGCATCAGGGAGCTTCGCCGCCTGCTGCTGGTCTTCTTTTTCATGACGCTTCCGTTTGCGCTTTATGTGACGATGTTCCCGCTGTTTGCAGACAAGCAATTGAAGTTCAGTGCGGAGCAGACCGGATATTTCCTCGGGTTCATCGGTCTTCTGGGAATCATCTGGCAAGGTGGAGTAGTCGGTCCACTGGTAAAGCGCTTTGGAGATAGCCGGGCGCTGCTCATTGGGCTGATTTCAAGCACGATTGGTCTTTACTATATCGTTCTTGTCGATGTTTGGTGGAAACTGATTTTTGTAGCGCTGCTCTTTTCGTTCGGCCACGGCATGGCACGCCCGTCTCTAACCAGCATCATCACACAATCCGCGCCGCCGAACAGAAGAGGCGGCGTGCTGGGCTCTGTCACCTCGATTGAAAGCTTCACCAGAATCATTGCGCCAATCCTCGGCGGCTGGATCATCGCGGTTCACCCCACATGGCTGGGCTGGGTTGGCGGGACTTTCTTTGCAGTCGCGGTTTTAACGGCAACTGGAATCAAAACAGTTAAGACTTCGACGGAACAAGAATAACGGTTATCACGCAGGTTTATCAAACTTCACCTATAGGAGCATGATCATGAAACGGATTTTTTCATTAGCGTCACTGCTGGTAATTTTCATATCACTATCGATACCGTCACCTTCAGGTTTGGCGAAATCGGGCGATATTGAAATCATACGAGATGAATTCGGGGTTCCGCATATCTTCGCGCCGACGCTGGAGTCTGCTGCATACGCGATTGGTTATGCTCAGGCTGAAGATCGACTGGAGGAGCTGCTGCGAAACTACCGCAAGGCCGAGGGGACAATGGCGGAAGCCTTCGGTCCCGAATGGGTCAGGCATGACTACATCCAACGGATGTGGAGACACGCAGCCATCGCGCGTGAAAGATACAATGAAGTGAGTCCGAAGATGCGTGCCTGCTTTGAGTCCTATCAAGCCGGCGTCAAACAGTTCATGAAAGAACACCCCGAGCAGGTTCCCGCCTGGGCGCCTGAGCTTAATCCGGCACAGGTGATTTCGCTCGGACGATTCATCATCTGGGGCTGGCCACTGGGCGAGGCCAGCGGGGATCTCGAACGAGCCGGCATCAAGCCGGACCCGGCAGCCTATCGCGGATCAAATCAGATGCTCCTGGCGCCTTCAAAGACTGCAATGAAAGCGCCCATAGCCGTAATCGATCCTCATCTGAGCTGGTACGGAGAATTCCGTTTTTATGAAGTGAGAATTTACGCCGGCGATTTCGCCGCATCGGGTGTCAGCATACTCGGGATCCCGTTCCCTTCTCTTGGGCACAGCAGATGGGCGTCAGTTGCAATGACTACAGGCGGTCCCGACACTTCGGATGTCTACGAAGAAGAACTCAATCCGGCCAATCCGCGCCAGTATAAGTTCGACGGAAAGTGGCGGGATATCATCGTCCGCAAGGAAGCGATCAAAGTGCTCGCCGGAGGGCAAATCAAGACCCAGGAGATGGATATTGAATATACCCATCATGGGCCGGTCGTGGCGCACAAGGATGGAAAGGCTTATACCATGGCAATTCCATACATGAACGAGGTCGGCTTAGCTGACCAGACTTTTGAAATGTATAAGTCCAGGAATCTAGGCGAAATGAAAACTGCCCTTTCAAAATTGCAGTATATGTCGCAGAACATCATGGTTGGAACCGTTGATGGCGATATTTTCTACGTCAGAAACGGCAGGGTTCCAATTCGTCCTGCCGGCTGCAATCCTCAGAAGCCGATGCCGGGCAACACTTCCGCCTGCGAGTGGAAAGGGATACACCCATTCAGTGATCTGGTGCAGATCACTAATCCGCCACAGGGGTATATGCAGAACAACAACATCTCTCCATTTGCGATGATGAAGGACAGCCCCATGCGCGCTGAGAAATATGAGGCGCACCCATACATATACAACGACAGTAACAGGCCGCCTCACCAGAGAGCCGCAATGACGGTCGAGCAACTGCATGTCGCCAAAGATGTGACCATCGAAAAGGCAATCGATCTGGCGTTCAGTCCCGAAGTTTTCAAATCCGATCTATGGCAGGCAAGGCTGAAATCCGCATGGGAGAAATCCGGACCCGAGGCAAAGAACGCTGAGACTTCCGCCGTCTATAACCAGATTCAGAAGTGGAACCGCCACAGCGAGGCGGAATCCACCGGAGCACTCGCCTTCTACGCATTCAAAATGGGGTTCAATCCGGCGATCAGCCGCTCGGTCGAAGTGCCTGAAAGCCTGAAAGCCGAAGACCTGCTAAAAGCTCTGGCCGGCGCAGCAAGTTGGCTCAAAACCAGTTTCGGTTCTCTCGAAGTTCCCTATGGCCAATATTTCAGGGTCGGGCGCGATGGAGGTAAAACTTATCCTGTCGCCGGCGGCACGCTGGCTGACGCTGGAATGTCTACTCCGAGGGCTATCAGCTTCAGCAAAAACGGCAAGGAGATGGTTGGCAGAGGCGGGCAAACATCGACTCAGATAGTCATTCTTTCAAAAAAACCACAGTCATTCTCAATTATCCCGCTGGGCGAGAGTGATCATAAGGAATCTGGCCATTGGGATGATCAGGCAGAGAAGCTCTTCAGCAAGAGACAGGCGAAATCGACCTATTTTCTCAACAAGAATGATCTGCTCAAACACATGACTTCCAGAAAAGTTTTGATCAGAAGCATGGCGGCATCCAGGTAGGCAGGTAGGCAGGTAGAGTTGAGCTGCTGCAAAATAAAAAGAAAGGCGCTGCAGTCGTGAAATTGAATGCAGCGCCTTAAATTTGTGGTTACCTTCCTCACCCTGGTAACCACCTGACACCGTCAGTGGAGTTAACCACCTGGTATCTCGTTGCCCCACCCTGACTATCGCAAGTCATATGCCACAACCTGCAGCACCTCGTATTTTGACAAAAATGCCCAAAATACGGGCTTTTGGCGGATGAATCATCAGACACTACCGGCCACGCCGGCTCGTCATCGGGAAAAATTTGCACTGCTGCAGGGTAGAAGTTTCATAGCAGGCCTGAATTACAAGGTTCTATTTGATATTAACTTTAACCTTATTCGACATTTTCCCGTCGACGAAGAGAATGACTTCAACATCACCACGCCCGGCGAGGCTTCGTGGTATGCGGATATTGCATTGATCGAGACCGATGTAATCAGGGCTGGCACCGGCAAAGGTCACCTCCGATGCGGTACCTCCAATGGTTGAGCTGACCGCCGACAAACCGCTTCGATACCTGAAACCAGTTCCATAAAGCACCAGAAAGACCTGCTCATTTTCGGGGCCAAGATCTATTGGCGTAGCGACAAATACCTTTTTGGCCTCGTCAAAATTCGCCATTTTCAGTTATCTGTTGCCCGTTCATTTTGACTCTGAGAGCATTGGCGGCCGCCAGTCCATTGCCTGAAGCATCGGCGGAAAACAGTCCGGGAGCGACGTTGACGATTCTGACTGAACCGGCGGATATCTGGTTACTTCCGCTGGTGATGATCACCGTGGCAGTACCGGTGACCGTCCCTTGAGGAATCAGGTAATTCATTTGTGTCGGGCTTGAGAAAAACAGCGACGCCAGTCGTTGAAGTCCCGCGCTGTCTTTGATCAAAACAGTCGAGCCTGCAAGAGTGGTAGGCAGCGGTACGGTATTTGCGTTTTCAAGACCTGTCGCGAGGTTGTTTCCGTAAGTTGCGACTATGGATTCAATCGCCAGCTCATCACCAAAATAGCTGGCGGCCGAGACATTCGAGATAGGTCCGGCAATGACGAATCTCAATTCATTGGAGACACCACCTCCTGGAGCAGGATTGAATACCCTGACACCGGCACTGCCCTGCAGCGCAATATCCTGAGGACTGATTGATGTGCTCAACTCGGTGCTGCTGACATATACCGTATTTCTATCAATATCATTCCATCTGATGACTGATTGATTGATAAAATTGGCGCCCGTGACTTTGAGAGCAATCTGGGTTCCACCTGCAATTACCATCCCCGGATTTATTGATGTGATCGAGGGGGCTGGATTAGGCTGGATGATATTGAGGCCAATTGCATTTGAGGTTCCGCCTCCGGGAGCAGGATTGATGACTGTAATATTTGCAGTACCGGGATTTGCAATGTCCACAGCCGGAATATTCGCCGTCAACTGAGTTCCACTGACAAATATTGTGGCTCGTTCGTTGCCGTTCAAAAATACTTTTGAACCTGCCACAAAGTTTGAGCCATTGACCGTCATAATGAAACCTCCGCTTCCGGCATTAACGGTTGACGGGCTGATCCCGCTTATCGAAGGAACCGGATTGGGAGGTTGGGTGACAACGAAGTTGGCCGGGCCGGATAAACCTCCACCCGGCAATGTATTGAAGACTGTCAGAATTGCCGTGCCTGCCGAAGCAAGATCAGCAGATGGAGCGGTAAATGTCAGTTGAGTGGAGTTGACAAAGTTGGTGGCGCGGTCATTGCTATTCCAGCGCACTTTTGATGAGCTCGTGAATCCGGTTCCGTTGATCGTAACCGTAAGATCAGGGCTTCCAGCTTGAACCGACACCGGATTGAGACTCAGAATCACCGGAAGAGGGTTGTTGATGGTGAAAGACAGGGCGTTTGAAGTTCCGCCGCCGGGATTCGGATTGACCACTGTAATCATGCTCACTCCGCCTGAATTCAGATCGCTGGCAGGTATGGTCACAGTCAATTGGGTACTGCTGATATAGGCGGTTATCCTGTCAGAGCCATTCCACTGGGCTTTTGAGACGCTCTGAAATCCTGTGCCAATAAGCGTCAGTGTCTGCAATCCGCTGCCTGCAAGAGCCGATGTCGGGCTGACACTGGTCAAGGCAGGCACTGGATTACTTACAAAAAAGTCGAGAGCATTGGATATTCCACCGCCTGGAGCGGGGTTAAAAACTGTGATCGAAACAGTCCCGCCGGTTGCAAGATCGCTCGCTGGAATAACCGCCGTCAACTGGGTGTTGCTGACAAATGTCGTGCTTCTCTCGGATCCGTTCTTTCTGACTTTCGAAGCGGCGATGAAGTTGCTTCCATACACCGTCAATATTAAATCCGGACTTCCAGTGGCAGTCGAGAGCGGGTTTATGGAACTTATCTGAGGCACGGAGTTATTGACACTGAAAGTTGCGTTGGCGGCGCCGCCGCCCGGCCCGGGATTCAAGACAGTAATCGTTGCAGTTGCGGCATTGACCAGATCCGCTGCCGGTATCACAAAACTTAGTTGTGTGCTGCTGACAAAATTCGATGGCCGGTCGAGCCCGTTCCATTGTACTTTTGAAGCGGCGACAAAATTATTGCCGGTGATGACGACAGAAGTGTCACCTGAGCCCACCAGGACTGATGAGGGCGTAAGACCAGTGATGACAGGCGCCGGGTTGTTAATCGAAAATGTCAGCGGGTTTGACAGACCTCCAATCGGCGCCGGATTGAAGACCGTTACGGAAGCGCTACCAGTCGCAGCCAGATCTGCCGCGGGCACCGCCATCGTTAGTTGAGACGCGCTGACAAAGGTCGTTACCCGATCCATGCCATTCCATCGAGCGACAGAATTGCCAAGAAAATTCTGACCGTTGATATTCAGAATTATTCCCTGTGTGCCAACAATCGTGAAAGTGGGGTTAAGCGAGGTCAGAACCGGCAGTGGGTTGGGTTGAACGACATTGACTGTTCCCACCGTAAAAGTTGCAGTCAGAGTGTTGGCATCTACATCAACCACCTCTCTGAACACCGGTTGATCCGAAAACAGAATACTGGTCGAGCCGGAAGAGGCATTGGCAGGAACAGAGAAGGTGATATTCACTATCTGCCTCACACCTGCCGCAAAAGTCTGCCCTGCCGGAAACGCCAGAGCGATCCCAATCTTTCCATTAGCCGCATTGACCAGATTTGCGTTCAATGATGCGCCGGCTGCGGATGCCCCTGGCGCTACCGCTGGACTTGTCAATATTGCGGGATTGAATTCAAGACTGAAACCCAGCGCATTCTCATTTCCCAAAGACAAAAGCTCAACCGGTATGACGACATTCTGCCCAGCCACTGCCTGCGTGTTGACTACCCTGACAATACGCCCCTGAGACTGCCCTGAGACCGGATATTTCAGAATACCGGTCACCAGTGTCAATGTTATGGCCACGGCCAGCAAAATCGAAGACTTTCTTCCAAAGAGGTAATTAATCACAATACAACTCTCCCCTCATTGTTAAGGTCAATAGTACCAGTTGATTTAAGTTCTGGGGGCTGATAAGGAAATTTCAAGCGAGGGGCATTCAGTCAGCGTAAATATTGTTTTTCGACGGCCATGATTTTGGCGACTCGCCGGCCGTGGCGTTCTTCACCTTCAGGGGTCGCCAGCCAGATCTTAACTACCTTGCGCATCATATCACCTGATATCATTCTGCCGCCAAGTGTCAGAACATTTGCATAATTGTGTTCGCGACTGTTTTTCGCCGTGGCCTCGTCGTAGCACATTGCAGCTCTGACACCGGGGACCTTATTTGCAGTCATGCAGGATCCGATTCCCGCTCCGTCAACGATTATTCCAAGTTCGCAAACTCCATCTGCCACGGCTTTGGCAACGGCATGAGCAAAATCGGGATAATCCACCGCCTCATCTGAAGAGGTGCCGAAATCTCTGTAAGAATATCCCAGGTCGTCGAGAAAATCCTTGAGGGATTCCTTCATTTCAAACCCGCCGTGATCCGAACCTATGGCCACAAGCTTGTTTTTTCCGGCGGCAGACCGCCTCAGGCGATGCCGGATTTCGATCTGACGCGATTTGATCAGGTCGAGAGCCGCCGGGGTGATAATCGCATCTTCTCTGACAAGCAGTCGTGAGCCATAGGGGAGATTGACCAGATCAGCTTCGGCAATGACATCTCTGGCGGATTCATCGACAAGGTTCGTATCGGCGCCTGCTTGAGGCACTGTGCCTGCCCCGCCTATCTGATTCTGAATTGCTTCACTGACAAGCCGGCGAATATTATCCCGTTCTCTGATTTTGTTATCGCTCATAAAGTAATGCCGCCGGAAAAAGTTCCACTCAAACGGCCTGATGGTTGGAGTCAATCGTTTAGAAACGACTTGATTCCCCTCATGGCCTGAGATATTCGCTGTTCATTTTCAACTAGAGCGAACCGAACAAAGCCCTCACCCCGGTGACCGAAGCCGATCCCGGGAGAAACGGCAACTCCCGCATTGGTGATCAGATTTTTGGCGAATTCGAGGGATCCCATTTTTTTGAATTGCTCGGGAATTGCAGCCCAGACGAACATCGTTCCTTTTGGCGACGGAACGCTCCACCCGGCAGAGGCGAGCCCCTTGATCAGCACATCCCGGCGCTTCCGGTATACTTCAACAATCTCAGGGACGATATGGTCGCAATCCCTCAGCGCAATGATGCTTGCAATCTGAATTGGTTGAAAAATCCCGTAATCGAGATAGCTCTTGAGTCTGGTCAACGCCGCGATCACCTGTTTGTTGCCGACGCAAAATCCGACACGCCATCCGGCCATGGAGTAACTTTTCGATAATGAATACATTTCAACGGCCACTTCCTTCGCGCCCGGAACCTCAAGAATGCTGGGCGCCTTGTACCCGTCGAAAACCAGATCAGCATAGGCCATATCGTGGATTATCAGGTAGCCTCTCTCCTTTGCAAGGGCAACTGCTTCCTCAAAAAAGCTCTTCTCCACACAAACCGTGGTGGGATTATGGGGGAATGAGAGGACGAGAATTTTGGGCTGCTCGGATTTGGGAAACTCAAGATTCCTGAGTTCCTCCATCATCTCTTCAGGACCGTTATCGATCGGAAGCTTGATCAGCTCACAACCGGCTATCGTTGCCGCAAATGAGTGAATCGGATAGCTCGGGTCAGGCACTATCACCTTGTCGCCGGGTTCAACCAGAGCCAGCACCAGATGGGAGAAGCCTTCCTTGGCGCCAATCGTCACAATTGTTTCGTGCTCGGGATCCAGGTTGACGTTGTACCGCCGTTCATACCATCGTGATATCTCCTGCCGAAGGTTCGGGATGCCGCGTGACGCCGAATACCTGTGATTTCTCGCATTGCGAGAGGCTTCAATCAGTTTCTCGACAATCGGATCCGGAGTCGCAAGATCCGGATTGCCCATTCCCAAATCGATGATATCCTCCCCGCTCCTTCTCGCTTCCATCTTCAGATGGTTGATCACGGCAAAAACGTATGGCGGCAGCTTTTCAATAAGTGGAAATCTATAGTTCATAATTTATATTAATTCCGAAGTTCTCTCTTTAAATATTTGACACCATCCAACCAGGTAAATATATTGCGTCTTCCCACAGATTAATCAACCATAAAGGAGATCCCAAATCATGCAGGAGCCTGATGCTGCATCGACATCAGAGTTCAACAGCCCGAATCTGGAAGTCCTGATCGACTCGCAACAACTCCAGAAACGAATACGCGAAATGGGGGCAGAAATCACCAGAGATTATGCCGGTCGACGTCCTGAACTCATTTGCGTTCTCAAAGGGGCTTCGATTTTCCTCAGCGATCTCGCTCGCAGCATAGATCTTAATATCACTTTTGATTTTATAGCTGTATCGACTTACGGGAAAGGGACAAATTCAACTGGAGAAGTGAAAATCGTAAAGGATCTCGATGAGCCGTTGGAGGGACGCAACATCATTCTGGTCGAGGATATTCTTGACACTGGGTTGACTCTCAGCTACCTGGTAAACAACTTTCGCTCACGAGGCGCTACATCCATCAGAATCGCCACTCTGCTCAATAAGCCAGAACGCCGTAAAATCAAGGTCGATGCCGATTATGTCGGATTCGACATTCCCGATAAGTTCGTCGTGGGGTATGGGCTGGACTTTGCCGAGAGATACCGCAACCTGCCTTATATTGGCGTGGTAAAAGTGTGAAAGTCAGGGGTACCGCCATCTCGATCGGCCAATTAAATTGTCCAGTCCTGCCGCCTGATGGCGGGACTCCAAACCCGGTCACCTTCCCTTGCTCGCCTTGTTTACAAAAGTGATGACTCCGGTGATTTGAACAGGCTTTCCATCGAACCGTGCAGGTTCAAACTTCCAGCTTCGTGCGGCAATAATTGCCGCGCCGTTCCATTCGGATTTGCCATCGACCGCATGCGCAAAAACGACATCTCCTATCGTTGAGATCAGGATTTCAACCTTAACTTCGTTTGAGTTAATTGGTTCGGGTTCAGGATCAGGAAGCGCCTCGCCTTTTGGTTTTGCCGGGCGAGATGACCTGGGAAAGACCGCATCCACGCGCTTGATGGCCCTTGCGCCTTCGACGAACCTCATCATTGGATCGACGAGGATCGATTCCTCTTCTTTTGTTCGCGGCAACTCCGCGATTCTGACTGTTGGTTGATTGAAGTCAGCCGAATCGCCGCGTTTAGCCAGTGAAGAAAGATCCGCGAGTTCAAGTGACCGCCTCAGGGAATCAAGCGACTTGTTTCTCAGATCATAAGCCGTCCTCTCATCAGGCGCGACCAGCGCAGCCTCAGCATAGAGCAGGTTTCTGATGTTGTGAGATTCTATGTAATCCCGGGTTATCGAAAGCGACCGCTCGGCATAGTCCTGGCCGAGATCGATCTTGTACCGCGCATCGGATTGCTCCGTTTCCGGCAGCTTGAAGACCACCGTATCACCCGTGATGGATCCGTACTTTGAAACGATATCGTGTGCTTCTCGCCAATAGGTAAGGGCGATTCTATAGAAACAGTATGACCTGATCGTATCTTTCTGCCCGGCGAGATCAGCGCGGCGAAGGAAATATTCCCTTGACTGCGGCTGATTATCCAGCCTGAAGGCCGTCACTGCAGCAAGGCCGAGAGCCTCGTCATTATCAGGATCCTTCTTCAAAGCCGCCTCGAACCTGGCCAGGGCTTCCTTGAATCTCACCGATCTGTAAAAAGATTTTCCCTGATCAATCAATGCCGTGGGACTCGAACCGCTGTCCTGATCCTGTGATGTCTGAGCCGGGTTCTTATCGGCCATGTCGGCCTTTTTCCGAGGAGGCGTGTTCGCAGGCGGCTTTGATGCCGGGCTCTGTGGAGTTGCCGGCTTTACCGGCTGCTTCTCCTGAGCAAACCCGGAAAACAAAAGAATGGACAATATAACCGATGTCGTTATTGATGATATTTTCATCTTTTCCATTGGGGATTTATTTATTTACTCTTGAGACTATCGCTCACCTTTTTCTGATATCTTCTGGCAGCGGCCATGACGGAAGCCTGATCAAGGGTCAGCAATCTTCGATTCCTCATCAAAACTTTTCCGTTGACGATCGTATCGGTGACATCCGAAGCTTTCGCCGCATACACCAGATGAGTGACAAGATTATACATTGGCGTCAGATGCGGTGCACTCAAATCGAGCAAAATGATATCGGCTTTCTTGCCTGCCTCGATAGAGCCAATCTCTTTTTCGAGATGAAGGGCTCTGGCCGAGCCGATAGTAGCCATTCGCAGCGCCTCTTCCGCCGTCACGACAGTCGGATTCATGGTCACGAGCTTGTGAAGTTTAGCCGCCAGGTCCATCTCTTCCCACATATTCAAATCGTTATTCGAAGCGGCGCCGTCAGTGCCAAGGCCGATTCTCAAGTCGGCTTTCAACATTGCGGTCACCGGTGCAGTGCCGGAACTGAGTTTCATGTTCGAGCTTGGACAATGGGCGATTCCGACATCGCGCTTTTTCAAAATCGCTATCTCATCGTCATTGACATGAACAACGTGCGCTCCAAGAACCCTGGATGAGAGCAGGCCGATACTCTCAAGGTAAAGCGCCGGAGTCGTATTGAATTTCGTCCTGATGAATTCAGTTTCAGTCGCGGCCTCGGCCAGGTGAATCAGAATCGGGGCATCGTACTTTTCAGCCAGACGTCTTGCCTCTTCCAGATGACTCGTTGAAACGGTATAGGGAGCGTGCGGCGCAATTGCCGGAGTGATCAGTGAATCCCCTTTCCACTGCCTGAGAAATTTTTCGGTAAAGCCGATAGCCTCATCCCAGGTCTTGTTGTCCGGCGCGGGAAAATCTATGACCGTCTCGCCAAGAATTGCGCGAACGCCGGCGCGCTTCGTCTCGGATGCGATCGTGTCTTCGAAGTAATACATATCGGCATATGTTGTAGTGCCGCCTCGAATCATTTCAACCAGACCAAGCCGCGTCCCGGCGATCACATAATCTCTCGTTACATTTTTGGCCTCGGCCGGGAAGATATATCTGGTCAGCCACTCCTGCAGATCGACATCGCCGCCAAGACCTCTGAGAAGGGTCATTGGAATATGAGTATGAGCATTGATCAGCCCCGGAAGAACGGCCTTATTGTCGGCCCTGATGATGCTTACGGCTCTGAAATTTCTTGATTTCAAACGGGCCGCATCACCGACTTCGAGAATCCGGTCGCCACGTATCGCCACATACCCGTTCGGGTAGATGACTCCCTGGCCGTTCATGGTGACGACCTGGCCACCGACAATCAAGAGATCCACGTCTTTGACCGCGGCATCCGATCTGCGTGGCGAAAACACCCCGCAAACGAAAAATATCACCAGCAAAATGCAAAAATACCGTTTCAAATTACCCCCTGACGTATACGGACTGATGGAAAAGATTCAATCCGCAATCGGTTCATGGATTGCTGAATACAAATCTCAAAATCCCCTGTGTTCTGACGGCCTTGCCATTCAGGTATGTCGGATTGAAAGTCCATTTTCTGGCCGCTTCCTCGGCGGCCTGGCGCAGCATCGGGTGACCGTCAACCGCTCTGGCCTCGATCACACGACCGGTTTCTTCAATGACAATTTCTACACGCACCTCTCCCTGAATTTTAAGTTGCCTGGCAGAGATGGGATATACCGGCATGATCTTATTGATGATGTTCCCGAGTAAGACTCCTTCTGACACTCTGCGTGGTAATGGTTTCGGGATGTCATTTGTGAAGGTTGAGAGCATCGCCGGAGGTTTAATCGATGAACCGGCGAGTGAATTCAGGTACTGGCCGGACAAGGCAATACTGATCGGTTGCCTTCCGGCTACGCGCAGGATTACCGGAATCGGCCTCGGTCTGATTATTTCAGTTTTTAACAAATCGGGAAGATCAGCCAGTTTTGATACACCAAAGAGTTTTCCCTTCTGCTCTATCGCGATGAATCTGATTTTGGATTCCCCAATCAGACCGGAGCTGAAGGTGCCGACCAGAATCTGAATAAAGATATTTTTGGTCTCTGATATTGTCGCCGTAACGTCCACACAGGCATTTATCTCACCCGACTTGCCTGCCGCCTCGCCGCACTCGCTCAATTGCCAGTTTATGCCGGCACGCTGGCCGGTGATCTGACCGAGCCAGGCGATCAGACTTCGCTCCGGCAGACGAGGGTCAAACTTTTTAACCGGCATGGCTTGAACCATCGAAACAGCTTTTTCTTCAAATGCCGGATCCTGCGGGAAAACGGAGATCGACATCAAGACTAAGATGGGAATCAGAAATGGGAACATATTATCCGCAAAGATTATAGATAGCTTCGATCAAATGGCGCAGGTAAGAGATCAGTGATTCCTCTGGATTCACTGTCACCCTTTAGATTGGCCATTACGACTATTGCGTCTTTCCCACATAGCTCTAAAATCACCTGCCGGCACGCACCACAAGGGGGCACGGGTGTTCGTGTATCGGCTATTACCGCAATTTTGATGAAATCAACTGCGCCTTCAGATATGGCTTTCACCAGGGCAACGCGTTCGGCGCAGATGGTTAATCCATAGCTTGAATTTTCAATATTACAGCCGGTGAAGACTCTTCCGTCTCTTGCCAGCACGGCTGCACCAACCTTGAATTTGGAATAAGGAGCGTGCGCGTTTTCGCGGGCCTTTCGGGCTATTTCGACAAGTTCAGCAGTCGATATTTCTTTCAAAAGTTCACTCTCATGCATGAGGTTGTCTCGGTGGGGATTCATCTTCCCGCCTTTGACAGCTCTGATTGAAGCTGGGCCTGTATCCTTCCGGAAATCAGGTCGATACCGACGGCATTATAACCCCCTTCGGGAATGATCACATCAGCATGACGCTTGGATGGCTCGACAAACTGTTCGTGCATCGGCCGGACCGTATCGAGATACTGCTTGATGACCGATTCCATCGATCGCCCTCGATCCTGGACGTCCCGCTTGAGTCTCCTGATAAATCTCAGGTCATCCGCCGTATCGACAAAGATCTTGATATCCATCAATTCACGCAATGTAGCGTCGACAAATATCAGTATGCCTTCGAGGATCATGATGGGCTTGGGGTCCATCCTGACCGTCTCTTTCCTCCGGGTATGAATCGAGAAGTCATAGAGCGGCATCTCGATCGTCTCAGCAGCTCTCAAAGCCCGGACGTGATTGATAAACAGGTCATTGTCGAGGGCATCGGGGTGATCGAAATTGATCCGATGTCTCAACTCCAGGGGCATGTCTCCTAGATTCCTGTAATAGCTGTCATGCTGCAGATAAGCCACATATTCCTCGTTCACATTTTCGAGGATGCGCCTTGCTACCGTCGTCTTTCCGGAACCAGTCCCGCCGCAAATTCCAATTATCATATGATTGATTATTCAAATTCGATTTCCGCATCAGATCGAAAATCTCTATTTATTTATGCCCGGATCCGATTCTTTCGATGATTCTTCTAAGCAGGTGGCAGAATTGCTCGCTGACGAACTCCCCGGTCTTCATCACTTCCTCATGATTGATCGGAGTGTCGAGAACCCCTGCCGCGGCATTGGTAATCAGAGAGATGCCGAGAATATTCATTCCCATCTGCTTGGCGACGATGGCTTCGGGGACTGTCGACATTCCCACGGCGTCAGCGCCAAGTAATCTCATAAGCCGGATCTCTGCCGGCGTTTCGTAATTGGGGCCCTGTAATGCCATATAAATCCCAGCCTGCAACTGAAGCCCCAGTTCAGAAGCGACTTCCTGGGCAATCTGGCGATATTCTCTTGAATAGACTTCCGTCATATCCGGGAATCTCTGACCCAGTCGTTGATCATGCTTGCCCCTGAGCGGGCTGACCATCATGAAATTGATGTGGTCGCTGATGAGCATGAAGTCGCCTGACTTGAAATTAAGATTAATACCTCCGGCCGCATTCGTCAGAACAATTTTATCTACTCCCATGGCATGAAATGCTCTGATCGGAAGCGTCACTTCATCCAGGGAATAACCTTCATAGTAGTGGAATCTTCCCTGCATTACCGCGACAAAAATAGATGTTCCGGGCAGCGTGCCGGCAACAAGCCGCCCGGTGTGGCCTTCAACCGTCGATCTGACAAAATCAGGGATCTCTTCGTATGGAATGATAATCTTGTCTACCAGGGTTTCCGCGAAAGTCCCCAGTCCGGACCCCAGAACGACGGCGATATCGATCTCCCTGTTTAGTAGTCCGCTTAGATATCGTGCAGATGTTTGAGCACGATCGAATATTGATGGATTCATCTGAAAAATCTCCTCCAGGTACCATTGAAACCGGCAACTCCCCGCTATTCTTTAACATAAGAGGTTCCGAGCGCTTTTGGCGGTGTGGCTCTTCTGATCAGGCCCGCCAGCACCACCATCGTCAGGACGTAAGGTATCATCTGAATGAATTGATTGGGAATATTGACGGTTCCCTGCATCCTTATCGAAATTGCCTCTGCGAAACCGAAAAGCAGGCAGGCCAGCAATGCTCGAGCGGATCCCACTTACCGAAGATCAGCGCAGCCAGAGCGATAAAGCCACGGCCGGCTGTCATGTTCCGCGTGAACAGCGAATTCTGGCCGATTGAAAGATAGGCGCCACCGAGCGCCGCCAAAGCTCCTGAAATAAGGACTCCTGAATATCTCATCCTCGTTACGCTTACGCCGGCGGTATCGGCCGCTTCGGGGTTCTCTCCGACAGCACGCAGCCGCAACCCGAATCGGGATCGGTAAAGTATGAAGGCAGTCAGGATAGTCAGGATAAATGCCGCATAAACCAGCGGCTTCTGGTTGAAAATCGATGAGAGAGCGGGACTCTTCTCCGGGTCGAAAAACATCACATCGGGGAGCACCTGGTCTCTGGGCAGTTGCGGCGTCGCCCCGGTTGATTCAAACAACGCGCCGGATAAAAGAGCGGGAACCCCCAGAAAAAGAATATTGATGGCCGTCCCGCTGACGACCTGATCCGCACGGTAGCTGATCGTCGCAACCGCGTGCAGCCCTGCCACCAGAAGGCCGGCGCAAACGGCCGCCATGATTCCAATCCATGGGTTATGGGTGAAGACTGTAACCACCGCGGCAGTAAATGCTCCCGCAAGCATCATCCCCTCAAGTGCGATATTGATGACGCCGCTCCGCTCGGCGTACAACCCTCCAAGGGCGGCAAGGATGAGCGGCGTGGAAAGCCTGATGGTAGATGCTATCAGCGTGTAATTGAAGATATTGCGGAACATAGTTTTTCTCAGTTCGCCTTTCTGCAGCCGCAAGCCGGCTTCATTTCGATTTCGTCGCACCCCATGCCGGCAGAAACCTCGTCAGCGTCCCTCTGAATAAAGCCTCCATCGCAACGAATAAAATAATGATCGCCTGCAAAACCTGCACCAGGTCTTTGGAAACCTTGTCCGTGAAAATATCGACGAACAATCCACCGCGATTGAGCGCACCAAATAGAATCGCGGCCAGCACCACTCCAACCGGATGATTTCTGCCAAGCAACGCCACTGCAATTCCGGCGAAGCCATATCCGGGAGAAAAATCGTGATAATAGCGATACCTGTAGCCAAGCACCTCATTGACGCCTACCAGGCCGGCCAGAGCGCCCGATAAAGACATCGCCAGCACGATCTGCCTCCGGACATTTATCCCGCCATATTCTGCCGCGGTTGGATTCGATCCAACCGCGCGGATCTCATACCCCCACTTCGTTCTCCATAGGAATGCCCAGACGAGAAAGCCAGCAAGCAGAGCGAGGAGAAATGAGAGGTTGAGCGGGATCCTCTGGGGAAAGTTGATGCCCAGAGGCGACAGCAATGTATTGAACCTGGCAAGGTGAGCCTGTGCGGCGATCGGTATCGTCTGCATAATCGGATCGCCCTGGGCCTTGTAATGATTCTGTGTCAGATAGCTGACAAGACCTATGGCGACGAAATTAAGCATGATCGTGTTGATCACCTCATGAGATCCGAACTTTGCCTTGAGAATCCCGGGGATGGCTCCCCAGATTCCCCCGGCAATCATCGCCGCCATAATTGAGATGAGGATGAGAATGCCGCCAGGAAGCCCGGAGAAGGTGATCCCAACCCAGGCTGCCGCGAATGCTCCAACGCATAACTGCCCTTCCGCTCCGATGTTGAGCAGACCGCATTTTAAAGCCAGCGCCACCGAAAGGCCGGTGAATATCAGTGGCGTCGCATAGAACAGAGTATAGCCCCAGTTATCAAAGGTGAAATTCCCTACCGCATCGAAAAGCCCAAATGAGCTGGTTATCAATAATCTGTACACCTCGATTGGATTGTCGCCAATAATGATGACAATCAACCCGCCTATCAAAAATGCACAAATCACTGCGATCAGCGGAAAAATCAATTCACGCAGAAGGGTCTTCATAATGATCTTCTCGGTTTTGTTGCTTTGTTCAGAGTTTGAGCAATGAAAAGGTAAGGTAGAACGCCATAATTTGCCAGACAAAACTTATAGGCACAAAGAATAATCGAAGAGCCGGCATCAGTGACCCGGACCCAGAAAAATCGAATTGATCATCATCAGATTCAGACCATCCATGAATGCCCGATAGTTCGGATCCTCGGCGAATCCGACGATGTGCCCGCGACCCATTCTTGAGTGAATCAAATAAGCCTTGTTTGGAAGCTGTTTCTTCGAATCATCCCACATGAAACCGCTCAGGAGCATCCTGTCTTCAGGCAGGTAAACGCCCACATTGGTCCCCTTGTCCAGTTTGATCAATGAGAATATTCGATTGCTGTCCACCATCACTGATGTCGTTTCGCCATAGCCATAGCCCAGCCAGTGCGACTGATCGACCTTTATCCTGACGATCGCTCCGGGGACCGAGCTCGGGAATTCATCAGACGGCTCGACTGCTTTTTCAAGCGCATCGGGCCTGGCGGCAGTCTCAGCGGCATCCTTCTTCTCGGATTTGACCTCGGCTTTCTCACGCTTTTCCCGCTTGACCGCGAGCAGGCCTACTTTTTCATCCGCAAGCCAGTTGACGGCGCCGGCTATTCCAATCAGGACACCTCCACGCTGAACCCACTCCTTGACGGCGGCGCCGTCACCCAGGTTCTGACTGTATCCCGATCCGCCGTCAGGCAGGATAAGGACATTGTAGCGGCTCAAATCCGCACTGCGGAGCTGTTCAGCCCTGATTGTCGTTACCGGATAGCCGTAACGCTGTTCAATAATGTACCTCAACCATCCGACCGAGTTGGGAGATACCGGAGCGTTATAAGCGATAGCAATTTTCGGTCTTGTCAGGAATCGAACATTGGCACTGCCGAAATTAGGCCCATCCTCAACCCATGCGCTGTCAGTGGCAAAGACATCGGCGCCATGACCATCAGCAACCTTCAACATCCGCTCATAAAGATCGGCCGGGTTATCTTTGACTTTAACGATCAGTGTTCCGGCCGGAAAGCTTGTTCCATTGAGCTTGAAGGCCTTGTCAATTTCATGCACACGAATATTCTGTCTGAAGATATCTGCCAGGGCGGATGCCGCTGATTGGGTCCCCCACGGTATCAGATATGCGAGTTTGGCCTGTCCACCCGAGAGCCGTCCGGCAGGTCTCGGAGGCTCCTTCAAAACCACCGCCTTAACATCCGACGGTTGTTCTGCCATAAAGCACGGAACATCGAAAAGCAGCGGCAAGGACCATCCCGTGACGTCATAGAAATCTTCGGACTGCCGGAGCTTGTTGCGACGACGCTGCTCATCGAGAAACTCCTTGTCCTGTTCCGTATGCTTGTCCATCAGCGTTTTCGCCAGTCGCTTGGCAGGTTGTGAAAGCGTGACCAGATAGCTCCCGGCCGGGAACTCCCTTGGAAGCGTCACTCCCTCAAAATAATCGCGTGTTCTGGGATTTTTAAAGGGCGCTTCCGCGCGCCTGACTTCGATCCCTGACATCATCAGCAATTCGGCAAGCCTGGCTGCCCGGTTCGGATCATTGCCGGGCGTGATGATGTATTCCTTGACCGCCTCCGACTTCCCTTCTTCAATCGCATTTCGCCTGTAATCGTAAAAGTTTCGGAGCAGCACCTCCCTGTTTTTTGCGGTCATCTCAATCGTTGAAAGCGAAGCGATGAAATGATGTTGAATCGAATCCCGATAAAGCATCACGGTTTCGTCATCACGCATGGCTTCAAGCCCCCTGACGGATGCCTGCTCGTATGTCATTCCGATTGAGCCGTGAAACAACGGCCAGCCCTCTCCATATCCCGGGTAGAAAGAATCGTAATTCTCGCGTGTGAAATAATCGAATTTGAAGCGGTCGAACCACGCGGCGTTATTCTTCCCCATTTTTGCCAGCCAATCGAGTTGCTGTCGGGTCAGATTGGGGTTCCATGGCAGAGCCGGAGGCGCGAAATAGTAGGTGCTGCTGGTTCCTATTTCGTGCAGATCCGCCACCACCTGCGGAAACCACTGAAGAAAAACCCTGGTGCGACCGCGTGTCTCCGGCTGCGTTTGTGCAAACCAGTCGCGATTCATATCGAACAGATAATGATTGACGCGGCCGCTGGGCCAGGTTTCATTATGCTCGGCGGATTGAAGATCGGAATCGGGGAACCGGCCAAGGTTTTGTCTGAAATAATTGATGAACCGGTCTCTTCCGTCAGGATTCTGCATCGGATCAATCATCACTACCGTGTTCAGCATTGCATTGCTCACCAGCTCATCGTTCTGTATTGCCAGCATGTGATATGCCGTCAGCAGGCCCGCATCGACCCCTGAAATCTCATTTCCATGCACGCTGCACATCAACCAGAGCATCGACGGGAGCGAGGCGATCAACTGGTTCGCTTCCCCCGGCGTCGTTTTTCGAGGGTCCGACAGCTTCTCCATCCCGGCCTTGATCGACTCCAACCTGGAAATGTTGGAGGCAGATCCGATGAACACTACATGAAGAGACTTGCCTTCCCAGGTTTCGCCATATTTCACAACTTTTATCCTGCCCGGCGCTGACTGCTGAAGCGCGTTGATATATGCAACCGCCTCACTGTGCGTCGTAATTCTCTGCCCCCAGTCGTGCCCCACGATCTCTTTCAGTTTCGGTATCGCTGGGTCGTATTTCGCTCCCGGGAAATACTCGAAGCTTTGCGCACCGACGGACGATACGATGATCAGCAAATAAAGTGTTACCGCAGCAAGACCGTTGATAATCTTCAAGACGACATTTCTCCTCTCTCGACAATGTTAATAAAATAATTATTCACAGCCTGCAATTACAGGCAAAATTTCCGGAATCAAGCCGTGACCGCAACCTCGGATTCTGACCAAATTTGCGACCCTCTTTGATAAATGACAACAAGTATTATATTTTCAGATCGTCCTGTTTTGAATTCAAAACGTATTACCAGAACTAAATACCAGAATGGAGGGTAAATTTGAAAACGAACCGAATGAAAATTATCATCACCTCGATTGTGGCGCTGGCCTGCATCCAGCTTGTCGCAATCGCACAGCAACAACCGCTCAGTCCCAGAAAATCCGCCGAAATGATGCTTAACGGCAAAAAGGTTTCAGTTGATTACGGCTCGCCGTCCGTCAGGGGCCGCAAGATCTTTGGCGACCTGGTTCCCTTCGGCAAAGTATGGCGTCTTGGCGCCAATAAGGCCACGCATTTCACCACCGAGGCAGATCTCATGGTCGGCGAAGTATCAGTTCCAAAAGGAACCTACACTCTTTACGCACTTCCGGCCGAAAGCGGATGGAAGCTGATCATCAATAAACAAACCGGTCAGTGGGGCACTGTTTATGACGAGAAGCAGGATCTGGCCAGAATAGACATGAAATCCGAAAAGACCAAGGCTCCAGTTGAATCCCTTGTCTTTTCTCTCGCTCAATCCGGAAAAGGCGGAATGATCAAGGTCGAATGGGATAATGCCAGCGCCTGGGTCAATTTCACCGAAAAGAAATGATCGCGCACTGATCATGGACCATGAAAAAGGGCAGGTCTTGCAACCTGCCCTTTTTTCATGCTTGACCACTTAGCCATTATTTATCCGCTGATATCTTCCGATCTTTATGACCCGTGTTTAGTTCTTTATAGTAATCGATGACGAACTGTTTCATGGCCTTGTGGCCCCAACGGGTATAAAAATCATAGTTCTTCATCTCCGCGTATGCCCGGTCAAAATCCCATCCCTCGATCGTCATTCTATAAACCGCCGTCATGGCTCCGGTTCGATGCCTGCCACCGGCGCAATGAACAAAAACCGGCCAGTTTTCTTTGTTGTTAACGATCGATAAAAATTTCGTTGCGACATCGTGCTGCGGATAATCCTTGTCGCTCATCGGCAGGCTGATGTATTTCATTCCTGACTTTAACGCTGATGGCCTGGCGTAGTCTCTTGGATCGTCCCTCAAATCGATGACGGTTTTTATTCCCAGGGCGGAAAGCTGCTCATAATCCGCTTCTCCGGGCTGAGCCCCCCGATAATAGAAATCCGTCACCTTGCCGAAATTCTCGACATTGACGTGAACGGATGAAGGACCGGCACCTGACGACTTGATGGCATCTGAATTCAGCTTGCCGGCACTAACCGCTGCCGTCAGCACCATGATGATCATGATGATTATGATCATGAGGGTTACCAATTGTTGTTTACCTGATGAATTCGAAACTCTGGCGGATAGCGGTGGTCTCATATGGATTTCTTTACCCTGTCAGGTTTGAATAATCCCGATAGTCCGTGAGTTCAATTGCCGGTTCGGGTATGACAGATGGATAATACCAAAGGTTAAAATCTTGTCCAGTCAAAACTTTCACCTGGATTTATCTTGAAGCGTGGCTGATCTTCGATGAACCGGCCTCGGCTCTTCTGCGGGTGGATTCCCACTCAAAGACCTGACGGGCTCTGATATTCTCAGTCGCTGTCAATAATGAAAGGAGGATGTCGTCATCGACCGATTCCATGGCGGAATCTGACAGCCTGTGGTCTTCAATGTTGAAAATAAAATCCAGAACCTCGGATATTTCAGTATCTGACAGGCTGTTTATCTTGGATTGAATTGTCTGAAGATTTCTCTGTCGCTTGCTCATCTCAACCTCCTGAGGCAAGCCACTTGAAACTCGGAGAGTCAGATCAGCTTGCCCGTTTGTTCATGCGTACTCCGCACGCTTTGTTCTGGTACATCTTTTAAATGAATTTCCAATATTATTATCAAGCTGAAATCCGTGTCTTAATCTTAAGTTGATGGATCGCCTGTCTGCCTGCCCCCTGTCTCTCTGTATTTGTCGAAATGAGCGCCGAAATGAGCAAGGCCTTAAGGCAACCCGCTGATGTTAATTTAAAATCAAAGGACACGCAATATTTTTCTACGGATCTCGGAAATGTGGGGATCCCTGGAAAACAGGATGTTTCGATTGACGCAGGGAAGACGGAGATTTACTCTTGTTGGGTGCGCACCCTTGCTCCGTCTTTCCAGGTTTATACGGTCGATGTTTTCAAAGACTATTATTGTTCAGGAGATTTTAATTGATGAAATTTAAAGTATTGGTGTTAGCCCTTTTCAGCGTAATCTGTCTGATCGGTTTGAACGGGGTTATTTTACCTGGGACGATTGCAATGCAGGCCCAGAAAATGCCGGGAGACGACCTGGTCATCCCGTCCGTCGATGAAAAATGGGGCCCGACCAAGTTCACTCACAATAAACACCTCGCATACTCAGACTGCACCTACTGTCATCACACAAACAAAGGCCTCACCCTTGAACAGTTCAACGGAGGCAAGTCCGAAAGAATCCCGCTTTGTGCCGAGTGTCATTTCAGGAAAGAAGGTGAGCCTAAAACGCCAAAAGCTGCGGACGGCCTTGAATTGTGGAGCAAAGAGGCATACCACCTGAACTGCATCGATTGTCATAAGGGCGAGGTCACCAGAAAGCCCAAAGAGGCCGGGGCAATCAAAAAACAGGGTGAAGGCCCGACCAAATGCGCCGCCTGTCATGAAGTCAAGGAACAGTGAAACCTGCCGGAAGAACTTCCGGCCCCAACCCACAATAACCAGCAGGAAATAATTTATACAATGAATAAAGAGAAGGTAATTTTTGGAATCATCGGCCTGTTAGCGGGCTTGATTATTGGATATATCGGCACAAACTACATCAACCGGACATACGGCGCGGCAACGCCCGCAAAGGCCGTAGCGCAAACCGCCGGCTCCCCCGCTGAGGGTGAAACGCCTGCCGGACACCCTCCTCTGGATCCTGCGGCCGCCAATACGGGAGGTTCCCAGGGTGAGGTCACTGCTGTCATCCAAAAAGCACGAAACGAAACATCGAACTTTGAAGCACAAATGCAGGCTGCCAATCTGTACCGGCAAATAAGCCGTAATGAACAGGCTTTAGAATTTTTAGAACGGGCGCAGAAGATCAAACAGGACGACTTCGATCTTCTGGTGAAACTTGGCGACGTCAATTTCGACCTCAGCCGTTTTGATCAGGCCGAGAAATGGTACCAGTCGGCCTTGAAACTCAAACCGAAGGATGCGGTTGTGCGCATGGACCTCGGGTTGACCTTCTATCTTCGTCAGCCAAAAAATTTCGACAGGGCAATAACCGAGTTCAAGACTGCCCTCAATGATTCACCCGGAAATGAGCGCGTGATTCAGAACCTGATCCAGGCGTTGATAGACAAGGGCGACAAGGCCGCGGCTGAGAACTATCTTGGGCAGCTCCAGAAGATCAACCCAAACAACCAGGCTATCGGGCAATTCCGATCCATACTGGCACAATGAAATTCAGGATAGTTCCGAGCACCAGTGATGGGAGACAGCAGCTTCTCACCACATATCTCATCAACGAAACGCTGGCCATAGATGCCGGGGCTATTGCTGTCGGTCTTTCAAAGGAGGAGCAACTGAGGGTCGGATCGATTGTCATCACCCATGCCCATCTCGATCATATCCTTTCGCTGCCACTCTTCGTGACCGATCTTTTCGAGGATATTGGAGATCCGGTGGATGTCTATCTCACCGACTCGGATTTTGAAGCTGTCAATAAATATCTGTTCAACCCACTCGTCTGGATCGGTCTGGAAACCCTGAAAAACTCCAGGACCGAGCTGCTCAGATTTCATACCATCCAATCCGGACAGGCTTTTTATCGCAGAGGGATTAAAGATTACGTCGATTCCAGTCAATCACACTGTCCTGACCCAGGGACTTCTGATTGAGGATGATTCCTCCGCGCTTTTGTTTACATCCGACACCGGGCCCACTGACCAGATTTGGGAAACGGCAAACAAATGCGAAAAATTACGGGCGATCTTCATCGATCTCTCCTTTCCAAACACCTATACGGAACTGGCGCGCATCTCCGGTCATCATTCGCCGGAAACGCTGCTCGAAGAATTGACGAAAATAAGACCGGATATAGATGTTTACGGCGTTCACCTCAAGGCCGCATACAGACAGGATATCGTTGAAGAGGTAAGAGGGTTGAATATTTCTCGTTTAAAAGTTGCCGAGATCAATGTCAATTATCATTTCTGATCCCGGGTAACTTCATCTATCATTTCATTTCATTGGCTGCCTGAATTTTCAGCGTTTACTTATGTCGAGCTTATTAATCAGAACTCCGAGCGGGAAAAACAATTTTCTCAATCTCGAAAAACCCGAAACCTTTATCGGCAGAGAGCTCAAGAACGAGATAGTGCTGGAGGATCCGCGCGTCTCAAGGACGCATGCGCTGATCATCAAAAACCAGGATGGAGTCTTTCTCAGAGATCTCGACAGCGGCAACGGAACTTTCGTCAACGGTCAGAAACTCGCGGCCAACATCGATACCTTACTCAAAGACAACGACGAAATTCAACTCGGCTCATCCGTCATCACCTTCCGCAGGGACGACCCGCTGAGAACCAGATTCTCCTCTGAATCTTTCAGAGGCATGGTCCAGAAAACTCCCGACGAACTGCTCGTAACATCTGCGCTCAAGGATGTCAGCGGCGCCGAAAATCTCCCTGCAATCATCTACCGGGAGGAACTGGAAAAGAAGGAAAGGATCCTTCAGCTTTTTTATGAAATGAGCCAGAAACTGAGCTCGATTTTTTCGATACAGGAAATCTACGATCACGCATTCGAGATCCTGTTTTCAGTAACTCCCGCTTCCCGATGTTATATTTTCCGCAAAAACGAGCACGGAGAATTCGAGCAGGTCGCCGGAAAGACCAGAAATGCCGGCGAGGTTGGCGATCCACTGCCGATCAGCCAGACAATCTTCGCCAAAGTCGCAACCGAACGCATCTCCATCCTTCTCGAAGATGCCCAGCAGGATCTGCCTGAAGTCTTCTCCCAGAGCATTCTGATCAATGAAATTCAGTCGATCATGGCCTCTCCCATCATCGGCCCTCGCGGGCTGCTTGGAATAGTCTATGCCGACCGCACCGACACACTGGAATCTTTCAACACCGACGACCTGGATCTGCTCAATACCGTTGCCGTTTTGACCGGTATCGCCATCAACACCGTGATCACTCACGATCGTCTGCAAAAACAGGCTCAGGCACGCTCAAACTTCGAACGATTCCTCCCTCGTCAGGTGGTCGATCATATATTGAGATCCCCCGAAGACATCAAACTCGGAGGCGATCGCCAGATTGTTACCGCACTTTTTGCCGATATTCGAAATTTTACCACTCTTTCCGAGAGCAGCACTCCTGAACATATCGTCAGGCTGCTCAACAGATACTTCTCCATGATCAGCGAGATCATCTTTAAATACGGCGGAACTCTCGATAAATATATCGGCGATGGGCTGATGGCTCTTTTCGGAGCCCCTTACATCTCCGAACTCGATGCCGTACAGGCCGTCAGAGCAGCCATTGAAATGCAAAAAGCCATGACCTCTTTCAATGAATCACTGGCGGCTGAAAACCTTCCTTCCATCTCCATCGGAATCGGAGTCAACACCGGCCCCGCTATCGTTGGCTACATCGGGTCTGAAACCAGACTCGACTACACCGCCATCGGCGATACCATCAATACCGCCGCCAGACTTGAAAGCATCGCTCAACCCGGCCAAATCGTCATCAGCGAAAATACCATGCAGGTGCTCGACGAAAGCTTCATCTTAAAACCTCTAGGCGCCGAGAAACTCAAAGGCAAAAATATGAATCTCGGTATTGCCGAGGTTTTGTGGAAATAGCCTCCCTCGTTTCAGCTTGCTGATTCAGCCTTTCTTCAAAAAATTCGCGTTGCTGGAATAAGAGTGTTTTTGCAACGTCTTCATTAAGTGAGCATCGGATGATCGGATGTGAATAGCCGTATCTCGCTCATTCATAACGCTGTCTCACTCTTTATATCCGATAAAAGCGGCCAGGTCGGAGATGATCTGTCCATTTGTGAGCCAGCGCCCCCGGTGGATGGTTGGGGATCTCGCCTGCCCTGAAAGTGACGGGCATCGTGGAGGGAACGCCCGCCCGTTATCAGCTCCGGCGTGATCCTGCATCCATCCACCTTTTGAGCAATCATTCGACACCTCAGCCTGAACCAATAAAACTTAATAACCATCATCGAGGAAAGCCAATGTCTTCAAACAGCCGGCCATTATTGACCATTCTGACAATTCTGATTTCGTGCTGCTCGCCTCGCACATGCCCAGTCCATCGAGCTTTCAGATAAATCAGATAAATCAGATAAATCAAATAAAGTTGCCGTCATCGACGGCAAGAGAGTCATCACCTTCAATGAAGTCGATGACCAGATCGCTGCACAGCTTTTCACCCTTCAAAAACAGATTTATGAACTCAGACGAAACGCGCTCAACAGCCTGATCACACGGATGGTGCTCGAACAGGAGGCAAAGCGGCTTGGGACCAGTGTCAATGAACTGAGAAAATCCATGTCATCGCCCGATTCCGCAATCAGCCAGAAACAAATTGAAGAGGCATTCAGCGAGACCACTTCACTGCAGACGGGACTCGCCGAGGACGAGATGAAGGAAAGATTACGGCTCGATCTGGAAAACCAGATAAAGATCAAAACCTTTCAAACAAGGCTTCAGGAACTGAGGAACCGAACCGGGGTCGAAATTTATCTCAGTGAACCGGAACCTCCCTTGATCAGAATCAGCGACGAAGGACCGTCTTCAGGCTCCCCGTCATCCCCTGTAACCATCGTTGAATTCTCTGATTTTCAGTGCCCTTTCTGCAAACGGGCAAGCGAAACGGTCAGGGAGCTGGCCAGGCTTTATGACGGCAAGGTGCGGATCGTCTTCAAACATTTCCCTCTCTCAAACCATCCCGATGCTTTCAAAGCCGCACAGGCATCAGTCTGCGCCGACGAGAAGGGGAAATTCTGGGAATATCATGACCGGTTATTCAACAGCCAGAATCTCTCCGATGAATCACTCAGGAAGATAGCCAGCGATATCGGACTGGAGACAAAGGATTTCAGCGCCTGCCTTGAGTCAAGCCGCTCAAAAGAACAGGTCATGAAAAACATTCAGGAAGGCAGGAAGATCGGGATCCAGGGCACCCCATTCTTTACCATCAACGGCCGGCCGGTCAGAGGCGCTCAGGATATCTCGGAATTCCGCAGGATTATTGACCGTCAATTGGCAGGCGAGAGGTAAAACCAGCCATCCCCTGACACAAACCGCGCGAAGAACTCGGACATTTCCCTGACCCGCTCTCTACCAGGGCCCGAAATGATCAACAGAAACAACAGAAACAAACAAGGAGGATATCTCAATGATCAATCATAAATCCGGAAAAGATACTCTGTTGAAATCAGCCATGCTGCTGATTTCAATCTTATTTCTGAATGTCTGGGGGCTCAGCCAGGAGCCGATTGACAAATTTGACGTTCACCCTCCAGACCTGGTAAATCCGGGGATTCAGGAGGACGAACTGGTCAGACGCGCCTACATCAAATTAATGTTTTTCAACATGGCCGCAAACAGGAATACCGTATCCCGGGATAAAATCTACAATCAGGCAACCGACGATATCAAGGTCGAAATATCGAATTTGCACACCGGCTCATTGTCGGAAATAGACCATAGAAATTACGCGGATATGATCACCATGCCGGCGGGAGAGGTAATTCAGCTGACCCCTCATATCAAGACGATTAACGACTCGAAGGATGAATACGTGGGTTATGAGGCGCAATGGAAATCGGGAGTATTCTCGATGCCGGAAAACATGACCATCAAGCAATTCATCAAGATCGGCGGCCCTGATTATGCCGATGTTCAGAAGTACACATCCTATGATGTTCTGGTCAGATTTCAGGGAAAAGAGCTTTTCTACAAGGCCCTTGCCATTTATCACACGCCTCCGGAATCGAGCCTCGAGCCCCGCATCGAAATATTCGATCTGATAATGGGCGCGGGCGGCACCATGACGAGGGTGCTCAATGAGAAGAGACCGCCATTCGGCGCCGTCAGACGATCATCCATCAACAATCGAAACACCAGGAATGACGGACGCGGAATTCGAACCGCCAACAGCCATTTTGAGGATCGTCAAACTGAATCAATGATCGAACATGAAGAGATGAATGAAGCGACTAACCTGCTGAACCCTGATGATCCCGGCCATTTCGAGCCCACTGGAAATGGCTCATTGCTCGGTTATTTCAGGGATGGGAGCGGCGGTAATTCAGATCTCTGCGATAGAAGCGGAATATGCTGTCCAGCAGGCTCATACTCCCTCGCCGATTGCTGCGTTGACTATCGTTATACCTGGCTCTACGACTTCTTGCCAGTATGCTCTTCCGGCGGGGGCTGGGGGGCGGTGGTGGTGGCGGCTATGACGGTGGTTCTGGAGGTGGTGGAGGCGGGTCCGGCGATCAGACGAATGGTGATTGTTCTGAAGAAACCTATTATGCCGACCCGGTCCAATTCAATGATTCCGCTGATTCGGGGCATATCCTTGGATCGCATTCCGGAAGATCCTCACTGCAGAGCTACTGCCGTGTCTCCCGGAACTGCTCGGCAGTTTGCGACACTAATTTTCTCGATGTCGATGGATGGGACAGAGGAACGGTGATAGGCCAGTTCTTTCCAGGTGGATTGCTCTCGTTCAGCCACGTGATTCCTTATATCGAAAAAAGAACGGCTTCGGCAACAGGATATGTAAACGGAAACAACTCCCCTCCGGTTTGTTCGGCAATTGTCGCCTTTGACGTCAAGAATTGCCTCCTCGGACTATTCTGCTCAAGCAGCATCAGCATTGGCGGAAACAATCAAGGTTTGAGTGTCCATTTGAACGGCGAGGCGGTCTGGGTTTACAAGCATTCCACTACTCATACATGCGGAAGATTATAAGGCGCCTTTCATAGCAGCGGAGATCATCTCCGCTGCTATGGCATTGCTTCTCGATATAGAACCAGCTTCTGGTACGGGGCTATATTATTCAACAGCGGACTGAAGAACTGGTCAGAGAAGACAATCGTCATTGGCTCCATTATTACCCTGTTAACGGCTGCATTGAAATTCCTGGTACTGAAGATTCGAACACAACAGTGATTCTTCTCCTGAGCAGGTGGGGACGGTCACTGTTGTCAATTAGCAAATCATGGCTTCTTTGGCCGTCTGACAGGCTTCTCGGCACCCGGTTGAACAGGAGGCAACAAAGCTTCGGGTGCAATCTGCTGCAATTGCTGAGTGGCGAGGGCCGATTCATTCGACTTTGGGTTATTCTTGATCAGTAACAGAAATTGATTGATCGCTTCATCCTTTTTGCCCAGTTCAAGAAGAATGGTTGCTCGTTTGTATTGAGCCGGCGATGTCTTATCGCCATTCGGATTGAGCGTGCTTACTTTATCGAATTCAGCGGCCGCCTCTTCAAGCTTTTTCTCGCCATAAAAAATCTCACCAACCCAGTACTGGGCATTATCAGCAAGTTCGGAACCGGGGTAGATTTCCACATACTGCCTGAATTCCGACAAGGCCAGTTGAAAATTCCCCCTTGAGAAATCACTGTAAGCCGCGGCGAATAGCTGTTCGGCATTCCCAGGAGTAATCTGTGAGAAGGTAGGCATTTTTGGAATATCTTCAATCACCTTCTTAAGCTGGGCGAATTGTTCAGACAGCCTTTCCATTCTCTGATTAGTAGCGGTCAGTCTTTCTCCCATTGCGGCGACCTGAGACGCAGTGTCATTGGTATTTGTAGATATTGAAGACTGGGCGCGGCGAATCGCCGAGATATTGTCGCTCATCTGGACGATCAGAGTGTTAAGTTCACCGTTTGTCTTGTTGAAAGTGTCCTGCATCGATTGGACCTGCCTCTGGAGCAGCACCATTTCAGTTTTCATCTCTTCCAACTGGACTGCCATTCGATCAATCTTCTCCTTCTGATCCTTGCTTTGAGCCATGACCCGTGCAGAGAAAAAGTGTGGCATGCAGATGATAGTCAGCGTCAGCAAAAAAAAGATTTGTCGTCTCATGGTTTTTGAAATACGTAGATGGAACAGTTGAAAGCAGTGTCGCAGGGGGCGTCAATCGGCCCCCTGCCAATATCACAAAAGGAGGAAAAAGGTTTTATCAGGGCTGATCGCCGCCTCTGAGGTAGATAAAATCGGCTCGCCTGTCAAATGCCCACGATGGTGGCGTATTTGTTGAGCCTTCATCGGAGCCCTGAGATTTTTCCGACCCGTAGCTTGCTGTCTCAATCCTGCCGGGATCGACCCCAAGGCTGACAAGAAAATCCTTGATGGCTCGCGTTCGTCGATCGCCAAGTCCGAGATTATACTCCGATGTTCCTCTCGGATCACAGTTCCCCTCAACCCGAAAAACTATTGATTTATTTCGATCCAGATTCAGCCAGTCCGCGATTCGACGGAGTTTTTCCTGCTCGGTGGACCTGATATCGGATTTGTTGTAATCGAAAAAGACCGCTTTGAGAAGGTTTCTGAATTGGTCGGCAACAGCCGGGGCAATCTCGGTCTTTGTCGTCGTCCGAGGTCTTTCAGCCATCGGGGGACCCGCCGGATCCGTCACCGTTACCCGAGTGCTGGCAGTAGCGTTGCCGCCTTCACCAAGGGCGGATGCGGTGTATGTCGTTGAGACTCTGGGACTGATCTCCCTGCTGCCGGATGCGGGAACCTCGCCAAGACCTGAGATGGTCACTATCTTTGCATTATCTGTCGACCACTTCAAAATGGTGTTCTGACCACGCTCAATTGCGCTCGGCTCGGCGCGGAGGGTAACTGCGGGCGCCACAGCTTTGGTCGAGTCAACCCTGACAGTCGCTTTATCTCTCGCTTCTTTCTTTCCGCTTTTGGCCGCAATCTCAAAACTTGTCGTATCTTTTGGTGAAACAGTCCTGGCGCCTATCTTTTCCACCTTTTCACCATTAAGTTCAATCGTCCTGGCGTTCTTTGTCTCCCAACTGACCGTCACGGGGTCACCAGTCTTGATCTCGTTTCTGGATACTTTGATCCTCGCTGTTGGCGGCGCACAGGCCGAAAGAAAGACTGCGACGAGAGTGCACAGTGAAAGCAATAAGGATGAGCGTAATGTACTATTCATTATTTATTTTTCTCCTTGAAAATAGCTTTAATCAAAGACTGCGTGAAGATTCCATTTCGGTTGATCAATATGCCCATGATGGAGAACGCCCGCCATTGAGCGTCAATTGTCGTGGTTCACTTCCGTCAATATGCATCGCCCAGATCTCCCAGCGTCCGGTTCGGTTTGATTGAAATGCTATGTGCCTGCTGTCAGGGGACCATGCCGGATTCTCATTTCTTCCCTCACGAGTCAGTCTTAACACTTGTCCCGAGGCCACATCAGCCATATATATGTTGAATGTGCCGCCTCCACCGTCCCATGTAAAAGCGATGAAACGCCCATCAGGAGACCATGCAGGGGAATCCATTTGCCCGCCGAGACTCAAGATGGCCCTTTCATTGGTGCCATCGGCGCCTATCAGATAAATTTGCGGAGAGCCGCCGCGGTCCGAAATGAAGGCAAGCTCGCGACCGGTCCTGGGATTCCATCTGGGTGAGATGTTCACTGAATTTCTGGTTCTGGTGAGCTTGCGGGCGTTCGAACCATCGCCATTGGCGACGTATATTTCCATCGAATCCCCATCCTTGCTCGATGAAAATGCCAGAGAGCCGTTCGGCGATATCGATGGCGAGGTGGTAGTGCCTTTGAACTGGGTCGACCCGATTATCAGACCATCCTCTCCCCTGATTACAATGTTCGGATAGCCATTGCGGTAAGAGACATATGCCAGTTTCCTGCCGTCTGTAGACCAGGCCGGGAAAAGAGCGATCGACCCGTCTCGAGTAAACGCCCTTGAGCCGTATCCGTCGTAATCCATGACATAGACTTCACGATTGTGAATGTATGCAATCTTCGATAAAGCGATGCCGTCGACGCCGGTTAGAAGCTTGATGATCTGATCCGCCAACTGATGAGCCATGTTTCTGGCATCTCCACTCAACCTCGCCGTCAGCAACTGCTGCCTGGTCTTCATGTCATACAAGAAACCCTGGGCTTCGGTATTGCCTGTCAGGCTCCCGAAGACAACATAATCGGCTTTTACCGGCTCATTTCCCCACTCTTCAAAACGAAGCCCTGAGGGATCGGCCAATCGCGTTTTGGGATACAAACTCTTTCCAACAATATTGGCCACACTCGCAAATTTCAAATCCCTCCAGACAGTCTCATTGAACATGGCAAGGGCCTGATCCACATTTGTTGATCTCGCCTGAAAATCGGCCACTGCAAGCGAAGGTCCCGCTCCAGGCGTCACGATAATCGTTCCCAATTGACGTCTCAATTCATCCTGGGTTTGAGATGCCGGATTCTGAATATCGAGGGTAGCATCAACCGGAAAAAGAAATGCCGATGATCCAACAATTAACAATAATATGGTCGAAACCAGAATCCCTTTTTTCATTACTTCTCCAAACGAGCGTTATTACTTAGGGTAACGAAACCAGATTTCAGCAATCGCCTCCTGCGCCCCGATCAGAAATCCATTGGGAAACGGCGGCAGGGGGCTCGATGCGATGATGGCTCTCTCAGCTGCGAAATTAATCAAATCATTCCGGCTGCGTTTCTTGACATATGCGGTTGACAGGCGGCCGTTTTCCAGTGACAGAATCCTGCCGTCTCTGGCTATTCGCATCTGTACGACTACATACTGAGTTTCGCCGACATCGCCGATTGCCGGGGGATTATAATTCCGGCTAAGTATCATCTGAATACGCCGTCCATATTCGGATCCACCTGGAACGCCGGTTGCGCCAGAGTTGGTTCCGGCCCCAGGCCCGACTCCAATCCCTCCAGTCATTGCAGGAACACTGGAACCAAAGCTTCTTCCAACTTCTATACTCGTATTTGCCGACCCGCCCTGAAGCGGTTTTTTGGCAACCAGTTGTTCATTCTGATTGGCCACGGGCCGCTCTGTGATCACAGCAGGGTTCTGCTCTCGGGGTCTCTTGACATTCTCCGAGGGTAAAATCTCAGCTTCTTCCTCTGTCCTTTTTTCGGCCTCCAGAATCTGATTATTGGAGACACCAGACTCGTTCCCGATAAACGAAACCGTCCGGGGGAGCGCAAATCCCAGATGCGTCGCATCTACAAGCCCCACTTCGATCGCCGATTCCCCGTTTCCCTGCCCCTCACCGGCGGCAACTATTTGACTGCTGAGCGGGTTTCGAAAAATGAAAGCCGTCGCCGTCAGAATGGCGAGATGCAACACTATCGATAAAATTGTACCGAATCGCTGGTCCAGATTCACTTTTCAACCAGATTGATTATTTCTTTATCGGTTCAGTCACGAGGCTGACATTGGCCTTAGCCTTTTTAGCCTGATCCAGAACATAGGCTATCACCCTGTATGGAGTGTCCCCATCTCCGCGAAGATACACTTTCCTGTCACTGGTGAGGGCCAGCCGTCGCTCAAGAAGTTCAGGAAGATCGTTGACATTAACCGCTTTTCGCTCGCTGCCGCCATTGAAATAGATCGCACCATCCTTGTCGATCGAGATGATTATTGCTGTGTTTGGCGCTTCTTCGGATTTTGCTTCGCGCGTTTTGGGCAGGTTGATCTGGATCCCTGTTTGCAGTATCGGAGCAGTGACCATAAAGATCACCAGAAGCACGAGCATGACATCAACCAGCGGGGTTACGTTGATCTCCGATAATGCCGTCTGGGTACGACCGTTTCTATTGGTGAAAGCCATCTTGATCGCCCTCTTCCTTGATAGCTGAAAGTATTTCAATTCATCGTCGAGACCTGTGTTGACGCCGCCTCACGTTCGATGAAATTCAATAAATTCATGGAAAAACTGTCCATCTCAGCCGCCAGAGTTCTGACAATATTAAGGAAATGATTGTAAGCGAGCACGGCAGGAACTGCTGCTGCTATTCCTGCTGCCGTCGCAATCAATGCTTCGGCAATGCCCGGGGCCACGGCCTGAATCGAGGCGGTGGCGGCCTGACTGAGCCCTTGAAACGCAATAATGATGCCTACCACCGTACCAAAAAGACCGATGAACGGCGAGGCTGAGGCCGTCGACGCCAACCAGCCCAGGTTTTTTTCGAGTTTGGTTGTCTCCGTTATCGCTGCACTCTGCATGCTTCGTCCAACCGCATCCAGATTCAATATTTTCTGCTTTTGAAGCTCTTTGTTAGCCGCGAGAAAAACATTTCTCACAGGGCTTTCATTAAGAGATGTCGTCCGGGAATAAATCTCCGCCCAGCGATTGCTTTGTTCAAATATCGTGAAAAACTCTTCATTTTGCTGCCGGATTTTTTTCGTGGACCTGGATTTGGAAAAGATTATGGCCCATGAAACAACAGAAAAAATCAGAAGTATCAGCAGAACGAACTTGGCAATGGGACTTGCCCGGAAAACCAGCATGGTCAGACTGCTGCTGTTCTGCTGTAGAACCTGATCCTGTAAGCTCAGGATCAAGCCTGAATGTGAAGATAGCCAATCAGAGTCGATCAATTAAGTATCTCCGTTAACAAAGATTCCCCAAAGGAAAATAAAGAAAGTCCGGCAACGTGTTGTCACTGCAGCCGGACTTCGGTTCCTGGAAATAATTTAAGATTAATTACTGTTGGCGAGCTGGATTCTGATGAGAGCCCGCTGCAGTTTCAATTCGGCCCGTCTGAAGTCGACATCTTCACCACCACTTGAAGTCAGTCTTTTTTCTGCGCGTTCCCGGGCACGCTGAGCTCTTTCGAGATCGATCTCTTCGGTTCTTTCAGCCACGTCCGACAAAACCGATACACGGTCCGAAAGGACTTCGACAAATCCCCCGCTGACATGCATCTGGACTTTGTCATTTCCGGATTTATAGGAAAGCACCCCGGTTTTCAACTGAGAAATCAATGGTGTGTGATTGGGGAGAATTCCCAGTTCCCCTTCCAGACCAGGGACAATCACTTCATCTACGACTTCACGCAAAACCAGTTTCTCGGGCGTGATAACTTCCAAATTTATTTTTTCGGCCATATTATCTTTACCAATTACATTTTTCTGGCAGCTTCGACGACCTCCTCAATAGATCCCTTGAGGAAGAAAGCCTGCTCGGGAATGTCATCGTGCTTGCCTTCGACGATTTCCCGGAAACCACGAATGGTCTCCTCGATTGGAACGAGCTTGCCGGGTATGCCGGTAAACTGCTCGGCCACATGGAATGGTTGTGAGAGGAAGCGTTGAATCTTGCGGGCCCGAGCCACGGTCAGTCTATCCTCCTCGGACAATTCGTCAATGCCGAGAATTGCAATGATGTCCTGAAGATCCCTGTAACGCTGGAGAATTCTCTTCACATCCTGAGCGACCTTGTAATGCTCGTCTCCGACGATGCGCGGATCGAGAATTCTGGAAGTTGAAGAAAGCGGATCGACTGCCGGATAGATGCCCAGCTCGGCAATCTGCCTTGACAACACCGTGGTCGCATCGAGGTGAGCAAAGGTAGTTGCGGGAGCAGGATCTGTCAGATCGTCTGCCGGAACGTAAATGGCCTGAACTGAAGTGATCGACCCTGTTTTGGTCGAAGTGATTCTCTCCTGCAATTCGCCCATTTCAGTGGCAAGGTTCGGCTGATAACCCACCGCGCTCGGCATGCGCCCCAGAAGAGCCGATACTTCAGAGCCGGCCTGGGTGAAGCGGAAAATGTTGTCGATGAAAAGCAGCACATCCTGGCCCTGATCGCGGAAATATTCGGCGACCGTCAGTCCGGAAAGCGCCACTCGAAGCCTGGCTCCTGGAGGCTCGGTCATCTGCCCGTAGACAAGGGCAACTTTCGATTTGGTCACATCATCGTCATCGATGACTTTGGCTTCACGCATCTCCAGCCAAAGGTCGTTGCCCTCACGGGTTCTTTCGCCGACCCCGGCGAAGACTGAAAAACCGCCGTGGGCCTTGGCGATGTTGTTGATCAACTCCATGATTGTGACCGTCTTGCCGACTCCGGCTCCGCCGAACAGTCCGATCTTTCCGCCCTTGAGAAAGGGCTGGATCAGATCGATGACCTTGATGCCCGTCGCCAGCATCTCGAGTTCAGTCGACTGCTCTTCGAAAGTAGGCGCATGACGATGAATTGGATAGTAATCTGTCGCAGGAATCGGTCCACGCTCATCCACAGGCTCCCCGATGACATTCAGGATTCGGCCAAGAGTGCCGTTTCCGACAGGGACCTTGATTGGGCCACCTGTGTCAACGGCTATCATTCCTCGAACCATGCCGTCTGTCGGGAGCATTGAAACCGTCCGAACGCGCCCCTCGCCAAGATGCTGCTGAACCTCGCAGATAACATTGACGGGGCGCGGGACATCAAACCCTTCGCTTGTGATTCGCAATGCCTGGTATATCGGCGGAAGGCTGGACTCCGAAAACTCCACGTCCACAACCGGCCCGATGATTTGAACAACTTTACCGGCATTTCCTTTGCCGGAACTTCCATTACCAGATGACATAAATTATGTATGCTCCTTGGGTCTAGAGCGCCCGCACAAACCCGGCTAAGCGGTTCTCGCCCGTTATCGATAAGCTGAAATAAGCTGATTGATCCGGAGCGAGCGTTTTCTGCTTTATTTAGCTTGACGCGGTCTGCACGGCATCGCTGCTGATTATATGAGTGCTCAATTAAAGGGGTTAGTTTAGCACGGTCATGTCTGGATTTCCAACCATCTGGCCGGTGACGGATATAATTATCGAGTAGGGGCGAGCCGGCTCAAACTGGCATGCCCCTCCCGTGAAAAACCAACTCTTCCTCAGATTCCGAGAACAATCTTGCCGAATTGCGCGCCTTCTTCCATTCGTCGATGAGCGGCGGCGGCTTCTGCCAGCGGAAAAACCTGATCGACCGCTGGATGAATTTTCTTGTCATGATAGAGGTCGATCAAAGAAGCAAACTCACGCGAGCTGCCCATTGTCGTACCCATCATGGTCGCCTGTTTGAAAAACATCCGGTAGAGGTCGAGGTTTTTAGCCAGGCCTGAGGTTGCGCCATAAAAGACGATTCGTCCGGCCGGTTTGATTATTTTGACGGAAGTTTCCAGCGCGTCTCCTCCGGCTCCATCAATGACGACATCGGGCCCTCCATCCGACATTGAGGCGATCTGCTTACCCCAATCAGGATTCTTGTAATTGGCCCCGCCTTGTGCGCCTGCGGATTTCGCTTTTTCGATCTTCTCATCACTGCCTGAAGTGACAAAGACAGTTGCGCCAAGCGCTTTGGCTATCTGGACTGCAAAAGTCGCGACTCCGCCGCCAACACCCGTCACCAGAACGGTCTCACCGGCTGCGACACGGGCTCTGGTAGCCACGGCTCGATACGCGGTCAAACCGGCAAGCGGCAGTGCGGCCGCCTCTTCGAATGAGAGGTGTGCAGGTTTGATCAGCACGTTATCGGCTGAAATCCTGATTTTTTCCGCGAATGTTCCATCCTCCGGCATACCCAGAATTCTGTATTTCGGCCCCTGGAATCTCTCATCGTCTCCCCATTCAAGGCTGGGATTGATCACGACCTCCCGACCCACAAGCGATTGATCCACGCCTTCTCCGACCGATTCGACCACACCGGCTCCGTCGCTTCCAAGAATCGCCGGCAACTTGATCTTCGGATAGAGGTTTTGAAGAATAAAAACATCACGATGATTCAATGCAGCGGCCTTCAGTCTGACGACGACTTCCCCTTTCTCCGCCCGGGGATCGGCCACTTCTTCCAGCTTCAACTTCTCAGGGCCACCAAGTTCTCGCAGGACAATTGCTTTCATAGATTATGCCTTTCATTTTGTAAAAATCTGGTAACTGCAATGGGACGCAATTCATAGCGATCACTACTGTCACCCGTTTATCTCACCATGTTGTCTACAATTTCAAAAAAATATCTCACACCATCCATATACGGCTGTTTGCCGATCTTTTCATCGTTGCCATGAAACCCTCCACCCAGATCGCGCTGGCCGGCGACAAAGGGGGAGAATCCGTAGCAATTAACGCCGAGCTTTCTGAAGTAATGACTGTCAGTAAATCCGGCGAGGACCGGATAGGTTATCACGGCGCCCGGATATCTTTTGTTTGATACGCGTTTGACCGCGGCAACGAGGTCGGTCTCGACTGGAGAAGCATTGGCTTCAAAAGCCAGAATTGTATCTATTTTTATACCTTCGTCCCGAATGACATTTTTCAATTCATTGATCCAGTCACCGAGTTTCTCTCCGGGCACGAGCCGGGTATCGATTTCAGCCGAGGCCACCGGGGGGATGATATTGATCTTGTTGCTACCCTCTAAAATTGTGATTGAGATTGTATTGCGAGTGACGGCTTTAAGCGCCGGATCTGATTCCAGTTTACGAAGGAAATCAGGATTTTTCAGTGACTCCCGGATATTTTCGAAAAATGGGGCCTGATCCGGCGGCAGTGTTTTTGCCATGGCTTTGAAAGACTGCTCAACCACCGGGGTAATCCTTACCGGCGGAGAATAATCCAACAATTTATTGAGTGCTCGGATGAGCCTGTTGACGGATGAAGCGGGATTAGGAATTGAAGCGTGGCCGGCCAGACCAGTGGCAGTCAACCTGAGCCAGGCAGGCGTTTTTTCTGAAGGCCCGACACCGATGGAGAGAACGCGACCGTTCGAATCCACCTGATTGCTGCCGCCCTCATTGAACAGATACTCGGCATTGCCAAGCAGCTCTGCATGATTTTCGGCAAACCAGCCTGCGCCCACCCGACCTCCAGCCTCTTCATCAGCCGTCGCCAGAAATATCACATCACGCTTTAACAGAGCTTTTGATCGTTTTAAAGCCAGCATCGTCACAAACTGAGCCATGCCAAGGGATTTCATGTCGATGGCGCCTCGACCGTAGATGAATCCATCCTTGATCAGCCCGCCAAAAGCATCGACCGTCCAGTAATCAGGGCTGTGCGGGACGACATCGGTATGATTGAGCAAAATGACGGGCCGCCGGCTTCCGTCTCCCTTGATTCGCGCCCAGAGTATTCCTCTGCCGGGGAATGGCTCAAAAACCCTGTGCTCGATCCCTTCTCTCTTGCAGATTTCAGCAAAAAAACCGGCGGCCTTGATCTCATTGCCCGGCGGGTTTGTCGTGTCTATTCGCAGATACTGGACCAGAAGATCGACCGCTTCCTGCTGCAGATCTTCCCAGTTAATTGCAACCGGGTCTTTTGGTTTCGGATTTCCAGCCGGCTCGGCCGAGCCGCTCAATACAAAAAGAAGAATCAGGAATGCACTAAATAGTTGCTTGAAATGACCGGGATTTTTTTCCAAAAGATAATCTCCTGAATATAATTGCACGCTCATATTAAATAACTTTCGTTTCCGTGCCGGTTATGGTTATTGCTGCTCTCCGAAGAAATGAACCACATCTTCAATTTTTCTGGTAATTCTGAATGGCGGCAGGCTTCGCAGAAATCCCTGTCCGTACCTTTTTGTCACGATTCGTGGATCGAGGATTGACAAGACGCCTCTGTCGGTTGCGCTTCTGATGAGACGCCCCAGTCCCTGCTTCAGGCTGATGATGGCCGATGGAACCGAGTAGTTATTGAAGCTGTCTCCGCCCTGACTTTCAATATAGTTCTGTCTTGCCGCAACGACAGGATCAGAGGGAACGGCGAAAGGCAGTTTGTCGATGATGACGCATGACAGCGCCTCTCCGCGCACATCGACTCCCTGCCAGAACCCGGCAGTCGCAAAGAGTACGGCGTTTGATGTATTGCGAAATCGCTCGAGTATTCCGCCTGCCTGGCCTTCTCCCTGCATCAGAATCGGGAAATCCACTCTTGATTCAACCAGTCTTCTTAATGCTTCCATTTGCGCCTTGCTGGTGCAAAGCACGAATGCTCGCCCCCTGCTGGCATTGAGAAGGCCAACGATCTCGTCAGAGGCGGCCTGAGAATAGCCCGCCTCCCTCGGATCGGGCATCTTCGGAGGCAAATATAAAAGAGTCTGCGTGGGATAATCATAATTCGATTCGGCCGCAATTCATCAGCCCCGGCAACTCCCAGCCTGGCCTTGATAAAGTCGAATGATCCGGCACTGGTCAGCGTAGCGGAAGTCATGACGACGCTGTCGACCTGGCTGAACAACCGATCGGCCAGAATGCCGGAAGTGTCGATTGGATTGGCCTGCAGATAGATCCCGCGTCCCCGTCTTTCGCACCAGCGGACAAAAGTGTCATCCTGATCATTGACGATGAAATCCAGGTCAAAGATAACTTGCTCGGCGCGGCGCAAAATGGCCTCCATCTCAGCCGGTGCATCCTTAACCACCTGCATCGAACTGTGGAGCCGTTTGAGTGACTGCCTGAAATTGACATACCTCTCACCTGCTACGGTTGGCTCTTCCTCGCCATTGCGGCTGGCTCGAATGAACATCTGCCGCTTTAGAACGGACCGGTTGTCCCTGTCCAGATTGATGATCGAGGATCGCGGATCGATTCCGGAAAAATTGATCCAGAAGTTTTCAGCCATTTTTGCAGTGCGCGCGACGGCCTTGGTGATCTCCATCGAAGCGGTGACGTCGTTGATCATCAGCCTCTAGATATCTCCGAGCATGTCGTCAATCTGAAAGCTTGAAACACCCGCCCCGAAATACTGCATGGCCACGTCTTCAAGCTGGTGAGCCTCATCGAAAATCACGGCGTTGTAATCCGGCAGGACCTGCCCCCATTCCTTGTCCCGCAGTGCGAGATCGGCAAAGAACAGGTGATGATTAACAATGACGATTTCCGATTCCAGAGCATTCTGCCTTGCTCGTGTAATGAAACACGCATCGAAACTCGGGCACTTCGAGCCGATACAGATATCGGATCTGGCGTCGATATGACGCCAGAATGGGAGGGATTCAGGCAGCTCTTTGAGTTCGGCTCGATCACCGGTCTCGGTGTCATACGCCCACCGGCTGACGCGCGTGAAATGATCGACCTCCTCAAGACCTTCAAGAACGGGCGCACTTTCTGCTCTCCTCAACCTGTGAAGGCAGACGTAATTCGACCTCCCTTTGAGATAAGTCGCCTTGAATTTTCTCGGCAGTATCGATTGCAGGAAAGGAATGTCTTTGAAAAATAGCTGCTCCTGCAGATTTTTGGTGCCGGTTGAAATGATCACCCGCTTGCCGGTGGCGACTGCGGGAACAAGATAAGCCAGAGTCTTGCCCGTGCCTGTGCCGGCCTCAACCAGAAGATGGCGCCGGCTCTCCAAAGCAGTTGCCACCCCTTCGGCCATGGCCAGTTGCCCGGGTCGGTATTCATAATCGGGATGATGCAGGGCTATCAATCCATTCGGACCGAAAATCTCTTCCATAAAAACCTGTAATCTAAAATAGAATCGTGTAACTGTACTTTCTGATTGTGATACTCGCAAGCCTGCCTGTACGATTAAATGATTCGCCCAGGCCAAACCCGGTTAATCTGACAATTTGCCGTCAATGCCAGTTTGATTTTATCGAAAGATACAGTCATTATTCTCGACTAGAAAGCAGACAAATAAAGATCTTGTTTGGATGATAGCTGTCATTTATCCGATTCAATTGCTTATCAACAATCGGAGCAAACAAGCCGTCAAATTATGCGCATCACCGAAATATTCTATTCGATTCAGGGGGAATCATCGTTTGCGGGGTTGCCCTGCGTTTTTGTCCGGTTGACCTGGTGCAACCTGCGTTGTTCGTGGTGTGACAGCGAATATACATTCACCGGCGGCGCCGATATGAGCATCGATCAAATTATTGAAGAGGTCCGCAAATACGACTGCAGGCTGATCGAAATCACCGGTGGCGAACCGCTGGTTCAAAAACGCGAATGCTGTGAACTTGTAAGTCGTTTGTGCGACGAAAATTATACGGTCCTGGTTGAAACCGGTGGAAGCCTTGATGCCAGCGTCCTTGATCCGCGCGCGATCAGGATTCTCGACGTCAAATGTCCGGGCAGCGGCGAATCTCAGAGCAATTTCTGGCCGAACCTCGAAAAACTGAATCCCTGGGATGAGATCAAGTTCGTCATCCGTGACCGGGACGATTTCGACTTCGCGCTTGAAGTCATAGAAAAATATCGCCTCTGCGATCGCGGCGCCTATCCTCTTTTTTCGCCAGTCTGGGGCGCCGTCGAGTTCAAAACCCTTGCGGATTGGGTACTGCACTCCGGCGTGCACGCCAGAATGCAGCTTCAGCTTCACAAGTTTATCTGGGGACCGGATGTCAAAGGAGTTTGAAACCGAATAATGCTCGGAGTGGTCTTAACAAGCGGAGGCATGGATAGCTGCGTCACTGTTGCAATAGCCGCACAGGAATGTGAACTGGCGATGCTCCACATCAGCTATGGACAGCGAACGGAAAAACGCGAACTCAAAGCTTTCAACGATATCGCCGATTTCTACGGTTGCAGGAGAAGACTGACAACGAGCATCGCTCATCTGGCTCAAATCGGAGGATCTTCATTGACTGATAATTCAATTGAAATCAGCCAGGCCGATCTTGAGTCGAAAGAGATCCCAACCTCCTATGTTCCATTCAGAAATTCGCACCTCCTGTCGATCGCGACCAGTTGGGCGGAAGTCATACACGCCGAACGAATTTATATAGGCGCCGTCGCTGAAGATGGCTCCGGTTACCCGGATTGCAGGCCTGAATTCTACCAGGCATTTAATAAAGTCATCGAACTCGGTACCAGACCCGAGACACGTATAAAAATATTCACTCCTGTAATCGACATGCGCAAATGCGAGATCGTGCTCAAAGGGGCGGAACTAGGGGCGCCCCTGCACTTAAGCTGGTCCTGCTACAAGAACGAAGATGCCGCTTGCGGTTTATGCGACAGTTGCGCGCTCAGGCTCAGAGGATTTAAAGAAGCAGGCTTGAAAGATCCAATTAATTATGCCAACTCAATTTAAAAAACAGCTTCCGGAGCACTTTAAGTCACAGGCAATTGAAATCTCATGCCGGCAAAGTTAAAATCATTCCCGGATTGATGAGTTTTATCAAGAGACAGAAAATCGAAATTTTTATTGCAATTAAATTACACTTAATACGAGTTTGAGCCGGCAGTTAGTTCGAGGTCACAGGATTGAAGATGAGCAACGTTTTCATCGACTCTGCATCTAATGCCGCGCTTGAAGCGACCGTTTGTTTGTTGCGGTTTAAGATAGTCATGGAGGACAAAATGAAAATCAGTAAACTGTTGTCTGCATTCCTGGGCCTGGCGATGATCGCCCTTGTATCGGGGAATGTCATGGCCCAGGTAGGTCGAATTGAAGGCACTGTTGTCAAAGCAGGGACGACTGAGCCGATTGTCGGCGCCGAAATCCAGATTGAACGCACCGACATCAAGGGCAGCTATCCGATCAAGACCGGGAAAAAGGGTGAGTTCCTTCACGCCGGCGTCCCGTATGTAGGTACATATGTAATCATGGTCTCGGCTCCCAATTGCCAGCCATTCTTTCTGACGGGGATCAGGCCTACGGGAGATCCGATCAAGATTGAACTGGCCAATGGTGACGGGCGTAAACTGACCCTGGATGAAGTCAAAAAGATGCAGGCCGGCGGCCCCGCTGCTGCTGCAGCTCCACAGCAAAAACAGATGAGCGCAGCCGAGCAGAAGAAAGCTCAGGAAGAGTACGAAAAGAAACGCCAGGAGATCGAAAAGCAGAAGGCTGACTTTGAAGGCATGAAGAAGATGTTTGAACAGGGTCAGCAGCTTGCCGCCAACAAGGATTATGCAGGAGCGATAAGCGCATACAATGAGGCCGTCAAGCTCGATCCCGATCAACAGGCAATTTGGGGCAATCTCTCCCTGGCGCTTTATAATCGCGGCGTGACCAATCTCAACGAGAGCATTCAGGATCCCTCCAAGCGCGATCCGGCAAAACAGGACTTCAACGATGCGATCAATGCGGTAGGCAAGGCTCTCACCCTTAACGAAGCGATCCTGAGTGATCCCGCCAAGAGCGCAGGTGCCAAGAAGAGCAAAAGCCAGTATCTGAAGATCAGGGCCGACGCCGAATCACTTCTGGCCCGCCGTCTTGGGGTCATGGAAATGGCCGATGCCGCCCTCAAGGATTACAGGGAAGCCGCCGAACTGACCGACGTCCCAGCCGACAAGAAGCTCTTCGAACTCAAGGGAGCAGAAACACTCTTCGAGGCCGGAAAAGCTGAAGAAGCAGTGACGGCATATACCGCAATTCTTGCCGCGGACCCGGACAGCGTGGAGGCTCTCTACAAACTTGGCCTTGCTTATGCCAGCGTCGCCAAATTCCAGGAATCTGCCAATACCCTGCAGAAGTTTATCGACAAGGCTCCTGAGAATGACCCGAGACTTGCAGAGGTCAAAGCGGTGATCAAGGATCTCGTCGTCGGTAATAACCTGCAGCCGCCTAAATCGGATTCAGGCAAAAGGACACCTGCTAAAAAGAAACCCTGAGTCAATTTCATTTTTCATCGTAAAAAAGGCCTGCGGGACAATCCCGCGGGCCTTTTTTTCGGTTCCCAACATCCAAGGTCCGCCTACTTCAGTACGTTGACTTTGATTCGCGAGCTGAATTTTGGTGAATGATAGATTCTCTGAGTTGCTTTCTGAAAGTCGGTGTCTTTCGCCTTGTAGATATTGAGGAATTTTTGCGGATTGCGATCTACAAGGGGAAACCAGCTACTTTGAATCTGAATCATGATTCGATGACCTTTTTTGAATGAGTGATTGATATCCGGCATCTCAAATGGAACGTGCGTCACTGCATTGGATTTCATCGGTTCTGGTTTTGACCAGCTGTTGCGGTATTTGGCGCGCATGGGCTCTCCGCGGACAAGCATCTGATAGCCATCCATCGGATCGCCGGATTTCAAGGGAAAAACATCTATCACTTTCACAATGAAATCCGAATCCGTTCCCGAGGTCGACGCGTAAAGATCGACACTGACAGGTCCGGAGATGGTCACATCCTGATCGAGAATGTCAGTCTGGTAAACGAGCACATCGGTTCGCGTCGAGGCAAAGCGCTGATCGGAGGTCATATATTCATATTTCATCCCGATGTTGATCTCGTTCAGGAAAGGAACGGGTTTGGCCGGATCGCTGACATATTCGTCATAACTGGTTGCGGCACTGCCACTGGGAGCCTTGAATCCAAGCTTGCCGTTGGAATGCAGATAGATTTCCCTGCTCTCTGAGTTTGCTGGAGGCCAGACTTCATATGTCCTCCAAACATTTGACCCGGTTTCGAAAACATAAGCTTCGGGCAGCGTCAATCCACCCTGCTCTTTGAGGAAATGCATGAAAAAAGGAAATTCGATATTTTCGCGGTAATACTTTGATGTAGCCGATCCAAAGCTCACCCCTCCAAGCTTATCGCCATCGCCTCTGGACCAGCATCCATGACACCAGGGACCTTCCACCAGAATATTCCAGGCCTTCGGGTTATTCTTCTCAATAGCCCTGTAAATCGAAAGCGGCCCCTGGAGGTCTTCGGCATCAAACCACCCGCCGACTGTCATGACGGCAGGAGTAACTTTCTTCAGGTGCTGAGGAACATTCTGAGCCTGCCAGTATTCATCGTAATCTCCATGCTCCATCCACTCGTTCCAGATTTTGATCTCGCCTTTTAGATATTTCTCGTTGGCATTTGCCAGTGATCCCATATCCAGGAAAAATCTGTAGCCATCGTTGGTGCCGTGTTCAAATCGCGGCATCGCCGGCATCCCGGGGCCAGGGCGGGGGCGACCGAAATTGACGATAAAATTGAATGCATGCGGGAGAAACAAGGCGCCATTGTGGTGCATGTCGTCGCCCAGCCAGTTGTCCGCCATTGGCGCCTGAGGCGAGACCGCCTTTAATGCCGGATGCGGATCGATCAAAGCCTGCGCAGAATAATGCCCCGGATAAGAAATCCCCCACATTCCAACCCTGCCGTTATTGTTCGGGATATTCTTCAATAACCAATCGATGGTGTCCCACGTGTCAGTGGACTCATCGGTGTCTGTTGGCCCGGATTTCCTGACCTTGAATGGCGCCATCCACTTGAAATCTCCTTCCGACATGACTCGCCCCCGGACATCCTGATACACAAAAATGAACCCTCGGGCATAAACAAAGGCGATGGCCCCAGCATTGATTTGTAGGCATCGGGTCCATACGGAGCGACACTGTACGGCGTTCGACTCATTATTATTGGATATTTCTTCGTTGAATCCTTTGGTACATAAACGGAGGTGAACAGTTTCACTCCATCACGCATCGCTATCTGATGCTCCGATTTCATGTAATTCGCTTTCACATCATAGGCCTGCTGCGCTGATACCTGCCCATTGCCTGATGTGCCGATGTATCCTGATGAAATCACGACCAGAAGGATCAATAGCTTCGAGGTTAAGGAATTTTTCGCTTTCATGATGCTTTTCTCCGGAATTGATAATGTCGGTTAACGGATCTGCCAAGATTAGTCGCTAATTCCAATACAAGCAAGATTTAACCAAACACTATTAAAGTCATGCTTTCATCTGGTATACTGCGCCCAACCTTTTCAGGTGCCCCTATTAAATTATTGGATACTGCGCTGTTTACCTGATCAAAACCGGCGCTCAAAATGGTTTTGAATTGGTGGAGTGGTAATCGTAATGAAAGCAGAAGAACCAGTTGTAAACAGGCCTGATACTCTTCCTGAAGTGGAAGAGTTGATGACGAAAAAGCTTCGTGCTCAGAGAAATCGTGCGTTGATCATTGCTGTCGCATCGGTCTTTCTCTTATTCGGCATTCTCATCGGAATTCTTGTATCCAGAAATCAAATACAGGTCAGGGCGGTAGACAAGGAAGTGAACTCCGAACTTTCCTCGGCCTTCGTGGAAATTGCCCGGCAGGTTGAGCCTTCAGTTGTCAACATCTCGACGGTTACGCTGCCGCAGGTGAAGGCCAGGGCGATGAACGAGTTTCCGCTTCCCCGACCTTCATTCGACTCATTATCCCCTGACAATATCGACCCGGCCAAACGTGGCAACGGTTCCGGGGTGATCGTCGATCAGTCGGGATATATTCTGACAAATCATCACGTCATACAGGGTGCGGATCGGATCAAGATCCGCCTCTACGATGGAAACGAATTGCCGGCCAAACTAGTGGGAAGCGATCGTGAAACCGATCTCGCCGTCATCAAGGTAGAGGCGCCATATCCGTTGAAACCCGCGAAAATCGGAGACTCGGATAAAATGCGCGTCGGTGACTGGGTACTGGCCATTGGCTCGCCATTTGGACTGGATCAGACCGTCACCGCCGGCATCATCAGCGCTCGCGAGCGGGATTCTTCAGAACTATACAGGCGTGCCGGCTTTCAATTTTTCCTCCAGACTGACGCCGCCATCAACCGGGGAAATTCCGGCGGGCCGCTGATCAACCTGATCGGAGAGGTTGTAGGAATAAACACCGCAATTGCGACCGGCACTGGCGATTATAATGGGATCTCTTTCGCTCTACCTTCTTCGGAAGCGATCTCCGTATACAGGCAACTGGTCAAACAGGGCCGCGTCATACGTGGATTTCTCGGCGCATTGACAGAAAGAGTCACCCCTCAAATAGCCCGTGTTTATGGATTGCCCATCGCCAGAGGCGCAATAGTAAGCAATGTCAGCGAGACCATGGAAGTCAATGGCAGCATCGTCGATAGCCCGGCTGCAAAAGCCGGCATCCAAACAAACGACATCGTGCTCGAGTTCAACGGCGAAAAAATCAAAGACGATGCCGACCTGGTCAGACGCGTCGCATCGTCGAATGTCGGCAGCCATGCCATATTAAAGATATTCAGGGACGGTACTGAGACGACTCTCACGGTCAATATCGGCAAACGACCCGGGACTCAGTTTGTCAAAGACTCCCCCGCCGACGCCGGATACAAATCATCCGACTCGGTTAAAAATCAGAATATCGGGATTCGCATTGAAACATTGACTGCTCAATCAATCCGCGACCGGGAACTTGGCTCAATCAATGGTGTCCTTGTGCTGCGTGTCGAACCGGGTAGTATCGCCGATGACGCCGAATTGAAGGCCAATGACATCATCCGGATGGTCAACCGCCGGAAGATATCCGACAAGGAGGACTTCAAGAAAGCGCTCAACGATCTCAACCCCGGAGATCCGGTAGTTTTGCATGTTTACAGGGAGAAACTGATTCCAGTTCCACATATCTTCATCTCATTCAATAAACCCTGAGAGGTGATTATTCAAATGGCCAGGAATATTGCACGAATCCTCACAGTGAGCTTGTTGTCGGCATTAATGCTGCTCATGACTTTTCATTCATCAGAAGCGCGTGGAAGAAAAAGCGGCGGCAGGTCTGTGGTAAAACACAGTAGAGCCGGAGTTAAGAAAACCTCTCGTCCATCTTCAAGTAGATCCAGGGGGACTAGAAGGCAAAGGCACAGAACCACCGAAGAAGTTGAACCTCCCATCAACCCGGCAAATTATTCAATTGCTCCTGACAGGATTGAAGTCTTCGAATACGGCTCTGAGAACTCACAGAATGTTTCTCGTTACCTGAAGCTTCCCCAGCCTCCCAATCCCGTCACCTCACAGGAATTATCCTCCGTGGGAAGAAGAACAAATATCGCTATCGAATCAACGAGGGTAATTGAAATTCAGCAGGCGCTCTTAAGCAGAGGTTTTTTCAATGGCGAGGCAACCGGGGTGTACGACGACGCGACAATCGATGCGATGCGAAAATTCCAGATAAACCAGAAGATCCCAGTCACCGGATATCCCACAGCTCACGCCTTGAAGAGGCTGGGTCTGGTAAATTGAACGATTTTCCTGCTGTCGAGGTGCGGGGGTGCGAGGGTGCGGGGGAGATCAGTTCGACCGAGTTACCACTTTCCCTTTTTTATCATCTGCAGCAATCTTTCGGCATGATTGCGGGCAATGAGAGGTATGGCTTCATCCAATCTGAGTTCATTGAGCAAGGGCACAAATCTCTGGGGATCCGCGATATAACCTGACTTGAACTCGCCTTCGAGCAATCTAAGCTGTGCCGGGATCGAAATTGAATCGGACAATCTGATCGTCTCAATCTCGAAAATTCTGTTCTCCTGTGTGGCGATGTTTCGAAAAATCTGAATCAGTCGGCTCATGGCGGGGTTTTCGGTGTAATTCAAAGTGACAATTCGCTCTTTGCCCCCCCGCCTGAGAGATATCGTGGTTTTGCCCAGATGGGAAAAGTCCTTCTTGTGCTGGTAGTCTGCACTTCCTGACAGAAAATTCAATTCACTGAATATCGAGTTGATCTCTTCCAGAACCGTGGCCGTCACCTGCAATTGATTGACGATCTCTACCTGATCCTTTCGCTTGAATCTGAAAACACCATGTCCGCCGGCGTCAAATTCCAGCTCCTGAACCTGGGTCGTGAACCTCTGATTTTCGAACCGATAATGGTAAAAGGTTTCGCCGGGTGAGCGCTCATGCTCTTTAGCCCCGGTGACGATCTCCAGCTTCGTTTGCGACACAACTGTCGGAAGCGGAATCAATAGCATCAATAATAGAAATAGAACGCAAACGGATATATTCAGTTTAGACATACTCAGGGAAGCTTATCGATCGTTCTGATTATCAGACGGTTGCTGCGTTGTTTTCTTCTTGCCGTAAGGCTCGGCCAGATAGTTCTGAGCGGAGGTCTGGGCATTATCATAATTGCTACCGTTGCTGATGGCCTTGTTATATTCGGACACAGCCCTTTCCCTCTGACCTATCATATCCCAGCAGTTGCCACGGTAGACGTAAGACCAGACCTCGATCCAGTCGGGGCGAAGTGCGCCGCCCAGAGCCTGGTCATAGGCATCCAGGGCCTTGTTCCAGTTGCGCTGGGTCATGTAAAGCAGCCCCAGATTGTACCAGGCCCAGGAATTCCCGCGGTTGAGTTTGATGGCAGCCTGAAACTGCTGTTCGGCCTCGACATATTCCTGCTCACGGAAATGCTCGATACCGCGCCTGACGATAACTCCCTGTCTGAGTTCCTCTGAGCTTCGCAGTATCCTGGAATCAGGATCGACGAGCACCTCTATAGGTTTGCTGTTGGTTGTAATATCGAAGTCTGCAGATGTTCCCTTCATCATCAGAGTCTGCTTTTCATTGCCCGCCTCGGTCCGCAGAGTGATCTCCACCGGCATTTCAAAAGTATCCAGATCCTGCTTGACGGTTCCCGGAACTCTGAAACCGTCACGGGTCCGCAAAACCCTGTATTCTGAACGAAACTCAGGGACCCCGGTCGAATCGACCCACTGGCCGAAGAAGAATCTCAGATTGCGACCGGCGGATTTTGAAGCAAAAGCTTCGAATTCGTCGAGATTGATATTCTTGCCGTCATAGGCCTCATAAAGATCCGTCAGCATCTTGTCGAAAGGCTTCTCACCCATCAGTTGCCTGAGCATATTCAGAACAAGCGCCCCCTTGTTGTAAATGACTGAACGATAAGCCGGCGTTTGATCATCGAGCTGTGATGGCGCCTGGCGGATCGAGGCCGATTGTTCAAACGCCAGGGCTTTTTCAAGCTCTGCCTGCAAAGCCTGCTGGTACTGAGTCTCGTTACCGTTGTCTTTCAGGTAGAGCAAGGTGCTGAACTCCGACATCCCCTGAGAGAGCCAGATATCATCAAATGATTTCAGTCCCACCCCCTGCCCCCACCACTGAAAGGCCGTCTCGCGGGCCAGTTTTTCGTCAATTCCCGAGGTCAGGGCTTTCGGAGAAATGAACATGATCCCGGGGCCGGAATATGTTTCCAGAGTCTCCTCGTCGGTCTCCGCGACGACAAGCTTGTTCCCGAACGAGTATCTGGCGAATTTTGAAGAGAAGTATTCGAGATGCCTGCCAATGATTTCCGCTGCGTGGTCCGCCCATTTTTCATCCCCGGCCTTGACGTAGAAATCCACCGCCAGGCCGCTGTAATTTGTTGAGCGGATGATGTACTTTGCGGCGGCGAAGTTGCCGGGAAGTACCGGTTTTGAGCATTTGAATGAAAATGTGCTGAACTCTTCCTTCGTCTTTGGATCTGTTGAAGGGGTTATGGTAACCGGCTGTTCGCTATAACCTGCAACGAGGACGCTTCTTGGGACCTTGATATTTACATCATAGGCAGCACGATCTGCCGCATATTCATGAAATGGAAACCAGCGGGAAGCGTAAAAGAGATACGACCCCTGTTCGCCGACGTAAGCCAGCCTTGCATTGGATATAGGCCCTCCCTGTGGAGATTCGAGAGCCCCTTCATACTCGAATTGCAGAATAACCTGGTGGCCGGCAGCCGTGACGCTGCCAAGATCTATTCTGACATTCATGTTCTCACGATTGTCCTGAATGAACTGCAGGTCGCCGGACTGAGGCTGCGCTGGCGCGGCGCCATCCTTTGCCACAGGTTGAGCAGCTTTAACCTCTATGGAAAGTTTGGGTCTGCTATCTTTTGACAGAGTCGATGCCGACAGTGCCGATGCTTGAACCGGCTGCGCCGAAGAAGCTGTCGGTTGAGCGTCCAGTCGAACTATCCGCTTTATTGCCAGGGATCCGTTCATTTCAAAAATCAGGGACCGTGTCTCAGACGCAGGAATCAGTTTGACTTCCGCCTTCGCCCTGAGCAACTGCTGAGAGGGAATCAGTTCGACATCCAGCTTGTAATGCTGAACGTCAAAATCGGTCGCCCCTTTTTGTTGTGTCCCCTGTGCATTGGCCACGCCTGTGACAAGCAGTAGAACCGATGTGACCAGAGCCCTCATCAAAATTGATCTTTTCATTGTTTCATAGCCCCAAATCTTTGTTTACCTGCGCGTCGATTATAGCACCTGAATGATCATTTTAAAGCTTCTACAATTAATCAGCCCGCTATATGCTCATGCATGGAATCAACAGGATGAACGAAAAACACCCGGTCCACTTGCAATTATCTCAGGCTGTTCACGAATAACTACTTTGTTTTGAGACGCAACTATACTATTTTTCAGAATTCTCAGATAAGCACTGAGGTAATCCGGATTTGAGGAACTCGATCTGAAATCATGCGTAAATTATGGAAATTTTATCGGTATTGCTTTGAGCTGGAGAACTATTTACTGCTGGTTCGCGCAGCCGGCGCCGCGCTCCATGTCCGAAGGCAGTTAAGCGATAACAGGCCTTCTCCACTGCTCTCCGCTGCCATAGAAGCGGTTGAGCGGGTATATCTTTCGCGACAGCCCGGGTGGGTAATCAGCGACTACGCCAAAATTCCGCAATTTGCCCATCTGGTCACAAATTTCCCCTACACATGGGGAAAATGCGTGCAACATTCTTTGATCTGTTATCGATTACTTAACGGCTATGGCATGCCCGCAAGGGTATGCTTCGGAATCAAGAGAAGCGACGAGACGGGAGAGAAGGACATTCATGGGTCGAGGCGGCAGATAATCCAAATCAGTCTTTAACGGAGCCAGGCATGCCAATCGATCGCTTTATCCCGATTTACAAGTCCAGATTGCCTGAATAATTCCGAAGCTGGCGGGGGGAATCAAAGACCCTTTTCAATTTTATGAACTGATCAATCGTCCTCAGCAAGAGCTCGAAACGAACGAAAAGTGCAGGAGGGAGAGGAAACTCTCTCACTCTTGCACTTTTCGTTTGCCTCGTGGTTTTCGATAAAAATCTATGGCTGTGGCTTCTTATATTTCTTCACCAGTTCAGCCATACCGTCGGTTTTGCCGTCGTGACGGAAGGAGTAATAGGCCTTGAGGTTTTCGGCAAGCTGCTGGTTGGTCGGCTGGTACTGGGCAACGCCTTCAGATGCAGCGACACCGCGTGCGAGCCAATCGATCACTTCGTCCATTTTTGCGATCGCCTGATCGAGAATCTGCGACTTTTTCTCTGTCTGGTAGCGCTTGGCCAGATCCTGATATTCATTGTTTGAGATATCAATCAAAAGCATGAGGGTGTTCATATCGTACGGATCGAAGCCTGCAGCCTTCTCGAGTTTCTCTCTGGCGCCGGCCTTGTTGTTTGAAAAATAGAGCATCACTCCCTGTGCCTGATAAAGACGCGGGAGCCATGAATTCCGATAACTATTCCAGTTTTCAGCCGACAGTTTTTCAGGCTTCTTGTCGGCTTCCATCAGATTTACGGCCTTGTCCGCCGACTCCACGGCAGCTTTGAGAAGCTGTGGCTTGGCAGCCTGTTTCTGAACCTGAGTGGCTCCCGCCCAGGCAATCTGAGTCAGAATAAAGACATCATCAGGATTTTTTCAAGATATTTCGCACTCTCGCTAAGCGCCTCATCGAATTTTTCGGTATTCAAATAGCCTTCTATCAAGGCCGACTTGATGAGATCGATCTCATTCGGCTGATTGAAGGTTGAAGCAAAATTCTGTGATAAGGCGATCTTCT
>JADJLO010000010.1 GCA_016710075.1 Acidobacteriota bacterium | reverse complement strand
CTGAACCAAAGCAGGCCATACAACCGATCCACACAACCCGGCTATCGTTAAAAAATATGATCAACCTCTTCATATCCAATCTCTCCATGGGTAATCGACTGATTTCTTCTCTCTAGAAACCCAGTCTGTTTGAAGATCTTTTGCTGGCTTGATGGCTATCCAAAGTTTTAGTCGGAAACATCTGATCCGGAATGAATCCCGCCGGAATAAGAATCCTATATCACTTGTCGTTCAGCCCTACGACAACGGCAACCTAAATCTTTGCTTGAAACTCGCGCAATCTATCAAATTTTCTTTTTAAAACAAATTAATAATTAAGGATTTTTAAAAAATTCTTAATTATATGAAGTAAGTGTGTCAGGACAGAATCTGATTGAGGTAAGTTACCCGTGAACATCAGTAGGCGGAAGTTTCTGCCCTGGGTTGTAGGTCGGCCGGGTGTGATCGATGCCGGGCGGTGAAGGATGGTGGCGGCATTGAGATCGTGAGTGTGAACGGGATCGTCGGCGATGTTGTGGCACAAATCGTCAATGATCCGACCGATGGTCAGGCCTGGTTTGACACCGCCGCCTGCGAGCCAGACGGTAAAGCAGCGTGGGTGATGATCGCAGCCATAATCGTCGGCGGTGAGCTTGCCCTGGGAGTATACGGTGCGACGGAATTCTCCTCCCAGATGACCAGGCGTATCATCGAGCGAGCCGCGTTCGACGAGGGTCCTGTATCAACGCAGCCGAAGGCTGATCGGTATCAGGCCTGTTTGGCGATGTTTTAAGCAGGCCGCCGTGCTGATCCCAGCCGCGATGAAAGAGTTGGATAAAGCGGACGTCGCGTTCCGCGAGCCTGCGAGCGAGGATGCAGTTGAAGGCAAGGGTGCCGGGTTTTGCGGGCATCAAGGATATATTTTCAAAAGTCTTCTCAGGCTCTTTCGAGAGATCGGTCAGGTCAGGACGGATGACTGCATCTGGAAAGCCATCCGTATTGAGCGTGCGCGACGGAATTTCAGGATCGCCATATTCATTCGCATTTTTATTTCGTTCCAGTTCTGATAGATCATCGAGGAACTGGCGTCGCACCTGTTTGCTGACGCCCGGAGGATTTGAGCGTAGAGCACCGGATCGGGGCCATTGTGAAACTTCACTCCCTGATAACGAGATGGGGAAAACCGCTGCCCCACAAACGATCGTAGAGCGGCTGGTCTCTCCATTGCGGCCGACCGAGACCATGAACAATAAAAGACGGCAGGTTTTTGTTGACGCTGCCGAGGCCATAAGAGATCCACGCTCCGAGGCTGGGACGTCCGGCAAGCTGAAAACCGGTGAGCGCAAAAGTCTGCGCCGGATGAGGATTGATCTGTTCGGTATGCATCGATTTGATAAAGCTGATCTGATCGACGATTTTTGAAGTGTGCGGCATCAGATCGCTGACCCAGGCGCCGGATTTTCCGTACTGAGCGAATTTGAAGAGTGACGGGGCCACCGGGAAGCTCGACTGAAAAGAGGTCATCCGGTCAGACGTGACCACCGCGAACCGAATCGGGAAGATTCTGCGCCGGTACTTTTCAACTGGGGTTTGTAATCCCAGAGGTCCAGTTGCGATGGGCCACCGGCCTGAAAGAGATAGATCACCCTTTTGGCTTTGGGCGCAAAATGAGGGATCTGCCCGTCGGCCAGAAGATCATTTTGAGCAGTGAGACAAGCGCGGCGGTTCCTATGCCGAGACCGAAGCGGCTGAAAAAATGGCGGCGTGTCAGCAAATTGTTGAGTTCTTTCATTGTCCTGTCCCGGCTACTGTTTTGTGACTGTTTCATCCAGATTGAGAATGAGGCTTGCAGTCAGAGCATAAGCGGCAAGCTCAATCCTGTTGAATTTGCCTTGATTGCGCTTCTCGCCGATCAGCAAAGGTTTTCAGACTCTTTTGAGTCGCATTGTATGAAGCCAGTTGTTTGTCGAAATTCCGCAGCAGAACCTGGAGCTCTTTTTCAGACGGTGGGCGCGAAGTAACGGTGCGAAAAGCCCGGGCAATACGTTGCGGCTTTTCGCCGCCCTCTCGTTGATCATCCTGCTGGCGAGCATTCGAGCCGCTTCAATGTATGTCGTCGTTCATCAGATTGAGGATTGCAGCGGAGTGTTGGTGCGTATCTCTTACCGTGCAGGATTCTCTGGCCGAGGCATCAAAGACAGCCACTATTCGGCGAGAGGATGGTGCGTTTCAGAAGGTGTAGAGGCTTCGTCGCCACAGGCCTTAGCCCTTATCCCGGTCATATCCCCCGTGAGTCCTCCAAGGCCATGTCCTTGTAGAGTCCTTCGGGTTGATAAGGTTTGACCGACGGGCCGCGGATTTCCTCTACCAGAAGCCCCGCGACACTCAAAGCCTGATCGCGGATCATTTCGGCCGGGAAGGCGGAATCGAGGCCCCCGAGCAACCAGACAGTTTTTCGGATCGCGCTGCAGCAGTTGCGTGGATATCTTCGAAGACTGGCGGTAAGCCGCGCTGGTGACAATTTTTTTGATGAGACGTTTGAGATCCCACGCCGCTTCGCCTTTGCCTGGAGCGCCGCGACTGAAGTCCACGGCGAGCCAGTCGAGCAGCTCCGGGTGAGAAGGCAGTTCGCCTTGTGAGCCGAAATCATCAGTGGTCTTCACCAGACCGGTGCCGAAGAGCATCTGCCAGATTCGATTGACCGCGACGCGAGATGTAAGAGGATGCTCGGGGCCGGCAAGCCACACGGCCAGCCCCAGACGGTTGTTCGGCAAACCGGGCGGCATGGCCGGAAGAATCGCCGGCACTCCACGTTCGACTTTTTCAGCCGGCGCGTCATAAGAGCCGCGTTTGAGAAGGTATGCCGGGCGGATCAGGCATCTCCTGCATGATCATGACCATCGGCAGCGAGTCTTCAAATCTCTGCTTCTCGGACCGCAGGTCTCGAAGACGCTGGTTGGACTGTTTCAACTCCTTCGAACCTTCCGCTTCAATGAAGGCATTGCGCAGCTTGACCGCCTCGCCCATTGACCGCTCTGGCGCATCCTTGCCCGCGATTTTATCGAGAGGCTCGCGGCAGGCGAGGACGTTAATCATCATCTTCAGGGATGCGGGTGTATGTTCTCAGATCATTCATCGCCCCTTTAAACCGCATATCCGCACCGCCCCGGCGCCTATCCTCAATGGCGTTCCCGGCAACCCCCAGTACAGATGAAAATTTCCCTGATTGATCTTAAGAGTCTGTCTCAAACCATCGACGTAAAGGTTGACTCTGTTGTATGGCTGGAGTGCCGTCAAATAAGCATGACGTGATGCCATTGATTGACGGGCAGCGAGTTTTCGGTCTCGGCGCGATACCCGTCGTACCCCATTCCCTGACCATGTTGAAATGGACTTTGCCGTCCATGAAAAAACAAGCCCCAGCCGCCCGTGCGCGGCATCCCGGCTTCGTGTTCATCAGCCTTATCCGGCATCTTGGTGATGATCGATCCAGCATTCCCGGATTCAGGATTGATCCAGATCGATATGGCGAAGCGTTCCTGAAATCTTCACTGGTCGACTTGGCGGAAATCGCCTATCCGGCCGAGATCGAAATAGAGCTTCCCATCGAACTTTGTTCCCTGTCCGGTCGGGGCTGGAACGGGCTGAGGTTCTCCATCCTTGAAGCCAATCACGTCGGGCTTGAAGTTCTTGTCGTCTTTCTTCTTCTCGACGCGGTTGTGGCGGGACTTGTCCGATCTCTTGATTTCAGGTTTCGATGATTGATCGAGCATCAGGTGGATCAATTGATTTTCTTGAGGCGACCAGTGCCTGTTCGAATCCGGTTTAAGAGACTTCTCCCAGCGGCCCTGTTTATCGGCGGATGCAGCCAGCTCCCGCGCAAACAACTGCCGGGCGGCGGCGATATCGACGTCCAGCTCTCTCAAACGTCTCTGCTGCGCCGCATCCGGCGCTGCCATCTCCGGCGGTGAGTTGCCCCAGTCGAAAGCACGCCCATCTTCGGCGATGTTGTTGAAGTAGGCGGATAACCGGTAGTACTCTGATGTGTGATCGGATCGTATTTTGGCTGTGACAGCGAGCGCATCCCACGGTCAATCCCATAAAGACGGTCGCGGTGGTATCAACTCGATCGATCACATACTCAGTTCGATATTCTTCCGGCACGATTCCGCCCTCGGCATTGATCCGATGGTTGCGGTTGAAAGCCGTGCGAGTCGCTGCTCGATCGTCGCACCGGGCATCAGATCTCCGGCAAGCTGATCGACGACAAACTTGTCGTAAGGCTTGTTCTGATTGAATGATTCGATAACCCAGTCACGCCATCGCCACATATACCGGTCGCCATCGATCTGGTAGCCATTCGTATCTGCATAACGCGCAGCATCCAGCCAGCGGAAAGCCATCCTCTCGCCGAACCGCGTCGATGCGAGCAGCCGGTCAACAACTTTCTCGTACGCATTGGCGGATTTATCGCTTTGGAAATCGTCGATCTCTTTGAGCGTGGAGGCAGCCCGTCAGATCGAATGAGAGCCTGCGAATGAGCGTCGCACGATCGGCTTCCGGCGAGGGCTGCAGCCCTTCACTTTCAAGCCTCGCCAGAATGAATGCATCGATCTCGTTTTTCGGCCACTCGTTCAATCTGACCGCGGGCAACTGGCCTTTTGAGGTGGTATGAATGACCAGTGCTTCTGCCATTGCGCTCCCTGCCTCACCCATTCGACGAGAAGGCCGATTTCATTCCGAGTCAGCCTGTGAGTCGAAGATACAGGAGCATCCGCATCAGCTCATCTTCGGATGTGATTCTTTTGACGAGCTCGCTCTCATCTGGCCTGCCCTGGAACGATTGCCCTCCGGCCATTACCCAGATCCATCGTCACAGCCGCTTCAGAATCGAGTCGCAGCTTGCTCTTCGATCCCGAATCGGGGCCATAGACACATCCAGCACTTGTCTGAAAGTATCGGCCTGATGTCACGATTGAATTCAATCTGCCTTGTGGCATCCACCGGCCGCATCCCATAGACAATCGCAAGGATGCTTGTCAAAACAGCCAGCAGGATTATTTTGAATCTTCCGGCGAGAGGAGCCATCCTGAACCTCCAAAATAATTAGTAAGGAAGAAGAGAGAGTACGAAACAGACGAAAAAAATCAGAGGATGGATTAGCCGAATTTCTTTGATTGAATCGTCGATCTAAAATAATTCGGACATTGACCGTCTGATTTATTTCGTCTGTTTCGTACTCTCTCTTCTTCTCTTCATGGTAGTGGGCGCAATTCATCGAGGAGCGCGGTTTCGCCTTTAACGACGATCTGGGCGACTCCGCGGCCGCAGATGGCCCCAATGATATTACCGGTTCCGCTATAGCTCCCGATGGCCCAGACGCCGGGGCGGACTTCCTCTATGATCGGGACTCCCGAACCGTTGAAGGCGGCCACGGCGGCCCAGCGATGAGTGATCTCCGCTTGAATGCCCAGCTTTGTGCGAAGAAAGATCTCACGACTCTTCTGGATCGCATCGCTGGGAATGGATTTATCCGTCCATTCCTCATCGCCGCCGAAATCCCGCATTCCACCGAGAGCAATCCGGCCATCTGGCAACTGTTGCCAGTATTCGAACCCCCAGCGGTAATAGACAGGGCGCGTGAATTTCACTTCGTCAGTCGGCGCCGTTCCGATCATCTGCAAACGAGCCGTGCGAACTCGCCCTGACAGTTCCGGCAGGACATTCTCAAGCCCGCCATCAACCGCAACAATAACTTTGCGGCAATTGATGACGCCGTTGGCGGTCTCGACTCTTGAGCCCGAAATATTCAAGGCCGCGGATTTTTCGAAGAGCATGGCGCCGGCGTCAGTCGCCCGCTTGGTAAGGATACGGCAACGAAGGAGCGGGTTGTAGACTCCATCCGTGGGAATCATCAACCCCTCACCTTCGGGGCCGATATATTCGGCCACGGGAAGATCGTCTGCCCGCATGGCCTCGAATTGATTGCGGCAATCCACCATCTCCTCGTCGTTGGAGGCAATTCGCAAGAGCCAGTCAGCCGTATCGCATCCGGAGCTTCATCGATCATCATGTCTCTGCTCAAGTGTCCGCAGATAGAGACCGAGCGCGCGCTTGCGACCGTATTTTTCGACTGACTGGTGATAGAACGAAGACCAGCCGGCGAGCAGCAGGCCGCCGTTGCGACCGGCGGCGGCGCCGCCAACCACACCGGCATCGATGCCGGCAACTCTCTGCCCCAACCCGAGCAGTTCGATGATTGCCGTCAGGCCCGAGCCTCCCAATCCAATAACGCAGACATCGCATTCGATATCGCCTTCCAGAACCGGAAGGACGATCCGGTTCCCTTCTTCCCAAACAGTCTCGTTAAACGTGCTTGAACTTTGATCCATAAAATATTCTTTTAATCCCGGTTATTTCTTCTCTTTGACGGCCGGCTCTCCCACCCAGATTGGAGAACTCCATGCGGCTTCACCATCAACCTGCACAACACGCAGGTAATAATAATCATTCTGAGCAGGCAGCTTTGCCGGCCTGTAACTGAATTTCGCATCCCAACTGCCTGCCGCATTGACTTTGCGGGCATATACGAATCCGAACTGCGGAACCTCGAATATACCCTGGGTCGAAGCTGTCTCATTCGCCTTGAAGGTGTATTCGTAGAGGGCCCTATCGGCCATAGCGCCGGGCTCGGAGACGCCGAACGGCAGCTACCGCCCTGAGGCCCCTCGTCGCGTTTGACTGAAGTAATGCGGACCTTCACCTGAGTATCCGACGGAGCATCGGTCAGGGTGAGCCATGACTCCATCGAAATCTCCTCTGGTCTTGCAGACAAACCAGACCCGGCGGAAATCGGTTCTGACAAATTTGTCCGTGAAATGATCGGCGCCGAGCGGCGCAATCGATGCGATCGTACCATTAGAAACCTCGATCCAGCCCTGCCAGGTGACCCCATTCAAGGGAACTTCACTTCGTCCCCGGGGTCTCGGTCGGCGACGTGAACATAACCTGTATGCCCGCCGGCTTGTTGTCAACCGGACTCAGATAATCGCTGCGATACTCAACCTGCCCGTTATGAATGACATCGATATGATCGATTGCGGCGGTCCCCAGAACCCTGGCGCGGATGACGGGCATCTTGCCGACGCCGGTCGACTGTCCCGGAGTCTTGTCGTCAACCGAAAGTTTGACAACCATTCTTTTTCCGCTGGTCGCATAGGTGGCTCTATCACGCATGCCCTTCCAGATTCCGTCCCTGTCGAGTGTCGGGGAGTAGACCGCGGCCAGTCCGCCTCGCGTCGATGTCTGGGCAGGGCTGTAACCCGGATGTCCCGTGTGATTGTCGCTCGCTCCAATCAGACCAAGGCGATAACCTCGCTGAAGAAACTTCTGCCCGAAATATTCAAAGCTGCCGTGCATCGAATAGATCTCGACAAGACGCTCGATCTCGGCATCGTTGTATGTCCAGTTCCCAGTCTGATGAGCATGAGGGATGACCAGCACGTTATCCACCGCATCGATGGCTTTGAGCTTCTCATAAAGCTGCGGCAGACGCGGAGCGTCCCAGGCAGTGACATAATTCCCCTTGTCGTTTTTGAAAAAGACATTGTGATGGCCGCCATTATCAATTCCAACCGTCCATTCATAACCCATGTAGGCCACGAACCTTCCCGGCTGATTCACTTTTGCGGTTTCACGCCTGATGTCTTCCCATGCGGGCCGGATCATCATCGCATCGTGGCCGGTGAGCGAGGCGAAATCCAGAAATGCCACATCACGCGCAAACCAGTAGTAGCGCTGAACGGATCCGGTGCCCTCTTCCCATCCGGAATGGCCGTGAAGCTCGCCCCAGTAAATCCGCTGCCCGGGATTGTTTTCAATCAGTATCGGATTGCTCTGACAGGAAATCTCGCCGCTGTCATCGACGACCTGAAATTTGTAGGCCCCTTCTTTCGGGATTCTGATTCCATCCAGACGCCCCGAAACTTCGCCTGCAGGAATTTTGATCTGCCCTGCGATTTTGTTATCGAGCTTGACCGTGAATGAACCGCCATTGAATGCGGCCGGGTTGAAATATTTATCTTCAACCCTCAGTCGCAGTGAAAAACTCTCTCCGCTGCCGGCGACTGAAGGAACTATCGCGTTGATCAAAGCCGGTCCACTCCCGATGATCACGTTTGAAACAACGCCAACCGGGACGAAGACTCCATTGCCCGCGGGGTCAAACTCCAGCGGGAACCGGTAGTTGTCCCCGTCGCGCGTCTGAACGCTGAAGCCTTTGCTTCCACCCGTCGTATCGCCGAGCGTGATCGTAATCTTATCCCCACGAGTGAGTGTTCCTGTTTTGATCCTCACGGCCGGCATCGGCTCCGGCGCTCTGAAACCGCCATAAGCGCTGTACCAGTTCGAAGTCGTATTCTCCAGTTCTACGTCCTGTCTCGATGCCTTGAAAGTAACGAACGAGTGACCTTCAGGGTTCGAGTTCTGGATCCTCGCACCATCCGACATGAAATGCTGGCCGATGCGGAAGATGCCGCCCGGCTTCGCCTCAATGGCTCCAACCGTGTATTCGAGCGTAAGCGTGGTGAACTCACCGGCAATCAATTGATTTTTGTCGGTTCGTTTGAATTCGCCGGTCTTCCCGTAATTGTCTTCAATAAATCCCAGTATCTGAGTCCAGGAAGAAATGGTTCTCGATGATTCCTGATTGAGCCCGGCAGTCAACGCACGGAAGAACATGACAGGCATGACCTGAGGCGTGAATCTGCCCCTCGATGCCAGATCATCACCCCATTCCCTGAGGGTCCTGAGCCGGTCGTCAAAGTTTGAGGCACTCGTCTGAATTGTATTGATCTCTACACGCAACTTGCTGACCCGCTGCGGCAGACTCACCTGCTGTGCAGCGATGGAAAAAGCAAATATCCCCGCAACAATACTGATTGCAAAAACCAAGAAGATGAAATAGCGGTTATTGACTTTCGACATGATCAAGCCTCCCGGTCAAAAAATCCTATAATGCTCTGTATGTAAAATTTATTGTATTGAACCATCAATTAAAGGCAAGCGAGATGCTTGCGCTCCAGATCATCATTCGCATCGCATGGAGTTCCGCCTTCGCATGGAGTTCCGCCTTCAGGCGGAACGTTTCAATACTGAACGGTTCCGCCTAAAGGCGGAACTCCATGCGAAGGCGGAACTCCATGCTATTATCCTCCTCACTTCAAGTACAATTCATGGGTAAATATGAAACTTCGTGATCAATTTCATCAGAATCATCCGGGAGTCTTTTTTCTTGACGCCGATGATTTAACCGGGATCAATCATTTTTTGGGCTTAAAAGGCTGGCTCAATACTGACGAGCGTGTGATCTCCGCCGGGAAAGCCGGTGAAGGCAATATGAATTACACGCTCCGGGTGGAGACCTCTGAGCGGTCATTCATCCTCAAACAGGCGCGCCCGTGGGTTGAGAAATACCCGCAGATATCTGCGCCCTGGGATCGCGGCATAGTCGAGGGCGGTTTTTACCTGGCGATTTCAGGCAATTCGTTTATTTCGTCGCGTATGCCGGTTCTTCTGGGTCTGGATGAGGTTTCACGAATCCTGATGCTCGAAGATCTTGGGGAGGCCCAGGACTGCACTTCTCTTTATCGCGGCGAGAGACTCACAAGAGACGAGATTGAGGAGCTTGCCGCGTATCTTTCCCATCTGCACGGCGCATTTATCAACTCCGCGGGTAAATCCGATCTCTCCAACCGGGAGATGCGGGCGCTCAACCACCAGCATATTTTTTCGATCCCTCTGATGCAGAGTAATGGCTTGAATCTTGACGCGATCACCCCGGGGCTTGAGAAGGCCGCAGAGGATCTCAAGAACAATGTGGCATACGTCGAAAAAGTCACCTCGCTCGGAGAAACTTATCTCGCTGACGGCATGGCTCTGTTGCATGGTGATTTTTTCCCTGGAAGCTGGTTGAGAACCGGCAAAGGACTGCAAGTGATCGATCCGGAATTCTGTTTCTTCGGCCCGCCTGAATTCGACCTTGGGGTTTTTTTATCGCGCATCTTTACCTTGCAGAACAACCGGACGGTTTTGCAGATCTGTTGCTTGAGTCATACAAGACTGATCGATCGCCCGACAGGCAGCTTATCAATCAGTTTGCCGGAACCGAGATCATGCGGCGACTGACCGGAGTCGCCCAGCTTCCATTGAATTACGGAATCGAAAAGAAACGTCAGCTACTTGATCTGTCTGTCAGACTGGTGCTCGTAGGACAAACAAAGTCATCGGAGAAACATCCTTGAGAAAATCGTCATTGATATTGATCGCCCTGCTGTTATCTTTGGTCGCGTGCTCAAAAACGAAGGAAAAGATGCCGGAAATGGCCGCAGGAAAGACAGCCGTTTGGATCGACACAGATCCATCTGTCGCACCGGGAGTGCATGAAGTCGACGACGGATTCGCCTTGATTCAGGCATTCAATTCTCCTGAACTGGAGATTCGCGGAGTCAGCGTCGTGTACGGTAACGCTCCGTTTGAAGCAGCCTGGCCGATCGGGCAGGAGATCGTGGCCATGTTCGGACCAAAGGGGCTTAAATGCTACGCCGGAGCTTCACGGGCCGAACAGCTTGGCGAAGAGACCGATGCGTCGCGCGCCATGGCTGCCGCGCTCAAGAAAGAGAGGCTGACAATACTCGCCCTCGGACCGGTGACAAACGTTGCGACACTTTTGAAGAATCATCCGGAACTCTACGGTCAGATCACGGCAATTGTGGCCGTGGCCGGTCGCAGACCCGATCAGCATTTCAGTGCCGGAAATAAAAATGCGCCGCCATTCCGCGATTTCAATTTCGAGCTTGATGCGCCGGGATTCCAGGTGCTGCTCGATTCGAAAGCGCCCATCGTGCTCGCTCCCTGGGAGGTCTCATCGAAGGTCTGGATGAAGCGAGTCGATATAGACAGGCTTGCTGCCGCGAGTGAAGGCGCGAGGTATCTGGTGAAACCAGCCTCGGATTGGCTGGGAATGTGGAGCGATAAATTCGGCACCGACGGCTTCAACCCATTCGACACGCTGGCTGTCGGGTTCGTCACATCCCCCGATCTTATCGAATGTGAAAATCTGCCCGCAGAGATCAGGTCATTGCCGGATGACACCAAACCACAAAAACCTGCGAATAAACCATATCTGATAGTCTCAAAAGATGTCGCATCAAAGCGAACTCTTCGCTACTGCCATACACCCAAACCAGGTTTCAAAGATGACCTGATGAGGAGACTGCTCAAATAACACCGGGGTTCTCGATGAAGATTCTGATTTTATTCGCCGCCGTGCTCATAATATTGAGCGCATGTCGCAGGACCGGCAGCGACGCCACACCGACAGGCCAGGCCAATCCCGAATGGCCGGCGATGAAAAAGATGGTCCGGGAGAAGTTTCCGGACGTCGATCAGGTGAGTACGGCTGAACTGGCCGCGCTGCTACCAAAGCCCGAAGCCGCTAAGCCGCTGCTACTCGACGCCAGATCCGCCAAAGAATATGCGGTGAGCCATCTCCAAAATGCCCTCCTTGCTGAAAACGAGAGCCAGGCTCTCGAAGCCCTCAAGGGACATTCGATGGATCACCCTGTTGTCATCTACTGCTCGATCGGCTACAGATCTTCACAACTTGCTCAGAAACTGAAAAAGTCCGGTTATTCGAACGTCAAGAACCTCGAAGGCTCGATCTTCGAGTGGGCGAATGACGGGCGGGATCTCTATCGCGATCAGGTCAAATCGACATACGTTCATCCATTCGACGAAAAATGGGGCCGGCTGCTTGAAAGCAAATACTGGTCATTTGATCCCAGGTAGATTATTGAGGCCTCCCCAACAAAGGCGGAAAAGACGAAGCGAACGGGAAATGATGTGTTTCCCGTTCGCTTCGTCTTTTCCGCCTTTGTTTCGCAAACTGTGCGATTAAGTGAGTTCGGTCTTGCCCGGAACGGCGATTGGAGGCACCGCCATCGCGCCCCATTCGAGTTTCGCCGGGACGAGCATATCTTTTGAATTGAGAGCCTGATCCCAGGTGACGGCCTTGCCGGTGTAAGCCGACATGCGGCCCATGATCGCAGAGAGCGTGCTTTCGGCGACGTTCTTGAGCTCATTGAGCGGCTTGCCTGCTCTGATGCTTTCGATCAGATCGGTATGTTCCTGCTGGTACGGATCGATGCTCTTTTCGCGGGGGAATCGCCAGGTCTTCTCGCCGCTGATCGAGAAATTCTTGCGGTCATCGGCCGTTGAGCACTGTCCCTTCGTTCCGACAAGGAACTCGGAGACATTCTTTTCGCAGCCATCTATCTGCCGGCACATGCTCATCAGATGTGCTCCGTTCTCATATTCGAAATCAATGGCGAAGTGATCGAAGATGTGACCGTAAGCTGCATCGGTGCGCACCTGACGACCTCCCATGCCGACGGCCCTGACCGGGTGAGTTCCCATGGCCCAGTTGACCACGTCAATGTTATGCACATGCTGTTCGACGATGTGATCGCCCGAAAGCCAGGTGAAATAGAGCCAGTTGCGCATCTGCCATTCGAGATCCGACCATGCCGGCTGGCGGTCTTTTTTCCACAGGCTGCCCTGATTCCAGTAACATCTGGCGGCGACGATCTGGCCGATCGCTCCGTCGTGAACCTGTTTCATGGTTTCGATGTATGCGGCCTGGTGGCGGCGCTGAGTGCCGGCGGCGATGCCGAGCCCCTTGGCTTTGGCTTTTTCGTATACTTCAAGAACGGTGCGGATGCCGTAACCGTCAACGGCAACGGGTTTTTCCGTAAAGATGTTCTTGCCTGCTTCAACGGCGGCTTTGAGATGCTCCGGCCTGAAGCCGGGAGGAGTTGCCAGGATCACATAATTGATTTCGCCGATCGCCAGAAGCTTTTTGAATCCGTCGAGGCCGACGAAAGTGCGGCTATCGGGCACATCGACCTTGTCGCTCAGATCCTTCATCAGGCTGGTGCGGCTCTCATCGAGCCTGTCCTTGAAGGCGTCTGCCATGGCGATCAGCTTGACTCCGGGCGCAGACATTATCGCATTTCTCGCCGCGCCGGTTCCGCGTCCGCCGCAGCCGATCAGTCCGATCCTGATCTGATCGCTGCCCTGGGCGTATGCCCCCGGAATAAAGTTCATCTCCGAAGTGAGCGCACTGCCCAGCGCCACCGCAGTGCTCGTCTTCAGAAAATCACGGCGTGTTGAGTTGTTTTCTTTCCTGTCATTACTCATATTAAACGGCCTCCTGGTTGTATTGGACTTCAAAATGCAGGTTGATAGTCTATGTCAGTATCAGTTACCAATCTAATTCGGGCTGCTTCTGGTCACCTTTGAACGAAAACCTTTGAGCGCCTTCTGTTCTTCGAGCGGGCGAACGACTCGGAATCCTACTGTGATTGCCTCAGTATGCCACCAGATGCTCTGGGGCGACTGAGGATCGCGCATGCTCCAGTTCTCGTTCGACGCGCGCCTCGCGGCACTGCGCAGCGACTTCGGCTCATCGTCCCATGACCCGCCTCGGACTACGTTGGGATATCTTTTATCATTTGGCAGTCGGACTGGAAATAGCAGGGGAGCGCCCGGCTTTGAGTCTTTATAAAAATCCTTGCTGTACTGGTCGATCACCCATTCGGCGACATTGCCGTGCATATCGTAAAGGCCCCAAGCGTTTGGCTTCCTCCCGCCCACAGGATGGGGCATCCCATCGGAATTATCCAGAGACCAGGCATATTCTCCAGCTTTTGACGGATCATCTCCGAAAGAATAGGCGGATTTGGACCCGGCTCTGCAAGCATACTCCCATTCGGCTTCAGTGGGGAGACGATAGAGTTTTCCGGTTTTTGCCGAGAGCCACCGGCAATATTCAATCGCCGCGTGATGAGTCATACTGATGGCCGGACGCTTGCCCTTGCCAAACCCGAACGATTCATCTGCGTATGGCGGGGTCGGTCTGGTTAGCGCGTCAGCCCCTGAAGGCTGCTGTTTATCATTGGCAGCAAGGGTCGCAGGCCGGTCTTTGGAGATGTCCCTGCTGAAGGCGAAGACATCGTATTCATCCCATGTGACTTCCATCTTTCCCATCCAGAAGGCCGGGATCGACACTTCGTGCTGAGGTCCTTCATCCTCGGTGCGCCCTTTTTCCGCAGCCGGACTTCCCATCATGAAAGTGCCGGCGGGTATCGGAATCATTTCGAACGACACTTTCGTCTCCGGGACGACCTCTACATATGGCTTCATCTCTGATGGATTCTGTATTCCCCGGGTCTTCCCGGGCACTGAAGAAAAAATCACGAGGACAGTAATGATGATGATGATGAAGAGAACAACATTAAGCTGCTTCATTTAAAAGACTCCTTGGGTACAGGAAAATCATTCCACCTTTTAGACACATCGACGCGTGGTCCTTTTTCATCGACGACTGTAAAAGAGGCCGCCGTGCCGTCGATCGAATCTACAAGCTGCAGACCACGCCGTGAACCAAGCACACTCAGAGCGGTTGCCAGCGAATCGGATGTGGTTCCGTTCGGCGCGATAACAGTAACGCTGCTCCTCCCTTTGAGCCCGATCCCGGTTCGCGGATCGACAATGTGAGAATATCTCACCCCGCCGATTTCGACGAACTGTTGAGCATCCCCCGACGTAGAAACTGCAGCATTCACCAACAGAACAGCTTGTTTACCGGCGCTTTTTCCGCCTGTCGACAAAGGCGCAATCGCGATATTCCAGCCGTTTTCTCCCGGAGGAGATTCGCTGACTACGATGTCTCCGCCTGCCGCCACGAGTGCGATTCGAATGCCTTGAGACTTGAGAACATCCATCGCGGCATCCGCCGCGTATCCCTTGGCGATAGCTCCGAGGTCGAGTTGCATGCCCGCTTTTTCGAGCCTGACCGATTTTTGAGATTCATCAAGATGCAGATAGCGATATCCGGTCAGCAGCCGGGCCCTTCCAAGCCGGGCTTTGTCGGGCAATTCCAGGGTCCTTCGAGCGCGGCGCCACAGCCTGATGACGGGACCGGCGGTGATATCAAAGGCGCCTCCGGTTCGCTCGGACAGCTTCTTTGAAAGAGCGAGTACCTTAAAAAGATCATCACTTACCCTGACCGGAGGGCCGCCGGAGAGCCGGCAAAGCCTGTTCAATTCGCTCTCCATGCGATAATCGCTCATGATATTGTCAAGTTCCGTAATTCTTGCGAACGCAAGATCGGCGGCCTCGCCGGCCTTCGCGCCATCCGGCGCATAGAGCACGATCCGGAACTGCGTCCCCATATGAAGCTGAACGTACTCGTAGCGGCTCAACAGTGGTTTCCCGGCCGCCATCGAAACCGCTGCCAGAATCAAACCCGGAATAATCAAGCTGCCGGAAATAATCGAGACAGACAAGCATTCTGGAATTCCCGCGATCTTTCGCAATCCTGCGTTCCTCCTGATTCTTTTTTTTACGATAGCCCGGGTCGATCCAGTCTGAAAGGACTTAAATCGAATGATGATTCCCCTTCAGTCAGTAAATCGCAAAGAATCCCGCCAATAACGCTTGAAAACTTGAAGCCATGTCCCGAACAGGGACTGGCGATCAAAACCCGATCGCTTTCAGGATGAAAGTCGATAAGGAAATGTTCATCAGGGGTATTGGTATACATGCAAACGGCGCTGTTGAGAAGATCGCCATTGGCCTCCGGCAGGAATTGTCTGAGAATAGCTCTGTGAGATTCGACCTCTTGAGGGCTGACTGACCGGTTGATGCTTTCAGGCGTGACGGTCTGCCCGTTATGGTGAAACGCTATTTTCAGTCCTTCGCCGAGATCGGGGAATCCATAAATCATATGGCCTGGTTTGTAGCCCCAGAGGAAAATCGGAAACTTTTCGGGTCTGAACAAAGCGGGGTTGCCTGCGGGTTTGAACCATAAAAGCACCTGACGCTCGACGGCCAGGGGAAGGCTCAAATTGTGCATCAAACCGCTCGCCCATGCTCCCGCCGAAATCAGTAATCGACCGGCACTGTATTCACTCTTCGAAGTCGAAACCCTGATGCCCTCTCCCTCAATCTCCCAGCCTGTGACCGGTTCATCAAAAAGCAGCTCCGCGCCATGCCTTCGGGCCAGATCCAGATGCGCCTCTATGCAAATCTCGGGAAAGAGGATTCCGGCCCTGTGCTCAAGCACTCCGATCGCCTTCTCATTGCTGATGGTGATCGCCGGATAGCGCCGGTTTATCTCTTCGACGCCGATTACTTCATGCGCTATCTGATGCTCGCTGATCGATTTCAAAGTCCCCGCAATCAACTCTTCATCCGGCATCCCGATCATCAAACCGCCGGTCCTGCGAAAAAGCGTCCGGCCGGACTCTCGCTCAAGTTCAGCCCAATAATCATAGGCGCGCCTTACCAGTGGCACATATAAAGGATGCTCCCAGTAGGCTTCGCGAATGATTCGCGTCTGCCCATGCGATGAGCCCTGATTATGCGGAGGAGCGAACCTGTCAAGACCCAGAATTTTCAAGCCGGATCTGGCTAGATGATAAGCGGCGGAACTGCCCATCGCGCCGAGCCCCGCAATCACAACATCGTATCTTTGACTCATCCGCAAAATCTCCATAGTGGGGTTCCCCTGGAGTCCCCGATGGAGTTCCGCCTTCAGGCGACGCTTGCCCTGAAGGCGGAACTCCATGCAGGAACTCCATGCAGGAACTCCAAACTTTTAGATAGAAAACGGTTTTTGAATAGATTCAATATATTTCACCAGCAGAGCAATCTGGTTCCTGTTGAGTGTGCCGCCCCAGACAGGCATATCTCTATTTCCGTGGACCGGCAGCGCATTCTCCCCGGATATGGATGCCTGAAGCTTTTCGATGGGGAATTTCCCGTTTTCTTTACTGATTCTTGTCAGATCTGTAGGCGGTACTCTGAGGGCAATCGCCACGGGACCTTTGCCCGTGGCATCCGTTCCATGACAGCTTGCACAATATTGCATGTATATTTTCTGGCCCTGGCCGAGTTGCATCTTCATTTGATTTCCGGCCTGTCCGGCTGCGGCAGCCATTTCAAACATGGCAAAAGCAGTGAGCAGAACCGCCAGCAGAACGACGACTCCAATAAGCAGATTTCTCATTTTTTTAGTCATCATAATAGCCCCCAGGCAGGCAGAACCTGTATGTCCGCAATCCTGCTCATTTGAACTTTTCGACGGCCCTCACACGCTTGCTGTAATTACTGTATACGAAAACAGGAATGCCGAGATCTTCCAGATGTTTTGTGATCAATGGATAGACATCTTCCCAGATCAGTCCTCCCATTCCACAGGCAAGTCGCGGCAGGGCGATACTGGCATATTTCTGGGATTGAGCAACTTTTCGCAGTTCCTTCAAGGCGTTGTTGATGTTGTGGAGCGTTGCCTTTCCAGGAGAAGCCGTGGATTCCCATTGGGGCGTCCCTGGTTAAAAGACTGGCAATGATCTTACCGTTCGATCCAGCCCAGACCCAGACACCCCCGGGTTTCGGGCTCCTGACGTGACAATAATGACGAAAGTCCTGATACATTTTCGGCCAGTATTCGCGCAGGCTCAGTGCCAACCCCACATTGAAATGGTCGTTTGGAGCCACACCATGGGCGATTACCTGCGCACTCGTATACAAAATGTCTCCGCTGACTTCCTGTATCACGACATGCCTCCGATGCTTATTTGACGGGTTTATGGCTTTCAGACTTCGCTTCACACTCAACGCAGGTTGTCGCGTAGGGGACGACTTCAAGCCTCCTGTCGGGTATCACCTTTGAGCAGATCTCACACACCCCATATTTGCCCTTATCGAGTCTCTCCAAAGTCCGCTTTATATGTTTGATCTCATCGCGGATAGAATCATCCAGCGCGCCGAGCACTTCATCATTCTGAAGTTCCAGTGACTGCTCATCCATGATTCTGTCCAGCGGCTGGCTGACATGTCTTATGTCGCGGTCAACTTTCTCCAGCCGCGCGACTATCTCGTCATAACGAGCCGTCAATATCTGTCTAATATTCTGCTGATCGACCATATGATCCTCCATTCTACTGGTTTAGCCGAACTTACAGTGCAAATTCTGTTCCTTCGCTCAGAAGTCGTTAAGGTCTGGCTTAATTCGTGTTTTTACATAGAATAAATAGTTGCCGGCTGCCAAATGTGCGTGATTTCCCACATCAGCTGTGTGAGTTTTCGCAGTAAACGGTTTTCATACGCTGCCGGCGACTAAAGGATCATTGGAGGAATCTGTAAAATGGCTGGACTAAAGCTGTCCGTAATCTCTATTTTCATTCTTGCCACCGCGGTACTTCCGGCTGTCAATGCGCAAAAGGGAGTCACCCGCAGTCATCTTTCGACATACCGCAGCAATAATTGCGTCATCTGCCATTCAAGGATAACCGATCCTGTCCGGTTAAGCGCCAAATTCTACGATTGGATGAACTCATCTCACGAAAGAACCGGCGTCACCTGTGATAAATGCCATGGCGGCAATCCTCTGGCTAAAGACAAGGCAGCGGCTCATGCGGGGGTAGCCAATCCATCGTCTCCCGAAAGTACTCTTTATCAAAAAAATCAGCCCGGTACTTGCGGAAAATGTCATCAGGCCATCAGTGACGCATTCGTCAAAAGCGATCACTTCAAACAGATGAATGGCCCGGATTTCAGCGCCAGTTGCAATACCTGCCACCTGCACATGGCAGCCAATGTGGTTTACTGGCCGCCTGATACGGCCAGGCTTTGCGCCGCTTGCCACAAATCGGATGGAACCGCTCCAAAAAGCACGGATATCCCGGTCAAAGCCGGAGATGTCGTAGCGGCTTTCACTCGTGCCGACGAGGTTATCGACTGGTCTTACTTTCTCGTCAAGGAAGGCCGAAAAAAACGGATCAACCTCAACTCTGAAGTGGCCGAACTGCAGCGGCTTGAAGCCATCCTTAAAAACGCCAAGCGCTCTTATCACGAATTCAATCTGAAGGATTCAAGGGCCATGGCTGACCAGGCCTTCCTGGAAGGCTCAAAGGTCAAAAACAGACTGGCCAAACGAGGTTTGTAGTCAGCAACTATTTTTAAAAGGAAGCAAATGCCAACCACACCACATGTCGAAAAACATTTCACCGCCGGGGCAGCGATCCGGGACATTGTCATAGGAATGTCTGACGGCTTGACAGTTCCCTTTGCCCTGGCAGCAGGGCTGACCGGAGCGGTCGATTCAGCAGCGATCATTCTGACGGCCGGTTTCGCCGAGATTGCAGCGGGATCGATTGCCATGGGCCTTGGAGGTTACCTCGCAGCCAAAAGCGACGCCGAGCACTACGCCAGCGAACTGGCGCGCGAACATCACGAAATCGGGCACACGCCTGAGACAGAGCGCGAAGAAGTGGCAATGATCTTCGAGTCTTATGGATTGACAGAGGCCGAGGTCGCGCCGATAGTCGAAGCTCTGAGCCGCCGCCCTGATTCATGGGCGGAGTTTATGATGCGCTACGAACTGGGCCTGGAAAAACCGGATCCCAAACGCGCACTGATCAGCGCTCTGACCATTGCCGGAGCCTACATCGCCGGCGGCATCATCCCCCTGGCGCCCTATATGGCCACGGCCAATGCTCAAACTGCACTTATCTATTCGGCCCTCGCCACGCTGATCGCCCTTTTTATCTTCGGATACATCAAGGGAAGGTTTACCGGGATGAAGCCATTGAGAAGCGCCTTCCAGACGCTGCTCATCGGAGGCCTCGCCGCCGCCACTGCTTACGGTATCGCCCGCTTGTTGACGCACTGAGTTACAAAAAATTATTCTTCCTAACGAGGGTTGATTAAATGAAAAAAACGATCAGTTTTATTATTTTCGTAGTTGCCATCTCCGGATGCAGCTTCAAGAACGAAACCAAAGCTCCGCATGTCGGCTTCCTGGAAAGTTTTTCACTCGATAACACCATCAGGGAGATGGATAAGAGCGGCCTGGAGTTTCGAACCGGCTCGATGGGCTCAGCGGGACCTCCACTCAAACAAAGACGCGAATTCAGCGTGGAGTTGACCATTCCTGACGCCGTAAAAGGAACCTTTCAGCCGAAAGAGTTTCTTGATCAGCTAAAATCAAAGATCGAGCAAAAGTTGACCAATTCAGGAAACAGACTCACCGGGCAGGGCTATTCCAACAACAGCTTCTATTTCAACTATGAAAGTGGAAGCGATGTCGGGGGCATCGATGTCACAGGCAATCGCACCGGGGATGACAGGTTTCTGGTCTGGTGTGTGCTCAGGGAGTCCTCGGGCGGGAAATAGCAAGCATGCAGGAAGAACCGCCTTGTATCATGGAGGTGAGGGGGGTGGAATTCTTGATAGCCACGAGTTCCGGCTGAAGGAGTAACTCCATGCGCCTGTTTGGAGTTACTCCTTCAGCCGGGTGTCTTTGTTACCGGGCAAAACCGCCCACGGTACTCCATGCAGGAATACCCGGCTGAACCAGTTTTCGATACCGGACTGTTCCGGATTTTCCGAGATGTACCTGCCGATCTCGCTTCGGGCCTCTTCAAGCATTCCTGACTTGTAATAGAAGATCCCGCGTTCGAGTGGCGAGATCAACCTGCCTTCAGCCACTTTCAAGTCATTCAACTGGTGATTCGAGATGACTTTGAATTTGACCATGCTGCTTTGAGAGATCGGCGATTTCTGATGAGGCAGGAAGGCCGTCACCTGCCAGATATAGACTGACCCGCGTTTGAGCTGCTTATCGATCCGCCATTCGGCCACCGGCAATTGGGGGCTCTCGGCGACGGGATTGAACATCTCATCGACTACGGTCACCACAAAACTGGCTTCGGTCTTGTCTGAGGTCCAGCGGAAGACCGGACTTTGATCCCTGACTCTGGTTCTTCGAGGACTGCCGAGTCTGAGATTGATGCTGTTATCGGATTCTCCGCGCTCGCTCAGATCGCCGATATCGAGTTCAGTCAGGGGCTGTGGTTCAGCCAACTCTCCACCATTTTGAATTTGAGTGATATCCAGTTTCAATTGATTGAGGTTGAGAATCGGACTATCCGAGCTTCCGCTGGCCGGATCTGGCGGATCTGGCGGATTTGAGACCGGCAGCTTCGGCGGATTGCTGTTCGCTTCGGGGCGAAATTGATTTCTCAACGGCGGCAGGTACGGGTTTGTTGACGATCAGATCAGAGGCATTCCTTGCCGCCCGGATCGAGAATAGGTAATAAGCGCCGGCGCCAAGGATGGCGGCAGTGACCGCTGCAATTGCAGCCAGATAGAGTGGCGGCAGCCTGAATTCAGGAAATTTAAAGGACCGGGCCCTTAACCCGGCGGGAGGGGAGTACCGGACATCTTCCATCCTCTGATTTTTCAGAGATTCAAGCTCTTCCAGACAGTCCCGGCAGAGGCTCAAATGAAGCTCGATCTCCCGGATTTCGTGCTCCACAAGATAGTTATCGAGATAGCCTGAAAACTCCTGGTAATCGAGATGCCTCCCGGTCACAAATCCTGTGAGCGAGTCGCTGGCATTGGATAAGGTGCGGGGCAGGCTCCGGCTCTCAAGGCCGTGGGACAGGCTGCAGTCCGAACAGTTTTCAAGATGTCCGGCAATGAGCAGCATCTCTCCGGCCGGGAGAATGCCCTGCCCGAAAAGCTTCAGATCGGCTTCCGCTATATGTTCGGTAAAATTCATAACATCACTTCGAGGTATTCTTTAATTGTCTGTTTACTCTTGATGCCCGGCAGATCTTCATCTTGCTGCCGGCGCGGTGACGCCACTTGGCGATCATTGTGGGCGTGGTCTGCATGAAACCGGCGATGGCGGCGGCATTCATCGGCAGATCGTTCCAGATCTCGAGCAGCCCATCAGCAGTCAGCCCCAGCCCGTCGCAGAGATCCGAGAGCCTGACTATACGGCTGCGCAACAGCCTGTGAACAAGGCTCTCACCCAGGTGATCGCTGCTCATCAGAATGAAGACACGACGCTGGTCGCCGGGGAGACGGCAGGCATCCTCCCAGATTCCGCCGAGTATCTGGGCGGTCGCCAGCGCCTCCTCAAGGCGGCGCTGGGCCGAGTCGCTCACTCGATCGGGCAATACCAGATCATCGATTGATTCGGCGGGCTGGTCCTTGATCCCCTGGACCGTGGCCACCAGAAAGACCAGATTATCCAGTTCGACCGGCCCCTCGCTCCACCGCAGAATCTCCTGAACCAGCGTCGATAACCTGCTGGAATCGGTATAAGTGCGTCTGAACCCGGCTATCACCCTCATCGATTGCTCCTCTTCCAGCTCCGAGATCAGCCCGGTTATTTTCCAGCTCTCATTCCGGCAGTTTTCATTCAGGCCCGGCCGGCCCGGCCGGCTTTTGAATCCGCATAGAATCTGATCATCGGATTTCCAGGAATCCAGTTTCGGGTGCCGCCTGAAGAGATCCCTGATCTGTGTCTTGATCCGGTGCCTGCCAGGGTATTTGATCCTCAGGGCATCATTGCAGACGTTATGGGCGATGGCTGCGACATAACGCTTCATCTCATCAGGAGTCTTCGGCAGGAAGTTCCCGTCTCCGGTCAGAATGCTGTTGATGAGCTTGAGGACAATCGTCTGATAGAGGTCCTCGGATTCGGGCGCCACAGGGCTCGTCCGGCAGGCGCCGAGATAGAGCCTCAGCCTTTGGATCAGTACTCGCCTGATGACGGGATCGGCATATTTCGCGATCATCTCTTCGGAGACTCTGTCGCTATCAGTCAACAGGTCGATCACCTCAGATTCCGGATTAATCGGCTGGTTAATCAGCGGGTTGACCGATCTTTTTCTGAAAAAGTTGGCTGTGCTCAAGATTCAATCCTTAACAGGCAATAAGAACAGGCATTGACACCTCCCCCACTAAACCGTATGACCGGCTATAGTGGGGGATTCTTCTCGGTTCACACGGGCTTTGTAGCCCATCCCCGAAGCACGTGCCCCGCGCTTATAACATCAGGCAATACGTATCAGTAAGACGCTAGATTTTCCCGATTATTCCACTCCTCTGAATTTTCCTCAAATTTATTTTTCTGAGAAGCGCTACAGGCCAAAAAAAACTCGCCCGGCCTGTTGGAAAACAGACCGGGCGAAGTTGTCGAAGCTGCGTAATGGTGCTCGAAGCAGCTTAGAAGCTGATGCGACCGCCGACTTGAAAGGCCCTGGGGCCGCCGGAGCCGAAGACACCAGAAATGCGCTGGGTCGGCTTGCCGAAGTTGACGGAAGTCAGGTCGAAATTGTAACCGCTCAGGTTGGCGATATTAAAGACGTTGAAAATCTCGGTGAATACCTGCACTTTGAGACGGTCTTTAAAGGTGAAGGTCTTGGTCAGGCGGATATCCTGCGAATGGAAATCGTCACCAAGATCATAGCTTGCGGGAAGAGTGATCTGCGGGATGTTTTGGTTGCGAGCGTCCTTGGAACCGACCGGATGGGCCAGATTCCAGCGTTGGACGGCTGCGACCAGATCCGATTTGCCGCAACCAAGGTTGTAGCAGTTGAGGTTGGCCCTCTGGATCGGCTCACCCAGATTTCCATCGCCTTCGAGGTCAACACCCGGTACGCTGGGAGTAAAGGCGCCCTTGCTCTGGTAAGCGGAGATAATTCCGAGCTGAAATCCCCAGGGCAGGTCGACAAGTCCCGAAACATTCAGGATGTGGCGTGAACCCTGAGGGCCCCAGCCGTCGAAAAGCCTGTCGCGATTATATTGAGAAGTGATTCCATGCTGTGATGTCAGGGCATAGGAAGCGGTGAAAAGATAACGCTTGGAGAATCGTTTATCGACTTTGAGGAGCATCGCGTTGTAGACCTGACGTCCACCCGGATCCCAGAAGGTGAAGGCGGCGGTGCCGCAGATAGCGTTCGGGTCACTGATCTGCGCGGGAGCGCATATCGGAAGAACCGGTGTGCGGACCGGACCGGTGGGCCCGGGGGTGAAGCGCTCATAGCGATTGTAGTCAAGTTCGCCCAGAAGCGTATTAACGAACACGCGGCGGACGAAGTCGACAGACAGGACCATGTCATGTCCCAGGTCATGTTGCAGGCCGATGCTCATCTGGTAGCTGCGCTGCACCGGGTAGTTCTTCGGATAGAGCTGGCTTCCGGACTTGAAGAGCTGAATGTTGCGGATCGACAGATCAGGCGGATTCGATGGAGCCAGACGCGCCTGAATCGCGGGAAGCTGCTGATTGACGATCGTCTGGAACTGCCCCACCGTCATGGTGGTGAGTCCTCTGAACACAGGATCACCGATCGCAACGGGTCTGCCGGTCTGAAGATTGAGTATTCCGGGGAAGATGTTGAGAAATCCTGAGTCAGGATACTGGATTCGGCCGTTTCCTCTGGGACCGATGAAGGCGCGCTCCTGCAGACGGCGCCAGAGCAGCTCCGTATCCCAGTAAACGCCTGCGCCGGTGCGCAGCACGGTCTTCCCGCTCTTTCCCAAACTCCACGCGATGCCGACGGCAGGCGAGAAGTTCTTGTAGTTGTTGTTGGTCGCAGTAAGGTCGCTGCCGTAGAGAGCCGTCAGAAGTTTCGGTTTGTCGAGATCCTTATTGACTAGTGTGCTCTCGAAATTCCAGGCCAGACCGTAGTTCAGAGTGAAGTTCGGTTTGACCTTCCAGGTATCCTGCGCGAAGAAGCGCATACGATTGTTCTGCTTCGCCTTTTCAATATTGTACGCCGGGGGCTGTGCCGCATCTCCGACGCCGACTACGCCACCCAGAAACGGCAGGTTCAGCAGATCCTGATTGGTTCTGATCCTGGCCGGCATGTTGGGGAAGAGCAACGCACCCGCAGCTCCAACCAGGGACCTGATATATTCAGGCGATCCGGCGGTGATGCATCCGGGATCGCAATAGCCCCAGAAACCGGTGCCGGGCGCGTGCTCGATCTCGGTTCCGAACCGCAGACGATGTGTTCCTTTCTGCCAGCTCAGGGTATCGAGGAATGTGTACCTGCGCAGATCGCGACCCTGGGTCGCATTCGAAGTGTTGCCGACAGTAATGTTTGTACCTGCGATAGAAATTTGCGCCAGACCCAGACCCAGGCATCCCGCACATACCTGATTATCTGCAAACAGGTTGCGATTCTGCCAGTAGGTGTAATTGAAACGGAAATCGTTGACCAGGGTAGAGGTCAGAACGGATGTGATACCGACTACGCCCTGATCCGAAAAGTTCTTGTTCTGAAGCCAGTTCGAGGGAGGTTGAGGCCCGCCGTTGGGGCCAAAACCCCTGTTCTGGTCATGCGAGTAGCGAAGGAAAGCCGAATGCTTGTCCGTAACCTTCCAGTCAATTCTGGTGCTGAAAAGATGTCCCTTGTACGGGCTGGGATAAACACCGGTCAAATCGGCCACTGACGGCTGATTAGGCTGCACGATGAATACCTGAGTTTGCTTCGTGTATTCATAGTTGCTGAAGAAGAAAAGGCGATCCTTGATGATCGGGCCGCCGATCCATCCGCCCGGATTCTTGCGTGCAAAGAACGGATCCGGAGCCAGCGCATTTCTTGCGAGGCCAGGGAATGCCGCCATGTTATGGTCACGGAAGAAGAAATAGCCCGAGCCGTGGAATTGATTGCCGCCGCCTCGGGTGACGACGTTGACAGCGCCGACTGAGGTGATTCCAGTCGAGAGATCATAGTTGACCGACGAAAGCTGAAACTCCTGGACGACTTCCTGTGAGAAGTTCATTCCGGTATTTCCTTCGATGGAGTTGCGGATGTTGCCGCCGTCGACCGTGATCGCGGTCTTGTTGGAATCTCCACCGAGAATCGACACTGAGAAGAGGGAATTGTATTGGGACGTCGTTCCGGCGTTGACAGTCACGCCCGGTTCGAGGGAGGCCAGCTGCAGGAAGCTGCGCCCGTTGAGCGGCAGTTCCTGAATCTTCTGACGGGTGATGACGCCGTCAATCGTGTTCGATTCGGCATTGACCTGAGCTGCAGTATTGCCTTCGACCGTAACGATTTCACTCGTCTGACCGATCTGCATCTGGAACTCGACACTGACTACGGTACCGGTTGCAACGGTTGCTTCCTGTTTTACTGTTCTGAATCCGGTACCCTGCGCAGTCAGCTCATAATTGCCTGCCGGCAGCGCCGGAGCAGAAAATGTACCGTCGGAAGCCGAGATCACCTGACGCTCGGAGCCGGTGGATTTGTTTTTGATTGTGACCTTGACGTTAGGGATGACAGCGCCGGATGGGTCGACTGCCGTGCCTGAAATCGTTCCGGTCGGAACCTGCGCCCATGAAATGGCCGACAGCGTCGCTGCTACCATAATACATAGAAGACTCTGAACTACCGCTCTCTTCATCGATACGAAGTCGAGAAGGGTAGGATGCTTAGCGAGGACACGCATGCAATTTTCCTCCTTGGAAATAGATAATTGAATTTGATGATAGCGACACCTAATTCAAAACAACCTGACAATCTGACATTCTGATTTTTCTTGTACTGTGACAAAGACAGAGAACCCATCATTGTCTATTAAAGGCTTTCTTAGGTCTGTATATTTTTGTTAGTTTTTATTATCTCTCTCTGAGAGTCATCGCCAGCATTTAGAGCTAACCTTACAGATGCGGATATTTATAGACTATTAAAGGGGAACAGACAAGCCAAAAGGAAACAATTTTTCGATCCCACCGGATTTTGTGGGATGAGCGGACGGTGAGCATTCACATTTCCGTAAGTATCTTTGTAATCAATGCCGCGCGGGGAGCGAGGTCGTCTATTAATAGATGCTCGTGAGCGGCGTGAGCGCCGGAGCCTGCGACTCCGAGCCCGTCGAGTGTCGGAATGCCCATATTGGCGGTGAAATTCCCGTCGCTGGCGCCGCCGGCAGAACCTTCACCAAGCTGATAACCCAAGTCGGCAGCGAGCGTTCTGACGCGCCGGTAAAGATCGATCAGTTGATCGGTTCTCTCAAGAGGAGGGCGGTTGAGATCACCTGAGAGTTCCAGACTTGTGCCTTTGAGTGCCGGCTGCAAACCGGAGATGCGGTCGATAATCTCGAGTCCGTCATCCCTGGTCCAGAAGCGGACATCGATCTCCGCCTCGGCGTGGCCGGCGATGACGTTGCTCCCAGTGCCTCCACTGATGACACCGACATTGACGGTTATCCCTCGTTCGAAATCATTCAGAGCGTGTAGTGCCTGGATCTGATGCGCCAGTTCGAGGATGGCGCTGGCTCCTTTTTCAGGGTCGAGCCCGGCGTGCGATTCGATTCCGTGAACTTTCAGATGGTAAGTTCCGATTCCCTTGCGTCGGGTCTTGGCGGCTCCGCCGGGCAGCGAAGGCTCAAAGACGAAAACGGCCGAGCAATCATGTGCGTCGTCTTCGATGAATTGACGCGAGCTGTGGCTGCCGCTCTCCTCATCGCAGGTCAGCAGGAACCTCGCAGGCCGCTTCAATTTCATGCCATTTTCACGAATAAACCTCAGGGATTCGAGCATGAGCACGATGCTCGACTTCATATCGAAAATGCCGGGGCCGTACGCCCGGCCGTCCTCAATCCGAAAAGGCATTTTTTCGAGAGTTCCAACCGGCCAGACCGTGTCCAGATGACCGAGCAATAGAATCGGGTCGTCCTCTATCGCATCGGTCGGAGTGTAATAGGCCAGGAGGTGAAGCCCGTTAAAGCCCGATTGGAACTCGACTGTCGCGCCCACCTCTTCGAATTTCGGCGCCAGATACTCTGAAACAGCCGAGGTCCTTGCATAATCGAGCGTCGGCGATTCGAGTTCGACCAGCTCGCGAATCTCATCGAGGATCAGGCTTTTGCGGGAATTGAAATAATTTATCAGGTCCATGGGTGGAGTTTAAAGTTTAAGGTTCAAAGTTTAAAGAGGATTTGTCATTTGCCATTTAAACTTTGCAATCACTCTGGCTGCCGCTGCCGCATCGAGTGCGGCGTTGCCGACTGATTTGAAGAATGTGATTTCATCTCTTGATTCCCTTCCCTTTTTCCGTCCGGCGGCAATCTCGCCGATTTCAGCGTATATATCGTTCCTGGTGATGATTCCCTGATCGATGGCGATGAGCAGATCTCCGGCCTCTTCCATGGCGGCGGCATGGGAATCGACGACGATTTTTGAGGCCCGTTTGAGCGTGGTGAAATCGACCTCCTGCATTTGAGGAGTGAATGATCCGATGCCGTTGATGTGAGCGCCGGGTTTAAGATCCGATCCATTGAAGACAGGCGTCGATGAAGTGGTCGCCGCGCAGACAATGTCGGCATCTCTGACCGCTTCGGCCGCCGATGCGGCATGAATAAACTCAATCGAACTGCCCGGCTGATTGCGCATCTCGTCAATAAAAACATCGGTCTTCTCGGGTGATCTCGAAAAGATTCTGGCAATCCTGATTTGCCTGACGGAGCAGACTGCCGTCAGTTGAGCCCGGGCCTGAGCCCCGGCTCCGATGATTGCGACAATTGAAGCATCCGGGTTGGCCAGCAGATCGGTCGCAAGCCCGCTTGCCGCACCGGTGCGAATGGCCGTGAGACTGCTGCCCTCAAGCATTGCCAATGGCTCACCGGTCCGCGGATCTATCACGATTACCAGACCATGAATAACCGGCAGCCCTAATGCCTGATTACTCTTGTGCACCGAAACGACCTTGATGGCGAGAGCATCCATACCGCCGAGGTATCCGGGCATAACGAGGGTGACTCCATCGTGCTTTTGAATCTCCAATGCAGTCCTGACCGGGACTTCGGCGGTTCCCGAGGAAAGCTCGATGAATGCGGCCCTCACAGCCTCGATCGCCTCGCTCATCGGCAGGGCGGAAATAATGTCTTCACGAGATAGAAAAAGCATCAGTTGGAGTTTAAACTTTAAACCTTAAACTTTAAACTCCACCCATGCTCATTCGACCAATAACAACTGAAGACGAGTACCGCGCCGTTGAGCTGCTGCAGCGAGAGATCTGGGGATCTGAAGAGATAGAAATCATCCCGCATGATCTGATGATGACGGTTCACAAAAACGGCGGCGTCATGCTTGGAGCATTCGACCCTCAGACTGAAGGGGAACCGATGGTTGGGTTCGTCTTTGGATTTATAGGGATGAAGCCTGACGGGAAGATCAAGTATTGTTCTCACATCGCCGGCGTAACCGCGCAATATCGCGACAGGAATGTGGGGTATATGCTCAAACTGGCGCAGCGCGATTTCGTCATGACCCGCGGATTTGACCTGATCACCTGGACGTTCGATCCGCTTGAGAGCCGCAACGCAAGATTCAATTTCCACAAACTTGGCGTCACCTGCAATAGCTATTTCAGAAACCTCTATGGCGAGATGAGGGATAAGTTGAATGCCGGATTGCCGAGCGATCGCTTTCAGGTGGACTGGCTTATCAGGAGCGATCGGGTGGAGAACGCTCTTGCCAATAGAAATCAAAACATAACGATCCACGAAATGGGGGTGATTAATCCGGCTCAGTCCGAAGGCCTTCTAAAACCGTGTGATCATCCCTTGCCGGCTGTGGGCGAGAAGTTCCTGATACAGATCCCGGATAATTTCCAGCGCATCAAGGCGGCTGATCGCGGCCTTGCCCTCGAATGGAGAATGCACACCAGATCGTTGTTTGAAGAGGCTTTCAATAAGGGTTATACGGCAACTGATCTGGTAATTGACGGCGGGAGAAGTTTTTATTTACTGGAAGCCGGATCGGTTCCTGTGACAGATCGATAAAATTCGGGATCGGTCGCGCCTTCAGTGTTGATCACCATCACACGAGAATCCTGATTCAGACCCACGGTTTTGCGCAGAGTTTCATCCTTCAAAATCAACCTCAAAACCGCGAGGCCGCAGGCTCCGGAAGCACCGGCGGTAATTAAGGGATCACCGCCTTCAGGATGCGCGAGCAGTCGCATCGTTTCAAATACAATGGCGTCGTCGACGGCGATGAAAGCATCTACAGTCTCGCGGATCGTGCGCCATGCCAGTGGCGAGACCTCACTGCATCTAAGTCCCTCCATCTTCGTATTGAAGTCACCCTGAATTGTTATTGGCTTACCGGCACGCGTGGATTCGAGTAGACATGCGGTGACGAGAGGCTCACAGCAGATAAAGAAAGGCATGTCGCTGCCATAGCGGTGGCGCATCCAGCTCACAGCGGCGCAGACGAGTCCGCCGACTCCGCCCTGCACCAGAACAACATCAGGTCTTTCTTTCCATTGGCGTGATGATTCTTCAATGACTCTTGAATAACCGGCCATGATAAGTTTCGGGATCTCTTCGTAGCCTTCATATGAAGTATCCGATATGACCTGCCAGCCGAATCTGGAAGCATCTTCGACAGCCTGCCTGACGGCCTCGCTGTAGATGCCGTCTGAGACGATCACTTCGGCGCCCTCTGATTTGATGGCCTCGATTCGCCAACTGACGGCATCGTGAGGACGTAAACTCGGGCTTTGAGGCCGAGCGTTCCGGCCACTCTGGCAACAGCGCGTCCGTGATTTCCAGATGTGGCGCAAACCAGAGTCGAGCTGCGATCGATCCGGCCCATCTCAAACAACCGGCTGACCGCATACATCACACCCATAACTTTGAATGCGGGAAGCCCGAATCGCGACGATTCATCCTTGACCAGCAGTTCTCCAATGCCGAGTCGGGAGGCGAGATCAGGCAACCAATGAAGCGTCGTCGATTCGATCTCAGGGTGAGAATCATAAAAAGAATTTACGTTCTGATATTCCGCCGTCTTGAAGAGACCGCGATTGCCGCCTTGCCGTGCTTGAGGATTAACAAGGAAAAGATTGCTCATATACTGACCTTAGCCAAACCAACCCTTCTCTCATTTCGCATGTTTCGTTTTTTGCGTATTTCGTAATCTTCTTCCTCAATCCCCTGAATCAATCACGCTGCGGTCAATCTGATCGGCGTTGGAAACGCCGAGCAAAGCCATGGTGATCTCCATTTCGCGCTTCATTATTTTGAGGACGTCGCTGACGCCATTCTCGCCTTCGGCCGCAAGCGCATAGACCCAGGCTTTGCCGATCGAGCAGGCTTTCGCACCGAGTGCCATGGCTTTGACGACATCCTGTCCGCTGCGGATGCCGCCGTCCATCAGGACTTCGAGGCGGTCGCCGACTGCATCGACAATGCGCGGCAGGACGGAGATTGTCGACGGAGCGCTATCGAGCTGCCGGCCGCCATGATTGGAGATGATGATGGCCTGGGCGCCGATATCGGCTGCGCGGCGGGCGTCTTCTGAATCGAGTACGCCTTTGATGACGATCGGTCCAGCCCAGTTATCACGAATCCATTCCAGGTCACGCCAGGTGACGCTCGGATCGAACTGGCCATCGACCCATTGCTTGAATTGCCCGAGATTGCGGGCATCAGCCACGGCATCTTTGAGATTGCCGAAGATGAGCGGAGCCCCGCCGATGGCGACATTCTTGATCCATCGAGGATGTCGCATTATCTGCCAGGTCGTCGCAAGCCTGGCCATAAGCGGGGCGTCTGCGGCCAGACCATTGCGAACGTCACGGTAACGTGCTCCAAGCACCGCAAGATCCACGGTAAAGACCAGCGCGGAACATCCGACTCCCTGGGCGCGCTGCAACAGCTCGCTGACGAAACCACGATCGCGCATCATGTAAGCTGAAACCAGAATGGAGCCGATGTCGCCTGTCTGACTTCTTCCAGTGAACAGATCGACACCGTAGACAGACAGAATGGCACGCCGGCTTTTTCAGCCGCCCGTGCAGCCAGAACTTCACCCCGTCCTGCAAACAGTCCGCAAAATCCGATGGGAGCCAGTATTAACGGAATCTTGAGCCTTTGCCCGAGCACCGTCGCTCCGGTGTCGAGTTGCGAGACATCCCGCAAAACCCTCTGCCGAAACCTCAGCTTCTGAATATCTGAATGATTTTCTCTGAGCGTGATCTCTTCATAGGCTCCGCCATCGAGTAGATCGAAGAACTGGCGCGGCAACCGCCGCCGGGCGAGTATGCGGTAATCTTCTACACATGCAGGTACGAGCATTGTTTTTCTCCTGATCCGTATTGCCAGGAATTACTCTTTGTGGGAAAGTTTCTGAAATCGCTGTCAGATACGGATGTAGTAAAAATTAAACCGGCGGGAATTACAAGGTTTCAGAAGAAGAATGATGACCAGAACCATATTCGAAACACCGGCAGTGCGCACGTTTGCAAAGTGGTTGATCGGAATCAGTTTCAAACTCAGCGGCTGGCGGCTTGAAGGCTCAAAACCGGGCATCGACAAATGGGTCGCCATCGGGGCTCATCACACTTCGGGATGGGATTTTCCGCTCATGCTGGCAGTGGCTTTCGGATTCGACATCAACGTTCGCTGGATGGGAAAAGACAGCCTCTTTCGATGGCCGTGGGGGGCTTTTTTCAGATACTGCGGCGGAGTTCCAGTGGATCGATCAAAAAAACAGAACCTGGTCGAGCAATCCATCGAACAGTTAAAAACTCACGACAGGTTCGTCATCGCCATCGCCCCCGAAGGAACGCGTAAAAAATCGACCCATTGGAAGACGGGCTTCTATCGCATCGCCCTCGGAGCGGGCGTTCCCATAGTCATGGCCTTCCTGGATTATGAGAGAAAGGTTGCAGGCCTTGGGCCGGTACTCATGCCTTCAGGGGATATCGACGCCGACTTCGAGAAGATCCGCGCTTTTTATTCCACAGTCACCGCGAAATATCCTGACCAGGTGGGCGAGATCGTCACCTCGCCAAAGCAATAAACAGCCGATGGGGCCGGAGGAGATTTTATCCCTCATCCGGCCCCGCGATAATAAAGTCACCGATAAAACTACTTCACGCCCGGTTCGTCAATTGTCAGACTCAGGACCTTGCCTTTGACGACTCCCTCACCCGTCACAACAATCGTTATTTCGTTGAGCGGTTCAAAGGCCATCGTCCGCGCATTGAGCGCCAGATTCTGCCTGAAATCTATGATCGTCACCACGGGAGAAGTGACGGCTCCGTCAACGACAATTCCATATCGGGTCGTATTCGATCGTGATTCATAAAAAGATTTCACATTAGCGGATGAAGCTGGAGCCGCGGGAGCAAATCCCAATGTGTATGTTCCTGCCGTCAGATTGCCGAGGCTGAAATCGCCTTGGCTGTCGGTTGTATAAGTCATCAGTTGACCGCCAGGCTTTTTCTTTATGCTGACATCGACGCATGTGACGCCCTTCATCATCAGTGTTTGGGCGTGGCCATCCATCGATGAGACGGAGAGAATAATGAATGCGAGAAAAGACAGCGTTAAGAGTGCGGGCAACGATTTTGCAGATTTCCTGTTCAACATGGCTCCTCCGGGTTTGGGGTCTGTAATGTTCGAGGGCGACCATCAATCGTCCTCATTCCCATAAGCGGGAGGAACAGGAAATCCGTATCATCCGGGAGAGAAAAAAGTTTTAAAGAACGGGACTTTGCCGTCCGTATGAGGCTGGTGTTGACGTCGCCGCAGACGTATTTTTCCTTCCATTTCGGGTCATCTTTCGGGACCTTCGCGGCGCGCCACTCATCGAGGCCGAGCGAAGGCGAACTCATGGAGACCATGTAATCGAACCTGTCGTTTCGGTTGATGTCCAGGTAGAAAGCCACCGGGCCCAGGCCATGAGTCGGATAGAGATTGCCGTTGCGTTTCTGATGGGGAAAGCGTCTCCACAGGCCCTCGCCCTCGTTCGAGAAGAGCAGTTCCCTCAAGTCATGATCGTAGGCGCATTCAGCGTGCAGCAGGTCTCCGAGCAGGCCTTCGCGAACCATGTTCAGTACCATCATCTCGCTTGAGCCGTAGCAGCAATTCTCCATGATCATGCAGTGGCGCTGCGTCTTTTCCGAAGTGTTGACGATATCCCAGCACTCCTTGAGTGTGTTTACCGCCGGGACTTCGACGCCGCAATGCTTTCCATTGTTCATGGACGCAATAGCCATCGGAGCGTGCCAGTCCCACGGAGTGGCGATGTAGATGAAGTCTATGTCGTCGCGCTTGCAGAGATTCTCGAAATCACGATCGTTCTTGAAATAAGCGGCGGAGTCTTCTTCCCTGCCTTCTCGACATACTTCTGCGCCCGTTCGGTCTTCTCCTTGACGACATCGCAGACGGCGACGACCTCGACATTATCGACCGCCAGAAATTCGCGCATGACGCCTGTGCCCCGGCCTCCGACGCCGATGATCCCAAGGCGGACTGTGTCCCGCTTCTCAAACTTCATTCCTCGGACGCTGCGACCGGCCGGCGCAGCCGATACAGCCTCCTCTGACAGCCCGGCAAGTCCCATGCCTGCCCCGGCAGCCGCAGCCGTCTTCAACAAATCACGACGCGTGAGGTTCTTATTTTCCCGTTTCGCAACTATTCTCCAGAAGAGAGAAATACGAAAATTGGTTATTTCACGCAAACATTTGAACTCCGGAATTATCTGTTGAAATAACCCCATGACAATTTTCGTCTGTTTCGTTTATTTCGTCTGTTTCGTATTCTTGTATTTATCGTATTCTTGTATTTATTCGTGTTCCTGTTTTTCTTCGCCTCTGTTATCCCAGAGTTTATTGACTACATTGATCAGGGCCAGACCGCTGATCACGAAGACCACACCGAGGCCCGCGGCATTTCCCCAGCGGCCGTAAAGAATATTGCCGACAGTGAAGAGTGCCGACCAGATGACGATGGAACCTGATACCCAGCCCAGGAGTGCCATCGGCATGTTGTCGCCGGTTTTAGCAGCCTCGGCCTCAGAGATCCCGGTTTCCTTGCGAATCACCTCCCACCCTGGCCCGGCGGGCGGACCTTGGTATAGAAATCTATCAGTGTCTTCCTATCGGTCTGCGGTGCAAGATATGCCGCCAGCACCCAGCAGACCGTAGTGATGGCAATGGTGATCATCAGTTTCTGCGGTGAACCGGTGTTAAAGATCTGCTCCTTCTCGAGAACCAAGAATATGACTGAGACCAGGAAGGAACTGATCATCGCGGCAACCTCGCACCACGCATTGACTCTCCACCAGAACCATCGCACCAGGTAGAGCAGCCCGGTGCCGGCTCCCACCTGCAGAATGATGTCGAAAGCGCTCTTCGCGGAATCGAGCATGTAAACCACTGCGGAAGACAGAATGAAAAGCGCCACTGTCATCAATCGCCCGACGAAAACATAATGTCCTTCTTCAGCAGTCTTGTTGATGAAGCGCCTGTAGAAATCGTGCACCAGGTAAGAAGCGCCCCAGTTGAGATGGGTCAGGATGGTCGATGAATTTGCCGCCACAAGACCTCCGACCATGAGGCCGACAAATCCCATCGGCATGAATCTGAGCATCGCGGGATATGCAATATCATGCCCCAGCAGATTCGGGTCAAGATTCGGGAAGGCGGTCTGGATGTCCGACAACTGCGGATAAACAAGGATCGAACAGAGCGCCACCAGAATCCAGGGCCACGGGCGCAGCACATAGTGTGCAAGGTTGAAGAAGAGGACAGCGCCAAGCGCGTCTTTCTCTGATTTTGATGCAAGCATGCGCTGTGCGATGTAACTGCCTCCTCCGGTTCGGCACCCGGATACCAGACAGCCCACCACTGAACCGCGATCGGCATTACAAAGACGGCCAATGCCATATCCCAGTTGTTGGTGAAGTCGGGAAAGACATTGAGGTAATTGATCCCGCCAGGACCTTTCATCGCCGAGAGCTTCGACCATCCTGTGCAGTCCGCCCACCGCCGGATGCTTCAACGCGAAAGTACGCGGCAGCCGTGACAGCGGTCATCTTGATGAAGAACTGGATCATATCGATGACCAGCACACCCCAGAGCCCGGAGTGCGCGGCGAAAGCGACGTTCAGCAGCCCCACGAACAACAGCGTCTGCCATCGCTCCAGCCGAACAGGATTGCGGCGATCTTGCAGGCCGCAAGGTTCACCGTTGCCATGATCAGGCAGTTGAAGAGCAACCCAAGATATATCGCTCGAAATCCGCGGACCGCCCCCGCCGCTTTGCCGGAATATCTGATCTCGTAAAATTCCAGATCCGTCAGCACTCCCGACCGGCGCCAAAGCCTGGCATAAAAAGAAAACCGTCATTATGCCTGTTAGCACGAATGCCCACCAGACCCAGTTCCCGATACTCCCTTCTGCCTGACGATGTCAGTCACCAAGATTAGGCGTGTCGCTGCTGAATGTCGTGGCAACCATCGATAGCCCTGCCAGCCACCACGGCACGGATCGCCCCGAGCCAAAGAACTCCGAGGTGCTCTTCGATGACCTCTTGCCAAAAAACAGAGCCGGAAGAAAACAGACGACTACTGCCAGAATTGCGATTACCCAGTCAAGCGCGTATAGCTTCATCTTTCGATCCTTTCAGGGAAGAGAGAATACGAAACAGACGAAATAAACTAAACAGACGAAAATTAATTACGCATGATTCTGTCCGTTAAATCCCGGATATCGCTTATTCGACAGCTCTCGCCCATTTATCGGTTGAGTTTTTCGTTTATTTCGTTTGTTTCGTAATCTTATTTTCTAGACGTGATATTGCAGCGGAATACTAGCCGGACTCTACGAATCTGTCGAGTAATTCGGGACTTTTTATCTTTGAACTTTGAACATTAAACTTTAAACTATCCGCCTATGAAACCTGATCCAGCAGACCGAGATGTCCGTGGTGCCACGGACATGAGATCTACATCGCATATCACGACGATGAATGGGGAGTGCCTGTTCACGATGACCGCCATCTTTTTGAGATGCTCATTCTTGAAGGCGCACAGGCCGGCTTGAGTTGGCTGACGATACTCAACAAGCGGGAAAATTACCGCGCGGCCTTCGATGGATTCGACGCTGAGCTGATAGCTCGGTACACCGATAAGAAAGTCGGGAACCTGCTGGCGGATCCCGGCATCGTTCGCAACCGGCTGAAAGTCGCTGCGGCAATACAGAACGCCCGGGCGTTTCTTGAGGTCAGGGATAAGTCAGCCAGTTTTGATGAATTCCTCTGGCAGTTCGTCGATGGCAGGCCAATCCAAAACAGATGGAAGGCTCTCAAAGAAGTCCCGGCGAAGACTCCACAATCAGACGCCATGAGCAAGGAACTTATCGGACGCGGCTTCAAGTTCGTCGGATCGACCATCTGCTATGCATTCATGCAGGCGGTAGGCATGGTCAACGACCACCTGCTCACCTGCCCGAGATATCAACCGGTTTCAAAGCTCGTCTAGCTCGCAGTCATTGCCGGACCAGAAGTTGATCTTTCCCGGTGCAGCTATTCTCATTGGCCGGGACGGTACTCTCGCTCGGTGTGGCCCTTCAATTGATCGCGGTAGAAGTAGACTTCCCGCAGGTTGCCTGTAGCATATCGCGTCGCCTGATCGTTGAAATGAGGAGACGAGGGATTTCCGCTCTCGCCGCCGGCGGTAACGGCTCTGGCCCGCACCTTGTCGCCGAACTCGACAACTGCAACGAAGCTGTTCCCGCTGGTTCCGTACATCTTCTTTGTGCCGGTGTAGGTGCGGGCGCCGAATGAAGCCAGCGAGCCCCAACGCGCCGAAGTAAAGCCGACGGGGATGCTGGGTCCCGCGTCATTGAAAGGCTGCACGATATCGCCGGTGAGGCGCTGGAATCGATTGATCTCGCCCCATGGAGTTTTCCAGGATCCGAAGTCGCCTGCAAGTCTGTCTGAAGCCGCTGAGAGCGCCTGAAGCAATTGCAACGGCGTGGCTTTGGTGGCGACGTAATGCTCCAGAGCAATTCCGGCCTTTTGGGCATCTGCGGCTACTTGCCGCCCAATCTCCTCGCCCCAGTAGACTGCGACAGCCGTTGGCACCGACTCTACCGACCAGCGATAGTCCCAACCTCGCATGAGGGCTATCTGATCGGACAACCTGGCCTTGAGCGGATTCGCTGAAGACGTTTTATCCCAGGCCTTGAGCAGTGCCGGAATCATCTCCTGGAACGCGGGCAGATAGCTGTCGTATGCAGCCGCAATCAAAGAATCGATCGTGAAGTCCTTCCTGTTCTGCAGGACCCTGATGGCATGGATTCCGCGTGCATTCTCGATCCCGCTTTCAACATAGGCCGGATAGTCATTTTTCTTCGGGCTGTTCGGACCGGCCGCGGACCACGGCGAGTTGTTGGTGTTGTAGAGCCATCCGCTGGCGGGGTTGAGAAGCCCGGGCGTTTCGTCAATCGAGTACAGCCCGTTCCATTCCGTCGCGGTATTACTGCCGTCCACAGGTTTCGTATAGTCGAATCGCTTGTCGCGCTTTGGAATGAAATTGGAATGGAAGTAGGCAATGTTGCCGCCTGAGTCTGCGAATATTGTGTTATTCGACGAGTTGGTATGCAGATCCATCGTCTGGCGGAAGTTCTTGTAATCATTCGCCTTCGTCCGCGTGTAGGATTGCGTCAAAGCCTTCACCGGTTCCTGCATCAGACTGATGCTGACCCATTTGCCGTCTGCCTCGCGCACAATCGGCCCATGGTGAGTCCGGTAAACCGTGAACTCTTTCGTCGCCATTCCAGTGGCGCTCTTGTATGGCACGGTGATTTTGGTCAGCGTCAGCGGGCGTTCCTCGGCTCCATATCGGTAATAATACCGGTCGTCTTTCTTGACTATCGTTTCAAGGTACTCATCGATATTGTCCGCACCGCTCGAAGTGTGCATCCATCCGGCATGTTCATTGAACCCCTGGTAAATGAAAAACTGCCCCCAGGTGACGGCTCCATAAGCGTTCAGCCCTTCATCGCTGACTGCCTGCAATTCAGATCGAAAGAAGAAGGAAGTGTGCGGATTGATCAGCAACAACGCATGACCTGAGGTGGTATTCGAAGGCGCAATGGCAATGCCATTCGACCCTGTCGGTTCAGCGGAATCCCCTGAATCCTCGCTGGATGCCTGAATCCCTGCACTCTTCCCATAAAAGGCCTCGAGCTGTTTCAGATTGATGGTTTCGATGTCTCCGCCAATGCTGCCTTCGCTGAAACTTAACGCCATCCATGGCTCGAATCGCCCAATCACTCTTGGCTTCACCTGCGGATGCTTGTAGAGGTAGTAATTCAGACCGTCGGCGTAGGCATTCATCAGCTTCTTCAGCCATTCAGGGCTCGCCTGGTACTTCGCCTTCAAGTCCTCCGGGTCAATGAACATTTTCATGCGCAGATCTTTGTATACCTGGGATTCGCCTTCGGCCTCCGCCAGACGCCCCATCGCGTTGAGGTAGTTCGTCTCCACGCGGTTGAAGTCGTCTTCGGCCTGGGCATAAAGCATGCCGAAGACCGTATCGGCGTCTGTCTTTCCGTAGATGTGAGCTATACCCCAATCATCCCGAACGATATTCACACTCGCGGCTTGTCTCTCCCAGCCGGCAACTTCTTTGTCCGGGGCCGTCTTCGAAAGGCACGAAACGCAGATTACGGCGAAAATCAGAACGAACTTTTTCATTAATGCTCCTTGTCAAGGCCATGCTCTCGGCATCGCAAGCGCCAACGTTTAACTCTATTTTTTATCTGTAAGGCTCTACCCTATCCACTGGCCGATCATTATTCTATGGCCTTCCGGAGATGCAACTCCAAACTCGCGCATCGCCCATGGCTTAGTGGCCAGAGGCATGCTTATTGGCACCCCCCTGGTTTTCACCTCTTCGTAGTAGCTGTCGACATCATCGACTCGCAGATAGCCGAAATAAGTGTGATCCCCAAGGTCCGCAGGCATTGCCGCATCGGGACAATCACCGAGCATGACCATGCAATTGTCCTTTTCGAGGAAGATCCAACCCGGCGGAGTCGAAGACACTTCGAATCCAAGGTCCATAAAGAACCGCGACGACAACTCCAGATCATGTACTGCCAGCACATAATGATTTTGTAGTATCTTTGACATCTATTTCTCTCCAGTCGCTTTATTCACCTGCCGATGCTCCTTTGGGCTTACTTTTACCCATAGTTCAAAAAAAAACTTTCATCCCGGTATTGCCGGAATGGGGATCCTCAAATCGGGATCGTCATGAACAAATGTAACATTCATTCTGACCGTCACTTCACTGCCGGTTTCCGAAGACTGATCCTGCAAATTCGCCTGAGTCTCAATATCCCTTCTCCCTGATTCGTTCAACTGCAGTCCGCCGCTCTCAAGCGCGGCCAACAGCCTGAGGGAGTTCCCGGCTGGAATGACAAAATCCACTCCCATCGATATATTCGAAAAAAGTGTAAAGTTCGAAATCCATCCGCCGCTTTGATCAATAACTTCTTTGATGAAAGTTATCATCCCCTGCCGATCGTTTTTCGTTATTCCCGCAAGATAGATCATTTTCCCTTGAGCAGCGAGAGCATGATGAATGAATCGGTATGATCTACTTTGGCGGCCCTGCCAGTAGACCGATTATGGGTAATGACATCAAAATCAAAAAAACAATCCCCATAACCCAGTTGAGCCATTTGCGCTGTGGATTATTCACCCAGTAGAACACGATCAATGAAAGGAACAACGACTGCAAAAGAACCTCCGGAAGGCCTTTCAAGTGGACCCACAACGGGAACACCGTATAGATCATTCCTCCAGGGAGCCAGGCGCCGACCCGAAGGTGCCGATGATCCCCACAACCACCAGGACAATCCACATCACCAGCCAACCATTCTTCTTTCCAAACAACGGCTCACGGAGCAGATAGAAGACAATACCGAACAGAATCCCCCTCATCGGCTGAAACAACGGCCCCGCCATCACCCACGGATCAGTTGTCTGCCGCATCATGAGGTTGAGGCTGGACTCAGAGAAAAACCGTGCATAATCCAGGATCTTAAAGGCCAACAGCCCCATGATGAAATAGGTAACCGTATGGGTCACCATCGTCTTGATAACAACCCCGGTGAGAGTTGGTCGTATTTGATTCACCATAAGTCCTTTTCGGCAGAGCGGCGTCAGACTGACTTCCCCAACACCCACGTCGTCATGCATCTGAGGTTTTCCACATTTGTGGTTTTCAACGGCTCCAATCTGCGGGCCTCAAGTCGCAAAGCCACAGATCCAAGCAATTCTTCGTCCACCAGAAACCTTTCAGTTCCATCCGGCAACAGGAAATGTCGTTCTCTTTATCGGCTTGACCAACTGCTCAATCCCGATTGGACTTGCCAGCCGCGCAAAAACAATCCTCCCGGCTTGAGCACACGCCACATCTCATTCACCATTTTTTGAAAATGCTGTTCGTCACGAGCAAAGTGGAGCACGGCGCTGCTTATTACCAGATCGAACTTCCTGGCC
>JADJLO010000009.1 GCA_016710075.1 Acidobacteriota bacterium | reverse complement strand
ATCCTTGCGTCGCAGTTCGAAGCATCATTCACCCGGTGACCATTCTTCTCAGTCTGCCTCTGGCTGTCCCGTTCGCTTTAATATCGCTCTTGATGTTCGATGAGACCCTGAATTTATACTCGGCTCTTGGCATCCTGGTTCTGTTCGGGGTCGTCAAGAAGAACGCCATTCTTCAGATCGACCATATGAACGGCCTGCGCGCGCCAAGGCATGCCTCGATACGACGCGATCATTCAGGCCAGCAGAGACCGCCTGCGCCCGATTCTCGCCAGCCACACTGGCACTGGTTGCCGCCATCTTGCCTCTGGCAGTCGGCACCGGCCGGCATGAGCGGCGCTCGATTGCCATTGTCGTTATCGGCGGCCAATCTCTCGCTGCTGACTCTCCTCGTCCTCCGTCGCTTATTACATCTTTGATGACGTTGGCGCCTGGCTCAAGAAGTCGTTTTTCTCGCACCAAAAGTTAAACAGTCGGAGCTGGATCGGCACCAGACAATTCAGAATTGCCGTCTCCGTGCAGCACGGAGCCGCCAGATCAAATGCCGGTGATTGGGCATTGTTCCGGCATTCTTTTCAGGCATTTCAGGAATTTCAGAAGAGGTCGAATGCAACGATTTCAAGCAGGCGGAGAATTCAGCCGCCGCAGAAATTTCGCAACCAGGTTTGGATTTGGAGTAGCGGCTTCAACCATACTGGGAGGAGTTTTATGGAAACGCCGGCAGCCCGCCGTGACAATGAGGCTCTGATTCTTGGATCCGGCAGACACCGTTATGAATGGGTCCGTGGTTGGGGCAGGTTGCCCGAGGGTATGAAACTCGGCAGCACTCCCACGGTGCGGTTCAGGTCGATTCGCAGGGGCTGGTCTATTTCAATACCGATACCGAAAACGCCATCATCGTCTTCGATGCCGACGGGAAATTCATCCGCTCATTCGGCCGTGAATGGAAGGCCGATGCTGAAGCGCACCGGCACTCACGGAATGCTTCGCCGGGAAGAAGGAGATTTCATCTATCTGACCAATCTCGCCAGGCACGAATTCGCCAAACTGACCCTCAAGGGGAGACTCGGTCTGGGTCAAGGGCTATCCGGAAAATTCAGGCGTTTATAAAATAAAAATCGGTTCAAGCCCACAAGGCATAGCCGTGGCGCCTAACTGACTTCTACGTTACGGACGGGTACGGCGAAAACTACATTCACCGCTACAATGCCGGCGGCAAGCGCCTCAGCACGTGGGAGGCAAGGAAAGAGGACGGAAAGTTCCACACCTCGCGTGCAATCATAGTCGACACTAGAGAGGACCCGACGGTGCTCGTCACCGATCAGGCATCGCCTGCAATGGTTCTCTCTTGAAGGGGCGCATCTGAAAACTCGATGGAGTTGAAGGCGATCTGCCCAGATTCCCGGCCACGCTGCATCAACGCGGAACCGATATCGTCGTCGGCGATCTGGCCGGTCATCACCATCCTTGACAGGAACAACAAGCTCGTGACTCATCTCGGCGACAACGTCGATCCAAGAAAACGCGGGACCAATAAAGTCGGCTCCGACGGGTGGCTGGATGGCTTCAATTCTCACCGCACGGGTCTGCTGGGATCAAAGGGCAACCTCTACGTCGAAGAGTGGATGTCCATCGGCCTGAATCGTAAAGTTGAAGCGAATAAAAATAGATCAACTGTCACGAAACCTCCGCAGGTGCATTGAAAAGATCATTCCTTGACGAATTCCAGTCCTTCTATCGCCTCTTCGATCCTCCTGTGTGATTGAACTTTGGTTGATCACCGTGTGCCATAGATCCTTGCGGCTTTCGACATAGGACCGCAGGTTGAGCAACGAGGCTGTGAGCGCAGTTCGGGTAATTCCCATGACGCGCGGTTGGTAGAGCAGCCCGACCTCATTCATGAGCCCGGTTATTTCCGCCGGGCTGTTGTTTTGCAGGCGGCTCATCAGATGAATCCCCAGGCCGACTATGTGACCGTGAGTGAACGGACGCTGCAACCGTTCTTCGAGTTCGTAAAAAGGTAATGCTCCGAACCTTCCTCCACCCGGAAATGCCCGGCGGGCAGGCAAGTGTGTTGAGCCGCATACACCCTTCGACAATGGCCCACAAGCCCTCATCGTTGCATTCTCGAATGTCTTGCTTATGTTTTCGCAGCATTTCGATGATGTCTGACGCCTGCGATACTGTATTGGCTGAAAACGGGTATTCACTTTTTCCGGCACTTTCTGCAAGTTTCCAGTCGAAAGAAGCTGTATGAATCGAGAACAGGTCACCGACGCCGGCTATGTTCAACTCAGGCGGGGCTGTGCGAATCACGTCGTAATCGATGACCAGCGGGTCGGGGCTGGCGTGTCCGGAGGTAGATCACGCGATGGCCCTGTCGCAACCCTGCTGCCGGCGTCGTGAAGGCATCCACGCTGAGAATCGTTGGGGCGGTAACCAGGCGGATGCCGCGTTTTCTCGAAAGTATTTTCCAAGATCGATCGCCTGCCACCGCCGATGGCCAGTACCGTATCACACTCAGGAGCCAGGGCGATCTGGCGTTCGACGACTTCCTGTTCCATAGATTCAACCATCAGGACAGCTTCCGGCGTCGCTCCAAGCAGATCTTTGGTGATGCTCCACGGAATCTCCATAGTAGTGACTACAAAACGTCCTAGTTCACGCCCCACCCCCTGTCGGCAGCCGCCGCCTTGTACGCAGCGAGAGCGCATTGGTTTGCCCTTCGATCATGGTCTTGTCTCACTCCCCTTGTCGGATAACTGCGGAGGACCTGCAAGGCCTTCGCGTATGCGTCGTTTGATTAGTCCGAAATAGACTGCTGATCCGGCCATCAAGGCGAAGGCCGTCGCTTTTGCAGGCAGGTATTTATCGTTCCATCCTGGTATGTCTGTCGGCGGAACAGTCAGGGCCAGTACCAGCGACAGCGCCCACATCAGAGCCAGCCATCGCAGCGAGTCCAGCCTCGCCCCGGCAATAACCAGAGGCCCGGCAAGCAGTGCTGCCAGTATGATCCCGGCATATCCAAGATAACCAGCGACGGCGGAGACGCTCGAAATGAGGTCCGTCTGCCTTAACAGCAGTACGATGGCGGTCGAAAGCAGCCAGACCAGGATCACTGCGTTGCGGGGGGTACTGCGATGAGGATCGATGCGGCTCAGCCACCGCGCGCCGGGCAGCATGCCATCACGCGATAGCGAAAAAAGCAATCTCGATGCAGCAGCCATGCTGGCGATGGCGCAGGCAAAGATGGATACCGCCACCACAACCAGAGCCGCCAGCAGCCAGTGTGGGCCAAACCGTTGCTGCAGCACCGAGATCAATGGAGAATCCTGCCCCTGTGTGGCGCGAACATCGTCGATGGAGAGCACTATCCCAACAAGCAGGAGAAACCCAAAAGCCCGGAACCCAGCAAGGAGTGAGCATTGCCGCGGTACCGTCCGGCGCGGATCGTGCATCTCCTCGGCCAGATCGGCAGCAGCCTCAAACCCTGTCAGACACCAGGCGCCCATCAACAATGAAAGCGCGAAGGCAGAAAAGCCGGCGGACTGCCCGCTGGAAAAGTTGCCGTGACTGGCCAGTTTCGACAGGTTCACACCCCGCCAGTCCAGCAGCGCAAACAATGCTATTGTGATGGCTATTACTCCAGTCAGTTCGGCGTAAACTCCGTATTATTCAACCACGCTGCCAGCCGCATCCCGAACAAATGAATCAGGGCCACCAGCAGGATCACCGTCGTGATCCAGGCTACAGTCATCGGCAAGGCGCCTTCTGGCCAAATGAAAGCACAAAGAGCGGAGGCCAGCGCGCTGCAGACAACAGGGAACCCGGTCAGGAACTGCACCAGCAATAGCCAGCCGGTGAAGAATCCAAAATGAGGATTGACCAGCCGCGCGCTCCATTGGTACCCATACCCGGCAATTGGGAAGCTCACCGCCAGCCGCGACGTGACAAAGCACCACCAGCGTCTGACCTCCCATCACCACCAGCCACGACCAGACGATCCCCGGCCCGACCTGCACAAAGCCATGAGCGAAAATTGGCAAAAGATACCGGTACTGATCGAAATCAGAGAGAACGCGATCGCGAAACTTGAGAACGACCCAAGCGAGCGCTGTAATTGCTGCTTGTATCCGAACCTCGCCAGTTCGCCGGCATCCTGTTCGTCGGTTGATATATGGTTTTTCATCAGCCTTTCCAGACAATTGTGGCAATGCTTTCCGGCCGCAGGCTCAAGTGAGCAGTGGAACTCCCATTGAGAATTTCCACTTCTCGTTCAGCTTTCGCTCCATTGGCAACTATCAGTACCAGGTTGCCGTCAGGATTCCGAAAGACGACGTTGGCAAGCTCGCCGGAAGGTTCGAGCTTTCGATGCGCACTGCACCGCGTGCAATGAACTTATGAACTGCCCGTAAAGGTCAAAATCGAAATGTTCGCTGACTTCAAGTGAGACTGGATTGAGTGAGAGAATTGTTCTGCCGGCGCGAAAGGGGCCATTGTTCGGTTTCGGTTATCGTCGAGCATATGGTGACCCAGGCGTTATAACTGGAGGCATGGTTGCGCAGTCGGTCGATCCAACTGACGGCCTCCACGTATTCCAAAGATCGACCCTTCGGTGAAGTGAATCGGGTTTTCGGGAACTGACTGTGAAAAGTCGACATTCCGTCGGGGAGACCGGCGTAGACATGAAATGCTACGCCATCGACAAATCGAGCGGCTCTTGCGTCGCTCAGAATCGTGCGCGGGTAGTCGATTCCAGGATCATCGTCCTTCGGTGATACGTTGTAGTTGTGATCGTAGCACCAGATTCTGGTCTTGAGCCCGGCACGCCGGTCCCAGGTGGTCGCGGATGAAGTCGCGTTCATGATCTCCAGTGGCATAAGTGGGTAGTGCCAGCGCAAATCCTTTTCTTTCGCTCGGTCGACGCCGGGCTCATTCTGCACAGTCACCGCGTAGCTTGCACACCCGTCGTCGTACCCTTTCAGGAATTTCACGAAGTAATCGGCGTAGGTGGCATACCATTGCGGGAGCAAACTCCCACCAATCAATGACCCCGTAGTCTTCATCCGGCCGGGCGGGCTCCAGGGCGAAGCCAAGAACAGCAGTTCTTTGTTCATTTCCCGTGCAAGCCTCAGGGGCTGGCAGGATGTGATCCCTGTCTTTATCGATGGAAAAACGCTTCAACTCGGGATCCTTTTCTCCCGGCGGCAGGTCGTCATATGAGTACCAGGGATCCCCTGTGAAGTCTGGCGTGCCCATGCATATTCGCATGAGGTTCATGCCGATACCATTTGTCGGACTCACTATGCGCCCGACAACCCGCGCCCGTTGTGACGGTTCAAGGCGCGAGAGATTCCAGCATGTGGCTGGTTCCTGCGATGACCCGAATCCGCATGGTCTGGATGTGCGCTCAGGGTTGATGGATATGCTGTAAACGGCGGACTGTGCGCTGCGGCCCGTTGTTTCCGGGGAGAGAATTCAACCGGTGGCTGTTCGCTCATTCGCTGCTGCCGATCGACCGAACTGGCCCACATGCGCGCTGCAGGCCGGCCGGCTGCACGAGCTCCTATAGCTGCCAGACCTAACGCCGATACGATGTGGCCAAAAGCCCTTCTCGTCAGATTAGCCATTCGAGACTCCTTGGTTTAATATTTTTCCGATTGTAATGGCGGACCTGTCACTCCACAAAGACTATCAGGGCGATTACGGTCTGCCGATAAATAAATCGACCATTGGAAATCTATCGCCATACAAACATAATTACATTTTATTGAACTCCTGATTGGTACAGTTACCTTGCGCCCTACGTATTCGTCTTTTTGCCTGCTATCTTTTTCTGGCGATCACGCATATCGGATTAAAGCGGACTGCGCTGTTCTCGGTGCTTGCATACCTGATTGCCTTTCTCTCTGAATGGAGCTCAGCCGTTGCGGCCACGGGCTTTCCTTTCGGTCTTTATTATTACATCGACAATACGAGCCAGAGGAGTTGTGGATAGCCGGCGTTCCGTTCATGGATTCGCTCTCATTCACGTTTCTCTCTTACGTCAGTTGGGAGTTGGCGACGATCATTCTGGGCAATGTCGAAGCGAAACCTGGTGATGTGCGCAATCTCAATGCGGATATTGTCAGGCGAAGATGGACCACGACCTTTCTGGCCTCGTTTCTGATGATGTATCTGGACATTATCATCGACCCGGTGGCGCTCAAGGGAGACCGGTGGTTTCTAGGAAGATCTACTACTATCCTGACGGCGGCAGTTATTTTGGCATCACCCTGGCAAATTTCTTCGGCTGGTTTTTCGTTTGCTTTGCCATCATCAGGCTGTTTATTCTTCTGGAGCGAGTGATTTTTAAACGCTCAAATAGTACTGACAGGGGAATAATGCAGTACCCCTACAAGGCCATTGGGCCGGTGGGACTCCTATCTGGAGTGCTGGGATTCAATCTCTTCATGACCTTTTGGATCGGAGAGAGGATGCTTGGAGTAGTTGGTGTTATCATTACTCTGCCTGTGATTCTGCTGGTTCTTCTCGGATTGCTCAAGGGCCGTCTGCTGAAAATAGAAGCCTGATTCCTGAACTTTTATTGTTGTCATGAAAAGAGTTTGGTTAAGTGCTGCGTCGTTGTTCCTGCTGTCCGCGATATCATTCGGACAATCTCCATTTACTCCAATCGCTTCCGGATACGGTGCGCAGGGAAGTTTCATCGCCATTGCCGATAAATTTCCGGAGTCCGCTTTATGAAAGCGAAAACGTTTATGTCTTCAGACCGGCAGGCGCAAGCGGCCGTGTTCCTGTTGTCTTTTTCGCCCCTGGTGTTGGCAACAACGATCCTCAGGAGTAGCAGTCGTTGATCAGTCACATCGTCAGTCGCGGCAATGCGCTCGTATTCGCCCCTTATCAGATCGTTTCCGGAGATGCCTCTCTGAACAAGAAGCGGTATGACACCATCTTTGCCGCTTACGAAGAAGCCGTGAGACGTTATGGCGAATCATTCGATCTGAGGCGCGTGGCCTTCGCCGGTCATTCGTATGGAGCCTCCGCTTCGTTGTCCATGGCCTGGCGGGGAGTCGTCGACAAAGGCTGGGGAGAAAAGGGCGTGGCCCTGTTTTTGATGGCTCCATGGTACTACGCTGAAATGAGCCTCAAACAATTCGTCAATTTTCCGCCGCAGACAAAGCTCATTGTTGAGGTCTTTGACAACGACGAAATCTGCGATCACCGCATAGCCAAAGAGATCTTCGACCGGATCAACCTGCCGTCATCCGAAAAAGATTTTGTCATTCTCAACAGCGAGAAGCGGCTTGGATATGACATGAAAGCCAGCCACGGCACCCCATCGGGTGGCGAGATCAACGCGCTCGACTACTACGGGATCTACAGACTTTTCGATGCGCTGACCGATTATTCCTTCAATAATTCGATTGCCGGGAAATCAATTGCCCTGGGCAATGGTCAGCCGGAACAGAAATTTATGGAGCCTTGGCCCGATGGAGCGCCAGTCCGGCCTTTGACCGCCGGCGATTGCATCGGCGTCACCAGATCGCAGATCTCTTTTCTGTTTCCTTATTTCCCGTCAACGATGGGGCTGACCACCGTTTCATCGGCCGATTTCAAAACAGAGACCGGACTTGCGCCGGAATCGCTGGCTACGGCATGGGGGACAAACTTTTCTCTCTATCCACTGGCCAACGATAATCCCGTGCTTCCTTGGGAACTCAACGGCACGGCCGTCAGGGTTCGGGACAGCGCTTGTGTCGACCGCCTTGCGCCTCTCTTCTTTGTCTCGCCGACTCAGGTCAACTATCTCGTCCCCGCCGGCACGCTCCCCGGCGCCGGGACCGTGACTATTTTCAACGAGACTGGGGCCATCTCATCTGGACCGACCTCGATAAAAAATGTCGCACCGGCTCTCTTCTCGGCAGATTCGAACGGCCAGGGAGCGGCTGCCGCTTCTGTGCTTCGCCTGAAACCTGACGGGAAGCTTCAATATGAAAAAGCGATCGAATACAGCCTCGGCCAGGGCCGCTACAACACCCTGCCGATAGATGTCAGCGACAAAAATGATCAGGTTTTTCTTCTGCTGTTCGGTACCGGGCTGAGGTATCGAAGCGCATTGAGCAATATCACTGCTCTAGTCGGGGGGATTCCAGTTGAGGTCCTTTATGCCGGCGCGCAGGGAGACTTTCCCGGTCTCGATCAGATTAATCTCAGACTGCCCGGCACTCTTTCAGGACGTGGCGAAGTCGATGTGGTTCTCTCAGTCGACTTGCAGAAGACCAACACACTGAAGGTGCAGATCAGATGAAGTTACCTTGCGTTTCAGCATATACATTTGAAATCTGATTTTGCTTTTCTTGTGGAGACTTACCGAATCCAGCATTGCTTGATCGTTGAATGATATGGCATGTCTAACGGGCAGGATCAGCAACTATGGTATTTCGCAGATGGAGCGAACTTTCTCTGTTAGAAAATCAGATATCTCACTCCCTCTGGCTACAGCTTCGTGACCTACACCCTTAATCAGGAAGTTGCCTAACACTATGGTTTTGCCCTCATTTTCAACTTTTAACTTATCCTCGCCTCGGAGTAACATGTTGCTGCGTTGATAAAAGTTGGCAGCGAACTTAACATTGCTCGGGATCTTCTCATCTCCTATACCAACGCTATCTATCTGTACGGTCAACTCCACTGGGACGCAGATTCTCTCCAGGCTTCGGCTCAACTTGATTACTGCCCATCCACCAAGGCTATGACCATAGATAACAATTCTTGGGGCGAGTTCAAGCTCTTCGTTTGAAATCTCTTCATCTCGATTCAGATCGACATTCTGATAGATCAGGTCATAAGCCTTTTTCCAATGCCAGTGTCGATAAATTTCCACTTGAAGTTCTGGATTATGGATACTCTTGAGGCGATTGCCAATCTGAACGACGCCTTGCTTCAAGTCATTAGGGCTGCGCACTCCGCCGACAAAACCGATTACCAGGGCTCTGGAACTCACGGCTTTGCCATGCTTGGCAATGCCTCTGATGTAGTCAAACCTGACAAGAACCCCACCATTATCAGGGCTAACAGCTTGTTCATTTTTCAAATTCCTTTTCATTTTTTCCAGGGCGCAAGCGGGGAACACGGAAATCTAAAGAGACGAGCCATGCGGTAAAAACTGCGAACGATGCCCTCTGAGCCCAGGGAAGTGCAAAATCATACTGCTCCGTATAATAGATGGTCGCACTCGCGATGAGCAGCACAAGACACCCACATCCAGCAACGAGGAACCCAATCTTACGGCTCGCATAAAGGGCCTGAAGGAGTGCAAGCACCGCGATCATAAAGAAAATGAGCGAAATCGTAACCATGAGGTCGTGCATAGGCGTGAACGTCAGCGACGCGTAGACCATCGATCCGATGCCGCCAATTCGGATGATCTTCGAACTTCTGGAGGGCTCTGCCGCGCGTGCCTGCCGCTCGAACATGAAGGCGATGCTCGCGCAGAGAACCAGCATACCGGCGATGGCAGTTGTGCGTGCCGGACTTGAACCGGCTCTGAGCAGAGTGGAAAGATAGTCGCGACTCCAGTCATATCCGCCGGGCTAGAGTGACGCAGCCACTCCGAACAATGCGAGGGCTACCAGTATCCCTGAAAGTGGAAGAAATCTAAACGACATCTGAATTTGCCCTGACGGCGGAGTTCATGAGGCCACGCCCTCCGTTAAAACCCAACAAAGCATTTCCCTGCAATCGGGCTTTCTGGAAATATATCTTCCAACACTCGGGGGAGTCGCGGTGATAAGTTCTGATCAAAAAGAAGTTTCATAGAGGAAGAATGGCTAGTTTGCGCTCACGGTCTGCTGCAAAAGCCAGGCATGCGTGTATGTCTTCAAGGGTCAGATCAGGGAATTCTTCGATCAATTCTTCAGAAGTCATCCCGCCGGCAAGATACTCCAAAACATCGATGACCGTCATCCTTGTCCCTCTAATGCAAGGCTTTCCACTTCTTTTATCGGGCTCAATTGTGATGATTTTACTGTAATCCATATCGTCAAAATAATGCCAATCCGGATTCAAAATCAAGGCCACCTAACGCTCCGGTTAAGCTGTGGCGCGAGAACACCGACTCCAAGAGACCGTCGAACTCCCGCGTGCCGTCGGCTTCAGCCGGTTGTCAGGCGGCATCAATGCCTGGCGCTTCCTGAGAATTGTCCCTCGCTCGCTCGATATTACCGGGACACCCGAGCCGTAGATGGTCAACTCTCCCTGGAGACCCTTCCTGCCAAACCAGACTACAAATCGCCCGCCCGCAAATGTGCCTTCTTGTATATCGTATACGATTCGTTCACCAGAGGAGGATCGAGAGCCCTTCATCGGCGGATGCAAAGCTGATCGCCGTTTACGGCTTATTTCTACGCGCGCACCTCGCCCTGACACCACGATAGAATACGTCGCCCCCCTGGAGACAGACCGGTAGTCCGCGTCGGTCAACTCGAGCGAAGTTAAGTCAACGTTGGCGTGGCGCGACCATGCCCGGTCAATTCGAAGTTCCCAAACGCCATCGACGAACTGATCCAGTGATGTCGCATCAGGTTTCCTGACAGCATCGTCTCCGCTGACGGGGCCGCATATGAAAAACATGAACACGACCACGACTGCAAAGACAATAGTAAGTCGCTTAGTCATCGCGAGACCCCCAACCCCCGGGCCGCCTATAGTTCACGCTCAGCCGCTTGCGAATCAAGTCGGCTTGGGCGCTGTGTTGGGCGGCTCGTTATTATGTGACTGCATTTCATTTGCGCCCATGACTTGTGCTGCCATCCATAGAAACAACCCTGCACAAATCGCATACGGAATTCTGCGTAGCCAGAAGTTGGTCGTGATCAGGCGCTCAATAAGCTCGACCGATAGCCCGTGATCGCTTAATTGAAATTGGATGGGGACCTGTATCGTCACGGTGGAGGCCCATACGACTGCTTGCACAGCAATAGCTGCCCATACGGCCCAGGCTGGAATCGCAGCCGGCCGTGACCACAACATGAGGATCGTAAACGCGGTGCCAAGAAGCAGTGGCGCAACCAGGAACATCAGCACTCGTGGCGAGATGAACTGATGATATGCGATGAACTCATCAGCTCCGATGAGATGCCAACTCGAATAGTTTACAAAGCTCTCAATGACGGCTGCGCCAGTGCCGTAGAACACGAGCGCAAACGCAATCAAGAAGATCCAACGTGGTCGCATCTATCCTCCTCCAGACTTAATGTGACTCGATGTCGTCCGTGCCACCTGACTTATTATTATACTGTCAGGCACGGTAGAAGACTTCAATACCTGTCTCTTATTCAGCAGGTGGTCGCATGAATAGCAAAATTTAGTTGTTATACCGGCCGATCGCCGGATAGTACTCAAAGCAAAATAAAATACTTCGTTGTGGAAAGCTAATAACTGATACTGTTGGCGAATTCGAACTTTCAATTTTTCTGATACAAATAAATGCTCTGATATTGATAGCGAATTTTACGCTATTTAAAAACGAAACGTGTATTGCATCTTCCCGGTAAGCCGGGTGCCCGCCTGGCGGAAGTTGAATCCCCCTCGATAATTCTGTTCCCAGCCCTGATTGAAGACCAGGAAAAAGTCGTTACCCGGTCGCAGAATCCATCGCAGGCGGCTTTGCCATCCAACATTGCGTGTTTCGTTGTCGAATTGAATCAGATTTGACAGTGTCAGGAATGGTGAAAAGGCGAGGTCGATGCGGGAAGCAAAGATCCGTGCGACAAAGCTACCTTCCTTCAGGCTTGCAAAGGTCTGTGATGACTCGATGGCAAATCTGAAGCGCGGTGCGATCTTGTAAACGAACTCGGTTGAAATTTCGTCGGCGTGACCTGAATAGTAACCGCCGAACCACCACGTGGCTCCTATTTCCCACCGCCGCTTGGCAGCTGTGTTGAACTCAACCCTGTATCGGGTGAATTGATAATCGCCAGGTGGAAGAATCACCCCGTCGGCAATCTCGAATGGCAGGAACAGGCGTTCGAATTGCGGCACCCAGTTGACTTCAAATCGGTCGCCGGAGTTGAACCGCCAGTTGACTGGCGCCGTGAAAAAACGCCAGTTTTCAACCTGCTTGAGATCGTTGCGCCGGTACCAGGTGAAAAAGACCTCATTGAACATCTGGCGGACATTGAGAAATTTCTTCGGGCGCGGCTGAAAAACCATGCCCAGAAAAAGATTGTCAACCGCCCTGCGTGAGAGGAAGCCCAGAGCCGGACTGTAATCCGGCCCGAAATGTTTCCAATCGGCATAAGCCTCCCACCGGTCGTTAGGATAGCTGGCTGAAAATCCGTAAGCCAGATCATCGCCCCTTACATTTTCCTGTCTGTCTTTGAAGCAAAAATATCGAGTGAGAAGTTGTGCCTGCTGTTAAGCAGATTAGCCGTAGCCAGCCGGAGGTCTGCTCCAAAAGTTCTGCTCGTTGTTGTGCCTGATGGATCGCCTTCGGTGTACAACCCGCCGATATAGGACTGTTTGAAGAGATTCTCTTCACCCGCCCAACAAAGAAATTTTTCGCCTCAACAAAACCAGTTTCACGAGTTCTCACGGCCAGAGCGCCTATGTCATATTTACCGATCTTTCCCGTCAGTTTTGCGCCGGCCAGAATCGGCACCTCCTGTCCGTTAAGCAGACCGATGCGACGGCTGAAAAATGGCACCAGATCAGGCCTGGAACTGGAGTTTTGCGCAAAGTTGAAGACCCCGGCATTTTCAAGAAAGAATGAACGCTTTTCTGGAAAGAAGAGTGGAAAGCGAGTCAGGTTGATCTGTCTGTCGTCAACTTCGGTTTCGGCAAAGTCGGTATTGACGGTCGCCGTCAGTCGCAAACCTGAAGTAATGTTGTAAAAAACATCCGCTCCGCCAGTGCCCGTGAATTTATTATTTCCCTGTTCGTCCCTCTGCCATTTGCCCACGGCATAGGGTCTCATATCAAGCCCCAATCCCTGCTCGGCATCTTTCAACCCCTCGATATCTCCTGCTTCAGACACCTGGGTGAATTGAACGTCAAGGCGTGGGGATGACCATCGGTCTTCTTCTATCTTGCGGATGATTCGCCTCGAGAAGTTGAAGCCCCAAACATCCTGCCCCGGATTGAAACCAAGGCTCTTGAACGGTATGGAAAACTCGGCGCTCCAGCCGGCGCCATCTGCGCTTTGAAAGCGGCTGACCCTCACGTTCCAGATCGCATTCCAGTCAAAATTGATATTCCTGCCGTTTTCAATTATCAGCCCGTCAACCAGGGCACCCGCCGGATTGGTCGCAAAATAGAAGGCATTGCGACGGTCGTGGAATGTATCGAGGAGTATCTCTATTCTGTCATCTGATTCCAGGGGGGCGTCACGTCGCATTTGAGTACCGACGATCTTATCCGGCTCAGAGTCGTAGCAAATCACACCGACGTATAGATTGTCTTTATCAAGAAGCAACTTTACCACGGTGCGTTCAGTGGCTGGAACTTCCTGATTCGGTTCACGCTGAAGAATTTCGCCAAGTTCCATGGCTTGCGCCCAGTCAGGTTCGTTCAGTGTACCGTCAATCGAAATCCTGCCGGTCAGATTTTTAACGGCGGCACGTTTGCCGGCTAAGGCAGTTGCCGGTGTATGTCCTGATAATACAACCGGCATCAAGAGCAGCAGAGACAGAATGGTTCGATGGTTTTTCATCCTTATTCCTGACAGCTTTACCGGCTATGCCCCCAGCACTTCTGCCGCCTTCTGTGCCCGGATGAAGCGGCGATTGACATCATCCCGGCTAATCACCATCGCCATTGCTACTTGTCCCTGTAGTTCAACGGCGGTTTCTGGTTGGCAGGTATCCTTGAACGATATTCAAAGCCGGCGCGTCTTTTATTGAAGTCGTCGCGGGCGGCAGCGACGAGTTTCGGATCGTTGAGCAGATCGATGCCAGATAAAGCCAGGGTCTTGGCCGCGACAACCATTCCTTTACGGCCTGTTTCCGCTCCCGCACAGGCTACGGCCTGCCAGCTATGGCCGGGAGTGCCCGGGACATAGGTTGCTGTAGTGAATTCCGAGGTGGGGGTGATCCAACTGACATCGCCCACGTCGGTTGAAGCCGAGCCGACTCCGCTTTCCATTGCATGAATCTCCATCTGGCTGCCGAGCGGCAATACGCCCTGGCGCGGAAAGGTCCGGCGAAGCTTTTCCGCAAAGCTTTGTTCTTCCGATGTGTAATTGACACCACCGACGCGGCGCAGATTTCGATCGAACATTTCGGCCAGCGGGCCATTGGGAAGCAGGTTGAATACGCTGCCGACAATCTCCATTTCCATGCGGGTTTCAGTACCCAGAGCGCCGGCCTCGGCGCATTTAATGAGCCGCGACCAGATGCCGTCCAGCACAGGCATCTCGGGATGTCTGGCGTAAAGATATACCTCGGCAAATTCCGGAACTATATTCGGAGCGTCGCCGCCTTTGGTGATGATGTAATGGATTCTGGTAGCCTGTGGGACATGTTCTCTGAGCATATCGACCGCGTGAGTCATGAGCATGACTGCGTCGAGCGCGGAGCGCCCTTTTTCCGGTGAAGCCGCCGCATGCGCTGCGGCGCCATAAAATCTGAACTTGGCATTGATGTTGGCCAGCGAGCTTTGAGTCCCTGCTCTATTAACGTCGCCCGGGTGCCAGGCGATCATTACATCGATGTCATTGAAAGCTCCGGCACGAGCCATAAAAACTTTTCCGGCGCCGCCTTCTTCTGCCGGAGTCCCGTAGAACCTGATCGTTCCCGGTATCTTCTTCTGAATCAGATAATCTTTGAGGGCTATCGCCGCGAAGGCCGATGCGACGCCAAATAGGTTATGACCACAGCCGTGACCCGGCGCTCCCGTATTGATCGGCTTCTTCTCCGGCATGGAATCCTGTGACAATCCGGGCAGGGCATCATACTCGCCGAGTATTCCAATAACCGGCTTGCCCTGGCCGTAGGTTGCAGAAAATGCCGTCGGGATGTCTCCGATCTTGTCCTGAATCTGAAACCCCGCAGCCGCAAGCTCCGATTTCAGAAGCTGTGAACTCTTCATCTCCTTGTAACCGACTTCGGCATACTCCCAAATCTGGCGCGACAGCTTTCCGTAATACGGCGCCTTCTCATCCATCTTGCGCAACATCTCATCGCGCTCATCGAGAATAGCTCCGTGAGTGACGGTTTTTCCAACAGGCACTTTTATAACTGATATCAGGATCAGAAATATTAATACCGCATTCACGAGAATTCGAAACATTTTCATCTGTATATCTCCCACTAATGATATTTGACGAAATAATAAAACTGATAATGGCTGGAAATCTTTTGCAGCATTGTCCGGTGCGGATTATATTGGCTGCAAGAAATAAGTGAAAGGTTTGCTTTCCCCGGCAAATCGCCACACATCTGAATTTTATCAATTTTGACACCATTTGGAGGTTAGCTATGAATTTAACAGGGCTTTTGCAGGATGCGCTATCGGGTGACACAGTCAGCCAGATAAGCCAGCAGATTGGAGCGGATGAGGGATCAACGAGCAGTGCCATTCAGGCGGCTTTGCCGATGCTGCTCGGCGGGCTTGCTCAGAACAGTTCGACCGAACAGGGCGCCGCTTCATTATTCGGCGCTCTTGATAAGGATCATGATGGCAGCGCACTGGATGATATTGCGGGATTGATCGGCGGCGGAACTGCCGCGTCAGCCGGCGCCGGCATTCTTGGGCATATTTTCGGCGGCAGTCAGGACAATGTTGCTCAGGGGGTCAGCCAGGCCAGTGGTCTCGATATGAGCAAGGTTGGCCCGCTGCTCGCTATCCTGGCGCCTGTAGTCATGGGAGCCATTGGAAAGACTCAGCGTCAGCAGGGACTCGGCGCAGGCGACCTCGCCGGACTGCTTGGTGGAGCGACTCAAAGCATGTCTTCAGGGTCCCTTGATGGATATGCTTTTCAGAATGTGGATCGGCGGCTTCCTGGATAAGAACCGTGATTTACGCCGGTTCTCTGTCTTGAGATGACGTCCCAACCGCGGGGTAGCGATCGAGGCGGCGTTCACATCATTCCCCCGGCGGGAAAAATAACACAAGATTACGAAACAGACGACTTCGTGGTTGATAAAACAAACGAAAAAATCATAGGTGAAAGTCTCTTGAATATTTTCGTTTGTTTCGTTTGTTTTGTAATCTTGTTTTCATTCAGAAGTGGCGACATGCAATTGCTTTGAAGGCGGTTCAGGATGGAGAGGCTGATCGACAAATTATCCAGGCCAAAGACGGTGATGATCCTGGCAGGTTTGAGCATCGGGTATGCTGTTGTTCTATTTGGTCTCGGACCCTATTCCGAGATTCAACGAGCTTATCAGGGCAGGAAGCTGCTCGAAGAGAGTTTTGGTTACACCAGAGTCGACGCGGCCACTCAATTGGCGGCCTTTGGGGATTTTTACAGAGATCTCTATTGGAAGTTTCAGGTTTTCGATTATGTGAATGGAATCCTGTTGGCGCTGGCCTTAACTGCAATTCTATCGTTTACGCTTACCAGACTGCTTCCCAAAAACAGCGCCTTGCGTTTATTATCGCTGCTCCCGTTGATCGCCGGTATTGCCGAGATGATTGAAAATACGGGTTGATCCATCTACCCGATCGTTTTCCGAAATTTCTTATACTGTCGTGAGCGTAGCGAGTTTCGCTACGATGCTCAAATTCCTGGTGGATATCTTTTGCACGGCGCTGGCCGTGCTGACATTGATCGCCACAGGCCTGGGAAAAAATTTTCAGAAAAGGAATCAGTAGGAAGATGTCAAAAGAGAAGAATGATCGAAGGATTTCCCGGCGTGAGCTGATGTTTCGCGCCGGGGCGGGCTTTTCGGGTCTTGCGCTGACCAGCCTGCTCGATGCCGACGGGCTGCTGGCCGAGGTGCCGCAGCAGCAGAGAAAGAATCCCCTCGCATCAAAACCTCCGCATTTTCAGGGCAAGGCGAAATCGGTCATCTTTCTGTTCATGTACGGAGGGCCGAGTCACATCGATCTGTTCGATCCGAAGCCGGAGCTGATCAAGAACCACGGCAAGCCGATGACCGGCAAAGGAAAGGTCGATGTCTTCTTCGGCAATCCAGGCAACCTCATGGCTTCCCCTTACAGCTTTAAAAAATACGGGCAGTCGGGAACGGAAGTTTCCGAGCTTTATCCAAATATTGGCGGATGCGTTGACGACCTGTGTTTCATTCGCTCGCTATACACGACCAGCAACAATCATTCACCGGCCATATTTCAGATGAACAGCGGCAATATGAGACCCGGCAACCCGAGCCTCGGCTCATGGGCGACTTATGGTCTGGGCAGTTTCAATGAAAACCTGCCGGCATACATTGTCATGTATGACTGGCGAGGCGGACCCATAGGCGGCGCTCCGAACTGGAGCTCAGGTTTTATGCCTGCGGCATATCAGGGAACTCCATTCAGATCCGGCAACGTCCCGATCGTCGATCTCAATCCTCCGAAATGGGTCGACCCACATCTGCAGCGCGCCGAGATAGATTTTATTCAGAAGCTGAATCAGGAACACCTCGAAAAACACGCCGGCAATTCCGATCTCGATGCCCGCATAGCATCATACGAACTGGCTTACCAGATGCAGACCAATGCGCCAGAAGCCGTCGATATATCGACAGAGTCCGAAGCGACTAAAAAACTATACGGCATTGGCGAGAAGACCACAGACTATTTTGGGCGACAGTGCCTGACCGCCAGAAGGCTTGTCGAACGGGGCGTTCGCTTCATCCAGCTTTACAGCGGGGGCGGTCACCAGCAGGAATCATGGGATGCCCATTACGGCCTCTTACCATGTGGCTTACCGGCGGCGGCGTCCGCGGCGGTCAGATCATCGGTGCCACCGATGAATTCGGTTATAAAGCCGTTGAAGAACCATACTCAGTCCACGATCTGCACGCCACGATACTTCATGCCCTCGGGCTCGAACATCGAAAACTTACCTATTACTATGGCGGCCGCGAACAGCGACTGACCAATTTCGGTGGCGATCCGATCCTGAAAGTTTTCGGGTAGCTTAAAAACAAACAAACGAAAATCTGAATTGGAATAGAGTTTAGTCGTCCAAAAACTCAAACAGCACTGATAATTATGACCAGTCGATCTTATCTTGTTGCAATTTGCATAGCCCTGGTACTGCTCGTTACTGTCGAGGTTGATGCTCAACGACCAGCCGGCACAAGACCTTCAAATCTGAGAGTCGAATATCTTTTAGAACCAATGTCGATCGACACAGTGGAGCCGAGGCTCAGTTGGATCATTGAGAGCGGTGTCAGAGGCAGGAAACAGACTGCTTACCAGATCATCGTTTCCGGCAGTCCGGCAAATCTTACCGCCGGTAAGGGTGATTTGTGGGATACGGGTAAAGTCGTATCTTCCAATACCATTCAGATTGCCTATCAGGGTAAACCATTGAAATCGCGCCAGGACTGTTACTGGAAGGTAAGAGTATGGGATGAAAAGGATTATCCAACAGCCTGGAGCCCCGCGAATCGATGGAAGATGGGGCTGCTCGAGCCTTCCGACTGGGCTGCAAAATGGATTGGCGACAAGGAACCATCCGTCACCGACACATCAGCGACAATGCTCAGGCGCGAATTCAGTATTACTGGAAAGCCGGGTCGCGCAATCATTTATGCTTCAGCCCTCGGGGTTTATGAACTGCGCATCAACGGCAGTAGAGTCGGGGATCAGTTGCTGGCCCCGGAATTCACCGATTATCACACTCGCACCAATATCAGGTTTATGATGTCACCTCGCTGCTCAGGCCCGGCAGGAATTCAATAGGCGCCATACTCGGGGATGGATGGTATGCCGGCGGAGTGGGGCTGGCTCAGATCATCATCAAGAAAAGCAGAAACATTTACGGCGACCACCCTCGTTTTATTGCACAGCTCGAGATTGAGCACGTCAATGAAAAAACCGAGCGAGTGGCAACGGATGCGTCCTGGAAAGTTACGCGCAAGGGGCCTATCCGAAGCTCCGATATACTCGATGGAGAAGTCTATGATGCGCGACTTGAAATGCCCGGTTGGGATCGACCCGCGTTCGATGATAAATCATGGCAGGCCGCCGATGTCACAACCATTGTCAAAACCAGCCTAGTCGCCCAGGCGAATGAGCCGATTCATGTCACACGCGAGATTAAGCCAATCTCGGTCAGCGAACCGAAACCGGGCATCTTTGTCTTTGATATGGGGCAGAACATGGTCGGTTGGTGCCGGATGAGGCTTGAGGGAACAGCGGGAACCAGCGTGAAACTACGTCATGCCGAAATGCTCGGCGATGACGGGATGATATACACCGATAACCTTAGAATCGCCCGGCAAACGGACACTTTATCCCGCAGGGCGGCCGCCGGGAGCTTTTCGAACCGCATTTCACTTATCACGGATTCAGATATGTTGAAGTCACTGGTTTGAGTCTCAAACCGCGACTGAAGATCTGACCGGCCGGGTATTCCATTCCGCGGCGAAAGAAACGGGAGAATTCGAAAGCTCTTCCGGATTGTTGAACAAGCTCTGGCAGAATGTGCTGTGGACACAGCGAAGCAATATGCATAGTGTCCCGACAGATTGCCCGCAGCGCGACGAACGTCTTGGGTGGATGGGAGACATCCAGGTCTTTTCGGGCACCAGCATCTTCAATATGGATATGGGCGCCTTCTTCACCAAGTGGATGCGCGATGTCAGGGACGCTCAGGCTGATGACGGCCGCTTCGCCGATTTCTCGCCGCATCCCTTCGGTAAAAACGAACGTTTTACTGGAGTGCCCGGCTGGGGAGACGCAGGCATAGTTGTTCCCTGGAGGGTCTGGCAGCACTACGGCGACAAGAGAATGCTCGCCGAAAACTTCGAGGCCGGAAAACGCTGGGTCGAGTTCATTCGCCTCAACAATCCGGATCTTCTCTGGAAGAAAAATCGAGGGAACGATTATGGAGACTGGCTTAATTCGGATACCCTGATATACGAAGGATTCCCCAGGACCGGCGGCCAGGTGCCAAAGGATGTCTTTGCAACGATGATGTTCGCCTTTGCCACAGATCTGATTTCCCGGTCGGCAAAAGTACTTGGCCGGCAGGATGATGAGCGTAGATATTCATCGCTGTTCAATGATATCAAAGCTGCATTCAATAAAGCCTATGTCGGTGAAGACGGACAGATCCAGGGGGCCACGCAGGCGGGCTATGCTCTGGCCCTCCATTTCAATCTGCTGCCTGAAAGTCAGCGACCCAGGGCATTGAAGCATATGCTTGACGGCATCGTAGCTTATCAGGGACACATGTCGACGGGATTCCATTCGACATACAGAATGATGCTGGAGCTGACAGCATCCGGGCATAACGATGTCGCATACAATCTGATAAACACGCGCACCTTCCCGTCCTGGGGGTATTCGATCGAAAACGGCGCCACGACCATCTGGGAGAGATGGGACGGTTATGTCAAAGGGCGGGGATTTCAGGATAAAGGGATGAATTCCTTCAACCATTATGCAATTGGCGCCGTGGGAGAATGGATGTATCGCGTGATCCTCGGAATCAATAATGATGACGATCATCCGGCCTATCAACACTTCATTATTCGCCCATATCCCGGCGGCGGTTTGAAATGGGCCAGAGGTTCATACAACTCAATCCGCGGTTTGATCAAAACTGCCTGGGATGTCAGAGGCGGGGGCATGAAACTTGATGTGACAATACCCGCAAACACGACGGCCACTGTTTATATTCCGGCGAACAAATCTGAAAACGTCATGGAAAACGGCAGGCCGGCAACAGGTGCATCAGGTGTCAAGCTGATCAGGATGGAATCCGGATCGGCTGTTTTTGAAGTGGCTTCAGGAAGCTACAATTTCACCGTAGCAAGATAGTTGACAGGGGATAATAATGCGCTGGATTACGCTTCTATTTCTACTTGGAACAATTTCCATTTATTCGACGGATTCGGGCAATCATCCGGAGGGCGGTTCATCGATCGAACGACCCAACATCATTTTTATCATGTCCGACGATCATGCCTCACATGCGATCAGCGCATACGGCAGTCGATTGATCAAGACTCCAAACATAGACCGGCTGGCAAATGAAGGGATGAAGCTGGAAAACTGCTTTGTCACCAATTCCATCTGTACTCCAAGCCGGGCGGTCATTCTCACAGGGAAATATTCGCACATCAACGGAGTCCCTGTTTTTAATCATATCGACAACACCCAGCCTATGCTGTCGAAGTACCTGCAACAGGCAGGATATTACACGGGGGTGGTCGGCAAGTGGCACCTTGGCGGCAACAACCCTGCTCGTCCAGATGACGGCAAACCCGCCGGATTCGATTACTGGAACATCCTGCCGGGCCAGGGCGCTTACTTCGATCCCGTCATGATCGAAAACGGCAAACGCAAGACAATTGAGGGATACACCACCGACATCATCACCGATCTGGCGATGGACTTCATCAAAAACCGCCCGCAGGATAAGCCGTTCTTTCTGATGTACCATCACAAGGCGCCTCACAGAAACTGGCAGCCCGATGAGAAGCATCGCAAACAATACGAGAACGTGACACTTCCGGAACCGGCGACCTTCAACGATGACTATTCCGGGAAATCAGATGCGCCACGCCAGGCCACAATGCGCATCGACCGCGACCTGACGGACAAAGATCTGAAGCTGCCTCCGCCTGCAGGCCTGACGGCCCAGGAACTGAAGAAGTGGAAATACCAGCGTTACATGCGCGACTACCTCGCCTGTGTAGCCTCTGTTGACGACAATGTCGGCAGGCTGCTCGACTGGCTTGATAAAAACAACCTGTCGAAAAATACGATAATCATCTACACCTCGGACCAGGGATTCTTCCTCGGCGATCACAACTTCTTCGACAAGCGATTCATGTATGAGGAGTCGCTGCGCATGCCGTTTATGATTCGCTGGCCTCAGAGAATCAAGGCCGGCAGCGTCAGCAGGAGCATGATTTTGAACGTAGACTTTGCGCCGATGATGCTCGATGCCGCCGGGTTGAAGGTTCCGCAGGATATGCAGGGGCGCAGCTTCCTGCCCATACTCGAGGGCAGACGCCCCGCAAACTGGCGGACCTCGATGTACTACAGGTATTACCATCCGGGGGATCACAATGTCGCAGCTCATTACGGCGTTCGCACCGAACGCTACAAGCTCATCTACTTCAACAAGCTGGATCAATGGGAACTCTACGATCTGAAGAAAGACCCTCAGGAGATGCACAACGTTTACAGCGATCCCGGATACAAACGCATTCTGCTCGATTTGAAAAAAGAGCTGCAGCGATTGAAAAAAGAGGTGAAGGACGATGACCGGTTTCAGGACGATCTTCCGAATGGCGATGTTGGCTGATTATTCGATTGATGGAGCATCTTAATCAATATTTCATTCGCGAACAGGTTGCACCGGAGATTATGGACAAGCTCTGGGCTTCCGGCTGGCGACATTTCGGGACATACTTTTTCGCTACACTCTGGCCATGCACGACGGCGAAATCCGGCTGGTGCTGCCGCTTCGCGTTGACCTGGCTGAATTCTCATATTCCCGCAGTCAGAAGAGAATCCTGCAGAAGAACAAAGATCTCAATATCATCATTCGAGAAACCTCCATCGATCAGATCAAGGAGGGGATCTTCAGCAGGCACCGCGAACGATTCCAGTCCAATATTCCGGATTCAATCTTCGACTTTCTCTCGACTGATCCTGACAGCGCGCCGTGTCAAAACCATGAGATCTGTGTTTATAAGGGTGACCGCCTGCTCGCTGCAAGCTTCCTCGATATCGGCAAAAACTCAACATCCGCCGTCTATGCGATCTTCGAGCCTTCAGAATCGAAGCGCAGCCTCGGCATCTTGACGATACTCGAAGCGATCAGATATTCACGTTCTCTCGGTTGCCGGTATTATTATCCGGGATACGCATACACCGGCTCTTCCGTCTACGATTACAAGAAAAATATCGGGGCGCTGGAGCGCTACGATTGGAGCGGAAGCTGGAATCCCTATTCGGCATCAACAGAACCGGAATTCTCAAAAGAGGATTTAACATTCGATTGAATACCAGGAGGGTGGTTGATGGAAATTGACAAGAGATCTGACGATACCCGATTCGCAAAAACTATGAAGACAAGGGCATTGCTGAAATGGCGGCTGGCGGTGATGCTGGTTGGATTATGTTTTCCGGCCGGCATTGTCTGGGGAGGGATTGAGCAGGATGCTCGACAGACCGGTATGCAGATCCCTGATTCACCGCTTGGATTCGGAGCATTTGTGGCCAGGTTCAGACAGGACGGTTCTTTCACGCTGGAGGGCCAGGGCTGGCCTCCTTTCAAGGGGCAATGGAAGATTGACGGCGCACAAATTGAGCTGCAGACGATTGAAGGGAAGGGGCAGGGAGATTGCGGTGGGCCGGGGCGGTATCGTGTCAGGGTTGAAGGGAAAGCCGTTATCTTTGAATTGGTCTCGGATGACTGCAGGCCGCGGCGAATGATACTCGATCGCAGTGAATGGCGCCCCGCAACTGAATCCAGACCCGTTATCGAAAGGCGCATAGTACGCACGGCGACCGGACGCAATCCTGTATCGCTGAAATCAGACAACAGGAAGGGCGTCATGACCGGCAATTGGCCGTCGTTTCGTGGGCCTCAGGCCGCGGGTGTGGCTCCATCCGGGCAGAACCTTCCCGAAAAATGGGACGGCAAAACAGGAGATAACGTTTTATGGCGAAGACCGGTTCCAGGGCTCGCCCATTCAAGTCCAATTGTCTGGGGAGATCGCATCTTTCTGACGACGGCAGTCAGCAGCAACTCCAAAGCCTCTTTCCGTCCGGGGCTCTATGGCGACGGTGATGCTTCCGACGATCGATCACCCCAACGCTGGATAATTTATTCATTCGACAAGCTGACCGGAAAGACCATGTGGGAACGGACCGCATATGAGGGAGTGCCACTCGAAAAGCGGCACATCAAATCGACCTATGCCAGTTCGACTCCGGCAACCGATGGCCGAATTGTCGTTGCCTGGTTCGGATCGCAGGGAGTCTATGCCTGGGACATGAATGGCAATCTCATCTGGAAGGTCGATCTGGGCCGCCTCGATCTGGGAGCCTACGATATTCCGACATTCGAATGGGGACCTGCCAGCTCACCCATCATCTGGAATGATCTTGTCATACTGCAATGCGATACTCAGGCCGATTCGTTCATGCTGGCCTTGAATGCCAAAACCGGCGAAACGGTCTGGAAGACGGCTCGCGACGAGTTTCCATCATGGGGAACTCCAACGGTGGCAATGACTCAATCAGGCCCCGAACTGGTCACCAATGCTGCGAAGTTCATTCGAGGATACGATCCGGTCAATGGCAAGGAACTGTGGCGGCTGGGCCGAAGTTCGAAGATCACAGCGCCGACACCGATTTATGGCGATGGTCTGTTCGTCATTGCAAGCGGGCGGGCACCTGAACGACCGATTTTTGCGGTGCGCCCGGGCTCTCGCGGTGATCTCACCCTCTCCGAAAATGAGAGCAGCAGCAAGGCAATCTCATGGAGTCGCACCGGTCGCGGTTCCTACATGCCAACACCATTGATTTACGATGGAATTCTTTATGTTCTGGCCAATAACGGAGTCTTTGACGCCTACGACTTGAAAACCGGTGAGGAGATTTACAGGCAGCGACTTCCGAATGTTGGCAGCGGATTCAGCTCATCGCCGGTGGCAGCCGACGGTAAAATCTACCTTTCAAGCGAGGACGGAGACATGCTGGTCGTTGCCGCCGGCCGTAACTTCAGACAAATTTCAACCAATTCGATGGGAGAATTGCTCATGGCTACACCTGCGCTTTCGGATGGTGTGATGTATGTTCGTTCGTCTGCGAGCCTTTTTGCGGTTGGCTTGAAACAGCATAAATGAAGAGGCAAATTCAATGTCAAAAATCAGATGGGGAGTTTTGAGCACTTCAAAATTCGCACAGGCCAAAATAATTCCGGCGATGCTCAAGTGCGAGTTTAGCGAAGTGACGGCGATCGCGTCCCGCGATGTGGCGAAGGCGAAGATATCTGCCGATCGTTTCAGCATTCCCAAAGTATATGGATCGTATGAGGAACTGCTGGCCGATAAGGAAGTCGATGTCATCTACAATCCAATGCCGAATCATCTGCATGTGCCGTGGTCAATCAAGGCGCTGGAAGCAGGGAAACACGTTTTGTGCGAGAAGCCGATCGGGTTGAATGCTGCAGATGCTCAACTGCTGCTTGATGCGGCGAAAAAGCATTCCAGCCTGAAAATCATGGAGGCTTTTATGTATCGCCATCATCCTCAATGGATCACGGCGAAGAAGCTCGTAGCAACCGGCGCCATCGGACAATTACGAACCATTCAATCTGTTTTCTCGTATTTCAACACCGATCCGAACAACATCAGAAACAAGCCGGTATTGGGCGGCGGCGGTTTGATGGACATCGGTTGTTACAACATCTCACTTTCTCGGTTTATCTACGGGTCCGAACCGAAGCGTGTTTTTGGCATCTGCGAGTATGATCCTCAATACCAGGTCGACCGGATTGCATCCGGCATTCTCGATTTCGGGAATGGAACTTCGACTTTTACCTGTTCGACTCAGTTGACTCCATACCAGCGAGCCATCATCTTCGGTACAGACGGAAGGGTCGAGATTGAAATACCTTTCAACCCTCCTCCTGACAAACCCACGAGAATCTGGCATGAGACCGGGGAAAAGTGTGAAGAGATAACTTTCGATGTTTGCGATCAGTATACAATTCAGGCCGATCTTTTATCCCGGGCGATAATCGAGGACACAAGTGTTCCGACGCCTCTTGAAGATTCCGTTGCCAATATGCGGGCCATCGACGCCACTTTTGAAAGCGGCAGATCAGGCGGATGGGTTTATCTGTGATCTCTGTTTTTCTACAATTGCGCATTCTTTTGATGACAGCAATTATTCTTTGCTGTTTTGGGAGTCAATCTTTCTCCCAGGAGAAGCCTGAGAGTCAGGAACCACAGCCGGCCCAGGCTTCGGCGCCACCCAAAACATCAAACTGGCAGTGGTCATTCTCAATCCGCAACAGGACAGGATACAGACTCAAAGAGCTTCGCGTACTGCAGATGTCGCGAACACTGATAGATGCCAGGGGAGTCTATAAACTTAGCGATGACTGGAAGCTGACGCTTGAAGGACGCGCTCAGTATGACCCGGTCGAGCGGCTCGGATTTCCCAAAAAAGTCTGGTTCGATCCGCGGCAGGTCCTGCTCGACGGGAAGATCAAAAAAGTCGATCTGAAACTCGGCCTGCAGCAGGTCGTCTGGGGGCAGGCGGATGGATTGCGCGTTCTCGATGTAATCAATCCGCTGGATTATCGCGAGTTTATTCTCGAAGATTTCATCGATTCGCGCAGACCTCTGTGGACTGCTCGAGCTGACGTTCCCTTGGGTCATGGCTCACTTCAATTGATCTGGATCCCTTATTTCGCGCCGGGGCGACTGCCCGGCCCCGATAATGAATTCGGCCTTGGTCAGAGCTTCGGCCTTGGATTGATCCGATCCGCTGCCGGCAACGAAAATCTGCCGCCATTCTTCACTCGTGTCGGCCCGACGCAAAGACCCGCTTATCAATTGAAATCGTCGCAAGCCGGTGCGCGCTACAGCCGCAGCCTCGGCAAATGGGACCTGACGGCCAATTATTTTTATGGCTGGGAGGACACGCCGACATCTTATCTCAGCGGTATTGAAAGTATGCTCGGCTCTCCGCTGCCGTTGCTCTTCTTCAGGCCGAAATACGATCGCAAGGAAGTCTTTGGCGGCACCGCGGCGACCAACTTCGGCTCTCTCGTCCTGAGACTCGAGGCCGGCTGGAACCGTAACAAGCCCGTGGCCGTCAAGACAGGGTCTCTCACCGGCTTCGATAAAAAAGGCCAGTTTTCAAGCGTCGCCGGTCTGGATTACTCTGCGACCACATGGCTGTGGATCAGCGGCCAGTATTTTCTGCAGTTCGCATCGGCGCCGCAGCAGAAATTATTGTTCCCACGCAACAACCAACTGGCCTCAATCTATTTCCGGACAAATTTCCTGCGTGATACTCTGAGGCCTGAATTATTCATCCTGACAGGATTGAACCAGAAGCAGTATCTGATCAGACCTAAATTAGTCAAAACCATTGGCGACCATTGGTCTGTCGGTCTTGGCGCGGATTTCTTCGGCGGGCGAAATACCAATATTTTCGGCTACTTCGATACCCGCGACAGAGTCGTCCTTGAACTCAAATGGCTAAAATAGATTACGAAATAAACGAAACAAACCAAACAAACGAAATGAGATTAATGGATGAGCTTGCCATTTTACACGTTGTTACGTTTATTGGATTTTATGGAGCCTTCACTTTATAGAAATTTTCCGTCTGTTTCGTTTATTTCGCCTGTTTCGTAATCTTTGTATTCCTATGAATCAACAATTGAAAACTCCGGTAACACCGAGAGATGCGGCTGCGATGATATTGCTTCGTGACCCTGAAGACCCAAAAGTCCTATGGGTCAAGAGGGCCCGGACGCTGGCTTTCATGGCCAATTACCACGCTTTTCCGGGCGGGCAGCGCGATGCGGAGGACGCCGAAATCCCGATCATCAATGATGAAGGGCTTGAAGACGCCGTCATGAGAACCGTCGCCATCCGCGAAATATTCGAGGAGGCGGGAGTGCTTATCGCAAGGGGAGTCGAGAAGCTCTCGACTGAAAAAATCGCAAAGCTGCGCCGCGCTCACTCCGCCGATGAAATCTCGTTCAAGGATCTGCTCGAAAGTGAAGGGCTTGAACTGGATGCCGCGCTTCTCAAGGAAGCCCCGCGATGGGTAACGCCGCCGCATATGCCGCGCAGATACGACACCAGATTCTATTCCGCGTGGCTGCCGGAAGGGCAGGATATAGAAATCATCCCGGGCGAACTGGAAGAAGGCGAATGGATTCGCCCGGATGAGGCATTGAAAAGATGGGTCGATGGAGATTGCCTGATAGTCACGCCGATTTTCGCCGCGCTCCAGGCCCTGAGCGGCGGAGTTCACGATTTTGCCGACCGCATGCACGCTGTAAATCAGGATCAGCGCGATCATCTCGAAAAGCGCGTCGAGATGCGGTACGGATTTTATCTGAGCCCTCTGCGGACGCCGACAATTCCTCCGGCGACGCATACCAACTGCTACATTGTCGGCGGCGACGAGATGGTCGTCATAGACCCGGGATCACCTTACGATGACCAGCAGGAGATGCTCGATGAAGTGATTGATCAGTTCATCGATGAGGGGCGTAAAATCAGAGAGATCATCATTACGCATCTCCATCCCGATCATATCGGAGGCGTGGCGCATCTGGCTCAAAAGTACAACCTGCCGGTTGCCGCTCATCGCCTGACCGCTGAAGCGATCTCCGATGAAGTACAGGTCGATCGCATTATTGAGGACGGAGAAACGATCACGCTTTCTGAAAAATCCTCTGGGCTTGATTGGAGACTCCGAGCGATGTGGACTCCGGGACATGCCAAAGGACATCTCAGTTTTTACGAAGAGCGGACGGGCTCGCTGCTGACGGGCGATTGCGTAGTCGGTTTCGGAACCGTGGTCATCGCGCCGCCTGAAGGCAACATGAATGACTATCTCGATTCCTTGCGGCACTACCTCGAACTGCCGAGGATAACCGCTCTCATGCCGGGTCACGGCCCCGTTATCGCCGATGCCAAAAGGAAGATCGAGGAATATATCGATCACCGCTTTGAGCGCGAAAGGATGATCATCGAGGCCATGAAAGGCGGCGCTTCAAGATCAGACCAGATTGTCAAAGCCGTCTACACCGACGTCCCTCAAACCATGCATCAACTGGCCGAGTTGTCCGTGCTCGCGCACCTCGGCAAGCTGGAATCGGACGGCCTCGTCAAACGGATCGATGATGATTATCGGCTCTGCATCTGATCTTTTCGTTTATTTCGGGTGTTTCGTAATCTATCTTCATTCGAAAGGGATGAACCCATGCACAAAAATTTTAAATCCGGATTTCCGACATACGCATTCATTCTTGTGATACTGGCGGCATTAATATCAATCCCGGCAGTCACCGCTCAGAATGGAGGAGCTTCTTCAGAGAATCTCGAATCGCGCCGCTGGTTTCAGGATGCAAAGTTCGGGCTCTTCATTCACTGGGGCGTCTACAGCACTCTAGGCCGCGGAGAATGGGTCATGAACAACGAAAAAATTCCGGTCAGCGAATACGAGAAACTACCGCCGCGTTTCAACCCGATTGAGTTCAACCCGGCGGAATGGGTTTCAATGGCCAAAGCCGCGGGCATGAAGTACATCACCATCACCAGCAAGCATCACGATGGTTTTGCGATGTTCGATTCGAAGCTTTCTGACTGGGATATCGTCGATCGCTCGCCGTATAAAAAAGACGTCTTAAAAATGCTTGCCGAAGAGTGCCGCAAGCAGGGAATCAAGCTGTTTTTCTACTACTCCCAGCTTGACTGGCATAACCAGGACTATTTCCCCAGAGGCCAGACGGGGAAAACTACGGGACGCCCGGAATCGGGCGAGTGGTTCAAGTACCTCGATTACATGGACGGCCAGCTAAGCGAACTGCTGACCAATTACGGCCCCATCGGAGGCATCTGGTTTGACGGCATGTGGGACAAGCCGAAAGCCGACTGGAGATTGGAGAAAACCTATAAACTCATCCACGATCTGCAGCCAGCCGCACTGGTCGGCTCGAACCATCACCTGAAACCTTTTCCCGGCGAAGATTTCCAGATGTTCGAAAAGGATCTGCCCGGTCAGAAGACAACAGGATTCAATACTGAACAGGAGATCGGAGAGATCCCCCTCGAAACATGCGAAACGATTAACAATGCCTGGGGCTTTAACGCTAAAGACTCGAAGTTCAAAAGCACCAAAGACCTCGTCCACTATCTCGTCAAAGCCGCCGGCAATAACGCCAATTTCCTTCTCAATGTCGGCCCAAGACCCGACGGAACCATACAACCGGAGTTTCAAACACGGCTCAGGGAGATGGGAAAGTGGATCGAAGTCAACGGCGAATCGATATACGGCACCCGCGGAGGCCCGTTTTCCCCACGTCCCTGGGGAGTCACCACCCGCAAGGGTAATAAGGTCTATCTTCATATCCTGAACTGGAATGATCCGGTTCTGGCTATGCCGAAAATGACCCAAAAGGTGAAATCGGCCAAATTACTGAAAGATGGTTCAAAAATTGAATTCCTCGAACACGATAAATACGGCTTCTTTATCAGAATTCCGCAGAATGCCGTCGATGAATACGACACAGTGGTTGTGCTCGAACTGGCAGGCCAGTAAAATAACCGCTCATCTCAATTATTCGGATCTATAAATTAATTTTTTGAATGGAGGAAGTAATTACAATGGGTAGAGGCGATCAAAGAACAAAGCGTGGGAAGATTTCTCGTGGAACTTCAGGCAAGACCAGAAAGAATCCCAAGGAGTTAAAGAAGGCCAGGGCCGCCAAGAAGGCAAAATAACGACGAGGGTGTCCCCTCGGCTACAAACACCAACCAATACACTGATTGTCGGATAGATATGCCGTGAGCGCCTGATCAACATGGATTGCAGGCATCGGGAACATCACCTCAGCTCGACGAAAGTAGTCCCGTGCCTTAGTCTGATCAACCCAGGGATGGCAAACTTGAGGCGCTTTCCACAGGTTATTTCCGACAATCAGGAGTTTTCACAAACTCTGTGCGTATGACATCCTTGCTCCCCTCGCCGCGGAAGAGAGCATCCCAGGCGCATCGTGCGAGCAGGCAATCCAACTCGCCATTGCGCCAGAATACTACGATCACAGCCTGAAGAAGTAACCTGAGAGGTTATCTATGACAGCAAGACTGCACCTGAGTCCCGGGGGCTTCCTTATTGTGGCAATGCTGATTTGCGCGTCAGTCACGATCGCGCCGGCTCAGATCAGCGCAGATATCATTGAACGTCATCGTGCTGAACTGCAAAAACAGGCCTCCGATCCCGAAATGAAGCGCGAACGCGGCACTATTGCGCAGGACTGGCCATTCACTTTGCCCGCCGAAGTCGTTTCGCGACAGATCACTTTCTACTCAGAAGGTACACGGTGTTACGGCAGAATCTTTTTTCCGAAAGGGTTCAGTACCCGTGGGCGGTGGCCCGCAGTCGTGGTCGGGCACGGCATCAATGCCCAGGCGGTCGGCATAGAGAAGTACGCGGCCACGTTTGCCGCGCGCGGGCTGGTGGCCATGGCGATCGATTATCGCACATACGGCTACAGCGGCGGCGACGTCATGCTGCTCGAACCTGATACGACCACGGACGAGCGCGTCGTATGGGAGAAGCAGGCTCGTCTGCAGATCAAGCGGACTAACCTGATCAACTTCCGTGAAACCGAAGATTTTCGTGCGGCAGTGTCATACCTTCAGGGCGAGCCGGGCATAGACCCAGAGCGAATCGGCGTCTGGGGTTCAAGCAACGGAGCGAGCGTGGTGCTCATGGCGGCGGCGCTTGATTCACGCGTCAAAGCAGTTGTCGCGCAAGTCGGCAGTGTCGGCGGACTGGGCTCAAGCGGTCCGGCGGCAATCGCACCTCAGATGCTTGAAGACGGCATCAGGCGGGCGCGCACGGGACAAGGCGCTGAAGTCGACGGAGGTTTCTCGTTCCGCAGCAAAATTGATATGTGGAGCAATCAGGTCAACCGCGAATTCCGGCCGGGAATGCTGCTCGACCGGATTCCCGAGACTACAAAGATTCTCTGGATTCCTGTCGAGAAAGACGAGCTGATTCCACCCCGCGGAGTGCAGGCCGCAACGAAGGCGTTCCGGGGCACCTCGCAGGTGATTGAAGTTCCGTACCTGACTCACTTTCAGATTTATTCATACGCAGGTTTTGAAGTGAGCTCCACTCTCGCCGCCGACTGGTTTCTGAAATATCTGGGACCGGAGTCTGAAGCAAGCGGGGCAGTACCGGACAAAGGTAAGTCGGCGGCAAGGCTGCTATCTGTCACGCAGCGAGTCGGTGCAGGGCAATGGCAGCCTGTTGCAGACATCACATTACCTGAAGGCATCTCCACAAAAGAGATTTACTTTTATAGCGAAGGCATTCGGTGCTCCGGCAGGATTTTCATGCCGAAAGGATTTTCGGCTGAGAGCAAGGCTCAGGCAGTCGTTCTCGCGCCTGACTGGGGGGCGACGGCCGTATCGATAGAAAAATACGCGGCCACGTTTGCCGAGCGCGGGCTTGTGGCCATGATCATCGATTATCGCGGCTGGGGCCGAAGCGGCGGTTTTCTCGAAACAGTCGATCAGGTCATGACCGATGACCGGCTGCGCTTTTCGCAATTGACTGCACGGGTGCGGATCCGGCGCAAGCGGCTCAACCCTCAGCATCAGATACTCGATATTCGCAACGCACTTTACTTTTTGCAGGGCGAACCGGGTGTTGATCGCGCGCGTCGGTGTCTGGGGTGTCGCATGGCCGGTGGACATCGTCGTCATTGCGGCGACCGACGCCCGCATCAAAGCCGCCATTGCTCCAGTCACCAGTCATTGCAGGCAGGGAAACTCCGAAGCGGGCTTCTGCGCCGTCAGGCGAACTGCTTCAGGCTGAACTGAAACGAGCACGCACCGGCAGCATTTTATCCAATCTGGAAACCAGGCTCGCGCTCTTTGAGTATCACCCTTTCTGGTATGTCGATCAGATTCCACAGACGACAGCGATCATGTTTGTCATCGCTAAGAAAGGGAGTAAAGCTCAGGAGAGTGCTCTTGCCGCCTCAACTCTGCTCAAAGGCCCGGCCAGTGTCGTGACGATTCCCGGCAATGGCGCGGACCTTAAAGCGGAAGCCAATGCGGCGGCTGACTTTTTCCTGAAACATCTGTCTGGCGCTTCGGAGTCGAGGTTAATCTCGAATATTGAAAACAGGCGGACTCCATGGGAGTGCGGCGACCTGTGATACCGCTGGCGAATTCTAAGTCCTTTGTTTTTAATCAAGCTACCTCCACCTCCTCTGTTGAGATTGGTTATCAAAGAAGTAAAGTGATGTCAGCTTTAGTCTGAATCAAGAACCATCTTTTGATGACAAGAATTGAACATAAAAGGAGCCTTGCGATGTCTCTTCAGATCCAACCGATCCTGAAATCTGGGAAGAAACCCGCCGTGTTGCGCGCGGCTTTTGCCAAAGGTAATCACTGGATGTCGCTGCGCGATGAGTTGGGTTCCGATTTATACCGATGAAGACTTTGCCGACTTGTTTCCGTCAGGCGGCCAACCAGCGGCTGCGCCGTGGCGCTTGGCGCTGATTCTGACATGCAGTACGCCGAAAATCTTTCTGATGAGCAGGCCGAAGTCGCTTTGCGCAGCCGGATCGACTGGAAGTATGCGCTGAGTTTGCCGCTCGATGATGCCGGTCTGGATGCTTCGGTCTTCAGTGAATTCCGTACGCGGTTGGTGGCCGGAGGAGCCGAAGCGCGCGTGCTCGATAAATTGCTGTTATTGTGCCGGGAGCGGAAATTGTTGAAAGAGCGGGGTCGTCAACGGACTGATTCGACGCACATCATCGCCGCCGTTCGTCAGCTCAGTCGTGTGGAGAATGTCGGGGAAACGATGCGCCAGGCACTCAACATCCTGGCCACGGTTGAGCCCGAGTGGTTGCGCGGGCAAGCTCAGCCGGGAAGTGGGTCGAGCGCTACAAGGATCGAATGGATCAATATCGCTTGCCCAAGAGCGAAACCGAGCGGTTGTCGTTGGCTCAAACAATTGGGCGGGATGGTGAGCAATTGCTCAGGGCGATCGATGACCCGGCGGCGCCTGTGTGGTTGCGCCAAATTCCAGCTGTCATCACGCTGCGACGAGGTCTGGATTCAACAATATTTCCCAGGCGCGCAGGGGGCCGGTCTGGCTTTACGGCCAAAGAGCATGGTTTTCCGCTGCGCCCGTCGGCATTCATTCGCCGTACGATCCGCAAGCGCGTTACTCGGAGAAACGCGCTCGCAGTTGGGTCGGATATAAGTCCATTTGACGGAAACCTGTGACCAAGAACTGCCGCGTTTGATCACACAAGTCGAAACGACCATTGCGCCAGTGCCTGACAGCGAAGCCTTGCCTGTGATTCAAGCCGATTTGGCGCAACGCCAGTTGCTGCCGGCCGAGCAATTGGCCGACGCCGGTTATGTGACTGCACGGCGGCTGGTGAGCAGCCAACCAACAACAAGATTGATCTGTGGCCCGCCGCGCTCAGACAGCGCCCAGCAAGCCCGCGCTGGAACAGGCTTCGCCGCCGCCGATTTCTTTGACTTCCAACAACAGCAAGCACGCTTCCGGCTGGAGAGTTCAGCAGCAGTTGGGAAAACACCACCGATCGCTATGGTAAAGAACAGGTCAAGATCAAATTTGCGGTGACCACTTGTCGCCCCTGTCAGCAGCGCGAGCAATGTACCAAGATTGATCGGCGCATCCTGACCATTCAACCCAAAGCCGAAACACGCGCCTTGGAAGAGGCCCGGCAACGAGCCCAGACCAAGCAATACGCCATTCTCTACGCCCAACGTGCGGGCGTCGAAGGCGCAATCTCTCAGAAACAGTCCGGCGAAGCGGCTTGCGTCAAAGCACGTTATCTTGGTTTGGCATAAACGCATTTGCAGCATCTGCTGACAGCAACGGCAATCAATATTATTCGGCTCGTTAATTGGCTGACTGACGTCCCCTTGGCGAAGACGCGTCAGTCGGCATTCGTTAAGTTAATGAAACCGGTGCCTTTAACATGCTGACGGGCATTCGCCAGCGGTATCACCTGTCGCCGCTTTGGTAGTCCAGTGGCGACTCAAATATTGAGAAAAATCTCATCCATCGCAATCCGCCCACCGATTTAACAGGACTTCTGGAACAATACCAAAGCGGCGACAAGTCGCCGCACTCCATGGAGGTCGCAAATTTGATGCGATTTGGGAAAAGCGCTGCTACATACTTTTAACTAGCAGGGCCTTTTCTGCAACGGAGTTCTTTATTTTGACTTGACTAGCCCACAAGTGCGCTTTGCGGGCTGTTTGAATTACTTCAAACGAACGTGTCAAACCAATTCAGAAATGCTTATTTGCGTAACATGACTGACTGATACTGTTGGCGAATTGAATTTATAGCCTGTTTCGCTGTTTTATTGATATTTTGATTCTATGTTTCCGACAATATACCAAAGGATGAATTCGCCAAAAGTAACAGTTACTGATTCGAAGCAGGATTTCTGAAGTTGAGTGAGGTGGAGCGAGGGTTTTATCTGGAAGCCGCGGTCGATCGACTGTGACGGCGCCGGACCCGAGTCAACAGAAGCCGGAACTCTTACACGTCCGGCTTCTTTCGATCTTTCTTATCCTTGTCATCGCGCGGTGGATTGTCACGCTTATCCCTGTCCGGCGGAGGCTGCGGCTTATCCCGCTCCTTCGGCTTTTCAGGAGGCTTTCACCCTGATATAAGTTCTGACCCTGCGCCACTCCCGTCAGGCTCAGCATCAAACTCATCATCAATATCAGTACCAGATTTTCAGTGCTTTCATCATTCCAATAACCCCATTAATCCCGCATCAGGCCGCGTTCGCTTTTATGTCTGCAATGTATATGCCAGACGTTTAATTGCCCGACACGGAGACCTGCCTTTGTAACCATTGGAGTTATCGTAACATTTAAGAGGGCTCATAATCCAATCTGTTGCAATTTGCCCTATTCGGTTGAGAAATCGACGTTTTGGGGTATTTATTCGGCAACAGCGAAAGGCCATTACCGGTCTTTCTCGACCATATGAAGTAGCTTGAAATGCCCAGGGCCAGGGCCCCAAGGCTGAACAGGATGATCTCCTTGCCTGAGGTGGCAAAAACAAAGACCCAGCCGATGAATGCCAGGAAGCTCGGGAGCGGATAGAGCCAAATCTTATAAGGCCTCTCCAGATTCGGGTGATTTTTTCTAAGCAGGCTGACGGCAAAGATCTGGCCGATGAACTGAACGATGATTCGGGTGGCGATCAGCACATCGATGACCAATCAAGCGAAAGGAAGCTGCATAAAATCGATATGCCGCCGATCACCAGACAGCGAAACGCTTGGGAAGTTGTGCTTCGGGTGAAGCTTGCTGAAGATCTTAAAGAAATAGCCGTCGCGGGCGGCGGCGAAGAATCCTTGGTAGCCCAGCGGCAGCGCGAAGACCGATCCGAAAGCCGTCAGAGGATCATCACCGTGACAATACTCGCGACTTTCGTTCCATAGATCTTCTCCATCAGAAGCGAGACCACGAACTGAGAGGCAGGCTTCTCACTGGCCGGAACGAATTCACGCCACGGAACTATTCCGATGATCGAAAGATTGATCAAAACATAGATCAGCGCCACTGCGATGACACTGATGATGATCGATCGCGGAATCGTCTTCCCGGGTTTTTTGACCTCATCGCCAATGTAGCAGATGTCGTAATAACCAAGATAATCATAGACGCCGACACGCGATGCCGCTCCCAGCCCGAGCAGGAATCCCATCGAGAATTTGAATGCATCGGGTGGAAAGTCGAAAGCGATCTTCAGATCGAGGTACCATGGCGCCTGTAAAAATCACAGCGCCCGTCGTGATCAGCGTCCCTATCCAGAGGCTGACGGTGATCTTCCCGATGTGTTGATCCGCCGATAGAGCAGTGCGATATTGAGCAACCCGACTACGATGACGATGAGTTTCGGCCCGTATGCCGGCATGTCGCTTCCAGATGTATCCAAAATACGAAGCGAAGCCGATATAGCCGGAAGCGATCTCGAGCGGCCCGCTCAAAATGAACTGCCAGATGAACAGGAATGCCATCAGCCGGCCCAGCGCTTCACGCCCGAACCCCTCGCGCAGATAAATGTAGCTGCCTCCCGATCCATCACAGCGAAGCCCCGAGCTCGCTCCAGACCATTCCGTCAGGGGATGACTATGAGGACTGCAATAATCCATCAGCAGCGATTGCGGCCCTCCATCGCCGACATCGGCAATGGTATCGTGATGAACGGTCCGATCCCGATCATGTTCGACATATTCAAGGCGGTGGCCTGCAGCGTCGAAAAATGTCTGATAAGATGTGGATCTTCGTATGTCGTTGCGACGGGATCTTGCTCTTGATTATTCATTGTTTGGTTGATTTTTATTAATCGATCAGAGAGAGAAAATTGGTCAGTATCCGTTCCGTAATTCCCCAGATGGGACCTTCATCGGATGGGTATGCCGGCCACTTTTGTGTGTGCGAGCCGAAATTCATGGAGTAGTGATCGGACAGCCCCTGCTGTTTGAGATAATCCACCGTGACCCAGAATGCCGATGCGACCTCGTGGCTCAATTCCAGGTTGAACTCGGGCGGAGCAATCGCTACCAGTGGAGTAATCTCGATGGGCGGAAGTCGCGGGGTGCTTGGCGCCAGTACGGGCAGACGGCCGAGAAATTTGCCTCCGTTGAAGATGTTCATCCCGACTTCCTCGTGCGTCTCGCGTGCCGCCGTGGCTATCAGATCGGCATCTTCAGGGTGGACTCTCCCGCCGGGCAGCGCCAGATGACCCGACCGGGGGTCTCCCTCGCGATCCGCGCTTTTGATGATCATCAACCGGGCAATGCCGGATTCTTCATCACGGAATAACAGTTACGCGCCGCCTGCGGTATTCGCTCGATTTCTATGCTAACTTTGTCCGGCGGCAAAGACGTTCGTCAACCGGCGACGTATAATTTCGTAGTCACGCATTGCGGATTGTACAGTCTCATTCTTTAACAGGCCAAAATTATCGGAAAAGAAGATTACGAAACATACCGAAATGACCAAACATACGAAAATAATCACGTTTGATCATCGTCTGATTTTATAAGCCTCTGTTTGGAGATTAGGTCAGAATGTGGCGCGCTGCTTTCTTAATCATAATTGGCCTGTTCACAACGGTGCAGCAGTCCGCCTCGATGAAGCCCGAGTTTCCCGCACTGGTAAAAAACTTATCAGCGAAACGGCCGGCATCGATCCTGTGAGCCATCGTATTGAATACATCTCCGAGCGGTTTCTGGGGCGAAAATATATCAGTCATCCGCTCATCGGTTCGGCAACGGACCCGGAAGTGCTGGTGACCCGCATGGACGGGTTCGATTGCGTGACCTTTGTTGAAACCGTCCTCGCAATTGCCCATGCTCGCAGCCAGGACGAGTTCATCAAAAACCTGATCGCCATCAGGTACAGAGACGGTAAAGTAGAGTGGCGCAACAGACTGCACTACGCCACCGACTGGGCGGCATATAACTGCAATCGCGGGCTGCTCTCCCGATATCACCAACGGCCCTGATTCCGCCGTCCGCGACAAATTGCTGAGTCTCGTCAAAGGGACTTGATTCGCACCCGCCGAATACAATTATTTCCCGAAAAAGGCGTTTCTCAGACAGAGCCTGCTGATGAAGAGCGGTGACATTATCTTCTTTACATCCGGCAGAAATGGCCTCGATACCAATCACATGGGACTCATCATACGCAAGGATGGAAAACTCTTTCTACGGAATGCCTCGCTCCATAATGGCTCCGTCATGGATGAGGAACTTGCCGAATATTTCAGATTGAATAAAATGACCGGCTTCATCATCAATCGACCAAAATGAGATTACGAAACAGACGAAAAGTGTAAAAAAGGAAAAATGAGCACGTTTACTATTGCCGTACCATTCATCGAAAATAGTCTTTTTAACAGCTTTAAAAAACAGGTATCCGGACGTCTGCCTGCAATGAAGATCGTTGCGCTTTATCGCGAAGGCAGCGAGCCGCCGGCCGATGTGGAATGCCTCAAAGTTGACGCGTTCTTTTCAGGCGGAGCGATCAGTGACCTGATCGACAAGACAGACAGCGAGTATCTGGCAATCGTCCTTCCCAACGAAGTCATAGACCTGACGGCACGCGCGCTCGAAAGATATCAGCAGGTTGCGGAAGATTCCGACGCAGGATTGATCTATGCCGATTTTCGAGAACGGAACGGAGAAGAGATCACCGATCACCCGCTGATCGATTATCAAACGGGGAGCATCCGGGACAACTTCGATTTCGGCTCGCTCGTCATCCTCTCGATGAAGCACGTCAGACATGCTCTTCACAGGCACGGAGCCATCCCTGCCGATCTTAAATTCGGAGCGCTTTATGATTTGAGATTGAAGCTGTCCATTGATTCAGCAATTTTCAGAATCCCCGAGCCACTTTACACCAAAACGGCCATCGACCTGCGGGCGTCGGGCGAGAAGATCTTCGATTATGTAGACCCGCGAAACCGTGATTACCAGATCGAGATGGAGGCGATCGCAACCGACCATTTGAAACGGCTTGGCGCATGGCTCGAACCGGTGTTTGATCCGGTAAAGGCTTCGGATCAGCAATTTTCAGTGACCGCCAGCATCATCATCCCGGTTCGCAATCGCGTCAAAACGATCAGGGACGCCGTTAAAAGTGCGCTTGAACAGTCCTGCGATTTCGATTTCAACGTCATCGTGGTCGACAACCATTCAACCGACGGCACGACCGACATTCTGCAGGAAGTTTCTTCAGGGGATTCCAGGCTGATCGTCATCATCCCTGAAAGAACGGATCTGGGCATAGGCGGGTGCTGGAACGTGGCTGTCTTTTCACTGCATTGCGGCAGATACGCAGTGCAGTTGGATTCGGATGATATCTACAACGGTCCGGGTACGCTCAGCCGCGTCATCGCCGAGTTCGAGAAAGGACAATATGCGATGGTCATCGGTTCATACACCATTGTCGATTTCGATTTGAACCCACTGCCGCCCGGTCTTGTCGATCATCGTGAATGGACGCGCGATAACGGTCGAAACAACGCCCTGAGAATCAACGGCCTTGGAGCTCCCAGAGCTTTCGATGTGGGCGTGCTGCGTCAGGCGGGACTCCCGAATGTCAGCTACGGCGAAGATTACGCCCTGGCATTGCGGATCAGCCGCCGTTACGAGATCGGCAGAATCTATGAGTCTCTCTACTTCGCGCGCCGCTGGTCGGGGAATTCAGACAGCGCTTTGCCGCTCCCAACCATGAACCGCTATGATTCTTACAAAGACCGGCTCCGAACCATAGAGATACTGGCCCGACAGAAATTCAATGCCCAAAGGCCGGTGCTATGAGCTGGGATCATCGGATTCTCACTGACGCCGAATTGATGCCGGCCACACCGGACAATCTCCTGTCGAGAGTCAAATCTTTAATGGCCCAGCAGAAGACCGCATGGCCTCAATTGAGAGACGCCATCAGCGGCTTTGACGAGATGCGTTATAAAAAACTGCTTGCCGCAGGCTCCGTCGTCCTCGCTCAAAACAACCCGCGCAGGATCGTCAGCACTGCCGCCAGGGTCGATTCCGCGACAATCAAGGAACGGCCCTGCTTCCTTTGCCCCGAAAATCTTCCGCCCGAAGAGAAGGGAATTGCGTTCAAAGAAGATTTCGTGATCCTATGCAATCCTTTTCCAGTTCTGAAAAACCACCTCGTGATCACTTCCAGACTTCACACTCCTCAAACCGTTATCGGCAACATCGGTCATATGCTGGATCTGGCCGGACGGCTCGGCGATGAGTGGTTCGTGCTCTACAACGGCCCTCAATGCGGGGCCTCCGCGCCGGATCACCTTCATTTCCAGGCTTGCAGCAAAGAGGGTGTCCCGATCTTCGATGAGATTGAATCCTGGAAAAGAAAAACGATAACCAGAGGCGCCGGCCTGGAGGTATTCACACTGTTGGATTACAGGCTGAACCTGCTTGCTGCGAGATGCTCAAACCCGGATACCCTCGTTCAGTGGTTCAATGAAGCCGTAAAATATCTTCAGAATCTTACCAACTCACTTGAAGAACCGCTGATCAACATCATTATCGGCATCAAAAATGGCGAACTCACCCTGATCGTCTTTCCAAGAGAGAAGCATCGGCCCGATTGTTTCTTTGCCGAAGGCGATGCAAAACTGACCGTGAGCCCCGCTTCAATCGACCTCGCCGGCGTCCTGGTAGTCCCGGATCCAGGCCACTTCGATAAAATAACCGATATCGATGCCGGTAATATATTCAGGGAAGTAACTTTGAATGACTCTGAATTTGAAGAGTGGATGACCAATCAACCACTTGACGACCAGTCATCTGCCCCGGCATTTCAGGGTGCCGAACCCCATACGCCGTGATCTTTGAAGCGGATGGCATCACGACCTGGTTGCGGTCGCCTCGGCATAACTGTTGAGCGTCAACAAGACCATGAATGTGACCAACGTTCCTTCAGGCGAAATTATTGTACAAGCCACAGGGTCATAAACACGCTATTGGGATCTGCCGTGTAATCACCAAACGGCTCACAGTACCTGAAGCCAAAGCTTTCATATAATTTTTGCGCCGGCTTGAACGCTTCTGCCGATCCCGTTTCAAGGCTCAGGCGTTCATAGCCTCGCTCCTTTGCCACTTCGATAATATGCGCAAGGATTGCGCGCCCAGCTCCCGTTCGACGATGTGAGACCTGAGTGCGCATCGATTTTACCTCGCCGTGCTTCCGATCAAGCTCTTTGAGCGCTCCGCAACCAAGTAATAAATCGTTCTCCCATGCAGTCCAGAAGGTTATTTCCGGTGCACGCAGTTTCTCCAGATCCAGCGCGTGAACACTTTCAGGTGGTGAGATCTCATGCATGTTTTGTAAATGCTCGCTTAATAGAGCGTGAATCGCAGGATGCCGAAGATCATCTGTTTTTATATTCACTGCTAAAAAAATGTAGAACGAAGAGTTAGATTTATGGCCATTCCGCCCGATTATTTTCCCGTTAATATCATCAGGATAATCGCAATCCAGGTCAAGCGCCTCAAAGCGGCTCTTGATTAAGACTATTTGCTTAAGGTGCTTACTTCATAATGCGATTGCCCTGGCCCCCGGCAAAAGAATAATTGCTTATGAACGTGTTACGGTCTCGCGCAGTTTTGGAAGATGTACTATTCTGCAACTGTGGGGACGGGCGTCTCGCACCCGGCACGCGGGGTCCGTGCAGTCCTCGCGCCCAAAGACTACTTGAAAGACGGGCATCTCGCCAACCGGGGGGGCCGCCCCCCCCCGGGGGCAGCCGCGAAAGACCGAAAACGAGACAGGCGTCTGCAGACGCGAGGACGCGTGCGTACCCAAAGCCTTCCCGGCATGGATTAACGCAACCAGGACAAAACTTTATGAACTACAAACGAATCGCAGCGATCGTTTTGCTGGCAGTGACTGCCTGCACTGCTATCGGCGGCGTCACGCCGCGCAAACCGGTGACGGAATACGAACTGCTACAGCGCATTCCCGCAGAGCGGCTGCGCGTTTTGATCGGAGACAGCCGGCCTGACGAGCAGGGGTTTATTGGCACTAACCACCGGGCGGGCCAGTGGATCGAGGCGGGCACGCAGCGCGGCAGTTGTCGTACCGTGATTTATGGTGTTGTAACGGGCGATCTCGCTGCCGCTGACGATGCCTGGCGCGGTATCGAAGTGACGTTCACGCATCAACGCGCCGACGGCGGCTTTGAGGCGAATGACCGCCCAAACGGAGCGAGCGCCAAGCCGTTCGGCGCAGCCGTTGAGACGGCGTTCTTTTTCTTGCAGGAGTTGGGCCGCGCCATCCTCGTCATTCGTCAGTCGCCGCACGAAAAGCATTTTCACGCGCGCATCGTCACTCTCGAACCGAAAATTCGTCGTGCGATGGCGTTTGTAGCGTCGGGATACGACACCATCATTGCGAATAGTTCGCACGCCGTAAATCGCATCTTCATCGCGGCGAAGGCATTTGGGCTGTGCGGCCTTGTGCTGAAAGACGAGCAACTCATTGCCGCTTCGCGCAAGCTGGTTGCGCACGGACTCACACGCCGCGACAAGGACGGCATCTTCAGCGAAAACGGCGGGCGCGATTCCAGTTACAACGCGGTCTCGATTTTGTTTGGCCAGACGCTCGCGCTGCATTTGCCGATTCCTGAATTTGAAGCCTCCTTACCCAAAGCTGTCGCCTGGCAAGTTTCGCGCATCCGCGAAAACGGCGAAGTGGATGTCACCGGCAACACGCGCACCGGCGTAGGCAAAGAGCCTTCCTATTTCGGCGAACCAAAAACGGTGAATTACGGCGAAGTTGTGCAGGCGCTGACGCTGTACGGACTTGTGAGAAACGATAAGTCCGCGCTGGCTGCCGCAGACCGCGCGTTTGCGTTTTGGCGCGCGCGCGTGGCGGCAACCAAATAGTGCGAAAGGACAACCTGATGAAACTTCGTAACGCTTCCTGGCGGGCTGCCGTGTGGATGCCCTTATTGCTAACGGCTGTCGTGTTGTCGCAAAGCGGAGTTGAAGCGTTCGCCGAAAAACTAGCCACACAGGAGACGATTCCCCGATGACGATTCTTGCCGGTTCCCAACTGGGCGCGTATGAAATCCAGGGGCTGAGCAGTTACAAATTAAATAAATAAATGGTCAAAAAAGAGAATGAATTGATAAGTATCGAGCATGAACCAACCGTATCTGTGGGATTGATCACGACTCAAGGCAGAGTCCGCTTTGAGCTCAAGGGAGAGTATCAACCCAGGCTCGATGCCGGCAATTATGAGGTCTCAAAAACGCCTGGAGGAATCGAGCTTCGCACGGAAGCCGGCTCACCGGTTGGTATCTTCGATTCGCTCAAGCTCGAACCGGCGACTCCCGATTGCAGTTTCATCATCAACGGCATCCGTATCGGCATAGACTTCCACTGGGAGCGGACACAGGACCAGCAGTTCAAAGGAAATCTTGTCATCAAACCGGACGCCTCCGGCAACCTGCTCGTCATCAACGAACTGCCCGTCGAGGACTATCTATCCAGCGTCATCTCATCCGAGATGAGCGCCACATCGCATTCCGAACTGCTCAAGGCCCATTCGATCATCTCCCGGAGCTGGCTGCTTGCGCAGATGAAACCGTGGAAGAGCCCACGCCGCAGCGCGCCCGGAATGAGCGGTATCAATGCCGATGACGAAATCTTAATCCGCTGGTACGACCAGGAGAGCCACATCGATTTCGATGTCTGCGCCGACGACCATTGCCAGCGGTATCAGGGCATATCCATGGCCACGACCAGTTCTGTCCATGCGGTCATGGGCGAGACATGCGGAAAGACGCTCGTTTACGATGGTAAACTCTGTGACGCGCGGTTTTCAAAATCCTGCGGCGGCATGACCGAAGATTTCCGCTCCGCCTGGGACGATCAGGAGATCCCTTATCTCACCGCTTTTTATGACGGCGAAAAGTTTCCGCCGGAATTCAATCTGCCGTTGTCCAATGAGATCAATGCTCAAGACTGGATTCTCGGCAACCCTCCCGCATTCTGCAATTCAACCGATGCGAAAATCATAAAAAAGATTTTGCCCGATTTCGATCAGGAGACCATGGATTTTTACAGATGGCGGGTGACTCTGAATCAAGATGAATTGCAGGGGCTGCTAAAGCATAAACTGGGCATCGATTTCGGCAGGATAATCTCCCTTCAACCCGTTGAGCGCGGCAGATCCGGCCGTATCGTGAAGCTTAAAATCACAGGCGAGCTGCGAACGCTCACCATCGGCAAGGAACTCGAGATCAGGCGGTCACTCTCCAAATCGCACCTCTACAGTTCGGCTTTCGTCATCGAGACCGGGCAGGGAAGCGACGGCTTTCCCGATAAGTTCCACCTCACCGGCGCCGGCTGGGGCCACGGTGTCGGACTCTGCCAGATTGGTGCTGCCCTCATGGCAGAAAAGGGTTACAATTACACCGAAATTCTGGCTCACTACTATCCCGGAGCCTCGATAGAACGTTTATACGAGAGAAGATAGATTACGAAACAGACGAAATAAACGAAAAAATATTAGGGTGGTCAATGTTTCAGTAAAATCAATTTTCACATAATACGAAATTATTGAGATTGACGAACACTTACAGTTTAATATTTTTCGTCTGTTTCGTTTATTTCGTTTGTTTCGTACTCTCTTCTTCTTCTCCAGGAGGTTGGTATGGCAAACCCGTTTTATCAATACAATCTATCCGATCGCAGGAAGATGCTGGCGGATGAAGGGTTCGTCAGGGACGACCATCATATCTGGTCGCATACGGACGGGCGCTGCATCGGAGAAAGCGTGGCAACAGCCATCACCGATGATGCCTTCTTCAGGTTCCTGAACATCGAACCGCCGGTGCTCGAACTGGACGAACCTGAGATCGATCCGCAATCGATTGCCGACATCACACTCTCTGAATTGACCAATTGATGCGCCAATAACAGCGACCGGCAAAAATATGAGTGGTGTACATTACAGATTGAAATCCACTGAGACTTTAGTCTGTTTTGTCATTTTCGTGTGTTTCGTAATCTCCTGTCTTGATGTCGCGTCTGTCAGCAGCCAGCGCCTCTATCCGCGATCCGAATTCACTCAACCGAAAAACAAAAAAGACTCGAACCACTCCCGTGGAGAGTTCACATTCGCCAGATTGCGATATCAGTCTGATGGGTGGAGAGGGGAAGCCTGGGAGACCGATTATCCAAAGGCTGACGAGCAGTTTCTTGAAGGCCTTCGAGGCTGGGTTAAAAGCGGGCTGAGCATCTCAACCGATCCGACGACCGTTTCATTCGATCAAAAAGACCTGCAGCAATACCCGTTCATATACGCCGTTGAACCCGGCCAGATGGAACTCTCAAACGAAGATGCCGCAAATCTCAGGGAGTACTTGCTCCGCGGTGGCTTTCTCATGCTCGATGATTTCTGGGGAGAATACGAATGGCAGAATGTCCGCAGACAGATGTTCAAGGTCTTTCCCGAATACCAGATTAAAGACCTGCCTCTAACTCACACCATCTTTCACTGCTATTTCGATATCGACGAGGTTATTCAGATTCCTAACGTCCAGAACATCATTTATCGGGGCCGAACCGACGAGAAGGGAGGCATCACCCCTTACTACCACGGCATCGTAGACGACAACGACCGGATCATGGTCTTCATCGCCCGAAACTCCGACAACGGCGACGCCTGGGAATGGATCGACGACCCTCGCTACCCGCTGAAATACGGCCTTGCGGCTTATAAACTGGGCATGAACCTGATCGTCTATTCAATGACTCATTGATCATCAAACTTGATTTACCCTGAAAATTTTGCCGCTCCCGGCTAAAATTAAAGACAGGTTGAATACTGATCCCAGCCATCCCCCGGTTAAACGTTTGTAAAAAATTAGTAACTGCTCAGCCGTATATCGGTTCTGGGATAGAACAACTCAATTTAAGCCGCGAAGCGGCGACTAAAAAAGAGGGAAGCGCCAGCGCGGAGCCCTGGTAGCCTTGGTTATGCCTGAGCGGCCTGAAAGGGACGCATAATCGAGAGTGGCAATCCCGCCCTTTCAGGGCTGGGGAAACTCATATAGCTGTACCAGGGGCTTCGCTCGGCCTATGGCCTCGCTCAACCCCTGGCTATTTTATGTCGCGCCTTCGGCGCTTGTTCTGCAATTTCCTGCTGATAAACGAGGGGCTAAGCAGTTACAAAAATTATTCACAATATCAGACCTCCGTTGCGGAAAGGCCCTGTTAGTTAAAAGTTTGTAGCAGCGCTTTCCCAAATCGCATCAAATTTGCGGCGGCGACTTGTCGCCGCTTTGGTATTGTTCCAGAAGTCCTGTTAAATCGGTGGGCGGTTTGCGGTGGAATAGATTTTTCTCAATATTTGAGTGGCCACAGGACTACCAAAGCGGCGACAGGTCGCCGCACTCCATGGAGTCCGCCTGTTTTCAATGATCCACGTATCATCGGTTCATGCTTTAAACTTTCCGCAACGGAGTATCAGACCTCCATCTTGGCAAATGTTGTTCGAGTTTGATTACAATGGCGTAACTTTTTCAGGGAGGGCTTAATGAGACTGTTAATTCAGACATGCATTCTTGTCGTTGCTTTATCTGTTGGGGTTTTTGCACAGGTCCCAGCCGCAGACAATTCACCGTTGGGCTGGACAGGGAACTGGCCAACCGAATCGACGAGGTATTCAGGCAATATGACAAGCCGGGCTCACCGGGCTGTTCGCTGGCCGTGGTCCGTGACGGGAAGGTCGTCTACAAACACGGCTACGGCTATGCCAATCTCGAATACGACATCCCCATATCGCCATCCACAGTCTTCCACGTAGCCTCTGTTTCAAAGCAATTCACGGCTTTTGCGATAACGCTGCTGGCTTCTGAGGGCAGGTTGAAACTCGATGACGACATCAGGAAGTATCTGCCGGAAGTCCCGGATTTCGGGAAGACGATCACCATCAAACATCTGATCTATCACACCAGCGGTTTGCGGGATCAATGGGAGCTGCTGGCAATGGCCGGCTGGCGACTGGATGACGTAATCACAAAAGAACACATCCTCAAGATTATTCGAAACGAGAAGGAACTCAACTTCGAGCCTGGAGCCGAGCACCTCTACTGCAACAGCGGGTACACCCTGCTGGCCGTCATAGTCGAAAGAGTCTCGGGCCAGTCATTTCGCCAGTTCACGAACGACCGTATTTTCAAGCCGCTGGGTATGGCGAACACACATTTCCACGATGATCACGAAATGATCGTTAAAAACCGGGCCTATTCCTACCAGCCTGAGAAAGCCGGCGGATTCAAATTGAGCGCCCTCAACTATGCCAACGCAGGGGCTACCAGCCTCTTTACGACTGCCGAGGATATGACCAGATGGGCCTTGAATTTTGAGGATATGAAGCTCGGCGGCAAGGCGGTCATAGACCAGATGCACGAGCAGGGAATTCTCAACAGCGGCAAAAAATAGATTACGCATTCGGCCTGGCCATTGGAAAATACAAGGGGCTTTCAGTCGTTGAGCACAGCGGAGGTGACGCCGGTTACCGAAGCCACATCATGCGCTTTCCCGAACAGCGATTCTCGGTCATCGTCCTTAGCAATTTGAGCACCACAAATCCCGGGGGGCTGGCACGAAAAGTTGCGGATCTTGTTTTATCAGACAAACTGGTGGCCGATATCGCCACAACCGGCCCTGCCCCAAATTCTTCAGCCGGATCTTCTGCAAGACCGACTGTCAGAGTCTCTGCGGATATCCTCGATTCATATGTCGGGAAATATGAGCTGGCTGGAAGTATTATTGTCGACATCACCCGCGAGAACGATCGGTTAATTGCGGCTCCTCAGGGACAGCAAATGGCTGAACTCTTTCCGGAATCCGAAACGAAGTACTTTCTGAAAATCATAGATGCCCGGGTGGAGTTTCAAAAAGATTCATCCGGCAGGGTCAGTCAATTCACACTGCAGCAAAACGGCCAGAGCATGATTGCCAAACGCCTGGCTTCGGCAAACGACATCCCTGCCGATCTGTCGGAATACACCGGGGCCTTCTACAGCGAAGAGCTGGGAACTACCTATAATCTGGTTTTGAAGGATGGGAAACTGGTGGCGCAGCACAGGCGCCACGATGATATTCAGATGACCCCGATCACCAGGGACAGGTTCAGCGGAAGTGCCTGGTGGTTCTCGAAGAGTGACCTACACCCGCGACAAAGACGGCCACATTAACGGGTTCAACCTCTCAGGCGGCCGGGTCAGAAATATGCGGTTTACGAAGTAAGGATTGTGGCGCAACCTGTTCAGATTGCACTGATTCCGGAGCAACCCTGGCAGGTTGCTCCACAGTTGTTCCACGATCACCTTCTGATGACGAACCCCGCTCCGACGCGGAGATTCCGCTGATCCTGGTTGTTGAACTTTGTGACCAGATAATCTGCCTGAATAAGCCTGATCGCCAGACGGTCGGCGATTCTCAGATCAAGACCTCCGCCGGCCGCCGCCGCGAATGCCTTGTCGTCGAATTTGAACTTCAGCGACCCCACCGTAGTCGACTGATCCATTCTCGCGGCTCCTCCCATTACTCTGACAAAGACTGAGAACGGGCCGCCCCTGAACGTGAACTGCGGACCGAACACAAAGACATGGATCATCGTGTCCATATTCCCGCTGACGCCTGAAGTCGTGGGAGCAAGCAGCGTATTGATAGATCCGTAATGCCCGCTGAAATCGCCTACGAAACCGAACCAGCTCGTAGCATTTGCCGATACCGACAGGTTCCAGCCGTTGAGATCCCCTCCCTTCTTCTTGAAAAACGACCTGGATAATATGGAGTCGGTGTTGACCACATCTTCGTCTGTCCTCAGAAGCGAGTATCCAAGCAAAATCTCTGATTTCGGCGAGTCCTGAGCCATCACCGGAATTACAAACAACAAAAGAAGAAACAGGGAAGCCGTATATTTCAAAACCTTAATAGCCTTCATAGGGGCACTCCTTGAAAGAGTTGGGTATTCCAACCGGCGTGGCCGGCAACTGAGCTTTTAACCATTCGGCGAATTAAGTCACCGCCTTAAGTCCCGAAAAATTAACAAGATTAATCGCTAAACCTCATGTAGATTCTCAATAGTACTCCCATTAATCCCGGCACATCAAGAAGAAAATTCAGGGAATTTTCAAACCCTCTTACAAGTTCCTGCCCGAAAAGCACGCTTACCAGATTGAGAGAATGAATAAACCGGAGCGGAAACGCTCTTTTTACAATAAAAGAAGAAGGAGAAAGTTATGAATTCGTTCAGGAAGATAATGGTTGTGGCGGCAATGTTGGTTGGAATGATGACGGTGACGGCCATGGCACAGGACAGTTGCCAGCCTCTGGTGCAGGATCTGGTGACACACGCATCGACTCCCATCGGCAACGGCGAGAACTATGTGACTTACAAACTTGTCGGCAATCGCGAAGGATCCGACTGGGCTCAATACGCCGATGGAGAACTCCATTACAGACCGGGCAGATTCCTTGGATACTTCTACCGCTTTCCGTCCTTTGGCGGCGATTCGACCCAATATTTCAGCGACAGGCTCTGGACCAAACCCGGCGCGCCCGGTTCATTGTTCGGCTCAGGCCCATATCCGTTCAACCCCGATGCCACCGATAAACTCCGGATCGGCTTCAATATCATGGGTTGGAGCGGGAATTACGCTGATTTGACCTACACCCTGCTGAGCTGGGGCAACGCTTCACAGACCGTCAGTCCGAAATGCCAGGGCGGTTATATGTACGCCTTCCTCGGCGATCAGATGGTCTATTTCTCTTCTGAAGTTGCCACGGCTTTGCCGATGGGATTAAAACAACCTCTCGCCCGGCGGGGTGACGCCTTTCAGGCGCAAATAGATCGTCGTTTGAGCGCGATGATGCGTCTGATGCTCGAAGGCTTTGGACAATGCCCCGCCACGCGACACATCCTGGCCGAAGAGTTTGATCGATTCGCCAAACTTCTTCATATCAGCGCCCTTGATCGCCATGATCACGAAATTATAGCTATCCATGACGGCTTTTGTAGCCTCTGCTTTGGTCTTCATCGATTCAGTCTTTTCGAGGTTCACTTTGCTTGTGCTGGCAATGCCGGTCGCTGACGAAGCAAAGGCATAGTTGGCGTTGGCCAGATGCAGGAACTGTTCGGCGAAGCTGCGAACTTCGGGAGTCGGCTTGAAGCTGTAACCTTCAGCCGGCATTGCATCCATATATTCTTTGGTGTAATCGCGGGCGCGTGTCCAATCCGCCACCATCATCGTGACATGATCGTTTTGGGCATTCATTGCCGCGGGTTTGGCCTGACTTGATGTGGCGGCGGTCTGCGCAAAACAGACCAGACCAAGCGCCACACTGATGGCGAGCGAACTAACCAGGTAACGCAGTGCAATCAACTGTTGCTTCATAGATTCTCCTTTTGCTGTTGTTGGGTTTGGGGTGATTGATGATACTTGATGTTTGATTCTGATATTGATGACCACCCGTTCGGTCGTTCCCTTCAGGTTACGAGGACCATCCTTATCAGGTTCCATGTAAATCCCCCTGTTGTAGTCAAGGCGGAAAATCTGAAGTTACAACCCGCTGATTGCGAATAAAGTATTTTCATCGCCAAGAACGCCAATACCTATAGACCAGGATTTACCGGAGGCTGACTGTCGATTTCAGCCGGTTTTAAAAGAAAGATGAATCACCCCGAATCCATGGCGTTCTTACTTGCGTACTTGAGTCGTTAAAATACCTGATTCCACTTAATCCCATCAATTCCAAGACCGGCTATTTAGTGTGTTCAATCTACTTTCCTCTTAATCGTAATATTCGAGACCCAGGTGAGTGATCAGCTCCTCGCCCCTCAGGTGCCTCAGGGTATTTTTCAGCTTCATCAACTGAATGAAGAGATCATGCTCCGGATAAAGCTTCGGAGCGCACATCGGGCTCTTGAAATAGAACGAGAGCCACTCCTGAATCCCCCTCATCCCCGTCCGCTGGGCCAGGTCCATAAACAAGGCCAGATCCAGAACGATCGGAGCCGCCAGTATCGAATCCCTGCACAGGAAGTCGATCTTGATCTGCATCGGGTAGCCCAGCCAGCCGAAGATGTCTATGTTGTCCCACCCCTCTTTGTTGTCTCCGCGCGGCGGGTAGTAGTTGATCTTGACCAGGTGAGTGTAGTGCCCGTAGAGATCCGGATACTTCTCGGGCTGGAGGATGTAATCGAGCACGGAGAGCTTCGACTCCTCCTTGGTCTTGAATGACCCCGGATCGTCGAGCACCTCGCCGTCGCGGTTGCCCAGAATGTTGGTCGAATACCACCCGTTGAGCCCCAGCATCCTCGATTTGAGCCCCGGAGCGATCATCGTCTTCATCAGCGTCTGGCCCGTCTTGAAATCCTTGCCGCACAGTGGCAGCTTCTGCTTCTCGGCCAGCTCTCTCATCGCCGGAATGTCCACCGTCAGGTTCGGCGCCCCGTTCGCAAATCCGACGCCCGATTTAAGTGCGACGTAGGCATAGATCATCGACGGAGCGATCGCCTTGTGATTGTCCCGCATGGCCTGCTCAAACGACTCCAGCGTCTTGTGCACCGGATGTTTGATAAAAACCTCTGTCGATGCGCACCAGACCATGACCATCCGCGAACACCGGTTCTTCTTCTTGAACTCCGCCATATCCGCCATCAACTGCCGGGCAAGATCCATTTTCGTCTTGCCCTTCTTGACGTTCGTCCCGCTCAGCCTCTTGACATACTCCTGATCAAAGACCGCCGCCATCGGCTTGACCTTCGACAACTGCGGCTTCAACCTCACCAGCAGCTCTTTTTCGAGCACCCCCGCATGCATCGCCGCGTCATAGGCGTTCTCTTCGAAGATGTCCCAGGTGCCAAAGACCAGGTCTTTGAGGTCCGCCAGCGGCACGAAGTCCTTAATCAACGGCGACCGCCCGTCAGTCCGCTTGCCCAGCCGGATCGTCCCCATCTGCGTCAGACTCCCGATCGGCTTTGCCAGCCCCTTCTTGATCGCCTCTACCCCGGCGATAAATGTCGTGCTCACCGCCCCCAACCCCACCAGCAACACCCCCAGCTTTCCTTTCGGCTCCGCTATCGTCGCGCCTTTCTCGATCATATTCTTTCTCTCCTTATCAAAACGATTGGTATCAATACCCCCACCCCCATTCCTCTTCACTCTCTTCTCATTCCAAATGCCTGAAAAGGGCGGGGAGCAGGGAATTATGCCCCCCATCTTCCACCTTTCCCCCTGCTCCTGTCTTGCGCAATATTGCCCTTAATTGTCGCTCCCTTGCTCTCCCCGGCCTCCCCTGTTAAATATTTCTCCCTTTGGGCTTGCATAAAGAATCCGAACCGGTAAAATTACCCCTTCGATCCCATTTCAGGATCGAGGTCATCTAAAATTTAAATTCAAGCTTGCTCAATTAAAATTGAGAGAGGAGATCGCCATAATGGCCGTTTACGTCATCACTGAACCCTGCATCGGCACCAAGGATACCGCCTGCGTCGATGTCTGCCCCGTCGATTGCATCCACCCTCGCAAGGATGAACCCGAATACGAGTCATCCGAAATGCTCTATATCCACCCCGATGAATGCATTGATTGCGGAGCCTGCCAGCCTGCCTGCCCCGTCGAAGCCATCTTCCGGGACGAAGATGTCCCCGAACAGTGGCAGAAATATATCCAGATCAATGCTGATCACTTTAAATAAGTAGAGTTTTTGGGTCTGATCTTTCAGGAAAAGCCGTAGGTATCCCTTTGATTATTGGATCCTGCGGCTTTCTCTTTTCTCTTTTAAGCCAAAGCGGTATCCGATTCCAAAATAATAAAATTATTTTTGCTCGGGTGGAATAATCGGAAAAAACCATCGTCTTATTGATTCAGGCGTGAATTTTGTGTGGTAATTATTTCGCTGGGTGTAATTGCAAGATCAGACCAGCTTTTTAGTGCTCATCAAGAAAGATTTATGGAATCATTAACCAGTTGTAAACCAATGATTAATAGATATTTGATCACCAAAACTTGTTGGATAATTGTTCTGTTGATACAAGCTTTTTCCAGTTTGACAATGGCTCAAGATGAGTTTGTTAAAAAGCCGGACAGTTTGGAGACTGGTGGGATTCCACAGATCCCTATATCTCTCGCTAAGGCAGTTACCCCTTATACCACGGTTTATGGACTATCATTAGCAGGCTGGGATCCAGAAAAGCGTGAAATTTTAGTAAAGCAATACACAAGCAGCTCAGTATGGATTCATCGAATAAGTTCCCCCGGAGACCGGCAGAAAGTATGGAAATACATAAAGGCCGATGGAATTTATGATGTTTATATGAGCTCTAAATCCTTAAACATTATTTATAATAAAGATGTTGGTGGCAATGAGCAGTATCAAATGTTTTTATACGAGACCGGGGATAATAAAAGCAAACTGATATCTGATATAGAATCAAGTAATACAGAATTCGTCTGGTCAAACTCAGGAGACCGTGTTGTTTACTGCAGAAGTAAATCAAGTGAAGGCCCCGGGGTTAGTCTATACATTGTTAGTCCGTCAGATCCAAATTCAAATAAGCCGCTTATCAAGTCCCAAGGAAATTATATTAAGGCTTATGATTGGTCTCCGGATGACAAAATGGTCGTTTTTTGCGAGTTTATATCTCAAAACGTCTGCCGACTCTGGCTATTGAATATTGATACTGGGCAAAAGACCCTTTTATCATCACCGCGGAAGTCGGCCATCGAATACTTCAGAACTCCACAATTTAGCAAAGACGGTAAAGGGATTTATGTAGTAACAGACTTTAATTCAAAAGTAAGATATTTAGCTTATTTAGATCTAGCTACCAAAAAATACACGCGAATCTCAAAAAATACACAATGGGAGATTGATAACTTTAAGCTTTCACCTGACGGAAAAACCATTGCGGTTACTTGTAATGAGGAAGGAGTTTCTAAACTTTATGTTTATGATATCTCAACTCAACTTGAAAGCCAGGTTAAGTCAATTCCTTTCGGAGTGATATCAGATCTGACCTGGCATAAAAATTCCTTGGATTTAGCTTTTTAACCTGCGCTCTCCTCGCACCCCAAACGATATATATTCAGTTGATATCAAGAGCCTCAAAATTGATCGCTGGTCAAAAGCTGTCGATAATGGACTGGACCTTGAGAGAATGGTCATGCCACAGCTTATCAAATGGAAAAGCTTTGATGGCCGTCAGATTCCAGGGTTTATATATCGTTCCGGCTTGAGTTTACCAGGCAAACGGCCTGTCATTATATTTATCCATGGTGGCCCTGCGGAGCAATACAGGCCAGAGTTTGGATATGAGCATAACTATTATCTAAATGAGATGGGTGTAACGTTGATCTATCCTAACCTTCGCGGGTCGACTGGATATGGTAAGGACTACCTACATAGCGATAATGGATACAAGCGACAGGATGTTATTAAAGATGTGGGAGCACTGTTGAATTGGATAAAAACTCAAGATGATCTTGATAGTGATCGCGTATTAATACACGGTGAAAGTTACGGAGGCTATATTGCGCTTTCAACGACATTTAAATATGGAAATAAAATTAGGGGAGCTATTTCAAATTCAGGGTTTGTTAACATTGAAACATTAATATCCAATTCAAATGAATCAGTTCGCGAACTTTTGCGATCTGAGTTTGGAAATGAAAAACTGTTAAAAGTTAAGGCATTTATGAATAGAATATCCCCTGTTAATAATACCTTGAAAATTAAAACTCCATTACTAATTATTCACGGTGAAAATGATCCAAGGTGTACTATTGCCGAAGCAAGGTCAATTATTAATTCTGTGAGTAATAATAAATCATCGATATGGTACTTGATAGCTCGAAATGAAGGCCACATGCTCAGAGATCGCGATAACTGGATGTACAGCCATTATGCTGCGATTATGTTTATTAAACAACTTATATTGTAAAGAACATTTCAGACTAACTATTTAAAAAGGAGAGATGTATGAAGAATATGAATAAAACGCTTCTTAACTCATGGCTAATTGTTGTTATTTCAATATTCTTAACTATTCCAGTTATTGGATCAGATGATGCTGACCCGCAAAAACCAAGTGCTGAAAAGCCAAAGCCAACCTCAACGCAAACTTCTCAGACAGCATCCGACTTGCAATTAATATTGTGGCTGATATGGCAAGGTTTACTTTGATTTTTAACATGTCTTAAATCGAGCAATGTGTAACTAATATTATATTAATGTTAGTTGCACATGATCTGTCTTAGGATGGTGAATGTCGCATGGCCAACTTGGATTATGAAGGAGATGTACATGCTTTCCTGTGTGGCTCCGGTTCAATTTAAAGTCTGAGACATCTGTTAAATAAACCACTTTCAACTTTAAAGTCTCTATAACGCCCGTGATTCAAACGATCTTGTTGCATCTTGGAATAATTCTAGTCACATTACCTGTCTTTGTTCAGGCGCAGCCCCCGCAAGGTGAAGTTATAAATTCTGAATCAAATGTTTAGCTAACATTGCCAAGCTTTCTACAGGTGAACGACAGGAAATACTTAACGTATTAAGACAAGGCCAACATTTAATCAGCGATCATTTTTATGAAACGACAATTCGACTAGCTTCATTGACATACTACTTTAATCCAGGTAAATCTTATCTATATTATAAAGCAGGTATAGAGATAGCTCTGCTTCTTGGCAAGGATGAACTAATAGCATCGGCATACTATTCCTTGAGTGCTGCTTATTCTGGACAATTCAAGATTGACGATGCAATGAGTGCGCTTCGTGAAAGCCAGATATATTATCAAAGAGCTAGTAAATATGCAGAAGTAGCTAAAACGCTAGCAGATCAGGCATCATTATATCTATACATAAGTGACAATCTTAAGGCTAAGGAGTATGCACTAAAAACTCTTACTTATTTAAAAAGTAATTATGTTAATAGTAATCTTCTGGAAGATTACGGTACGGCAATAGCATTATCTATTTTAGCACATCTTTGTTCTCTCAATGGAGAGTACTATCGCGCATTGGAATATTATCAAAAGTCTTTTGCTATATTGCAGAAGCTTGATGAAGGAAATATGCGGCACGACTTGAGTATGACGGAAATTCTGTCAGGTCTGGGACGTATACATTATCAGGTTGGTAATAATGCAGAAGCTCTTGTATTTTTCGAAAAAGCCAATTCAATGGCAAGCAAGACCCTCCGAAAAGATAGGCTGGCTGGAGTATTAAACGACATCGGTGCTTTATACCTTGAACAGGAAGATTATGATCGTGCATTAGAATACTTTCGTCGGTCTTTAAGTGTTTACATGGAGTTAAAGTTAAGCCATGAAACTGCCAGGCTGGAATATAATTTAGGTTTAACTTATTTTAGGATGGGTAATATCGATCAAGCATTAAGAATGTTTCTAAGCTCTAAGCATTTAGGTGAAAATGGAAAGTTTCTGGATATTATTCTTTGTCGCAGGAGAAGGTTTAAGCAACATATATAAAGAAAGAAGAGATTATATTCGTGCTTTTCAGGAACTTGAACTTAGTGAGCGACGTCTTTATTGCAATAAATGAGAGGATCGAATTGCTGAGATTATATGGCTGAGGTCACGAATTCATCAAGATTTGCATATTATCAGGAAGCCATTCGTATGGCTAACTTAGCAATACTGCAAGCAAAAGAGATAAATGATCACAAAACTTATTACCTAGCAAGCACAACTTTGGGGGAATGTTATCTGGCTCTCAAAAATTATGAATTGGCATATCAACACCTCGTGCAGGCAATTCAGATTCTTGAACAGATGCGCCATAGAATTATTGGTCAGGAATATGAAAAACAGCTCTTCTTTGAGCAGAAGACTGCAGCTTATCATGCAATGATTGAGTTACTGGTAAGTCAGAATAAGCCATTGGAGGCTTTGAAATTTGCGGATAAGACGAAGGCGCGAACACTCAATGAAACTATGAGTCAGGGAATCATTGAGAGGGTCTCTGGAGTCCCTTCAGTGTTGAGGCGAGAGGAGAAGCGAGTCAATCTGCAAATTATGGAAATCAGCCAACAGTTAAGAGAGGAGAGCCTGAAATCGCAGCCATCAATAGCCAGCATAAACAAGCTCAATGAACAAATCGCCTCAACCCGCAAGACTTATTTGGATCTTCAAAGTAATTCAAATATGTTGCAGCCGGAATTAAAAGATGAATTTATAAGCGGCGGAAACACAATTTCTTCGGGGCTGAAAAAAGCACTCAGCAAATCTTCAATGGCCATTCTGGAATATGTGGTTAGGGAAGATGGAGTATATCTATTTGCCATTTCCAAGTCAGCTCACGACACTGATATTAGTATCAAAACATACAAGATAAACATAACAAAAAAAGAGTTGAAAGAAAAAGTTTCAGACTTTCATGACCTGATATCTAAAAGGTCTGTATCTTTCAGGGCTTTATCGAGAGATTTATATGATTTGCTGATCAAGCCGGCAGAAAACGATTTGAAGAATAAGACGGCAATTTGCTTTGTACCGGATGACATTTTGTGGAATTTTCCTTTTCAGGCAGCACAGGGGAGTGATAATCGGTTCTTGCTGGAGCAATATTCCATTTACTACGCACCATCACTGAGCACTCTCAGTATGCTCTCTGAGGACATCAGGCCCAATGGATCCCATAAAAATCTTTCATTCTTATCTTACGCGAATCCGCCTGTGGCAAGTAAGGATAGTTTAATTCGCGGAAATTCACGAAGGAATGGTGTTTTTGCCCCGCTTCCTGAAGCTGAAGTTGAGGTCAATAAAATTTCACGGTTGTTCTCCAAGGGCTATTCCAGAGCCTTAGTAGGTGAAAAGGCTGTCGAATCTTCATTCAAGACACTTGCATCTAAATACAAAAACATTCATCTGGCCACGCATGGAGTTTTAAACAACCAGAATCCCATGAACTCTTACCTGCTATTTTCGGATGTTGGAGATGAAAAGAACGATAGCCTGCTGGAAGCCCGTGAGATTGCCAATCTTGATCTCGATGCGGATATGGTAGTCCTCTCGTCCTGTGAGACGGCGAGAGGGAGCATCAGACGCGGAGAGGGTGTAGTTGGGATGGCGTGGGCCTTTCTGTCTGCTGGAGCCAGGTCTGCCGTAGTAAGCCAGTGGAAGGTCGATTCCACTGCAACAGCTTCGCTGATGGTCGATTTTACGGGAACATGTTTCGCAACAAGGCGAGAACCCGAATGACCCGGAGCGAATCATTGAGGCAGGCATCCCTCAAACTGATGAAGGACAACCGTTATCGCCATCCATTTTACTGGGCCGGATTTATTGTCATCGGAAACAACAATTGAGGGTTATGGCTCAAAAGCAATTCAACCGTTCTATATGAAATCATCCGGAGCAGACCGGGAAGTTCAACTTTGACGTATCAACCGGCAGCCTGGGCAAGTACAACCTTTCAAGCGGCCCCAATATCACTCCGACCAACGTGAGCTGGAATTCGCTGACCTGTTTTTTGAGTTTTCATATGGCCGGGGGGTGGCCGGGGGGTGGCCGGGGGAATTGATGATTCAATTGACTGGATTACGACCCAAAGGGATCACCGCTCTCAGTATCTTTTTTGCTGCCGGAGCGGTGATCAGCTTCACTTCATCCGCCTCGCTGTTCTTTCCGGAGAGCTTTCTCGAACCGATGTGGAGGCTCAACCCGAGGGCTCTCGAAGCCTTTCACAGCATGGGCGGATGGGCGATTGTCATGCTTTGCACCGTCTGTGCGGGCTGTGCCTTTGCGGCCGTGGGGCTCTGGCGTGGAGTCCGCTGGGGCTACCGGCTGGCGCTGGGGATCCTCGTCATCAACCTGACGGGCGATATCGCCAACGTCGTTCTCGGCACCGAGCCCCGGGCCGCAATCGGCATTCCCATTGTCTTACTGATCCTTGCATTTCTTCTAACCCGTCGTGTAAAAAGCTTCTTCAACCGGCCAATTGTGAAAATTGAATAAAAAAGCGCCTTTCCATAAACTGTTTTCCGGACGAGCTGGTGAACTGATATGAAACTTAAGCGAATCATGATTGTGGCAGCCGGATTGGCGCTCCTATCGCTCGGGGCCATGCTCCTTTACAAGTCTAATCAATCGAGACTCGAGCGGTCCTATCGCTCCAGAGTCGACAGCGCCCTTGCCGCTCAAGTGAAGCTGGATATGAAGAATGAAGACTATAAATCAACCATCATCGAAGAGGATTACGGGACAGGTCAGGAGCGCACCGTGGCGAGTGGGACGATCTTCTGGTTAAACTCAAAATGGAGTCCAGGGAAACAATCGAAAATGACGCGAGAATATTCACTCAATATCATCAGATTCTCACATCGAAAGACGACGGTAAAAACTGGTCAAAGCTTGTCGAAACTCGCGATCTGGTGTGCAACTACGGTTTTATTCATTCATCGAAGTTATATTGCTTCCCCTTGCCAAACGAATCGATCGTGTTAAACATTGTCGATCACGACGGCAAAATCGATAAACGGATTCTGGCGAAATCCAGTGTGAATGAACTGGTCGGCATCTACAAAAAGCCGGTGAAGTCTGGGTTGGTTTGGCGGGATGGACGAGCTAAGTCTGAAACCATCTATGCCTGGATTCCGATTCCTCATTCGCCTTACTGAAACGGGGCCGGACATCGTTATGGCGGGCAGGTTCAATCCGGTTACGCTCGAATTCAGGGAACACTTCCTTGTATACGACCCGCCGCCCGATGATTTTCATATGGAATATGAATCTCTCACACTCGATAATCCATACGAGGTGATCAATGACGAATATCAAACAATTCAATATCGCTTAGCACTTATATCGCGCTGACGATTCGTGCGGCGCCAGGCCATTGCCGGTGACGGACGATTTCGGCAGGCCCTTGGCAGTGGTCGTTTCGGCCAGTTCTCCAGATTGGTCGCGAGTATGTCTTTTGACAAGGACTGGGCTACGGGAGAAGCATCCGGCTAGGCGAAGAGGTAGTCTGCCTGATTGAGGGGCGACGTCGATCTGGTGCTGGATATCAACGGGCCGAGACCGTTGTCACGCTCAACCAGCCCGGCGCCTTCGTTCTGGTCCCGAAAGACACGTGGCACACGGCCCGGGTAAAAAGCTCCGTCGAAGATGTTCTTCATTACGCCCGGCGAGGGACTCAAAACCGGCCGGTGTGATTTGGAGCAGAAGCTTTGGTATTTAGAGTTCTTTACTGATACTGTTTGCGAATTCGCGAACAGTATCAGTAATTCATGTTACACAGATGAATATTCCTGAATCGATTTGACACATTCTTTTGAAGTAATTCAAATCAAAATAAAGAATACTCCGTGTGTAAAATGAGTCAATAAAGGAGAATACCGATGAAATACATGATTAGCTGGTTCGAGCGTCCACAAGGATCACCTGTGGAGTATGAGAATGCGCAGAAGCGGATACTGGAGGTTTTTACTCAATAGACAGCTCCGCCAATTTCAACCTCGAGTTGTTCGTAGTAGGGTGATTGGGGTGGTTATATGCTGGTGGACTGCGACGATCCGGTGACGGTTCATAAGGTTTGCCTCGACTTTCCCGATTTAAATTCAAGGCGCGACCCGTGTCTGCTGCTGTATAGACGCGCCGACGCTATCAGGGTTGAACTTTCTGAAGCGATTGCCCTCGGGCGTGAAGGACCCAAAAGCACGGACATTCAAGAGGGTCACCCTGACTATGGGGTTTGATTACAGTTCGGGGCAGGCGTGCCATTCTCGCCCCGGGTTGTGGTCTCCGCAATTATCCGGACGGGGCATCGCCCCGTGAGCTTTTAACATGGCGTGGGAGTGCCGCAAATGCAGTGAGGCTGGTCAAGCTCAAGTAAAGGCCATCGATTCAATCAGAGGCCGGGGCATTCAATTCACCTTGAATGCGACTCGCAGCGGCAGGTTCTTCAAAAGTGGGTTGCCTGACGAGAGTTGAATCTGAGGCCATTTTCTTATTTCCTGTCGGAACTTGAGGACGGCCCAGTCAGGGTGAGGCTGTATTGATGGCGCAAGGCTGCTCCAAGAGGAGTCGAAAGCAAGAGCCACCTGATCCACCGTAACGGGACCAGCCGATGCCGCCCGGGTATCCCGACCTTCAGTTCCGTCATATCGCTCATTATACGCCTCCGGCCATTTCCAGCACGGTCTCGTTCCCCGTCAGATAGTTGATGATCGATTTGGCGTCTCCGTTAAACTGTATGCGTTGGAAGACGCGGATCGTATAAACCGATACATCAGAATTGGCAGACCTGTCTTTCTCAGATCCCTGAAACGCCCAATTCTCGAACCGTTTTCATTTCTGTCGCTGACGATGAAGTGATAATCGCGCGTTTTTTTATGACCGGCCGATTTCATCATTCTATGTCGCGATCGATGGCGTCAAATAGGGAGGTCTTGTCCTTACCTCGCACTTGATGAGCTGTTGCAGCCCTGCAGAGAACGCGGGCCCGTCGTTACTGGTCCAGTCCATTATCACTCTCGGTTCCTTGCTGAAAACGATCAGACCGTATTCGTTTTCTGGGTTTCCGGCGTAGATGAAATCCCGATCTTCATGGCCCAGTATTTCGTTATCGAGTGCCGCATTTTGATCTATCTGCATCGAACCGAATTGTTCACGATAAACAGGACACTCGCAGGATCGTCATTTTCAACAACCCGCCGATGACGGCATGCCTGTTATCGAGGGTGATTTTGAAGTCCTGGGTGTCGTCAGGCCTGTCACTGGCCTGCCAAACTCATCAGTCACATAGATGCCTGCTTCAGAACCGATTGAGCCCGGAGCCGACCTGAAGGTACCGTATGCCGTATGATTCCGCAGTGCGATAACCATTAAAAAGCTTGATCCAAAGAGACATATTCATTTTTTTATCCCTTTCAATCAGTTAGATTCATTGCCTTCAGTTGATTAAGGGGAAATTCAGGAACTGGTATCACTCATTCCGACATCCGGAGAAAATTCAAAGCCGGCTGCTGTCTGGTTGGGACAGTTCCAGCGATTGGGTGACGAGTATGTTCCATGACAAGGACTGGGCAACGGAGAAAGATACAACCCGGGTAAAAGCTCCGTCGAAGATGTTCTTTATTCGCCCGGCGAGGGGACTCAAAACCGCCGGTGTGGAGTCGGGGATGGAGTTTGAGGCAACTCCGATTACTCAGGCAACTTATACCCATACCGAGATAGTCAATCCGGGCGCCACTTCGGGCCACTGAACTACAACGATAGATTCAAAAGAAAAAGGAGAGAAAATGAACTCGATCGTTAGAAACATTCTCGCAGTCCTGGCAGGTCTTTTAGTCGAATCTCTTAAACATGGTCTACTGAGTGGAAGTGGAAAGATCATCCCCCTTTATTTCCAGCGACGCTTACTACATTCGGAAGGCTTGAAAAGTCTCCCCTTCACCTGTTCGAGCCAAAGCACTCCTCCTCCGTTCTTGCAATCTGCGCTGGGTACGCTGGCCGGTGCTTTGTTGCCGCTTTAATCGTAAAAAGCCACTGGCTTAAGCTCGCACTGGCTACAGGAGTTGTGTTTCTGGCGGAGTGAATATGTAAATGTAATGGATGCTTCCTGCTCCAATGTGGTTCAACATTCTGGATCTGGTTGGTGCGTACATTCCAATGGCATATCTTGGTGGGAAAGTTGCGACGAAAAGATCATAGCCACCGGTTTTCGGTTCATTAACTTGTCCGGCCCAGCTTGGGGATGGACAAAAAAGAGGCAGCTGCGCCCTACAGGAGTTGTTCTTTATCACTCCCGGCGAGGGGATTCAAAACCGGCCGGTTTGATCGGTCAGTAGATTTCGACACCGGCAAAAACGAAACAAACCGGGAAGTTTCGGCGGCGTGATACTCTTTTGGTCAAGACTACTTTTAACCTGGAGAAAAAGAATATGGCGGCATTTGATGGGAAGGTGGTAATCGTTACCGGCGGCAGTTCCGGGCTGGGAGCGGCGGCGGCATTGAAGTTTGCCGGCGAAGGCGCAAAGGTGGTCATCGCAGCCCGCAGGGAAGACAAAGTCTCGACGTCGTCAAGCCGGATCGCGGCGCTGGGTGGCGAAGGCGTATTCAATCGACCGATGTCACCAAGCGCGCCGATATTGAAGCCCTGGTCGAGGGCGCGTCGCCAGGTCGGCAGGCTCGATTGCGCGGTCAAAACGCCGGCATTGTCGGTCCGGTTTTTGTCCCTGCGGCAAATATCCCTGAAGACGACCCTGGGATGAAGTCGTGACCGCGAATCCCGAAAATCCGTCTTTTTGATAAGTACGAAACCCGGCATTCTTCGGAATGGCTGCGGCTCGATCGTCAATATCTCATCGATCCACGGCTACAAATCGAGCGATGCCGGCCACGCTGCATAACTGCGCCATCTTGAGTGGGTCGGTCGCCCTTTCGAAGACGGCCGCCTTCGATTACGCTCAGCGGGGAATCAGGATCAACGTAGTTTCACCGGGCTACACCCATTCCGAGATGGTCGACCCGTTTGTTGAGTCGGCTCCGGAACTGACCGGAGCTCTCGTCAATCGACACTCAGGCATGAACCGGCCGGGCAACGCCGAAGAGACTGCCGAGGCCATCGCATAGCTCGCTCAGATGCCGCCAGTTTGGTTTAATGGAGTCGTCCTGCCTGTCGACGGCGGGGATAAGACGACACTATATTGAAACTGCAGATAGCTGTTTAGTCTATAACCATCTTTCTTCATTCTGGAAAGGATTTAATCTGAATCCATTTCAAATGGTGAGGTGTCCACCAAACCCGGTCAACTTCACCTGATAATTTTATTGA
>JADJLO010000008.1 GCA_016710075.1 Acidobacteriota bacterium | reverse complement strand
CCGATAAAACGCAAGACGGGAAAAGGTCGCTCAATCCACCCACCTGGATTTCCCGTCTATTTAGGACTCACTTTACACCCAGCTTATGCTTCTTGATCGGCAGCTCGCGGATGCGTTTGCCTGTAGCCGCGAAGATGGCGTTGCAGATGGCCGGCGGAATTGGAGGCACCGGCCCGCTGACACCCAAGTTTATGGAGCATCGCTCGAGACCATATGGACATTTCTGGTCGCTCGCGGAGCCTCGTCTTTATCCTGCCACTGGATAACCGTCGAAGTTGGCCTGTTGATTTCTCCATTGGCCGCGGTGATTTCTCCCATCAGCGCCACCGAAGTTCCGAAACGGAACCTCCTCTAACCGTGATCTGACGGCGGTCGGGATTGATCACCCCGCTTATTGTCGACGGCAATGTCGACGCGCGGAATGGAGATCTTTCCTCGATCATCGACTCAGACTCCGACTACCGCGGCGACGTAGGTCAAAAAGCTGCGGTGAGCTGCGATGCCCCACGCATGACTCCTTGGAGGGCTTCCGTTGGCCCATCCGGATTTTTCGGCTGGGTGAGCTTGATGACGTGGTGCAGCCGGCCGGTGTCGACAGGGAACAGGTCGAGCGATTTACCGTAGTTCTGATAGTTCGCACCCTGCGCCTTGAGATCGATCTTGCGCGGTTGACCGAGAACATCCAGCAGATATTCGACTCGATCGCGCTTTCGACAGCTGGAGCAAGCTCCGTCGACGAAGGAATGGATTCCGAAATTTATGATAGATGTTGGCTACTGAACGCAGCCAGCCGATGCGGATCGTGTGCGCTTCGGCCTGACCATTTTCGTAGCCCTGATGTTGGGAATATCCTATCGGCATATCGGTCCAGCCCATTCCTTGTTCGCCCGCAGAGCCTTCGTTGGCCGCGGGTTAAACACGGCCATCAGGCTTCGAAGACGCTGCGCGCTCCAGCTTATGCTGTCGGGCGGCCCTTTTCATCGACCGAGGCTTTCAGATTACATGGCCGCCACTGCGCGATAATAATCGAAGCGCACGTCGTCCTCGCGAGTCCACGTCACTTTGACCGGCTTGCCCGATGTGGATTTTGAGAGCAACGCGGCTTCGGCGACATAGTCTGGCTTGGATTTTGCCTGAATCCTCCGCCTAGCAGCGCAAGCATGTGGCATTCGACATTTTTCTCGCCCATGCCTAGGGCTTTGGAGACTGCGTCCTGCACCGCCTGCGGGTTCTGAGTCGCAGGATGCAATGACCACGCGACCGTCTTTGAATTCCGGCCACGGCCGCAGGTGGCTCCATCGGAGCATGCGCCAGATGCGGCACAAGATTCGGCTTCGTGCGTTCTGCCGCCCCTGGCGAATTCGGCATCGACATTGCCGAGATTGCGCGCGACTTCGCATGGTTTACGCGCCGTCTCCTGCAGTGCCTTCTTTGTATGCGTCCGAATTGTAGCTCGCATTCTCGCCGGCTTCCAGGTGACTCTTGAGCTTGTTGCGTCTCGCATTGCAGCCCAGTGTATTTTCTTTACGACGGCTACTCCGCCGAGGCTGGAAGAGAGAGGCGGCTTTGAACGTGTCGATCATTACCGTTTTCAGGACGCCCTTGACCTTGAGGCTTTCCCGATCGTCCAGGCTCTTTACTTCTTTCCGCCGACCACGGGAGGATGTTCGATCGAGGCATGGACCATCCCGGCATGTTTGCATCGATACCGTAAATCCCCTTGCCATTGACGATCTGGTCACGGTCGATGACTGGCATCTCCTTGCTGATGTATCGGAACCTCGGCAGGCGATTTGGTATTGAAGTCATCTTTCCTGGCATGGGCTGTTTGGCGGCAGCGCGACGAGATCGCCCAGCCGATCTTACGGTTGCTGCTCGCGTGTACCACTTGATGATTTGCGCCTTGCATTCATTTGCGGGGACTCCCTACCGTGTCGCGGCCGCTCGAACCATCATCTGGCGGGCCGTTGCGCCGGCTTCGCGCATGGCGTCATAAAAATCGCGAATCTACAGGAGCCGTCGGTAGTCGCGAACCGTACGGCGTCGCCCAATGCCTGTTCGATTCTACCCTTGCCCAGTCGGCTTCAGAGTTCATCGGCCAGGACTGCCAGCACATAAAGTTCTGATTCCCGTTCCTATCTTCGGACCGATGAAAAATGACGATCACTCTTCCGTCGGGTTCAAGCCCGAGAGATAGACACTTGGATTCCACGCGGCGGCAGCCGGTTCATGGATTCGCCCGCCGCCAGAGCATCAAATGGAAGTACCTCGCGCCGCTACGAATGCCCCGGCGTGAGGTAAGACGCCTCCTAAAAATTGCGAATACCAACCAGTTCAACTTGTTCATTATTTCACCCCGTGGCAAGTTTGATCGCCTGCCGGATGCGCTGATATGTCTGCAACGCAAATGATGCCTTCATCACTTCGTCGATGTCGGCATCGTCGGCTTTGGGTTTCTGCTTCGAGCAGCGCCGCAGCCTGCATGATCTGCCCCGACTGACAATATCCGCACTGAGGTGCATTCAAACCCGTTTCCATGCCTGCTGGCATGTGGTGCGTACTCTGCCGGACTCAGGCCTTTCGATGGTCATGACATCTTGCCCGCAGTGCTCGATATTGGTGTCAGGCAGCTCCGCGTTGCTGAGCCATTGATGTGTACGGCAGTGCGTCGTACAAGCCCGCCCCGCAACCATGCTTCGTCCCAGTCAACCGCAGCAGGTCGCGCAGGAACCATAACAATAGTATATCAGGATCGCCGCCAAACCTGAGATTGACCCCATTTACCTTCAAGTGATCATTTCTTTTCCCCGGGTTATGATGATTCTGTTGGTCTTGCAGAAGTTGCTATCATAACCATAAATAGTGATTAAACAAAGATGTACAAACCAGCAAGAGTCCACGCTGGAGTTTGATTTTTATGTTAGTCCTTGAAGCTGGAACTCTGAAACGCGTAAACTCCTTGAACTTTAAGATGAAACTTTAAAACCGATGGCATCCCCAAAAACACTGGAGAACAATATGCCGGGAACGAGATTATGATGTAGATCTTTCGGAGCGAGCGGGTTTACTGGAAAGCAGACTGTCGAATATTTTGCCAGGCACTCCGCAGTGCGGCGAATACGCTGGCGATTGCCGGGCAACCGGCAGAAGCTCGAAGCGGTTCGGATGAGGTCGGAGGTGCGGCGAAGTAATGTCGATATCCCCGCGGTTGAAAGTCACGATTGATGCGGGGCCATCCATGCCATCGTCTCGCGCACCAGAGTCCTGCTGACAACCGCGGGGCCGTTTGTGCTTATACGGCACCGGGATTGTCGAAGCCTGCGTCAAGTTCGACTCAGCTATGTCGACATCACCGGAGAGACTCCGTGGGTCCGCGATCTGATCGACCGCATCAAACAGAAAGCCGCCGCCGACGGAACGAGAATCATCCCGTTCTGCGGCTTCGATTCTTATGCCTTCGTGGATCTTGATCATATCTGGTCGCACGACACATCATCGTCTCAATGGCCTGAAATGCAAAGAGGCCAAATCATTCTTCAGGATGTATGGCGGCATCAATGGCGGCACTCTGGCTACTATGTTCAACAAATGCACGAAAGCGGCCAGATAACCCGGGCTAAAGAACCTTTCTTTCTGCTTAACCTCCCGGAAGTTGCTCAAAGGACGAACCTTCGAAAGCAATCAGACCCTCTTCAGTTTCTTGATACGGACTCGTCGATGGAGAACTGGTGTTGCGCCTTTTGTCATGTGGGGCCGATAAATACTTCGAGTGGTGCGACGCAGTGCGGCTCTTTTCAATCGGTGGTAATGATCTGTATGGGGCGGATTTCCATCATCAGGAGTATCTCAAATCTAGCGGGATGCTAGTGGGCGGAGGCTACGGTATTCACCGCCTGCATGGCTGCTTTCGAATTGGTTCAGCAGACGCCCGTTCGTTACCTGATGAAGACTCTCATGCCGAAACCGGGCAGCGGACCTTCGGAACAGACCATGAACTCAGGCTGGTTCAAATGCGAACTCATCGGCACGGCGGAAGACGGTCGCAAGGTCCGCGGTGAGATCCGCGATCAGGGAGACCCTGGAAATCGCGCTACCGTGAAGTTCCTCTGCGAATCGGCGCTGGCGCCTTCTCGATACCGGCAATCTGCCCGGAGGCCCGACCTGAGGCGGCATCCTCACCCCGCAACCGGGCTGGCGATCTCCTCGCCGACAGACTGCGCAAAGCCGGCATGATTATCGGAGATAAAATAGAAAGAAGAATGGAGAGAATTAAGAATGCAGAATGATGAAATAGGGAAATGCAGAATTAAGAATTAAGAATGAAGAATGCGCGAATGATGAATAGGAATGCAGAATTAAGAATTAAGAATGAAGAATGCGGAATGATGAATGGGGAATCGCAACCATTGATTCAAGCCGTTAAAGTAGCCGAGTCTTACTTTATCATTAAATCAAAAATGCACATTCGCACCACTTTTCATTCTGCATTTCTTCATTCTTAATTTGCATTCCCCATTCTTCATTCTGCATTCAATATGATTTTCTCGATCATTTTATCGATTGATAGTTGATCGATGTTGAGGAGATTGCGAAGGACAAGGCTGGTGTGGGGTTGTCCGATCATTGAGCGGGGCATCTCCTGTTCGGCTTGGAGTCAATGAGAACTTGACCGGAGCGCCAGCACTTTAAAGGTCCGGCTTTCGGATGCACCAGTGTCGGGAACAGCTCGCGAACGGCCGATTGAGGCCTCGATGACCTCCTTGAAATTTCTGACGAGTGAGCAAGGAATCCCCCGCTGAATGCAGTTTTTTCGATCCAGTAGGCGGCAGGCTGTTCGCGAAAGATGGCTGCGATCATCGGCTCAAGAATCTTCCTGTTTCTGACGCGATCGGCATTGGTGGCGTAATCCGTATGGGATTCGGAGATCGGGTCGTTCGATACTCTCCGCAGAAGGCGGACCAGAGTTTTTCACTTCCAATCGCAATCGAGAAGCTTGTCCTTGCCGTCAAAGACGCGGTAAGGAACGAGTTTGTCGTAAAATGCCGTTCCCATCGGTTTCGATCGATACCTGAGCCAAGGAAGTTCATGATAGTTCGAACTCATTGCCGAGATGAGGGGCATCGTACATCGAGACATCAACGAATTGTCCCATCCCCGTCTGATCACGATACCTGAGCGCCGATAGGATTCCGATGACGGCAAACATTCTGGCCGTGACGTCAGCCACGGAGTATCCGCTGCGCACCTGCTCGCCGGATTCAGTTCCGGCTTCATAAGTTGACGAGTCCGCTGGAGCATTGAACTACCAGATCCATGGCTGCTTGTTGCGTGATGGCCCATCCTCGCCATATCCCGATATCGAGCAATAAACGAGGCCGGGGTATCTCGCGGACCGCATTGTGGCCGAGGCCCAAACGATCCAGAGTCCCGGGGCGGAAAAGCCAATCAGTACGTCCATCTTTTTCGATCAGCTTTAAACACAGATCGATTCCTTCACGCCGTTTGAGATCGATCGAGATGCCGTATTTGCCGCGATTGAGGCTCAAAAGTAAGACGAATCGTCCCTGGTAAACGGCGGTCCCCAGCCGCGACCCATATCACCGCCCTGAGGCGACTCCAGTTTGTAAACATCGGCTCCGAACTCGGCCAGCACCAGTGTGCAGTACGGCCCGGCAAGGGCGTGTGAGAAGTCGAGCACGCGAACTCCTTTGAGGGCTGCGGCCGTTTCATCAGCAATATCATCGTCTCGCATCTATATCCTCTTGATTAGCGGAATCATTGCCAAACGAGTTGGAGCGCAGGTGTCCCGCCTGCGCTCCATCTCGTTTGATCATTCTGCAATTCCTGACAATCGTGCATCGAATGAATTCGCCAACAGTATCAGTCATTAATAAATAGTTTGCATTAAATCCAGGTTTGGATAAAACTGCGCGCAGGTAATCCATCAAAGCGAAACTATCAGCCAAAGTTCATTAACAAACAATAGAGGAATATGAGAAGACAACTCTCCAGTCTGTTTATCGCTTTAGGTTTTGTGATTGCCATGGTTGTGACGACTTCAGCGGTTCCATTCGCCATGAGGATCAAAGCGGACGTTCCGTTCGATTTTATGTCGGTAAAAGTGTTTCCTAAGTGGCGATTACATCATCGAGTCGGTCAACGATGCCGGGACAATGGTGATTCGCAGCGCTAAGAAAGGCAAGGCCAGGAACTTCACAGTCATCAAGTCCAAGATGACCGACAAGCCGAAATCAAAACTGGTCTTCCACCGTTATGGAGATCAGTATTTTCTTGCGAGGATCTGGGATGGGTCGAGCGACACCGTCCTCAAGCTCGATAAAGTCGAGTCTCGAAAAGAAAGCGGCCAAGGCTGCCAAGAAGGAGAATCCGGACGAAGTCCCGGTGAATGACAGCAACTGGATTTTCTTGACGACTTCGAGGCGAAGGCTGCTTTGGGCAGCCTTCTCCTGCCTGGTAATCAGAAAACGACTCGATTCGTTGCCGTAAAAAATCCTGACTGACCTGTGAGAAGGTGGAATACGCGACTTCGAAGCTTGAAGGGCTTGAAAAGCGCCCGCGGCAATTTGCAGAGATCGTTCTCATTAACTGATGTTACGCAAATAAGTATTTCTGAATCGGTTTGACACGTTCTTTTAAAGCAATTCAAACAGCCGCCGAAGCCGGCGACAGCATGTAGCCCAGGGTGGAGCGAGGCGAAGCCGAGCGGAACCCTGGCTACATGCTGCCACCCGCTTCGCGCACTTGTGGGCTAGTCAAATCAAAATAAAGAATATTCCGTACGTAACATCAGTCATTAAAAGAAGATTCGACTGGATGCCGGAGACCGCCTGACACTCACTCTCTGAGCAAATCGCCAAGCTTCTGCGTGTGGGATCATCCGTCAGTTTAATTTCTGCTTGCAGCCAAAGGCAGCCGAAGCAGATGCTTGTTGTAGGTGAGGTAAATCCGCCCGGCGGACTCATCCACCCACATCTGCATGCTGTTGAATGAGATTTCCGGAATCTCCATCAGCGGTGTGAACTGGAATGAATTTGCGTCGTATCGGCCAACGATTGTCATGTTCTTCATTGGATCGGGGTATCGCCGCCCAGAATTCCCGGGAGCCTGCGACGGGTTGTAGCGGCCTTTCCTCTGCTGATATAGCGGCTCCAAACGGCCTTTAACTGATTCGTACTTTCCCGTCGAAGGATCCATCAGCAGGTCCTCGGATTTCTGGTCTTTAAAGTATTTGATCAGAATCTTTGATGAACCGGGAATCCCGTGAAATTGAGAGTCGCCGCCTTCCAGCCCGGTCTTGATCTCCCTGTTTGTCTGCAGATCTATCCTGACGATCTGCAGAATCTTTTCCTGATATTTAACAGCAACTACCCATCTGTTGTCGGCAGAAACGATATAATCCTGATAGATGCCTTCTGCGATAAGTTTCGCTGAACGGCCTTCACTGCAAAACCAGAGGCCGTACTTTTCATCCAGTCTTTCAGATCGGATCGTTCCCTGACCGGATCTGATTTGCCAGTAAGGTGAGTAGCTTACTCCCCAGAAGCCCTTTTTATCGGGTATGTCGTTGCGGTAGTCGAGCACAGGGCAAGCCGGCGGCTGATCGCTCGTTTCTCCGATCCTGTCCTTATCGAAGACATGCCATTCCGCGCTGATGCCATTGCCTTCACGCATCTTCCTGTACCGATTCTCCTCATCGTCGATCAAAACTCGAATCTGATTGCCCTCGCCACATGCAAGAAGCACCGGATGCTTGTCGTCGACCGACAGCACCTCCATCTCTTTAATCTTATCTTTCAAAGGATAGCGCAGTTCGTATTCGCCTTCCTCGCTGAGTTTCTTGAAGGTCTTTATCAGCCTCTGATACGGCAACCAAGTCCCGGTCGCGGCTAATCCCCTGAGCGAGTCAGGATTAGTAAAATAAAGCCTCCTGCCGCCTTTCCTGTTGATTCTGACCATCTCGTAATTGATGCCTCCGAAGCCGAAGCCGATTCCCGGCATTGTCAGCGGAGGGAGGTTCGAGAAACTGACTTCATCCATCAGGGAAAACACAGACTGAAGATCGAAATTGGCGAGCGTGCGGCATTCCTTTCGTGAAGAGTCATTGTGCCGGCAAAGTTCGGCATTGTCGCGACGAATTCGGATCTCCATTGCATAGTATGAACCTGGTCCGGCATCTTCGCTGTTACTCGTGTATATCCCTATGATTTCATCGGCGGCATTTTTAGTTATCTCTTCGATCAGAGAGTTCTCCCATTGAACCCAGTGCCCCTCTGATTTCAAAGTCGGGTCGAATTGAGACCTGGCGCCGGTGATGAGAATTTTATCACTATGAAAACGTGCAAGCAGTGATCTTGCCTGAGGGCTGTCCTCGCTTTCGAGATACCGTTCGGCGCCGAGCTGCAGTTGCTTGTCAGGATGGTTCAGTATTTCACCGACGATTTCGATTGGAAGAGGCTCGCGAGCCATTCGGGCGCATGCCAGCAGGGCGAGCCGCGACTTGTCGTCATTCCCTTTGAGTATCTGCCGGCCCCTGTTCGTCCTGGAGTAGAATCGAAGCGACCCCGGAGGCATATCCGCCCTTGATGATAGCTTGCCGCAGAGTCGAGGCTGCGTTGGTCTGCAATGATTTCCGCCGCCCAAGGGCAATGATCAGTGTATTCTGGTTCGCGCTTCCGGCGGCAATACTGCCGGCAATGGCCGAGTCGATTACAGGGAAATCCCATACCCTGGGCAATCTGCCATAGATTCTCGGCGACCTGGGGCTTCTGCCTGCGCAGCTCTTTGATTCTATCCAGAATCCCGGCAGCCGCATTTTCGGTGACGGCTTTCTGCAGGTGCACCTCGCAACCTATTTGCCCTTTAATCGAGTTGGTGCCGTAAACCTCCACTTCTATTTCTCCGCGAAATTGTGTTGACGCAACGTCCCTTCAGATGCAGCGGCCTCCAGCACAGCCATCATTTCACCGTCGCTCAGGTTGCCGCCCGCAACATATTGACGGACCGCTTGCTCGGGGAATTCCTCGTCGCGGGTTTCTTTGAGCATCGTTGCCCTGACTAAGGCGATGGCTTGCGGATCGCGATATTTCGTCAGGGCGGTAATCGCGGCTTTCCATATGAATTCGTTATCGCCGGTGTTGTTCCTGACTATGTGCAACAGACCGGGAAGGGCTTCAGGAATCGCCGTTCGTTCAAGGGCAGATACCAGTGAGCTTCTCGAATTTTTGGCATATTCTCCGGAAGTCCAATTTGGATCGCTCAGCCAGGAGTCAGCGCTTTCAAGGCTTGTGGATTGCCTGTTTGTAACCCGACCATCGTGAGGGAGTAGACTGCATTATTGTGAATGGTCCGATCGGGGTTGCCGACAAGTCCGCAGACCAGAGGAATCAATTTGTCAGATTGAGTTCGATGGCCGAAGCGATTCTATCGATGGTCAGACCCTCGGAGCGCTCCATCGTCAAAGTCTTATTGCTCAACAGGGAGATAAACCAGGCATCGCGGCCCTGCCACTCTTTCTCTACCAGTGTGTTCAGCGCGTAAGCCCCCACATTCGAGTGCGTGTTTGCATCCGTGGCGATTCTTTGAAGTTGAGGGAGCAGGGCGTCCGCAGTCGACCGCTCGCCAGATTCAACGGCATGAGAGAAAAGCAGCGCCTTCGCCAATGTGATCAGTGCCGGGGAGGAGCTCTTGAGATAACCCCCTATGATTTTCCGTGCCGCGGGCCAGTCAAGCCGCGCCAGCGCTTCGATCTCCTCTGTGTTGCGGATTCGGTCGGGGCCGGCATCCATCTGCCCCGATTTCAAGATCAATTCTTCTCTGAAATAGCTGCTGTGACGCATCAGCCAGTTGCGCAGCGGTTTTTGTATAGAATCTGAATCCCTATCTGCGTCCGAACCAGAGCCTGGCGTTTGATCCAGATATTGCTTCACTCGTTCAATTGCCTGAGGCGTAACCGGCAGGAGGCTCTCGACTCTAATCAGGTCATCAGGCGTCTGCATGACAGCGTCGAGGAGTTTGTATCGCATTTCTTCTGATGGAGGCTGCCTGGCCCCATTTTTGATGAGATTCTCCTGATTGCCCCAGTAGCCGATCAGCAACCGTGGAGGTAGACTCTCATCCGGCTCTGGCATTTCATCCACGCTTCCTCTGAAATTTATGAACCACTTAAAGATTTTACGATAGGATTCATCAAGCTCTCTGATCGGCGGCGGCGGCGCCGGATAGTTGAGCAGATCCGTGATGGCTTTTGACAACCCGCTGTCGGTATCAGTGAAAATCAGTGTGCACGAGACGAGCAGCGACACTGCGGCAACGCCGAACCTTATCATTCCCTGCATTTTCCCCTCCTGGCTTAACGGCCTGATCGGAACGGCTCATTCGTAGAATGCACGCGTCCATGGTTGTTTGCCGATAATCTTTTCACGCCCGAATTATCGGAACGATTGTTAAACGAGATCGGCCGTTTGCAGTAACTGACGCCTGATTGGCGAGAATCGTTCCCGGGTTTTATTGTGGCGGAAATAATTGAAGAAATTTGCCAACAGCTTTGATAGATAGGATAATCGGGGTCTGCTCACATGAGCCGCGGCCGGAACAGGCAGGCGGGTGCTTTTCGAATAATCAACAATTTCAAAAATCCCGGAGGTGCTTTTTTATGACAAAGCGCAGATTGATTCTTTTGTGATGGCGGTGGCCATTGCCTTTTCGCCGTCGGTTCCATATTCGGTGAAGGGGCAGAGTGCGCAGCCGGCTCAGGCAGCGCAAACGCCGCAGGCTCAAAAGCCTGTCGAACTGTCCGACATCCTCGCCTGGAAGCGAATTTCAGCGCCGACGGTTTCAAATGACGGGGAGTTTTTCGCATACAAGATCGTGCCGAACGAAGGCGATGGCGAAGTGGTCGTCCGGCGCGTCGGCGACGGCAAGGAATGGAAATTCCCGGTTGGTGAATCGGCGGGGTTCGGCGGCGGGCCGGGCTTTGGCGACGGGGCCGGATCGCGAGAGCTGGCATTCTCTGAAGATTCGAAATGGTTCGCCTTTACCATTTATCCGGGATTCAAGGAAGCGAAGCGACTGAAGAAAGAGCGCAAGCCGCTGCAGAACAAGATCGTGTTGCTCAATCTTTCAACCGAGAAGAAGACAGAGTTTGAAAAGGTTCGCCGGTTCTCTTTCTCAGGCGAGAATCCAAACTGGGTTGCACTGCACAGATACGGAGCGGACGCCCCGGCAGGGCCACCGGCCGGAGCTTCATCTCCAGCGGCTCCTGGCGGCGCAACTCCTCCCGAGAGGCCAACCGGGTCCGACCTGCTACTCTATGAACTCTCGACCGGCAACCAGTTGAACGTCGGCAACGTGGCCGATTTCGCTTTCGACAAGAAAGGCAACTGGTGCGCGTGGACGATCGACGCTTCCGACAAGGCCGGCAACGGAGTCCAGGCGAGAAATATGAACACCGGCGCGCTGCTGCCGCTCGACAGCGACAAGGCCAGTTACAGAGGTCTGCGATGGACTGAGAAGGGTGAAGGACTCGCGGCCGTCAAAGGAATCGAAGACAAAGGCTACGAAGACAAGCTCTACAGCGTGGTCGGTTTCAATTTTACATCGGGAACTCCTCAGAAAGCCGCCTACGATCCCAGGGACGACAACTCTTTCCCGGCGGGAATGACTATCAGCCCGAATCGCGCTCCGATCTGGAATGACGATATGAGCGCGCTGGTCTTCGGCATTCACGATGTGAAGAAAAAGAAGGACGAGAAGAAGCCTGCAGGCAGGCCCGATGCAGCAGCAAAAGATGGCGACGCTGCCATGGCTCGCAGGAACGATGACGAACCGGAAAAACCGGATCTCGTATTGTGGCACTGGAAGGACAAGCGGCTGCAGGCTCAGCAGCAGGTGGAGGAGAGCCGAGACAAGAATTTCAGCTACCTTGCAACTTTTCGCGTTGCTGAAAAGAAATTCATCCGTCTGGCGGATGAAGATCTGCGAACTGTCACGCCTGCGCCGAAGCACCGCTGGGCCGTTGGCACGGACTCGCGCGAATACGACCTCATGGGCACTCTCGACGGGCGCCGCTACCAGGATGTCTACGTGGTCGATATGCAGACGGGCGCGCGCAAGCCGGCGCTGAAAAAATCGCGCTGGACTTTTGATGCATCGCCGGACGGCACGCATCTGCTCTATTACGATGACGGCCAGTTCATGACGCTCGACATGGCTTCAGGTCAGTCATTCAACATCACGAAGAACATACAGTCGAATTTCTACGACGAAGACGACGATCACAACAACCTCAAGCCTCCCGCGCGTCCGATAGGGTGGACGAAGGATGGCGCATCCGTGCTTCTCTCGGACAACTGGGATATCTGGAACGTGCCGGTTCACGGCGGTAACGCGGTGAATCTGACGCAGAACGGCAAACGCGACAAAATTCGTTATCAGAGTCGTTACAGGCTCGATCCCGAAGAGAAGGGAATCGACCTGTCGAAGCCGAATTACCTGCGGGCTTATGGCGAGTGGACCAAGAAGGCGGGCATCGCCCGTCTTGAAGGCGGCAAAACCCGGTCCGAAGATGCTTACGTGGCAGGACGCCGGCTTCGGCGCTTTGATCAAAGCCGAGAAGGCGGAGAAATATTTCTTCACACGCGAGACCTACAAGGATTCGCCCGATTATTACGTCGCCGATGCAATGCTTGGCGGCGCCGGCAAGATCTCGGACGTCAATCCGCAGCAGAAAAATTTTCTCTGGTCTTCCGGATCCAGACTGATCGATTACACCAGCGCCAAGGGGGACAAGCTGCAGGGAGCCCTCTTCCTGCCGGCCAACTACCAGCCGGGCAAGAGCTATCCAACCGTAGTCTACATCTACGAAAAGCTCTCACAGGGGCTCAACAACTACGCGATGCCGTCCTACAACGGCTTCAATAAATCGGTCTACACCAGCAACGGTTATGCCGTGCTCATGCCCGACATCACATACAAGATCAACGATCCCGGGATGTCGGCCGTCTGGTGCATCCTGCCGGCACTCAAGGCCGCAATTGAAACGGGTGTTGTCGACAAGGATCACGTGGCTCTTCACGGTCATTCGTGGGGAGGCTACCAGACCGCGTTTATGGTCACTCAGACCGATGCTTTCAGGGCTGCGATAGCGGGCGCTCCGCTGACCGATATGATCTCGATGTACAACCTGATCTACTGGAACACCGGCAGCGGTAACATGGCCATCTTCGAAAGCAGTCAGGGTCGCTTTACCGGCAGCCCCGTTGAGATCACCGATTCGTACATCCGCAACTCGCCGGTCTTTCATGCAAAGAATGTCACTACGCCGCTGATGATCCTTCACAACGACAAGGACGGCGCGGTCGACTTCACACAGGGCATCGAATACTACAACCAGCTCAGAAGACTTCAGAAGCCCGTGGTCATGCTTCAGTACAAAGGCGAAAACCATGGCCTTCGCGTACCCGCAAACATGAAGGATTACACCATCAGGATGAAGGAATTCCTCGATCATCACCTGATGGGCAAACCTGCGCCGAAATGGCTGACTGACGGCGTCCCGCTGCTTAAGCTCAAAGACCATCTGGAGGAGCGATCTAAAGACAAACCGGATCCGGTCGCTCCGCTCAAGTAGGAAGATTACGAAATACACGCAAAAAAACGGAACAGACGGAATCATCATAGGAAGATGATTCCGTTTGTTCCGTTTTTTACGTAATCCTCTCTTCCGTCAATTTTTATATAATGCCCCAGCAACTGCGCCTGCGATTATTCCCCAGCCGATGCCGCTTAATATGATTGCCCAGGCCACGATGTAGCTGAAGTTGTTGAAGAGGAGGTGAGCAAAGATCCATGTGGGAAAGTTGATGAGGATTCCTGCATATAACCCATAGGTTGCTCCGCCCTTCCAACCCTCGCTGAAGCTGCTCTTGACCTTGTCATAAACCCAGACGAAGACCAGTGCCGCGACAAAATTGGCGACTGTCAGCCAAAGCATCGATGAGTCCTGCCGGAAGAGGCTCATGTGTTTGGAATAGACCGGCCCCTCCAGGAGAAAGCCGTTTACAACTAAATCATAAATGGTACCCACAACACCTGTTGCCAGGACTGCAATGATGAACTTCTTGAGATTCATGTTTCCTCCGATTTTTGATTATTTTTGGGATTGAAACTGCTGCTGCTACTTCAGTAAAAGTGCGGACAACGTTATACAGCTTCTTCGCAGATGCCCGTTAAAGTCTGGACATCCACGTCCATCCCGGAGGAGGAAAATAAAAATAATAATTCCATGAAATGACGATGGCGTAATGATAACGGTTTTATCGGAACCTGCAAGGATTTTAAGAGCGCGAGGCCTTTGTTAAATCCTTCGTCCGAAGACGTCTTTCAGGATGCTTGTGACGCGTGCAGCCGGGTTCTTGCGGATTTTTTTCTCTTCCTCGCCGACCATATAGAACAAACCGTCGAGAGACTTGTTGACGACATAGCCGTCGATATCGAGCGACTGGGATTTGGCGAAGGGAATAGCCTGGAGCTGGCCGATGAGGTCCTTGTATCTGCGTGTTGCGCCGGCATCGTTCATCGACTTTTCGATGATGGGGCGGAATGCGGATGTGAGCCGCGATGAAGTTCTGGCCTTGAAGTACTCAGTCGCGGCGGTGTCTCCGCCGGTGAGAATGCGGCGCGCATCGTCGAAGGTCATCTCTTTGATCGCGCTGACAAAGATCTGGCGAGCCTGGGGAGCGGCTTTTTCCGCGGCGCGATTCATGCTCATCACGAATTCATCGACGAGTGCGCCCTGACCGACTGCACGCAGTCCCTTGCCCAGCGTGTCGAGCTGTTTTGGCAGCAGTATCTTGATCGCGGCGTTTTTGAAGAATCCGTCGACAACTCCGGTCAGCTTGACCGCGTTTCCAGTGCCTATCTGCAGAGCTTCTTTCAAGCCGGCGACGATCTTGTCATTGCCGAGGCCGCCGAATTGAGCGACGGACGTAAGGTTGATTAAAAGCGCAAGACTCAGCGCGATGCTTTGCAAGATGACTCCCCTCCTCATAATGCGATAAATATACCGAGATGAATGATAGCTCACTCTTGAGCCAATGTGGATGAGATGTCCCCATAAAACGCGGTCTTTGGACAGGAGGCAATGATGAAGCAATCGTTTCAAATAAATGGAATAACCCTGATCATCGCTGTTTTGTTTGTCGGCATGTTTTCACCGTTTTTGACGATTCCCGGGCAGACGCAATCCCGGGGTGATGCGGCTCCGGTGACATTTCACCACGTTCACCTGAATTCGACCGATCCGGCGGCAGCGATCAGTTTCTGCACTTCCACATTCGATATGACCAGAAAGGCGTCTCTCGCCGGCTGGGATGGAGTTCAGAGTGAAAACATGATCTTCTCTTCAACAAGGCAGGCAGGTCTCCGGTCACCGAGCCTCTTAGCGCCATCTGGCATTTTGGATGGGGCAGCACGGCGATGGAGCCGGATTACCGGAAACATCTGGCGAATGGGGTCTCTTTCAAAACGCCGATGACGAGGCTCAACTCATCGCTTCAGTTCGCTTATATGAACGCTCCGGATGGAGCTTTAGTCGAGATCAACACATCGAATACCAACGCCTTCATCCACGTTCACCTTTACAGCGATGCTCCGCTGTGCGCCGCGGACTGGTATGTCAAAAATCTGGGGGCAACAAGCCGGGCGCAGCAGCGCACGGGGCCATGTGAAGTTCCATTCGCCGCCCCAAGCGAGCCGCTGGGAGTCATCAGGTCGCCAGTTGCGACCGTCAGGTTCGGAGAGGTCAGCCTGATCATCTATCCGAAGCAGCGCCCCGGCAAACTCGTCAGTCCGCGAGGCCACGTCGTCGATCACATAGCGCTCAGCGTTCAGGATTTGAAAGCAGTTCTGGACAGGTTGAAAAATCGGGAGTGAGAGTGCTTGAAAATCCCCGTAAATTCGGCAGGAGCACTCAGATGTCTGCAATGATTGAAGGGCCGGATTCAATTGCCATCGAGCTGGTCGAGAAGCCTTGATAATACGATTTCGATCTCAAGCGGAGCGCATGGCCATACGAGCTGGGGCGCAGGCGTCCCGCCTGCGAACAATCGCAAAAGTTGACGGTTTTGCCGTCTTTTTGATCGGTTCGGTCTCCCAGAAGATTGTGTAATAGCCGCCGAGGTCGCCGCCGATAGGGCCGGTTTTTTTGATCGATAAACCAAACAGAGCCGATTCGGTACGCGTCACGATTCTGTCCTTCTCGTTGTACTCTGTGAGTGCGCGGCCTTTGAAGGGGCCCGCCGGGCCATCGCCCTCGATCAAGCTTTCATAAGTCGACCCTTTTGCCTGTTTTTGTAAGTCTCCTGCCCTTGAACTTTCCTGCCGGACCCAGCGGAGATTCCGGGACATTCCATTCAAAGACCATGCGCCGATGAAGTAGTCCATGTTCGGAGGCGGCATTGGATCAGTCGGCTCAGTCGGCCGGTGGGGCTGCTGCGGATTCTGGAAGAAGAGCAAGACTAAGAGAATAAGTGTGTGAGTCATAACTGTTGTGGTTGAAGGATCGACAAAGCTGCGCTTGCGGCGCAGCTTTGTCGAATGAGTTACTTGATGGCAGTCTGCGGCGGCGCCGGTTTGTTGAGAATCTTGCTGTCGACTGTGTACTCGAACCAGGGGATGAACATCTCGTCCCAGCTCTGCTCGCTCCAGAAGACTTCCTTGTTCGGCGCAGGGTTGTAGCGGTTTTTGATCGAGTTGTCATAATGGGCAACGGCGACCATCTTGCTTCCGGCAGGGATCTTCAGCGGCTCCGCCAGTTCATAATGAAGCTGCCAGTTGAAGTCGAACTTCGGCACATCGAGCAGCACCTGTTGTGCCCGTCCGGCCAGATCAGCGTGTATTTGATGTCCTTGCCTCGCAGGTGCATATGAGGAGCAAAGGCGTAAAGCGTGATCGCTTCCTTGAGTGTCACCTCGCCGGAAATCTCCCAGTTGTCGACGTTGGGAGGTATGTTCGGGATTCTGCCGCGAATTTTGACCTCTTTGCCGTTGATCATTCTGGTTTCGCTGAGTTCCTTGCCGCCGATGAAGATCGTATCGGACACGCCTTTGGTCAGGACCTCATAAGTCACCGGCTTTTTGGCGAACCAGAGCCCCAGCCTCGACCTGTCTTTTTCAACGCGGCCGCTTGGCTGGTAATGCATGTTGAACTGGACGTACATCCCCGGGAGGATTCTTTTTGCAGTGCCCGGATAATGGGATTCGAATCCCTTGCCGGGTGCCTGGCCGACCAGTTTGAAAGCGCCGGCGCGAGTGAATGAATCCTGACTGAGGAAGACTTCGCGTGAACCGCCTTCGCTCAGGCCACCTGTCTCTCTGGCCGACTGGCTGTTAAGTGCGGCTGATGCTGCTCCGTCGCGAACGGCTTTGCCGTCGACGACTTTCGTCCCCTTCCGGCAATCTGACCACATTGGCAATCGAGTGATGAACCACTGCTGGATTGCCCGGCCGTAGTTCGACCTTTTCCACCCAGCGTTCTTCATTGAACGGCACCGGGACGTAAAGTTCTGCATCGGCAGTTCGCCTTCGGCCGGGACCTCGAAATCGATCGGCATCTCGATAACCAGATCGGGTTCGCCGAACGTCCAGCCAGGCGTGAACTTCGGCATCGCCGGCAGATCCTTGTCGTCACCCTTCGGCGCGCCCGCATCAACCCAGGCGACGATGGTCTCGATCTCTTTCTGAGTCAGTCGCCGGTCGTTGCCGAATTTCAGCGTGGATTTATGCGGATCGGCAAACCATGGCGGCATGGTGCGCTCAGCTACTTCTTCGCGGATGGCTTTGCTCCATGGGCGGACCTCCTGGTATGAGGTCAGGGCATCGGAGCCACCTCGCCCGGGCGATGGCAGATCGAGCACTTGTTGAAGATGATCGGTGCAACATCCCTCGTAAATGTGACCCCGGCAGCCTGATTTCTCTTTGCGACCAACGTCACGACCGCAACCAGCGAAACCAGCAGAATGATGGACAATCGTTTCTATGGGAATTTCTCCTTGTTCCGAATTACTGGCCGCTGCTGCTGCCAACGGGCGGCGGCGGCGAAGTCTTGCGCAAATCCTGTTTGTCCAGCGTGTAATCGACATAGCCGATCATCATCTCTTCCCAGGTTTGCGATCCCCATCGGACTTCTTTCGTCGGGTCGGGATTGAACTTGTTGTTGATCGAGTTATCGTAATGAGCGACGCAGACGAGCTTGCTGCCCTTCGGTGCGGCAACTCTTCGCTGAAGACATAAGTCAACTGCCAGTTGAAGTCCCAGCGCGGTATGTTGAGCAACACCTTCGATGTCCCGTCAGGATAGACCAGCGTAAATTTGAAATCCTTGCCGCGCATATGCATATGCGGGTGCAGGCTGTCGATATGACTGTCTTCCTTGAAAGTGAATTCAGCCTTCGTCTCATAATTCGGATCGCCCGGCGGAATAACAAGGTTGCCCTGCGACGCGCCTGCTGTGATGACGCGCTTTTCGATCGGAATTCTGGAGAAGATCAGCCCGATGCTGGAGCGATCGGTTCCGGGTTCGCCATTTGTGGTGTAGTGAATCTGAAAGACCAGAACGGAGCCTTTCTTGACAAGCTTTTTTTGACCGAGCGCGGAGTTCCAGCGGAGCCTCGCCCGGAGCCCAGCCTACCAGGCGCCCGTCTGTGTCCGTGGGCGCTCACCACGGCGCAGTTCGTTCGGGTCGATCTCACCTGGCTTTGGCAGATTCCCATGCTCGGGATAACGCACGTCAACAATTACGTGATGAACGATGCGGCGGTTACCCGCGCGAATCTCTGCGAACTGGACATATTTGTCTTCAGTGAAATTGGTCGGCACTGCGAAATATTTGTAGGGGATTGTCCCATCGGCCGGTACGCTGTATTCCACGGGCATGGTCAGCACGACATCAGGCTTTCCGATATTCCAGCCTTCCGGATATTTGGGATTCGGGGCAGATCGCTTGGGTCTCCTCTTTTGCCCCACCTTCAACCCATGAGGTGATGGTCTCGATATCCTTCTGTGAAAGGCGGCTGTCGTTGGAGAATACGCCCTCATGCTGATCCGCAAACCACGGTGGTATGGTGCGAGCTGCGACCTTTTCGCGAATCGCTTTCACCTATGGCCTCACTTCCTTGTAGCTCATAAACGACATCGGAGCCACCTCACCCGGCCGGTGACAGATCTGGCAGTTCTTCTGAATGATCGGCGCCACATCCTTGTTGAATGTCACCGTCGCCGTTGCTGCTTTCCCTGAACCTAGCCAGATAAAGATGCCGGCGGATACCAGCACGCAAAGCAGACTTAAACCAAAAGTTCGTTTCATAGACTTCCTCCTGAAACTTTTGTAATGAATCGAAAAAATAGATAGATTGCGAAAATGATAGAAGAGAGATTACGAAATAGACGAAAATTTTCAGACGGACAAAGCTCAAGACCCATCCAATCCTCGAAAGACAAAACAATTGAAATTCACGAACCCTGCTATTTTAAACTCTTTTCGTCTGTTTCGTTTAATCTCTCTTCTATCTGTTTCGTAATCTGTTTTCTCCTATTTTTTCGGGCCGATCGAGCGGATGAAGTTGACCAGTTGCCAGATCTGTTTCTCGTTGAGCTTGTCTTTGTAGGCAAGCATGTCGCTCGACACTCCATCGCGGATGGCGACGAAGATTTCACCGTCGGTCGAACCATAATCCCACGTATCGTCGGTCAGGTCGGCGGGCGTTCCGCCGGCCAGTGCCATTCCACCGTCTCCCTTGCCTGTGGGGCCGTGACACGAAGCGCAATATCGCTGATAAAGCTTCTTTCCGGCCTCGACCGATTCGCCGCTTGTGGCTTCAGGATTTTTGAGCTTCTGCGCCCCTGGATTGCGTCGCGGCTCCTGTGCCTGAATTGCCAGCCAGCCGGCTGAAACCAGGAAAATGCAAAACGATCAGCGCGACATATCGGTTATTCCTGAGGTACATCAAAATTCTCCACAAGATATTCGGGATAAGCCTCGCGCAGGTGAAGGAACAATTCGTGAACCAGATTGACGAGGCGGTTGATGCCGTAGGCGTACTGGTTGTTTTTCACTGACAGCGAGACCGAGACAAAGCCGCCGCGATTCGCGCAGGAAGCTTCCGCGCGTTTCCGATCGATTCGCCTGTGCTCCGGCAGTTTACCGTCATGACGCTGGAGCAGAAAAGTTTTCAGCTCAGCGTACATTGCCGATTTCGCCGGAATGGCGGGCAGCAATTGCTTGAAGCGAAGCGTGTGTTTTGAAGTATCGACGCTCAACTCCATCTGGTGATTGACCAGCCATCGCAATCTGAAGCGTCCGCTTCCGATTTCGCTGAATCCCCGCAGGACGCCGCGATCTGCATAAGCCTGCAGAGCTTCTCTGACCACGTTCAATGAGCTTTTGGCCATTGGCTTGTCAATGATTGTAGGACATGCAACCGGGCTCGACCGTGCCGAGGAATCCAGGTGGGAACTGTTCCTTGATCCAGAATTCCTTTTCGCCTGGCAGTTGATGACCGATGGCCGGCCTTTGACCGCGATCTGATAGCACCGTTCCAGCGCGCGCGGAAATCCCCGGCTGGGTCACGTACTCGCCGTGGGCTCCCAGGGCTTCTCCGGAGCTTGTCGTAGTGAATGTTTTCCTGGAACAGGTGCATACTCGAAGTGAGCGGGTTGCGCCGGTTGCCCGACCATGTTCCCCACGCGTTGTTGTTGTATACGATGACGATGATCGGCATCCGGTATTTCGATGCAGTCTCAAGCTCCATTGCGGTGTAGCTCGAACCCGCATCGCCGGTAACGCAGATGACCGGCGAGCCCTAGGCGCCTGCACGCTGATGCCGTTTTTGCACAGCGGCGCTGACTCCGAATCCGTATCCGACATCCGGGCCGGTGACGCCGTTTGATAAGCCCCATTTCATAATCTGACCAGGGCGGTATCCGCGAAGCCAGCGTCGGACGTACCGTGCTATGCCACCCCCCCGGAGACAAAAGTTGTCTGTTCCTTCGGCAATTTGCCGCGATATAGCGAAATCGCTGAGCTCTTTGGCGATCACGCCGGATGAACGGCGTCGGTGTAGCCCAGACCGGTTTTGTAGAAGCCGTCGAGTTCGTCCTCGAACTTCTTTCGGGCAGCGGCAATCTCGCCGACCGATGGAATCGTGTTTCATCGCGCGGCGGCGTCTGCAAAAGCCTCGAGTGCGCCCTTTTCGCAACTGACGATGCCGAGATCGATCGTAGGTTGCGCCCAATGTCCTCAGGGTTGGGGTCGATCCGGATGTATTTGCATCGGGTCCGAAGGCGAACTCTCCAACCGTCGGCATGCAGTATTGGCCAACGAGCAGCACGACATCGGCGCTAACGCAAGCGCGCTCGGGCCGCATTGCCGGACAACCGGTGATCGTCAGAAAACTGTCCCTTCATTGCGCCCCGACTACGACTACCGGGATATCCGCTTTCTCCGGCCCAGTTTTCAGTGCGTCCCAGGCGCGACTGTAGAAGACTCCATTGCTCGATACGATAATCGGCCGCTGAGCCTGTTTGAGCATGTCGACTGCCGCGCTGATCTCCTTTGCCCGGGATACGGCTTTGATATTGTCCGGTACTTGTTTTGTCATGAAAATAGGCCAGGTCCCCGGGTTTCTTGAATTGGCGCGATAGACCTCGCTCGGAAAATCTATATGCACCAGGGCGCGGCACTCCCGAGCGAAGCTGACGGAAATGCATACGCGGCGTATTCGTGAACCCGGGATGGCGTGATCAGTCGTTTGCCGTATTTCTTCAGGCCTTCTGTCAGCGGCTGGTAAAGAGCTGAATGCCGGCTTCGGTGTCTTCGGTGAAGAGCTTATGTTGCTGGCCAGGACCAGCAGCGGAGAGCGCGCAGAATTTGCGGCGGCGATGGCGCAGATCATATCCGTGAAGCCCGGGTCGCAGTGCCGGATGCCGCGGCGACCTCACCGTGACGCGGCTGAACGCGTCGGCGGCGTGGCAATATCGGACCTTCGTGCCGCCCCTGAATAGGTCGGACCGCCCTCCATTGCGATGGCGTTGACGAGCGTTATAATTGCCGGGACATGAAAAGAGCGCTGCCAGACCCTCTTCCTTACAGGCGCGCGAAGACCTGAGCGCCCGTCATCGGAAACTCTGCTTTTACAGGCGCCGCTTTTGCGGCCAGATCGAATTCGTCCGGAATCCGGATGGGTTTCTTCAACTGACGCAGATGCCGTGCCGTTGAGCAATGAGGCCGCAGCGGTCGCTCCCCGCGCCGGTCATCGCCCTTGGTGATGAACTTTCTTCTGGAGTCAGTCCGGTTTGCTTGCGCTTGGCTTTTTTGTGATTCGTTTCTCGTTCATGTTTTCTCCAGGTGAAATGGGTATATGAAACAGATGAAATAAAACGGACCAAACAAACGAAAACTTTTAAATGGGCAACTGTTCGCGAAATTTTATTTAAGATAACGCCGGCTCAATAATGGGTGTTGACCATTTAAATTTTTGTTTGTTTCGTTTATTTATTTCGTCTGTTTTGTAATCTGTCCCCCTCCGTAACTGACTGGCGGGTAAATATATGCAAAGCCCGGTCAAATTCTCATCATAATCGGGCTTGAAGAGCTATTGCCGTCAATTGATAATGCCAGCAGCTTGCACGGGCTGGCCGACAAATCTTCCGTAGCCGGAATTGATGTAGAGCATGCCGTTGACGATAGTCGGCCCGGCCGCGTCGATGGAACCGCTTTCCCGCATTCCGTTAACGGCGTCACATGGCTTCGCCGCGGTGTCGAAGTCCCAGATGACTGCGCCATTGCTCTTGTCGCGTATCCGCGCAGATGGCCATCCATCGGGCCGGAAAATACCACGCCGGAATGACCCCGTGGTTGCGGCTGATTGAGCGTTGTTGCAGCGATCGGTTCCCAACTGCACACGGGTTTTGTCGCCGGCACGCCAGATCTGCTCACCCTGGCGATTTTCAAAGCCGTTCAGGTCAGGCGCGTCGTTTGTCAGGTGCGCCGCTCGGATCGGCAACCGGAACATGAACATTCAAGGCATCGGCAGCTGATCCCCACTCGATACCTCAAGGGCTCCGCCATGCCGACCTTGACCGCCAGAGCGACGCCTCGATCGTCGGGGTCCAGAGCGTACATCACTCCCGGATTTCCTGACCGATCAGTAGAACCTGTTTGCCGTTCGGCAGCGTGCGCAAAATCGGGAGCTCCCGAAGTCGTGATCCGGCCCGGCGCCCTCGGGGCAGTTCCCCACGCCGGGTTGACGACAGCCTACGAGAAAATTACTCTTTCCGGAGTTACCTGGCTGGCCCATTTGATCTTACCCGTCAGATCGAAAGCCACTATCGCATCCGAATAAAGATTCTCGACGTCGGTGTATGAGTTGCCGGTGGCGGCGTAGATGACGTTTCGTTTGAGGTCGATGGTCGGATCCGACCAGATGGCGCGCCCGCCGGCCCGAACATCTGGGTGCCGGCGGAGTTCTTTGAATGGCTTCGGCTCTGTCGGAATCGCGAAGCCCTTCCAGATGACCTTGCCGGTGAGTGTATCAAGGGGCCACGATGCTGCCGCGGGCACTTGCACTCGTATTTGGCGTCGCGTCCAGCCGATTTGTTCTTAGAAGAAGATACCGGAACATAAATCCTGTTTCGATAAAGTACCGGAGAACCCGTGATGCGCGACAGCACGTGATCTTCGATCTTTGTTTCAGATCGGCTTGCCCGTCCTCGGCATCGAGCGCATGGACCGTCGCTTTTTTTCATCGCCGAAATAGACTGCGAACCTCAGGCCTGCCGGCCGGCAATCGGCCAATGCTGAGAGCCGCAAGCGAACTCCGCCCCCCGGCATTTGTCTCCCGTGCAACTGCAGCCGGTCTGCGCATTGAGACTGAAAATATGGCCGGTTTCGGGTTGCAAGGAGCCGGTCGCCGATGATGACTGCCTGTCCCGAGGCTATCGTTCCGGGATATGCAAACGCCCATTTGACCTTCAGTTTCGGAAGGTCATCAACTTTCGCGACCCGGTGCGGGCTGATAACGGGTATTATCCAGATCGCGCCCCCGCTATTCCATTGCAGTCACGTTCCGAAGGGATCGGCTTTCCGCTCGCTTTGCAGATGTTGGTATTCTGCGGCGCCCCGGCGCCGGACCGGGCTGCTTTCCAGTCACATAGATTCAGCTAGTGGCCAGAATCTGCCCGGCGTCGAGCCCCCTGGCCTGCTCCTTCATCACCCCTGAGGTCAGAGTCGGATCACGACGTCAGCCGTGCGCCTGCGGATCAGAAACAGCGGCGGCACCCGATCCACCGGATTATCATGACACATCGCGCATTTTTGCTTGTAGAGGCTTCTCCATTCTGCGCACCGGCCTGGTTTGCAGATTTTCAGCAGTCGATTTGGACGGTATCGAAACAGAATTCCCGCAAACAATACCCCCGATTAAAAGAAATGTTCTCTTCATCTGATTTCGCTTTCGTTAATGAGATGTACCAGTACAAAGGACGGATTTCGGCAAACATCGGATTCCAGAAAGATTACGAAATCAAACGAAACAAACGAAAAGATTCAACACATGAATAGGCCGATTTTCTTTGAACGAATCGTCTAACGGTTAAAACTCGAACCTTGACTCCATTGAAATTTTCTGTTTGTTTCGTTTTGTCAGTCTATTTCGTAATCTTTTTCGCCCGAGGGGATCAGTTCCGAGTATTTGTCGAGTACGGCAGCATCACCTTATCGCTATGGGCTGGGGCAAGATGAAGATGACTCGTTCAACGCCGGCGCTTGCCATTCTCATCCACAACGTTCTGATCCGGCTGTGGGAGCTTGACGGTCACGGAAATGGTATTTGGATCACGCCCGCGGATTCGGCCTTTTGTTTCAATTCGGCAGCTTCTCTTCGATATTGCCTGCCATCAATCCGATTGGAAACCAGCCGTCGCAATATTCAACGACGCGATCAAAAGTGGTCGGCCGTATCCACCCATCAGAATTGGCGGGTGGGGTTTTTGAACGGGCTTGGGATGCGACCCGCAGATGGGATCGAAATGACGAACTCGCCGTGATATTCCGGCTTCCTCTTTGGTCCAGATCTCTTTCATTGCCAGAATTCTTTCCCTGAGAATTTTCCAGCGTTTCTTGTAATTGGTTCCGTGATTCTCCATCTCCTCGTGTTCCAGCCGCCGCCTATGCCAAAGATCAGCGGCCGTTACAAACGAGAGCATATCCAGGCTTGCCACTTCGGCCCGTGGTGATCGGGTCCTGCTCTATCATAGGCAGATACCGGTTCCCAGGCGGATCCGCTTTGTCACGGCGGCTGCGGCCGTGAGCGCAATGAAGGGTCATAGCTGTGCCAGTACTCCTGGGCAGATCCCTCCGCCGGGTGGGGAGTTCTGCGACTTGCCGGAATGTGTGTGTGCTCCGGCACCCATCGATTCAAATCCGCGTTCTTCAAGCTCACGCGCCAGTTCATCGGGCCTGATCGCGTAATCTGTCGCAAAACATCATTGCTCCATACAGCATAGGGATTCTCCTTTGATGGTTTGGGTTTCCGAGGGTAGTTTAAAGTTTCAGGTTTGAAGTTTAAGGGTTGCCGGTCGATTCGAGAATTAATTAAGCTCTGGATACTTTGGCGAATTCATCCTTTGGTAGATTGTTCCGGAAATTACAGAATCCAGAAATCGAGGTGGGTACGCAGACGTCCCGCCTGCTTGAATTCGATTAACGCAAATCTGATATGAACGTGCAGAAATTTCAATAAGCAGGCGGGACGCCTGCGTACCACGACCAACTAACAAACGACTTTAACTTAAACTTTAGAGTTTAGACTTTGATTTTTTAAACTCTAAACTTTAAACTTTCCCCTTCCGGAAAGGAAAATTGGAATGAACCCGCGTATAACTCTTATTGCCGGCTGCCTGATTGGCGCATTTCTTTTTCTGATTCCTGGTTTCACGCAAACAGAAATCCCACGCCGTCAGTTCCAAAGAAAATTATTCAGCCATGCGCTGGCGGATGATCGGGCCCGCATCGCGGAGGCCGCGTGCTGGGCGTGAGTGGTGTGCGCGGCGAACCAATATTCTATTTCGGATCGGTAGGGGTGGTGTCTGGAAGACAACGGATGCGGGTCACACATGAGGAATCCGGATCTTCGATGAGGCGCCGGTCGCTTCGATCGGAGACCTTGCAGACAAGCGGCATCGGACCCGGAACGTCATTATGTCGGCACTGGAGAGCCCAATATGCGTTCGGATGTCCATTCGGCAACGGGATTTGCAAATCGACCGATGCGGGAAAGACGTGGGCTCATCTGGGACTTGAAGACACGCGGCAGATTGGCCGGGTCATCATCGATCCGCGCGATCCAGCCTGGTGCTGGTCGCGGCGCTTTCGGCCACGGTTTCGGGCCGAATCCCGAGCGCGGAGTCATCGCACATCCGATGGAGGACCGACTTGGAAGAAGGTTCTCTACAAAGGACGAAAACACAGGCGCCATCGATCTTGCCTTTGATCCGGACGATTCACAAACCGTCTGTGCGACTTTGAATACGAGGCGCGTGGCCTGGAGCCGCGGTGCGCCGAACTGACCTTGCCCCGGCGGCGGTTGTGCAAATCACGAGATGGCGGGCCAGACCTGGGAAGCATCTTCAGGGTAACGGCTTTACCGGATGGCATCTGGGGACGATCAGGAGTTGCCGTTGGTGCTGGAACCGGGGGCGGCGCGTATACACTGCATCGATGCCGGCAAAGTCCCGGACTCTATCGTTCCGACGATGGTGAGACGGAAGCTGACAAACACCGATCCGGCGCATCCGTGCGCCGCGCGTGGTATTTCAGCGGTGAGATCGACGGTGGGATCCGAAGAATCCGATGTCATCTACCCTCGAACGTTCCCGCCTTATCGTTCTTCGGACGGAGGGCGCAATTTCAAGACCATCTTCCGCGGAGCGCCGGGCGGCGATGACTACCACCTCTGATCGACCCCTGAAGAACCGCGCCGCATGATTTCAGGCGATCAGGGAGCCATCGTTACCCTCAACGAGGTTTGACCTGAGCACGGCTCAATCAACCGATCAACAGTTCTACCACGTGGCCGTGGATAATCAGTTCCCGTATCACGTTTATGGAGCGCAGCAGGACAGGGGAACGGTAGCCGGAGCCGTAGCGAACTACGGCCTCGATAACTCTACCGTGACTGGCAGCCGATCGGCGCAGGCGAAAAAGCGAAGGTTACATTCAGCCCGACCCTGTCAATCCGGACATCGTACGGGGCAGCACTGGCGGAGAGACCCTTTCCGCTTCGACCGCCGCACGTGGGCAGGTGCAGGATGGGACGCCAACGCCGCTGTCGCCGGGCAGTGCGAAATAATCCTTACCCCTGACGACGGCGCTCACATTCGCTCCACAGGCCCCGCATGTTTCTACCAGGGATCTTAATTTCTTTAAAACGATAAACGGCGGCGCGAGCTGGACGACTATCAGCCCCTGATCTGACAGTCCCCAAAAATGGCAAAGATGACGGCAAGTCGGTGATCTACACGATCGCTCACTCTCGCCTGTTGCAGCCGGCCAGATCTGGGTCGGCACCGATAACGG
>JADJLO010000007.1 GCA_016710075.1 Acidobacteriota bacterium | reverse complement strand
CATCAACAACGCTGGGCTTCGCGTCCTGATCAATGTCGCAAAGCGGCTCGTCAATGCCGACGGCAGGCTCGCTATTCACTCCGCCAGCGAACCCGCTAAAGAGATCTTCGACAAAACAGGTTTCTCAATGGTCTCGCGAATCTATGAAACCCGCGAGGAAGCCATCGCCGGTGTCGCCGCCTCCGGACTCCTCTCTTCTTCACGTGACTACGGGCGGGGGAAATTAACCCCCCACCCTCCATTTATTTTTTGGCGTTCTTGGCCCTCTTGGCGTTCTTGGCGATAAAAATCACGTTATATCCACGAACAGAGATTCTCAATTCCAACCTGAAAGCGACTTTCCGCAACGGAGAAATTACATCCCCCTTGCTCGAACCCTCCCTTTTCGATAGACTAGCCTGACTGAATGAACACTCATTCAGCCGCTGATAAACCACTGATAAAAGAGTAAAGATATGCAAGCAAGGAAGAGAACCGCCGCCGAGGGGATGGAGGCAGGTGAAGAGAAAACGCGGAGTACGAAGTATGAAGCGATCCTGAGGGCAGCGGCGAAAGTATTTGCGCAGTCGGGATATTTCAATGCGAAGGTATCGGAAGTGGCGAGGGCAGCGGGAGTAGCTGACGGGACGGTTTATTTATATTTCAAGAACAAGGATGATCTGCTGACATCAATTTTCAGTTGGGCGATGGGGCAGTTTTTACAGAGGGCGCGGACGGAGTTGGGAGAGACGGAAGATTCGAGTGAAAAGCTGCGGCGTTTTTCAGTATTGCATTTTTCTCAACTGGAGCAGGAGCGGGACATCGCGATAGTTTTTCAGATAGAGTTGCGGCAGTCGACGAAATTCATGGAGCAGTTTTCGACGACATATCTGGCGGAATATCTGCAGATACTGCGGGAGATAATCGAGGAGGGGCAGGAGAAGGGGCATTTCCGGAAGGAGCTCAATTCGAAGGTTGTGGCAAAAGTGCTTTTGGGGCCTTGGACGAGATGGCCACGAACTGGGTATTGAGTCACAAGAGACACAGTTTGACCTCGATGGTCAATCCCGTGCTGGATATTTTTTTGAATGGGGTGGGTAATCGCAATGTCTGATGTAACTTCAAAGACGACGACGGGCTCCGGGCAGATCGAAACACTGATCGATCTATACAGGCACGCGATTGCGCGGAACAGCGGCGACCTGCTCAATTTCAAGCAGGGGGGATCGTGGCGTGTGATGTCGGCATCTGAGTTTTCCACACTGGTTCGCATCTCGGCGATGGGTCTTTACGCGCTGGGAGTGCGGTCGGGCGATCATGTAGGGCTCCTGTCGGAGAACAGGCACGAGTGGACGATAGCCGATCTGGCGGTATTGAATGCGGGCGCCGCGGATGTGCCGATCTATGCGACACAGGCTCCGAAGCAGGTGAGCTACATTCTCAATGACGCGTCGGTCGAAGTGCTCTTCATCTCGGATCAGAATCAATATGACCGGGTGAGGGAGGCTCTCAACAATTGCTCGAAGCTGCGGGTCATCATCACCTTCGATCCGGTGAATGCTCCGAGCGGCAAGGTGATGAGTTTCGACGATTTTTTGAACTGGGGTCGCGCGGCTGATCAAGCGGAACCGGGGATCTACGACACGCTGCAATCGGGCATCAGGCCGGAAAGCCTGGCCACCTTGATCTATACCTCCGGGACGACCGGAGATCCGAAAGGGGTGATGCTCAATCACGGCAATCTGGTGTCGAATGCGCTGACCAACTCGGCGGTTGCGCAGCTGACTGAATCGGAGGTCGGGCTGACGTTTCTTCCCTTTTCACATATCTTCGAGCGAATAACGATCTACATGTATCTCTACTCGGGGATGAAGATTTTCTATGCCCAGAGTATCGAGACAGTAGCGCAGGATATGATCTCGGCGCGCCCGAATTTCATGACGAGCGTCCCGAGGCTGTTTGAAAAGATCTACGCGCGGGCGATGGAGAAAGCCGAAGAGGGCGGCAAGGCAAAAGCTGCGATTGCTCAATGGGCGGTAAATGTCGGGAGAATGTGGGCGAAAAAGGTGACCTATGGTGAAAAGCCCGGCCTGTATCTGAGCCTGCAGCGTTTGATCGCGGACAGGCTTGTCTTTTCGAAGTGGCGAGATGCGATGGGCGGCCGGATACGCGCCCTGGTTTCAGGCGGAGCCGCTTTGGCGCCGGACCTGGGATACGTTTTTTTTGGCGCGGGGTTGCCGATCTATCAGGGATACGGAATGACGGAGAGTTCGCCGACCATCACCACCAACAGGCCAGGAGTCAATCGGATCGGATCTGTCGGCCAACCGATCCCCGGCGTAAAAGTAAGAATCGCCGAGGACGGAGAGATCCTCTGCTCCGGCCCGAATGTCATGAAGGGTTATTACAACCGTGCTGAAGAGTCGGCCGCAACTCTCGAAAAGACCCCGGACGGCCTTGTCTGGCTGCACACCGGCGATATTGGATACGTCGACACCGACGGTTTTCTCTTCATCACCGACCGCAAAAAGGATCTGATCAAGACGAGCGGAGGTAAATACGTCGCGCCGCAGGTGATCGAGAATGCCGTCAAGCGCAGTCGTTACGTCAATCAGGTTATGGTCATCGGCGACGACAGAAAGTTCCCGGCGGCTCTCATCGTCCCGAATTTCGAAATCCTTCGCAATTACGCGCAGCAAAGCGGGATCGATTATCAGGACACCTCGGATCTGATCAAAAATCCCGCGATTGTCCGGCTGATCGAATCAGATGTCGATAGATTCACCAGCGACCTTTCGCATTACGAAAAATTGAAGGCCGTCATGCTCCTTGACCGTGAGCTCTCGATCGAGAACGGCGAGTTGACGCCGACTCTCAAAGTCAAACGCCGCGTCGTAACCGATAAATTGAAGAAGCAGATCGATCAGCTCTACAAGGAAAAGGAAATACAATATTCAAGGTCGCTGGAGTAGAGAGAAAAAGAGTCTAAAGTTCAAGGTTTAAAGTTTAAAGAATGTATTTCCGATATGGTAATTATTTCCCGAAGTTAAATACAGATATATACAGAGACAGGGTTGGGGATGGGATCGACAAAGCTGACCGTAACCAGAATATTCAAGCATAATCCCGGTGTTTGGAGTTTCTTCATGGCTCCGGCCGGGGACTCGAGGCCGGAATTCACTGCCGGCCAGGTAGCGGTTCTTGAAATGGGCGAATATGGGAGTTTTTATGCCGCTTTCGCTTCCTCACCCGATGAAACCGAATATGAATTCCTGATCAAGCGCAGTTCCACTTCTCAGGCGGTGAGTTCGCTCTTTGATCATCAATTCAGAAAAGACGCGATGCTCAAGCAGATCATTGGACATGGCTTCCCGGTCGATAAGTACCGCGGGCACGACCTCGTCTTCGTGGGCATGGGCACAGGTCTGGCTCCGCTGAGATCTGCGTTGAGGCACGTTTTCCACTCGAGGGACGATTACGGCCGTCTGATCGTGTTGTATGGAGTCAGGACGATCGACGATTTCTGTTATCAGGACGAGATGGCCGATCAATGGCGTCATTACGGCGTTGAGCTGAGACAGGTGATCAGTCAGCCCGGCGACGCCGAGTGGAGCGGGCCAACCGGCTACGTCCAGAGCCTGCTCGATCATCTGATACCCGAACTGAACAATTCAGTCGCTCTGGTCTGCGGATCAAGCGAGATGATTGAACAGACAACCGGACGGCTCAAAATGCTCGGCTTCGCGCCGGAAATGATATTAACTAATTATTGAAAAACAGTTGGCAGTTGGCAGTTGGCAACTGATCAGCAACCATAGCAAGGAGAGATTTATGCAGATCAAAAAAGCTGCGGTATTGGGAGCCGGCGTGATGGGCGCTCAGATTGCCGCGCATCTGGCAAATGCCGGAATACCATGCCTGTTGCTCGACATTGCGCCGAAGGAGTTGACACCGGAGGAGCAGGCGAAGGGATTGACGCTTGAATCGCGTGCGGTTCGCAACCGGATATCCCAGGCGGGTCTGGACGGGGCAAAGAAGGCGAAGCCGGCGGCATTTTTTATCGAGGACGCCGCAGGGCTAATCACGGTGGGCAACTTCGAGGACGACCTGCCGAGGCTCAGGGAGTGCGACTGGGTGATCGAGGCAATCGTCGAGAAGCTGGAGATCAAACGCTCGCTCTATGAGCGGATCGAGCCTCATCTTCATCCGGAAGCAATCATCACATCGAATACATCAGGCATTCCACTGGCATCGCTCGCTGAAGGGCGATCTGACAATTTCCGCAAAAGATTTCTGGGAACGCACTTCTTCAATCCGCCGAGATATCTGTATCTGATGGAGATCATCACACAGCCGGAGACCGATCCGGCGGTGGCGAAATTCACGGCGGATTTCACGGACCGCGTTCTGGGCAAGGGTGTGGTCTGGGCAAAAGACACTCCGGGATTTGTGGCCAACCGCATCGGCAATTTTTCGATGCTCCATGCATTGAACGTCATCTCGAGATCGGGTTGACCTTCGAAGAGGTCGATGCCATGACCGGCAATGTAATCGGCCACGCGAGAAGCGCGTCGTTCAGAACGCTCGATCTAGTTGGGCTGGACACGGCTTATAACGTAGCTCGTAATCTTTACAACACGCTGCCGAACGACGAGAAGCGTGAATCGTTCAAGGTGCCTGAATTCATGGAGAAGATGGTCGAGCGGAAGTTGCTTGGCGACAAGACCGGTGGCGGCTTTTACAAGAAGGCCGGCAAGGAAATCCTGACTCTCGATCTCGCCACATTCGAGTATCGCCCGCAGCAGAAGGCGAAATTCGCCTCGATCGATGCGGCAAAACAGCTTGACAAGCTGGAAGACAGGATTGCTCATCTATCGACGGCAACCGACAAGGCAGGCGAATTCCTTCGACGCACGATGACCCAGACTGCAATCTATGCCGCGAACCGGATTCCTGAGATCGCCGACAACCTGGTCGAGATCGACAATGCCATGAAATGGGGCTTCAATCACGAGCTGGGAATTTTCGAGACCTGGGATGCGATCGGGCTCGAAAAATCTGTCGAACTGATGAAGCAGGACGGTCTCGCAATCCCGGCCAACGTTCAAAAGATGCTGGCTTCGGGCGCAAAGAGCTTCTATAAGAGCGAAAACGGCGTACGACACTACTTCGATTTTGCGAGTAATGGCTACAAGCCGGTGAGCCTGCCCGCAGGCCTGACGGTTCTCAAATCGCTCAAGGACCAGAACAAGGTCATCAAAAAGAATGCCGGCGCCAGCCTGATCGACCTTGGAGAAGGCGTGGCCTGCGTCGAGTTCCATTCGAAGATGAACGCGCTCGGCGACGACCAGCTCGGGATGATCCAGTTCGCCGTCAAGGAGGTCGAGAAGAATTTCGCAGGTCTGGTCATTGGCAACCAGGGCGACAACTTCTCAGCCGGCGCAAATATCATGATGATTCTGATGGGCGCGCAGGAAGGCGAATGGGACGAAATCTCGATGGCGGTGAGGAAATTCCAGAACACCACGATGAGCCTGCGTTATTCGCCGAAGCCGGTAGTTGTGGCGCCGCATCACCTGACGCTTGGAGGCGGCTGCGAAATGGTCCTGCATGCCGACAGGGGCCGTGGCATCCGCAGAGACATACATGGGCCTTGTCGAGGTCGGAGTCGGGTTGATCCCGGGCGGCGGCGGAACCAAGGAGATGGGCGTCCGCGCATCTGAAATCGCCGACAGCGATCCGGGAGCCGATCATTTCGAAGCGCTCAAACATCACTTCGAACTGGCGGGAACGGGCAAAGTGGCCGTCAGCGCGGCTGAAGCGCGCAAATGGGGCCTGATGCGCAAGCAGGATCGCATCATCCTCAACGACAAGCGCGTCATTGAAGAGGCCAAACAGACAGTCCTGGCCATGGCGGCCCAGGGTTACATCGCACCCCAGCCGAAACAGGATGTTTTGGTCCTTGGCGAAGCAGCTCTGACCAAGTTTAAACTCGGGCTTCATATGATGAAGGGCGGCGGTTTTATTTCCGATCACGATGCGTTGATCGGTCTCAAGATCGCCACAGTCATCACCGGCGGCAATCTGACGCGGCCTACCCGCGTCTCTGAGCAGTACCTGCTGGACCTGGAACGCGAAGCTTTCGTCAGCCTCTGTGGCACGAAAGCCACGCAGGAGCGTCTGGCTCACATGCTCAAGACCGGCAAACCGCTGAGGAACTAAACAGTTTTCATTTCAGACAAGGAGAGATTCAATGCGTGAAGTAGTAATCGTCAATGCGCTGCGTACAGCCGTCGGCAAAGCCCCTCGCGGCATGCTCAAGGATTCAAGGCCGGACGATCTGGCCGCCGCCGTGATCAGGGAGATCCTGGCACGGACACCCGAAGTCAGCCCCGGCGAAATTGAAGACATCGTCATCGGCTGCGCGACGCCCGAAGCGCAGCAGGGTATGAACATGGCCCGCCAGGCGGGCCTTCTGGCAGGAATTCCCAACACGGCATCCGCCATGACCATCAATCGCTTCTGCTCTTCGGGGCTGCAGGCAATTGCGCTCGCCGCCGAGCACATCATGTGCGGTTTTTCAGAAGTCGCCATCGGCGGCGGCGCCGAATCGATGTCGATGCTGCCGATGGGAGGTCACAACCTCTCACCCAATCCGACGCTGGTCGACGCCTTCCCCGACACTTATATGAACATGGGCCTGACCGCCGAAAACCTGGCTCGCAAATACGGAATCACACGCGAGCAGGCCGATGAGTTTGCAGTCCGTTCCCATCGTAATGCGGCCGCGGCCATCGACGGCGGCAGGTACAAGGAAGAGATCGTTCCCGTCAAAGTTGTTTCGCGCGATCTTGAAACCGATGAAAAGGGGCGCGGGAAGATCCGCGTCCGCGAGACGATGTTTGACACCGACGAAGGCGTCCGACGCGACACGACCGTCGAGGGACTCGGCAAGCTCAGACCGGCATTCCACATCAAAGGCACCGTCACAGCGGGCACGTCGTCCCAGACATCGGACGGCGCGGCGGCAGCACTCGTCATGTCACGCGAGCGCGCCGATGCCCTGGGCCTCAAACCCATGGCTCGGTTCGTGACTTTTGCCACCGGCGGCGTCGCACCTGAAGAGATGGGCATCGGCCCGGTCGTCGCTATCCCGAAAGCCCTCAAACTCGCGGGCCTCAAGCTCGAAGATATCGAACTCATCGAGCTTAACGAAGCTTTCGCTGCTCAGGCTCTCTCGGTTATCAAGGAATTGAACCTCGATCTCGAACGCCTCAACGTCAACGGCGGCGCCCTCGCGCTCGGCCATCCCCTCGGATGCACCGGCGCCAAACTCACCGCTACGCTGCTCTATGAAATGAAACGCCGCAAAGCCCGCTACGGCATGGTCACCATGTGCGTCGGAGGAGGCATGGGAGCGGCAGGAATATTCGAAAATTTGATGAGATAAATAAGAAGTTTAAAGTCCAAAGTTTAAAGTTTAAAGATCGTCTCTCAAGGCAACCTTTAGACTTTAAACTCCTACTTTAAACTCTTAGACTTTAGACTTTTAAACTTTAGACTTTTTTGAGAGAAAGGACCGAGCAGATATGTCAGCACAACTGGAAAAAGAAATAATCAAGGGTGGAGGATTTCTCCTGTCGGAGACACTTCCATCGCAGATATTCTCGCCGGAAGATTTCACCGAAGAACAGGTGATGATCGGTCAGACGATGACCGAATTCATGGACAAGGATGTCATTCCGAACAATGACAAAATTGAAAGCAAGGATTACGAAGTGCAGCGCGAGCTGATCAAGAAAGCCGCCGACCTCGGGATGATCAATGCCAGTATTCCCGAGAAGTTCGGAGGGCTGGAGCTTGACCACGTCTCGAACATGCTGATTGCGGAAAACATGTCGGGTCAGGCATCTTTCGCCACCGGATTCGGCGCAACCAGCAGCATCGGATTGTTGCCGATAGTCTTCTTTGGCGACGATGCGCAGAAGACCAAATATTTGCCAAAGATCGGCTCGGCCGAATGGATCAGCGCCTATTGTCTGAGCGAATCGAGTTCGGGTTCAGATGCGCTTGGCGCCAAGGCAACAGCCCGCCTGAGCGATGACGGCAAGCACTGGATTCTCAACGGCGAGAAGATGTGGGTCACCAACGGAGGGTTCGCCGATGTCTACACCGTCTTTGCAAAAGTCGACGGCGATAAATTCTCGGCATTTATCGTTGAAGTAAACGACCCCGGCGTCAGCCGAGGCCATGAGGAGCACAAGCTCGGCCAGCGCGGATCGTCGACGACTCCGTTGATCCTGCAGGATGCAAAGATCCCGAAAGATCGACTTCTGGGCGAGGTCGGCAAGGGCCACCTGATCGCATTCAACGTGCTCAATTTCGGCCGCATCAAGATGGGCGCCGGCGCGGTTGGCGGAGCCAAGCGAGTCCTCGGACAGGCGGCGAAATATGCCGCCGAGCGACGCCAGTTCGGGCGCGCCATCGCGACCTTCGGAGCGATCAAATACAAACTCGCTGAAATGGCCACACGGCTTTATGCGGGTGAATCGGCCGTCTATCGCACCGCCGGCATGATCGAAGCCCGCGAGGAGACGATCGACAAGTCGAATCCGGCCGAGATTCTCAAGGCCATCGAGGAGTACGCCATCGAATGCGCGATCATCAAGGTCGCGGGAACCGAAACGCTCTTCTATTGCGCCGACGAGAACGTCCAGATCCACGGCGGAAACGGCTTCACGGAAGATTATCCGGCTGAAGGCGTTTACCGCGACTGCCGCGTCAATCGCATCTATGAAGGCACCAACGAGATCAACCGCCTGCTCATTCCAGGCCAGTTGCTCAAACGCGCGCTGAAGGGCGGCTTGCCGCTGTTCGCCGCGGCTCAGAAACTGCAGGAAGAGCTGCTCGCCGGCCCGTCTTTCGATACAGACGAGGATGCCTCTCCGCTGGCCATCGAACGCAAACTCGCGGCCAATGCCAAGAAGATCGCGCTCATGCTGCTCGGTTCGGCGGCGATGAAGTATAAAGAAGCCATCCAGGAGCAGCAGATGGTGCTCTGCTGGGCTGCCGACACGATCATCGAAGCATTCCAGATCGACAGTGCCCTCGGAAGGACGTCCAAGCTCATCGCCCGCGACGGCGAGGCCAAACACGAGTATGCCGTCGATGCGACCAGACTCTATACCCACGACGCCATAGGCCGCATCGAGACGGCCGCGAAGAACGCTCTGGCCGCCATGTACGACGGCGACGAGCTTCGCATGACGCTCGCTGCTCTTCGGCGTCTGACGAAGATGGAGCCGATCAACACGGCTGCCATTCGTGAACGTATCGCCGACAAGGTCGTCGAGGCCGGCGGATATATTTTCTAAAGTTCCGCTTACCGATTGAAGATGACGACGCACGCGAAATGGACGAAATAAACGAAAGGTATTAGACTGTCGAGGCTTTTCGTTTGTTTCGTCTTTTTCGTTTGTTTCGTCACCTGCTCAAGGGACAGGAGTATGACCATTGCCTGATCTCAGTAATTTTCGCGCGATAAGAACATTGTTTCTGCTGGCGCTCTGCGTACTGCCGTCGCCGGGCACTATCGCTCAACAGCCGGTCAAAGTGAAGACCCTTGAAGTCCTGCTCGATGTCACCGTTCATGACAAAAAGGGCAGAGCCATCACCGATCTGCGCCCCGAAGAAATCGAGGTTCTCGAAGACGGCGTCAAACAAACGACAACACAGTTTCGGCTGGTCGGCAGCGTGAACAAAGCCGGCCGGGGTGACGGGTCAAAGCCCGCAACGGATTGGCAGACCGGCGCGAATGGCTCATGCAACCTCGTGACACTGCTCTTTGACCGCATCGATCCGGGCCGCGCTCAACTCGCCCGCGAAGTCGCCTACAACTTCATCGACAATTCGCTTACGGAAAATATTCTGGTCAGGGTGCTGGTCGCCAGGCAGAAACTCTACCTCGTCGAGCAGTTCACCAACGACAAAAGCAAACTGCGCAAGGCGGCTGATCGGGCAATCAATTCCACCGAAAAAAGCCTGAAGGAATTCAGCGATCTCAGCCTTGCCGCTCTTAAAACCGAAGCCTCGGCCGAAGATTCACAAGCCGACGCCAACATTACGATCGCGGCTGATTCACCTCTGCTTGCCAGGCTTTCGGTCGATACCATTCTGCAGGCTGAAAAAACAATCAACTCGACCAAATCTTCATCTCCGGTGTTTTCGCTTTTTCATACTGCCCGATCACACCGGAATCTGCCGGGACGCAAGATGGTTCTCTATATTTCGAACGGGCTTTATCTGAATGCAGGCCTGAACGCTTTCATGCGCACCGTGGTCAGCGAGGCCAACCTTGCCAATGTCACTTTTTATTCGGTGGATATGAGAGTCCTGCCGGCCGGCGCCGGCAACGTATCGAGCCGGCTTGAATCTTCGACCGTCATCAACGCCTCGCGCAGAACTGAAACCAGTTCATTCAAGGAAGGGCTTGCCGATTCGTTCAGCACAAATTCTCCCGACAGAGCTTCGAGCAATTTCAATGTCTTTGAATTCATCGACCGCAAGAAGGAGATGAACAAGCAGGGAGCGCTTGCAGACCTGACGGAAGCGACAGGCGGATTTCTGATCACAAATATGAACGATCTCAATGGCGCGCTAAAGCGGGCAGCCACTGAGCTCGGCAGCTTCTATTTCCTGTCCTACTCTCCCCAAAAGCAGGAACACGACGGCAAGTTCCGGTCAATCAAGGTCAACATCCTGCGCCAGGGATTGAAGGCCAGAACCAGAAGCGGTTATTTCGCTGTGCCGCGAACCAACACGACTCCGCTACTTGATTATGAAACCCCGATGCTCAAGGTGCTTTCGGAATCGGTCGTCCCGAAAGACTTCCCGATCGAATCGGCATTACTGCATTTCGAATCGAAGCAGGGAGAGATTCACCACGTCTTCATCTCGGAAACCTCGCTGTCAAACTTCATTCAACCGGACGAAGACAAGGAAAAGAAATCGTACGCGGCAAAATTCTCTCTGCTGGCGATCGTCAGGAACTCAACCGGCGAAATCGTTCAGAAGTTCAGCGAGAGTCACGATCTGGATATTCCCGTGGCCCAGATCAAGGAAGCCGGAAAGATGAATGTTTCCCTCGTCAGGGATTTCATGCTTCAACCGGGCCGCTACACGATCGAATCGGTCGCCCACGACAGGGCAACGAACCGGCTCAGCGCTCGCCGAAGGATCATCAATGTTGAAGCTTCTCACTCGGGAGAACCGGGTGGGAACTCAGGACTGCAGACCGGCAGCCTCTACCTGGTTCGACAGGTGGAGCAGATCGACAAGCCGCCTTCATCCGACGAAGACAATCATCTGATCGTCGGCCGTACCCGGATTGTACCGGAAACATCCGGCGAACTTCAGGCCGCAGGCAGAAACGAGATATCCTTTCACCTGCCGATTCACCCGGACGAGAAACTATCTGCTAAACCCGACCTGAAAATCGAGCTTCTTCTGGGTGACAAGGTTGTGGCCAGCGCTTCGCCTGCGCTCTCGGGCCCCGATGAAAGAGGCTGGGTCGGCTTCACCGCCGGCCTGCCGGTAAAGGGACTCCCATCGGGTAGTTACAAACTGCGCGCGGCGGTCAATCAGGGCAACGAACATTCTGAAGAGGATCTGACATTCAATCTGATCGGCGGCGCCGCCGTGGCCGCTCAACCCGCAGAAGACGTAAAAGTGATCAACAGCACCCTGGCTGCTTCAGACAGGATTGGGGAACTTACGCTGACGGCGATGAGCGCCTCAAAACCCGTTGAGCTCTCCGTCCGGGACCTGATCAGGGATCTTGAAATCAACGGGATTCAGATGCAGCGCCGGCTCGGCGACTATACCTATTCGCTTCGCAAGGTCCACCGCATTCTCGACAAGAACGGCCGCATCAGAAGCGAGGAGTACAAGGACTACGAAGCCTACCCGATCAAAGGCCGGCACGCACTGGTGCAACTCACTCAAAACGGCAGCTTTCTTCCCTACGACAGAATCACCATCGAAAGAAGAAGCGCGACCGATACCCTGATAAAAAGCGACGAAACCAAACAGGAATCCGATAAACAACCGGTTCAAAATGCGTTCTGGGCAGCGGGGCTCGGAGGTTACGTTAAAAAGGCATACGTCGCACTGACCATCAATCCGTCCGACATCTTCAATCTTTGCGAGGTAAGTTCGCCCAGAACCGTCACCCTCGACGGCCGCGAATCGATCGTGCTTGATTTCAAGCCGAAGGAAGGCGTTCAGATCGATTCCGAAAAATCGTGGATCGGGCAGATCAAGGGAATCATCTGGATCGATGTCGCCGACAAGGCTCTGGTCCGAATCGAAGGCCAGTCTTTTCAAACTGAAGCAGTGGGCAAGAATGCGGCTCCGGAGGCGCTCAATTTCATCTATCAGCAGCAGCGATTGAACACAGGACTCTGGTCCCCTCAACTCATTCGCGTCAACTCCGCCGGCAATGAAAACCTCTTCAGAGGGCTCAATTGGGATGCATGGTTCGAATTCTCCGCCTTCAAGCGCTTCGATTCCAGTCAATCCGAGATGAAGATCGCACCCCCAGCAAAACCCTGACCAGCCGTGTTGGACAAACGCCGGAGGACATCCGCCTGTCCACCAGCTCTTTCGCCGCCGCCTTTGAACTTTGATCTTAAAACTTTAAACTCTTTTTTATATGCGCATTGAAAAACTTGTCATCCCGACTCCATTTCCAGTCGGTCCGATCAACATCTATCTTGTCGCCGAGGAGCCGATTACTCTGGTCGACACGGGTCCGAAGACCGACGAGGCGCTGAGTGCGCTCAGAGACCAGTTGCGAAAGCTTGGATTCACGGTGGCCGACATCGGCCGCATCATTCTGACGCACACTCACGAAGATCACTGCGGGCTGGCGGGAATCCTGCAGCGCGAATCGGGGGCAAGGGTCTATGTTCACGAATGGGAGTACAGGAATATCTCTCAGCATCGCCAGACTCGTGTCAATCGCGATCTGCTCAGGCGGGCGGGTGTGCCCGTGGAAGAGCTTGAGGCGATGGCGGGCCGGTATGAGCTGATTCACACCTATGCCGATGCGGTTGAAGATGTCGAAGCATACAGGGATAACCAGGAATTCGTCTTCGCTTCCGGCTCGCTTCGTGTGATTCACACTCCCGGCCACACGCCCGGAAGCTGCTGCCTGCTGCGCGAGAGCAACAGAATGATGCTCAGCGGAGACACTATCCTCAAAAATATCACGCCGAATCCGGTGCTCAATCCCGATCCGATCGATCCGGACAGGCGATTCCCTTCCCTCGGCGAGTACCTTGTCTCCCTGGCGCGAATCCGCGAACTCGCTCCAACCGTCATCAGGACTTCTCACGGTGGAGATGTGACAGATTTTGAAGAACATTTCCACCGACTCGTCCGCCACGTTCACGACCGCCAAACCAAAGTCTTCAGCCTCGTCCCCAAACCTGGAATCAACGGCTGGGAAATGTCCAAACTCATCTTCCCGCACGTTGAAAACATCAACAGATTCCTCGCCGTCTCCGAAGCCGTCGCTCATCTTGACCTCGCCGTCGCCGACGGCAAACTCACCATCAATCAGGGTGATAGTGTCGATTCCTACTTCAAATAATAACTGACTCGAACTTTAAAGAAATATAATCTTCATGGCGCATCTTTACTGCACCTCTCTCCGGGAAGATTTTCGTATCCCATAACAGACTGCAAGAAGAGTCAGAAAGCATCGTTCATCCTGCAGACTGCTGTAACCCGCATTTTTACAGTTTTTTTACAAGGTGTTAACAATCTGCAAACAGAGTTTGTGGATAATCAATTCGATCTTTAAAGCTGAGAAAAATCATCATGACGGTCCGAAGGGTTGAAACTATTGACCGGGTTCGTTCACTAACCTCAACGAACCGTAATGAAAAATGAAAAATAAAAAAATGATGATGATCAGGAAGAGGCAGGGCAAGGCAATCTTCCCTGCCTCGAATGTTTGTAAAAAAACCTGGAGTTTACTATGAAAGGCCAGACTGTTGCGCGAATACTATTGATCATGCTGCTGATCGTTGCGGCCCATATTATCAAGCCATTCTCGATCAGCAATGTTGCACGCCACGTATTGAGCACCTCGAGTTCGCTCGCGTCGATGTTCCCCGATACGGCGCGAGAGGGCTTCTATCAAGCAAACTTTCTGGCAGTGACTCTGAGTGACAGTCTTCTCAAGGAGAAGGAGGGAGACATAGTCACAACCGATGCAGTTTCTTTTGACATCAACGGAGTCATTGCCGGCCGATTTGCAAATGCGACGGAAACCACACCGGCAGGCAGCAAAATTCCTGTAAATCAATCCAGAAAAGTGAATGCGCTTGAGAGCGGTAGCGGGGTACCGATGGATGTCGCTTTGAACAATGATCTGACGGAATCCCTTGAATTGCCCGGCGATAACGTTCTCGTTGCTGAAGTAACTGAATCCGGGACGGATGTGCCGGAGGCGAACTCACCGGGACCTGCTGAGCCAAAGGGTGAGGCCGTTTGGAATATGGCAACGCCTATACCGGCGGCCAGAGAGGCATCTTTGGCAGAGTTCAGAGGGCTCGCTTTGAACGTCTGAATCTGGAGCCACTGATCAATCAAGGTCTGTCCGCACCGGTGAGAAGTTTCTGCAAGCAGGTCGATCAGGAAACGGTTCGAATGATAGCCATTGAAGAAGCGTTCAAGGGAAGGATCAGGGTTGTTCCGGCGCCCAACGTCCTGGAAATTCCCCTTCCCAACTGTGATGAACAATCGAACGAGTCATCGACCGAACAGGCCCCGGCAGTGCCGGTGATGATCATCAGAAGTCAGAGACCACTCTCGATTCCTGAAAACTGCAACTAAAAGGCTTCCGATTGTTTTCGTACCAATAAAAAAAGCAGGGAGGGGATGAACGTCATGAAGTTCATCCCCTCCCTGCTTTTGACAGCCACAGCCTTCTTCGCCGGATTGATTACTACCTTGGCTTCTGAACGCGTTGTTTGACGGCCTTCTCGGCCTCGTCATAGGCGCCGTTCTCTACTTTGCCTATTTTCAGAGCCATTTCATAAGCGGCCAGCGCCTCGACCGACATCTTCTCGGCCATGGCCGGGTTGTTCTCTGCGATGAAATCGAGGATTCTTCCTGCGCCGACGTAGCTACGTTGAGCGAGCCATTTCTCAGCTTCGGGGGAGGCATTTCTGGCGGCCTGACGATAGTACTCGACTGCGGCAAAGAGAGCCTCTTCGACGCGGTCGGAATCTTCCAGAGTCGTGGCCTGTTTGCTGGTCACTTCGGCGAGTCCAAACAGGACCCGGGCATTGTTCGGGCGGGCACGCAGGGCCGATTCAAGAATTCCGCGAGCCTCCGGATATTTCCGCGCCTTCATCATCTTATCGGCCTCGATTATCTGTGCGACGAGCCCCTCATCGGCATTGGAAATGGTCGGCGGTGGAACCGGAGCCATAGTGGCCTCGGTCTTCAGTTGCTTGTACCGCGCCAGGCGCTGGGCGTATTCATCCAGCCGCTTCGATTCGCGGTCAAAATCGATGTTCTGAATCAGACTCGAAAAATAATCGCGGAGGTTCACGCCTACGGCCTCGTAGGCTTTGATCTGATCGTAGAAATGATAGACGAGCACGGCGCCGCGGTCGTAGGCGAGGCTCAGTTCGTAGATCGCCTCATCTTCGGAGAAGGCCCTTCTGGTGGCAATTCCACGAACGTCCATACGCGCGTCAATGGCTCTGACCAGTGAATCCGTGATCAGGTAATAAGCGCTGCGCTGAGCGTATTCCAGATCCAGCCTCTCGCCACGCGATTCCATCAGTTTCCTGAGAGGATTGCGGATTGCCGCGACTTCCTTGATCTGGCGCTCGGTCAACGGGTCTATGACGAAACTCAAAAATGCCCGCCGGATGGCTTCAAGATTAGGCTCGGTCGTCGGGCCAAGCAGCAGAAAGTAGCTGTCTCGAACTATTCGCAGGTTTGCCGCGCCGGAAGAATTCAAGAGATCCGGCATAATCACGAATTCTCTCAGGCGGTTCGGGACGTTGTAGATATCCTCTTTCGCCGGCTCCTCGACAGGCTTCTCACCTTTTGCCTTCTTGTCCTTCGATTTCTTTTCTTCAGCTTTCCGGGGAGGCGCCGTCCTGCGTGGAATGAAAAGCGGCGGGAGTTCGAGCACCGGCTCGGTATGCAGGTAGAAGAGCACTGAGCCGAGAGCCATGCCGGCCGGATCGCCGTAGGTTATCGCCGTCCTTGTGTAGGCTTCGACATATTTGGGAAGCAGCCTTGAAAACCCCGCTTCGCGATAAAATTCTTCGAGCAGAGGAATGAAATCCGTGATCTGTTTGACGTCTTCCGGCAGCCTGTCGGCCGGTACATCGACGATGAACGCGGGCGGTTCGGTCAGGCACAAGGCAAGGCTCAGATATGGCGCCACGGCCGCGGCATCAGTCCTGCCAAAGCGATGTGAGTCGAAATAAGCGCGAAGCCGATTGATCAACCCGGGTTTGAGATTTTTGAGGTCGTCGCGCATCTGCCGGCGGAGAGCTGTTATTTGTCTGCCGCCGGGCTCGTAATCGAAACCCGCTACATTCATCGCGGCCATGACCACGATAATGCGTTTATCCATGCCGATCTGCGTGTTGACATCGCCAAGCGTCAGCCCCGGCCGTTCAGAAAGCGGCGTCTTCCTGCGATCTATTTCCTTCGGCTCCTTCGGTTTCTGCTGATCCTGAGCCTGCGCGGCGAAACCCTGCGGAACTGATGTCGACACCAGCATCAATGACTGCAATAAGACAATAAATAATTTCTTCATTTGCCCAATATTTTTTTACATCATCCGGCAACATGTTACCGGGATGCACGATGGTTAAGATTTTTCGAGCGCACACACGAGCAGGATTCCCATCAACCCTCCAATCCCGGTCAGAGTCGCAGCCTCGATGAGAAACTGCAGAACGATGTCCTGCTTTCTCGCGCCGATGGCCTTGCGCACGCCGATCTCTCTCGTCCGCTCGGTGACTGAAACCAGCATGATGTTCATGACGCCGATTCCTCCTATCAACAGGCCGACGCTCGAAATCGCAATCATCAGCAGGAAGACTCCGCTGGTGATCGCCTTGAACTGATCGATAATCCCCTGCGACGTGTCTACCCCGAAATTATCAGGCTGACTGTAAAGGACTTTGCGACGCTTGCGCAAAACCTGGCGAATCTCGTCGACCGCCTGATCGACCTTGCCGGGAATCGACTGGGCTATGACGAAATTCTCCTTGACGTTCGGATAGACCTTCCTGATCGTCTCGTAGGGAATGTAAACGGACTTGTTCTCGTTTCCCGGATCGTCGGAAGGCTGGATGAAGCTGTCTCGCTTTTTGAGCACCCCGATGACACGGTAATTGCGCCCGTTGATGACAATCTCTTTCTCCAAAGCATTGACCATCGGGAAGAGAGTGTTGGCGACATCACGGCCGATGACGCAGACATCGGACCGTGTAGCGTTTTCGCTATCCGTAAAAAACCTGCCTTCGGTGACATCAATGATTCCCATCCTGGAATAGGATGGGAACATCCCTTGAACGGTAGCGTTCACCATTTCGGTATCCTGATATCTGATCTTGACGCGCTCGGCCATCGGCCCCAGCAGGAAGTCCACCGGCGACATGAAGGCGGCGACATTGATCACCGACGGGCATTCATCGCCGATCGCAATCGCATCTTCGGCGCTGATCGGCTTGCGCATGCGCTCTTCCGCCGAGAGATTAAAATTGAATCCCGGATTGAATTTGAAAACATAGATTGAATTGGTGCCGAAGGATTCGATCTCCTTTGAAACCTGAGTTTCAATGCCGGAGACAAAGGCCGCGATGACGATCACCGTCATCGTTCCCACGACCACGCCGAGAATGGTGAGAAACGAACGAAGCTTGTTCTCCCATAACGTGTCCACGGCCATCAAAATATTTTCTCGCAGATCGCTTCTCGTCATACCCGGGAAGTTTAAGGGTTATAGTTTAAAGTTTAAAGCCCCCCGCAATATAATGTTGCGCCGCCGCCATCAATGCCCTCATCGCTCTTTAAACTTTCAACATTAAACTTTAAACTGAGCAACTCAATAATCATTTGCCAAAATCAGTTGCCAAAATTATTCGGGAGGATAAAACTATGTCACAGACATCAATCACCCAGGCGACGCCGCATGTTGGGGAAGCCCCAGCCTTTCCTTATTTCAATGAAGAGCACGCGATGCTGCGCGAGACGGTCAAGCAATTCTGCTTGAAAGAGATCGCCCCCTACGGCGAGGAGTGGGACGAAGCCGGCATATTTCCGCGCGAACTGTTCAAAAAAGCCGGCGATCTGGGCTTGTTCGGCATCCGAACTGACCCAAAATGGGGAGGCAGCGGGCTCGACTGGTGGGCGACGGCGGCCTATGTTGATGGCTTGTCATATGCCAACAACGGCGGTGTGGGAATGGCGCTGATGGTCCAATCGGATATGACGCTACCCGCGCTTGAAGAACTCGGCACCGACGAGCAGCGCGAAGAATTTCTCAAACCCGCAGTGGCCGGCGATTACATTGCCGCACTGGGTATCAGCGAGCCCGGAGGGGGTTCGGATGTCGCCAACATCAAAACCCGCGCCCGCTTTGACGGCGACGACCTGGTCATCTCCGGACAGAAGCTGTGGATCACCAACGGCACCCGCTCAGACTTCATCCTCCTCGCTGTTCGTACCGGCGACGAAGGGTACAAAGGCATTTCATTCGTCATCTTCCCGACCAATACTCCGGGCTTCAGCGTGGGCAAAAAACTCAAAAAGATCGGCAACCTGTCGTCGGATACGGCCGAGCTCTTCTTCGACAACTGCCGCGTTCCACGCCGGTATCTGCTTGAATTGAACAAGGGTTTCTATTACGTCATGCAGAACTTTCAGGGTGAGAGGCTGGTGGCGGCGCTTGGTGCGGTTCACAAAATGGAGCGCGCCCTCGAATTTGCCATCAACTACGGCAAGGAACGCGAGGCATTCGGGCAGCCGATCGGATCTTTTCAGGTCTGGCGGCATCGTTTCGCCGAACACCTGACCAGCATCGAAGCGGGCAAATGGCTCTGTTATCGAGCACTCGACCTGATTAATCGCGGACAGGAAGCCGTACGCGAAATCACCTATGGCGAAACTCTTCTGCTGCGATCTGGATCAAAAGGTCATGTACGACTGCATGCAGATCATGGGCGGGTTCGCCTACACCACAGAATATCCGATAGGCCGCGCCTGGCGAGACGGCCGCTTGAATACCATCGGCGGCGGCGCCTCAGAAATCATGAAAGAGATCATCGCCAAACTGTCGAAGCTGTAGCGCAATCGTTGTGGCGAAATTGCTTCAACCGGCAATGTCGCCACAACATCTTCAGCCAGCTATTTTCAGCTGCCGTCTCCAACCCTTGCTCTGCCAGACATTTCCCTTCGAAAGATGATGCGCTCAGCATTGGCACACCCCTTGCCCAATACTCTATTGTCGAAACAATTTATTAACCCCCTGAAAAACCACAATGGAGGAATCTATGAATCGAAAAATCGCCAATGTGCTCCTCGGAGCAGTTCTGACACTATGTATTGCTGCTCCGGCCACGATTGCCGGGCAGAAAAAGGCAGGCACCATGAAGGCCGACGCTTCGGCACACAAAGCTGCGGTGAAAAAATGCAATGATGATTACAAAGAAGCAGTGAAGGCTGGCAAGGCGAAGAAGGGCAAGGAACAGAAAGAGGCGATGGCCGCCGCAAAGAAAGCCAAGACCCAGTGTCTGGCCGCGGCTCCTAAATAAAAGCAGGGTTTTGAGTCCCCGTTTGGAGTTTCGCCTTCAGGAGGCCTGCTTTTTGATAACATTCCGCCTGAAGGCGGTACTCCATGCTCTACTCCATGCTCTTTCTTCATTCCGACCGGAGAGCGACAATCGGATCGAGTTTGGCAGCGCGCCATGCCGGGTAGACGCCGGCGACCAGACCGACGCTCCCCGATACAATCAGGCCCATGGCGACGGCCCCCAGTGGTAGAGATGTCGGAATCGGCGATAAAGCTGAGACCAGTTTACCCAGTCCCCAGGCAATCAGAGTTCCCATAGCCCCACCAAGCAGCGCCAGCGTCGTTGATTCTGCGAGAAACTGTTCAAGGATATCGCGGCGACGCGCGCCAAGACTCTTGCGCAGACCGATCTCCTTGGTTCGCTCAGTCACACTCACCAGCATGATATTCATAATCACAATGCCGCCAACCACCAGCGCAATCGAGGTGACACCGATGGCGACAGTCTGAACCGTCCCGAATATTTTCTCTCGCAGATTATTGACCGCGCTCGGCGTCACAATTCCGAAATTGTCTTTTTCGTTCGGTGCAAGTTTCCGCCTGGTGCGCATCACCACCCGAGCCTCATCAACGGCATCCTGATAAGTGGCTTCGCTTGTAGAGACCACAAACAGTTGAAAAGAGCGGCGCGAGCCGTAGATATTCATAAAAGTGGTAAGCGGAATCGAAACGAACTTATCCCGCGACTGTCCGAAGACGGATCCCAGGGCTTTTGCGATGCCGACAATCTCAAACGGGCGCCCGTCGATTTTGATTTTTTCACCGATTGCGCTTTTTGTCGGGAAGAATTTATCGGCGACGTCGGCGCCGATAAAGCAAACATACCTGCCCCCGTCTTCATCGGTTGAAGTGAAGGGGCGGCCCTCTGAAATCTCCTTGTTCTGAATCTCGACCATGTTGGCGGTGATGGCGAGCAGGCTGACGCCGTAGAGAACCCCTGTGTCGTATTTCAGCTCGCACATCTCCTGCTCCTGCGCGCCGGCATCCTTGATTGTTCCGCCCCTGGCTCTGAGCGCCTCAAGGTCTTCCATGGTGACGTCCTTGTTGCGCCGCTTTGCCGAATCAAAGGCTTCCAGACTCGAAAAATCCTCGATCGAATATTTCTGAACGCTGAAGGCGTTGGTTCCGATGTTGGCGATTTTCTCGTCGACATACTTGTTGAAGCCCTCTATCAGCGAGACGACCACGATTACCGTCGCCACACCAAAGATCACGCCGAGAAGCGTGAGAAACGACCTGAGCCGGTGCGCCCAGATAGCATCAAACGCCAGTTTTACGGACTCAAAGTAGTTCATAAAAACAATTGGAGGCCACCAAGGATGATCAATTTCCGGCCTTTTCGATAAGGACCTTTTTCATGACTACTTTATCTTTGACCTTTTGAGAGTTCGGGTCGCTGGGAGCGTTTGAGATGAGCTTGACGGTTTCGATTCCCTGAACGACTTCGCCGAAGACTGTGTATTTGCCGTTCCACTCGGGGTGCTCGGTGAGGCAGATGAAAAACTGGCTGGTGGCGCTGTTGACGTCGCCTCCGCGCCGCGCCATTCCGACGGTGCCTTTGACGAACGGACGAGTATTGAATTCGGCATTGACGTTAGGTTGACCGGGCTGACCCATTCCCCATTCGCTCGGGTCGCCACTGCGCGTGTTGGGATCGCCGCCCTGAATGATGTTGTCGGGAATGACACGATGAAAAGCCAGTCCATTGAAGAATTGCTCCCTCGCCAGCTTCTTGAAATTCTCGACGTGCTGTGGAGCAACGTCCGGATAGAATTTGATTTTGATTTTCCCGTAATCGGTCTCTATGACGGCGACCTCAGGGTCTGTTATCGCCGGATTCGGAGTGGCCAGAGCCGGGGCCGCCGGCCGCGAGGGCGTTGTCGTTTCGGTCTTCGCCGTCTCGCTCGATGGCGTACCGGAACAGGCGATGGAGATTATTCCCAATAAAAATGCTGCAAATATCTTCTTCTTCATAATAAATTCATCTTCCGTTCTGAAATGGATTAAACGTTCTTCATATTTCAAGTTTTTTCTTGAGAATGTCATTGACTACCTGGGGATTGGCCTTGCCACTGGTGGACTTCATGACCTGGCCGACAAAGAATCCCATCAGCCCTGTCTTGCCGGACCGGTACTGCTCAAGTTGTTTCGGGTTTGCGGCAATGACCTCATCGACGATCTTTTCGATCGCCGAGGCATCAGTGATCTGGACAAGGCCTTTTTCGCTGACGATATCGGCCGGGGCCTTGCCGGTCGCAAACATATCGACGAAGACATCCTTGGCCATTTTTCCTGAGATGGTGTTGTCATCGATCAATTTGATCAGCGCGCCGAGGTCTTCGGCTTTGATTTTACACTCGGTGATATCGACATTGTCATTCTTCAATTCGCGCAGGAGTTCCGAAAGAATCCAGTTTGCCGCAGCGCGATGATTGCCGGAAGTTCTGACTGCCGATTCGAAGTAATCGGCCAGTTCTCTCTGGCTGGTCATGGTGAAGGATTCATCCGATGAAAGCTGATAATCGTCGATAAAACGTCGGCGGCGGGCTTCCGGAAGTTCCGGAAGGTGCGACTTCAGGGATTCGATCCATTCGCTGCCGACTTCCAAAGGCGGCAGATCCGGCTCTGGGAAATACCTGTAATCGTGCGCATCTTCCTTTGAGCGCATCGTATAAGTCTTGTTCTCTTTCTCGTTCCAGAGTCGGGTCTCCTGGACGATCCTGCCGCCGGTTTCGAGGATGGTAATCTGGCGATCGATTTCGTAATCGATCGCTTTCTGCAGGTATCGAAGCGAGTTGACGTTTTTGATCTCGGCCCTGGTTCCCAATTTAGGTTCACCGGCGCGTCGCACCGAAACATTGGCGTCACAGCGCAGATTCCCTTCCTCCATGTTGCCGTCGCAAACGCCGATGTACTGCAGAGTGCGGCGCAGGAAGCCGACATAATCATAAGCCTCCCAACTGGTGCGGAAATCCGGCTCACTGACGATCTCGAGCAGCGGCGTGCCGGCTCGGTTCAGATTGACGTATGATTTGGTCGCATCGCCCACGTCCTCGTGAATTGATTTGCCGGCGTCTTCCTCTATGTGAGCCCGGGTAATCCCGAACTGCCTGAGACGCCATTCCAGGGGGCGCCCGCCATCGTCACGCTCGCTGGTCAGAATCTCGACTTTGCCATTCTCGGAGAACGGCCGGTCATACTGCGATATCTGATATCCCTTCGGCAGATCCGGATAAAAATAGTTCTTTCTGGCAAAGATCGATTCATTATTGATCTTCAGATTCAGGGCCAGAGCCGCCCTGGCCGCACAATGGACGACTTCACGATTAAGCACCGGAAGCGCCCCCGGCAATCCCAGGCAGACCTGACATGTGTGGTCATTGGAGTCGCGACCGAATTCGGTCGAACATCTGCAGAAAATCTTCGATTTGGTATTGAGCTGAGCATGAACCTCAAGACCAATGACGGCTTCCCAACCTTCTCTCACGGACACTCTCCTTGCAGGAATAAATTCAGTCAAGTCACAAGGCACAAATTATAGTGCATCCTGCGAAATCCGCCAGTATTCAGATTCTTTCGCAGAAAGCTATGCGGACGTAGCTCATCGGTCGCCGGCGATCGGGGCAATAGAGTTGCTGAAGTTCGAGCGATTCGTAATCCCTGATCAGCCTGAATCCGAACCGGTCGAGATATCCGGGGAAGTCCTCGGGTTTGAGTCCGAACAACCAGGGCTCGCCGAGCGCGGCAACTCGCCAACGCTTATCGAGCGCATCGAGATCTTTTGAGCTCCCATCAACCACATCGGCAAGCATGTAATCCCATGCCAGATGCGTTCCGGGGCCTCCAAGTGCGGCAATACGGCTGAGCGTCTGCTCAACCGTCTGCGGCCTGAGGTAATACGAAACACCCACCCAGACGATGAACGTTCTGAGTGCGGGATCAAACCCGGCGCCTTTGAGCTTCTCGGCAAAATCATCCTTCTCGAAATCAACGGCGACGAAAACAAGATTCCCGGGCTTTCCGATCCGGTTCATCCCCTTGACCTTCTCCACCTGCGTCGCCGGATGATCGACTTCGAAGACACGGCAGTTTCGCAACTCGCTTTTTAGCCGCAGCGCCATTGTGTCGAAACCGGCGCCGAGCAGCACGATCTGATCGAGCCCCTTCGCTTCAAGCTCCCGCGCATGATCATCGACCAGGCGCGGCCTGATCGTGAGCATCTCCTGGCCCCCCGGAGCCCAGAACTTTAAAAAACCACTGAGCATCTGCGAGAGAACCGATGATGCCGCGATCATCCGGTATTGGCTGTTGATCAGGAGCTGCGCCGCATACGGATCATCGATGATTCTACGGTTTTCCGGCAGATATTGTTCGATCGCACGAAGGATCAGCATCCCTTCAGCCGTCCGGCTGTAATCAGATCTCATTGAACACCAGCCCTCCTCGAAGCGTATTTTGTCATGCCCGATAGTTTCACATACTCACGTTCCTGCTGGTAATCTGCAGCAGAAGATATAATGTAATCCGGAATTTTCAAATTAATTTAACGCAGCCGATGAACCACGCAATCAGCTTAACAACGATCATGCTTCTTCTGGCAACGGGCTGGCCTCCGGTTGAAGTGTATGCGCAGGAAGGCTGGAGCAGGGTCAGAAGCAGCCATTTCACGCTCATCGGCGACGCACAGATCAAAGAGATTGATTCCGTCGCTCTCAGGCTTGAGCAGTTCCGTGCATCCGTCCTGCGGTTATTCGACCAGAACCTCCAGAAACCCGGCAGGCAGATCACGGCCATCGTCTTTAAAAACGATGCCGGTTTTATTCCATTCAAGCCTCTCTATCGGGGATCCCCATCGGAAGTGAGCGGTTTTTTTCACTCGAGCGACGACAAATCCTACATCGTCCTGAGCCTCGGCGGCCGGCAATCAGATCCTTATCGCGTAATCTTACATGAATTTGCCCATCTACTTATAACCGAAATCTGGCAAAGACAGCCAACCTGGCTTAATGAGGGGCTGGCCGATTATTTCAGCACTTTTCAGCCCGGCAAAAATGCGGGTGAAATTGAAACCGGGTTGCCCATAGTCGAACATGCAAGGCTGCTGCAAAAAGAGAAACTGATTCCGTTATCGACGCTCATTTCGGTCGATCAAGGCTCCGCCTATTATAACGACCCTTTATTGAAGCGATTGTTTTATGCTCAATCCTGGGCGCTCGTTCATTACCTGCTTCTCGGCAACGAAGGGAAAAGGGCATCACAGCTATTCAACCTGATGAGAAATTATTCGGAGAAGAAGACGAATGAAGAACAGTTCAAGGAGAGCTTTGAGGCATCCCCGAGCGAGATCGAAACGGGTTTCAGGCAATATATCCAACGAGGCGCTTTCACCTCTGTAAAGACAACTTTTGACCGAAAAGTGGAGTTCGATCAATCGATCGAAACATCAAAAGCCGAGCCGGCGGAGGTGTTGACCAATCTCGGCGACCTGCTGTGGCGAATGGGCCGTAAGGAAGAGGCAAGACCTTATTTTAAAAAACTCTTTGAAGCAGATACCGAAAATGAGATGGCGCATACACCCCTGGGTATACTCGAATACAGGGACCGGAATTACGCCGAAGCCAGAAAGCACCTTGAGAAATCGACGGCCCTCGGATCGACCAACTACCTGGCCTGGTATTACTACTCCATGGCATTGCAATGGGAGTCATCAGACGGGTCGTTGATAATCTCGACACTCCCGGCTGAGACTGAGGCGAAAATGCGAAAGGCCTTGGCCAGGGCTATCGAACTGGCGCCGGATTTCCCGGATTCATACAGGCAGATGGCGTTCATCAATATGATCAACGACACTGACCTGGATCAGGGCGTGACGATGCTCAAACGTGCCATTGCCCTTGCGCCGGAGCGTGAAGATTTCAGATACGCTCTGGCTCAGATTTATCTGCGCAAACATGATTTCAGCGAAGCGAAAATAATCGCCGCCGATCTTTCGAAAAATGCCGGCATGGAGGAGATCCGTTCCAATGCGATTTATCTGCTCGAATCGATAGAGAAGACCGAGGAGCTGGTCAAACGAATGAAACTGGAGAGGGTGAAAAGCGAAGAGGCCGCAGCCAGAACCCTGCCCGGCAGGCGGTTTGAGGGCGACCAGATTCGAGGCACGCTGATCAGAATCGATTGTTCGGACAAGGGGTTGACGCTGACAGTCAGGAGCGGCACTCGATCCTTCAAATTCCATGCCCCTGCTGAACGCAGTCCGGTCTTTGTCAGATACACAACGGACGTGCCTCATGAAATCATTTGCGGCCCCAGCAAGTCGCCGCAGTTGGTAATCATTACTTACCGCAAATCCTCCGATCCAAGATCGAGAATCGAAGGCGAACCAATCGGAGTTGAATTTATCCGCTGACTTCCCTTGTGGATTACGCCTTCGTGATCGCGCCTTCTGAAGCCGAAGTGACCAGCGCGGCGTACTTGTGAAACACGCCTTTCTGATATCGCGACTCGGGGGCCTTCCAATTTGAGAGTCTGTTTTGGATCTCGTCATCCGAGAGTTCGGCATCGAGCCGGCGTTTATCGATATCGATGACGATGATATCGCCTTCGCGGAGAGCGGCGATTGGGCCGCCGACAGCGGCTTCAGGGGCGATGTGACCGATCATCAGGCCGCGGGTGGCGCCGCTGAAGCGGCCGTCGGTCATCAGCGCCACGGTCTCTCCGAGACCCTCGCCGACGATGGCGGCGGTGACACCGAGCATCTCGCGCATCCCGGGGCCTCCCTTCGGACCTTCATAACGAATCACCATGACATCGCCGGGGTTTATCTTTTTTGAAGTCACGGCCGTCATTGCGTCCTCTTCTCGCTCGAAGATGCGCGCCGGACCGCGATGATATCCTCTTTCGTGGCCGGCGACCTTGACCACACAGCCTTCCGGAGCGATGTTGCCTTTGAGAATGACAAGTCCGCCCTGCGATTTGATGGGATTATCGGTTGAATAGACCACATCCTGTCCCGGCGTTTCATCGACCAGCTCGACCTCTTCCGATATGGGCAGCCCGCTGACCGTCATCTGATCGGTGTGAAGATAACCGCCGTGAGCGAGGCGTTGAGCGACGAGGCCAATTCCTCCAGCCCGGCCGAGATCGATTGCCGTGTATTTGCCGCCGGGTTTCAAATCGGCAATCATCGGAGTGCGTTTACTGATCTCATCGAAATCGTCGATATTCAGAGGAATCCCCGCTTCGCGGGCCATGGCCAGCAGATGCAGCACAGCGTTGGTCGAACCGCCGGTAGCCGCGACACCGGCAATGGCATTCGCGAACGACTTCCGGGTCAGGATGTCGCTCGGCCTGGTTCCGCGCCGCAACAGATCGACGACATATTTTCCGGCTTCAAGCGCCGTCTTCTCCTTGAGCGGGTCGGTGGCCGAGACGCTCCCGGTCCCCATGACCGCCAGCCCAATGAATTCCATGACCATGGCCATGGTGTTTGCCGTGTACTGGCCGCCGCAGGCGCCGGCTCCGGGACAGGCGACATTCTCGATCTCAAGCAGATCCGAATCAGACATCTTCCCCGCGGCATTCGCTCCCACTGCTTCAAAGACATCCTGAATCGTCACATCGCGGCCATGGAAAGTCCCCGGCGCAATCGAGCCGCAATACAGGAGCATCCCCGGCACATCGAGCCGGATCAATCCCATCGCCGCACCGGGAATCGTCTTGTCACACCCGACTATTGCAATCACCGCATCGAACATGTATCCGCGCCCGACGAGTTCTATCGAATCGGCAATCAGCTCGCGACTGACAAGCGACGCCTTCATCCCCTCGGTCCCCATCGTCACTCCATCGCTGATCGAGATCGTGTTGAACTCCATCGGGGTTGCACCCGCAGCCCTGATGCCTTCCTTGACCTTCGCTGCCAGGTCCCGATGATTGAAATTGCACGGCATCGTTTCAATCCACATGTGCGCCACCCCGATGATCGGCTTTGCCAGATCCTCATCGGTAAAGCCTATCGACTTGAGCATCGCCCTCGCCGGCGCCCGGTCCCGCCCGTTCGTGATAATGTGACTCAGATGCTTGGGATCAAATGACATAGATAATTTCATGACAGACTGAAGATCTGTCAAACACCCCTTCCACTTAATTTGATTATCGATCAAGAGCGGAAGTTTAAAGTTTAAAGTCTAAAGTTTAAAGGGCAGGCAGAGCGAGGAGGAAGTTTAGAGTCCAAAGTTTAAAGTTTAAAGCTTAAAGTCGTGATGAGATGACAGCAGTATATCGAAGTGCTCATTGAACTATACTCAGGTAAAAAATCATGCATTGATCAGAGAACTGCTCAAAGCAACGATCCAGCTATTCAGGAACCAACGACTTTAAACTTTGAACTTTAAACTTTGGACTTTAAACTTCTTACTCGTATCTGAGCGCCTCGATCGGATCGAGTCTCGAAGCCTTGAAGGCCGGATAGATTCCCGCGACCAGGCCGATGGCGACCGAGACTGAAAACCCGATGAAAACGTAGAGAAGAGGCACTTTGGACGGCAGGCTGGGCATCAGCAAGTTGAGCAGCAGGCTGATCAGAAATCCGAGGGCGATTCCGAGCAGGCCGCCGATGCCGGTGAGCGTGCTGGCTTCGAGCAGGAACTGCCAGATGATGTCTTTTCGCTGCGCGCCGATGGCCCTGCGAACGCCGATCTCTTTTGTCCTCTCGGTGACCGAGACCAGCATGATATTCATGACGCCGATGCCGCCTACCAGCAGCGCGACTCCGACGATTGGGATGACAATCAGCGAAACCATGAGCAGAATTTTGTTGAAGCTTTCCATCATGCCGGTGGGAGTACTGATTTCGAAGCTGTTTGGTTGATCGGAAGGTACCTGCCGCCGCCGCCGCATGAGTTCTGTGGCTTCATCGACAAGCTTGTCGAGATTGCCGCTGGCGGCTCCGATCGCCACGAAATTATCCTGCTGAGCCGGGAACATGAGGTGCATGACGTTGTAGGGGATGAAGACCATGCTGTCGACCTGCGGTCCGCCACCGCCAAACGGGCTTTTGGATTTTTCAAGCACGCCGATGACCTTGAAAACCTTGTTGCCGATGATGATCTCTTTTTCGAGCGGCTCATAACCGCCGAGCAGTTTGTCGGCGATCTCGCTTCCTATGATGGCGACCTCCATCCTGTGCTCGTCTTCCGCCTCGCTGAAGAAACGGCCTCTGGCGATGCTGACTTCACGCGTATTGGCATACGCGGCCCAGACGCCTCGAATCTGTGGCGTCCGGACTTCGTTGTTGCGGAACTTGACTGAAGGGGGCATGCCTGGAGGAACAAGTATCGGGGATGCCGCCGTAGCGCTCGGCAACTGGCTCAGAGCGATGGCGTCTTCAAGAGTTATCGGTTTGCGCTTGCGCTCCTCCTCGGTGAAGTCAGAATGGCGCGGGCCGCCGCCCATGCGGCTGACGAAGGCCACGTTTGTCCCGAACTGCTCGATCTGTTCCCTGACTCCCGATTCGAGACCGCTCGCCAGCGAGGCCACGCCTATCACCGTCGCCGTTCCGATGACGACTCCGAGAACCGTCAGAAATGACCTGAACTTATGCAACCACAGCGTAACCATGGCCTGCGCGAAAAGCTCTCTTAATTGATGTTTGTAAAATAACATTGGTGAAATCACTCCGCTCTCAAGGCCACTATTGGATCCAGTTTGGCCGCTTTCCAGGCAGGATAGATCCCGAAGATCAGACCGACTCCGCTCGAAACCGCGATGGCAAGTACCGCTGCCCAGATTGGAAGCTCGGCCGGAATCGGAGTGAATCTGGTCAGCAGCACCGAAATCGCCCAGGCGATGCCAAGCCCTGCGAGCCCTCCCGCCAGCGACAACGTCGTCGATTCAACCAGGAATTGCCACAGAATGTCGCGGCGCCGGGCTCCAAGGCTCTTTCGGATTCCAATCTCGCGGGTACGCTCGGTAACGGTCACCAGCATGATGTTCATGATGACGATTCCGCCGACAATCAGTGAAATTGAGGTGATGCCCAGTGCGACTGCGGCGATGATCCCGAATATCGCCTGGACGAAGTTGTTGATCGCTTCCGCCGTGACCAGCCCAAACGTGTCCTTCTCGCTGTATCCCAGGCGGTGGCGAGCCCGCATCAACATCCTCACCTGATCCTGAACCTCATCCAGATTTGCATTGTCAGGAGCCTTGATCGAGATCGTCAGGCTTCTGCGCGTCCCCCAATACTTCTGAAATGCAGTGAGCGGCATGATGATGAATTCGTCTCGCGACTGACCGAAGAATGATCCCTGCTCCTTAGCTACGCCGATCACCTCGAAAGGCATGCCGTTGATCTTGACCTCTCTGCCGGTCACATCACGCTTGTTGAACAGCTTGTCTGCAATCTCGGAACCGACCAGAACCACGTTGCGGCGGCGCTCATTGTCGCTGCCGTCGATGTATCGGCCAAACTCAGGCTGGACCGTGTCGATGTTGATCATCCCCGCCGACACCCCGCGAACCGAAATGTTTGTCAGCTTCTGATCAGACGATCTGACTTCCGCATTCGCATCTCCTTGTGCCCCTATGTCTTTCGCCAGCGTCATCCGTTCCTGCAAATAAGCCAGATCCTCAAGCTTCAAATCCTTGTTGCGCTTGCTCGCAGTGATGAACTCGTCGAAGCTGGTGATCATCCCGTATTTATCGACTATCACCGTGTTCGTCCCAAGGTCGGCGGTCACCGTTCGATCGACGTACCTGAAGAAGCCTTCAATCACTGCCGCAACCGCCACCACCGTCATGACTCCGAAAATCACTCCGAGCAGCGTCAAAAACGAACGCAGCGTATGCGCCCTGAGCGACGACAAGGCAAGTTTTATCGACTCTATAAATCTCATATGCGAGGAATGGTTCGTCTTTCTTAAGGATCCCGCTTTTACCTGCCTTTTGAATTTAATCAGAAGGTCCGGCTAAAAAGTGGAACGATTAATTATCAGGGATTGTTGCAGCTATTTATCAGGAATCTGAAGGCGGGAGATTCAGGGTTTATCGGAGAGCAGCCAAAAAAAGAAGCAAACGAAATTAAAGGCTGAATAATTTCGTTTGCTTCGGTTAATTAATCTGTCAGGTTGTTCTGCTTCTAGCAGAGGAAGAGCATTTCGCGATACTTGGGCAACGGCCAGAGAGTATCGTCAACGACACCTTCGAGTTTGTCGCAGTATTCGCGCACGGCCTCCATTTCAGGGGAGACCTTGTAGGCGAGAGCTTCGGCTTTCTTTTCTATACTATCGGTTTCGGCCTTTTCGACAGCCTGATCGAACGAACTCAAGGCATTGTTGAGGCCGGAGATCAGATCCGTAATATTTTGAATCTGGGCCACCTGCCCGGATATCGAATCCTTGCTCAGCCCTGTAGCGGGCTTCGAGCTCTTCGTTGGTGTGAACGCCCGATTTCTTGAAGAGCTTTTTGGCCGCGCCGGTCTTGAGCTGGGCCAGGGCCTCCGGCGTCTTGCGCAGATTCGGCAGCCCGCGTTTAGCGGCTTCCACGACCCATTCGTCGGAATAGTTGTTGCCTTCGAAACGGATCGCCTTTGTCTCTTTAATCCATTCCCTGACGACATCCATGACGACCTTGTCGAAGGCTGCCCCCTTCTTCATCCGCGCCTCGATGGCGTCTGCAATCTCGCCGAGCGACTCGCCGACCGCGGCATTGAGAGTGGCCATAGGCGTGGCAGGCGATGAACTCGAGGCGACTGCGCGGAATTCGAACTTGTTTCCGGTGAAGGCGAAAGGCGATGTCCGGTTGCGATCCGTATTGTCCTTGGCCACTTCGGGAAGCTTCGAGATCTTCAGGTTGATCACCTGCTTCTCAGTATTCGCACCCTGCAGGTTGCCGCTCTCTATGGCATCGAGAACCTTCGTCAGCGCCTCGCCAAGGAAGACCGAGATGATCGCCGGCGGCGCCTCGTTCGCTCCCAGCCGGTGATCATTTCCCGATAATGCAATCGCCGCCCGCAGCAATCCCGAATACTTGTAAACCCCTTTGAGAGTCGCCATCAGTATCACCAGGAATTGCAGGTTTTCGGAGGGGGTGCTACCCGGCTCAAGCAGATTCTCCCCTTCCGATGTGGCCATTGACCAGTTGTTGTGCTTACCGCTGCCGTTGATGCCTGCAAATGGTTTCTCATGCACCAGAAACGCCAGATTGTGGCGCTTGGCAACGCGGCGGAGCATCTCCATCGTTAGCTGATTATGATCCGTTGCCACACTGACCAGTTCAAAAACCGGCGCCGATTCGAACTGACACGGCGCAACCTCGTTGTGCCGCGTCTTCACCGGGACGCCGAGCTTGAAAAGCTCATGCTCGACCTCCTGCATGAAGGCAAGAATCCGCGCCTTGATGCTCCCGAAATACTGATCCTCCAGCTCCTGGCCCTTGGGTGGCTTCGCTCCAATCAAGGTTCGCCCCGCAGCCACAAGGTCTGGTCGCAGCGAATAGAACGCTTCGTCAATCAGAAAATACTCCTGCTCCGGACCCAGCGTCGCTTCTACGTGATCGGTAGCCTTGCCGAAAAGCCTGAGCACACGCACTGCCTGCGTGCTCAGGTACTGCACCGATCGCAGCAGCGGCGTCTTTTTGTCGAGCGCCTGACCGTGATAGGAGATAAAGACCGACGGGATACAAAGCGTCTTCCCGTTGGGTCCGTCCATAATGAAAATAGGGCTTGAAGGATCCCAGGCTGTGTAGCCCCTGGCTTCGAATGTCGCACGCATTCCGCCGGACGGGAAACTCGATGCATCCGGCTCACTCTGAACCAGCTGACTCGCCGAAAAACGCTCTATCGGCGCTCCATCGCTGTCTATCGTCAGAAAAGTGTCATGCTTTTCTGCCGTCCCTCCCGTGTTCGGTTGAAACCAGTGACAATAGTGGGTGGCCCCCTTCTCCAACGCCCACTCCTTGACGGCATGCGCAACTATCGGCGCTATCCCCAGATCCAGCTTGTGCCCGGAATGCATCGTCTTTTGCAGCGATCGATAGACATCCTTCGGCAGCTTCTCCGACATCACCTTCTGATTGAAGGTGTTGCACCCAAAATAATCGGATACCCTGCTTCCGTTCCCTATCGTCCGCGGCGTCCGGTTGACCACTTCTCCAATAGCCCAAAGTCGGCCCTGATTTCCTGTCATGCTCATACTTTCTCCTGATTAGGTTTTTGATGATGTCTTACTAAAAATAACTCTTCCAAACTCATTCAACTATGCAAATACCCTGCCAGTCATCGATTTGTCCGGCAATACCCAATTAAAGGGCTGATTATGCTGGCTTTTTGGCCGGTGAACGAGATTCGGCGGAAATCTTTTGGCCTGCCAATTATGTAACTTTGATGAAAAAGAAATACATTATTGTATGAATTGCCAAACCACGGAAGGAATTAAAAAACCGGGAATGATTTTTTACCGGGGTGATTTATTTCTCCGGTATTTCCCTGGTTTGATTTTAAATCGATCTGAATAGTATTGAACTGGCGAATCAGGGCAAGCGAGAAGCTAGGCCCTGTATCTGCGGCAATCGATCCCGTATTTTTTGACTTTATAACCGAGGATGCGTTCGGTGGTATCGAGCATGCGGGCGGCGCGGGCGCGGTTTCCTCTGGCCGATTTGAGGGCATCCTGGATGAGGTCTTTCTCGTAGGCGCCGATGGCATTATCGAGACTGATTCTGGTGACGGTGCCGGAGCCTTCGGCGGTTTGGAGAGTCGGGGGCAGTTGATAGCCGTGAATGACGCTGCCATCGCAGACCAGGGCGGTGCGTTCGATGACGTTTTCGAGTTCGCGGACATTTCCCGGCCAGTGATAACTCATGAGCATATCGATGGCCGGGGTTGAAATTCGCTTGATGCGCTTGCCGTTCTGCCTCGAGTATTTTTCGAGGAAGTGTTCGGCGAGCAGGAGGATATCGGTTCTGCGCTCGCGCAGGGGCGGCAGATAGATCGAGAAGACGTTGAGCCGGTAATAGAGATCAGAGCGGAAGCGCCCATCCTGTACAGCCACTTCCAGATCGACATTGGTGGCGGCGATGAGACGGACATTGACCTTGATCGTCTCGATTCCTCCGACACGTTCGAATTCGCGCTCCTGAAGGACTCGCAGAAGCTTGACCTGTAGCGCCGGGGAGAGGTCGCCGATCTCGTCCAGGAACAAGGTCCCGCCCTCCGCCAGTTCGAACCTTCCGCGCTTGCGGGCCACGGCGCCTGTGAAAGCCCCCTTCTCATGGCCAAAGAGTTCGGACTCGATGAGCGATTCGGGTAGAGCGGCGCAATTTACCTTGATGAACGGTTTTGAAGACCTGGGGCTGTTGTAATGGATCGCATGGGCAACCAGCTCCTTGCCGGTTCCGGATTCGCCGCGAATCAGGACCGTGGTGTTGGTGTGAGCCACCTGGGCTACCTGGTCGTAGACGTCCCGCATCTCCTTGCTGGTGCCGATGATGTTTCGGAAATCATATTTCTGCTGCAGCTCGCGTTTGAGCAGCGCATTTTCGTCGGCAAGCTGGGCCTTCTCCTGCTCCACCATCTGAGCCAGCCTCAGGCTCTGCGAGATCATCGAGGCGACGATCGTCAGGTATCTCACCGTGTCATCGTAATCACGATTCTGTTTGAAGGGGTAGATAATCGAGAGCGCCCCCGTGGTTTTTCGCTGGTTTTTGATCGGGATGCAGATGAATGACTCCTCCACCTTTTCCTCAAGGAGCGCTATCGCCCCGCGCTTCATTCCCAGCTCACGATCCAGGATCTCCAGCACCTTCTCAACTGCGGCGCTGATATCCAGCGTCGAACCCAGAGCCTTGCTTACTTCAAGCAGGGCCGTTAGTTTTTTGATCTCCGATGATTCGCTCATAAGTTGAAATCCCGTTTCGACAATTTTGTATGTTTATTAAACCACTGCAACATTTTTGTCAATCAATTACTCCAAGGGCCTGAGGGTGATTGAAGAGTAACCCGTGCTACGTACCTGTACGTATCGACATAATGGACAAACGCATTTATCATTCCTTTATCAATCAAACCGGGGGGATCCGGGAAATCTATAAAAAAAACCAGGAGCAAGAATACGCTTGAAAACATTAAAAACTGTAGTGATTTTATTATTTATGGCGCTGATGCTGGTGGCGAACGGGCTGGCGGATGAGATCAAGCTGAAGAACGGCGACCGGCTGACGGGGAAGATTGTCAAATCGGACGGCAAGGCATTGACGATCAAGACCGATTATGCGGGAGATGTCACGGTTTCGGCCGAAGCGATAGCGGGGATAAGCTCGGATCAGCAGCTCTATTTTGCGTTGTCCGACGGGAAAACCCTGACGGGGAAGGTCGAGACGAAGGCGGGAAGATACGAGGTTGCGGTCAGGGATGGAGGGACGATTGAGGTTGAGCCGGCGAAGTTGCAGGCGATACGTTCTCAATCGGAGCAGGAAGCGCACGAGCGGCTGCTCAAACCGAGGTGGGTGGACCTGTGGAACGGCGGTCTGGATTTCGGCTACAACCTGACGACGGGAAACACCCGGACGAACACAATCGCGCTGGGTTCGAATCTGAGCCGCCAGACGAGGCGCGACAAGACATCGCTTTATGCGGCATATATCAATGCGAAGAACAAGACCAAAGGGGTGACGGAAACTACAGCCAATGCGATCCGCGGGGGCGGCAGGTATGAGATCGTGATCAGCGGGCGGCTCTCGGCTTTTGGGTTCGCCGATTTCGAAAAAAACGAAATCCAGTTGCTTGACCTGAGATCGGTCCTGGGCGGAGGCCTCGGTTACACTCTAGTCAAGAATGACCGGACGCAGTTTCAGGTCTTCGGCGGCGGAGCCTACAACAAGGAAAATTTCTCCACGGGTCTGAAGCGAAACACTGCGGAGATTCTTGTCGGGGAGGATCTTTCGCTCAGACTCAACGATCGGGTGCTGTTCAAGGAGAGGATGCAGTTCTTTCCGAACATGAGCGAGACGGGGGAGTATCGCATCACGTTCGACAGTTCACTCAATACGCGGCTGACCAGATGGCTGACTTGGCAGGTGACGGCCAGCAATCGATATCTGAGCAATCCTGTGGCGGGTTCGAAAAACAATGACCTGCTCTTTACTACCGGGGTCGGCATCACCTTCACCAATTTCAGTTTCAGGAAATAGCCAGATCAGACGATATCTGTACTTGAATTAATTTATGTTGCGGAAGTACATGCACAGCCTGGAGCATAAGTTTTATGCCCGTGATATCGATGCGAGGCAGATAAGGCCTTTCGAATGGGGCATCGAATTTCTTTCAGGGGGGAGTGAGGCTCAGGATCCGCACCAGTTCATCAGAGAGTTCAATACCCGGTCGATCGAGGACAGTGAAGGGTTCTTCACTCCGCCTCCGCTCGATCCCGGTGAATACGACTTCAACGGATTCTGGCTGAAGTTTCCGAGCAGCATCGCCACGCCATACGAGAAGAACAACACGGTTCAGGCGAGGGTTTTTCCGGCCGGGGCGAATGATCGAGTGGTCATCGTCTCGCCTCAGTGGAATGCCGACGATCAGTCTCACGTGGCGCTCTGCCAGACGCTCAATCGTTTCGGCATCTCGGCCGTCAGGATGAGCCTGCCCTATCACGACGATCGAATGCCGGAAGAACTGACGCGGGCCGATTACATGATCAGCGCCAACATCGGAAGGACGATCCAGTCGGTGCGTCAGTCGGTGCAGGATATCAGGCGGGCGGCGGACTGGCTTTACTCGCAGGGTTTCAGCAAGGTGGGGGTCATGGGATCGAGCATTGGCTCCTGCGTTTCGTGGCTGGCCTTCATTCACGATGATCGGCTCGACGCCGGGGTGTTCAACATGGTCTCAAGCTGGTTCGGGGATGTAGTCTGGAGAGCCCTGACGACTTCTCACATCCGCAAGGCGCTTGAAGGCGAGCTGACGGCGGAAGAAGTGCGCGGTGTCTGGAGTGCGATCAGCCCGAGCGCACTCTCCCACAGATTGCCGACGGTGCGGAGGCCGGCGCTGCTGATATCTGCAACATATGATCTGACTTTTCTTCCCGATTTGACCAGAATCTTCTTCGAAGATTGCGACCGGCATGGAGTCCCCCACGACAAGATATTATTACCCTGCGGTCATTACACAATCGGCAAAGGCCCGTTCAAATATATGGACGCCTGGCACATTATCAACTTCTTCAGGCGTGTCTGGCGATGACAAGGATGGAACTACCCCGTTGATCAGAGACAACCGTAAGCCCGTCGTCTTCGCAGCGGCCGGCATATTCATTTTCATGATCCTGAGCAGGGCGAAGATCTGCGCCCAGCAATCCGACAATCCGAATCTTGATTCCCAGTTCTGGCCGGATACGCAGGCCAATATCCGGATTGCCCAAAATCTGAACCTGGTGCTTTTCGGAACGATCAGGCTGGGGCGCAACAATTCGGCTCTTGTCAACGAGCAGGCAGGCATAGGACTTAACAGGATCTGGGGCAGGTATCTGTCGAGCTCGGTCCAGTATCGTTACATCAACTCCGAGCCGACGCCCGAGAGACAAGCTCGAGAGCACAGAATCCATATGGATATCACTCCGAGGATCTATCTTGTTCACAAATTCGTCTTGACCGACAGAAACCGTGTCGAATGGCGCGACGTCAACCACCGCACTTCCTGGCGCTATCGAAACCGGCTTCAGCTTGAGCGTGGCATGACCTTCAGACAGATCAAGCTCACCCCTTATCTGGCGATCGAACCTTATTATGACACTCGCTTCAAGGCATGGAACAGAACCCAGTTGTTTTCAGGCGCACGCGTGCCAATAACCAAACATGTAACTTTTGACGGATTTTACATGAGGCAGTGGGACGCGCGAGTCAATCCGGGCTTCCTGCATGTCATCGGCGCATTCTGGAGGCTGGAATTCTAGGAAGAAGTTTAGGGTCTAAAGTTCAGTGTTTAAGCAAGAGCCGCGCGTCTGGTGTGGCTTCCGGTATAAGATAAACTCAGTTCTAATCGAGATACAAGAATCGGGAAAAAGATGTCAGATTCAAATCATGATGGAAAAGCGTTGCAGGATCAGGCTCAGACGATGAAAAGCGACTGGAATGATCGAGCCCGCGAGAACGCCAAGTGGTTCATCAACACGGTCAAGCTGCAACAAACTGACGACGAGTTCGACGAGACGGGCCGTCCCGAAGTCGAGAGATTCGTGCTGGCGGACGTCGTGCTCACCAAAAACCGCGAGTTCAAGACCCTGCGACTGCTGGAAATCGGCTGCGGCATAGGCCGTATGACGACACATCTGTCGCGTTTTTTTGCCGAGGTGGCCGGCACGGACGTTTCGGGAGAGATGATCAGGCAGGGACGCGAGAGACTTCACGATCTGAGCAATGTGACGCTGCATGAGACCAGCGGTGTCGATTTCTCCAACCTGCCTTCGGATTATTTTGACATCATCTTTTCGGTCTATGTCTTTCAGCATGTCCCGTCAGCGGATGTGATCCATTCGAATATTGGCGATGCCTGCCGGGTTCTCAAGCCCGGCGGGCTCTTCAAGTTTCAGACCTGCAGCATTACGCATCCGGAATACCTGCAGATGGAGAAGAACACATGGGCCGGCGCGTCGTTTTCTGAAAGCGACATCCGGCGCGCCGCAAGCGACAACGGAGTCCGGCTTGTCAGTATTCTGGGCCTCGGGACTCAGTACTGCTGGACGATTCTCAACAAGCCTCCGGTCGAACTCGCGGGCAGATCAGGCCAAACCGCCGAGCCAAAAATCGAGTTCTTCAGCCGCTCGGATTCTCCGCATGAGAGATCCATTCCCAACAAGGGGGATTATGCTTTTCTGACGCTCATCGTTTCGGGGTTTGATCATCGCATAGTCGATGCCAACAGCATGACGGTCGAGTTCGGCGATGGGGATTTCCTGCCCTGCTATACCGGCTGGCTGGGCGCGGAGTATGAAGAGGCGATGAAGGCCGCGGGCCGCGACGACATCGACTCGCTGACGCAGATCAACATCGGCATACCTCCGGGATACCCAACCGGGAAAATCAATGTCCGCGTCCGGTACCTGAATAATCCGGCTTCCGAACCGGTGGCGCTGGAATTGATCGAAGCCCCGGCGGATCCTCCGAAAATCACGCTGGTGAGCAACGATTTCGACGGGGGCGTCGATGTTTACGCGCAGGGTGATAAATCCAGATTCCGAGTCTTTGCGGCCGGAATGGATGAATCGGCATCGCCGGATAATGTCCGCGTCATCGTCGGCGATCAGACGATCACACCGGCTTCAGTGAGCTTCATACCGGGAAACGCAGTTCATATGGCTGTCTCTCAGATGCCCGGGCAGATCCTGCCGGGCGAGTATGAAGTGAAGATAAAATTCCTCGATCTCGTTTCCGAGAGCGCTCGAATCCGCATCCTGTGAGTCAGCAGTGTCGTCGACACTGCTTCCGAAAAAAGTCGCGGCCGATTCCGGCTTAATCGATGAAACGGTACTTGATCAGCGCCCAGATTGCGGCAAACCCGTCACGCCAGGTTATTTTCTTGCCCTCGGCAAAATCACGCCCGTAGTAGGAGATAGACATCTCGTAAAGCTTGTATTTGCGTTTGAGCACCTTGGCTGTAATCTCCGGCTCGAAATCGAACTTGTTCGATTTGATCTGCATGTTTTTGATGACATCGGCTCGGAATACCTTGTAGCAGGTCTCCATATCCGAAAGGATCGAATTGTAAAGCAGGTTAGTCACCAGGGTGAGCATCTTGTTGCCGATGTAATGCCAGAAATTGAACGCACGCGAGACCTTGCCCCCCGACAGCCTTGAGCCGTAAACCACGTCGGCCCGCCCTTCGAGAATCGGCTTGATCAGATCGGCGTACTCCGCCGGATCATACTCCAGATCCGCATCCTGAATGATGATGATATCCCCGGTGGCATATGTCAGCGCCGTGCGCAGAGCTGCCCCCTTGCCCATGTTCTGGCCGTGGAAATAGATCTTGTGCGGAGAATTCTGAGCCAGATTCTTGAGGATTTCCCGCGTCCCGTCCTTCGATCCATCATCAACGATGATCAGCTCCTTGCGAACATCGCCAAGGTTGACCGCTTCAACTTTGGCGATGATCTCATTTATCGTAGCCGCCTCGTTGAATACGGGCATCAGAATTGACAGCAAAGCAGGGGTTTGCATTGTGGCAACTTCAGCCGAATAAACACCAAACTATCAGGGTCGACGATTGTGAGGAATGGTGTTTTCAACTGCTCCTTGTTTGAAAATTAATCGACAAAGTCCTTGTAATAAGACCTGTTCAAAGTCTGTGAGCATAGCTTATGGATTGGAAAAGTAAAAGTTCAATATCAAAGACTCTCCGCAACGGAGTTCAAAGACTTTTGAAAAGACTATATTCACCCGACTTCTCTTTAAACTTTTAACTTTAAACTTTAAACTCATCCGGTAAACACATCATCACAGCAATCCGGGAGGTTTTTTACCATGCGCAGAATGCTAATAATGGTTTCATTTTGTTTATTAACCTTGAGTCTGATGCCGGCACAGTCTTTCATCAGCGCTCAGAAAGCTGAGGCAATCACAGGGCGATGGGATCTGGTCGTTCAGGGTTCCGATGGGCCGTATACTTCATGGATTGAAGTCACAAAAGGATCGGACGACAAACTTGCGGGCCGTTTCGTCGGAAGGTTCGGCAGCGCCCGCCCGATCAAACAGATCGAATTCAAGGATGGGGCGCTCAATTTCAGCCTGCCGCCGCAATACGAGATGCGCAAGGACGATCTGATTTTTTCCGGCAAACTGACTGGCAGGAAGCTCGAAGGAACAACCACCAGCGAGGCCGGAAAGACAATTACCTGGTCCGGCGTGCCGGCGCCGGCGCTCAAAGCCGGAAAGGTAAAATGGGGCCAGCCTGTCCAGATTTTTAACGGCAGGGATCTGGCCGGATGGAAGCTCCGCAATGAAAAGGCCGCGGGCTGCTGGAGCGTCGAAGACAGCAGCATGACCAACAGCAAGGGCTGCGTCGATATCATGACCGAGCAGAAGTTCATGGATTTCAAGCTGACCCTGGAATTGAAGCTCGCCCTGCCGAAAGAGAATGGCGGCCAGCCCAGCAATAGCGGCATCTACCTGCGCGGACGCCACGAAGTCCAGGTCCTCGACGATTACGGCAAACCGGCGGAAAGCCACTCAATGGGCAGCGTCTACGGATTCATCACTCCCAAAGTCAATGCCGCCAAACCGGCCGGTGAGTGGCAGAAATACGAGATTACTTTCATTGGTCGCCAGTTGACCGTCGTCCTCAATGGGCAGACGGTCATTGACAAGCAAGAGATACCCGGCATCACAGGCGGCGCCATCGACAGCGCCGAGGGTACTCCCGGCCCGATCATGCTTCAGGGCGATCACGGCAAGGTCTGGTATAAAAACCTTGTCCTGACTCCTGCAAAATAGAAGAATGGTTTGAATGAAGAATGGAGAATGGAGAATGGAGAATGCAGAATGGAGAATGCAGAATGGAGAATGCAGAATGAAGAATGCAGATTATTGATTCAATCTGTTAAAGCCACTGAGTCTGGCTAATCAATCCTTAGTGCACATTCAAACCATTCTTCATTCTTCATTCTTCATTCTGCATTCTGCATTCTGCATTCTCCATTCTTCTTCCTGAGTGATTTTACACACGCCAACTGCCCGGATGAGAACTTTTCCTCATCTGCCCGCCTCTCAGGGCCACTTTTTCCCCATTCTGATACACATTAACCCGGGCAAAACCAGAGGTACGGATTTTGCGTTAAAGAAATGAAAGCAAAGGAAGGATTTCCCTTCAGATAGACCTTAATACCTTGCACAGGATTGCCTGCCGATCGGATCAGCGACTATCCCGGGAGGGCGTATGAAAAAGCTCTTATTAATTTCCTCTTTCTTTATTATGGTTTCAGGATTGTTTTTGTTCGGATCCCTGAAGCTGATCAGGATTAATGCTGTTTCCGCCGGTCAGGCATCCAGGCAGCAGGTGAGCGCTGAGGTAACCTTGAAATCCTCCGGCAAGGGAAATCCCTGGATCAATTTTAAGGATGGCAGGGATCTGAGGAGCGGTGTTGAAGGCGCCGGATCTGAGCAGATGCTGATGAGCGATGCGAAGGCGCTGGCGCTGGCCTCAGGCGACATCGACGGGGATGGCGTGGCAGATATTGTGAGTGCCTACCAGATTCCGGGAGGCGGCTTGCTGATGCTCCATCGCGGGAATGCTGATGCAATATATCCGAATGCGCCGGCAGCTCAGATGAGGAAGGCTCAGGGAGCTTTTACGGATGCGCCTTTTCTATCGCCGGCGCGTGTCATGGCAGTCCCATTATCGCCTGATTTTTTAGGGATCGGAGATTTCAACGCGGACGGGCATCAGGACATCGCGATGGCATCGCGGAGCGGTTCACAGATCTGCTGGTTGACGGGAGATGGCATCGGCGGATTCAACCCGCCGGAATTCATCGATCTGCCTGGGATCGTCACGGCAATGACTGTGAGCGAGATCAATCGCGCCGACGGCCTGTTGGACGTGATGGTGACGGTCATCGGGCCGCAAGGCGCACAGTTGATGGTATTTGAATCCCCCAAAGGCGCGCTGAGCGGCGCGCCGGAGCGAATCGCTATTCCATACCCGGCCACCTCCATGGCAACGGGTCACTTCGACGATGATTCGGATGTCGATCTGTCGGTTGCCGCCGGCCACGTCCTGATGATCATACACGGCCGGGATCGAAGGCTTGCGATGGACAGGTCGCTTGCGCCGCCTGTGCGGCCTCCAGTTATCGAGCCGGTCGAACTGCCCTGGCAAATTGAATCCCTGGCGGCGGGTCATTTCACAGGCGATCCCAGAATGGAGATCTCCCTGCTGGCAAGAGACGGCGTTATGCGCGTGATGAAGCGTCGGGCTGCAGGCGGGCGCTGGGGCGAACTGGTTGGCTCGATTCAATTAAACCAGTCACTCCTCGCCGCTCGTGATCGGCCGGCAAAAATCCTTGCAACAAAAGTATCCAGCCGGCCCTTCGATGACCTGATTGTATTGGATCAGAATGCAAGGCAACTTCACCTGGTCATGAGCGAAGCGGTCATCGCTCCGCAATATCTCAATTCAGCGAATCTGCCGGAAACTGCAGATCCGCCGCGCGAGATCGTCTCGCTGGAGATCACAGGCGAGCCCGCCGCTGTGCTGCCGATGCGTTTGAATGCTGACGCTCTCAGCGACCTCGTAGTGCTCAAAGACGGCGGCGAAACTTCGCTCACGGTGAGCCCGAGCGCGCCGATGAAGATCTTTACCGTCAATTCCGATATCCAATACCAGGATTACACACCCGGTGACGGCAAATGCGAGACGCCGCCATCCACCGGCCGCCTCTGCACTCTCTACGCCGCAATCCAGGAAGCTAATGCAAGTCCAGGCGCCGACCAGATCAATTTCAGCATCAATAAAACAGTTTACGGCACAATTTTCGGCGGCGGCGGGACGCATATCGGCGAAACGGTCACGATAGATGGAACGAGTCAGGGCCATGTCGAAATATACGGCAACGGGCATACAGTTGGACTTTCGGTCTATGGAACAAACACCACCATCCGCGGTATGGCGTTGAATAGATATACAACCAAGGCCATCGCACTGGGCGACAGCGGCCACATTATTGAAGGCAACTATGTGGGAACTGATGCCACAGGCTCCCAGATTGTCGGGACCGCCGGCTCATCAGGCATCTACGTCAACGGCTCTGATCACACGATCGGCGGCACGACAGCCGCAGCCGGTAACGTGATCTCAGGCTTTCCCAGCTCCAATATTGAAATCGACACGGATTTCGATGACAAAATCACTTCAGGGATAAAAATTCTGGGTAATTTCATCGGCACTAACTCGACAGGGACGGAGGCACTTGGAACCACCAGGAACGGCATCGAAGTTTTCCGCGGGCTCAACATTACGATCGGCGGAACGGCTGCGGGTGCGGGTAACCTCATATCCGGCAACCGCCAGGTCGCGCTGATCGCGCTCTACTCCGGTGACAGCACGTTGATCCAGGGCAACAAACTGGGAACGGACGCCACGGGGATGGCCGCCCTCGGAACCGGCGGTGCGTCTTCCTATGGGATAAATGTCGCCTATGCGATCGATGACGGTGTGACTTACCTCTCGCAAAAAAACACCATCGGCGGAACCACGCCGGCCTCGAGAAATCTAATCTCAGCCTGCCCTTACTACGGGATCAACATCTCCAGGGCAAAAGAGAATAATGTACGGAATAATCTGATTGGAACCAATCTGGCAGGCACCGCCGCGCTGGCCAACGGCTACGGCATCCAAATCACTGGCGCCGAGGCGCTATATAACGACATTGGCGGCGTGTCTTCTGATACCTCCAACGTCATATCCGGAAATAAAAACAACGGTATCAGTATCTATTCAAACAACAATACCGTCTCGGGCAACTACATCGGCACCCAGATCAACGGGACAAGCGCTCTCAAGAATGGAGGCTACGGAATTGCCCTCTATGCAAGCGCTGCTTCAAATAGCATAGGGCTCTCACCCGGCACTCCCAATGAAAAACCAAATAACGTGATCGCTTTCAACGGCAGCGACGGCATCTATGTGGATGCGAGCGTCACGAAAACACTGATCAGATCCAATTCAATCTTCGATAACGATGGGCTGGGTATCAAAGTCGCGAATTCCTCCGCGCCACAGCCGCCTGTGATCAACGTTTCAAATATTTTAGGCAAAATACAGGTCGACGGCACGCTGACCGGCCAGGCGAACACAACTTATGCGATCGAGTATTTCGGCAACGATGCCTGCGATCCGTCGGGGAGCGGCGAGGGCAAGAATCTCCTGGGCTGGCATGAGGTGACTACCAATGGATCCGGCATGGTCAACTTCACCGCCCCGTTCAATCCGCCATCAGGCGTGATTGTCACGGCGACAGCAGCGCTGTCGAGTGAAGGGACGACCTCGCAGTTTTCAGTCTGCGGAGGATCGGCCGGCGACAAGGTCCTGGTGGAAAACCCGAGGGTAGACGGAGTCAATTCGCCGAACGAGACATTGCTCCCCAGGCCCGCGACACCGACCAATATCAGCTTTTTGGGAGATATCCGTTTCCGACTGACCAGCGACAACAATGGGGGATACCTGATCGTCGCCGCTTACGACGTCTCCATCCCCAATAACCCTCTTTCTCTGCAGAAGCCGAACGGCGACGATGCAAGGCTTGTCATCCCGGTGCAGATGTCAGCGGGCGAACAGCTCCAGAAAGACGTCCAGCTCGATATCAGGATCCCCTCGGTGAGCAGCAGGATCCAGATCCGCGTCGGTCTGTTCGATTCAAACACGTCCACACCGGCGCTGCTTGCAGTGGATGCTATCGGATACGTTCGCAGCAATGTGAAGATCGAGTTCGGAACCAGAGATACCGGCGAACCTGATACCGCTTTTAAACCCTGGCCCGGTACCAAACGCCTCCTGGCCAACAAATGGATCGATGCCGGTCTGGATATTTTCAGCGGTGAAGTCATGCTTTTTCGCGTGACTTATGATTTATGGAGTTCGAATGGGACACTCTACCTGGAGAAGCTGGGTAAAAAGAAGGGTGTGCCCGGGGCCGTCGGCGCGACTTCAAATTCTGCTAAGATTACCGGAGGGCGGCAGAAGCAGGTATATATTTATGTGTTTAATCAGGAGGTTCTCGCCAATTCCGATTTCTGGGAATGGAGGGCTCATATCGTCACGGACGTTGGGAATGAGGAATTTTATTCCGAACCTGATGAATGGACTATCGACAGGTTGAAGCTACTCGCCCATTCGCCGCCAACCACTTTGTCTTTTACCCGCGGCAATGATGTAGAGATCGGCTATTCGCTTGAATACAATGCAGACCGCCCCTCCAGCAGATTGACTGGAGTTGTGGAAATCCAGAAGGATGACGGCACAACAGAACAAAAGCACCACACCTTAGCGGATTTTGCAAAAGGGGATCATGGCGTAACGCCTCCCGGCTCACCCGGCAAATTCACATTTACTCTTCCCATCAATGCCGTCTCTTTCAACGTGACTTACACTCTCAGTAGCCCTCCTGATTGCAATTCGTATAGTAAGGATTGCGCTACATATGCAAAGCCGGACCTGGCTTATAACAAAATTGCGAGTCCTGCAATACAAATTCCGGCGGGGATTACCGGAGTGGCAAGCGCACTCGGAGTGGACCTGACCAATGTGCAGAATCAGATCAATCGCACGGAGAAGTTCGTTCGCAATGGCTCTGATTTTGTCTCCACCGCACTTTCAAATCCGAAGCTTATTCTGATTTCAGGCATGGCTCATCTGGAAGCTATGACTGAGAAGAATGCGGGTGTTGCCGAACTACAGAACCTGCTTGGAGTCAACGCAGTCTGGCAGTTCGATCCTCCGATTCCGGCCGATGGAACTTTCGGGGCTGATCTGACGCTGCATTATGGAACGCGTGATCTGCCGGACGATCCGAATTTCAATGAAGCGAATCTGAAGATCATCGCGTTCTACCCGGAGACAGGAAGGATCGAGGTTCTGCCGACGACTCTGGACCTTGCGAACAAGAAAGCCACGACGCGGGTCAACGGCCTTGCGAGTTACTACACTCTGGCCGTAACGGGACCGTTCCCTGCCCGCCGGCTGAATTTCCCTGTGATTAATTCAACGTTCAACCCAGGTTTGACCTTCATCAACCCGACCGCCGGAAGCGCTAATTTGACAGTTAATGATTATGGGCCCGTTGGTTCAGAGTCAACCGGAAACCCCGCTCCCGCCGGCTTCACGATTCCATCGTTGCGGCAGGTGGTTAAAGCGGTGACTGATCTTTTCCAGGTAAGCAATGACAGCGGGTGGATGCAGGCAACGTCGACCGCCGGCCCCGTGATTGGATATGAAACATTCGGGGACAACGGGCGACAGGACGGGCTGGCCATTCCGGCCGTCAACTGGCCGCGGCTAATTCTACCTGACATCGAACTCGATTCCGCCTGGACGACTGAGATTCATCTGGCCAACACAGCAAACTTCAATACGAATCTGCGGCTGGAACTGCACAGCTCAAACGGAAGCCTGGCCGGAACATACGAAACATCACTTGGTGCGAAGGGCGCTCTTGCTGACTCGATCACTGAGCTCTTCCCCAATCTGACTGCACCGTTCAAAGGATACCTGCTGATCAACAGCGATCAGCGCCTGGTGGCCGCAGGGTTGCTGAAGTCGACGAATTCAATGGCGACGACCAGCGGTCAGTTGTGGCAGAGCGGATCGGATACGCCGGTTAAACTCTATGGCCCGCAGGTTCTCACCGGCTCAGGCGGCACGGCCGAGCTGACGCTGGTCAACCCGACGACTTCGGCTGCGGCGCTGACTCTGCGTCTGCTGAACGAGACCGGGGGCAATGTCGGTGCCCCTGTCAACAAAACACTCAACTCCGGTGAGCAGCAGCGTCTGGACGTGGGCCAGTTGTTCGGACTCAATTCGGGCACTGCAGCAACAGGCGGACTTGTCGTCGAGAGCAGCATCTCCGGCATCGTCGGCGAGCTTGGCCTGCGCGATTCAGCCACCGGCAACAATTACCGCACAATTCTGCCGCTTGAGAGCACTGCTTCACGCTCGCTCGTCTTCGCGCAGGTCAGCAATCAGGCAGGCAGTTTCACGCGGCTTTCGTTCTTCAACCCCGGAGATCAACAGGCTAATGTGATCGTCAAGGTCATGCGCGCCGACGGCAGCGAGACAGGCAGTACAACCATTCAGATGCCGGCAAAAGGCGCCGTCACAAGGCTGCTCTCCCAGATGGTCGGCCAGTCTGCCGGTCAAAGCGGCGGCTATGTCTCGGTCACTTCCGATCAACCGATCGCCTCTACCGGGACTTTCGGCCAGACAGACAATTCCAGCCTCTCGTCCCTGCCTGGGCAGCAGGTCGAGCTTACTGTTCAAGCCTGCACGACCTTCACCAGCCTGAGTTCGACATCGGGAACTCCGGGCTCTGCAGTCACGATCACCGGCAGCGGCTTTACCGGTGTGAGCAGCGTCAAATTCAGCAATAACGCATCGGCGACATTCACAATCGTCAACGACACGACGATCACAACGACCGTTCCATATTCGGCCGCAACCGGGCCGATCACCATCAGCAAGTCAGGTTGCACGGATGTCCTGACATCCGTCTACACGGTCAACACGGCCAACTGCATTCGGGCTTCAATCTCAGGCACATTATCGGGCAATTCGGGCGGGAGCCTGACAGTGCCGATCACTGTGACGGATCTGACAGGTAAGGGTGTCATCGCCTACGACGCGATATTGAATTACAACCCGGCCGTACTCCGCCCGCTAAGCAATCCGGTCGACAACGCCAGCACGATCAGCGGGTCCATGTCAGTCATCGGCAATGTCGCCACACCAGGCGAGATTCGGATATCGGCCTACGGCTCACAGGTTCTGACCGGCGCCGGAACGCTGCTCAATCTGAAGTTCGACATCATCGGCAACATTGCCGCCTGCAGCGATCTGAGCTTTTCGCTGATCCGCTTCAATGAAGGCGAACCCTGTGCGGCAACGACCAACGGACGCTTCTGCGTCTCGGGCAGGACCATCAGCGGGACCGTCAACTACTGTGCGGCCGTAACACCGGTCAAGGTTCCGGGCGTGACCGTCAATCTGAGCGGAGCAAGTACCGGATCAATCACCACGGACAGTGTCGGGAAATATGTTTTGAGCAATCTGGGCGCCGGGCCATACACGCTGACCCCGGCGAAGTCGGGCTCGGTCAACGGCATCAACTCCTACGATGCGGCGCTGGTAGCTCAGCACGCCGTCGGCTTGATCACCCTTTCGGATTGCCAGCGGACCGCGGGCGACGCGAGCAACGACGGATCTCTCTCTTCATTCGATGCGGCCATGATCGCTCAATATGCCGTCGGGATCACCAACCAGCAGAGCATGGCGGGCACGTGGAAGTTCTCGCCCGTAAACAGGAGCTATCCGACTCTGACGGCCGACCAATTGAATCAGGACTTCAACGCGATTCTCGTCGGCGATGTCTCGGGCAACTGGGCTGCCCCTAACCTTCAGCTCGCGGCGGCCAAAACCGTCATGGCTCACAGGGAGTCAACCAGGATCTTCATCCCGGAATTTGATCGAAATCCGGAGTCTGGCTCGGTGCTTATCGTTCCGATCACAGTCGATGGTCTGGCCGGCAGCAACGCAATTTCCTACGATTTCGAGATGTCCTTTGACCAAAGCGTGCTCGAATTCAAGGACGCGGCATTCAATTCAACCTCCACACTGAGCCGCGAGATGGCCATCACCGTCAATCCCGGATTGGGCAACCTGAGAGTCTCTGCTTTCGGTACCAGACCCATCGCAGGCTCCGGCACGCTGCTCAATCTGAGGTTCCGTGTCACAGGCAAATCCGGCAGATCGACCTCGCTGGCATTCAGCAGCTTCACAATTAATGAGGCACCTCAATCCAGGCTCGAGGGCTCAAAGCTGATTGTGGGCAGGAAACGACAGGAGAGATTGAACATCGTCCCATAACGTTACACCTTGACGAAGTCTGATTCGATCAGTTATACCTGCTTTGCCGTCAGAGCAATAATAAAATGAATGATGATCACCGGGCGTCTGCCCAGGCGATAACGATATCACCATCAACTAAGCCTTTAGTCCAATTCGAACAAGTAAAATTGACTACCAGGGGATTGGTCCGCCCGGCATCCGCCGCCTTTGGCAATACCGGAGTGATCAGTCTCTTCTTATCATTTCATTCTGAAGAATCAAGCGGAGCATGGAGCAGCAGATTTCATCCATTACCGAGTTGTCAAAAAGTCAGGCGCCATCGTTTGCGAATTACGAACTCGATGCGGCGTATGATGAGATGTTTGAGCATGACGGGACTGCAAGGGCGCAGTACCGCCCGCTTTTCAATCGCCTGCAGGAGCTTGCCCCTTCCGAACTCAAGCAGCGGCAGCAAACCGCGGATATCGCTTTTCTCAATCAGGGCATTACATTCACGGTATACGGCAATAACGAAGGGACAGAAAGGATTTTCCCATACGATCTGCTGCCCAGAATCATCACGGCTGAAGAATGGACTAAACTTGAAAAGGGCCTGGCCCAGCGGATCACGGCGCTCAATCTTTTCCTCAAAGACATCTACCACGAGGGCAGGATTCTCAATGATGGCGTAGTCCCTCGCGACCTGGTATATAGCTGCAAACATTACCGCAGAGAGATGCGCGGCATCCGCATCCGCAGGGACATCTACGTCTCAGTGGTCGGCACCGACCTCGTCAGGCTCAATGACGGGGAGTTCGCAATCCTTGAAGACAACCTGCGTGTGCCGAGCGGTGTTTCGTATATGCTGGCAAACCGGCAGGTGATGAAGCGAGTCTTTCCCGGAATGTTCTCAAGCTACAACGTTCAGCCGATCGACCATTACGGTCAGGCTTTGCTCTCAACTCTGCGTGCGCTTGCGCCGCCGAACCGGCCCGATCCGACGATCGTTCTGCTGACTCCCGGAGTCTTCAATTCGGCATATTACGAGCATACATTCCTCGCGCGCCAGATGGGCATCGAACTGGTCGAAGGCCGCGATCTGATCGTTCACGACAACATCGTATACATGAGAACCACCGGAGGCCTGCGCCGCGTCGATGTCATCTACCGCCGTGTCGACGATGATTTCATAGATCCCCTGACATTCAGGCCCGGCTCGATTCTCGGAGCTCCGGGGCTGTTCAATGCCTATCGCGCAGGCAACGTCGCTTTGGCTAACGCACCTGGCACCGGAGTGGCTGACGACAAGGCTCTTTATGCCTTCGTCCCGGCAATCATAAAATATTATCTCGATGAGGACCCGATTCTGCCGAACGTAGAGACTTATCTGCTCAGCGACGACAAACAACGCCGGCACGTGCTTGCCAACCTCGACAAACTCGTGGTCAAGGCAGTAGGCGAATCCGGCGGATACGGCATGCTGATCGGACCTCACAGCACTGCTCAGGAGCGGGAAGTCTTCAAACAACTCATCGAGTCCGACCCGCGAAACTATATCGCACAACCGACTCTGGCGCTCTCACGCGCTCCATGCTTCATCGATGGGCGGGTAGAGGCGCGGCACGTCGATCTGCGCCCTTACATCCTTTACGGAGAGAACATAACAATCGTACCCGGCGGCCTTACACGCGTCGCCCTGCGTCGCGGCTCCCTCGTCGTCAACTCATCGCAGGGCGGCGGAAGCAAGGATACATGGGTACTGTCCTGATCAGTCCAAAGTCCAAAGTCCCAAGTTTAAAGTTTAAAGGTTGTAACTGGTCAGCGCCCATCTTCAAATGTTCAAAAAGATGGTAGGCTGGGATTGAACAATCCCTGCCTAATATTCATCTATCAAATTCTGTTGAGCAGGGGCTGAGCAGTTACAAACTTCAATCTCTTTTTTTTATGCTTTCACGAGTTGCCGACAGTTTATATTGGATGAGTCGTTATCTGGAGCGGGCCGAACATACGGCGCGGCTGCTGGATCTGACATTGAATCTGACGCTGGATCAGGACGCGTCGGTCGAGGTGGAGCGATGGCAGATGGTGCTCGACAGCCTGCGCCTGCCGAAGCCCGAGGCTGCCGATGCGTATCAACTGACTCAATACCTGACATTCGACCTGCGCAACAAGGATTCGCTGGTAGCCTGTATCAGCGCTGCTCGCGAGAATGCCGGACAGATCCGCGAGCAGATCAGCTCCGAGATGTGGGAGCATTTGAATCAGCTCTATCTGATGGTGAGACGGGCAAACATCGAGACGATCTACAATCAACCGCACGGATATTTCGGTCCGATCAAGGAAGGCTCACATCTGATTCAGGGAATCACGGATTCGATTATGAGTCATGGCGAGGGATGGCACTTCATTCAGCTTGGCAGATATATCGAGCGCGTCGGCCTGACGACTTCCCTGCTCGATGCTCATTTCAAGTCCATGCTGAAATCCGACAAACTGACGGCCGGAGGCCAGGACTACATTTCATGGGTCGCGCTGCTCAAATCCTGCACATCGTTCGAGTCGTACTGCCAAACCTACACGGCGGACATCAGGCCGGAGAGAATAGCCGAGTTTCTGCTGCTCAACGCGGAGTCGCCGCGCTCGGTCCGATTCGCCGCCAAGACCATTCAGACATCGCTTGAAACTTTATCGAGGATTAACAGCAAGCTCAAACCGGGCAGGGCGCAACGATACGCCGGGCGATTCAGGGCGACGCTTGATTATGCCCAGGTCGATGAGATCATGGCAGACAATATTCATAATTATCTTGAAAACATACAACGCCAGTGCGGACAGATTCACACCGCGGTTCATCAGCAATATATCGCCTATTCCGTCGAATCGGCGCTGGCCCATTAAATAAAGATGTTTTATTCAATCAGACACATCACCAGGTTTTCATACAGTTCACCGGTTTCCGAAAGCGCCATGGAAGTGCGCATGCAGCCGCGCAGCGAGGCCAACCAGAAATGCATCAGGTTTGATCTGGCGACACAGCCTCGCTCCAAAATTCAGGGTTACCGGGATCATATCGGAAATATCGTTCACCATTTCAGCATCCCGGGCCGCCACCAGCAGTTGAAGATAAACGCCGAGGCCACGGTAGAGGTTACTCCGGCCCTGGCGCTCCCGCAGGCACTCCCCACTCAGGCGTGGCACGATCTGGAAAGCCTGTGCGCATCTGACGAGTACTGGGATTATCTGGTTCCGAGCAGATACGCTCACAGCTCGGAGCTGCTGGACGTTTTCAAGAAGGAATGGAATATTGAGCGACGTGACGATCCGCTAACTCTTCTGCATGAAATCAGCGCTTTGATCTATGAGGAATTCGATTATGCGCCTCAGACGACATCAGTTGACTCCACCATCGATCATGCACTGGAAGAACGGCGGGGAGTCTGTCAGGATTTCGCTCACGTAATGATCGCACTTGGAAGAGATCTGGGCATACCGTGCCGCTATGTCAGCGGTTATCTTTACCACGGAGGCGCCAGGGATCGCTCTGCGGCAGATGCCACTCACGCCTGGGCTGAAGCATATCTGCCGGATTTCGGATGGATCGGTTTCGACCCGACAAACAACATCATGACCGGCGAACGGCACATCCGCACAGCCGTCGGGCGGGATTATGCGGACGTTCCACCGACAAAAGGCATCTTCAAAGGCAAGGCCAATACCGAGCTCAGCGTCGGCGTGCAGGTCTCACCTACTGAAGCTCCGCCACCGGGAGAAGAGATGATCCAGATGCATACCTGGATCTCAGAGCCCGCTCAAATAGAAGACGACCTGCAGCAGCAACAGCAACAACAGCAGCAGCAGTAATCGACTCTCTTACAAACCATGATAAAGAAAATCCGCAATTCAGAATTATCAACCGGGGGACTCATGTCAAAAACCATCATCACTATACTGTCATCGTTCATTCTATTGCTGGCCGCATTGCCTGCATCAATTGGAACGGCAAGGGCGCAGAGCTCATCGGTCGTGCTTGCTGATGCCGAGGCTTCAAAGCTGGTTCCGGCAGGCTTCTATTTCCAGGGCCAGAGCGCCCCGACACAGATGCGCAATTCAGCAGTCGCCAGACTGGCAAAAGACAGGCACGTCATCGCGGGACTGGTCGACACTGCCGGTTATTCAAGCGACGTCAAGGAGAAATATATCGGCTTTCTGATCACCGATTCCCCGATCATGGTTGGAGGCAGAGAACTGACGACGGGCGCGTACGGATTCGGATTCACATCCGACGGAAAGATCAACATCTTTGATGTAGGCGGCAAACAGGTGCTCTCCGCCGCAATCAAACGCGATGAGTCAATGAAACGCCCGCGACCATTGATGATGTCAAAATCAAGTGACGGGATAAGACTCTATCATGGGAAAGATTATCTGGTGGTGGGATTGAAGTAGTTGTTGAACTTCAGGCCGTGGTTCGGCTTCTGTTTTCCTGCTGTTCCCGAAGACATTCGGGGTGTGATCGTAAAAAGTCAGTCAGGGTGAGTGCGGCAAAACAGAGCGCGTTCTCCATTGTATTGCCGCTATCCAGAATGTAGGGGAAGACCACTCCGCCGACCTTACGCTTGAGATAAATCTGGATTATCGACGAATTTGGAGTTTCTCCGGGGATGATGATGACATTCGGAGCGACCTGGTCCCGCATCCAGTTATAGACCAGTTCCACGGCTTCACGATCGGTTAAAGGATCACGCCGATCTTTTGAATCCCAGATTCCCCTGTCAATCAGCATCTGCCTGATCTTATCCGTGTCATGCATTTTCAGAGCAACTCCCTGCTGTCACTAACTGCGAGATTACAGTTGCGCCTGAGCTTGAGAATGAATCAGTCTTCTGACGCGATCCGAGAAGAGGACGTCTATCTTGCGGGGTTCTATCAAGGCGACGACCTCGCCCTGACCGAAGCTGGGATGCATCATCGACTGCCCCTTGCGATACGTGCGCGTCCAGTCATACGGCTGGCCGTTATGAGCGGTGGATCCTGATCCCTTGGTGGGCAGGCCACTCTTGAAAGTGCTGCGCGTGTCGCATTGAGGGCAGGTGACGCGGGAAATATTGCCTTTTTGTTGATCAAGGCGACCATGTGTCCTCGCTCTTCACCGCAAACCAGACACATTTTTTCCACTCTGTCACCGATTGAATATTGATGCTTTTCCATAAAGTCTCCACCATCCGTTAGGTTGCATCTCCCGATCACCCGATCAAAAGAGAAAAGCCCCAGGCAAACAAAACTCTGCCTGGGGCGATCTGCTAAATAGCCGCTGGCTAGTGGGTAGTTTAGTACCGCGAGCGTCCGCCGCCGCCGCCGCCATTGAATCCACCGCCGCTGCGACGATTGCCGCCGCCGCCAAATCCGCCGCCGGCACCGCCGCCGGCTCGATTTTCGCGAGGCTTGGCTTCGTTGACAGTCAGGCTGCGACCATTGACTTCTTTACCATTGAATTCGGAAATTGCGGCATTTCCCTCTTCCTTCGATGACATTTCAACGAAACCGAAACCGCGCGAGCGGCCGGTGTCGCGATCTTCAACGACTGAAGCGGATTCCACAGTGCCCATTTGAGTAAAAAGAGTCTCAAGATCACTGCTGGAGGTTTCAAATGACAAATTTCCGACATAAAGTTTCATAGACATAGTTTGGATAGACCTTTCCCATTAAAGGGAGGTAAAAGAAGCTTCGAATTCATGTGGCTTCGCAGAACGGTTAGCAACGAAGGCATTGTTTCGGACGTCGTAAAGAGCAGCTTCCGAGTTAGTAACAAACCTGCTCTCGAACTATCTATTAACGACCTCGCTACTATTCAGAGGGCGGGGGCGCATCACCGTCGATGCGCGAGAGAAGGAAATCACCTTCTCAATATGCACTATGGACACCGATAACACAAGGGGGGGCGGGCAACTAAACATTTGAAGACGTTTGATCCATGCGTGTTCAAAGGCTATTATCGGCAAACTGGAGAACCAGCAAGTTACTTTTCAATTGGACAATTGACTCATCTGGAGGATTACTATGATGCGGATGCCTTTCGTTTGGCGACTGACCCTTGCCGCTTTGTGCATATTCGGCTGCGCCTTAATGCCGACCGGATATTTCGCATTCAGCGCCGGCGCTCAGCAAAAAGAGGAGAAAAAAGAGGAAAAGAAGGAAGAGCTGATACTCAAGCCGGAAGCGAGGGTCTCATTCACGACTGATGAGGGTACCTGGCTGTCGCTGGATCTCTCACCCGACGGGCGGACGATAGTCTTCGACATGCTCGGGGACATCTACACCATGGCGATTGAAGGCGGCGAAGCGAAACGCATCATCGGGGACATGTCTTTCGAGAGCCAGCCGAAATTTTCTCCGGATGGAAAGCAGATTGCGTTCATCAGCGACCGCAGCGGCGCAGAGCAACTCTGGGTCGGCAAGCCTGACGGAAGCGATCTCAAGCCGATCACCAGGGGGCGTGGCGCAGGGATGCTGATGTTTCTCTCGCCGTCGTGGACGCCTGACGGCAACTACATTCTCGCATCAAAATCCGAACGCGGAATCGGCACCTTTCATGTTTACATGTGGAACAAGGATGGCGGAAGCGGCGTCAGCGTCGGGCCTCCTCCCCCGCCGCCGCCGACACCGGGGCAGGATGCCGGTCCGCCGCGGCCGCAACTCAACAAGATGGGCGCGGTAGCCTCGCCCGATGGCCGTTACGTTTACTGGGCCCAGCGAACGGGGGCGTTCAACTACAATGCTCAGTTCCCGATATGGCAGATAGTCAGGTTCGACCGCGAGACGAGCGAAACCTCGACCGTCACGAACTCACAGGGCAGCGCGATGAGGCCGTTGCTTTCGCCCGACGGCAAACAAATGGTCTATGCAACCCGCTGGGAGACCCGCACAGCTCTTCGCGTCCGCGACCTGGAAACAAATCAGGAAAGATGGCTGATCAACAATGTGACCCGCGATGATCAGGAATCGCGCGCCACGCGCGACACTTTTCCGGGCTATGCCTTCACCCCTGACGGCAAGGCGCTGATTGTCAATATTGACGGCAAGATCAAGCGTGTGGATTTCGCAACGGGTCAGGCGACGACAATTCCCTTCAGCGCCAGGGTCGACATGGATCTGGCCGCGCGCCTCCATTTCGATTACCGCGTGGATGAAAGCGCGGCGGTAAAGGCGCGATTGATCCGCTACCCGGCGATGTCGCCCGACGGGAAGCGCCTCGCGTTTTCCGCTTTCAATAAAATTTATGTCATGGAACTCCCGGGAGGGACTCCGCGTCGATTGACCGGCCTTTCAGCCGGCGAATTCATGCCTGCATGGTCGCCTGATGGGCGCTATGTTGCATTTGCAACGTGGTCGCGCGATGGCGGCCAGATCTATCGCGCGCCCGCAGATGGAGGCCAGCCTGAGCCGCTCACACGGCGTGCGGCATTCTACAGCTACCCCGTTTACTCGCCCGACAACTCTAAAATTGTCTTCACTTCGGGAGCGATTGAAGACCAGTTATTCTCGGATCTGAAAGACAACCATGAATTTCTCTCCGAGGCAGAGGCCCTTCTGCATGGCCATACTGAAAGCGAAGTCACCGGCATACCCGGATTCACCGGCAGCGATCTGCGCTACATCCCGGCTGCCGGAGGAGATTCGGTTTTGATCGGCCCGTCACAGGGAGGCCGGTACCCGCATTTCAGCAGCGATCCGAACCGCGTTTATCTGACGACTTCTCAGGGGCTGACCTCCGTTCGTCTGGACGGGCTCGATCGGCGAACGCATCTTAAAATCACAGGCAGTGGAGCGCCGCCGGCTCAGGCGACTGCCGGCGTGATAAGAATCTCTCCGGACGGGACAAAAGCTTTCTGCGAGGTCCAGGGCAAGCATTACCTGGTGACCATTCCGAAAGCCGGTCGCGAAACGGTCAACGTCAGTGTGGCCGGCGGCCCTTCATCCGTTCCGGTGAAGAAGATGTCGGCCGAGGGCGGAGATTACCTCGCATGGTCGAACGACGGCGCAATGCTGACATGGTCGTGGGGATCGAAGTTCCATCGTCAGGCTGCAACTGCGGATAAGTCCGAAAGCTTCGACATCTCAGTCGAGATGCCGCGAGCAAAACCCAAAGGAACCGTCATCCTCTCAGGCGCGCGCATCATCACGATGAAGGGCGATGAGGTCATCGAGCGCGGTGACATCACGATCACCGATAACCGCATCACAGACATCAAGGCGACACCAGCCAAAGGCAAGCCCGTCTATCCTGCCGGAGCCAGAGTCATCGACGTCAGCGGCAAGACGATCATGCCCGGACTCGTCGATGTTCACGCTCATATGTGGCCTCCGCGCGATGTCCACCAGACGCAGGTATGGCAGTATCTCGCCAACCTCGCTTACGGCGTGACGACCACCAGGGACCCGCAGAGCTCAACGACGGACGTATACGCATACACCGATCTGGTCGAGACGGGCGAGATCCTCGGGCCTCGCGTTTACACCACCGGCCCCGGCGTCTTCGACCGCTCGGGCCTCGACGACAAGGAATCCACCCGTAACTTCATCAAGCGATACAAGGAAGCCTACCAGACGATGACTCTGAAGGAATACGTCGCCGGCGATCGAATCGTCCGCCAATGGGTGGCTGAAGCCTGCAAGGAGTTCGGCATCACGCCGACGACCGAGGGCGCGCTCGATATGAAGCTCGACCTCTCGCAAATGATCGACGGTTTTTCAGGCAATGAGCACGCACTGCCGATCCAGCCGCTCTACAAGGACATCGCCGAGTTCGTCGCTCAATCGAAGACCTTCTACACACCAACAATCCTCGTCGCCTATGGCGCGCCGTGGTCTGAGAACTACTTCTTTCAGAATACCGACGTCGTGGGCAACAAGAAGCTCGCCCGCTTTATTCCCCGCGAACTGCTCAACACGATGCTTCGCCGCCGCGGCCAGTGGTTCCACCCCGATGAGTACGGTCACGTGGGAATTGCCAAAGGCGCGGCGGCCATTGTCCGCGCCGGGGGCCGCGTCGGCCTGGGAGGCCATGGCCAGATGCAGGGCATCGGCTGCCATTGGGAACTGTGGGCGCTCCAATCGGGAGGCATGACGACCATGGAGGCTCTGCGCTGCGCAACCATCTTCGGCGCCGAAGCCATCGGCCTCAATCGCGATGTCGGCTCACTCGAAATCGGCAAGCTCGCAGATCTCCTGATCCTCGATCAGAATCCGCTGGCAGATATCCGAAATACCAACACCATCAAATTGGTCATGAAAAACGGCGAGCTCTTCGAAGGCGACTCGCTCGATCAGATCTGGCCGGTGCAGAAGAAACTCGACAAGCAATACTGGTGGGACCGGGAACCGAGATAGCAGGATTACGAAACAGCACGAACGATCTTTTATTGGATTTTTCGTCCGTTTCGTTTATTCCGTCTGTTTCGTAATCCCCTGAACAACCTTGCCTCCGACGATGGTTGCGATGGGAGCACCCTTCAATTCCCAGCCGTCGTAGGGGCTGTTGCGGCTTTTTGATTTTGATTTTGAAATGTCGACTTTTATCTGTTTCTCCGGGTCGAAGATCGTCACATCCGCGACTGAGCCGACTTTCAAAGTTCCGCGATCGAGCTTGAAAATCCGGGCGGGATTGCAGGAGAGCAGTTCGATGAGGCGCGAGAGAGTTATCACTCCGCGATGAAGGAGCCGGTCGAGCGTCAGCGAGACCGCCGTTTCAAGCCCGGTGATGCCGTTCGGCGCCTTGTCGAATTCATACATCTTTTCATTGGCGTGATGCGGAGCATGGTCGGTAGCGATGGCGTCGATGGTCCCGTCCCGCAGACCTTCGATGATCGCCTCGAGATCGGCTTGTGAGCGCAGAGGCGGCGCCATCTTGAAATTCGTATCGTAGCCGCTGCGGTAGAGATCAGCGTCGGTCAGCGTGAAATGATGAGGAGCGACTTCGCAGGTGACTCTCAGTCCTCGTTTTTTCGCATGCCTGACGAGATCGACCGAACGCGCCGTAGAGATGTGAGCGATATGAATGTGAGCTCCGGTCATTTCGGCAAGGATGATGTCGCGCGAAACGTGAAGGTCTTCAGCCGCCCCGGGCAGTCCTTTCAAGCCCATGAGCGCCGAGTACTCGCCTTCGTGCATGGCCCAGCCCTCGACTCCGCAGCAGTCTTCGCAGTGATCGATCACGGGAAGATCGAAATCTCTGGAATATTCCATGGCCCGGCGCATGATTCCGGAATCGAGAACCGGCCTCCCGTCATCGCTGATGGCGACGATTCCTGCAGACTTCATCTCGCCTATTTCAGCCAGATGCTCTCCCTTTGAACCCTGGGTAATGGCGCCGATCGGAAGAACATTTGCCATCCCGGCTTTCCGCGCCTGCTCGATGATGAAGCTGGTGACTGATGAATTATCGTTGACCGGATTCGTGTTCGGCATGCAGCAGACGGTCGTGAAGCCTCCGGCGGCTGCGGCGCGCGCCCCGGATTCGATCGTCTCTTTGTACTCAAGCCCCGGCTCGCGCAAATGCACGTGCAGATCGATGAAGCCCGGCGCGACGATCAAACCGGAGGCATTGAACACCTCCGCCTTCTCAGACTTCAGGTTTTTGCCGACAGCTTCAACCCGCCCGTCACTGATGAGAATATCCCCGCGCTCCTCAAGCGCCTGCGAAGGATCGATAACCATGCCGTCTTTAATCAGCAAATCCGTCATAAAATTAATCACCGCCGGCCAGCAGATACAGGACAGCCATTCGGACCGCCACGCCGTTGTTGACCTGATCGAGAATCAGGGAATAAGGGCCATCCACCACATCCGAATCGATCTCCACTCCACGATTGATCGGCCCTGGATGCAAGACTATGACATCGTCTTTGGCCATCTCCAGCCGACGCCTGTTGAGACCGAAATGAATCGAATATTCTCGAAGCGTCGGGAAAAAGCCTCCTGACTGCCTCTCCATCTGAATGCGCAGCATCATCACCACATCCGCGTCTTTTATCGCGGCTTCAACGTTTTCAGCCAAACCGATAGTGCCTGCCGCCGGCGGAATGATCTTATCCAGCCCCAGAGGCAGGAGTGTTCGAGGGCCGGCAAGCACCACATGTGCCCCCATCTTTGTCAACAGGTGGGCATTCGACCGCGCAACCCGACTGTGCAGCACATCGCCGATGATCGCGACTTTGAGTCCCGCAATCCGCCCCTTCTTCTGCCTGATGGTCCACGCATCAAGCAGCGCCTGTGTCGGATGTTCGTGAGCACCGTCACCTGCATTGATCACCGCGGCATTGACAACTTTCGCTATCTGATGAGGCGCACCCGATGACGGATGGCGGATGACGATCGCATCCGGCGCCATCGCCTGCAGGTTCAACGCCGTATCGATCAGCGTTTCCCCCTTGACCACACTCGATGTCGATGCGGAAATGTTGATGGCATCGGCTGAGAGGCGCTTGGCCGCAATCTCGAAACTGGTGCGCGTGCGCGTCGAGGCCTCAAAAAACAGGTTGATTACCGTTTTGCCTCTGAGCGTGGGAACTTTCTTGATCTGTCGCTGATTGATGTCCCGGAAGGTCTCTGCCGTATCGAGAATGAGGTTTATTTCCTCAGAACCGAGGTCCTCGATACCCAGCAGGTCTTTGTGCTTGAATGGCATATGCTATGAGTTTAAAGTTTAAAGTCTAAAGTTCAAAGTCTAATGGACTCGACTTAAACATGGACAATCGTAAACGATCTTTAAACTTTAACCCCTTAAACTTTAAACTTTCTTCTGTTCGACGAGGAGTACCTGCTCCGTTGCGTCGTATTCGGGCAACATGACCTTGATGATTTCGTGTTCTGTCGTGGTCACGACTTTACCCACGTAATCGGCCTGAATCGGCAGTTCACGCCAGCCGCGATCGATCAGGACAGCGAGTTGAATTCTGTGCGGACGTCCAAAATCTATCAGCTCATCCATGGCCGCGCGGATGGTCCGACCCGTATAAAGGACGTCGTCGACAAGAATGATGTTCTTGCCGGTGATATTCGAAGGCAACTCGGTCTTGTTGATCACAGGGCGGTCGGCAACCGTGCTCAGATCGTCGCGATAGAGGGTGATGTCCAGCGCTCCGGTAGTGACATCGACATCGTCCATCTCCTTGATTTTTCCGGCAAGCGTTTCAGCCAGCGGCACACCTCGTCGCCGCACGCCAACCAGTATCACATTTGACAGATCAGGGTTGTTTTCGACTATCTGCGTGGCCATTCGCGTGAGCACACGATTCATGTCAGCAGCGGTCATGACACACGCCTTTTCGACGAATTCCATTTTATGCACCTCGATATGCCGGCAATTGCTGGAGAATATTATTGTGGCGAAGCCAGTCAGTCAGGTCGTAAATATAGCACTTCCTACAATCTTTTGGCCAGCTCAGCCTGAAAAGCGCGGATTCTGCGGGCGTTGGCGCCGAGATCGCCCTTTCCTATACGTGAACGCGACCTGACATTGACCGTTGTTGCTCCAGCCTCGGATTTAAGATTGACGCTGATGTCGTCCTTGAACTTGAAGAGCCTGGTGGTCGCCACGGCCTCGATTTCGAAATTGGCCCGATCCGCTTCCCTGATCTCCCATCCCATGGTCTTAGAAGCTTCAACGGCGGCTTCAAAGACCTTCTCTACAGGCTGGTTGAACTTCTGCGGCTGGATGTCCGGATATTGAGGCGTGGCTCCGGTTGTGACATCGTTGATCCGGGGCCAGATCAGTCCGAGAATGAACGGGCTGCCGGCCAGCAATATGATCAGCACGATGACGGCGACGAATATTTTATTCATTTGCATGGTCTGCTTTCTGGTTATCGTTTATCGGTTTGCCGGACACACAATACTATTGTCTGATTTACCAATCGAGAGATTGCGTGTATTTCATTACTCGACAGGATGGTCAGAAAATAATGAAGCCGCCGGAGATTGTATAACATCTCAAAGTCCGATATTCCCTCATCTCAGTGAGGAATTGTTTATGCCTGCGACTTGTGTAGAATATGCGGGAGAGGTATCGGGTCGCAATACCCAACACTACAATGATCGTTCTATTTTCCCTGACATTACAACAATGAAATTTACACGAAGCGAACGTCGGCATTTTTTTGGAAAGGTATCAGGAACGCCTGCTGCCGGCGTCAAGGAATGCAATCCGGAACTGTCAGTCAACAGAATTACCCTACGAGCAGCCGTGGCGATGATTATCATGATTATTTTGATGATCTCAGTCTTACTGACCACGCAAGCGCAGAATCCGGAGAATAAGAAACCTAAAAAACCGCAGAAGACCTATATTGAAGAGCGGACGGGACATGGCAGGGCGCCGGCGCCTGGACAGTCGCAATTTGCTCTGCCGTCCGGGGTCTCCCTCGATGACGGGCTGTCGGAAAACGAAGCCGTCGCGATAGCGCTTTGGAACAATGGGGCACTGCATGCCGATCTTGTTTCGCTGGGTCTGGCGCGCGCCGATCTGATAGATGCCGGGCTGCTCAGAAATCCAATAGCGCAACTGGTGCTGCCAATCGGTCCTTTCAGCCAGTTTGAAGGTCTTTTCAATTTTCCTTTTGAAGTCTTCTGGCAAAGAAAGCGGCGTATTGAGCTTGCAAACGCCGAAATCATCCGCGTGGCCAGGAGTTTAGAACAGACGGCTCTTAATCTGGCGCGCGATGTCAGAGTGAGTTACTCGGATCTTCTGCTTTCACAGGATCGTGCCCGGCTTGCGGTTGAATCAGTCAATCTTCGCAAGGATATTGCAAGACTCACCGACGTTCGATTGCGAGCGGGCGATGTCAGCGAAATTGAAGCAACTGCGACTCAACTCGATCTGAGTTTTGCAAACGAACAGTCGACAAGGCTTCAGCGCGAAATAGTAATGGCGCGTGACAGGCTCAGGAACCTGATGGGCATGGGCCCTGAACAGCCGGATTTCGTGATTCAGTCATCATCGGCTCAGATGATAAATGTCGCTTTGAAAACCGGCTTTCCTTTAATCGAAGAGTTCCTCAAAAGAGCATACGAATCACGCCCTGACCTTCGCGCAGCCGAACTGGGAATCGAAGCGGCAACGAAGCGGGCAAAATGGGAGCATTCCAGGATCATTGCCCTCTCCGGATTGCTCAATATCAAACAGGGCGAAGGGCTAGGTTTTTCACCGCGGCCGGGGGTGTTGCTGGATTTACCGGTTTTCAATCGAAATCAGGGCGGCATCTCTCGCGCCGATGCGGAAGTCGAACGCGCTACCTGGCAATACCTCTCGGTCAGACAGCGGATAACTCTCGAAGTACAGGAAGCCTACAACCTGCTGCTCCAGGGCCGCGAATTGCTTGATCTCTGGCATAATCAGATACTTCCTCAGGCCGAGGACAATGTCCGGCTGTCAGGGAGAGCCTTCAACAATGGCGAACAATCATATCTTTTTGTGCTGGATGCAACCCGCCGGCTCGTCGAAGCCCATCTGCGCGAAGCGGAACTTGAAGCCGACATACGCCGTGCGAATGCGCAACTCGATCGAAGCGTGGGGAGAAAGCTCGATGCAAAGCCTTCAGAATAAAACTATTCTCATCTCATCAAGCCCGGCGATAGCGGCTTTTTCGCTGCCGGCTTTACTTGTCATTATGATGATGACTTCCGGCTGCTCATCGCCGCACGCGGCAGAGCAGAAACTCCCGCCTCCGGCAAAAATCGAGAACGGTAAAAAGGAATCGGAACTGGCTACGATCAAGCTCAGTGCTGAGGCAGAGAAACGGCTGGGCATTGAGACCGCCTCCGTCGAATATCGCGAATTGCCGCTGAGGCTCAATCTCAGCGGTGAGGCCGTGATTCCGCAGGGGCAGATCATGACTGTTATTGCTCCTATGACCGGCAATTTATTGAATCCATCGAAGGGCTCTGCGCCCGTAATTGGAATGCTTGTGAAGAAAGGCCAGCAGCTTTTACGGCTTTCGCCGTTTCTCTCACCGGAACGTGACCTGCGCGTTCAGCTTGAAAGGGACGTGGCATCACTTACTGAGCGCGTGGCTGCGGCAAAGCTGAGAAAGCAACGCGCGGATTTGCTGGCAAGCGAAAAAGCCGGAAGCGTACGCGCAGCCGAACAGGCTCAGGAAGATCTCGCTGTGGCTGAAACCGAATTGAAAGCATCCCGGGAGCGGTTGGAGCGGTTCAACAACACTCCGCTCTCATCGGGAATGGAGATTTCAATTGACTCTCCGATCAGCGGAATTATTCAAAGGATAAACGCCGTCTCCGGGCAGGCGGCTTCAGGCGGCGCGGCACTGCTTGAGATTGCCTCACTCTCGACGGTCTGGATTCGCGTCCCGGTTTATGTCGGAGATCTCAATAAAGTCGTCCGAAATCAGCCGGCGCGTATTCACGGGCTCAACGACGAGCCTGGAGCGCAGGCGCGCAGCGCACCACCCGTCAACGCTCCGCCTTCTGCTGATGTCTCGGCCGCAACGGCTGATCTCTATTATTCAACATCAAATAACAATGAAGAATTCCGTCCGGGGCAGCGTGTCGGAGTCACCCTCACATTGAAATCACAGGAACGGAGTCTGACTTTGCCATGGTCTGCCATCCTGCATGACGTTCAGGGCGGATCGTGGGTTTATGAGAACACCGCTCCTCAGACATTCGTGCGACGCCCCGTCGAAGTACGCTACGTCTCAGATGGTATCGCGATTCTGGGCAGGGCTCCGGCCGCGGGAGCAAAGATCGTGACCGTCGGAGCCGTAGAGTTGTTCGGCACTGAGTTCGGCGCAGGCAAGTAAAGATCGGTTAACGCTCTTTACCTGCTCTGACACGGCAATTCAAACCCTCTCTCCTTTTCAGGTTGATAACCAGATGCTCAGTTATATAGTTTCGTCAGCGCTGCGTTTGCGTGGGATCGTGGTCATTCTTGCGATCCTTCTGATGATAGTTGGAATTCGCACACTGCGTTCGACTCAGCTTGACGTTTTTCCGGAATTCGCGCCGCCGCTGGTTGAGATACAGACCGAAGCACCGGGGCTCTCCACAACGGAGGTGGAAAACCTTGTAACCGTCCCGATAGAAAACTCGCTCAATGGCCTGACATCTCTCAAAACGCTGCGATCCAAATCCGTACTGGGCCTTTCATCCGTGGTTTTGATCTTTCAGCCCGGAATGAACCTGATGACTGCCCGGCAACTTGTCCAGGAGAGGCTGGCGCTGGCTGCCAGCCGTCTGCCTTCAGTCTCGCGGTCTCCGGTAATTCTGTCTCCTTTGTCGTCAACAAGCAGAGTTATGAAGATCGGCCTTTCGTCTGCGACGCTTTCCCAGATGGATATGACCGATCTTGCACGCTGGACGATACGGCCGCGACTGATGGCTGTGCCGGGTGTCGCAAATGTGGCAATCTGGGGAGAACGTGACAGGCAGTTTCAGGTATTGGTCGATCCTGACCGGCTGCGCTCACACAATGTCACGCTGGATGCTGTCGTCAAATCCGCCAGAGATGCAGTCACACCGGAAACCGGCGGTTTCATTGACACCCCAAACCAGCGGCTCTCCGTCACAAACATCCAGCCGGTCCAAACCGTTGAGGATCTGGCAAAAGTTGAGGTGCCCACCAGTCGTAATGCCGTTCCGGCAGCTCCAAAAACGTCCGGATTCACAGCTCCGTTGAGACTGGGCGAAATAGCCGATGTCCGCGAAGGTTTTCCGCCTCCCATCGGCGATGCAGTCATCAACGACAAGCCGGGGCTGCTGCTGATTGTCGAAAAACAGCCTCAGGGAAATACACTCGACGTCAGCCGTAATGTCGAAGCAGCTCTCAATGAATTGAGACCCGGTCTGAGCGGAATCGAGATCGATACGACCATCTTTCGCCCCGCCACATTCATCGAGATGGCTCTGGCCAATTTGAATAAAGCTCTGCTGATCGGCTGTCTGCTGGTGATTGTGGTGCTGTCGATCTTTCTTTATGACTGGCGTACGGCATTCATCAGCCTGACCGCGATCCCGTTATCTCTCATCGCCGCCGGTCTCGTGCTTCATTACACCGGCAGCACGGTTAATACTATGATCCTGGCGGGACTGATTCTCGCTCTGGGCGAGGTGGTTGATGACGCGATCATAGACGTCGAAAATATTCAGCGGCGATTAAAGATCAATCGATCGTCCGATCACCCTGAATCGAGCTTTATCGTCGTCCTCAAAGCTTCTCTCGAAGTCCGCAGCGCGATTGTCTATGCCACACTCATAATCGTGCTCGTCTTTCTGCCGATTTTCCTGCTGGATGGGCTTGCCGGATCGTTCTTCCGTCCACTGGCCATGTCATACGTGCTGGCCGTGATCGCATCGCTCGCCGTCGCACTCACGCTTACACCTGCGATGTCGCTGCTGCTGCTTCCCGGTGAATCAGTCTCAAAACGCGAATCACCGCTGACTATTTATCTGAAAAGCGCCTACCGCAAGGTCTTGCCGGCCATAGTCAATCGACCTCGACTGGCTGTCGCTTCGATGTTTCTGGTCTTTATCGGCGCGACGGCGGCTTTTCCATTTCTGGGTGAAGAGTTCTTTCCCGAATTCAAGGAAACAGACTTTCTCATGCACTGGGTAGGCAAGCCCGGAACATCTCTCGAAGGAATGACGCGCAGCGTGATCGCTGTCAGCCGTGAACTGCGATCGATTCCCGGCGTGCGCAATTTCGGCTCTCACATCGGCCGCGCCGAGGTTGCCGATGAGGTTGTCGGTCCAAACTTCACCGAATTGTGGATCAGCATCGATCCAAAGGCGGACTACGACAAAACGGTCTCTCGCATCAATGAGGTTGTCAATGGCTATCCCGGTCTTTATCGCGATGTGCTGACATATCTCAAAGAACGCACGAAGGAAGTATTGAGCGGATCCAGCGCGGCTATCGTCGTGCGCCTTTACGGCCCGAATCTGGAGACACTGCGATCGAAAGCCGCAGAGATCCAGTCGACGATGTCCAAAATCAATGGAGTAACCAACCTCAAACTGGAACCTCAGGTACTTGTGCCTCAGATCGAGTTGAGACTGCGACTTGATGCCCTGGCGCGCATGGGGCTTAACCCGGGTGATGTCCGTCGTGCGGCAGCTACCTTCATCAAGGGGCAGAAAGTCGGAGAAGTTTACGATGAGCAGAAAGCTTATGACGTAGTTGTCTGGGGCGCTGAAAGGCTTAGGGTTGATACAGGATCGCTCCGTGCAATTCTCATCAACACGCCCTCGGGCGGTACGGTTAGACTCAGTGACGTCGCGGATCTCAGCATCGCTCCAACGCCTAATATCGTGCAGCACGAGAACAATTCACGCCGGATCGATGTCACATGTGACGTTTCCGGTCGCGACCTTGGCAGCGTGGCACGCGAGATAGAGAGTAAAGTGCGAAGTCTCAATTATGATCGCGGTTATCACCCCGAATTCCTCGGCGAATATGCTGCACGACAGGAATCCCGCAACAGATTGCTGGCATTTGCCACTCTCTCTTTCCTCGGCATACTCATGCTGCTCTACACCGATTTCAATGAAATGCGACTGACGCTGCTCGTCTTTATCACATTCCCATTCGCTCTGGTCGGCGGCGTGATAGGAGCATTCCTCAGCGGAGGGGTGCTGTCACTCGGATCGCTCATCGGCTTTGTAACAGTCCTCGGTATTGCGGCCCGCAACGGCATCATGCTCGTCAGCCATTATCGCCATCTGGAAACCGAAGAATCACAACCTTTCGGGATGGAACTTGTGATGCGTGGCTCTGAGGAGCGGCTCGCCCCTATACTGATGACCGCATCAGTCACGGCTCTGGCGCTGGTTCCCATCGCTTTTGGAGGCTTCAAGCCCGGTCAGGAGATCGAATTCCCTATGGCTACAGTCATCCTGGGCGGGCTGATTACTTCCACACTGCTCAACCTGTTTCTTATGCCGGCGCTTTTCCTTCGCTACGGCGCTAGAAGTAAACCATCTGAGGAAGTTTAAAGTTTAAGGGCCAGTTCGCCATGCTTAAACCCCATGTTCATTTCGAGCCGCTGCTGCGCCGCGCCATGGCTTATTACCAGAGCAGTTCGGATGAAGAGGCCGTCAGAGCCGATTTCATCTATCAGGTCATGGGTCGCGGCACTCAGATGCTTGCAAAACTCGAACCTGGAGACAAGGTTGATTTCCTGGGGTCGCTCGGCAACAGCTACGATCTCGAAGCGGCATCAGGACGCGAGGCGCTGCTCGTAGCCGGCGGCGTCGGATCGGCAGCGCTCTTTATGCTCGCATTGGAGCTGTTGAACAAGGGCATCGAGACCAAACTGTTCATCGGCGGGGCGAGCCGTGGAGACCTCTGCGGTCTGGATGATTTCGCCACGATTCTCCCTCATCACAATGTCTTCGCAGCAACCGTCGATGGAAGCTTTGGCGAGCATGGTTTTGTAACTGCACCGCTGGAAAGCCATCTGAAGTCCCTCGCAGGCAAACCGTCGATCATCTATGCCTGTGGACCCGATCCGATGCTTCATCGCGTATCTCAAATTGCTGATGACTACGCTGTCCCGGCTCAGTTGTCGCTCGAATCACCGATGGCTTGCGGGTTCGGCATCTGCGTTGGCTGCGCAGTTGCCGTCAAAGACGACTGCCCCGAAGGTTTTGTTTACAAGAAGGTCTGTACTGACGGCCCCGTCTTCTGGAGCAGGGATCTCCACTGGTAGCGGAAGAAAGATTACGAATGGTTCTGAGTACCCCCCTTGAGCCGGCCTGCGTGGCGATCAGAAACAGCCGCCTGAAGGCGGGACTCAAAACCTGTTCAGGAAAAAGGTAATGAATAAATCTATAGAGCTTGATTACTGTGCCGGAGGAATAGTCTGGCGCGAGACAGAAAAAGGCCGCGAGGTGCTGCTGATACTCAGCCGGGACGATCGAGCATGGAAATTCCCCAAAGGCCACATCGATGCTGACGACCCGAGCTGGGTATATGCCGCTCAGCGTGAAGTCCGGGAAGAGACCGGCTACGACACCCGGATAACCGATTTCGCAGGCTTCACCAAATATCCCGTCAACGGCAAAACCAAAGTCGTCTTTTACTGGCACATGGAGTCAGTCGGCGAAAGCAACTTCGAACCATCGGATGAGATCGAAGGCTACGGATGGTTTACGATCCGAGAAGCTCTCTTGCAGCTGACATTCCTGAGCGACATCAAGATGCTTCTGCAATTCACCCCCGACAACGAAAGATGAACAACAAGGATCACAAAAGCCTGCTCTCAATCGATATCGCAGGCATTAAACTCAACAATCCCGTCCTGACAGCCAGCGGCACGTGCGGCTATGGCCTCGACATGGCCGGATTGATCGACCTCAACAAGCTGGGCGGGATCTGCACCAAAGGGCTGTCGGCCCGCCCGATGCGCGGCAATGCTCCATGGCGAATCGTCGAAACTCACGGCGGCATGCTCAATGCGATCGGGCTTCAGAACATCGGCGCACGGGCTTTCGTCGACGAGAAATTGCCTGAACTGAGAAGATACGACACCCGGATCATACCCAACGTGTTTGGTTACACTGTCGATGAATACATCGATGCGATCAATATCCTCGAAGAGGGAGAAGGCATCCATGGCTATGAACTGAACATCTCCTGCCCTAATGTCAAAGCCGGAGGCGAAAGCTTCGCAAACGACGCCCGGCAGGCCGCCGCGGTGACTTCAGCCGTCAAAAGGCTTCAAGCCGTCCCGTCATCGTCAAACTCTCGCCGAATGTCAGCGATGTGGCGTCAATCGCCCGCGCGGTAGAGGACGCCGGCGCCGATGCACTCTCGCTGATCAACACCGCCATCGGCATGTCGATCGACATCAATACCCGCAGACCACGAATCGCCAACGTCACCGGAGGACTCTCCGGCCCCGCAATCAAGCCCATCGCCGTCAGGTGTGTTTACCAGGCATTCCGCGCGGTCAAAATTCCCCTGATCGGCATCGGCGGCATCGCGACGGCTGAAGACGCTCTCGAATTCATCATCGCCGGCGCTGTAGCCGTACAGGTCGGAACGGCAAATTTCTACGACCCCGGCGCATCGATGAAGATCGTCGATGGCCTCGCCGAATACTGCCGGCAAAACGGTCTGAAAAATATCGCATCACTGGCGGGCTCAGTAATCATCAATAATTGATCCAGGAATCGGGCTGGTTCTCGACTCCCGTTTTCGCCATTGCCATGCTTTGACCTGAGGGTCAGGTCGTGTTACGGTTTTTGCGAGGTCGCGATAAACATTGCAGTTTCAACTGACAATCAGCTCATAGTTGTTGATCCTGATCTGCACTCCGCCTCAGTAAAATTTACAGGATAAGAGCTATTAAAAGCATTAACGTAAAATTGATTCAAGGTTTCTCAACCCGATAGTAGTGGCTCTCGATGTGGACACGGCGTCCCAGGCATTGTCTTTGGTTGACAGGCTGCGCGGCGTGGTCGGGATGTTCAAGATCGGAAAGCAGTTATTCACCGCCGAAGGCCCCGAGATCGTCAGAAAAATCACTTCCCTCGGCGAAAAAGTGTTTCTCGACCTCAAGTATCACGATATACCCAACACCGTTGCAAAGGCTGGTGTTGAAGCCGCACGGCTCGGAGTCAGCATTTTCAACCTCCACGCTCTCGGCGGCACAAAAATGATGAAAACTACCGTTGAGACTGTAACTGAGGCGGTAGAGCGTGAGAGAATAACGCGCCCGATCATCCTTGGTGTCACAGTGCTGACCAGTCACACACAGGATTCCCTGAATGAGATCGGCATTGAAATGAGAATAGAAGATGAAGTGGTCCGCCTGGCACGTTTGTGCGATGAATCCGGAATCGATGGTGTAGTGGCTTCTCCTCACGAAATTGCTCCGATCAGGAAAGCCGTGGGGAATCCGGCATTCGTCATCCTTACTCCCGGTGTCCGGCCGGCCGGATCGGCACTCGATGATCAAAGCAGGGTCATGACTCCGGCTCAAGCAATACGATCCGGCGCCAATCTCATCGTCGTCGGAAGACCCATTATCGCAGCGGTCGATCCTTACATCGCCGCTCAGAAAATTTTTGAGGAAATCGAGCCCGAGTTGAGGCAAAATAGCTCGCCCCCACACCCCGGACTTCAGCACTAAGGCGGATTTGTTATTAAATGTCGTTCCTGAATTCATTTCGCAGAGTTATTATCGGGTTGATGGTCATCGGCGCAGTCAGCGTCGGGCTCAAACTTTATGCACAGCAGTCCGGAGCCCTGACTCCGCCGCCAAGGCCGGTCTCCACAAAGACTGCGGTGAACTCCACTGCCCTGCCCTCCCTGCCCTCCCTGCCTGATGGACAGCCCTTTCCAATCGGCGAACACCTGTCATATAACATCACGTGGTCGAGCTTTCCCGTCTCGGCGCGTCTCGACATGGAGGTCGCGGAAAGAGGCCAGTTCTACGGCCTGGACAGCTTTCAGGTCACCACAAAACTTGAAACTCTCGGTCAGGTGAGATCTCTTTTTGGCGAAATAGACGACCAGTACACTTCGTATATCAGCACCAAAACCGGCATCCCTTACAGGTCCGTCAATTCCATACGCCACGGCCAGAAGCAGTCTGAGGAAACCATCGTTTTCGATTACTCCTCTCAGCAGGCCATCCATTCCGACCAGAGCATGACCGCCATCCAACCCGGCACTTTCGATCTGACCTCGATGATCTATGGCCTGCGAATGAGATCGCTTTTTGAGGAAGGAAAACAGAAACACACCGTCCTTTACTCAAAAGAACTGATCGAAGTCGAAGCTGAAGTAAAAACCCGTGATCGAATCACCACTCAGAACGGAACCTATAACACTGTCTGCGTCAGGTTCTCTCCCCAGAAGAAGCTCAGCAGGTACCGCGCCCTCGTCTGGTTTACCGATGATGCCCGGAAGATCCCTGTCCTGATCACCGCGAAACTCCCGTTTGGCGAAGTCCGCGCGGAACTCAGCAGCGCCACGGTCACCGTCAAACCCCTCTCGTCAGTATCGGCTTTCAGAACCCTCACCGACGAGTCCGGCAATACTCCGCCAGGTCTCAACGGCAGCGCCAGACCCAGGGTACTCCCCTTCGGCGTCGGCGAAAGACTCAATTACGATATTTCATGGGGCAACTTCTCTTCCGTCGGCAGAGCCAGTTTCGAAGTCAGGCAGCAGGGAATGCTCGGTAATAATCGCGTCTTCGAATTTTATGGCGAAGCTACTTCAACAGGTGTCGCCCGTTCAGTCATCAACGTCAATGATCGCATCAGCACCTATGCCCTGGCCGACTCTCTGATTCCACTCAGAACCGACCTGCGACTGACCGAGGGCAAAAGGCAGAAACTCGTCTCAACTGCCTACGACCCTTCCAAACGCCTTGCTTCCTTGTCAACAGGCGGCGATGTCGCACTTCAACCCTACACTTTCGACATCATCTCTCTCTTTTATGCCGTCCGTGCGGCAGATCTCAAGGTCGGTGAAAATTACAACTTCTTCTTCCTCGATGCCAATAACCGTCTCCAGGCCGTCACTATCAAAATTGCCGGCATCGAAACCATTGGCGGCCCTCTCGGCAATCGCGACGCCACCCGACTCGATATCTACGCTCCTTCACCCGCCAATTCTCTCCTCGCTCAAACCTGGATCTCAAACGATTCCAGAAAACTCCCCCTCTATATCGCCGCCCGCACAAGATTCGGCGAACTACGCTTTTCCCTCATCAGCGATGTGATTTCCAAATAACCTTACTATCTCCATCAAAAATTTCCTCCTCCCAGACCCTCTCCAGTCTTAAGCTCAATTTGAAATCCATTTTCATTTAGAATACAATCAAATTTCGAATTGAGAATAAAAAAAACCAGGGAAGAGGTGAGGAAACGGATGTTGAATGCATTTGTGATAGTCATGCGAGAGGGGTTTGAAGCATTTCTGATCGTGGCGATAATCATTTCATATTTGATCAAGACGGGTCAAAAGTCGTTGGTTCTGGCGGTGTATGGGGCGATAGCGACAGCGATCGGGTTGAGTGCGGGGTTGGGATACTGGATCAACGAGGCGACAGAGGGAGTGAATCAGGCATTATGGGAGGGGATACTGGGGCTGGCGGCGATCATACTTGTAGCGAGTCTGATCGTGCATATGCGGCGGGTGGCGCCGAAGTTGAAGCAGAAGATGCAGCACAAGCTCGATGAAAAGACGGTTGGAAAGACGAGTCTGATGGCGTTTTCAGGGGTTTTCATCTTCACTGTGCTGATGATAACGCGGGAGGGAATGGAGACCGCGTTGCTGTTGTTGCAGATCAAGAATCAGGGTCAGTTGCTGGCGGGGGCTTTGATTGGTCTGGGAGCGGCAGGGATGCTGGCGGTAGCGTGGGCGCGATACGGCCACCTGATCGACATGAAAAGGTTTTTCCAGGTGACGAGCATCTTTCTGATGCTGTTTCTGGTACAGGTCGCAATTTACACATTTCATGAATTCACCGAAGCAGGGTTGCTGCCGAACAGCGAGGCTCTGCATGCGGCGACTGAAGTGTGGTCTCCGGACGGGAAGTATGGCCAGTGGTTTTCGACTTCAATCATCGCAATCTGCATGGGGTGGCTGGGATTTGCGTGGGCATCAGACCGGATGAGGAAGATGCAAGGTTTAAGGTTTAAAGTTTAAAGTTTAAAGTTTAAAGAGATTTACCATGAGCGGTGTTTTTGCACATGGATGTAATCAGTCGGCTGGAAAAAGGGCTTTAAACTATGAACCTTAGAGGTCAGGGTTTGTTAAATCCCGTATTCTGCCTGTAGAAAAGCGCGCTGACGTCCTGAGATTTTTTCTGCTTTTCGGATTCTGGCGCGTCCACGAGAAGCCGGTCCCCATTCGAGCGTCAGGCCGTAAGTCTTGAGCATCTCCATTATCGGGACGTCTCTGACTCCGGAAATGAAATCGCTGATGAACCGGTCCATCTTCCCGGCGCGGCCCAGTTCACCGAGGAGTTCGGTGTTGCCGAGGATGTCCTTCCGATTTCCGTAGCGGTCATAAATTCGCCTGATGACAATTGGGAGATTAATTGCCCCTTTGGATTGCCAACGTAATTCCAGATCATAGAGAGCCGCGATGAGGGCCCCCTTGCGGTATACGAGATCATTCTGAGCCGGGCTTGAGAATTTTCCGAGCGAGGCATCGAGGAGCGAAATTTCGGTTTTTACAGAGTTGAAAAACCAGGATTCATAATCGGCGCCAATTGAATCGAAGAACTCCTGCTGATCAATCTGGTGCAATCTCAACAGGGTGAGCATAGCGATATACCGGGTGAATCCCTCCCAGAACCAGTCGAAATTCTCGCGAATCTGAAAAGAGTTAGGCAGGTAGAAATGGAACATCTCGTGGGGGAGATGCCTGCGGAAATGAGCGAAGCTCTGCCGTGGATCGTCATTGATATTGAGCATGAGGGTGGCGGATCGCCCGATTGCCAGCCCGCTTGAGCGAAGCCCCGTCATTGGAATCGGGAATGGAGCGAGTGTGAGCAGGTAATCGTGATGCTCAAGAGAGCCCATCAACGATGCCTGTTCGCGAGCCACGGCGCCGGCCAGCCTGAACACTTCTTCATCGTCAAAATTCCAGCGGCCGACGATCGCGACGCGCAGGTTGGTCGCCCCCGTGGCGGCGACCTTTTCGCGAACCTTCCCGATGACGAAGACCGCGTTATCGGTTTCCGGTATCACAAATTCATCGCCGGTCATACGTTCCACGGTGACCGTTTTCCAATCATTCGGCGGGGTGATCCGCAATCCGAGTTGCGGGCTTGTGCATCGATCGCCATCGGTCCCGCAGATTTGAGGCAGCAGGTCAGAGATCAACAGAACGCCGGCCTCGGTTCCAAGGCTGGAGCAAAGAGCATACTGCGACGGATCGAGCGCTTTTTCGAGATGAATCCGATAGCTGAGCCTTATCGGCATTTGACCGGCTGAAATGTTGAGAAGATAGAATCCGGCGTCTCTGATTTCGGGAAGCAGAGAATTTCCAGCGGCGTCGCTCGCCCTGAATGAATAGATGCGATCGCTCAGTCCGTCAACTCCCGCATACCTGTCTTTGAATCTCAATGCCACCTTACCGGCTGGAAGCCCGGTGAGATGACAGCCGACATCGAGCATCCTCTCACCGGGTGAGACTCCGTCGATCAGGCAATTCATCTGCGGTTTTGATGCCGCCTGCGAATATGCAGCCTGCGGATGAAAATATATCAGAAAAAATAAGGGCAGCAGGACGGCCTGTGATTTTTTCACAGATCCTCGAAATGTACGTTGATGAGGTACATGGTGTCGACAATCAGGACGGCGATCGGCGGGTAGAAAAGCACGGCAAATAGCGCGTCCGTCAAGGTATTATTGCCGAAGAACTGCGACGAGAAATCCTCAGTCAGCATGCCGATGAGCATTCCTGTGCAAAGCGATAGCAGGTAACCGCCAAGGACAAAGGCCCACGCGACGCTGCGCTTGAACTGCTTGTCGCTCCTGGACGACTTGGTGGCCGTCATCATTCGAGGATTGTATGTGTAATGATCGAAATGTTCTCTCAGGCTGGTGAAAAGATGCCAGACCCCCACTCCGAATAGCACCAGCAGCAGAATGCGCCAGAAGATACTGACGGTTTCGAAGACCGATGGTTTGGTCATCGCAACCATGAATGTCGAGAGGAAAGCGTGACCGTCGTGTAAACGGCTTTTCCGCGCGCCCTTGTCTCCTCGCGCTCACGCTGCAGCCAGTCGTTGACGATCCTATCCGCGCGCGCCTGATAGTAGGCGCGCCTCGCGGCGCGAGCAGCCGGCGAGTTGTGATGGCTGGGCGAGGTATTCCGTGTCACGCTGCCGGTCCGGTCGTAAATCCGACGCTTATCCGGATCAATCAGCGTCTGATAGGCTTCATTGATCGCGGAAAATTTCGACGCGGCTGTCGGCTCCGCATTCACGTCAGGGTGATATTTACGCGCCAGCCGGCGGTATGCGGACTTGATCTCATTTTGATCTGCGGTGCGATTAACACCCAGTATGGCGTATAAATTTGCCATCACATTTCAGAAAATATTGATAATGTCGATTGAGCAACCCTGAAAGGAATTGAAAAACCGGCTCATGGGGGGCTCTGCGTCAAGATCCTCCCCAACAAGGACTCCTGTATTTTACTTTTTCCAAAATAAGTTTCAAGACGGAAATCATTGACTCTGATTTCCCTGCAAAATATCCCTGAAAATTCTTTTCGCCAAAAATAATTAATTTGATCCTCCGGACCACCTAAGGGGCAAACAAGAGGAGAGTTAATAGTTCATATATCCATCCGTTGCGGAAAGATCCTTCAAATTTACTGAAACTAACGGATTCTGCGGTTAAGACGGTATTTTATAGGCAGGAACAGAGATTCTCAATTCCAGCCTGAAAGCGACTTTCCGCAACGGAGTATCTATTATGTTTACTTGTATCAGCTCAAAGATCTATAATTCGCTGCCTGAAAATATTCAGTATTTTCAAATGCTTTTAACCCCCTTGCACCCCGCTATTGCTGACAGATCTCTTAAAATCAATTGGAGTCAGACACCATATGTTTGCGAAGATGAACAATCTCGGCATCAATCTACACGTAAAATTCAGTCATTGCCTGTTTATGGCGGGAGTGCTGATTATTGCATTTCAATCAATGGATTTGATACGCGGTGTGCGGGCAGCGACAACGATCCAAAACAGTGTGGCGGTGGTGGGGGTATCCGCGGCCAGTTTCACAGGTTCTCCGGCGCCGATGGCCCCGAATTCGATAGTCGCCGCATTCGGCACCCAGCTTGCGACGGGAACACTGGAAGCAACACCCGGTCAGCCGCTTCCGACGACACTGTTGAGCACGACGGTGACTATTAACGGGACTCCTGCTCAACTGTTTTTCGTCTCACCCGGCCAGATAAATCTCCTCGTCCCATCCGGTGTTCCGGCGGGCAATAGAACCGTGGTAGTGACCTCGACGCTTGGGAATGGCGATCAGATAGTATCGAGCGGGCAGTTGAACATAGCCTCGACGGCCCCGGCGATATTTACGGCGAATGCCAGCGGGTTCGGTCCTCCGGCTGCCGTAACAGGCAGGATAATCAACAGTCAGTTCGTATATGACAGCGTGCTGCCATTTGCGCCTGATCCGGTAACGCCGGGGCAGTACATACCCAACCCAATAGATGTCGGCACGGCCGGGAACCCGGCATTTCTGATAATTTACGGCACTGGTTTGAGAGCGGCTCCGGGAGGCAATCTAAAAGCGATCATTGGAGGAATCGAGGTAAATACGCAGGTTTTTGTAGCTGCCGGTTTTACCGGGCTCGATCAAATCAACCTGCAAATTCCGGTATCGCTCAAAGGTGCGGGGATTGTGGATTTAACGCTGGTCATCGACGGTGTGTCGTCCAACGCGGTAAAGGTCAATATGGCGGGCACTCCAAACAGCGGCCTCTCGATCAGCGGATTCAGCGTGAGCACGCCGGCGCTTGCCGGGCAGACCGTCACCATCCAGGGAGCCGGATTTTCGACCACTGTCAATCAGAACACCGTCAGATTCGGCAGTTCTCAGGCAAGGGTGATTGCGGCGACGCCGACTCAACTGACGGTGATTGTCCCATTCGGCGCAGAGTCGGGAAAAGTGACGATTGCGACCCAGCAGGGTGAAGCGACAAGCACTGCAATCTTCAGGGTCAAGACTTCCATCAGCGGGCTCGTTCAGTCGACGGGCACAGGAGCAACGCAACCTGCCCCGCTCGATAATGTGACTGTCCGGGTGTCGGGAACCAGCATCAGCGTCAGGACCAATCCTCAGGGCATTTTTGTGCTGGCTGATCTGCCGGTTGGTCCGGCGGATATTGAGATCGATGGAGGCACTACAAATGTCAATCCTCCCTACCCCAGCATCACGTTGAAAGCAGTTGCCCGTGCCGATAAAGACTCCCAATTTTCACAACCGATCAGTTTGCAGCAGATCACGGGAGGCGGCGGCAATGTCGGCGGCTCCGGCCTTGGTGGGGGATCGAGGATGCCCGGATCAGGTCAGGACTTGAATTCGATGTTTCTCGCCAGCGGAGTTTCACTTGCCTCCGGGATTGCCGTCAAGCAGCAGCTCATGCCGGGGGGCAAATCGGTTCTTATTTCCGATCGTGGAGTCACACTCGAAGTTCCGCCGGGGGCTTCTACACGCTTCCCGGACGGTAAGACCACCGGCAGAGTCCAGGTGACCATTATCCAGGGTTCGCGCCTTCCCGGCATCAATCTGCCGGCGGGCGTTTATACAAATACCATCGCTCAGATTACGCCATTGGGCACCACGTTTTCTCCAGGCGCGTCATTGAGCTTTCCCAATCCTGATCCGAACAAACTTGGCGCCGGAGCCAAAGTGGATCTTTACAGGTACGATTTCAAGAGCGGCAGTTTCATCAAACGTGGAACGGCAACAGTGACAACTGACAAGAGCAGAGTTATTTCAGACGGCAGGGTTGTCGATGTTGCGAGTTTATGGTTAATCACCGCCCCGGCGGTGATTACGACGGTGAGAGGTCGTGTGATCGACAACCTGGGTTTCGCTGTCCCCGGCGCTCTTGCGTCGGTAAACGGCAAATCCGATCTGACGGATCAGAATGGCGGATTCGTCATTCCCCAGGTGGCATTGATCGGCACGACGCAGATTCAGGCCGAAGCGGTGCTGCCGCAGCAATACGGTAAACCTCCCAGAGGCTTGTCTTCGATCGTCACGGCAGTCAATGACGGGATAACCAATGTCGGAACGATTGCCTTGAGCGGCACGAACCAGGCGGCGCTGGTGCTTTCTCCATTTCTGCTCGACTTCAGCGCGAATTCGCCGCCCGCCAAGATGGAAGTAACGCTGACGCAGCCTGCCCCGACAGGTGGACTGCTGGTGTCGTTATCGAGTGACGACAACACGGTTGCTTCTGTTCCACAAAGTGTCACGATACCGGCCGGACAAACGACCACGTCCTTCAATGTCACGAGGGTTGGACCGGGCATCACTCTGATTACGGCACTGGCGTCCCTGTCCGGGAATAAACTTGAGACTATCGCCGTTGTGACTGTCTCCCAACCCGCACCTCAACTCAGGAGCGTGAGCCCACAAGCTGCTCCCACAGGCGCCAGGATAAGGATCAGCGGGACTGGCCTGAGCCCGATTGCCGATAACAACATCATCGGATTTTTGCGCAAGAACAGCATCGTCGCCATTCTCGATCCCACTGAGAACGAGGTGATTTTCGATGCGGTCGGCAATTTTACGATTCAGGTGCAAGTTCCGGATATCGGGCCGGGAGACGCTGGCATAGCCGCGGCAGTGATAGATGATCTCACAGGTGCCATTTCGGATGTGAGTGCTCAGATAGGATTCAACGTGCTTGCCGCGGATGTGACGGCTCCGCGCCTGACGGCGGTTCAGCCGGCCGAGGGAAAACCCCGCGATCAAGTGACGATCACCGGCACAGGTTTCAGCCCGATCGCCGCCGAGGATGTCGTGATTTTCAGACAGGGGACCATCGAAAGCGAAGCCCGAGTCATCAGGGCTCTGGCCACCTCCCTTCTGATTGAGGTCCCGGCGTTCGGAGTTTCAAAGGGCTCAGCGACGATCGTCGTCAGAATCAAATCCTCAAAGACTGAAGCAGTCAGCCGCGATTCAAACTCGCTCAATTTCAACATCACCGCGGATCCTGCGACGCCGGGCAAACCCGTGCTAAGTTCGGTGATCAACGCGCGGACTCAGGTACCAAGCGGACGCGATGGAGATATCATCGTCGCCTCAGGTTCAGGACTCGGAAAGAATTTCCTCAATGTGGAAACCGGCGAGCCTGCAAACACCGAACCGCTGGCAACCTTGCTCCTCTTCTACCAGAACAACCAGGTCGTCAATTTCTCGTTCCCGCTCTCGGCCACCGGAGGAACATCGATCACCGGCGCCGTGCCTTCCGGCCTGGCCACGGGCGCTGCTCAGATAACCGCCCTTACCTTCGATCTCGATTCAGGGCTGGTCAGCGATGAAAGCGCTCCGGTGAACTTCACCATCACCCAGGGGAGCCTGTTCAAGATCGATGAAGAAGAACCGAATGATTCGATAGATACTGCGACGGTGGTCACCCCGCCCGTCATCGTCACAGGTTCAACCGCCAAAACGGACACCCATGATCTGATCATCAATTTCACGGACGGCACGAGCGAGCCGCTGCCTGATCTGTTCTATTTGTCGCTGACAAAACAGACCAATATGGCCTTCTCCCTGAAATTCAATCAGACTGCCGATCTGGATCTTTTTGTTTTCGAAATCGATGTGAATGGAAACGTGGGGAAGATATTGAAGAGTTCCACAGGCACGGGAACAACCGCCGAGGACGTTAGCATCATCCTGCCCGCCGGCGATTACATCATTGCCGTTGGAGCATTCTCGGGCAAAAGTAATTACGAACTGACATTCCAGGAGAACAAGGCCGTCAATTTCAACCAGGTCTTCGGCCTCAACCCTGAGATGTTTAACTTCAAACAACCGGCTAAGATCGAAAAAAGAAGATAAGGGAAATCAGATTACGAAACAGACGAAATAAACGGAAAAATTCAGGACTATCACTAGTCGAGATCATTCAATTAGTTAGTCGAACCACCGGATAAATCTCGCTTAAACGCATCTTCAATTTTTCCGTTTGTTTCGTTTATTTCGTCTGTTTCGTAATCTATCTGCATCTATCTGCTCATCGCACGACGCCGCTCAGCGGTGAGCTGGCGCTGGCGTAGAGCCTTCTGGGCATTCTGCCCGCCAGAAATGCCAGGCGTCCTGAATGCACAGCCAGCCTCATGGCCTCGGCCATGTCTCCGGGATTTTCAGCTTCGGCAATAGCGGTATTCATCAATATGCCGTCGATTCCGAGTTCCATTGCAAAGCATGCATCAGAAGCCGTGCCCACGCCGGCATCGACAATGATCGGCACTTCAGTGATCTGTTCGCGCATGATCCTGAGGTTGTTGGGATTCTGAATGCCCAGCCCCGAGCCGATCGGAGCCGCCAGGGGCATGACGGCGGCAGCGCCGGCATCGATCAGTTTTTTGGCCATGATCAGATCGTCGCTGAAATAAGGGAGAACCGTAAAACCCTCTTTGACGAGTATTCTTGTGGCTTCAAGGGTAGCTTCGTTATCGGGGAAGAGAGTCTTCTGGTCGCCGATGACTTCGACCTTGACCCAGTCGGACAATCCGACCTCTCTGGCGAGGCGCGCGGTTCTGACAGCTTCTTCGGCCGAAAAACAGGCGGCCGTGTTGGGAAGGATCGAGAATTTTTTGAGATCGATGAAATCGAGGAGCGAGGGCTGAGAGCGATCCGTGATATTCACGCGCCTGACGGCGACAGTGATCATGTCGGCGCCGCTGCGCTCGAAGGCCTCGGCCATTTCTTCGTTGGTTCGATACTTTCCGGTTCCGATGATCAGCCGCGATTTGAACTCACGGCCGGCGATAATAAATTTGTCATTCATAATTGCATCCAGTGATTATTTGCCTTTCAGCAGCGATTCGACTTTCAGCCTGATGTTCGAGTCGATAGCCTTGTCCGTTGTCTCATTCGGGAGATCCTTGAGCAGCCACCACTTTTCAATATGTTCGATGGCGGTGCCGGGAGCGATGTGTTGCAGCGGCCCCAGAGTTTCAACTTCGAGAAAGTCCTTGTTGGTGAACGTTTCAAAATTGCTGCCTCCGTCAGTGTAATGAACGCCGGGTCGATATTCGAATCCCTTGATGAACATCAGGCCGTTGTTGAGATAACCGATCCAGCCGGTTTTGTGGGCCACGCCGAGTTTGACGGGCTTCTTTGCGGCCGAGTCATGAGTCAGTGTGATATAGCTTGTTCCCCACCGAAAACGGGGATCAGCGAGATCGGTGAAAGGCCATAAAATCAGGTTCTGATTGGCGACAAAGCCTCTGTAGTCGGGCTTCTCGCCCGGTTCGAGCGATCCTGGGTGAGCGATTTTATCAGGCAGCGGAATGATCGCCGCCCCGCCGGGAGCCATCACCGAAAGCGCCCACGGAGCCAGTTCGACATCCCACAGACCGGTATTTCTCAACCGGTGGATGACGGTAACACCGGTCCCCTGGTCGTCCATCCTGACATCCATCTCTTTCTGGATTCCTGTCATCGACTCAACCGGTTGAACCAGGCGGACGCTCGATTCACCGAGCTTCTCCCATTTGACGGGGCCATTATCGGTCGCGTATGTGCGAACCGCGTCTTCAGGCGCATGCCACAGCCTATGCCCCCCTCTGATCATCCATTCTTTTTCGCCGGATTTGCCAATCTGTTCGTCAAACTCCTTGAACACATTTCGGCCGCCGGCATACGAATAACTGATAATCCTCGGGCCTATGTCGAGCGTGATTACCAGTTCGACTGCGCCGTTCGATAGCTTCAGATTGTTTTCCAGCCTTTATATGGAATCGTCTGTATATTGATCTTCATTGCGGCTTCCGTTGAGAGAGTGATGTACGAGACAACTGGAATTATGATTAACAGTAATGCCGATGCCGGAATCAGTAATTTTCGGCACCTGTTATTTTCGGTACGGCAGAGAACTCTCACGATTTCTCCTCCTTGTCGGATAATAGGTAGATCAACCATAAAAGCTATACGGTATGGTCCACTATAGCTGTAAATCTCGATCAATGGCAATAATCAATCTCTTTCCGCCTCTGATCCTGAAATGACTGTTAACGGGATTTAGTTGTATAATCCGCGACATCAATAATTCGTTATATCGTTTGCATATTACCAGACAGGTAAGGACGGTAATTATGGACACAGCGGAACCTGAAGTAACCAACCTGCTGATCGAGTGGAGAAATGGCAATCAGGATGCCTTCGAACGCCTGTTTCCGCTGGTCTACGACGAACTGCGTAAAATCGCCAAAAGATATATGAGCCGCGAAAGCAGCGGGCACACTTCAGACCGAGGCGCTGGTGAATGAAGCCTATCTGCGTCTGGTCAGGCAGCAGGGTGTCGACTGGAAGAATCGCGCGCACTTCTTCGCCATCTCCGCGCAGATCATGCGGCATCTGCTGGTCGATCATGCCCGCAGCCACAACTATGCCAAACGCGGCGGGGGCGCGATCCAGATTTCTCTCAACGAGGGTCTGGCTGTATCAAAGGAGAAATCGATAGATCTGCTCGCGCTCGATGAAGCATTGAGCCGGCTCGAGAAAATGGATGAGCGGAAAAACCGTATTGTCGAACTGCGATATTTCGCCGGCCTGAGTTCTGAAGAGACCGCCGAGGTTCTCGGCATTTCCGAGATCACCGTCAAGAGAGAATGGCTCAAGGCCAAGGCATGGCTCTTTCGTGAAATCACGAGCGAATCCGAATCCGAAGTTTAAAGTTTGAACTATGAAACCCAGCCGATGGCAACAAATTGATGAACTGCTTGACAGGGCAATTGAGCTGCGGGTGGAGGAGCGCCAGGAGTTTCTTGATTCCGCCTGCGAGGGTGATGACGATTTGAAGCGCGAAGTGGAGTCGCTGCTCAAAGCCCTTGATAAATCAGGAACCTTCATCGACAAACCGCCGGCGTCAAAGATCGGAGAGATTTTCAGTGAAATGCCGGGCTCCTCCGGTCACGGCTCAATAATCGGTAACAAACTCGGCAATTATCAGGTTGTTTCATTGATTGGATCGGGAGGAATGGGGGAGGTCTATCTGGCGAAAGATTTGATTCTAGACCGCAACGTCGCCATCAAGATGCTGCCGCAGCACCTTTCAGCCAACCCGGAGGCGTTATTCCGGTTTGAGCGTGAAGCGAAAGCAGTCGCCGCACTGTCACATCAGAACATCCTTTCGATTCACAACTTCGGCAGTCAAGACGGACTTGCCTATGCCGTCATGGAGTTCCTCGAAGGCGAAACTCTGCGATCGAGAATCTCGCGCGCTCCTTTGGCGTGGCGCGAGTCTTTGAAAATAGGAGCTGCCGTAGCGGACGGGCTCTCCAGCCGCTCATTCGAAAGGCATCATTCATCGCGATATCAAACCGGAGAATATTTTTCTGACCTCCGACGGAAACTTGAAGATTCTCGATTTCGGTATTGCCAGGGTTAAAACTCCGGTATCGAGTCAGGCTGAAACTCAGATTACAGAACACGGAGGCACGCTGCCCGGCACGCTGATGGGAACCATCGGTTATATGTCGCCCGAGCAGGTGCGGGGAGAGACGGCCGATGCGCCGAGTGACATGTTCAGTCTGGGCTGCGTGATCTCCGAAATGGTGACGGGAAAAAGACCCTTCACCGGCCGGACGGCGCCGGAGGTCATGGCATCGATTCTTCGCGATCAGCCGGAATCCCTGACTACGACATTGAGCGACATACCCCCTCAGTTCGCGGTGATCGTCGAGAGGTGCCTTGAAAAAGCCCCTGATGATCGCTACCAGTCGGCCCGGGATCTGTCTCACGATCTGAGATCGCTGATTACCCTCAACCCTCTCAGTTCATCTTCGATCAACATCAATAATCGAAGATTTCCGCCTGAAGGGCGGATCAGCAGGCACCGGCTCGCAATAGCAATCTCTCTTCTGTTAATGGCGATAATCGCCGCCGGATCAGCCTGGTGGATCTTGAGGGACAGGGCTCCGATGAACTCCGTCGCCGTTCTACCTTTCACCAACGAAAGCGGCGACGATTCTCTTCAGTATCTCAGCGATGGATTGCCCGAAAGTCTGATCGAATCGTTGTCACTCTTGCCGCAATTGCGCGTCATGGGCTGGAGCACCGTTCGATACAAAACCCGGGACCAGAAGACTACCGACCCGATATCGGTAGGTCGCGATCTCAAGGTTCACGCCGTCATCCTGGGACGCGTCGCCAGAAACGCGGACTCTTTCACCATCACCGTCGAGATGATCGATGCAAAAGACGGATCTCATCTATGGGGAGAAAAATACCTGCTCAACCCGGCTGATAAATCGAATGTTCAATCCGTCATAGCGGCCAGGATATCCGACAACCTGAGCATCAAACTCAACGGCGAACAGCAGAAACAGCTTGCCTCAAGGTACTCTCCGGACACCGAAGCATATCAACTCTATCTGCAGGGCAGGTATTTCCTTAATCAAAGAACGGGCGTCAATAAGGACGAGTCTCTCAAAAAGGCGATTTCGTTCTTCGAGAAGGCAACCGAAAAAGATACGAAATTCGCCCTTGCATATGCAGGGATTGCGGATGCCAATGCGCTGCTGACCGATTCAGACAAGTCGCCTTACACTGCCGCTGCCAAACAGTACGCCAATCAGGCAATTGCACTGGACAGAAGCCTGGCTGAGCCTCACGCAACTCTTGCACACATGGCCTACACCCTCGAATGGAGATGGGCGGATGCCGAAGCCGGATTCCAGCGGGCGATTTCGCTCAACCCAAATTATGCCACCGCTCATCACTGGTATGCCGAATTCCTTACCTGTCAGGGCCGATTCGACGAAGCTCTGAACCAGATCAAGACTGCATACCAGATTGAGCCGCTGTCAAAACCAATCAATAACGACTGGGGCACATACCTCTTCTTCGCACGCAGGTATGACGAAGCCATCGCTCAGTTGCGCAATACTCTTTCGCTGTTTCCTGATTCAACAGCCTCTATGAGATGGATTTCAAACTCTTATCAACAGACTCGCAATTACCCTGCCATGATCGATGAGTATCTCAGGGTGCTCGGGATGGAAAAAGCATCACAGGAAATCATCACTGGTTATGAAAATGCCTTCAAAACCGGCGGGATCGATGGATTCAGAAGGAAACGTCTGGAGAATCTTAACAATGAGATGAAGAAAGGCGTAGCCGTCGACCCGATGAGCTTCGTTTATTATCTCGCCCCGCTTGGAGAGATTGATAAAGCGATCGGGTGGCTCGAAAAAGGATACGAGATGAAACATTCCGCCATGGTTTATCTCAAGGTCGATCCGCGTTACGACAGCTTGAGAAAGGATCCGCGATTCAACGATCTGGTCAGGCGAATCGGATTGTAAAAAAATAAAAACAGATGACGAAACAGACGAAAATTGCTCACCTGATAATGATTCAGGATTTTCCAGAAAAGTTCTTGCTGAATAATAAACGGGTTCATCAACCTTGATAAGCTTCTCGTCTGTTTCGTCATCTGTTTTCACTTTTCCCCTACCTCAGAGATTTCGCCATTGTGGGGCCGATGCGGCAGTGCCCCTCTCCGCTGAAGAAGGCGCCGGCGATCTGTCTTTGATCGAGTTCGAACAATGCCTTGAGGTCGATTCCTCTGACGGCCTCCCCGAGGCCCCTGCGGGTTGATATAGCAAAACCTTCGGTTTCAGATCTGAGCATATTGCCGTGAGTGGCGCGCATGCGGGCAAAGATGCTCAGGACGGGGCTGCCTAGCAGATAGCCGTCACGGTAACTGACGATCACGTCGGCACGATTCCTTACATTTTTATTGAATCCATCGAATATTCTGCGCAGCGGATCGACATACCGATGAGAGCGGGTCCGTTGCCACCAGATCTCCTCGGATGCAAATCCATTCTCATCCATCTCGCCCGAATTTTTGATCAGAGTAGAAATCCCATCGAGGTCGAGAGGATCTCCACCCGCATTCTCGTATTTGAACTTCGAGCCGTCGCGCAGGAGTCTTGCCCTGCCATTGTGACTGATCATTTCGATCGAGTTTTCGCCAGAGACGAAGGCGGCGAAATCAACGCCTTCGACTCCGGCGCAAAGCACGGCGACCTTTTCTCTGCTTTCAGGAAAGGTGAACAACTCTGACGAACCCACGAGTCCATGTCTCGGCAGGACCACGCTGCGTGGATTGACGAGGCTTTTGACGGTATCGAATCCGGCGCGTTTGAGAGCATTGCCAAGTTTGACTTCACGATATTCGGTGTAGTGGTTGCCGTGGTCGGAGAACATCTCCACCTGAAGCCGGCCATCGGACTCGGTGATTAATTCCTCGATCAGTCGATCGAGGGTCTGCAGGAAAGATTTGAGATGCTTCTCGCCGCCCATATGAGCCAGCGAGTCGGTTTCTCCGATGTAGCCAATGAAGACCGGAGCCTGTGATTTGCGAAACGCCTCGCTGAAGGATGACAGATCGGCCTGAGCCAGGAGTACGGCTCCGGCCGGCGCTGCCAGATAGCCAAGAGCGCCTTTGTACGCCGGCGCGTGATAATCGAAGGTTTCGCGGAAAGTGCCCTGTATGAAACGCCCTCCACGAAGACGATCCTGAATCGTGCCGGCCAGCCGGTTGCGCGTGCGATCGAAATAATGATCTTCATATCCCGGGGAATCGGAAGTCCCGAGAATCTCGATCATCGCCGGGTTGGTCAGCGAGGGGAAGGTCGAGATCATTCTCGCCGGCTCCTTAAATCTGCTGAAAAGCCCTTCGGAGACAAGATCTTTTATTGTCTGATAAGGAACGCCATCGAGGACAAGAACCAGCCTTTGCGGAGTAATCCTGGCCCCCCGAACAGGTTTGTTAATCCATGCCCTGACCGGCAGAATCAGGCAGCAGATCAACAGATAGATTGGCAGCAGTCTTCTGAAACTCATGCCTGAGGATTACGCAAAATCGGTGCCGAAACTTTCCAGGAGGGGCGAATCTGCAGAAATGCAGGTGATTCGGTAAGTTATCGTGAACTCAGGCTGCCTTTGCAGGCCTGGGCGGCATCACTTCGGATGTCTTGTAAATCCGTCATTCGTCGCTGGAATCCTGCGGCTCGTCTGAAAGGACATATCTGCGGGATAATCCCAGCTCCTTGAGCTTTTGCTGCAGGCTTTGCCGGTGCATGCCGATTCTCTCAGCCGCTCGGGTGACGTTCCCGCCGGACTCACCAAGCACTCGTTCAATGTACATCCGCTCGAAGTCTCGCTTCGCTTCGCGATAATCCGAATTGAATGGTATTTCAATAACTTCCTCTCCGGCCTGAGCGTGCAATGGAACTGAAGGTCTTAAATCACCGATTTCCGGCGGCAGATCGTCGGCGCACAGCGATGTCCCATCGGCAAGGACGGCGCTTCGCTCGATTGCATTTCGCAGTTCACGGACATTGCCGGGCCAGTCGTAGGCCACGAGCCGCTTCATCGCATCAGCGCTGATTGCGACGCATTTAAGCTTATACTTTTCCGAGCAGAGGCCGAGAAAATGTTCGGCGAGCAGCGGGATATCTTCCTTGTGCCGGCGCAGCGGAGGCAGATCGATTTGCACGACACGCAGCCGGTAGTAGAGATCGGCCCGGAATTTTTCAGTCGCGACGGCTGACGCCAGATCGCGGTTGGTGGCGCTGATGACACGCACATCGACCGGGATCGGCTGTGAGCCCCCGAGACGCTCGACTTTTCGTTCCTCAAGAACGCGAAGCAGCTTGGCCTGCGTGTTCAGGCTCATATCTCCTATCTCATCCAGAAAAATAGTCCCGCCGCCGGCCATTTCGAATTTCCCTTTTCTTTGCGTGGCCGCGCCAGTGAAAGCTCCCTTCTCATGGCCGAACAATTCAGATTCGATCAGCTCTGACGGCAGAGCCGCGCAATTCATTGCGATGAAATCACCATTCCGGCGGAGCGCGCTCTGATCATGTATGGCCCTTGCCGCAAGCTCCTTGCCCGTGCCTGATTCGCCATGAATCAGAACGGTGACATCGGTGGCAGCGACCTTGGAGATGAGGTCGTATACTTTCCGCATCTGATCGCTGCTGCCCATCAAGTCTCCTGCGCCCCGGGCAGCCTTGAGTTCCTCGCGCAGCCGCGCGTTTTCGCGGCGCAACGCGGCAGCCTCAAGCGCATTCTTGACCACCAACCGAAGATCATCGACCTCGAACGGTTTGGCAAGATAGTCATAAGCTCCGCTTTTGATCGCCTCGACCGCTGTTCTTTCCGAGCCATGGGCGGTGATCATCACGACCGGCGGTGCCGTCTCCTGCGAGGAAAGCTCTTTCAAATATTCGAGCCCGCTCATCCCCGGCAGATTGATGTCGAGAATGATCAGATCGGGCTTCTCCGCCGATACCCTGCGGCGCGCCTCGTCAACGCTCGCCGCCTCGGCAATCGTGTAATTCCTCAGAGCCCGGCTCATCCCGTATCTTGCCGCCTCTTCATCGTCAACTATCAGAATCTTCATAATCCGTCTCGGTGTTCAAAAGAAGATTACAAAACAGAATAAACAAACTAATAAGACTGAAGGATTATAAAAGCCCGCCTACTCCGGCTGTGCGCTTATTTTAAATATTCAGTCCAATAACCGCCTGAGAATTTTCGTATGTTTCGTTTATTTCGTAATCTCAAACTTCAACTCAAACCTCGTGCCGCGCCCGCCGGCGACGGGGCTGATTAAATCTATCGCTCCGCCGAGGTCCATGGCTCTGCGGAGCACAATCTGGAGACCCAGGCCGGTGCCGCGCTGCCTTGTGGTGAAGAATGGCTCAAAAACCCTCTCCTGCAGGGATTGGGGTATACCGACTCCGTCATCGGCGACCGACAGATTAAGCGTCTTTCCGCCTTCAATTGTGCTTTCAATGGAGATCTGACCATGATCGGCAACGGCCTGAGCGGCATTGGTTACCAGGTTCATCAATATTTCTCTGACCGCGGCGGTCTGAGCCCCGTCCAGCACCGGATCGGCTTTGAGATCCACATTAAACCTGATGACATGCTCATCGGCCAGGGCGCGATTCAGCGCCACTACATTATCGACGGTCTCTTTGAGGCTGGAAGTCGCGCCCGGCAGAGCCGATGGCCGCGAGAAACTGAGCAATTGCGAAACGGTGCGGTTGAGCCTGTCGACCTCTCCGGTAATCAGATCCAGATCGCGGCCGTAATCTGCGCTGAGGTACTGATCTTCCCGCATCACCTGTGTGATCGACTTGATGGCGCTCAGGGGATTCTTGACCTCGTGAGCCACGGTCGCCGCCATCTGCCCGAGAGCCGCCATACGCTCGCGCTCGCCGAGTTCCCGTTCGAGCTTCACGTTTTCTTCAAGCAGCCGGCATCTCTCGATGGCAACGGCGATATGCCCAGCCAGCACCGCCAGCACTTCCCTCTTCTCCGCATCGAGCGACAAGGTCGATCCGCGGACAATCATCATGCCGACCACCCTGCCCTCTCGCCACAGCAGATAACAGGCCAGAGCATTCAGCTCGCTGAGCATGGCGCCGTCTTCCACTTCGGAAAGGCGGCGGTCTTCGGCAATCCGGCAGACTTCCGCAACCGCCCCGCTACCCTTGATCGAGTCTCCGGCAAGGATGCTCAGATCCTCAAGTTCAAGCGCGGCCTTCAACCTGTTTTCAGCAAAACCAACGAAACGAGCCAGCTCCCCATAACTCGATGCGGCCTCTCCAACCTGTGCCACCAGCTCGCGATACAATCCCACTTCTCTGGCAAAAAGACGATGCATGTAATTCTCAGTCACACGGCGAAGCGGCCCGGAGAGAAAAATAAGCACCATGATCATCAAGGCTTCCAGCGCCTCTGCACGCAGACCGTAGCGTTGTGCCAGCAAGAGGCTCAACCTGCGGATGCCGAAGATGTATACGATCATGATCATCGTCGCCAGAGCCGCATAAACAAAGCTCTGCCTGATCACCAGTTCAAGGTAGCGATAACGGTAAATGTAATAGGCAACGATCGTCGTCGGAGCTATCGACGAAAGCAGGCAGAAAAGCTCAAGATATTTTCCGAATAGCCCCCAATCCCTTGCCCCCACCAGATAGGTAAGCGCAAACAACGCCCCAATACCCGTGAGAGTCGCAGCGAACACTTTGACAAACCGCTTCTCGAGAGCCGCAACCACCTTCCCCGACAACCACAGGTCAATCATCGCGCATTCCAGAAAGATGAAGACTATCCAGAGGATGAACGGGACAAACAGGACCGAGAGCTTTTCGATGGGAGGTTGATAGGGCTCTCTGAGCATCTCGGCCGCCGCCCACGGCAGAATCACCAGAGGCACATATCCAAGTATGATCAGCAGCCTGAAAAGACCGCGCGGATAACGGTGCTCAAACCATCCCAGAACCTTGAAATGCGAATGCGCCAGCGTCGGCGGCAGGAATGCCAGCGCGACATACGCAACGAGGCCCGAAATTTTCAGCCACCATATCCCTCCGCTGACATCGATCACCTGATAAATGGCGGCAGCGAAATTTCCCAGATGCCAGAAACTGATGCTCAAACCCAAACCAAGCAGAGACCGCTCGGACCGCTTCAGCCCGAACCGGCTGTAGAGCATCCAGCATAAATAGAAATGAAGCGCCGTGCCCATGGCAAATCCGACAAGCTTGAGAATGTCGAAAAGCGAGAGAAAATTTATGGTGTTGAGCGGGGCCATTTCTGATGAAAACCAATAGTCTTGCGACGCGGGGATAATAAAAAGGAACAGATGGAGAGAGCGATAAGCCCCTTCCATCTGTTCCGATTATTGGTGCGCCTTCCCGGTGATCTGCCGGTTACCTGACTTCAGACATAGCGGCGATGAAGCAGCCGCGCGCCGTAGCGGTGAGGGGATCACTCGCCAGCCGGACATCGGAAATCTGGATCGGGAACCCGCCTGACTTGATGGCCGCTTCGAATTTCTGGAGGAATCCTCGCGGCTTTGCGGTTCCACCCGAAAGGATGACCGGAATCGCACGATCGAGTTTCGGCAGGTGCCGTGAATTCTCAAACTCCTCGCGCAGCTTGTCGACCAGAGTATTGATCACTTCCTCGTAATAGATGTGCAGAGCGCTTGAAATCTTGTCCTTCGGCTGACGCGAAAGGTCGAGCGACTCTTCCTTGATCAGTCTGACCCTGGTGAGCGGCTCATCCACCACTGAAGCCACACTCGAATCGATGTAATCGCCGCCAAGCGGGATGCTGAATGTCAGCATCGGAACCGAAAGGAAGGCCACGCAGACGTTGCACATTCCACCGCCGCAGCTAATGCCGATACCCGTAAAATTCTCGTTCTGGAGTTCGGCAAAGACCACTGCAAGCCCTTCGTTGATGGCCTTGGATTCGTAACCGAGCGTCGAGAGGAAATTCTTCAGCACGGCTTCGTGATAGACCAGATTAGTATCCGCGCCCTCGCCCTTTCCGGGAACGCTGAAACAGAGCAGCTCATTGCTCCTCGATTTCGGCACCACCGTTTCGATGATCGCCTGAATGATCTGCTGCCCCATAGGTTCCTGAGGATTGAGCACTCCATGCTGCATCGGACGCCGAGGAACCGCATTGAAAAAACTCGCAAATCGCTCTGAATCGTTTCCAAAAACGAAGAGTTCCTTGCCGTCTCGATGGTAGACCATCTTGTTCTGTTGCAGAATCGATTCGGTCATCTTCGAATAAGGAACCCCGACGAAGGCATTCAATTGAGATTTGGCCCTGTGCCCGTTCGGCCCACCGGCCATGACGATGCGGCTCGTCCCAATATCAAGCCCCACTGCCCCGACCTCGGCGCCGGACGTTCCGGCTTCTGTCGCTCCTGTCATTGTCTTGTTATCTTCCATCATTCCTCCATGAAGGATTACGGACTCGTAATCCTCTTCTATTCAGTCATTCAAAAGTAAAATAGTTTATTTGCGTCTTTTTCCGGCATCGCCCGATTCGGCAGTACTGCTGGTGATCGATGATTGCGCGGAAAGAGTAGAATTGTCTGAGTCGTCGGTCGGCGTGCGGAGCTTTCGCGCCTTTTCAAGCTGTGCGTTGTAACGATCACGCAGCCTGCGCCTCAGGAGATCGGGGTTGGTGCGCGCGCGATCCGCGCGTCTTTTGAACTCTTCATCAGCCGCAACCGCACCCGGCCAGAGGACTCTGCCGAGCTTATCAAGAATCTGCTCGTCATAGGAAAAACCATAATCGAGCATATTCGGCGGCTGAACTTTGTACTTGTCCGACAACCCCATCGCCTCGAACGGGAAATTGCGCACCCAGTCGTGATGATAGGCTATCAGCAACTTGTCCGGATTGACCGAAACCAGACCGTGTGTCGTACAGTTGACATCTTCGATGTTGTATCTGCTGCGCAGCACATTGGTCAGCTTCCGGCCTTCCATGATCTGGGCTTCAGTCAGAGTTTCCTCCAGAGAACCGGCTTCGCTTGTGGATTCAAAGCAGATCCCGATGAAACTTTCATTCAAGCCAACATAATCGTACTTCTCGTCCGCCCAGATCGAATGCCCGGCATGATGAGCGGCATTGTCGTCCCTCACAATCCGGTATATTTCTCCGTAACGATCAATCAGATAGTTGTATGACTTGTTCTTCTGGATGTATTCGATCAACCCCAGTGACCGATGCTTGATCGATTGATTGTTCGAGGAGATGAACGGGACGATATCACTCTCCGAAGTGTGGTAGACGATGCCGATCGGATCGCGTCTGAGTTGAGCCCCTTCCGAATCGGACCCGCGAGGAATCAGGTAATATCCCCTCGGATGGTTGTCCGTTTCGTACTTGAGGACAATCCGCGCTCCGTTGCTGTATCTCTCGAACTCGGAATTCTTCTCAACCTGCCAGACCTTCTCGGGCTTGTAACCTGGAAGATATTTGGCGCCGGTGGCGGCAAATGCCGTCGACTGCCCCTGACCCGATGTGGTGACGACGATGGGGGCCCTCCCCCGCTGATACCGCTGCGCCAGAAACGTGTTGACGTTGCGGGCAGACCACGTCGCCATGGAGTAGAGCCCGAAGAGCAACAGCCCGGTCAACATCACGCCAAGCCCATAAAATACATGACGCGACTGATAGACCATGAAATACGTTCTGGCCAATAGCGGAATCTCGACTTTCGGAATCTTTACTTTTCCACCATAGGTTTTTGAAAGAGACTCGATCTCTTCAAGAATCGTACTATAGAGCCGGGCTTCCATTGCCCAATCGTAAAATCTGGTATTTTCAAGGAACTTGAACAGGTGAAGCGATTGTTGAAGCTGGAGCTGCCTTTCAGCCTGTTTGGCCAGAGTGTTATTGAGAAAGCGAAGTCGCACCTCCGGCCGGTCAATGCCCATCGCATAGCGCTCGACTATTCTCGAATAGATCTTCGAGGCCTCAGCATTGCTTCGGCTTTCAGAAATGGCAGACCTGGCAGAAACGGCAGACTTGGCAGACATGGCAGACATGGCAGACTTGGGGTCGTTATTTGATCTTTGGCTCGGCAAGCCGATTATCTCAGTCTTCAAGCGAGTCTCTTCTCATCCAGGGATGGGCAGTTCCACCCGCACAAACGGGCGGCACTGCCGTAATTACCTATTTAACGGGCGTAACTATGAAATCCTGAACAGCGCCTTTGGCCTTCAGTTGATTGCCATAGCTGCCGGCCTCTTCACGCGATCCGAAGCCGCCAATCTGAACCCTGTACCATGTTCCCTTGCCGGGGATATCGGCCTTGACAACTCTCGCATCAATTCCCATCGATTTCAGTCTGGAGGTGCGATCGTTCGCCTGAGCCTGATCGTTGAAGGAGGCCACCTGGATTGTCAGGTTGCCCTTGTTCGGCGTCGGAGCCTGAACTGAGGCAGTTGGGGCCTTTTGGGTGTTTGCGACCTTTGGCGTTTCTACCTTTGGCGTTTCTGCCCTTGGTGAATCAGAATGACCGCCCTTGCCGGCGATCGGGGAAATATCTACCGGCCTGGCTCCGGATTGAGTCTGGTTCTCAACCGGTTTCGGGTTGATCACCGGAGGAGGCGCTACGGGTTGATTGCCGGCGACAGACGGGTTCTTTTCCTGATTTTGCGCTTGCGCAACCGGCCTGGATTCAGCCGGACGATTCCCACTGACTGCGGATGGCTGCGGCTGACCTGTTGTCGCGCCTCCGCCTGCAATCAGAGTCTCGGCCTGATCCTTGCGCTTGCTGATCAGATCCCCGAGAAAATAATAGGCTCCGAAAACCAGCGCACCAAAAACAACGGCTCCCAGAAGAATTCGCGCAAACAGGCTTCCGCGACTTGGCGAGGTGCTTGCCGGCTCATCCTCCTCGATCGAATTTTCAGGAAGCACCGGCCAGCCCATAAATTCCGGCTCGACATTCCCGGCGTAATCCTGCGTCTCGCGCTGTCGGGAGCGGCCTGATGAAAAACCGCCCATCGGCGAAGTGGGCGACTTGGGCTCAGATCCGGGGTACTCAAAACTCGATGTCGGCTCATAACTGCCGGAGGTCGAGAAGACATCGTCAAAAACCGAGTTCTGATCGTAGTTGGTTTGATAGCTGCTCGGATTCGGGCGGGGAATATCCAGGACATCGTCAAACTCGTCCCCTAACCTGGTTGCATAAGTATCTCGCGGAGCAGTGGCAGGGGGCTGGCTGGGTCCGGAGTTCGCAGTAAAAGGCAACTGCGCCGTGGATCGCCTGCCATTTAGATCGAGGCCGGTTGTCTGATCGGTTTTAACGTCTATGATGGTCGCGCATCTTGCACAAACCACCCTCATCGAGTCTGCCTGATTCTCGTACTGGCACTTTGGACAAATCACTTTCATAAGCACAACTCCCACATTTGATGCACACTAAAAGGTGCGAATAAAGACCACCTGTGATCCGGCATACTTCCTGACAATCATTTGTCAGTTCACGTTTTGAGGGCGATGGGGCGCGCGGTTGATTGCGTGAATACCGGCAGGGGGACCGTATTGTTACCTTTGAGAATAATCTTTCAGTCTCTTTTCAGTGGCCGCTGATTTAAAAACTATCACCCACTTTAAGTCAGGGCACTCAAAAATCTGATCAGGCAAGCTTTATGCCTTTTCCACAGAGCTTGGATTGTAACCCCATAAAAACTCTCAGGCAAGCATAATTTACTGAGTTTAAAGTTTAATATTTCAAGTTCAAAGATGGAGCTTATCGGGCGGGCAAAGAATGCGAGCGCCATGCAAGGCCTTTATTCAGTTCAAAATCGGTGACGGATCAATTACCCGGCGGCAGACTTCAGACTTGATACTTCAATCTTTGGACTTCAACTCTCCCGTCCATGGTTGACACCCGGCAGGTCTGGAATTTATAATCTGCGACTTTCGGTTCTAAGAAAAAATGGAGGTACTGTAACTGTGGCATATGCAATCATCCGCACTGGCGGCAAACAGTTTAAAGTGAGTCCCGGCGATGTAGTGCGAATCCCCACTCTCGAAGAGAAAAACGAGGGGGATTCAGTGGAGTTCACCGAGGTTCTCGCTTCAGGGGACGGCAAGGCAGTCCAGATCGGATCGCCGACGGTCGATGGCGCCAGGGTCATCGGCACCGTGGTCAAGAACGGCCGCGGTCCCAAGATCATCGTCTTCAAGTTCAAGAAACGCAAACAATACAAGCGTAAACAGGGGCACCGTCAAAACTTCACTGCAGTCAAAATCGATTCGATCGGTTAAGATAAGAGTGAATTTTTTTCAAACGGAGCAGAGTAAGCAGAGTAAAAGGTAAAAGAAATGGCACACAAAAAAGGTGTAGGAAGCTCGCGCAACGGCCGTGATTCAAACTCGCAGAGGCTCGGCGTCAAGCGTTTCGGTGGACAGCTGGTCAGTGGAGGCTCGATTCTCGTACGCCAGCGGGGCACCAAATTCAAACCGGGCATCAACGTCGGAATCGGCAGCGATGACACTCTCTTTGCAAAAATCACCGGTCTGGTTACATTTGAAGATCGAGGTCGCAAAGGGCGATTTATCAGCGTCTATCCGTCGGAGCAATAAATAAATAATAATTGTGGCCTGAAGCCCGAAGCAGGGCGAGGCCCGATGACTGATCACTGATGTTCATAGACCGCGCGAAAATCCACGTTAAGGGCGGAAACGGCGGCAACGGCGTAACGGCCTTTCGTCGTGAAAAATTCGTCCCGCGCGGCGGACCATCAGGAGGAGACGGAGGCAGGGGCGGCTCGGTTTATGTCGAGGCCACGGAAGGGCTAAACACGCTCCTCCATTTCCGTTACAATCCCGAACATACGGCAGGGCGCGGCAAACACGGAGAAGGCTCAAAGCGTCACGGAGCCAATGCCGAGAACATTGTTCTTCAGGTTCCGGTTGGCACGATCATTTTTGACGAGATCACCGGCGAGAAAGTCCACGATTTCACCCATCCGGGTGAAAAGGTACTGATCGCGGCCGGCGGGCGAGGAGGGCGAGGAAACGCGCAGTTTGCAACGCCCACCAACCGGGCTCCTCGCCGTCACGATGACGGGCGCGAGGGGCAGGAAAGATGGCTCCTTCTCGAACTCAAACTGATCGCCGATGTCGGGCTGGTGGGATTGCCCAATGCCGGAAAATCCACGCTCATCTCTCGCATCTCGGCCGCTCGTCCAAAAATTGCCGATTATCCTTTTACCACTCTCGAGCCCCATCTCGGCGTTGTAGATCTTGGCGACTATAAAACTTTTGTCGTGGCGGATATTCCAGGTTTGATCGAGGGAGCCCATGAGGGAGCAGGGCTGGGCGATCGCTTTCTGCGTCACATTGAAAGAACCAGGCTACTGTTGCATCTGGTGGATCTGTCGGGGATGGAAAGTGATCCGATAGCCGATTATCAAACCGTCAGCCATGAGCTGGAATCGTACAGCCGCGAGGTTGCCGGCAAACCGAAGATCGCAGTCGCGACAAAACTCGATGCGCTCGACGATGAGAGCCGCCTCAGGGATTTTCAAGAGTTCTGTCGCCAGGAGGGGGTTGAGTTTTACTCGATCTCCGCCGCAACGGGCAGCGGGATCACCGAGCTTCTGCGCGCGGTTGAAAGGCGACTCAACAAGCTGCGCGAGGCGCAGGAGAACGAGAAGCAGGTTGGCGCCATCGCCTGAGGCGTATTTTCCATAGATTTGTTTTGAAGACGTGGTGTTGAAAAAGTGCGGCAGCGTATAGCAGTTTACGGCGGCACATTCGATCCGGTCCATAATGGACACCTCAAAGTCGCCGAAGCGATCGTTTCGGCATTTGGAATGGATCGAATGTTATTCGTTCCAGCATATGTTCCCCCGCACAAGCGGGGACAGGAGATCACATCGCCCTTTCACAGGATGGCGATGCTGGCGCTGGCAACCGCCGGACGGGAACGAATGTTCGTCTCGGCAATTGAGCTTGAGGCTCCCGCAAGACCTTATACGATCGAGACACTGCAGACCCTGCGGAACGAATGGCCTGAGTCTCAACTGTTCTTTTTAATGGGCGCGGATTCATTCAAAGACATGGTCATCTGGCGGGAATACGAACGGATATTGAGCGAATACAACGTCATCGTGGCGACGAGGACGGGTTATCTTGCCGGTCGGCAACCGGCAGAACACCTTGATCGGGACCTTCAGCAGCGAGTCGTCGATTTGAGGCGTCAGCAGCTTCCCCGACCCGCTGACTTGACCTCCGAGCATATCTACCTGACCGACTACGTCAACGTGGATGTTTCGGCGACCGATGTTCGCGATGCCGCGGAAAGAGGGGCGAAGATAGATCATCTTGTTCCCCCGTCGGCTGCAGAGTACATAGCAAAATACGGACTTTATCAGAAAAAGTAATGTCAAAAGCATTGAAGAAAGAGATGGTAGAAGTCGAACCTGCACCCGTAAAGGCAGTGAGCCTTTCGGTGGACGAGGAGATACTCGACCAGGTGAGGATGGCCGTCGCCGCCGCTGAAGAGAAGAAAGCGGAGAATATTGTTGCACTTCGGCTCTCGGCTTTAACCGAGTTCACCGATTACTTCATCATTTGCACGGGCAATTCGACTCGTCAGACACAGGCGATCGCAGATGAGGTAACCGCGCAACTGAAGAAGAATTACCGCCTGCGGCCGCTCAACACTGAAGGGTATACCAGTGGCGAATGGATCCTGATCGATTTCGGCGCCTTCGTGCTTCACGTCTTCACGGAAACTTCAAGATCCTTCTACGATCTTGAAAGATTATGGCGTGATGCGGAAGTCGTTCGCTTCTGATGGTTATCAAGTCAGTTTGAGTTACCTCGCTTTCCTATGCGTCTGCACCTGGTCTGGATCGGCAAAACCAGAGACAAGAACCTGGCTGAGGTGATTGAAGATTACCTTGAGCGGATCAGAAGATTTACGGCGGTTGATGTCAGCGAGCTTAAGGATCCGCCGGCGGCGGCCGATGAGAAGCGAGTGATCGCCGCGCAGGGTGCGAAACTGATCGCCGCACTCGAGCGAGACGACTATGTGATTCTGCTCGATGAGCGCGGCAGGGAGCTGGGATCAAGAGAACTCGCCGACCTGCTCGACGCCAGACAGCAGTCAGGAGTCAAAAGAGTAGCCGTCGTTATCGGCGGGTTTGCCGGCGTCAATGAAGAGGTCAGAAAACGGGCGGATTTGACTCTGGCTCTTTCACGGATGACCTTCACGCACGAAATGGCGCGGGTGATCATCACCGAACAGATATATCGAGCATATTCATTACTGGCAGGGCTTCCCTACCATAAAGTTTAAGACCATTATTTATTTATTTTGTTGTTTTGTTTGATTTGAGGAGAAGAGTGGATGGACAAAAAGAAACTGAAATCCTACCGTGACCGTCTGCTTGAAGAGCGGGCTTCACTGATGGGCGTCGTCGGACGCAATGAAGATTACGGGCGCGAAGCGGATACTGAAGCCACACAGGATCCGGCCGACAAGGCATCAAACTCCTACACCAAGGAGTTGCTCTTCAGCCAGTCGACCAATGACAGACTCATTCTCCAGCAGATCGATGAGGCGCTGACGAGGATCGAGGACGATGAATTCGGCGTTTGCGTCAACTGCGGCAATGAGATTCTAACTAAGCGTATCGAGGCTTTACCCTGGGTCAGATACTGCATCACCTGCCAGGATCTGCTCGAGCGTGGAATGCTTAATGAAGAGGAATAATCACTGAGACTTCGCCCGGCAAATCGATACTCCGGGAGTTCAGAACCAAAAAAGGCAAGGGTCCAGGTTGACTGTCGCGAGTCAATCCGGATCCTTGCCTTTCGTTATTTATTTTCCGGTCCCGCCGAAACCGGAGTCACTTCTTGTTTTTTGGCTCGACCGGGTAGCCGGCCTTCTCCCAGGCATCGAACCCGCCGAGCAGAGCCTTGACGCTTCTGAATCCTTCCTGACGCAATGTCCACGCCATACTGGCGCTGGTAGCTTCGTCCGGTCAGGTGCAGTAGATGATTATCTCCTTGTTTTTCGGCAGCTCGGAGAGCCTGGCGGCCAGATCATCGAGGGTGATATGGATGGCGCCTTTGATCCTGACGGCGCTGCCGATGAGAGCAGTCCCCGCGCGCGAATCGATGATCACCATATCTTCCCTGCAATCCATCTTGCGCTTGAGTTCCTTGATTGAGATCCTGTCATCAGGGACTTTCTCTTCCTGAGCCTGGGCCTGAGCCTGGGCCTCTTTCTTCGGCGCCTGCTGCATGATTGGCGGAAGGCACGTCTGCGCCTGCGCTTCAATAATCAACCCTGCGCCCGCAATGATCGTCAGCGTATACAAACTGAAAATTATCTTTCTCATCATGAATTTATTATCCCATAATGCGCCCGACTCGCCTATCATGAGATCTCAAAAGATCTCAAAATCAATGGCTCTGATTTTTTTTAACAGGATATGAGACAAAGTGTAAAACCAAAGGCATTGAAAGAAGGAGATACGGTTGCGATCGTGGCGCCTGCGAGCAACCTGAAATCCGATTATTTGAAGCGGGGTGTCTCAGAGCTTGAGAAGCTCGGTTTCAAAGTCCGGTATGATGCCGACATTTTATCTAAAGACCGGTATACAGCCGGGACGGACGAGCGCAGGGCAATGGAGTTGATGAATGCCTTCGCCGATCCTGGGATCAAAGCCGTCTGGGCCGCGCGCGGCGGTTACGGCTCGATGAGGCTGTTGCAGAGGCTCGACCAGGAAATCCTCAAGCTTCATCCCCTCAAGCTTCATCCGAAGATATTCATCGGATACAGCGACATCACGGCTTTGCATCTCTATTTTTATCGACGCTTCGGCTGGGTGACATTTCATGGGCCTATGGCGGCCAAGGATCTTGCCGGCGGCGCGGATCATTACGACGAGGCGACATTGCTCGGGGCCATCATGAGCGCTGCGCCACTCGGCGCCATCAGGTCCGAAAGAACCGAGATGCTCCACACTGGATCAGGCGAGCCTGTCAGCGGCCGACTCCTGGGAGGATGTCTTTCGCTGATCACGAGCATGATGGGCACACCCTGTGAGCTCGACACGCGTGGCTCGATACTTTTCCTGGAAGACACCGGGACCAGACCTTTCGCCCTTGACCGCATGATCGAGCAGCTCAGACTGGCCGGGAAACTCGATCAGGTGAGGGGAATTGTATTTGGTGAGATGACCGATTGCCGGCAGCACGCCGATCAGGGTTACAGCCTTCAGGATGTGCTCTCGGATTGCACTGCAGGCCTTGGCGTACCCGTCATGTTTGGACTTCCCAGCGGCCATAGCCCAAGAGGAAATATAACGCTGCCTCTGGGTTTGGAATCCACGCTCGATCCCAGTCACTGCCTTTTGAGCATTGACGAATCGGCTGTGACCCCCTGATCAGCCATCGATAAAAGAAACAGAATACGAAACAGACTAAATAAACGGAACACCCGCACATTGACCGCCTGAAAATGTTCGTTTTTTCGTTTATTTCGTCTGTTTCGTAATCTACTGCCTGGAATCAATTACCAGCGAATTCTGACCGTATACGAACCTTTGTTATCCCTTAAAAAGTCGTCATTTATTCCCAGGAACAATCGTCCATATTCACCCTGTTCGGTTTTAGGAGTGGAGCGCGATCCGATGAGGACGACATTCGATTCGCGACCATCGCGGTAGCGAATTTTGGCGACCAGGGCGCCGGCGCCTTCTCCCTGCAGCGGGAATGACGCAGTGTTTGCAATGACGTCCCTGTTGCCGTCCGGCGTGCTGCGATAGCGGCTGCTGAGTTCGATGTTGCCTTCGGCGACTATATCAAGAGTCATGTTCGGCTCAAGATCGATTCCGGTATCGGTCCACTGCTGAGTTGAAGGCACCGTGACAGTCTTCTCGCTGCCGCGCGACGGGACCTGGCCGACGTTGCCTGAATCGGGGCCCACTGGTACCGAAGACAGATTGCGGTCGGCAGAGACATTGACGCGGAATGATCCGCGAGCGTCGCGTGTCTCCCAGTGATTCACCGTGAAATAGAGCACTCCATCACGATCAGCCACAAATTCATTGGAGCGGCCGATGAAGATCATCGGAGCATTCGGATCCTGCCCGATAACCGCCACCAGCCCGCCGTCATTCTGATCCGGCATTGGCGCATCAGGGTCGCGCTTGCCGCTCAACCCCTCGGGCCCGGTCTGCGTTCTGCCGTCGAGTGTTATCGTACCAGAGCTGCTGACGCGCACCCGCTGCCCTCTCATGAGGTTGATCCTCGTGCGATACCATTGCTCTTCGAGCTTGACATCAACCGCCGGAAAATTCTCCCAGTTGGGCCTGTTTGGATTGCCGGCATCGGGCACCGGTCTGTTGTCCGCAACCGTATCCCGCTCGATTACCAGCTTCAAGACCTCGGACGGCCTCAGTTTCAACCTGTTGCCGTTGTTGATTTCAAAAATGAAAACGCCGTTCTCATAGCCGATGAAATTCCCCTTGAGAACGCTGCCATTTTGAGATAGAGCGTATCGGCCATCGCAGCTACGGTAAACAAAACAAGCAGAGCGATGATTGCAATTATCTTTCGCATAGATTCTCCAATTAGAATGTTAAATTCCCTGAGGCCAGTCGAAAGCAAAGTATGAAGGATCTTTCGATAAAAAACAAAAATTTGCCGCTGGAATTCGATCTCGCAGGTTTGTGTTTCGCCAACTGAAAATTTACACTCGGCAATCCGCAATAAGACATTCAAGCAGACTAAACGGGAGAAGTACGGACATGAGCAGAAGCAAGTTTCTTGAGGGCAAGCGCATAGCCCCGACGCCGATCGGGCGTGAGACGACGATAGTGCAACTGATCGAGAACAGTTTCCAGGCATACAACGCGGCGCGAATGCGCGAGGGAGCGCAGTTGTTCACCGATCGGATGCTGGCTGACGATGTGACGGTGGGCCTGACTCTGACCGGAGCACTGACTCCTGCAGGGCTGGGGATCTCGGCGATCATTCCCTTGATCGAAGCTGGATTCATCGACTGGATAATCTCGACCGGAGCCAATCTCTATCACGACACGCATTTCGGACTCGGGCTCGCCATGCATCGCGGCAACCACCAGATCAGCGACGTTGTCCTGCGCGACGAAGGAGTCGTCAGAATCTACGACATCTTCTTCGATTACGATGTGCTGCTCTCCACCGATGCCTTCTTTCGAGAGATCATGCGCACGGAGGAATTCCAGCACGAAATGTCGACTGCCGAGTTCCATTATCTGTGCGGTAAATACGTGGCCGAGCGCGAGCGCGTCCTCGGCCTGAGCAATCAGTCGCTGCTCTCGGCTGCTTATCGCTGCGGCGTGCCGGTTTACACCTCATCTCCGGGTGACAGTTCGATCGGCATGAATGTCGCCGCCATGGAACTTCAGGGAAGCCGGCTGAGAATTAATCCGTCAACCGATGTCAACGAGACCGCCTCGATCGTGCTCGATGCCAAGCGCAGCGGCGGCAAATCGGGAATCTTCATCTGCGGCGGCGGCAGCCCGAAGAACTTCGCGCTCCAGACCGAGCCTCAGATCCAGGAGGTTCTCGGCATCGAAGAAAAAGGCCACGACTTCTTTCTGCAGATCACCGATGCGCGCCCCGACACAGGCGGCCTTAGCGGAGCAACTCCCTCAGAAGCCGTCAGTTGGGGCAAGATCGATCCGGATCAACTGCCCGGCACTGTGGTCTGCTATGTCGATTCGACCGTCGCACTCCCTCTGATCACCGCCTACGCCTTCGCCAAACGCGATCCGCGCCCACTCAAGAGGCTTTACGATAAACGCGATCAGATGATGAACCACCTCAGGAGTGAATATGAACGATCAGAAAGGAAGTAGGAAGAAGAAGTTTAAAGTTCAAAGTTTAAAGTTACCAACTGATACTGTTGGCGAATTCATCCTTTGGTAGATTGTCAGAAATTACAGCATCAAAATACGAGCGGGACCGCAGGCGTCTCGCCTGCGTCAATTCGATTAACGCAAATCTGATATGAATGTGCAGCTATTTCAATACACGCAGGCGAGACGCCTGCGCTCCCGCTCGTATTTCGACCATTCCAATCAGAACTTTAAACTTTAAACTTTAAACTTTGGACTTTGGACTTTGGGACTCTATGAAACCACCTCCTCCACCGTACCGTGATGTCACCGTGGGCAGACTGCTGACGCATCTGGCCGAGGCAATTCCAGACAATGAGGCTCTGGTCTATAGCGGCCGCGGGCTGCGTCTGACCTTTGCCGAACTCGAAAGCGAAACAAGACTGATAGCAAGGGGCATGATGGCCGCCGGCGTCGAGCGCGGCGAGCGCGTCGCGCTGTGGGCGACCAACGTCCCTGAATGGGTTGTGCTGCAGTTCGCGCTGGCGAAGATCGGCGCGATTCTGGTGACGGTCAACACTTCTCTGCGGGCTCATGAAATCGACTACCTGCTGCGGCAGAGCGAAGCGGCGACCGTGATCACGATCAGCGAATTCAGGGATGTCAATTACATCGAAGTTCTGCGTGAGATCGGAGCGGTGGGAAGCGGAAAACTCCCCTGTCTCAAAAGGGCGATATTCATCGGTCGCGATGAAGACGAAGCCTGCCCTGACGGCCTCATGCCTTACGAGAAACTGCGTGATCTGGCTGCAGGTGTCAGCGAAGATGATCTCCTGGCAAGGGAATCTCAGATCGGCCCGGATGATGTCATCAACATGCAGTACACATCCGGCACGACGGGGTTTCCGAAAGGCGTCATGCTTTCGAGCCGCAACATCGTCAACAACGGTTACTGGCTTGGCCTTGGACTTGGATATACAACCTCGGATCGGCTCTGCCTTTGCGTGCCGCTTTTCCACTGCTTCGGCTGCGTGATCGGCGTGCTTGGAGCCTACACTCACGGAGTTTGTCTCTGCGCAATAGAATTTTTTGAAGCCCGGAAGGTTCTGGAAACCGTGGAACGGGAGCGATGCACCTCACTTTACGGCGTGCCGACAATGTTTCTTGCCGAGATGGAGGATGCCGAATTTTCGCGTTTTGATCTCAAATCGCTGCGAACGGGAGTGATGGCCGGTGCATTATGTCCGGAATCCCTCATGAAACGGGCAATCAGCGAAATGAATCTCAGCGAGATCACGATCGCTTACGGACTGACGGAGGCTTCACCCGGAATCACTCAGACTTTACGGGACGATTCGATTGAACAAAGAACTCAGACTGTGGGGAAAGTGCTGCCCGAGATGGAGGTCAGGATCGTCGAGCCCGGCACAAGCCGTCCTCTTGAGACAGGCGAACCCGGAGAACTGTGCGTTCGCGGCTACAATGTAATGAAGGGATATTACAACAACCCCGAAGCCACAAGAGCAGCGATTGATGATGAAGGCTGGCTGCGCACAGGCGATCAGGCGACCATGGATGAAAAGGGATATGTCAGGATTACGGGAAGAATAAAAGACATTATCATTCGGGGCGGCGAGAATATCTCTCCCAAAGAGATCGAAGACCTGCTGCGCCTCCACCCGGCAATCTCGGACGCCTACGTCTATGCCGTCAAAAGCGAGTTCTTCGGCGAGGAAGTCGCCGCAGCCGTCCGACTCAAACCCCGCGCCGAAGCCACTTCAGATGAAATTCGCAAATACTGCCACGACAAGATCTCGCGGTTCAAAATCCCGAAATATGTCCGGTTTGTCGGCGATTTTCCGATGACTGCTTCAGGCAAGATCCAGAAATTCAAACTCCGCGAAGAGCACGAAAAAGAGTTCAAAGTTTAAAGTTTAAAGTTCAAAGTTTAAGGTTCAAAGTTTAAAAGACCGTATTTTCAGAGTTCACGATTGTGTCGCAAACCCTGAAGATACGGTCTTTAAACTTTAAACTTTAAACTTTGAACTTTGTCTTTAAGCTGTTGCCGGGTTGCTTCCGGTGATTGGAGGCAGAATAGGCTTAAGGACAGGCTCCTTGTCGGCCGGTTTATCGGGATCCTGATGCGGCGTCGGGGCCGGTGTATCGTCATCGAGCGGGAGACCGGCAACGATGCGGCGAATCTGAACGCCATCGAGAGTTTCGCGAATAAGCAGCGACTCGGCGAGCCGCTTCATTGCTTCCCTGTTATCGAGAATGATCTGGCGGGCGCGCTCGTACTGCTCCATAACTATGCGCTTGACCTCCTGATCGATCTTGATTGCAGTTTCCTCGCTGTAGTCCTGATGCTGGGCGATTTCGCGCCCGAGGAAGATCTGCTCTTCTTTTTTGCCGAAGGTGAGCGGCCCGAGGTTTGACATGCCGAATTCACAGACCATTCTGCGAGAGAGTTCCGTGGCGCGTTCGATGTCGTTTGAAGCGCCGGTGGTGATCGTGCCGAGGAAGACCTCTTCGGCCAGACGACCGCCCATGAGAATGGCGATTGATCCTTCGATGTAGTCGAGACTATGAGTGTAGCGGTCGCCCTCAGGCAACTGCTGCGTCAAACCGAGGGCCATCCCGCGGGGAATGATGGTCACCTTGTGAACCGGATCGGCGTTCGGGACTTTGAGGCCGACGATTGTGTGGCCGGCTTCGTGATAAGCGGTAGTCCGCTTCTCTTCTTCGGACATGACTGCCGATTTGCGTTCCGATCCCATGAGGACCTTGTCTTTGGCCCACTCGAAATCGACCATGGCAACGACTTTCTTGTTGAAACGGGCGGCATTCAATGCGGCTTCGTTGACGAGGTTGGCAAGGTCGGCGCCGGTGAATCCCGGGGTTCCACGGGCGATTACTGAAATATTGACATCCGAGTCGAGTGGAATCTTGCGCGTATGGACTGAAAGTATTCCCTCTCGTCCCCTGACGTCCGGACGGTTGACGACTACCCTGCGGTCAAATCTGCCGGGTCTGAGAAGCGCAGGATCAAGCACATCAGGCCTGTTGGTCGAGGCAACGAGGATGACCCCGTCATTCGACTCGAACCCGTCCATCTCGACCAGCAACTGATTGAGCGTCTGTTCACGCTCGTCGTGACCTCCTCCGACTCCAGCCCCGCGATGGCGTCCGACCGCGTCAATCTCATCTATGAAGATGATGCAGGGAGCATTTTTCTTGCCCTGCTCGAAAAGATCGCGAACCCGGCTGGCGCCGACGCCGACAAACATCTCAACGAAGTCGGAACCGGATATTGAGAAGAACGGAACATTGGCCTCGCCTGCGATTGCCCGTGCCAGCAGCGTCTTGCCGGTGCCTGGAGGCCCCATCATGAGAACGCCTTTGGGAATGCGGCCGCCGAGCTTCTGGAACTTTTGCGGCTCTTTCAGGAATTCGATGATCTCCTGAAGCTCTTCCTTGGCCTCTTCGACGCCCGCTACGTCCTTGAATGTCACGCGCTTCTGCTGATTCGACAGCAGCTTCGCCCGGCTCTTGCCGAAAGAGAGCGCCTTGTTGCCGCCCGATTGCATCTGCCTGAGCATGAAGATCCAGAAAGCTATGAGCAGAATGAACGGCGCGTACATGACGAGCATATTCGTCCAGATGCCGCCGCCGGAAGATGGATCAAATTCCACCTTGACCCCGTTCTTGTTCATGAGCTCGGTCAGATCGCGCGCCACGAAATCATTTCCGAGCTTTGTCGTGTAGCTCGCCTGACTGGTCAATTTGCCGAATACTTTTTCTCTCTCGATGGTTGCAGTCGTCACCTGCTTGGATTCGACTTTTTCAACCAATTCGTTGTAAGAGAGTGTCAAAGGCTGGTTGACACTTGGGTTATGGAAAATCGATAGAGCAAAATTGCTCCAACAATAATAACCACCCAGAAAACCACTTGTCTGATTGTCGAGTTCAAAACCATATACCTCCGTTGATACCTAGCCCAGCCATTCTAGCCTATTTCATGAAATTTCGCTCAACCAAAACTCATAAAAAAGTTTAAAGTTCGAATCTCGAAGGATTCCGGCGCAATCGGGTGCCGTTGAAATACGCTGATTAAACTTCTTCAGTGAGCTCGGTCACCTCTTGAGCAAAGAGATGAACAACCCTGCCGGCATGTTCATCTGCGGTTTTCGCCGAGAACTCACTGGCCGGGGGGAGCCCCGGAGACCAGATCACCCGGCCATCGAGACACGCGATTACCGGATAAGTATCTCGCACCGAAACCGGGATTTTGTGCCGAATCATTAACGTTTTCAGTTTGATTTTGTGGTCTTTCCCCAAAGGGGTGTAAGAATCACCCGGACTTCTGGATCTGACCATCAGATCGGCGTTTTCCGGCTCATCAGAATTATTATTGACATTAAGCATCACCTGATAAGAACGGTCGGCGGAAGATTCCTTTCGCTTAAAATGAGCTGAGAAATCGCCTGTCATGGTGATCAGGAAGTTTCCAAATCTGGCGGGCGAGTCCATTTTCAGGATGACCGGTTGAGACGGGTTTTCGGTCTGGTCATTGAATGAAAGAAGTTTGATCGAATCGGACTGGCGAACGGCAACGAAACCAAAGGGCAGTTCGACACGCTTGCCGCTTCGACCTGAGATGAGGAGCCGGTCGAGCGAGGCGACGTGAGAAAATGAAATTTTTCGCAGGTCGCCACGTTGCTCATTGAGCCAGATTCTCAGAACACGGCGCCGGAGTGCCGGATGGCGCTCAACGAGTCCTTCTAAAAGCAGGGTGGAGCCGTCGCCGCCGGATTGGCGGTAGAGATCTTCGGCAATCGCGTCGATGAAGTCATCGTCATCGGCCAGCAGATCTGCGGCCCTGGTGAGCGCTTCATCGAACCGTGGATTAAGCTCCCTCATCAGAGGCACAAGCTGATGCCTGATTCGATTGCGTTTGAACTTCGGGGAAAGATTGGAACTGTCGGTGCGGAATCCGATCTGGTATGTATCGCAATGATCGAGGACCTCGGCGCGAGTCACCGCAAGCATGGAGCGCAGCAGCTTCGCTTTGGCACCGAGAGGCCTTTGGTGATGGATTCCGCGCAGCCCGTCGGCGCCGCTGCCTCTGAGCAGCCGCATGAGAAGCGTTTCGACCTGATCGTCACGGGTATGCGCCGTGAGCACAAACCCGGCGCAATTCTCCTCTGCGATTCTTTGCAGGAAGTCGTACCGGACATTGCGAGCCGCGGCTTCAAGGTTACCACCGTGCTCAAGCAATATTTCGGGGACATTCACCCTCTCGGCGAAAAGCCTCAGGCCCAGGCGCTCCGCCATCTGCCGGACATGAAGCTCATCACCATCGGACTCCTCTCCTCTCAACTGGTGGTTGAGATGAGCCGCGATAACCTCCCCGGGCAGACCGTGAAAATGCCTTATCCTGACAACCGCATCGAGCAGAGCAGACGAGTCCGCCCCCCCCGAGGCAGCGATGATCACGACTGTCCCGCGCCCGATGCCGGACCGTTTAAGATCCTCGAATAATTTTTTCTCAAGCTCCGTCTTCACATAAAAGAGGATAATCGGAACCGGAGGAAAGTTCTATAATGGTTTCTGATTTAATTGAAGTCTGTGAAAATTAAATACTCATGTTACGCAAATAAATATTCCTGAATCGGTTTGACACGTTCTTTTGAAATAATTCAAACAGCCGGCGAAGCCGGTTGTGGACTAGTCAAATCAAAATAAAGAATATTCCGTGCGTAATATCAGTTAAATGATACTGTTGGCGAATTCATCCTTTGGTAGATTGTCAGAAATTACAGAATCAAAAAACGAGCGGGAGCGCAGGCGTCCCGCCTGCGTCAATTCGATTAACGCAAATCTGATATGAATGTGCAGATATTTCAATACAAGCAGGCGGGACGCCTGCGGTCCCGCTCGTATTTCGACCATTCCAAAATATCAATGAAACATTGATCCTCCCGGATCATTGTGAACCCGAATTTGGTGTTAAACCGACTATGCTGCGTTATTCCCGTTTGGCCGTAAAATCGGCTTTCGCTTTAATTTTGATGTTGTGCCTGCTCACGGCGTCGGCGCAGCCCGGCGGTGCGCAGGGCCGGCGATACCTGCATTCAATAGCCGGCAGAACCGAGTTTGACGCCCTCTCAAGAATTTATTATCAGGGGCGGTTTTCGGCGCTGCCGCATCTGATGTTCGTCATTGACAGGGCTGAAAAGGATCCGCGCAGGAGGATCTACTTCATCAATTCGAAGATTTATACATTCCACAAGGAATTTGTCGGCGCGAGCTATCTCTCGCTGGAACGCGGTCAGGAATTCTACCGTCACAACTATCTGGAAAAGAACCGGCGCTTCATTCTGGGAACGATCGTTTATCAGACGAGGATCGGAAAATTCACCTTTGAATTATGGGAAGGCGATCTGGCTGATGGAGAAATTATCCGTGAAGCCTGGGAGGCGATCAGCCGCACCTTTTTTGCTCCGGTCAGTTTCAAGCCGAATTCGAGGCATCAGGAAGAGGCGACGAACGGGGCGGGGGCCGGCGCTTCTGCGGTTCCGAGACTGCCGGCATCAGAGGTCAATCCACCGGTTGATTATCTTCCTCTCAATAATTCAAGAAACATCGGAGTGCTGCGAATCATCGACAGGATGAGCGATGAAACGATCATCGACCGCAATGAAATCGTCATTTTCCGCGAGCCGCCGATATCGTTGACGCCGCTCTCGGGTGTGATTACGACTTCATTTTCAACGCCGCTTTCGCACGTCAACCTGCTCGCCAGAGGCTGGGGAATTCCCAATGCATACATCAGCGGCGCGGCCGAGATGTTCAAACCACTGGCCGGCAAGTTCGTCTATTTTGAAACGAGGGAGGACGGGTATGTGCTTCGACCCGCCGATCAATCCGAGACTCAGGATTACGGCCGCAGGCTGGCTCGCCGCTCCGACCTGCTGACACCCGAAGCGGATCTTGATTTTATGGAGCTGACCCCGCTCGACAAACAACGGAGGAAAGACTCCATCAGGTTTGGAGCTAAATCGGCAAACCTCGGCGAAATGATCCACGCCGTACGATCAGGCCGTGTCAGAGGCATCACCGTGCCGCCCGGATTGACCATTCCTTTCGGTCATTATCAAAAATTCATAGAGGAGAATGGGCTGGACCGAACCATCACCGAACTTTCAGGCAACGACAGGTTCAATCACGATCCGGCCTACAGAAAGGTTCACTCGCACGACTGCGCGAAATGATTCAAAAAGGCCGGCTCAACCTGGATTTCGAAAAAGAGGTTCTCAGCCGCAGGCACAAGCTTCTGGGTGACAAAGGCGTCTTTGTCCGCAGTTCGACAAACTCCGAGGATCTGCCCTATTTCAGCGGCGCGGGACTCTACACCAGCGTCCCCAATGTCATCGGGGACGATGCCCTGCTCGATGCGATCAGGACTGTCTGGGCGTCAATCTGGAATTATGAGGCATGGGAAGCTCGGGAGAGTTTCGGCATCAATCACTCGGCAGTCTATCCCGCCGTCCTGATCCAGGTGGGCATGAATGCGGAGGCCGCAGGTGTTCTGATTACGACCAATCCCTTCGACAAAAAGGACAGGAACTCCGTCTACATCAATGCCAAGCGCGGCCTCGGCATGAGAGTCGTCGAAGGCAGGCGGGTCCCCGAGCAACTGCTCTTCAAATTAAGAACCGGCGCCGTTCAATCCCTGACCAGATCCGGCGACGACACCATGCTCACCTTCGATGAGAACGGCGGCGTCCGCTCCGTTAGTATCGATACCGAACGTGCCGTATTGAAAGACTCAATCGTTCAGAAACTATCACGTGCCGCTCTCGCGATCAGATCCGTCTTCGCCGGAATAAATCAGGACATCGAATGGCTGACCATCGGAGATAAAATCTATATCGTCCAGTCGCGACCTTATATCGAGAAATGAATATTACCCATGACCAGAAAACTGTTCCTTTTCACACTTTTTCTGATTCTTTTTTCCGCGGCGTGCTCGAAACCGGGCCCTGATGCGGTCAGGCTTGCGGCTTTCGATGAGATGTATACAAAAATGAAGACCTGCGTGCCCGAATCGGAACCACAGGAGGGCATCGGATTGGCAATTCATTCGGTCAGCGCCAACCAGAATGAGACGATCGTCAGGATTGTGGCCTATGCTCCGGCCGAGCCGGCGGAATTCAATCTGCCCGTTTACAGCCTGAGCCGGGGTAGATGGCTGATCAATAACAAGGACGGGGAAAAGGACCGGACCTACCTGATCGACGATCACTGTCGCGAATTCAAACTTAAGGACAGGAGGCCGGCAGCAGGAATGAAGATCCCCCTCGCCGGTAAAATCATGCTCGACAAGGGCCAGTCGTTCGAAACATCTCTCATCTTTCCATCGGTATCAGAGAAAAGCCGGGTGCTGGTTTTGGTGTACGGGGGTCGGACTTTGAGGCATTTGTTATGGCCGGACGAACGGAGATCGGATTAAACCGCGCCTGATGAATTGGCGACTCTGCCCTCTCCCATCTCACTGTCTGCTTTCGCATAAAACGAGGCTCCACAGGAATTGCAACTGTACGCCCTGTGTTCGGTCATTGAAAAAACCGCTCGATCAATGCTGCTCCTCGACCTTCTTCTTGTATCCCCGGAACCGCAATCCGGGCATTCGAAGCTGCTCAGGACAGGGGCTTTTTCCACCGCATCGAAGACTCCAAACAGCGCCTTGATGCCGATCACCCTCAATATTAGAGGCGCCGGCCTGTAATCATCTCTGATTCGCGAACTTCCACAACCTGGACAAACTACCATATTTATCAATGTCTCCTTACCTGTCGGATTTTTCGGCTTCTTAACTCATTCAGGGGCCGGCAGGGGCAGTCTGGCTTTCACATAAGGCCAAACGTGAGGACGAGACATACCTTATCTATTTATTCTCTATATATTTTCTATATATTTAATATTTAAATTTTTGTAAGAACAATCATCGAGCCCGTAATTTATCATTTTCACCTGCCATCCGGAAATGGAATTTTCAGGATATCAATATTTTATCTGATCGAGTACATCGCTGTTTTGAACTCCGGCTGGGACAAGGACTTGACATTAAAAGACTTTTATCTTTTATCCTTGACCGGCCGGGGGATTGCACGAGCCTGAGAAGTTAAATTAATTCCGGCAATCTAAAATCTTTTTCTTGCATGATTTAAATGACGGTGCTATAAAGATCCCGCTTGGAGTTTCCCTCACATCCGGCAAGCATCCTTGGAAACTCAAAGCAATGGTGACCTTTTGGGAGCCAGACATGGTCGCGAACGATTCAAGTCCATCTGCCTCACACGCAGATTTTGAAATTCGGCTCGTAACCGCTAAATCTCACTGATATTGGCAGATTGGCTTTTGTAAGTCAGGCAAGTCCAAAACAAAGGCCTCTTGATTACAGCATCCCAGCGATCTGTCAAGTTCCTAAAACCGTCCGAAATCACTTCGGAGAATAATCTTGAAGGAGAATTACATTATGTTTACCTCACGCAAGCTTGCACACGTCGTTCTGGCGTTGTTTGCTCTCGTAATCATGTCGAGTGCGGCTCTCGCCGCTGACCCGGGTCAACCGTATCCGTGGGCAAGTGAAGCCAGCGACCAGAAAGCCGGTTCACTGCTCGTTTACAACTATTACACCTCGACGCCCGGCGTCAACAACCGCAACACCCGTCTCAACATCACCAACACCAGCTCAACGTTTCCGGCCTTCGTGCACATGTTCTTCATTTCGGAGACCTGCGCAGTTGCCGACTACAAGACGGATCTGACACCAAATCAGACCTTCTCGTTCCTGGTGAGTGACTATGATCCCGGCTTCAGCGGCTACCTGATCGCTTTGGCGGAGAATCCTGTTACCGGTCTTCCGTTTTCACACAACTTCCTGATCGGCGACGAGTACTTCAAGTCGGCAATCGGTGAAGCTAACCTCGGAGCAATCGCATTTGCAGCTCTGTGGAACGGCACCTATGCCGGCGCCTACGACGGCGGACCGCTCGTTACTGTTGGGTTCAATGGAACAACCGGATACAATCGCGCTGCGGCCACGGTTGCAGCAGACAACATCCCGAGCAGACAGGATCTCAACGAAACCACTCTCATCCTGAACTCACTGACCGGCAACCTCTCGTCCACGATGGGCAACGTCGGAACGATGTTCGGCCTGCTTTATGATGACGTTGAAGTTTCATACAGCTTCTCGATCAATGTTACCTGCCACACCAGAGTGACGCTCAGCGACACCACTCCGCGTACGGCTCCCCGTTTCACGACGGTCATCCCCGCCGGTCGCACTGGCTGGATGAAGCTCTACACCAATAGCGCCAACGCACTCGTCGGCGCGATGGTCAACAAGAACCCGAACGTCGATTCACGTCCTGACGTGTTCAACGGCGGTCACAACCTCCATCACCTGACCCTGTCAACGACCGGTTCCATTTCGATCCCGGTTTTCCCTCAGTAGTCAGTTGATCAAAGCATGAGGCTGGAGATTTAGATTTCCATCCAAAAGAAAAGGCCGGGAGGCGACTCCCGGCCTTTTCTTTTTCCCACTCTAGCCAAAATCTTAAGACTCTTAAATCTTTTTCTTGCATGATTCTGGTGATAGTGATATAAAACTTTCGCCGTTAGTTTCCCTCACATCAGATAAGCATCCTTGGAAACTCAATGGCACTAAATCAAAGGTTGCGAACCTTCTTTATCTTGTCAGACTTAATCCTGTCAGAATGACAGATTCTGAAATTCAAATCGCCACCTCAAATCTCACTGTTAATGGCAGATTGGCTTTTGTAAGTCAGGTCAAGTCGAAAACAAAGGCCGCTTGATTACAGCATCCCAGCGATCTGTCAGGGTCCTGAATCATTCCAAACAGAAATCTGTTCGGAGAATAATCTTGAAGGAGAATTACAAAATGTTTACCTCACGCAAGCTTGCACACGTCGTTCTGGCGATGTTCGCGCTCGTCCTTATGTCGGCGTCGGCCCTGGCCGCAGATCCGGGTCAGCCGTATCCGCCAGAAAGCGAAGCCAGCGACCAGAAGGCCGGTTCACTGCTCGTTTACAACTATTACACCTCGACGCCGGGCGTCAACAACCGCAACACCCGCGTCAACATCACCAACACGAACGCTCAGAGATTTGCATACGTGCACATGTTCTTCATTTCGGAGACCTGCTCGGTTGCCGACTACAAGACGGATCTGAGTCCGAATCAGACCTTCTCGTTCCTGGTGAGTGATTACGATCCGGGCTTCAGCGGCTACATCATTGCTTTGACCGAGAATCCGACCACGGGTCTTCCCAGACGCTTCAACTGGCTGATCGGCGATGAATACTTCAAGGCGGCGATTGGAAGCGCCAACCTCGGCGCCATTGCTTTCTCGGCTCTCTGGACTAGGGAGGATGAGGATGCTCCGAACTACAACGGTGGTCCGACAATTACCCTTAATCTCGATGGTGCTCAGTACAATCGGGCAGCAGCTACGGTTGCGGCAGACAACATCCCGAGCAAGCAGGATCTGAACGACACCACGATCATCCTCAACTCGCTCAGGGGCGACCTGACCTCAGCGATGCTCGGTGTCGGAACGATGTTCGGCCTGCTTTATGATGACGTTGAAGTTTCATACAGCTTCTCGATCCAGGTTGGCTGCCACAGCAGAGTGACGCTCAGCGACACCACGCCGCGTACGGCTCCCCGTTTCACGACGGTCATCCCCGCCGGTCGCACTGGCTGGATGAAGCTCTACTCCAATGCAGCCAACGCAGTCGTCGGCGCAATGGTCAACAGCAATCCGAACACCGAATCACGTCCTGACGTGTTCAACGGTGGTCACAACCTCCATCACCTGACCCTGTCGACGAATGGTTTCCTGACCATTCCTGTCTTCCCGCAGTAGTCAGTTGATCAGAGTATGAGGATGGAGATTTAGATCTCCATCCAAAGAAAAGGCCGGGAGGCGACTCCCGGCCTTTTCTTTTTGCCACTCCAGCAGGGCAATCGCATTATGTTGAGGCCACGCGCGATCTCAAAGGGCAGACATTTACAGAGATCCGATATTACTTGAGATCTCTGGCGGTCGACGCCGAATACGATTGCCCTGGGATCAGACCCGGTTCAGATTAATCGCCTGGCCATACGAGCTGGAGCGCAGGCGTCCCGCCTGCGATTAATCGCAAAAGACAAATTCGTAAACCTCAATTAACTCGGTTGCCGGTACACGCAGGCGGGACGCCTGTGGTGAAGTGATCTAACAAAGTGGGCCCCGCCGCCCGGGCCCCCGGCGCCCCCCCCGCGGTTAATCGCAAAGCTGACCCTGACTCGGTTGCCGTGCACGCAGGCGGGACGCCTGCGGTCCAGCTCGTTTGGCTATTTCGCCGAATTATTTTCCATTAATCTCATCAAGACAATCGCAATCCAGGTCTAAAGCCTCAAAGCGGCTCTTGATGAAGACTATTTGCTTAAGTGCTTACTTTATAATGCGATTGGCCCTGGCCACTCCAGCCAATATCTTAAGACTTATAAATCTTTTTCTTGCATGATTCTGGTGATAGTGATATAAAACTTTTGCCGTGAGTTTCCCTCACATCAGATAAGCATCCCTGGAAGCTCAATGGCACTTAATCAAAGGTTGCGAACCTTCTTAATCTTGTCAGACTTTAACATGTCAGAAACATGCCTGAATGACAGATTCTGAAATTCAAATCGCCGCCTCAAATCTCACTGCTAATGGCAGATTGGCTTTTGTAAGTCAGGTCAAGTCGAAAACAAAGGCCGCTTGATTACAGCATCCCAGCGATCTGTCAAGGTCCTGAATCATTCCGAAATTAGTTCGGAGAATAATCTTGAAGGAGAATTACAAAATGTTTACCTCACGCAAGCTTGCACACGTCGTTCTGGCGATGTTCGCGCTCGTCCTTATGTCGGCGTCGGCCCTGGCCGCAGATCCGGGTGCGGTGTATCCGATACAGAGCGAAGCCAGCGACCAGAAAGCCGGTTCACTGCTCGTTTACAACTTCTACACCTCGACGCCGGGCGTCAACAATCGCAACACCCGCATCAACATGACCAACACCAACTCACAGGTACCTGCATGGGTTCATCTGTTCTTCATTTCGGAGACCTGCGCGGTTGCCGACTACAAGACGGATTTGACACCGAATCAGACCTTCTCGTTCCTGGTGAGTGATTACGATCCGGGCTTCAGCGGTTACATCATCGCTTTGACTGAGGATCCGAGGACTGGTCTTCCCCGTCGCCATAACTGGCTGATCGGTGACGAGTACTTCAAGTCGAGTTTCGGCGATGCCAACCTCGGCGCTATCGCGTTTACGGCTCTCTGGGGTGAAGGCCCCGGCGATGTATTTAATGCTAATTACCAGGGTGGCCCGACCATCACTGTTCCGTTCGATGGCGCTATTGGTTACAACCGCGCTGCTGCGACGATTGCGGCCGACAACGTCCCGAGCGCTCAGGATCTCAACTCGACCACGCTTCTCCTGAATTCGCTCAGGGGCGATCTGACCTCAGCGATGGCCAGCGTCGGAACGATGTTCGGCCTGCTTTATGATGACGTTGAAGTTTCATACAGCTTCTCGGTCTTTATCAACTGCATGACCAAAATCACGCTCAGCGACACCACTCCGCGTACGGCTCCCCGTTTCACGACGGTCATCCCCGCCGGTCGCACTGGCTGGATCAAGCTCTACTCCAATACCGGCAACGCAGTCGTCGGCGCGATGGTCAACAAGAACCCGAACACCGAATCACGTCCTGACGTGTTCAACGGTGGTCACAACCTTCATCACCTGACCCTGTCGACGAATGGTTTCCTGACCATTCCTGTCTTCCCGCAGTAGTCAGTTGATCAGAGTATTCAGAGTATAAGGATGGAGATTTAGATCTCCATCCAAAGAAAAGGCCGGGAGGCAACTCCCGGCCTTTTCTCGTGTCCGGCTATACAAAAATAATCGAATCTTGCATTTTGCATCTTATTTTTAACCATACGAGCAAAAAATTTTCTTGCATGATAAATGGGCTGATGCTATAAAAATGCTGTCTTGAAGAGTTCCCCTCACATTGGCGTTCATGGGAACTCCTGGATACATTCAGCAAGGCGAGCCTCTATCCTGTTAAACATGACGGTCTCGGCAACACGACTCGCTACGATAAATCTCAACGTTATTTTATAGTTTGGCTTTTTAAGGACAGAATAAAACTCTCCTCCCCCGGTATTCCGTCTATATTTCCATATCCTGAATCTTTCCGATATTCGTTCGGAAATAACCTTGTAGGAGAATGCTACTATGTTTACCTCACGCAAGCTTCCACACGTCGTTCTGGCGATGTTCGCACTCGTCCTTATGTCGGCGTCGGCTCTGGCCGCAGATCCGGGTCAGCAGTATCCCGTACGCAGCGAAGCCAGTGACCAGAAAGCCGGTTCGCTGCTCGTTTACAACTTTTACACCTCGACGCCGGGCGTCAACAATCGCAACACGCGCGTCAGCATGACCAATACGAATCCTTTTAAACCGGCATGGGTACACTTGTTTTTCATTTCAGAAACCTGCGCGGTTGCCGACTACAAGACGGATTTGACTCCGAATCAGACCTTCTCGTTCCTGGTGAGTGATTACGATCCGGGCTTCAGCGGCTACATTATCGCCCTGACCGAGAATCCGATTAACGGTCTTCCAGCCAGGTTCAACCATCTGATCGGAGATGAGTACTTCAAATCGGCAATCGGAGATGCAAATCTCGGCGCCGTTGCATTCACTGCTAACTGGGGAGATAACGACTACGATCTGTTCACCGGTGGTTACAATGACGGCCCGACGATTACAGTTCAGTTCGATGGCATCAATGGCTACAGCCGCGCCGCTGCTACGGTAGCGGCAGACAACATCCCGAGCGCTCAGGATCTCAACTCGACCACGATCATCCTGAACTCACTCCGGGGCGATCTGACCTCAGTGATGGGCCCCGTCGGAACGATGTTCGGCCTGATGTATGATGACGTTGAAATTTCATACAGCTTCTCGATCCCGGTTGGCTGCCACACCAGAGTGACGCTCAGCGACACCACGCCGCGTACGACTCCCCGTTTTACCACGATCGTTCCCGCCGGTCGCACCGGCTGGATCAAGCTCTACTCCAATGCCGGCAACGCAGTCGTCGGCGCGATGGTCAACAGGAATCCGAACACCGAATCACGCCCTGACGTGTTCAACGGTGGTCACAACCTCCATCATCTGACCCTGTCAACGAATGGTTCATTGACCATTCCTGTCTTCCCGCAGTAGTCAGTTGATCAGAGGGTGAGGCTGGAGATTTAGATTTCAATCCAAAGAAAAAGCCGGGAGGAGACTCCCGGCTTTTTCTGATTGAACTGGATTTTGGAAAAAATTCAATGATGAATATTAATGAAGCGATTGAAGTGATCGCCGGATCGAAGAGAATTGTCGGATTTTCAGGCGCCGGGATATCGACGGAATCCGGTATTCCGGATTTTCGCAGTCCGAACGGAGTGTGGGCGAACAATCGGATTATCTATTTCGAGGAGTTTCTTAATGATCGCGAAGCTCGCATCGAGTCATGGAAGCAGAAGTTTCTTATCTGGCCGGGGATGCGGGATGCCCAGCCTAACGCCGGCCATTATGCATTCGCAGAGCTGGAACGCCAGGGCAAACTGATTGCAATGATCACGCAAAATATCGATGGACTGCATCAGCGAGCCGGAAACTCCGCGGAAAAAGTCATCGAGCTTCATGGAACGATGACACAGGCGGAGTGCCTGTCCTGCCGCGACAGAATTTCGATGGATGAAGCCATGAGCAGAGTTGAAGCGGGAGAGGAAGCGCCTGAATGCCGCCTGTGCGGCGGGATTCTCAAACCGGCGACCATCTCATTCGGCCAGTCGATGCCTGTGCTTGAAATGCAGATTGCAGCCCTGTCGGCAAGACAATCCGACGTCTTCATTGCTGTCGGCTCATCGCTGGTCGTCTATCCGGCCGCTTCTTTTCCGGAACTCGCCCGTCAGCACGGAGCAAAACTGATCATCATCAACCGCACTCCAACCCCGCTCGATTCAGAAGCCGATCTTGTAATCAATGACGAAATCGGCAAGACGCTGCCCCTGCTTATTGGCGAGAAAGGAAGACAGATACAGATTACGAAACAGACGAAATAAACGAAACAGACGAAAAAAGACCAACTGGTTAAGAAGCGGGTCTTATTTGGTTATTTCGTTCATCCGGGAGAACTGGCACATTGACCACCTGAAGATTTTACGTCTGTTTCGTTTATTTCGTTTACCCGGGAGAACTGGCACATTGACCGCCTGAAGATTTTTCGTCTGTTTCGTTTATTTCGTCTGTTTCGTACTCCACTTTATCCAATATGATCCAATAGATGCAGGTATCAAATTGAGCTTTTTCAATGGCCTGGAACAGCCATGCGTGAGTCTAAACCCGCAACCCCTAGTCGTAATCTGTCTTTCTTTCTCTTCTCTTAGTAGTCGATTGCCGGAGTGATTATTCCGCGGCATTCGCCGAACCCTACTTTTCTGAATCCCTCGCGTTCGCAATAGCCTCGCATTATCACCTCATCGCCATCCTGTATGAATTTGCGGTGTTCACCCGAAGGCAGATGGAGGGGTTCGGATCCGCGGCTTGTCAGTTCAATAAGGGAGCCCTGGCTCTCTTTTGTCGGGCCTGAGACGGTGCCGCTGGCGATCAGATCGCAAGGTCGCAGGTCGCAGCCGTTGCTCGAGTGATGAGTCAGCATCTGGGCGAGCGTCCAGTAAAGATGGCTGGTGTTGCCGGCACTCAGACGATATGGCGCCAATCCCTGCTCACGCATCTGATGGGTTAAAATATAGACTTCGAGGTTGATGTCAAAACCGCCACGCTCGCGGTTGGCAACGCAATCGAGATACTCAAGCGGGGCAGGATCACCCGCAGGTCTGGGAAAAGCCGGGATTCGATATGGCGCAAGGGACTGCGTCGTCACTATCCATGGCGAGATCGTCGTTGCGAAATTCTTGGCGAGGAATGGTCCGAGCGGCTGGTATTCCCACCGCTGAATGTCGCGAGCAGACCAGTCATTGACGAGGCAGAGTCCGAAGATATGGTCTTCGGCAGTATCGATCTTAACGGGAGTGCCGAGTTCGTTTCCTTTACTGACAAAGAAACCGACTTCCATTTCATAATCGAGAATCCGGCTCGGGCCAAAGACCGGAGAGGACGCATGATCATCCATGGTCTGCCCGTTCGGGCGGCGAACCGGCGTGCCGCTGATGACAATCGACGAAGCCCGGCCGTGATATCCGATAGGCACCCATTTGTAATTCGGCATGAGCGGGTTGTCGGGGCGGAACATCTTCCCGATATTGGTTGCGTGATAAACAGACGCGTAAAAATCGGTGTAATCTCCAATATCTCCCGGCTCGAAAAATTCAGCTTCGGACATTGGGACCAGAAGTGAGTCTCTGAGATGGGAGTCGTCCCTGATCTCGTCGCAATCTGCGTTGAGCATCTGGCTTATCCTGCGGCGCAGAGAGAGCATCGTCTCGCCACCGACCTCCATCAATGAATTTAGCTGATCGAGGGAGCATCGCGCACCCACATGCCACAACGAGCCGCCGAGCAGTCCGCTTTCGTGGCATCCTCCAAGGTCAAGTATCAGTTCTCCAATGGCGACACCGGCCCTCGGCATCTCACCGCTTCCCTTGCGGGCAAAAAGCGCGAACGGCAGGTTCTGGATCGGAAAATCAGTCTCCGGATCGTTGGCCGATTCAACCCAGCTCTTCAAATCAGGATCATGCGTCTCATTTATTTTTGTCGGCATAAATCACGCTAAAAAAGTCCAATTTTTCTCAAATCATCAAGCGGCTCTTCAAATGAACATGAGCCGAAAGAGATGGCGAACAGATTTCGCATGTTTCTCAGGTGCCCTTTGACCACCATCTCGTCACGCCAGATGATGCTGTCCCGATCGAATTGAAACGCATCCGGAGACTCTTCATCAAGCAATTGCGTCAATTTTTCAGTATTCATTCCGGTTTGAGCAAAAGCAGCGGCGATGAAGACATTCAGGAATCCATGCATCATTGCAGCCGGGCTCTCCGGCTCATAGGTCAGTTTGTTGATTGAGCGCAACGGATGATGAAGGCCTGCAGTCGCCTTGAAAGGGACATCCTCATCGGCGCAGATCCTGATGAATCGCGCCAGATCGCTGGAAGACGGAAACCCGTCAACGATGGTTGAGCCGGTGCGGACCTTTGCCCGTCCGCCCTTTTCGCCAATCACTCTGATCAGATCGGACGGATCATCGGCTATGGGGATCTCGAAATACGGGGTCAGATCGGGATGCAGGTGACTCATCGAACGCTCGATTTCAGCCGTAACCGAGGCTCTCACCTCGATTGTGTCGATGAGCGCCCGCTGATCGAACTTTTCGTTGAAATGGGCGATCGTTTCAAGATCGGAGTGAAGATCCGTCCCGGGAAGCACGCTCAATCGCCAGGGAGAGGCGGCATCGAGTTTATCAGCGGCAGCCAGTTCGAATTCAGGGAGCTTCGCAAGAGGAAGAATGAAGCGTCCCAGCATCCAGGCGTACTCGCTTCTCCTGTAACTGGAGAAATTGGCGACCGATTGCGCCATATCGAGAGCCGCCGGCGGAAACAGGCCGGCGTAATCAATCAACCCTGTCATCAGTACAGTCAGCGATTGCTGCATAAGTTTGCAGTTCTAAAAAATCCTCTTCAATCCCTGCCAGCATTCGAAATAATTTTTCTGCAATGCAGGCGTTTCCATAGCGAATCTGGTCGGACGGATAACGTAGCGTGTTTCAAACATGAATGCCAGTGTGTTGGTGTATCTGTCGGGTGCGAGATCGGCATTTGAGGCCTTCTCGAACGATTCGGCGTCAGGACCATGGCCCGTCATGCAGTTATGCAGGCTGGCGCCGCCCGGAACAAATCCCTCCTCCTTGGCATCGTACCTGCCGCGAATCAGCCCCATAAATTCGCTCATCACGTTGCGATGAAAATACGGGGGCCGGAATGTATGCTCAGCAACCATCCAGCGTGGCGGAAAGATGACGAAATCGACATTCGCCGTGCCCTGTGTATCCAGCGGTGATGTCAGGACAGTGAAAATCGACGGATCAGGGTGATCGTAACTGACAGTGTTGATCGTATTGTAATGGCTCAGGTCGTATTTGTATGGCGCGTAGTTTCCGTGCCACGCGACGACATCCAGCGGAGAATGGGCTATCTCAGCCTCCCAGAGGTTGCCCTGAAATCTGGCTGCGAGTCTGAAATCTCCGTCAACATCCTCAAACGCGGCGACAGGAGTCTTGAAATCGCGGGAGTTCGCCAGACCGTTGGCTCCGATCGGGCCGAGGTCGGGAAGTCTGAGCAGCGCTCCATAATTTTCGCAGATGTAGCCCCGGGCATCGCCGTCAGGAAGATCAACTCTGAACTTGACTCCGCGAGGAATGACGCAAATCTCACCCGGCGAGACATCGAGTACGCCCAGTTCAGTCCGGAAGATCAACCGCCCGCGTTCCGGAACGACAAGCATCTCGCCGTCGGCATTGTAGAAGTAGCGCTGCATCGGGGCATTCGCGGCATAAATGTGAATGCCGATACCCGTGCCGGTTGAGACATCTCCATTGCCGGCCATCGTGATGATGCCGCTGATGAAATCGATTGATTCTTTCGGCATTGGCAGGGGATCCCAGCGAAGCTGGTTCGGCGTCACGGCCGTCTCATTGAAAGGAGCGCTCTGCCACAGGCCGTTATCAATCTGCCTGAAAGGCTTGTGCTGCGCCGAGGGGCGTATGCGATAGGTCCAGGTCCGTCGATTGAGCGAACGCGGAGCCGTAAAAGGCGAACCGGTCAATTGTTCGGCATAAAGCCCCATCGGCGCGCGCTGCGGAGAATTCTGTCCCACCGGCAGCGCTCCTGCCCTGGCCTCTGTCGCGAACTCATTGCCAAAGCCGGTCTGGTATTGAAGATTCTCAGATCCCATTAGTCATCAGATTACCGGAATGTAATCCCTCCCCGATTAAACCAGATTGCCCCGCCTTGCCTGTTCGCGCTCGATCGCTTCGAACAAGGCCCTGAAGTTACCCTTGCCGAATCCCTGGCACCCTTTGCGCTGTATGATTTCGAAGAACAGTGTCGGACGATCCTCCACGGGCCTGGTGAAGAGCTGCAGCAGGTAGCCCTTGTCATCGCGATCAACCAGGATGCGAAGGTCGCGGAGCTTCTCCATATCCTCGTCAATGCTGCCCACTCTGGAGCCAAGCTCCTCATAATAGGTGTCCGGGACTTCGAGAAACTCCACGCCGTTATCGCGCAGTTTTTTGATGGTCGGGATGATCTCGTTTGTCAGCAGCGCTATATGCTGCACACCGGGACCATAGTAACCATCGATATATTCCTCGATCTGGCTTTTGCGACGCCCTGGAGCCGCTTCATTGATCGGGAATTTTATGCTTCGCGAATCGTTGGCCATGACAACGCTGTTGAGCGCCGTGAATTCGGTCGAGATGTCCTTGTCATCGAATGTCAGGAACCTGGTAAAACCGAAGACCTTTTTGTACCACTCCTCCCATTCGAGCATGCGTCCCAGTTCAACATTGGCAACGAAATGATCTATCCGAAGCAAGCCGGCATCCCGACCATCCAGATTGGATTCGATGAAGCCGGGAAGAAACGGCCCCTCGTATTTCCTTCTCGCGATGAATGAATGAATGGTATCTCCGTAGACCCTGACGCTTGCACGGCGCACTTCGCCTGAATCGTCTTTGAGCGTGTGTGGCGCTTCGTTTGACACCGCCCCTCTCGTCAGCGCCATTTCATAAGCGTGATCAGCATCATCGACTTCGAGCGCGATATCCCTGACGCCGTCCCCATGCTTCCTGATGTGCTCGCTGATGTGGGAATCGGGATTGTGCGGCGTCGTCATGACCAGTCGCACTGTGCCCTGCTGCAATACATACGAAGTCTTCTCGCGATCTCCCGTCTCGAGACCCGAATAGGCTCTCCGCGAAAATCCGAAGGCATTGCGATAGTAATAATCGGCCTGCTTCGCATTGCCGACATAAAATTCCATGTGGTGGACCTGGCGTATATTCAAGGGATTATCGCTCATGACAGTTCTCCGCAGATCACTGAACGGACAAAATATTTGAGGGTTATTATTGCTTTTCCGAGGCTCAAAATCTTTCTATGAACTCCCTGGTCGCCTCTATCAAGCGGGCGTATGAAGGAATGACGAAAAGGACCGGCTGCATATCCGAATAGTCGTATGGCAGGTTGATCACTTCTTCGAGATCGAACTTGCGCCTCTCGACAGCATCACCGAAAGCGTGCTCCAGCTCGCTGAACGAAGAGAGCAGGCCGGCGCCGAACGCCTTGATGTCGTCGCCTTCCTCAACCAGGCGGAATTCGACGGTATACCAGTAGAGTCTGCCCAGTTGTTCGAGTTGCAGGTCATTCGCTTTTCTGGCGCCCTGTCCGATGAACTGCGAGTATTCCGCAAAATCCGGGTTGGTGAAGTTCGGAACATGCCCGATGACTTCATGAACGATGTCCGGCTCGGGAGTGTAATCGGGTCGCGAATGATGGCGGATGTACTGCGTGCAGAGCATAATGCGATCGCCGAGCCAACTGAGAAACCCGCGCGTTTCGACCAGCCCCTCGATCGGCGCAAGCCCGAAACCCGTCAAAGCGTTGAGCTTCTCATTCAATTCGTTGAGCTGTGGAATCCGGTCACCCGTGATGCCGAGAGACTGCCTCGCACCCAAATAGAACGAGCACGCACGCCGTTGCTGAGCCTCTTCAAGCTGATCGTAAACATGCCGCCAGACGCCGGTCTCGACCTCGGTGTATGCGACATCCTGAATCCTGTGTTTCGGATCAAGACGGAACTGTTTCGCCAGACCCGCGATGTAATTGCGGCGTTCACGGTATTCCGGATCGTTGGCGCCGGGATGCTCCAACGGCAGAAGGCTTATCTCTTCAAAAAGAAGATCTGGAAGAACCTTATCCATAACTTTCATAGTTCCTGTTGGCATAATCTACCTTTTTTGCCTCTGAAGCGATAAAAGGAACAACCTCAGGCCCCGACCTTCGCGGATTTATGCAGCGGCGTCAACCAGTGCCTGTAATTCAAATTCCGCCCGTTAATGATATCGATGAACTCTTTCTGAATCCGGCCGGTAATCGGACGCGTCTTTCCATCGCCGATCTTCTTTTCATCGACCATGCGAATCGGGGCGATCTCGACTGCCGTGCCTGTCAGAAAAGCTTCATCGGCGCTGAACAGATCATCGAGCGTCAACGCCCTGACCTCAACCTCAACCCCAAGATTGCGCGCAATCTGTATCACAGAATCCCGGGTGATGCCGAGCAGAATCGACGATTTTTCGTCGTTCGTCAGCAGTTTTCCGTCCCGCACCAGAAAGATATTTTCAACGGCGCCTTCCGCCAGATTGCCGTTGACATCCAGCAGCAGGGCTTCATCAAAGCCGCGCGAAGCAGCTTCGCGGACGGCGAGAATCGAATTCAGGTACTGCCCGCTCGATTTCGCAGTGGTCGGCAGCATGCTCGAATGGAACTTCCTCCACGGCGACACCGTGACATGCAATCCGGCGGCCTTCTTTTCAGGATCAAGCGCGTTTGCCCATTCCCAGGCTATCACGGTGACACTCGTCGGACAGATCGCTCGAATCCCCAGACTGCCACTGTCCGAAAATGCCAGGGGACGAATGTAGCAGTTCTCCAACCCGTTCAGGATGAGATTCTCCTTGATGACTTCGGTAAACTCTTCCGAAGTATACGGAATATCGAGGTTATAAATTTTCGCCGAGGCATACATCCTTTCGAGATGCTCCTGCAGCCTGAAGATCGCCGGACCTTCGGTTGTTTTGTAGGCCCTGATACCTTCGAACACGCCGGTTCCATAATGAAGCCCGTATGCCGAAACATGAATCTGAGCCTCGTCCCACTTCAGTTGCCGGCCGTTGTGCCATACCCATTTCGTCTTCTCGAATGACATTGATCTTCCTCCACGCTGTGAACATCCTATTTGCCTTTACAACCGCATACATCGAAAAATAATATGACTCCGGGAGAGCTTTATGAATAGCATTTTGATGGTATTCAAATCGGGGGACTTAGATTATAAGTTATTTCAACCATATGACTTTAGAAACAGAAAAACTTCTCGACGATATCGGATGGCATATTCTGCAGGAGCTTCAGCTCAACGCGAGGATCTCGTTTGCAGAGCTGGGGAGGCGTGTAGGACTGTCGATTCCGGCGGTCACCGAGCGGGTGAAAAAGATGGTGGATGCCGGAATAATTACGGGGTTTCACGCGGAAGTGAACCCGGAAAAGATCGGTTATCCAATCACGGCATTCATCAGGATGAATATCAGCGGGGATGTTTCATCGAGGATTATCGCTTTGATGGAACACCTGGCGGAGGTTATCGAGTGTCATCGCGGCACCGGCGGAGATTCATTCATCATGAAGGTCCGCGTCTCATCTGTCGCTCATCTTGAATCGGTCATCGAAAGGCTGCTTCCTTTCGGCACCACAACCACATCGATCGTTCTCTCATCGCCCGTGACAAGACGGTTTATCGAACGTCCGGAGAACAGATCCGGGAAAATATAAACTCAGTCGGATTCAATTAGCTACTGAAACTGTTGGCGAATTCATCCTTTGGTAGATTGTCAGAAATTACAGAATCAAACTACGGGACCCCGCATCACCATTCATTCAACGGGGAAACTCGGAAACAGGCTATAAATTCAATTCGCCAACAGTTTCAGCCGGTTATACATTTCAGACAATCGTCACCTTGCTCATCGCATCGCCGACGCGAATATTTTTGACGACATCCATGCCTTCGGTGACGCGGCCGAATACGGCGTAGTTGTTGTCGAGAAAAGCCGCCGGTCCGAGCGTAATATAAAACTGCGAACTTGCGCTGTTCGGATCCGACGATCTGGCCATGGCCACGGCTCCGGCATCTCCGTGCTTCAGATTCGGGCTGACTTCAAGCTGGATTTTCTTGTCCGAGCCGCCCATGCCGTTGCCCAGAGGACAGCCGCCCTGAATCACAAACCCGGGCTCGACACGATGAAAATTCAAGCCGTCATAAAAATTTCTGCCCGCAAGCTCGATAAAATTGGCGGTAGTCACCGGAGCCAGATCTTCGTATAGTTCGAATTTGATGGTCCCTTTGCCGGTTTCGATTACTGCGGTCCTGTTCTTTGATACTGACATTTTTTCTCCTGTTGAAATGATTGAAATGAAAAATCACGAAGTTTAGCTATCGAGGATGAATTTTTCGATTGCGGCGGCAACGCCGCTCTCTTCATTCGAAGAAGTGGTTTCGAATCCCATCTGTTTGAGTTCATCCTCGGCGTTTCCCATGACCACGCCGATTCCGGCGTATTCGAGCATTGTCAGATCGTTATGATTATCGCCGACAGCCATGACCTGATCGCGCGAGAAACCGTGATGACCGGCAATCCTGGCGAGACTATTGCCTTTTGAGGCCTCAATACTGACGGCGTCGAGAATGGTCAGATCGACCTGCGAATAGCGGGTCTTGAAAAGCCGGGTCTTATCGGCCAGGACAGCTTCCAGATTCCGGGCGAATTCATCCATCTGATCGCAGCTGCCTGAGAACATGATCTGAATCGGGGGCTCTTCGACGTAATCGATCAGATCCTCGACTTCGACCAGAGCGTCACGATAACGCTGCAGGTAGCGGTTCAGGGCTTTGTTGGTCGCTGAAATGCCCTCGATGACCATGCAGCCTGGCCCCCGGTCTTCATCGGAGCAACAGATCATATCAGCGTGATGCTCCCTGGCGAACCTGATTATCTCGTGTGCCGTCCCGACCTCCAGCGGATACCTGTCGATCGTTTCAAGTGTGACTGTGTCTTTTGTCAGAGCCCCGTTGTGGGCAATCAGCGGGACATCCAGCCGCAATTCCTGAAGCAGTTGATATGCCGAGCCGAAACGGCGCCCGGTGAGCAGGACGACTTCAACTCCTCGGTCCCGCGCACTTTCAATCGCCGACTGATTACGCTCCGTCAACTCGCCGCGCGAGGTCAGCAGGGTCCCGTCTATGTCCAAGGCTAAAAGTTTGATCGGCATAGGAAAAATTCAATTTATCACCCGAAAAGACGTTTATCAAACTCCTCTTATCAGGAGTTTAAACTTTAAACTTTGGACTTTAAACTTTATACTTCCGTCCACAGGAGTAAATGAATCTTAACTATGGCCAAAAAGCATTGATAACCGGCATTACGGGTCAGGATGGAAGTTATCTTACCGAGTTGTTGTTGAGCAAGGGATATGAAGTATACGGGATCATCCGTCGGGCGAGCACCTTCAACACGGGTCGGATCGATCATATTTATCAGGACCCGCATGAATTGGGGCTGCGAATGCATCTCGTCTACGGCGATCTGAACGATGCCAGTTCGCTCAACAAGATTCTGCGCGATGTGCAACCGGACGAGATATACAACCTCGGAGCCCAGTCTCACGTTCGCGTCAGCTTCGACATTCCGGAATACACGGCAGAAGTAGGAGCTCTGGGAGCGCTGAGGTTGCTTGAAGCGATCCGTGAAACAGGAATGCAGAAGACCCGTTTCTACCAGGCATCCTCTTCCGAGCTTTACGGAAAGGTGCAGGAGATCCCCCAGAAGGAGACGACGCCGTTCTATCCGCGCAGCCCGTATGCTGCGGCCAAGCTTTACGCATACTGGATGACGGTCAATTACCGCGAGAGCTATAATCTATTCGCCAGCAACGGAATCCTTTTCAACCACGAAAGTCCGCGCCGCGGAGAAACATTCGTCACACGCAAAATCACGCGTGCAGTTGCCGCCATCAAACTCGGCTATCAGGACAGGCTCTATCTCGGTAATCTCGAAGCCAAACGCGACTGGGGATATGCCGGGGACTATGTCGAAGCGATGTGGATGATTCTGCAGCAGGATAATCCCGATGATTTCGTCATTGCGACCGGAGAGACACACTCCGTCCGAGAGTTTCTCGATGAGGCCTTCGGCTATGTCGATCTTGACTGGCATCAGTTCGTCGAGATCGATCCGCGCTATTTCCGCCCTGCTGAAGTCGACTTGTTGATCGGCGACGCCTCAAAAGCGCGTCGCGTCCTGGGATGGGAGCCGAAAGTGAGCTTCAAGGAGCTGGTTGGAATGATGGTCGAAGCAGATCTGGCCGATTTAAAGAAAGAACACAACATAGCCTGATACCCTAATATGCCCGAAAAATTCCCATACAATCGAGTGGCAGTCACCGGAGGCTCAGGATTTCTGGGTTCATATGTGGTTGAAAAGCTCAGGGAGCGCGGTGTCGAGAATATCTTCATCCCCCGCAGCAGGGACTATGACCTCGTACAGATGGAATCCGTGCGAAAATTCTACGACGATTCCCGGCCTGATCTGGTGATTCACCTGGCCGCGGTCGTTGGCGGCATCGGCGCAAACCGCTCCAATCCGGGAAAATATTTCTATGACAATCTGCTGATGGGGGCGCAGTTGATGGAGGTGGCGCGACAGCGAGGCGTCCGGAAATTTATCGCAACCGGAACGATCTGCGCCTATCCGAAATTCACACCCGTCCCTTTTAAGGAGGACGATCTCTGGAACGGCTATCCTGAAGAGACCAATGCGCCTTATGGTCTGGCCAAGAAGATGATGCTGGTTCAGTCTCAGTCCTACAGAGAGCAATACGGCTACAATTCGATCTTTCTGCTCCCGGTCAATCTCTATGGCCCGAGAGATAATTTCGACCTCCAGAGTTCACACGTCATTCCGGCGCTGATCAGAAAATGTGTCGAGGCAATGGACAACAAATCGGATCACATCACCTGCTGGGGAACAGGCAATGTCACCCGCGAGTTCCTTCACGCCGAAGACTGCGCAGAGGGGATACTGATGGCCGCTGAAAAATACGACAAATCAGACCCTGTAAACCTCGGCGCCGGATTCGAAATATCGATCAGGGACCTGGTTGACAAGATAACCGAACTGACCGGTTTCAAGGGCCGGATCAACTGGGACACCACACAGCCCGACGGGCAACCTCGCCGCTGCCTTGACACTTCGCGCGCCGAACGCGAATTCGGCTTCCGCGCCCGCATCGGCTTCGATGAAGGCCTCCGCCAGACCATAGACTGGTATCGCCGTAACAGTGATCAATCCAGTTCAATTTAATCGGCCCTTCACTGAATCCCTTTTGGAGAAAACTTGCTGAGCGTCTGAGGGAAAATTCTGACATTTGCCGGAGTGCGAACCTTGCCCTCCACAATTATGTCGCGAGCAGAAATCTCCTGGTCGTATATGTCCCTGTTGGCGGAGTTATCCTGAGAGATCATCGCTCCCTTGAGTTCGAGGCCTGCAAATAAACCTCTGCTTCGGGAATAGGAGATTATCTGCGATTTGAGCAGGATATCGGTTGAAACGTGAGTGTTGCGGCCGACCGGCCCGGCTGAGACGGCGGCGCCCGCGCCTATTTCAAACTTGTCCTGCAGAAGTCCCTCGACACCGCTCTTATTCATGATCAACAGCACCAGATCGACCTCCTGCCCGCCGACCTGCAATCCAATGCTCCCACCGCCAATCGTGAAAAATGCAGGAGATCCCCACGCCCCCTTGAGACGCCGGCAACTGATCAGCCCCTTGCCGTACTGACCGCCAACGATAAATCCGCCTTTCTTCACCGAAGGGAAGACGGCCACGCATTGCGCCCTGTCGAGCAGATCCTGGGGGATGCCCTGATCCGGAGCCGACATCACCTGGTTGAAAGCCCTGGCCGCTTTCTGGGCACGCTCCCTGGCTTCCACCTTGCCGGCCGCCTCGGCAACCGATGTCGTACACAACAAAACAATCGTCAAACCCGCGATGGCAAAAAACTTCATTTACTTCCCTCCGTTATTTGATTAGATCTCTTCAGTTCGTCGAATTTTCAATTGCAGTTCTAACCCGTGCATAAATGTTTTTCAAGCTCCCTGAAAATCGCTTAAGATGTCTGTCTGTATAATCGCACATTTACTGACCGATCATTTTCAGTCTGTTTCGTTTATTTTGTCTGGTTCGTAATCTTATTCTTTATCCGAATGAACGATCTGGAAAGCATCACACTTGCGCCGATGTCGGCCGGAGACATCATTGACCGGGCGATCCGCCTCTACCGGCAAAACTTCATCGCTTTGTTGAGGATCGTTCTTCCGCCGAGCCTGCTCGCCTACAGCGGCGTGATCATCTATTATCTCGGAGTAAGAAATTTCACTTTTGATCGTGGAGATGCGCGCATTGCGCTGACCGCCCTGCTCGTCTTTGCCGGCGGTATTTTGTGGTTTCTCGGCAAGGCGGCCTTTTATGCGGTTCTGGGAGCTGCCTCGAAAACCCTGGTAAATCATTTTTTCGATGGGACGCCGATTCGCGCCATCGATGTTTATCGCGGGCTTCGCGAAAGATTCTGGTCTCTTGTCGGCGCGGGCGTGCTGGTATTCATGCTGGTCATCGGCGTGGTCATGCTCATCTATTTTCTGGTTGTGATTCTGGTTCTGATCTTCACCTTTGCCGCGACCCAGATTGGCGGACACCTGCCCCGATGGGCCCAGATAACCGCTGCAGTCATCTTCACGACGGGAGTATCGGTCTCGGTCCTGTTGATCATGCTGATGACCTACAGCCGGATCATCTACGTGCCGCAGGTATTGATGGTCGAGGGCAAGAGTGCCGCGTCGGCAATCAGCCGCAGCTTTTCATTAGCCGGTGGCGAAGTGAGACGGATTGGCGCGATCATGATCTTCTGGTTTTATGTCGCATGGTCGCTCTGGATTTTGTTGATGATACCACTGGGCTGGTATGGCTACTGGTCCGGCGTAGACATCACGCCCTTCGGTGCGGAAGTGCCATTCTGGTACAGCGTGACTCAACAGACGATCGTGCAGATCAGCGAGATCCTGATCGCGCCGATCGCCATGCTGGCCTTCACTCTGCTTTACATCGACAGCCGCGTCAGAAAAGAAGGTTTCGATGTCGAACTGACAGCCAACAGAGTGCTTCCACCTCCGAACTACCTGGCCACACCCGTGATCGAACATCGGGCGCGCGTGGAAAGCTCATTTAATTTTTCAACTCCCCCCCGTGCTTCAAGCCAGGCCGAGGCAGTCATCCCCGGGCCACCGGCGCCTTCAACACCGGAAGAGTCAATGGATGACTCGACATCTTTCGACCGCATCGCGGTTGACCCGGATTTGATTTCTGATGAATCGGTTCAACCGCCCGTCGCCGTCGAGGAGCGCCAGCCGGAAGTAATTGCAGAGAGGCCTTCAGCAGATGAAACTTCGGCGCAAGTTGCCGCCGCCGGCCCGCAGATCAAGTCCTGCCGCTGGTGCGAAAGCGATGCGGATGTCGATGACAGATTCTGCAAGGTCTGCGGGTCGGTTTTTTAAACCAATTACCTTTTGATGTTTTGATGAAAGAAGCATTAACAACCCTCGTCATCATCCTGATTCTCGCATCGCCGGCCGGTGCAGCGGCGCCATTGCGTGATTATGCCGACAGGCTGGCAAAGGCTGAGGGGCTGATCGATCCGCTGGTCGACGGCGAACCGGCTGCCGGCGAAGTGCTCGATGCCGCACTCGCCGTAAAAAAATCGCTGCCTCAATACGAAGAGGTTGAATTCAACGGGCAGAACTTGCGGGTCGACAATTCATGGCTTCACGAAACGCTGGACGCTGTCATTGAAAATGTGAATGGCGACTCGGAGCAGTTGCGCTCAATGCTCATCGAAATCGCCGACAGGCTTCAGGTCCTGCAAAGTCGAATCAGAACAGAAACCGGCGATCCCAATGCCGAGCTTAAGAATCAGAGCTCAAAACTCGACTCGATTCTCGCACGCCCAGAGTACCGGCGCGATCAGCGCCAGGAATCTCTGATCAAGAAATGGCTGCGTCAGATACTCGACAAGGTAGTCCAGTTCCTGAACAGGTTCGAATCCAAACCTCGTGAAGATAACGGCAAGACCGGATCAAAGACGATTGCCGGGTTGCGAATCCTGATAACGCTTTTTCTCCTCGCGGCTCTCGCCTCGGGAATTACCTATATTTTCCGGCGACTGCTCAGCCGGCGTAAGAAGGCTGATGCCGATGAGATGCGCGAAATTCTCGGAGAGGAGATATCGATCGATCTCTCGCCGTCAGATCTGCTGAAAAATGCCCGCGAACTGGCAGTCTCCGGTGACTTCAGATCGGCTATCAGAAGAGCCTACATCGCACTTTTGTGCGAAATGGAACTCAAAGGCAAAATCAAACTCGAACGGTCAAGGACCAATCGAGACTACCTTGAAGAGATGAGCAAAGATAAGGCTCTCCTGGATGATTTCTCACGGATGACCTGGTCATTCGAACAGACCTGGTATGGAGAGAAACGCGCAACCGGCGAGGATTTCGACAAATTCCTTGCGCTTTACCGCCGGACTGCCGGCCTGAACACCTGATTCTGTCGCACTCGATAAAAACAAATGCGTCGTTATTTCGGGATCATCGCAACAATAATTCTCGCTCTGGTTGTGCTCATCGCATTGAGCGCTACCGGCAGCATTGAATTCGACAGGCCTCAGGAAAGCGAGCTTCGCCCGATTCGATCAAGCTACAGCACCGGCCCTACCGGCACACGCGCGTTCTTTCAACTGCTCGAGGAATCCGGTAGAAAGGTATCGCGCTGGAGGGAGAATTACCTTACCCTCGATCAGAAGGCCGGCAAATCCGTCCTCGTCAGCGTCGGCCCTTTTCAGTTCGAAAGAGATCTTCCTGAATCCGACGCAAAGGCGCTCAAGAAGTGGATCTCCGAAGGCGGCCGCGCACTGATCATCAGCAGAAGGCCGGGATCCCAGTTCGCAGACCCTGTCATCAATTCCGAAATAACTTCGAAAAAACCGCTCTGGGACGCTTCACCCGAACTGCTTGTCGATCCATCCAGCGATACATACGTCATCCAGCCTACTGAGCTGACTCGTGGCATCAAGGGCCTCGCTTTGTCTCAACTGGCATCGAGGCTGAAGTTTTACCCACCCGACGACGAGCCCGCAGAGATTGCCAAAGAAGCACAGCCGGGTGCCGCATCAGCAACAGAAACTCCCCCCTCCACCGGCTCGGAAGATCCGGATCTGGATCAAATTCTTTATGCTCCAGTGATTCATCTGGGAGACAAGGACGGAGCGATTGTCGCCGATTTCAACTATGGCAAGGGTCGGGTGATCTTCCTCTCGGATCCATTCGTCATTGCCAACAATGGAATTGCCAGAGGATCAAATCTGAAGCTTGCTCTCAACCTCCTCGACTCGATCAGCAGCGACGAGAACGGATCAGTCCGGAATATTATTTTCGACGAGTTCCACCACGGATATTTCAGCCGGACAAACCCGCTGGTCAATTATTTCAGAGGCACTCCGATGCCGTGGCTCATCGCTCACGGACTGCTGGTCTGCCTGCTGCTTCTCTATACTTTCGGACGCAGATTCGCACGACCGCTTCCCACCCCTCGACTCGACCGCCACTCACCACTCGAATTCGTCGGCTCCATGGCTAATTTACAAATGGTCGCCCAGGCCCGGGAACTCGTCATCGAAAACATTTACCCGCGATTCAAAGCCAGACTCTGCAGGCGGCTGGCTCTCTCTTCAAAAGCAGGAGTCGATGACATTATCACCGCCCTGCCAAGACAACACCTGTCTCTGCCGGAATCGGAATTGCGGAAAGTGATTTCTGATTGCGAACTGGTGATCGGCGGCGAGAAGATAGACGATGCTCAGTTACTTAAAACCGTCATTCGAATGCGGAGAATCCTGGCTCAGATAAAAAAATAACTCCGGCTCTGGAAGAGTCGTTAAAAATGAAACACCGGAAATTGAAACGCCGGGACGAATTATGGTCGCCCGGCGTTTTTAGTAAATTTTGCTGGTCTGTGAAGAACTTCCCTGGAGCGGAACTAGACCTTCTCACCGCGCGCGCGGATATTGGCAAGCACTTTGTCGATTCCGAGCTTGTCTATCGTCTTGATTCCGCGGGTCGTCAACCGCAGGCGCACCCAGCGGTTCTCACTCGGCACCCAGAAACGATGATGCTGAAGATTGGGCTCAAATCGACGCTTCGTCTTGTTATTCGCGTGAGAAACGTTATTGCCCGTCATGGGCTTCTTCCCGGTTACCTGACATCTTTTTGCCATTACTCTACTCCTCCAAATAATTCGTTATATCGAAACGGGCACTATACCACATGAATTTGATGGAATGCCAACGCCATGAGGACGTTTTCGACAAGAAATCCTCCTCCGAAAAATAGATCCTCTTGACAGGTTGGCCGATGAAATAGGATAAATCCCGTTGAGGACGATCATATTTAAAGTGCCTGTCAATCAATTGGCTGTAAATAAAGATGACCAGTACCCGTTTTATTCTGACAACGCTGTTTCTTGCCGCTGCAAGCCTGATTTTCGTGCATTTCAATCTTCATCGGTTTGACGGGCGGATCATCACGAACCTCAGTGACCTCGATACCAGCGAGTGGGCCAGACCGAGAGTGGCCGTGGTCTTTGGCGCCAGCGTGTTTAGCAACGGGGAATTGTCCCCGGTGCTCGAAGACCGCGTCGATACAGCCATCAAGCTCTACCAGGCAAAAAAAGTCGACCGGATTCTCGTTTCCGGCGACAACCGCCACCGAAGCTACAATGAGCCCCGGGCAATGCAGGAATATCTGATAAGCCATGCGATTGCCTCAAAAGACGTGATTGTCGATAACAGCGGCCGGTCAACATATGAGACATGTCTGAGGGCCAAGGAAGTTTTCGGGCTCAAACGCGTCGTGCTTGTTTCTCAGAGCTATCATCTCTCCAGGGCACTTTACATCGCCAATGAACTCGGGCTTGATGCCGTGGGTATGGCGGGCGACCTGCGGGTTGAACCTCAGATCGACTATCAAAACTTCCGCGAGTGGGCCGCCGAGATCAAAGCCTTCATGAACATCCACCTCATATCTCCGAACGCTGACATCCGCGACAGATCTCCTATTCGCTAATTGAGTGATTGAACTCCGTTGCGGAAAGGCCCTGTTAGTTAAAAGCTTGTAGCAGCGCTTTTCCCAAATCGCCTCAAATTTGCGACCTCCATGGAGCGCTTTGGTATTGTTCCAGAAGTACTGTTAAATCGGTGGGCGGTTTGCGGTGGAATAGTTTTTCTCAGTATTTCAGTTTGGCCCCTGGGCTTCTTAGCGGCGACAGGTCACCTTACTCCACGAACAGAGATTCTCAATTCCAACCTGAAAGCGACTTTCCGCGACAGAGTGATTGAAATTATTCCTTGACTCGAAATGTTTGATTGCGGATAATCCTTTCCGTCATTGGTCACTCCAATTGACAGAAATTATCATTTCGACCGGAATCAAACTATCCATGAACCGAAGGCTCACCAGATATCAGAAAACGCTCGACAGCTTGAGGCTGCGCGTATTCAACTGGTTTGCCCGGCCCTGTTCCTACTGGTTCGGCTTTTATTTTTATTTTAGCAGCCAGAGAGGGGTTGGAGGTTCCATAGCCTGAGCCAAACGGCAATCGGAACGCCTGATAAAAGGCCCCTCGTTCGAAGCAGAGCGAGGGGCCTTTTCAATTTCTGAAACGAGTTTATGACAAAAACATTGGATGAAAAAACAGCGTCGACGGATCGCATTGCATTTCAGGGAGAGGCGGGATCATTCAGCAGCGAGGCGGCGCGTCGATTGATGGGAGAGGATGTCGATCTGGTTGCTTGTGAAACATTCGAGAAGATGTTCTCCGCGGTTGAGGATGGAGCCTGTGATTATTGCCTCGCGCCGATCGAGAACTCGCTATACGGCTCGGTCTTCCAGAACTACGACCTGCTGTTGAAACACAATCTATCGATCAAAGGCGAGACGAGTCTGCGGATAGTCCACAATCTGATTGCGCCGCCGGGGGTGAGCGTCGAGTCGATCCGGCGAGTCTATTCGCATCCGGTCGCACTGGGCCAATGCCTCAGATTTCTGGCGAATAATCCGCAGATGCAATCTGTCGCCGCATACGACACGGCTGGAAGCGTCAAAATGATCATGGAGAGCCGCGAACCGGGAGCCGCCGCGATCGCCAGCTCGGGAGCGGCGCAAGTCTATTCGGCGCAGATTCTGGTGCCCGAGATAGAGGATGACCGGCAGAATTACACACGCTTCCTGCTGCTCTGCCGGTCAGATCGAAATCCGGAACCGCTTGAAGGCGCGGATAAAACTTCGATTGTCTTTTCTCTTGAAAACCGGACCGGTTCGCTTTACCGCGCCATGGCTGTCCTGGCGCTTCGCGATATCGATCTCACCAAGATTGAATCGCGCCCGTTGATCGGACGTCCATGGGAATACTGTTTTTATGTCGATTTCATCGGCAATATCAATGAGCCGCGCGTCCGTAACGCCCTTGGCCACCTCGGCGAGTTTGCAACCAACGTCAAGGTCCTGGGCTGTTATCGTCGCGCAAACAAATGAATTCACCTGATCCTGCTTTGCCTTTGAAATACGGCATTAGTGAAGCAATCAATTTTAAAATCAACCAAACAAGGAGCATCCCCAGATGATAATAGCCATGCAAGCAACCGCAACAGAATCGCAAATTCAGCATATCTGCGAACGCATCCGTGAATTCGGCTATCAGCCGCACATTATCAAAGGAACGGAACGGACGGTTATCGCAGCCGTCGGGCCGGGCGATAAAAAAGAACACATCGAAAGCCTCAAATCAGCGGAAGGCGTCGAGGACGCGTTCCCTATCATCCAGCCTTTCAAACTGGTCAGCAAGGAAGTCAAAAAGCAGAAAACGACGATCAAGCTCGGAGATGTTACGATCGGCGATGGCGGATTCGTGGTCATGGCCGGCCCCTGCTCGGTTGAAGGCCGCGAGCAACTGATGACGACCGCCGTGGCAGTGGCCGCCTCCGGAGCCCATTTTCTGCGCGGTGGAGCTTACAAGCCCAGAACATCGCCTTATGATTTCCAGGGAATGGCCGAGGAGGGATTGAAACTCCTGGCCGAAGCTCGTGAACAAACCGGCCTCAAAGTCATCACCGAGGTGCTCGATACCGAAGACGTCAAAATCGTCGGGGAATATGCCGATATTCTTCAGGTCGGCGCCCGCAATATGCAGAATTTCGCACTGCTCAAGAAACTCGGCGAAGTGAAAAAACCGATCATGCTCAAACGCGGGCTCTCGGCCACCATCAAGGAATTCCTGCTTTCAGCCGAATATATCGTCTCTCACGGTAATCCCGAGGTCATCCTTTGCGAGCGCGGAATCCGCACGTTCGAGACCGCAACCCGAAATACTCTCGATCTGGCCGCCGTGCCGCTGCTCAATGAACTGACCCATCTTCCAGTGGTCGTGGATCCAAGCCATGCCACAGGAAAACGCAGCCTCGTGCGCCCGCTGGCCAAGGCTTCCGTTGCGGTCGGAGCCGATGGGCTGATGGCGGAAGTCCACCCGCGCCCTGAGGAGGCATGGTCTGATGGCCCACAGTCTCTACGCCTTGAGGAGTTCGACATTCTCATGAAAGAGATCGAACCTTACATCAAGCTGCGACAGAGCGAGAAGCATTAACTGATGTTGGCGAATAGTTATTCCTGATCGGTGCACGTTCCTATTGAAGTGGAATGGTCGAAACGGCGGCAAACATAACGCAAATCTATGTGATGTGCAGATTTTCAACACGCAGGCGGGACGGTTGTCTGTATTTCTGGCAATCTACCAAAGAATGAATTCGCCAACAGTATCAGTCATTAATATCAATATTCCGGGTTCAAAACTTGTAACTAACAGGGCCTTTCCGCGAAGGAGAACCTTCAATGTCTTCTTGCCCGTCCCGCAATGGCGTGGCAGAATTGCCTGTCGGTTTTTTTCATCCAGGTAACAGATTCAGATAATTTATGAAAGTAAAAAAGACAGCATTGATCGTTTGCAATAACAGCAAGAATTACTGGATCACCCAGAAGCAATTCTGGAACATGGTGCGTGAAGGCGTGGTCGTCCAGACAGGTGATTTTCCCCTGACGGGGAAATTCCGGGGGCGCGACGATCAACTTCTGATCACCCTCAACCACACGGTCCTGAATAAAGCGACCCCCATCCACACAGATGAAGTGCTCTCTTCATCCCGCCTCAAAAAACGATAAAAAGCCTTGCCGGGAAATTTCTGAATATCTTTGGAACTTTTCTCCCCTGTAGACGTGTTATTGGCAGCTTACGTGAGGAAGACCAAAACTGGGTGAGTAAAGTTTCAGGTGGGTCAGGAAACCTGGACTCCTTCAAGATGCTCAGATCAGTGGGTCGAATGAATCACAAAATGAGTGGCTATTAGCCGGAACTTTTAGGGGAGTTATAAGCTTGTGAGGGGCTTGTAACTCCCCTAAACGTTTTTGCAAGGTCTGAAATCCCGAAATTCGGAAAATTTCTTCAGCTCAGCCGCAGAGAACTGAGCCGCCGTTGACATTGAGGATTTCACCTGTGACATGGCGGGAGAGTTCGGAAGCCAGGAAAATGATGGGGCCGGCCACATCGTCAGCGGATGCAACCCGCCCGACAGGGATCATCGACGTGATTCTTTTGAGTTCCGCCTCGGTGACCTTGAGAGCCGGAGCCGCCATATCCGTATCGACCCATCCCGGAGCGACACAGTTGACACGAATATTGAATTTTCCCAGTTCTGAAGCGAGAGATTTGGTAAAGCTGATGACAGCCCCTTTGATGCGGCATAATCGGAATGGCCGGCTTCGCCGCGTTGCCCCGCCGTCGAACTGACAGTGACGATATTGCCGCTTCTCTGCCCTATGAAGACTGCGGCCGCTTCACGGCAGACATAATAGATCCCGTTAACATTGATCCTCATGGTCTCGTTCCACTGATCTTCATCGAGTTCAGTGATCATCCTGTCATCAGGCGGCCAGACGCCTGCATTGGCAACCAGAACATCGAGGCGGCCGAAATGTTCGATCGTTTTACCAACGAGCATCTTCGAATCGGCGCGATCCGAGATATCGGCCTTGACGACCAGGGCGCCGGCTCCACTTCTTTCTACGGCCCGAGCAACTGCCTCCGCAGCTTCCCGGTTCCTGTGATAGTTGATGACGACACCAAGAGCCCCTGACTCGGCAAAACGGAGGGCCGCAGCCGCGCCGATCCCTCTTGATGCTCCGGTTATCAGTATCACCCTGCCATCGAAATCGATCATTACTTCACCTCCGAAAAAATGAGAACGTCGAACGCAACTTACATTGACGGATGTGAACCGGTCAAGAGGCTTGAAATCACCAGGGAACCTGAACCGCCGGAATCACGTAATAACCAATTACTATTCGTCATTGCCGATCAACCTCGTGGTTGCTATACTTCGCGGCAATCAATCAAGCTGTATCAACTGGAGGGTGTAATCGTGTTTTGTCCAGACTGCGGGGCGGAAAATTCCAAATCTCAGAAGTTCTGTACCAGATGCGGGACCAATCTGATGGTCATCGACAGGGCCAGAGATATTCTCAATGAAGTTTCCCAGGGCGCCGGCACTTCCGGAGTTTCGCCAAATGTAGTGCTTGGTCTGGTTGGGCTGATCAGCGTTATTGGCTTCACGGCGACGACTATTGGCACTCTGACGCTCAACAGGATGGAGACTAACAGTCCCATGCCCTTCGTCTTCGGGATTGGCGGGTTTATTACCATGATCCTGATCTGCCGGTACTTGCTCAATATGATCAGGCCGTCGGGTAAACCGGCCATTGGTCAGCAACCGCAAGCAAACTATACGCCACCTCAGGCAATCACCGGCAATACAAGACGCGGACTCGCCGAGCCGGCCCCCGCATATCAAAGCATTATTGAAGATCAGACAAAACAATTCGAAAAGGAACATTAGACAAAATAACGGTTATTGTCCCGGGGCTCTTCTCATAGAAGCCATAATTGCAGTCTGCCGGCGGCTTTTCAATTTGACGCGTCTGGTCCATTCATCGTAGCCGTCGGCAATCAGCCTCACCTGATGATCTCCTGCAGTCAACCTGACAGTCGTCGGAGTCGGTCCGGAATAGTGGCCATCAATATAGATTTTCGCCGGCACAATGGAATTTATTGAAAGAAGCGCCTCTTCCTGCGAACTGTCGGCGGATTCCGGGAGTGGGGGATTCTTCTACCAGACGGTTATTCTCAAGATCGCTTGAAGTCTCATCTCTTCCCTCTTTCGAAGGCGTTGTATTCTTCTCGGATGGTGCTGAGCCTTTTCGCTTGTTTAGTCCTCGCTCCGGTCCCCCGGGAGAAGCCGTCGTCTCCCGCTGTTTGGACCCCGACTGGTCAATCATTAATTGGTAGATCTCCTGCCAGTTAATCTGCCGCCAGATAAACGCCGACGCCCCGACAAACAATGCCAGTATGATCAGCGTCATGAGATGCCCGAAAACCGTACTGACGATACTCCGCCTGCGCACTGAGCTCTCCCTGAGATAGTCCTGCACAGGTATCCGGCACCTCGGACAATAGTAATGATAATCTGGGATGACACTCCGACAGTTAGGGCATTGCATACACGTTTACTCTTATACACCAAATTCCAACTGGCACATCCGGGGGGAATAAATTGTGAAAGAGTGAGGAATTCCTGGCCTCGAAGGATTCAATCAGATGATCCACTTTCATCAAATTGATATTTATTAATCGGGCAATCGGGCTATGACGCTAAGTATAATCTCACAACACAAGCCTTGTTGAAAACTTCAAATAGTCTGATTCTGACAACTTAATATAATTGACACGGTTGTCGAATTCGTCGGCGCCACTGATCGGGCCCTCGGCTTTGATGTATTTTTTGCGAATTCGCCAACAGTAGCAGTCAATAAACTGAAAACATTATATATGAATTGTTCATTTTATTTACTTTAAAACAGCCTGAAATTCAATCGAAGTATCTATTCAGGGGCAGGCCAGGGGCCAGCCATGGATCAAGCCAGGGAGCAATAATGAAAAAGTACATCAACCGTTTGCGCAGGGAATTCAGTCCATATTTTTTATTGCTCATGTTGGGATTTGCCATGAGTCACAGTGGGTGCGCCAATAAATCCGGTGATGAGACGGGATATACGTTATCGGCCGCCGATCAAAAGATGCTGGATGCAAAAAATCCGCTGAGTGATATTAAAAGTGCCATCGCGGCAGGCAAACCGCTCTATACATTTAATTGCCTGATGTGCCACGGTGAAGGGGCCAAAGGGGATGGAATGGCGGGAGTTTCATTAACGAAACCACCGGCCGATTTAACCTCGCAGAAAGTGGCGGCACTGACCGACGGCAGGATTTTTCTGACCATCAAAAACGGCAGGATGATCAATGGAAAAATGACAATGCCGCCCGCCAGGAAAATGATGGATGAAGAGGTCTGGCAAATAGTCGCATACGTCCGCAGCCTTCAGGCCATAGATAATCCTGTTAAAAACAAGTAACTTCTCAGCCCCTCACTCGGGGGGTTCCGAGCATAAAAGTTTGCTTCGGCCATTTCCGGCCTCTTGCGGTCAAAAAAATGAGGACTGAGAAATTAAATATCTCTCAGTCCTCTTATTATTTTAAGGAACCCACAACAGGAGAAACCACTAACACTAACTAGGACATTTCAATACCGACTGCGCGAAGGGCGTCGAGCGTGAGCGGCCGTGATTCCATCAGTTTCATTTGCCCGTCGCAAAAGACCGCAATTGGGTGGCCGTTATATTTTTGAATATTGAAGAATTCGTTTTCTAAATCTTCTCCAGTCGTCAATAACCACATATCGGTCAGGGACTCATGAATCCTGGAATTGATGCGCTCCTTCATTTGAGGACGCTCAACTGAAACCGGATGATTATTATCGCCGCCGGTTTTGCTCTTTCTGATGGAACTCTTAACCGGAACCATATCCTCAGTGCCGGCCGTTAAAGTACCTGCGGTTAATTCCAATTCCCTGGTCTTTTTCATCAGTCAACTCCTCCCCTTTCAATCTCCAAATCCATTCCAAGAAACAATCACACAACTTCAATTTTCACGAGTATCAGACGCAACCCCAGTGCCATAAGTTGCTTCATTTTTTTCCGCCTGGTTTTTCAATCCATTCACAAAACTTTGTTCAGATACCATGAACGACTTGAACAGGATGCGTTGCAATAAGATAGCCGCGGGCGATTTGATTATTTTTATTTTTCAATATTTTCGTGACTCGGGCTGTGCAGGATGCGGGGTGTAATAATTACCTGATTTTTAAGGGTTTTTCACCAATAGTGAGACCGAAGATGTCAACTTGAGATGACAAGTGGTTACTGGAATGATTTACAATCGACAACAACATCATCTGGATTGGAGGCGGGCAACCTGTTGAGTGTCTTGACATAACGGGGCATATACTTATTATTTGAATGTCTCCCCGGGAAAATTTCATCAGCTCACTGAAAAAAACTCCGAAACAAATACCTTTTTAGACCGATGATTCGGCGAGAAAAGAATATGGGCATTAGACACGGTCAACAGGAAATCATCAGCACCCCTGAATCAAAAGGGATGCGATCATTGCATACAACGCGGGGCAAGCTCATCAACGCCAGCAAGCTGGCGGCAAGGAGGGGAGTCGGACAGAAGGCAAAGCTTTCGGTTCCGGCCGGACGTGCCCAAAGTGAAGTCGAATATGGAAGGCAGAAACTTCAGGCGCATTCATCTCCGGAAGCGGCCAGGGCGTTGCAACTCCTTCAGGTTGACACATCGAAAGTTGGCTCTCTGGCGCCGCACGGTCTGTTGCGGATGCAATCGGATTTTCCGGGGCCTGACGATACGGAGATCACCAGATCCGATTGTCAGATTGCCGCGGGGCCTGACCATTTGATCGTGACGGTCAATGCCGTCTGGGCGATCTTTGATAAATCAGGCAGGCAGCTTCTGAGGAGAAATTTCACCGACATGTTCACCGAATTGATTGAAGATTCGGTGATCTTCGGGCCACGCATAGTCTATGACCAGTTCCGCAATGGATGGGTCATGGCGGCCCTTGCCCGTAGTAATGACAAGCATCAGTCCTGGTTTCTTCTGGCTTGGTCTACCGGCCCCGATCCATTATCGGACTGGTACATCTGGGCTCTGGATGCAGGGGCTGATGGGGCAATTGATTCCGGCTACTGGGCTGATGGACTCGGACTGTCGGTTGACAATACTTCAATCTGCCTGACGGCCAACATGTTCAATGCGGCAGATCAATTTCAACACTCAAAGTTGAGGGTGCTCAACAAGAAAGATCTCAAATCCGGAGGGGTGCTTCACGGGTGGGATTTCTGGCAACTGCGTAATTCGGACGGCACATTTGCCTTCGGGATTCAACCGGCATTCAACATGAGCCAGAGCATCAGCCAGTTTCTGTTGAATGTGACGCCGGACGGCATGGGATTAACGCAATGGGTAGTCTCGCAGCATTCCCGGCTGGCTCCGACGCTGACAAGACGCTTCGTCTCGACCGTGCCGTTCCAAATGCCGCCCGACTCCCGGCAGCCCGAGACTCAAAGACAGCTCGACACGGGCGATACAAGGCTGGGTTCGGTAATTTTCCATCATGGATTCCTCTGGACAGCGCATGCGATAGCTGCGAACTGGGGGGATGACGGCAATGTTGCGGCGATACAATGGTTCCAGATAAATCCGCGAGCAGGGCGTATCGCTCAACAGGGCATTTATGGAGCGCCTCATTTCAACTATTTCTGTCCTTCCCTGATGGTCGATGGGGCGGGCAACATGGTCATCCTCTTCAACCGGGCGAGCGAACTTGAGTTTCCCGAAATCAGATACACAGGCAGGCTCGCAACCGATGAGTTGAATACGCTTCAGGAGAGCGCGCTGCTTCAGCACAGTCTGACGGCGGGATCGCGGGACTGGAGCACCTGCAGCGGGACAGCAAACGCTCCCGGTGAGAGGAGTATCTGGATGGTCGGTCAGTATGCAGGGACCACCAATGACTGGGCCACCTGGCTTGGCGCCGTCAGTTATGACGAAAAAGGCGTCGATGCCGGGGATAACGGACTACCTCAGTCGGCATTCGCCTGATGCGTAACCTGATAATCAGCCTGACAAAACGATTTCTCCTTGTGATGCCGGTGATCTGGGCCGTGGTCACAATGGTCTTTCTGCTGATACACATCGTCCCCGGAGATCCTGTCCGCAATGCGCTCGGGGATAACGCGACAGCGGAACAGGTCATGGAATTAAAGCACAAGCTCGGCCTCGACCTGCCGTTATCGAGTCAATACATCAACTACTGGAGAGGTGTCGTCAAGGGCGACCTTGGCGTCAGCCTGGTCAACCCTTCCGATCGAGTGCTTGACAAGATTCTCGTCAGATATCCGGCGACTTTGGAGCTGGCGATAGCGGGGCTCGTCGTGGCGCTGCTGATATCGATACCGCTCGGCGTTACTGCCGGCGTCAATCAGGGGAGACTGCTCGACAATCTGGCGTCAATTATCGCCCTGCTCGGCATCAGCACACCGGGGTTCGTTCTCGGCCCGCTGATGATCTATATTTTCGCAATCAAGCTCGACCTGTTGCCGGTCTCGGGGCGGTATGGGCCGGAGTATCTGATTCTTCCCGCCGTTACCATGGGAGCGGCCCTGGCGGCAATTCTCACTCGAATGGTTCGATCGAGCGTGATCGAGGAGCTCAACGAGGACTACGTCCGCGCCGCCCGCGCAAAGGGTCTGAGCGAACGCCAGGTGATCTACAAGCACGTCCTGAAAAACGGCCTGATCCCGGTGGTCACCATCATCGGCCTGCAATTCGGGGTTCTTCTTGCCGGAGCCATCATCACGGAGATCATCTTCAGCTGGCCGGGGCTGGGCAGGCTGACGATCGATGCCATCAATTCGCGTGATTATCCGATGGTTCAGGGCTGCATTCTGATGATTGCCCTGACCTATATTGCAGCCAATCTGCTGACGGACTTTGCCTATCGTCTGCTCGATCCCAGGATCAAGGTTGAATAACAATATGAATCGTCCAGGTAAATTCGGGCTGGCGGTAATCCTGATTTTCTTCATTGTCGCGATCTTTGCGCCTTTGATTGCGCCGTACGACCCTGTCGCCCAGAACAAATTCAGCGATAGCCGCCCGACAGAAGAGCGCCTCAAGCCGGCATGGGAGCATCCGTTCGGACTCGACGATCTCGGCCGCGACGTACTCTCGCGGGTCATCTACGGCGCGAGAATATCGATGCAGGTCGGCGTCATGGTTGTCCTGATATCCGCATTGATCGGTATGATCATCGGATCGGTCTCGGGATATTACGGCGGATGGATCGATCGCATCTTCTCCGGATTTCTCTTCAACGTCTTCCTGGCCTTTCCCAGCATCCTGCTGGCACCGCCATGGTGGCGTTTCTTGGACCGAGCATACGGAATCTGATTCTCGCGCTTTCAGTCATCGGCTGGGTGGGTTATGCAAGACTGATCAGAGGTCAGGTGCTCAAGGTCAGGGAATTCGATTACGTGACGGCTGCGAGGGCGCTTGGCGCGAGCGATTTCCGAATTCTTTTCCGGCACATCCTGCCGAATGCGATACAACCACTGATCGTTCAGGCGAGTCTTGGCATGGCGGGGGCCGTTCTATCCGAAGCGAGCCTGAGCTTTCTCGGGCTCGGGGTTCAACCTCCGACTTCGAGCTGGGGCGTCATGCTCAACGATGCGAGGAGCTACCTAAACGTCGCACCCCACCTGCTGATATTTCCCGGCATCGCCGTCATGCTCACCGTTCTGGCATTCAACTTCGTCGGGGACGGCCTGCGCGAATGGCTCGATCCCAAACAGAACAGATCGAATTAAGAAGAGTAGATGACGAAACAGACGGAATAAACCAAACAAACGAAATTTTTCCCAGACGTTCATTGTTCGAAAAATCCCGTTAGACATACAATCAAGGCTAATTACTGAATTGATCAGGGGGGCGGGGCGGCCGGGGGTCCCCGAACAGGGGGGGTTTTGTTTGTTTTATTTTTTTCGTCTGTTTCGTCATCTCTTCTTTCTTTCTTTCTCAAATTGAGCCGGTTGACGCTCGGAGTGGCTGCGGCTACACTCTTTTATTGCTCACAAAATCGAACAAATGGAAGACAGAAGAGTATGCGATCCGCGAAGTATTCATGGTTGCCGATGATGTTGTTGTGGGTGCTGATTTCGACCTCAGCAGCGATGGCGCAGAAAAAAGATGCCGGCAGGAACCTACCGGTTCCGCCGCCTCCGACTCCATACAGCGATGTCAAACGTGACTCGATGCTCAACGGGATGCAGATCATCTCACTTGAGCGAGCAGGAGATCAGAAGGTCAAATGCTATCTGACTATCCGCACGGGGTCGATTTTCGACCTGACGGGAAAGACGGGGTTGGCGAGGCTGACGCTTGACTCGCTGCTGGCCGTCAACCCGCGACTCAAGGAAGAGATCGAGTCGCTGCAGGGATCAATTGAATGGGGAGTAAGCCGGGACACCACGTGGTTTAACATCGAAATACCGGCCGCGAATTTCGACACCGGCATGGAGATCCTGGGTCGCCTGCTGGTTGTCGAATCAATCAGGCCCGACGCCTTCAAGGCTGCGCAGGCAGCGCTGATCAGTGAGATCAGGAATCAGAAGCCGACACAGGCGGAGCGCGCTGACGAGTCGTTTTTCAAGGCTCTTTACGGCGATCATCCATACGGACATAACCTCAACGGCAACGAACCGACAATCTCCGGAATCAAGCTGGGCGATGTCTATGATTTCATGCGGCGTTTCTACATGGCGAACAACGCATCGGTTGTGGTTGCCGGCAACATCACACATGAGCGAGTGATGAGGACTTTCAAAGGGCTTTGGGGAGGCTGGGCGAAAGGACAGATAATTCAGGCAACCTTCCGCTCTCCGGCGCAGAACACCCAGCTTCGAGTGATCAAGGTCGAGCAGGCTGACGCGGCCAATGTCGAGATTCGCGGCGGCGTTGTTGGATTGAAAGTCACCGATCCTGATTTTCTGGTCACCGAGTTGATGGCAAGGATATTGCAGGCCAGACTTGGCGGTGAAGCCGGAGAGGTTACGGTCAGGTCGTGGCCTCAGGTTCTTCCGGGCCCGCTGGCTTTCAGCGCGTCGGTTCCGGCCGACAAGGCTCCTGAATTGTCGCGCAAAATGACCGAGTCATTTGCCGCTCTGGCAACGAACTCCATCGCCGGCGAGGAACTGGCCGCGGCAAAGTCCTACCTGATCGGCCAATACGCATCGCTTCCGGTTGAGCTGAACCTGCGAAACATCGAAATCTACTCGCTCCCCAGGAATTTCCCGCTCAATGTGGCGACAAAAATCGAAGCTGTCACATCAGCGGATATCCAGCGGGTCGCAAAAAAACTGCTCGATGCCAATGCGCTGACGCTTCTGGTCTCCGGCAAGGTATCAGAGAGTTTTAAATAATTCGCTTAAAATGTCGCCATCAGCACCATCACCAGGACTAACAGAGGACGCCGAAGACTCGGTAAAACTGCCCGATCCAGGCCTTAATGCTCCGGGGAAGCGCAACGCGGTGCGCGCCATGTTCGCCGAGATTGCGCCGAGTTATGATCGCCTCAACCACCTGCTCTCAATCAATATCGACAAACGCTGGAGACGCTTCACCGTCGCGAACCTGCGTGATTTGCTGGACAAACCCGGAGCGATCGCGCTCGACATCTGCTGCGGAACCGCGGATCTGACTCTTGAGCTGGAGCAGCATGCGAGGGTGATCGGCTGCGATTTCTGCCATCCCATGCTGGTCATCGGAAACGACAAGATCGCCGGCAGAAAGGCCGGCCGGGCGGCTCTGGCCGAAGGGGATGCGCTGCGACTGCCGTTTGAAGACTCGAGCTTCGATGTGATTACCGTCGCATTCGGCCTGAGAAACCTCGAGGATGTAGAGGGCGGGCTCAGGGAGATGCATCGACTGCTCAAGCCCGGCGGCAGGGCCGCAATTCTGGAATTCTCGACGCCCGTCATACCCGTTTTTCGCCAGGTCTTCGATTTCTATTTCCATCATCTGCTGCCGCGGATTGGAGGCATCATCTCAGGCTCCAAAGGGGCATACTCCTACCTCCCGCAATCCGTCCGTTCTTTCCCGAGCCAGAAGAGACTCGCGGATATGATGCGCTCAGTCGGATACGACAATGTCCGTTATCATAATTTGTCAGCCGGTATTGCAGCCCTCCATCTCGGCGAGAAAGCTTGAGGAAGAAGTTCAAAGTTTGAACTTTAAAGTTTAAAGAGGTGGGGGGCCGCAAGCGCTCCGCTTGTTATGGTTGTACGCACTTTAAACTTTAGACTTTAAACTTTAAACTCTTTTCCTATGATTGAACCATTCAAATTTTTTTCAAACAAATTCAACATCACGATTCATGATATCGATTCTCTGCTGGGAGCGGCCTTGTCCAGGGGAGGCGAATACGCGGACCTCTATTTTGAGTACACGGTGCTCAACAGTCTGAGTCTTGAGGAGCAGATCATCAAATCGGCCAACAGGTCTGTGCGACTTGGAGTGGGGGTCAGGGTGATTTCAGGGGAGCGGACCGGATACGCATACTGCGATGAGATAGAAACTTCCGCCATCCTGAAAGCCGCGTTGACAGCGGCGCATATCGCCGAGAGCCGGACCGGGGTGGGAGCGGTCAATGTCACGCAGGGGCAGCCGGCGCACGATTTGTATCCGGTGACGAACGCGCTGACCGATGAGCCGCTGGAACGCAAGATCGAGTTTCTCAATCAGGCGGACCGGGCGGCCAGAATCTTTGACCGGCGCATTCGCGAGGTTCAGGCAAGCCTTTCGGACGAATACAAGGTCGTGCTGATTGCCACATCCGAGGGAATGTTGATCGGCGATGTGCAGCCGCTGGCTCGCATGCGTGTGATGTGCATAGCCGACGATGACGGCAATCTTCAGACTGGAGCGTCTGGAGGCGGAGGTCGCGTCGGAGTCGATTATTTCAACGATACGCTGATAGAACATTATGCCGGGGAAGCAGCGCGCCAGGCGATCGTACAGCTTGAAGCGGTCGATGCACCTGCCGGTTCGATGGAGGTCGTGCTGGGTCCGGGCTGGCCGGGCATCCTTCTGCACGAGGCCGTCGGGCATGGGCTGGAAGCCGATTTCAACCGCAAGGGGACCTCGGCATTTGCCGGGATGATCGGCCGTCGCGTCGCCAGCGAGATTTGCACCGTCGTCGACGAAGGCACCATTCCCAACAGGCGAGGTTCGCTCAACATCGACGACGAAGGCAATCCGACATCCCGCACCGTTCTTATCGAAAAAGGAATTCTCAAAGGCTACCTGCAGGACAAGCTCAGCACACGGCTCACGGGCGCGGGGCTCACCGGCAACGGCCGCCGCGAAAGCTATCGCCACATACCCATGCCCCGAATGACCAACACATACATGCTCGGCGGTCAAAGCGACCCCGGAGATATCATCGGATCGGTCAAACGCGGGCTCTATGCGGTTCAATTCGGCGGCGGGCAGGTCGACATCACCAACGGCAAGTTCGTCTTCTCGGCAAGCGAGGCCTATCTCATCGAGGACGGGAAGATCACCGCTCCGGTAAAGGGCGCCACTCTCATCGGGAACGGACCCAATGCTTTGACAAAAGTCATTGAGGTCGGCAATGACCTTTCACTCGATGAAGGCATTGGGATGTGCGGCAAGGATGGCCAGTCCGTTCCTGTTGGAGTCGGAATGCCGACCATCAGAATTTCAGAAATGACCGTCGGAGGGACGAAATGAAGAACCAACTGACGGCAGAACTGCTCGACACAATCGTTAAGCGTGCATCAAGGCTTGGAGCCACCGGCGCCGAAGCAGTAGGATTTGAAACTACAGAATTCCACGTTGAAGTCCGGCTCGGGCAGATCGAAAAACTTCAGGAAGCGGCATCGAGGGGAATCGGCCTGAGAGTCCTCCACGAAGGCAGGCAGGCATCATGCTCGACATCCGATCTGAGCGATGAGGCCATCGATGAGTTGCTCAACAACGCCGTTGAGATGGCCAGACGCACATCGCAGGATGAAGCGGCAATGCTGCCCGCATTTGACGATTACGCACGAACTTTCCCGGATCTCGGCCTTTATGATGAAGCGATCGCGCTGCTTCCAACCGGGGATAAAGTGGAGATGGCCAGAGCATGCGAGGATGCCGCCTTGAAATCCGATCCCAGAATCAGGAATTCGGAAGGCGGCGCCTGCTCGACTGTCATAGGCCGGCAGGTTCTGGTCACTTCCGAAGGGTTTTCCGGGGAGTTCAACACGACTGTCTGCAGCCTGATGAGCGCTCCAATCGCCGGCGAGGGTGACCAGATGCAGGTCGCCGGCTGGGGTGACAGGCAACGGTCTCTCAAATCGCTGGAGACTCCTGAAACCATCGGCCTCGAAGCCGCCAGACGTGCCCTGAGGAAACTTGGCGGACGCAAAGTCAACACCCGGACGGTTCCGATCGTATTCGAGGCGAGCGCGGCCGAAGACCTTCTAGGCGATTTTACCGGGGCAGTCGATGGAACTTCCATCTTTAGGAAGGCGTCTTTTCTGGTGGGGAAACTTGGCGAGCAGATCGCCGTCCCCGAGTTGAACATAATCGATGACGGCACCATGATGGGCGCCCTCGGCTCCCGGCCTTTCGACGGCGATGGATGCCCATCTCAAAGAACCGTTATCATCGAAAATGGACTCCTCAAGAATTATCTTCTGAACACTTACACGGCGCGAAAACTCGGGCTCAGGCCCACCGGCAATGCTCAACGTGGCCTGACCGGCGCTCCATCCGTCGGGATCACCAATTTCTTCATCTCACCGGGGAAATATTCACCCGAGGAGATCATAGCTTCGGTGAAGACCGGATTTCTGGTGACCGAAATGATCGGATTCGGTTTCAATCCGGTAACAGGCGATTACTCCCGCGGCGCTTCAGGCTGGTGGATAGAGGACGGCAAACTCATCCATCCGGTCGAAGAAGTGACCATCGCCGGCAATTTCAAGGAGATTCTTCGCGGCATCGAGATGATCGGCAACGATCTTAAATTCAGAAGCAGGATCGCTGCTCCAACCATCAAAATCGACCGCATGACCGTCAGCGGGAATTAATAACCCTGAACGTATACTAAATCGAGGGAATCAGAATATGCTGGAACCTGAAAATCAGAAGAATGTTGAACAGGAGCGATCAAGGGCAATCTTGTGGGTAGGCGGTGCAGCCGCGATTCTGCTGACGGTGCTCATCATTCTGCTCGCACGTTTGTCCCCTGAAAATAAGCCTGTCCTGGAAAATGTCGTGCGTGCCGGCAATGCCGAGTTCGACAGCTATAAAAACAAACTCGAACTCGAGATCACCGACAAGATCACCCACCCGAACATGGTCGGCATGTTCCAGATAGAGGTGAGGGCAAAACTATATAATCGCGGTGACCGCGCTGTGACCGGAATTGAGATGATTGGCCGGATGCTCGATCTCAACGACAAGATGATTGCGCAGAGTATCAGTATCCCAATCCCGCGGATCAGACCCGAGCCTTTAAAGCCGGGTGATGTGATGACCATCAGCGTCAAGGTTGACGCCCCCTCAAAAATCACTGAGGGTGAAGTGAAAGATGTCCTTGTAGAGATCTACGGGCTGACATTCAAATAAAAAAATAACGAGACAGTTGAAACCCTCAGAGGTCTCGCCTGTCTCGTTATTTCGATCTGCATGATCGGAATTCGGTTTAGTCTAACAACTCAACGGCAATTCAACGGCAATTCACCGGCGATTGATCTCGATGCTGGCCGTTGCCGGCGCCACTCCCCTGTTATTGAAAAACCTGGGTGAGATTGCCGAATAAATCCTCCCTGCAATCTCGGCTGCCCTTCTGCCCGCCTCCGTCGATCCTGTGGTGATGACGGTGACGACGAGTTTCGGGTTGTCAACACTCGAAAACGAGGTGAAGAGCCCGAGTTTGTCGCGAGAGCCGGTGCAGGTTCCAGTCTTTCCCGCCACCTGACCGAAAGGATTGTATGCCAGCTTGGCGGTGCCAAAGTTAACTGCTCCAATCATGCCGGAGAGCATTCTCAGCCGATCTTCCGGAGTCATGACGATCCTTCTCTTGAGGATGGGTTCAAAATTGGTGTGCTCGCCCGGCGTGCGTGGAGCATGCGGCACATAGAGAGATCCCCCATTCGCTATTGCCGATGTAAAAGCTGCGAGCTGGATGGCGGTGACGCCGAATCCATCACCGTGACTCGACATATGACCAGTCTCCTGCTCGCCTTCTTCCGGCAGATAGCCGGAGCTTTCCCCGGGGTAGTTGACGCCGGTAGGCGCGCCGAAACCGAAATCCTGAGCATAGGCGAGAACCCTCTCGTAACCGAGCGACCTTCCCAGAACCTGAAAGAACGGGTTATTTGAACGGGCGATGGCTTCAGTAAGACTCATGCTCGCGCGGCTTGAGATCTGAACATCCTGATTCGGATCGAAGACAGCCTCGTGCAAGGCGGCCATACCGACGATCATCTTGACAGTCGAACACGGTTTGACCGGGGATCCGAGCGCCATCTGCTGATTGACAATGGTATAGACTCGGCCGTTAGACGGATCCATGACGACGACAGTTCCGGACCGGCCTTCAAGCGCTCCTACGGCCGCCTGCCGGATCTCCAGGTCTTCGCCGGTGCTGTTATCCTTCTGAATATAGTTGGCGGCGATGTTGCGCAGGGCTTCGTCCCTGGCGCGCAGGGCCCTCAATCTTGCGAGGTAGATGGCCTGGGCTCGGCGCCGGCGCGACGAGCGATAGGATAGGAGTTTCTGCCTTTCAGACTTTGAAAGCTTGCCGCGTTTGCGCAGCAAAGCCTGTGCTTCCCTGTCACTGGCAGCGGATCTCGACCGCCCTCTCGAAGCGCTTTTCGAGCGGGCGACGGCATTCCGGGACTTGCCCGACTGTTTGGCCTGTTTCTTCTTTGCTACCTGACTGCGGGCAGACCTCGCTTTTGATTTCGCAACTTTCGCTTTGCCGGACTTCCTGCCAGAAGAAGATTTCTGACGGGATTTCGCCTCGGCGGGGGTTACAAAAGCTGCACCAAGAAGCGCGGTGAGGAGAACATAAAAAATCGGCGTCAATACGACACTCCACAGCTTCCTCATTTTCAATCCCTTTCATAGTCCCGTTACTATGTGAACAGCAGTTGGTTTGATGCGCTCATTTAACGGGTTATTGGGGCAACTAGCCATATCATCGCTAGTGCCTGATCATCATCCTCAGCTATGTTTCCACTGAAACTAAATCAGACTTTTGGGCTCACCAGATTGTGAGCCGGGGGTGGCGCACGGACGAAGTGTAGCAAAAGACCGGACCGCTCACAACCATTCTTTCCGTACCGGCCTATATTTCAATTAGAACCCTTCAATTTCAATGGTTTAACAAACAGCAGGATGTGGTATTCTTACGGCCTGTAAATTGTTTTCGAGTAAAGAAAATCTTAAAAAACGGTGAATCGGCAGATATGTTTGAGTTGTGGTCGCAAGCGCACCTGATCTGGCGGACGCTTGAGATCAAAAATCTGGTGGATATCCTGATCGTCGCCCTGGTGATCTATGAGTTACTCAGGCTGGTGCGAGGGACTCGTGCTGTCCAGATGGCAGTCGGTCTGGGACTGGTTGCGGCTCTTTATCAATTATCCACGTGGTTTGGCTTGACCACCGTTCAGTGGGTGCTGCGAAATGCGGTAGTTTATCTGGGTTTCGCAGTGATCGTACTTTTCCAGCATGAGATTCGAACAGCATTGACTCATCTCGGAAACAATATTCGAATTCCATTCACCAATAAAAAGCGACAGGCCAATCCCTTCGGACAGGAATGGTATGACGAGGTCGTTCTTGCGGCGACCACGCTATCGTCGGAAAAGACCGGCGCTTTGATGGTCTTCGAAAGAGACGTCGGATTGAAGCAGTATATCGAAAGCGGAATCCGCCTTGACGCGAAGGTCAACTATGACTTGCTGGTGACGATTTTCAACACTCACACACCGCTCCATGACGGAGCTGTGATTATCAGCGACAATCGAGTTGCCGCGGCCTGTTGCTTTCTTCCGCTGACTCAGAATCCGCTGATCTCGCGTGAGCTTGGGACGAGACATCGTTCGGCAATCGGCATCACCGAGGACAGCGACGCTTTTGCGATCATCGTTTCAGAAGAGACCGGAGTCATCTCCTTCGCGATTCAGGGCCGGCTGAAAAGGAATCAGGACGGACCGGGTCTGCGTAGATTGATACAGAAGGCCATGGAGCCCTGGCAGAGTGAAGCCGAATCGGCCGAAATGGAGGAAGAGGAGCGGGAGCGCGAACGTGACATCGATGAAATAGTCACTCTCGGGCGCGATCTGAGCCGCTCATCACGGACTGAAAAGATACGCGAGGGTACATCCGCATGATCTCAATTCCGATTCCTCGCTGGTTGTTGAGCAGAAAGTTATTTCAGCGCATCCGCCGAATCAAAATCGAGAACGCGGGTCTCAAGGCATTGTCCATCCTCATCGCCGCCCTGCTTTTTATTGTCTCAAGACAGCCTGCGATTGACATCCGTTTCAGCGGAGTGCCCCTGGAATTTCGCGGGCTCGATCCAGACATGCAGCTCAGCAGTGTTTCTGAGCAGGCAGTCAGCGTCAGGCTTCAGGGACCTCGAGATCAATTGCGGAGCCTGAACTCTGGTCAAATCTCAGTCATCGCCAATTTGAGCAACAAAAAATCAGGCGACCGAATCGTTCAATTGCGCCCTGAAGACGTCACCGTCCCCGACAATCTGGTGGTGTTGCAAATCGATCCGCCAACCATCAGGCTCAAGCTGGAATTAAAGGCGATAAAGACAGTTCAGATAGAACCACATCTTGTCGGCAAGGTCAGCCCTGATTATGAAGTGTACGGGGTCATTGCCAATCCATCAGCCGTTGAGATTGAGGGACCTAAATCAAGAATCGAACAGTTAGAAAAGGTCAGCACCGAAACGATCGATCTCTCGGCAAAACCGGCAGATTCCAGGCCAATGTGGATGTCGAAACCCTCACGATTCCCTGATTGTGCGTGGTAAAAACAGGGTAATCGTGACCATTGAAATCGGCGAACAACGCACAAACAAGGCTTTTTTCCAACCTGCCGCTTAACTGGCTCAACCCCGTCGCCGGTTACAAACTTCAGACAAAAACAATGAGCGTCAATTTGTATGGTCCGGTTTCAGCACTGGAATCGATCAACCGTGACAACCTCAGGCTTGAGATCAGGACTGATAATCTAATTTCCGAGGTTGAATCAATAATGCCCAGGGTAATATTGCCGGCCGGCATCGACAAACAGGTGCAGATAAATAATTTGATTCCAAAAGAAGCGAGGTTGAAAAGGCAATAATTGCCTGAGTTTTTATGGGTGAATTTTTCGGGACAGACGGGATACGCGGGGAAGCAGGTAAATACCCGCTCGATGAAAAAACAATCGAGTGGATCGGTTATTCTCTGGCTGGGCAGTTAGCAAGAAAGTTGAAGGGTTCCCCCCGGATAGTCATCGGCAGAGACACTCGTGAATCAGGTGTCTGGATCGAAGCGGCCATTGCTCGCGGGATCGCGACCTCGGGGCACAGGCTCATTTTGCCGGCATCATCACGACTCCAGGGGTTGCACATCTCACGCGCTATCTCAAGGCTGATGCCGGAATCGTGATCTCCGCATCTCATAATCCCTATGATGACAACGGAATCAAGATATTCGCGCCTTCAGGTCAGAAGCTCGACGATGCCACTGAACTCGCCATCGAAGCGGATTTGAAGGCAGGAGCGCCTTCCTTTCCGCTGATTCAACCAGCCACTTTTGAAATCGACCGGGAATTGAAAGCCGCTTATGTCAGCTATCTCAAGCACGAGGCAGGCGCCGGTTTGAATCTCAATGGCCTGAAAATTGTGATCGATTGCGCCAACGGTGCATCAAGTGATATTGCTCCAGAGCTGTTTTCATCTCTCGGAGCAAATGTCTCGGTGATCAACGCATCCCCTGATGGAAGGAACATTAACCTGGATTGCGGTTCTCTTCATCCTGATCGGTTGCAAAAGATGGTTTTGGACACCAGGTCCAATATGGGGGTGGCTTTTGACGGCGATGCCGACCGATTGATCATGGTCGATGATCTCGGCAACCTGGTCGACGGCGATCAAATTCTTTTCGTCATTGCTCAATATCTCTCCGCCAGAGGCGAACTCGACGGCGCCAGGGTCGTGGCAACGGTAATGAGCAATCTCGGACTTGAACTTGCACTGAAATCAAGCGGCATCAGCCTGGTGAGAACCGCCGTCGGCGACAAAAACGTGTTGGACGAGTTGATTAAAGGAGGCGGAAGCATCGGAGGCGAACAGTCGGGCCATATCATCTTCCCCAAAATCAGCTTTGCCGGTGATGGCATGCTTTCGGCAATCGAAGTGCTCAGGGTGGCGGCTGATTCCGGCAGGACATTAAGCCAGTTGACGGCCGGAATGAAACGGCTCCCCCAACTTATCATCAACGTCAAAGTAAGCAGCAAACCTCCGCTCGACTCAATCCCTGAAATTGCCGATTCAATCAATTCCCTTGAAACCGAACTGTCCGGAAAAGGTCGACTCCTCGTCAGATATTCCGGCACAGAAAACAAACTCAGAATAATGATCGAAGGCGAAGATCAGGATGTGATTCAAAGACAGGCCGAATCACTCGCTGAAATCGTCAGAAGGTCATTTAACAGTATCATCAACGCTTTCGACCGAAATGTAGAGCATCCAGTGAGACGGAATTCCCTGTGAAAGCTGTTCAGGACTCATCTGGTAGAGGGCCGCCACCTCCTTTCCGTCAAGTTGGAACATCGTGTAGAAGCTATCAGGTCCCATTGGGACGTCTTCGAATGTCCAGTCGAAGAGCTGGGTATAGAATTTTTTGGACTCGGGTTGATTGTTCGACCCGAGCTCTATCCAGCAGAATGTCCCGGGTTTGTGTTTATCGACGATCATTGCAATTTCTCCTTTTTCTGAACCTCATACAATCATCACTGCCGGTAGGCTCGCAGCAACTCTACTATCTGTTCAATCACACTTGCGGGTATTTCCGCGGTGGAGAGGTCTGAAGTGCCGAGTATGGTTTTGATCATTCCGTCGGCATGTTGTTCTATACGCCGGGCGCCTTCTGAAATTTCCGGATTATTTGCGCCGGCCTGAATTTTTTTCGCATCGGCAATAATTTCGAAGACGGCAAACGGATTACCGTTTGCCGTATCTGCGAAGCCGCTGGCCGATGACCGAGATGAATGTTTCATAATCGTAATCCTTCATGACATGCCAGGCTTCGTTACTGAGAGTTCCGGCATACCTGCTCTTCTTGATACGAAGACCGGATTGAGCATCTTTTTCTGACCAGTATCTCCATAGATTCCAGCCGTCATCAGCCTTCTTCCATTCGCATCCAAAGGGAGTCGGCGGCATCTCCCGGAGTCCCGATCCCGTTTTTTTATTCTTTTTCAATCCGGTTTTATTCTGCTTTCCGGGTTCTTTACCGGTTCGGGTCAATGCCCGGCCAAAGCCTGTATTGTTCGAGGCATTGCCGGAAGAATCGAGATCGCTGATGACCGATAAATGAGGCCGGCCATTCGTGCCGTCGTATCTTGCATTGAGATATGAATCGACTGCGTTCTCTCCTTTTTCAGAACGTTGGGCAAAACGCTGGGCAGAATTCTGGGCAGCGGGTCTAGCTTCTGCTCCGTGAATCACATGGAATTTCTGTTTTTTCTGGTCGTTCATCGAGGGCAGCGCCGCAAAGTCCGGTGCGCTCATCGGCGACCCGCTGTCGTCGTCGCAAAAGGCACCATTATGGCCATACGGCGCTATGCTTTTGGGTCATGTTCGGGTGCATAGGAGGTTACGTTATAACCTGCCGGATTGAGATGACTCTGTTGAGTTGTCCGGTTGAAGCCGCTGATGGCATGCGGTTCGGCCTGGTAACCGCGGCCTCCGCCCATGATCCGTGATGCAAGCTGACCTGCCTCCCATTCGGCACGCTCGGCCATGGCAGTCTGAATCCGGTCGCTTTCAAGCCCCTCGGTCTTGGCTTCAAGGATGATCTCCTGCTGGCGTCCGGTATAACGAAGTTCCAGGCGGATCAGCCTGATCACCGGGTCGGCAAGTGTAATCGCCAGAACTATCAGCAACACCCCTATGAAAATGCTGACGGCTCCCCAGTTGATCCAGGCTTGCTGGAACGGATGCAGCTCCAGTCTCTTGACCAGCATGAAGTGCGTCACAATGTTGATCAACATGACGACCACCAGAAACGACATCCCGACAAACGATATCGCCCTCTCCAGAAAGGAAGAGAAGGCCCTGGTGAACCCGTATACCAGCCAGACAAAAGCTCCCTCCACCACCACAACCGCAAAAATCGAAAGTGTATGCTGGAAAAGCTGGGGCATATCCGCGAAACCTTCGCGATAGATCATGAAAGATGAGACGCAGCTCAAAAGGGTGATGCAGATGAGGATCAATGCTCCGCCAGCAATCACATTTTTCCGCGCCTTGTTGTGCTTGAAAGCATCCTGAACTGAATTCATGTTACCTCCCTGGATTTCTCCGGCTTATTAAGAATATTGATTGATTGATTGTCTTCAAAGCAGTCTGTGTTTTTCGATTGTCTTCAGGCAGCCGCCTGTTCAAGATCAATGGCCCATATTTTCAATCCACCCTCGCTCAGAGGCTGGATTTCTTTATCATCGCGGCCTTCACCGATGGCCAATCCGGTGAGCATGGCCGACCGGCTCCCTTCATCGATGCCCCCTCGTCCGAAAGATTGCCGATCACTGCGCTGATCCAGTGGCTCATCATATTCAGCTTATCGACCGGATCGTTGACGCCATAAATCGCGTCTTCTACGCCTTATCGGGCGTATCGGAAACATCGACTACCTGATGCGACCAATGGCTCATCGCCGACTCGAGCTGCCGGCGATCCACTCCACGAATCACCCGCTGAATGGTCGACAGGCTTGGCCCTCTTCGCCTTCTGATCCCGAGCAGTCTCCACCACCTCCGCCCCTGATTTTCGCTCCATTCGGCTATCGCCTGCTCCGATTGCGCGCCATGCATCAACCCCAGGCAGGCCAGCACCAGCACCGCCTGCAACTGGTATCGTCGGCCCTGCCGATTTCTGAAATCCTTTACCTGTGATAAGGCATCCTGCAGGGATGTTGTTTGTCCTGACATAGCTTCCTCCTTTATGTTTGAAAGACACACTTCGGCCCGGATAAAGCTCGACAGCTCTTCGCATCACCTCCGATTACCCTGAAAATGATGCGCGCTGTCGAACCTGACCATGCAAGCCGACACTTGTAGACAGCCCCGCCCGATCAGATTTGTCCGACCGGGCAGAGTAGGATGGGCGACAACTTCAATAGCAGTTGGTCTCTTATGGCAAATACTTCTTTTACTTCTTTTCTGGCTGCTTCCCGCCACTTTTTTTAAGGGCGTTGGTCACACCCATTCCGGCGCGGGCTGCCGAAATGGGTGGACGCCCCGGCTGAGTTGGTTCAAGTGGTGCAGGCGGGAAGTTAGAAGCTCTTTGCACAAGCCGACGAATCAGTACCGGTCTCCCCTGCCGGGAAATCCTGCTCTCTCATCGGCTTTTGCTTATTTCAAACGCCGCATTTTCCCGATTCTTCCAGCAATACAGGCAGCAATGCAGGAAAAATCCGATCCCTGACTCGAGAAGACTCACTTCCCTGTTGCGATCGCGCGGCAAGCGTTTTATCTGTGAAACAAAAGATCGAAAAAAACCCGGCTGTGCGAGGATGGCGCGCGCAAAGGCGCAATCCGGTTCCGCCGCGACTAACTAAAAAAGTTTCCGCGCGGATCCCGACGCACAGCCGTTATCAAGTTCAGATTCAAGCACTACTTGTATTTGCGGATCAAACCCACGACAAGTCCCTGTATCTTCACCCTGCGGGGTGACTTGATGATTATCGGCTTATAGCTCTCGTTGGCAGGCTGGAGACGGACATGGCCACGCTCACTGTAGAATTTCTTGACGGTCGCCTCCTGATCATCGACTAAGGCAACAACCGTCTGGCCGTTTCTGGCCGTCTGGGTCGGCTCGACGACGATGAGATCTCCATCGGCGATCTGTTCGTCCTTCATCGAATCTCCGCGGACGCGGAGGGCGAATCTGTCCGGTGCGTATATATCCGGAGAGACGAAAACCGTTTCGCGCGTCAGGACGGCCTCTATGGGAGAGCCGGCGGCGACGAGCCCGAGCAGCGGAATCTCGCATTCTCCTGAAGGCGACGAGGATTGCAGAATCTCAATGCCTCGCTGAACGTGTTTCCGGCGGCGAATCAGCCCGCCGCGCTCGAGCGTGGCCAGTTGTTCGTGAACGGTCGCGGGCGAGTTCAGTTGAAAATGCTTCTGGATCTCGGCGATCGTCGGCGCATAGCCGTGCTTCTGGTGAAACCTCGTCAGAAAATCGTGCAACTCCATCTGTCTTGGTGTTAGCGTCATTCAAAGTGCTCCTCATTGGCGCCGATGTTTTCGGTGCCCCTTCCAACGACCGAAAATATACCGAAAACCTCCACGGATTGCAAGAGGTATTTTCACTTTTTTTATCGAGGCCGAAAAAAGTGAATTGAAAGCTTAAAGTTCCTAAATCAGAACAAGCGACATCGGACATTTGCGCGGCGAAGGGAAAGAAGGGAGGCTGAGCGCAACCCCTGTAGCGACCGCGGCCCTCGGGCCGCCACAATCGATCTGGCCGCCCTTCCGGGCTGGTGTTCTGGGGCTTCGCTCCGCTCCGCCCCTGGCTATTTTCTTCGGCCCCTTCGGGGCCCGAATGTTGTCTGTTCTGATTTAGAAGACAGGACTCTTGCCTGCGATGTAAAGGATTGAGCGACTTTGAACTTTAAGCCTCAAACTTTAAGCTCCTTCTTGCTTGCCGGAACGGGCTGCCCTATCATTGCTTTTCGTTTCGGGGTTTTCGTTTCGGGCGGCTGGGGCCTTGCATCAGTAATCATCACGGGACAAAGGGAAAAGTTCTTGTATGTTCTTCGCGACGTGCAATGTACATTATCCGGATCATCTCAATTTTTGTCGTCGCTGCGGGCAGCCGCTGGTTGAGTCATCGGGTGAGCCGGTGATTGAATCGCACTGCTGCACGAGGTGCGGTGCCCGGGTAGTGCGTGGCGAGCACTTCTGCCAGCAATGCGGCTGCAAGCTGCTGGTCAAGGCTCAGGAGACGGTGGTTGGGGCCTGTTATCATTGCGGGGCGCTCTGGAGGACGGGGTGGCTCTTTTGCAAGAGTTGCGGGCTGGATCGTGATCGGGCGCTGCTGGCGCCGGTCTCGACGCCTCCCTCGCCTTCGATGAAGATCAATCCGCTGTTGATGCCTGTTGATGAGGCGCCGAAGATCGAAAAGATATACTGCGAGAAATGCGGCTCTGAGACCAAGCCCTTCTCGCGTTACTGTGAAACGTGCGGAACGGATGTCTGGGAGAAGACTTCCGGCAAATTGTCCATGCCTGAGTTGGGAACTGCGCCAGAACCCGCTGTTGACAAGTACAAGACCCCTTTCGAGGGGACAAATATACAGCCCGAATCGATGGCGACATTGATCGATGGGATGGAGTATTCGGAGGTGAACGAGGCGGGAGTAAAACAGGAATCGCCTCATTCGCCGGTAATCCCTGTAATGTCGGCAGGAGAATCGGAAAAGCGCGGCAACAGAGCCGCGGTGCAGACTCTGGCGATTGTCGTGGTGGTGCTGCTCGTTTTCAGCGGTCTGGCGGTATGGTGGTTATCAAGAACCGGTTCTACAAACCAGGCCGCGCCGGTTGATGTAACGCAGACCCAGCCGGATGAGCCGGGCCCGAACACCATCTCTAAGACCGAGATTGAGCAGCCTGCCGCGAAGGCTCCCGAGGGGATGGTATATATCCCCGGCGGAACATTCCTGATGGGACGCGATGACGCCGACAAGTTCGAGGCTCCCGCGCATGAGGTTAAAGTTAAGCCGTTTTTCATCGACATAAATGAAGTGACAAACGACGAGTATCAGAGCTTCATCACGGCTACGGGATATCGAGCGCCGTCAAGCTGGAAGGATGGCAGATACAGCGAAGGTGAAGCGAGATTCCCCGTGGTCAATGTGACCTGGAAAGACGCCGAAACATATGCAGACTGGGCCGGAAAACGCCTTCCGACAGAGGAAGAATGGGAATATGCAGCCCGCGGCAGTGACGGAAGATTTTATCCATGGGGAAACACCTGGAACAGCGACCTGGCCAATGCCGAGCGTTTGGTCAATGGCCGGCTCTTTAATGTCGGAAGCTTTCCCAACGGAGCCAGCCCGTTCAAGGTCATGGACATGTGCGGTAACGTCTGGGAATGGACTTCAGGCGAACTGCTCAGTTACGCCGACAAAAATCAGAAGCTTGACATTGGCAGGGTGATTCGCGGCGGAGCTTTCGATGTGACCGCAGACCGCGCTACGGCGACATACAGGGGATTCGTTCCACCCGAGAACGCTTACGATAAAACCGGCTTCCGCTGTGCGCGTGATGTAAAGTGAGGGAAGAGAGATTACGAAACAGACGAAAAAGTTTACAATCGTTGATTGGGAGTAATGCTAAAAATAGACGAACAACCGAACAGGTCAGACTTTTATAAACCTTTTATTTTTTTCGTTTGTTTCGTTTATTTCGTCTGTTTCGTAATCTCTCTTCTTCTTCCCGGTTTGAGTAGATAGAAATGATGATTAGAAATCATACAAAGAGGCCTCTTCTCCTGCTGCTTATCGCCGTGGCGATGACTGTCTGCCTGATGGCCCAGAATCCGACGGGTCGTGAAGGGCCGAAGCCTCCTGAGAAAAAAGCGCCTGAAAAGGTTACCAAACCGACGCCCACTCCGAGGCCGGTGGCGAAATCTGTGCCGGTCAGTCCTAAGCTTACCATCATAGCTCCAGCGGGGGCGCTGATAGAGATTGACGGCAGATCGCGCGGCTTTGCGGGAGTCGACGGGAACCTGATATTGACGGGCGTTTCAGCCGGAGATCATCAGTTGAACGTTCGCGCTGAAGGGTACGAACCGTGGCAGGGCCAGTTCAGAATGGATGCCGGATCGACCAGGGTGGAAGTCCCTATAAAGAAGAAGCCTGTCACGGGCCGGCTGGCTCTGACCGCCAATGAGCCGGGCACCGAGATAGTCATCGATGAAAAATACAGCGTCAAGAGCCTCGCCGGGCAGACGATGTATGTCGACGGCCTGCTGCCCGGTGAGCGCCAGCTTCGCGCGAGCAAGCCTGGATTCAAGGAGGTTCGGATAGTCGCCAATGTGCTGCCGGGTGAAACGCTGGCGGTTAACGTGGTCCTCAAGCCGCTGCTCGATCCGGAGATGTTCCGGGTGCCGGAAGGCACTTTCATCATTGGCAGTGACAGAGGCGCCAGAGATCAGCGTCCGGCTCACCCCGTCTTCGTCCCGGATTTCGATATCTCGGCGCGTGAGGTGACAAACAGCCTCTATAAATATTTCGTCGATGCCACGGGCCATCCGCCGCCGCGCGGGGTAAATTTCGGATGGATCGGAAACAACTTCCCTCCGGAGAGGGACGATCAGCCGGTCGTCTTCGTCAGTTGGGAGGATGCCATGGCCTTCTGTAAATGGCTCTCCGACCAGACCGGCAAAAAATATCGCCTTCCGACCGAGGCCGAATGGGAGAAAGCCGCCAGAACCGTCGGTGAACAGTTCACATCGATCGGCAGTATCTGGGAATGGTGCCAGGACTGGTATGACCCGGATTATCACAGAAGCCGCGAAAGACTCAATCCCAAAGGACCGACGCGCGGCAAGACCATGAAACTTCTCAACCGGGAGGGAGAGGCCAGAAGCATGCGAGGCGGAGGCTTTGGACGCGGACAGGTGGTCCTGCGCGCCGCGGAGAGAAATTTCTACTACCCCACTTACACACGCTTCGATGTCGGTTTCAGGCTGGTTCGGGAAGTCGAGAAATGAAGATGAAGAAGAAGATTACGAAACAGACGAAATAAACGAAAAAGAATTAATGGGTCAATGTTCGTGGTGATTTTCATGTGACCATCTTTTGTTTGAAAATTTTCCGTCCGTTTCGTTTATTCGGTCTGTTTCGTAATCGTTCTTTTTCCCCACACGAGGGAAGGCATGAGAATTACTGCAATCATCGGATTACTTTTTCTGGCAAGTCTGAGCGCAGCAGCTCAGCAGCGGCCGCTTGTCACAGAAGATGTCGAGATCGTCAAACCGGGCTCGGTTCGCTTCGAATTCGGCTTCGATTTTCAGCAGGACAGAAACTTCCCGCTCTCTGGGCTCAATGGAGATCTGACCCGCCTCGGGGTTGTGGCATTGACGTTCGGCCTTGCTCCGAATGTCGAGTTCGAAGCCGGCGGCGTGCTCCAGAACTACCTGAGCGTCAATCGCCAGTATCAGCCAAGCGCGATTCCGATTCGACTTTCGCAGGGGACAAATTCCACCCACGACACGGGCGATTTTTATCTCGCCACCAAGATCAAGCTCCGCGCTGAAACCAAACGCGCTCCCGCAATCGGATTCAGAGTCGGCGCCGAGATGCCGAACTCAAACCAGACTCGCGGCATCGGCGTCAATCAGACCAATTTCTTCGCCACTGTGCTTGCCGGAAAACATGTCGGCAAATTCCACGTCTTCGGCAATCTCGGACTTGGAATTCTGACGGCGCCGGTGGACCTCTTCACTCAGAACGACGTCCTTCTTTACGGACTGGCCGTCGCCTATCAATATAATCCAAGGCTCGCGCTTCTGGGCGAGGTCAATGGCCGTTACAGCACCAGATCGAATGCGCCCAGAGGGACTGAATCCGACGGCGCAGCCCGCTTCGGCGCCCGCTTCCGCGCCGCCGGACTGATGTGGGATATCGCGGGTATCAGAGGTCTTCACGCCAACAGCGCCCGCAGCGGCATCAGCTTCGGTGTTAGCTACGAGGCCAGTCTCTTCCAGCCCGTGAAATAAGACAGATTACGAAACAGGCGAATGGGGAATGCTGAATGCAGAATGGGGAATATAGATTCAATATGCTAAAGCTTCTGAATATACCCAATCATTCAATCCATAATGCACATTCGAAGCATTCCCCATTCTTCATTCTTCATTCTGCATTCCCCATTCCCCATTCGTCTGTTTCGTAATCTAACGCCTCAATGGACAAAGAAATCCTTACAATTCTCGTCTTTATTCTGATTGGCGGCGGCATCAGCTTCGGGCTGCACCTTCTGATCGGTTTTTTTGAGAGATACGCCATCAAAAAAGTGATTGGAGAGAAGATTGCGGAAGACTCCACTTCGCTGCGAAAACTCTTCATCGAATGGATCGGTAACGCATTCAAAACCCTCGTCTGGTTCCTCTACTTTTCATTTGTAGTATATCTGCTGCCGCAGTCCAGGGAGAAATTCGAGACTACGGGCAACAGGCTGGAAAGGCTGCGTGAATACCTCACTGAACTGCTTATTGATCGCGGGATCAACATTCTCATCACTGTAGTCGTCACGATCTTTCTGATGCGCTTCGCATCAGCCCTGATCAGAACCATCTTCGCACTGCTCGAACGCGGGGCGGCGGCCCGTTCTGAGACGGCTGCTCACAGGCGATTGATGACGCTCTCGGCGATTTTACGTGGCGCCGCTCAAACGGTCATATCTTTTATAGGGCTGCTGACACTGCTACAGCAGATGAAAGTCAACATCACGCCGATTCTCGCCAGCGCGGGAGTCGTAGGCATCGCCGTAGGCTTCGGGGCCCAGAGCCTGATTCGCGATCTTTTCGGTGGATTGATGATCCTGCTCGAAGATCAGTACAGCGTCGGCGACACCGTCAAAATCGGCGAAACCGCTGGGACAGTGGAACATCTGACCCTTCGCATCACCAGGATTCGCGGTATCGACGGAGCCCTCACTTTCATTCCCAACGGCGCCATCTCGACGGTCTCGAACCTCTCAAAAGACTGGTCGCGAGCAGTTATGGATGTCGAGATCGATTACGAGCAGAACCCGGACAAGGCCATGCAGATCATCCTGGATACTGCCCGCGAGCTTTGGAATGAAAGACCCGGCGAGATCACCGAAGAACCCTCCATGCTCGGCATCGACAAGCTGAGCAACGCCGCCATCACGCTGCGCCTCATGGTCAAAACGACTCCGACCATGCAATTTGAGATTGCCCGCGAGCTACGCCGCCGCATCAAACTGGCTTTCGACAGGGAAGGCATCAAAACCCCTTCGGCAAAACAACATCTCGTCATCTCTCGGAAGGGAGTTTAAAGTCCAAAGTCCAAAGTCCAAAGTTTAAAGTCCAAAGTTTAAAGTTTAAAGAGCATCTTTGGAGGCTTCGATCCACGTCTTTAAACTTTAAACTTTAAACTTTGGACTTTAGACTTTGGACTTTAAACTTTAGACTTTGGACTTTGGACTTTAGACTTTGGACTTTAGACTTCCCTCATCTCCCTCACCCGCTTCAAATCCTCCCATGCCTCGCGCTTCTTCTCCGGAACTCTCAATAAATATGCGGGGTTGAATGTCGGGACGATCTTCATCTCGTGATCATTGAGCCTCAGCGTGTATACCTCTCCTCGCAACTCCGATATCGTCTTCCTAGATCTGAGCAGCGTCTGAGCCGCCAGCGCCCCGAAAGCGACGATCACACGCGGCCTGACCGCCAATATCTGTCGCAACAGATAGGGCCGGCAATCTTCAATCTCCTCGACCGAAAAATTCCGCTCCCCCGGCGGAATGCATTTGATCACGTTGCAAACGTAACACTCTCCGAGCCCGACATTGATCGCCGCCATCATCTTCGCCAGCAACGCTCCGGCCTGCCCCTGAAACGGCAGCTCCGTTTTGATGTCGTCAACTCCAGGCCCCTCGCCGATCAACATCAGATCCGCTCGCTCAGGCCCCATGCCGAAGATCACCGGCATCCCCGGCTTGCAGACTCCGCAGATGTGACTCTCGCTCTTGAGCTCGGCGAGAATCCTTGCAAGAGTATCTCCTTCCGGGACCTCTATCGCCTCGGAACGCTCGACAATCCCTTCAATACCAATGTCGCCGAAGAGCCCCACAGAACTGGAAATTGAATCTTTTTTATTGGCCATTTCGATCACTCCAAACCGGTATCCTCGCCGAAATCTCCCGGAATGAAAAGTTTGCCATGAGAAAAAGATAATGGCTTGACAGAAACCCCTTCGAATGGGTAGGATACGCATTCGTTCGTCAGGGCGTGTAGCTCAGCTGGTAGAGCGCTGCGTTCGCAATGCAGAGGTCAGGGGTTCGATCCCCCTCACGTCCACCAGTTTTCCGGCAGATTTCTTTCGTATCTTTTCCGAATTTCTGGTTGGTAAGCCTGATAACGTTCCGTCTTGCTCCTCAGTAGCTCAATGGTAGAGCATTCGGCTGTTAACCGAAGGGTTGTAGGTTCGAGTCCTACCTGAGGAGCCAAAATCTTCTTAAGACACCAAAGGCCGCATATGCGGCCTTTGGTCATGTTCACAATCTCTGTTATCTCGTCCCCCTCATCTGGAATATTTTCTTGACAAGAGTCTGCTCCATAGTTAAATTTCCGTAGTAAATCATCCCCAGTTGAACTGAAAAGTTCGCTGGCCCCCTCCGGGTTGCGACCCGGAGGTTTTATTTTTTACTCGGCCATGAATCGAACAGTATTCCTGATAGACGGATTCAATTTGTATCATTCCGTTAAGAAAGCCAGCCTGGACCTTGGTTTGGAAGGTACCGGCACGCGCTGGCTCGATATTGACGGTCTGTGCAGATCATACCTACATGCGATAGGTAATGATGCGCAGATTGCCGGCATACATTATTTTTCAGCCTTGGCAAAACACATTGAATCGTTCAAACCAGATGTCACTGCACGACACATGGCCTATATCGAATGCCTCAAGGCTACCAATATTTCTGTCGAGTTGTCACGGTTCAAAAAGAAACCTATCTTTTGTCCTCAATGCTCCCAACAGATAAAGCGGCATGAAGAGAAGGAAACCGACGTTGCATTGGCAGCCAAACTGCTTGAAGTATTCATTTTGGATTCTTGTGACACAGCCGTTTTGGTAACGGGGGATACCGATATCATTCCCGCTGTAAAAACTGCGCATAGACTTTTCCTAATAAAATCATTGCCTTCCTTTTCCCATACAAAAGGCATAATCGTGAGTTGGCTAAATTGACAACAGCCCATTTTGAAATCAGGAAAGAAGCATACAGGCGTCATCAATTCAATGACCCTTTTATCACTCATAAAGGGAAAATCATTGCCAAGCCATCCAAGTGGTAATTTTCAAAGGACTCCCTTTTCTCTGCCCGAAAAAATCACTTATTTACAGTTTTTCGGCCCTGGCCTTAGCTCAGACGACGTGACAGCCAAACAGACGAATCAGAGCATTGACCTAATAATCTCTATTGATAACGGCGAAACCTGCACGTCAGAGCCGGAATCGCTGTCCCTGCTAGCGAGAATTGTGGAAGTGGAGTTGACCCGGTTTGGTGGACACCTCATCATTTGAAAAGAATTCTATCCGCCTTACGGGAGGCAGGCATTCTCCGTGTACTGATGGAAGCGAGCGGACGCCGGGCCGCGATTGTTTGCTTCCCAGCCTTACTCAACCTTGCAGAAGGGCATGAGGCATTTTGATTCTCACATGTGAGACACAAACTCGTTTGATTCTCACATGTGCCCGTTTTGTGAGACACAAAGTTATTTCTGGTTGATTCATGAGCCTCATTGGTGCATTCGAAAGGTAAACGGTCAGCGCTTCTCTAAAACAGGCACTGCGATAAAGGATGATGTCCGCCCGGAGCGAAAGATGCGTTGGGTGGCCCGTCGAAAGTCCGAATCCTGCGCACGGAAAATGTTGGGCACGAAGCGTTGCGGGTTGCGGTCAATCACGGGAAACCAGGTGCTTTGCACTTGCACCATGATTTTATGGCCTCGCTGAAATACGTGATCGTTGGCCGGGAAGCCGATTTCATACCGCGTCACGGCATTGGCGGTAATCGGCTCTGGCTTCTCCCAATTGTTGCGGTAACGCCCGCGCAGCACGTCGCCTGCGATCATCAGTTGAAAGCCGCTCATCTTCGGATCGGGCGCGTACTTTTCCGGGTAGACATCGATCAGTTTCACAATCCAATCGCTGTCTGTGCCGGTCGTCGAGGCGAAGAGATTGGCGACGATTTTGCCGGACACGGTGATGTCTTCCTTGAGCGGATCGGTTGCCCAGGTCAACACATCGGGACGGTGATCTACAAAGCGTTGATCTTCGACAAGCCATGTCGACCAGCCGGAGCGGACTTCGATCGGGCGCGGACGATAAGGGACGGGATTCTCCGGGTCGGAAACGTAACTGTCAAACGCCGGTTTGGCGCCGGCGGGCGGCGGGTCGAAGGACAGCTTGCCATTGGCTTGCAGGTACAACCGCCGCGCGTTGACGTTGCGTGATGGCGGCCATACGTCGTGCCGTGTCCACTGATTCGCGCCGGTTCTGAACGTAAGGGCTTCGGGCAGGTCGAGCGTGCCCTTGCCTTTCAGGTGATAGGCGAGAAAGCGGGACAGCACTTCGCGCCGATAGTAGGCCGCGGTGGCGCTGCCAAAATCAATGCGGCCCAGCTTTTGCCCGTCGCCGCGCGACCAGCCGCCGTGATTCCACGGGCCGATGACGAGAAAGTTTTTGTTCTCGCGGTCGTGGCGTTCGAGCAATTCGTAAATCTTCACCGGGCCATAAAAATCTTCCTGATCCCACCAACCCGCGACATTCAACGTGGGCACCGTCACGCGGTTCAGCCACGGCGCAAAGGCCTGCCGCTTCCAGAACGCATCGTAATCGGGATGGTTTACGAAATCGTTCCACGTCGGCAGCCGTTGCTCAAAGTACTTCGCATTCACATTCGAGAGGGCGCCCAAATTCAGATACCACTCGTAAGCATCCAGCCGATCAACGAGGGTCGTCACATCGGTGATTCCCTTCGACGATTCCATCATGTAGCAGTACTCAAAACCGTAGCTCAGCCGGAACGCGCCGTTGTGATGAAAGTCATCGCCGAGCCACATATCGGCAGGCGAGGCCTGCTGGACTGCGGCTTGCAACGCCGGATGCGGATCGAGCGCGCCCATCACCGTCAGCCAGGCGCCGTAACTCGTGCCTGCCATGCCCACGCGGCCGTTATTGTTCGGGATGTTTTGAGCAGCCATTCAATCGAGTCGTACGTGTCGGTGCTTTCGTCAATCGCCTGCTTGTCTTTGGGATCGCGCGGCTGCCGCAGCATGACGAATTGTCCTTCGGAGTTGAACCGTCCGCGAATGTCTTGCGAGACAATGATGTATCCTTCTGCCGTCAACTCCGGCAGTGCGGCGGCGATGCGTTGCGCATTGAGCGGGCCCGCGCCGTATGGCGTGCGCAGCAACAGAATCGGAAGCTTTTCCGCCGGATGCACCGGCGCGTATATCTGTGAGTAGAGGCGCACGCCATCGCGCATCGGAATCATCGCTTCCGCGGCGGTGAGGGTTGCGCTCGGCGCCTGTTGCGCCTGCAGTGGCGCAACCAGGCAGAGCAAGGCCAGGAAACAATAGAACCGTATCGTCGGTCGCATTATTTTTTCCTCGTGGCGGGGCTTTTTCCGGCGCTTTCGACACGCGATCAATCGGCGCGGGGCGCGGCACGCGCTGGACGGGATTTTGTTCCAGCAGGCGTAACGCTTCTTTCACGGCGCGTTCTAGCTGCGGGTCATGGCCATTGATGACGTCAGCAGGCGTGTATTCGACTTCGATGTCGGGCGCGATGCCGATGTTTTCGACGTCCCATTCGCCTTTGACGTTATAGAACGCCAGACACGGCGCTGTAATACCGCCACCGTCAATCGTCGCGGGCGTGCCGAGGGTGCCGACCAATCCGCCCCACGTGCGAGTGCCCACGAGCGGCCCGATTTTGCGCTGATGGAAGAAAAACGGCAGCGCGTCTCCGCCGGAGCCGGCCGATTCATTGATGATCATGACCTTGGGACCGTAAATTCCAGCGGCCGGCGAAGTCGAGATCTGGCCATCGCGCTGGGCGAAGTAGCCCATCAGTTTCCGATCCAATTCATTCACGATGTAATCCGCCACCATGCCGCCTTGATTGTACCGTTCGTCAATGACGGCGCCCTCTTTGTCCTGCTGGGCATAGTAGTAGCGCGTGAAGTACGCGTAACCCGGCCCACCCGTGTTGGGCAGCCAGACGTATGCCAGTCGCCCGTTGGAAAGTTTGTCCACCATGCGGCGATTGGCCTCGACCCATGCTCGCATGCGCAAAGCGTCTTCACTCGCTACCGGCACCACGGTCACGAGTCGCGAACCTTCGAGCGTTGGCGTTTTGTTGACACGAATCAGCGTCTGCCGATTCGCCGTGCCTTCAAACAAGCTGTAGGGATTGGTGGGCGACTTAAGCGGCTTGCCGTTCACTTCGAGCAAGTAATCGCCTTCGCTGACTTGAATGCCCGGCGCGCTCAAGGGCGAGCGAAGTTCCGGGTTCCAGTTTTCGCCCGTGTAGATGCGGCTGATGCGATAATGACCGTTGTCGACGACGAAGTCCGCCCCCAGCAAGCCCACGTTAACCGGGTCTTCGCTCGGCACATCGCCGGGACCGGTCAGATACGAATGGCCGACGGCCAATTCGCCACCGACGGTTGCGATGAGATAGCTCAAATCAGCGCGGTGGCCGACGTGCGCCAGCAACGGACGATATTTTTCATAGACCGCCTGCCAATCCGCGCCGTGCATTTTGGCGTCGTAAAAATATTCGCGTTGCAGCCGCCACGTCTCGCGGAAGATTTGTGCCCACTCGGCGCGCGGATCGACTTTCATTTCAAGCTGCGCAACGTTGAGCGGCCCATCGCCCACCTTCACGGGACGATCTGTCGCCACCACACCCCAACGGTTGCCGGGAGCCTGATAGAGCAGTTTCTTTTTGTCCCCGGAAAGCGCGTAGGAACGCACGCCCTCGAGGAAAGGCGCAGCCGCGCGTTCGCGGAGCTGGTAGCGCTGCAAGCGCAAGGCTAAAGGATTGCCCGGCGTGATCGGTTCTGTGTAGTAAATCGCACCCGCCGCGCCCGGCATCAAGTTGCTGTAATCGCCCGGCGGAACATTGAGCGCGAGGATGCGATTGGTAATTCCCTCGAAATCAACGCGGACCGTGACGGCCGCGGGTGCGGTGCCGGGTTTGCGCGCGGCGGTATCTGCTTCGGGGCGCACTTCGTCGCCGGTTTCCGGCAAAAGCGGTGACGGTTCGCCGGCGCTGAGCACCGCCAGATAAATCGCCCGGCGCGCGGGACGGTCAAGCGAACTCATCTCCAGCCAACCGGTCTTCGGCCCGTAATCGGTGCTCGACATGAAGTAAACGTACTTGCCGCTAGCATCGAAGGCGGGCGAGATCGAATCCGCCAGCCCGTCCGTGATCTGATGCGTTTTCTTCTCGGCCAGCGAGTAAAGAAAAATAGCGCGCAGGTGGCTGGGCAGGCTCTTCGAGTAAGTGACCCACTTCGAGTCCGGCGACCATTCAGCATCGAACTGTCGTCCGGGATCGGAGTAAGTGTCGGTATCAAGCTTCGTCGCATTCCCGCTTACAACTTCCAGCGTCCACAGGTTCAGGTGATTGTCCTGCAATAGAATTTGCGTCCCGTCCGGCGACCACGCAGGCGCGGAAAAGAACGCGGTGGACGGCAACGTGATCGAACGCGGTTTGGCGATGCCCAGAGGATCGCCGAGCATCAGTTGATATTCGCCGCTCGCATCTGAAAGCCACGCGAGTTGGGTTCCGTCGGGCGACCAGACGGGGCTGCGGTCGTGCGCGCCGTCGCTTTGCGTCAGGTTGCGCCAATCGCCTTTTTCCACCGGCACGGTGAAGATTTCGCCACGCGCTTCAAATGCCGCGCGCACGCCACTGGGCGAGAGCGTGGCGCTGCGAATCATGCCCGCAACTTTCTTGAACTGCGGGCGCGCCCAGGCCAGATCGCCAGTCACTTCGATGTTGAGCTTGCGCGCCTGCCCCGTCTTCACATCCACCAGATGAATGTAGCCTGCCTGCTCGTAGACAATCGCGTCCGGGCCTGCCGAGGCGTTCATAATGTCGAAATCATCGTGGCGCGTGAGTTGAGTGACCTGTTTTGAGCCGGCGCGGCAAGAGAAAAGATTGACGGTGTGATTGCGATCCGAAAGAAAGTAGATCGTATCGCCCACCCACATCGGATCGGTGTCGTTGCTGTTGGTCCAGGGGAGTTTTTCGACGGCATAACCGGCGAGGTTCATGACGCTGATCGGATGCGTACGCCCGCCCCGATAATGGCGCCAGCCGCTGATTTCGTACCATTCGGCCATCATCGTCGTCGAGAACTCTTCGTACGCCACCTTGCGTCCGTCGGGAGAGACGGTCCCGCTGAACGCGCGCGGCATCGGCAGTGATTCCGGCAGACCACCCTCTAACCCAATCGAGAAGAGGCGAAAGTACGATGCGTGCGGCGCACTGGTGCGAGCCGACGCAAAAATCACGCGACGACCGTCAGGCGTCCAGCCGCGTACGTAATCGTTGCCCGGATGATACGTCAGCCGTTTCGACTCGCCGCCCGCGCTGGGCACGACATACACGTCGGTGTTGCCCGCGACGGTCGCCGTGAAAGCAATCTGCGTCCCGTCCGGCGAAAAGCGCGGATAATTCTCTACGTTCGGCGTGGCCGTCAGCCGCCGCGCCTGTCCGCCGTTGCGCGCGACAATCCACAAGTCGCCCGCATACTCGAAAGCGACGGAGTCCCTGCTCACAGTCGGATGCCGCAGCAGGCGCGCCTCCTGTGCATTCACAGTCGCACCAAGTGACGCCAAAACAAAAATCGAAACGGATAGGATGGACGCAGAGACGAAAGGTCGAAGTTTCATAAGCTTTTGGTGGTGGGTGGTGGGTGGCCGGTAGCCGGTTTTCGGGTCTGCAGCGATAGATCGCAAACAGCCCAAAAACCTGCCACCGGCTACCGGCATTGTTAGAAATTCAACTTCAGGGCGAATTGAATGACACGCGGATTGACGGCGGTGGAAGAAATTACTCCAAACGTCGCCGCCGAAACATTGGTGCCGGGCGCGCTGAATTGCGGCGTATTGAACGCATTGAAAAACTCCGTGCGAAATTCGATATTGGCGCTTTCGCGCAAGGCCTTCAGCGACGTGCGTTTGATAACCACCAGGTCGAAGTTCCGCTGGTCCGGCCCGAACACGATGCCCACGCCGCTGTTGCCGAAACCGGTGGCGCGACTGTCATCGCCCACGACCGGCCAAATCGCCGCCCCGGCGCTGCTGCGCAGTATGCAGCTGCTGTTGAAGTAATTGCCGAGCTTGCTGTCCACCGAACCCGACGTCACAAGCTGGTTGTACGTGCAACCCGTGGCCAATGCCGCACGGTCATTCGTGATTCCGTATACATTGTTGCTGTTCGTGCCGGTCAGCGTCAGCGGCAAACCCGATTGAATCGTCGTGACGCCCGCGACAGCCCAGCCGTTGAGCAAATTGCCGGCGAAGCCGTTCGCCAGCTTCAGGCGCGGAAGCTCATACAGATAACTCAAAACAAATCGATGCACGCGATTGAATTCGCTCAAGCCGTAATTGGCGCGGGCATCATTCTGGTTTCCGAAGATGCCCGACGTGCCGCCCGCCCCCGTGCTTCTGCCCGACGTGCTGTAGGATTTGGCGAACGTATACGCGGCCAAAAACTGCATGCCTTTCGAGAGGCGCTTGGTGAGACTCGCTTCCAGCCCGTGATACCAGGAGGAAGCAGACGAATCAATATCGTTGAGGCCCGGCGCGGTGAAACCCAGAATCGGCACGCGTTGCGCGATGTTGGCGACCGTGTTCGTCGTCACGCCACGAATCGGACTGGCGGCGCTAGCGAGCAACGCCTGATTGAGCGAACGGTTCATAATCTGATGCGTGCCGCGCGTGCCGACATAACCGACTTCGAGCATGAGATCGCGCGCCAGTTCCGTTTGCAGGTTGAGGCTGAATTGCTGGGTGATGGGCGGACGATAGCTCTGGTCTATAAAAGAGATGGAACGTTGCGTCGTCGGCGAGTAAGCCGGAAATTGCGGGAAGGTCAAATCGGGGCCGAAGGGGCTGGCGAAGCTGGCCGCCGCATTCGGCACGCCTTGCAATTGTCGCAGCAACGCGAACGGCGGGGCCGCCGCCAGCTGGATGAACGGTTGCCCGGTGGCGCGCGTTTGATAAATCCCATAGCCGCCGCGCAAAACCATGCGTCCGGTCAACGGCAAAACAGTGTTGGGCAAGCGCCAGGCGAAGCCGATGCGCGGACCAAAATTGTTTTGGTGTTCGCCGCGAATGCCGAACGTGTTGCCCACTTGTGAGACGCCTGCGGGCGGCGTACCCGAATAATTCTTCGCCACAACGTAGCCTTGAATCGTCCCGGCTGCGGGCGCATTGGGATTGGCCTGCGCGATGTCAAAGCCACTGTTGCGGCCTAATGAGTCGCCCAGATTACCCAGCCGTTCATAGCGCAAACCGATATTCAGGGTGAAAGACCTGGTGAGCTTGATGTCGTCCTGGACGTATGCATTTCCGTCATTGACACGCCATGCGCGGTCAAGCTGTCCGGGGATGTCCAGCGAGAGAAAGACATTGCTGAAGTTCGAGCCGTTGCCGCCCGACGCCGCCGGCCCGGCCGGCAGGCCGAGCAGGAAATCCGCCCAACCCAGGAAAAGCAGGCCACCGAAAAAGTGGAAGTTTTTCAGATCGACCTGACTGCGCGTGAAGCCGCCGCCCACGTGGAGCGTTTGCCGTCCGCGCACGTACGTCAGGTTATCCTGGAAGGTGAAATGATTCTGCACCAGATCCAGCCCCTGCCCATTGCCGCCCAGCGCCAGAGATCCGTTGACGCCGACTGCCGGATAATCGTTCGCCGTCCCGGATGCCTTGACGCCTACGTCCGACCACTTGAAAAGTTCTTGTTGAATCGTCGGCGTGCCGAAACGATGAAAGCCGAAACTCGCTTCATTGAGCAACGCAGGGCTGAACGTGTACGTGTGAGCCAGCGATCCATTGCGCAGCCGATTGTCCGTTAGCAGCGGGAAGCCGGGCGCGGACGTGGCAAGCTGCGACGGGGGCAGCGGCTGTGTCTGGTTGCTGCCCGCCCAAAAGAAACGACCGGCAAACTTGCTCTTGTCGCTCTGCAAATAATCGAGGTTGGCGATAAATTGGTCTTCCCGGAAGCGCGCCGGTTCGCTGAAAGCCGAAAAGCCTTGCAGCGCGAAAGGTTGTGTCGCCGTGATAGTTTGCGGCGTCGGAATCACGAACTGGCCGCTGGGGAGCTTGAAATTCAGCAACGCCAGCGCCTGCGGGCTGATATTCGAGCCATCCGCGGCGACGGCGGCGCCACCCAGCGCGCCGGCCTGCCCTCCAAAGAGCCGGCCCAGCGCTGCGCGCGAACGATCATTGGTGAACGGCGGCGTGAAGAAATTCGCCGTGCTGCCGCCGCCTACGCCATTGACCTGCCGTGTACCCTGAAAGGAAAGGAAAAACAGCAGCTTGTCTTTTTTGAGCGGCCCGCCGAGCGTGAAGCCGTATTGATTCTGCTTCAGCACGCCTTTCTTTTGTCTCGCTCTGTTGCGGAAGAATTCATTGGCATTGAGCGCGTTATTGCGAAAGAACTCAAATACCGTACCGTGAAAATCATTGGCGCCGCTGCGCGTCACGACGTTGACATTGGCTCCGGCGTTGCGTCCATACGTCGCGTCGTAGAGCCCCGTCTGCACTTTGAATTCCTGAATCGCATCAGGGTTCGGCACGGCAATGCCGCCGCTGAACCCACCGCTGGCTTGCAAGTCGTTGATCTGCACGCCATTCATCTGAAAGTTATTGTCCGCCCCGCTGGCGCCATGCGCGCGAAAGTTGCCCTGCGAACTGCCGCCGCTCCCGCGTCCAAGTTCCGTCGCATTCGTTACGTTCGACGCGATGCCCGGCGAGAGCGTGACGATTTGCGTGAAGTTGCGTGTCACGAGCGGTAAGTTCCCCACCAACTGGCGGTCGGTCACACGCCCAAGCGCACTCGATTCGGTTTGCAGCACCGTAGCTTCGGAAGCGATCGTGATTTGTTCCTGCACTCCACCGACTTCGAGTTGCACATCGAACCGCGCGGTTTCCGTGACGTTGATCTGCAACCCTGATTTGACGGCTTGCTTGAAACCGGTAACGGAAAACTCTACACGATAGGAACCGGGCAGGAGCAGCGGGACCGTATAGCTTCCATTCGCCTGCGTAGTAACGGAACGTGTCTCTCCGGTCTTTTCGTTGGTCAACACGACTTTAACGGCCGGCACGACCGCGCCGTTATTATCGGCAACGATGCCCGTCAACGCTCCGGTACTCGCCGTTTGCGCGGACGCAGAAAGACCCAGCAGCAGACCAACCAGCCCGCCTGCGAGGCAGACACAGACAAAAAGACGGATGCGTTTCATTGCAGTTACCTTTCTTTCGGAGAGGGGCGCTTTTCAGGAGAAAGCGCGGGTTCTTGTTTACCTTGATCTATTTTCAATCGCGTACAAGGCAGTTTCCCAAACTGCCGGCGGACAACGACCTGATGTTCAATGGCGGGTTGGGAACCTGCCCTGCACCTTGGCCTCCTCGACCTTGCCTTGCGCATTGAGCGTGAAGGTGATGAGTGATTCACCCACCGTGGGATTCGGCCATTTGACATGGAAGCGGCTTTGGCTCGTTCCTGATGTCATGACAAAACCTTTCATTCAAACGGTCCAAAGTTGCGCCAGCACGCGCTTGAAATTGCCGCCGAGAATGGCTTCTATGTCCCTGTCGCTGTATTTGCGCCGGATCAATCCTTCCGTCAGGTCGAACATCCGGCGCGGATGATTCAAGCCCTCGGCACCCATCTTGGCGCGGAAGCCGTACGTGCCCTTGTAGGAAGCGCGCAGTTGCCGGTTCTGATCCGGCGGCATCGCGTCATAACCATACAAATCGCTGTCGCTGCCAACGCCCAAATGTTCGACGCCCACCAGCCTGGCAACGTAATCGAAATGATTCAGCACGTCTTCGATCGTCGTCGGTTCGTCCACTTTAACGAACATTCGCACGGCGGTGATGCCCATCACGCCACCCGAGGCGGCCATCTTTTTGATCGCTTCATCGCTCTTACAGCGTGGATGCCCCTGCGCGAGCGCGCGGCAATTGGAGTGAGTGATGAGTACCGGCTTTTTGGAAATCTCGAACGCGTCCAGCGTCGTTCGGTCGCCGCAATGCGAAACATCCACAGCCATTCCGACTTTGTTCATGCGTTCGATGATCGCCGCACCGAAATCGCTGATGCCTTCATCGCGCCGCTCGGTCGAGCCGTTGCCGATTAAATTGCGACTGTTGTACGTGAGCTGTGACACGCGCTGGCCAAGGCCATGAAAGAAATCCACATCGGCAGGCGTGCGGAATTGATCGGAATTTTGCAGGCCGAGCAGGATGCCGATTTTCCCCGACGCTTTCACGCGATCGAGCTTCGCTGCACTGTCAATGCGCATGAAATGGTCGTCATGGTGCGCGATGAAACCGTTCCACGACGCAAAAAATTTCAGCACGTTCAGATACGCCTCAGGCCCACCCATTCCTACGGCAATGTGAAAGATGTTGATGCCTGAATCCTTGTAGGGTTGTAAATCCGCCGCCGTGAAGCTGCCAGGATTGGCATACCACTTCGCCTGCTTTGGGAAGTCGAGCGTAAGCGGGCCGAGCATGTCCATGACGGTCGCTCGCTGCATCAGTTCAACGGCACGCTTCGAGTATTCCACCGTCGAATCGGCAAACACGGAATAACGACCGCGATTTATCATCGGTGCCGCCAACAACCCAGTACCCACCAGGGTTTTGAGCATGCCACGGCGCGTCAGTGTTTTTCTTTTCGATTTTGAGTCCATAAAAGCGATAGCCGCGAGGGGCCAACCTCTGTTTGCCAACCTGACGCTCGCGTCGTTCAGGCAGGCGACTTATTTGCTTACTCGGTGATGTCCGGTGTATACACCAGGTGTTGCATAAAATCAATGAGACAACAACTGTTGCAGCCAGCCCCCTCCCAGGGCTCTTGCAAAGTCGATATTGATTGACTTGGGTTGACAAAATGGAATGAGGCTTCTTGAGCTCGGAAAAAGAAGAAGTGTCGTCACAACACTGCCGGCGCGACGTCACTTTTAAGGAAGATCGCTGTCGCCAAAAGTCCGCACAAGCATCGGAATGTTTGGTTATCTTCAATAATTTAGACTTTGCAAAAGCCCTGGCTAGCTCCCGACTAAATGTTGACAAGACAACGGCGAAAAGTTCAAATTGCCCGGCAGAACAGTCTCCCCTTGAGACACATCAGGCAATACAACTCCGATCCGGGTTGATGAATCTTCACTTACCCGGTCAAGAGGCTGCCTCCGCGACACCTGAGCTGCTCCGTTATGTGGAAGCGGTTGTGCCAACAAACCTGGAAAACGTATGAGCGACAAGAAATCTCGGCAGAAAATCCTGGATCGAAATGGGGCCGATGTCTCGTCCACCGCGTTGGAGTTTCGCTTCGCCGAAGCGCGTTCGCGGCTGGGACTGCAACGGCAGCAATTAATCCGCGCGATTCTCGATCATTGCGAAGAAACCTGCTTTCTGTCTTCGCGCGAACTGGCGAAACGCTACAACGTCGACGCAGCAACAGTAGTGCGAACGGTTCAGGCCCTGGGCTACAAAAGCTTTGCTGATTTCACCGCCGATTTGCGCCAGCATTTCGTCTCGCGGATCACACCTTACACGGTGCTCAAAGCAGCTACCAGGGAAAAGCGCAGCGTCGCCGATCACATCGATCGCAGCTTGGAGAAAGCGCTGGATAATATGAATTTGCTCAACGCCAGATTGGACCGCAGTCGAGTGCTCGAATGCGCCCGACTCATCCATCGATCCCGGCGCATCCTGGTTGTCGGGGGAGACCTGGCAGTCTCGCTCGCCCATTACTTCGCGTATGGGCTGACTGCGTTAGGCTTTGACGCCGAAGCGCCGCTCGGCGGCGAGGGGAACATCCAGCACAAGGTTAGGATTTTGACTGGGAAGGACCTCTTGATCGCCATCAGCTTTGGGCAGTGCTTGCGCATCACCGTTGAGGCTGTTTTGCAGGCCGGCCAGCAGGGAGTGACTACGTTCGGGATTTCGGACAGTGAAATGACCCCGCTGGCTCATCATTGCACTTCGTGTCTGATCGCCTCCACGGCTTCTACTTCATTCATCGGTTCCTATGCGGCTCCCGTCACATTGATCAATGCCGTACTGGTGGGTTGTGCGCACCTCAATCCGAAACGCTCCCTTACGCAACTCAAGTCCACGGATAAAGACTATCTTTCAGGGCAACGCTGGTATCGAGAGCCCAAGGGTGTTCCGGGAAGCAGGGAAAAGGAATAAGACCAGGGTCAAAGTGTAAATCCAATTTACATTCGTTCAGTGTTCGTATGGGAGTTCGATCTGGCCATTCAATTTGAATCGACCGCCGGCGATCTTCCTTTTACTTTGCCTGGCCTGCCCAGCGTTGCCAGCGTTGTTGGTCTTCAAGCATTTTGATGTAGAGGCCGCCCACGACTGAGCGTGCCTGAAAACCACGCTGCTTACCATCCTGCGTCCAGTACCAATCGGACAACGGCACCCGTGTGGGCGATTCATCGGCAAATTTGAAAGCAGGGTCAGCGAGCGCGGTAAAATCAGTCGCGGTGTCAGCGAGTGTCGCTGTCCATAAAATCCAGTCGAGTTTTGTGTATGTCGAACGATTATCCAACGGCAAGCCAAACGCATTCTGCATGCGTTTGTAATAGGCGATTTCTTTGCGCGCGACTTCGGGGGCGAACAAATTCAACTTGAGCAGCTTGTCCCACACCAGATTGTATTTCTGACTCCACGTGTCTGGCTTGTCGAACGCCAGGCGATAATGATCGCCATCGTCCGCCATCTTCGCCCATTGCGTCGCCATTTGTTTTGCCAGCTTGTGGTAGCTCGTGGCGTCGTTTTTTTGCCCGAGCGTATCGGCCAGCCGCGCATAAGCATCAAGTGCAACAATCGCCTTGATCGAAAGATTCGTGTTGTGAGCCAGATGCCCGGCGAAATCATCCGTGCAGAGCTGGTTGTCAGGGTCGAGACCTTTGTCTTTCAAATATGCCGCCCATTTTTGGAGCAGCGGCCAATACTGTTTGCTGAAGTCCGCATTGCCTTCGGCCTCGGCCAGCGCCGCCAGCAGGATGATCATGTTGCCGCTTTCTTCGACGGGCATCTGCCGATCCTCGGTCTCTTCGCCGCCGCCGTAGACTTGCCCGTTCGCCAGCGGATAGGTGCCGAGATCGTGCGGCGCAAACGGAAAGCGCCAGCGCGGTGATTTCGCGTATTCCATGACCGGCCGGAGCATCGCCTTCATCAATTGTAAATCAGCAGTGAGTTCCGCATCGAACTTTTCGCATCGTTCTTTCAATGAAGCGAAATCACGCGCGCCGATTTTCAGCAATTCTTCCGCGCCGGTTTTGTTGTCGCGCCGCCAGTACGGACGCAGCCGGCGATTGAAGTATTCGATGGAATAGACATCGTCATACGCCACCATCGCGTAGCGCGACACATTTGCCGCGCCTACCTTTTCCAAATCCACCGTGAAGCCAATCAGCGGAATGAACCGCGAAGTCGAGGGCGGCGGGTTTTCGAGATCGTGCGATTCGGGTAGGTTCAGCGAATTGGCATACAGTCCACGTTGCGCCGCAGTCGCGCCGAGCGTTGCCACGTGACTGCCTTGCGGCGGCACGGCGAAATACAAATACCCCAGTCAATGCGCAAATCATCGCCCGACTTTTGCAACATCTTTTGTTCCGTGCTACCCAGCCGCACCACTTCCATCTCACCCAGTTTGTGTCGCGACCACATGGCGCGTTCATCAACACGATTGACGACCAGATGCGCAGTCGCATCGAGATACAAACGCACGTTGTGTTCGCGTCCGTCAATCGCGCGTACATCCCAAATGATGTAGGTCAGCGGACGCGACAAAACATTCAAATCCTGCGGCAACGCAGGCGTCAGAAATGTCAGGTCAAGCTTGATACCATTAGCTTCAAAGCTATACATCGTGCGCGTCGGCGTCAGCTTGAACCCGATTTGCTGCATTGGTTTGATATCAGGGTCGCCCCGGCGCGCCGGATTTGCGCCCATAAACCGCAACGTCACATCATCAATGCGACTCAATCCCGTCAGCGGATTGTCCGTTCCCGTCCAATGTTTGGTTGCGCTATCGGTCAATTTATCGTTCATTGACCAGATGCTGAAATAAGGGTCGTGCGTGATGAGCGGCACTGCTGGGGACGCAACGGTGCGGGCGATTGAGCGAAAGTCGTTCCGCCCAGGAGAAACAACAAGACTACTGCAAAAATGTTATAGCGTTTCATGAGCATAGCCCCTGCTTAAACAGAAATTTCAACGCGGACGCCAGTTTGATTGGAGACTTCAGGATAGTGCATCTTCCGCCACCGCGCGAGAACCAAACACCTTCAGAAGCAATTTTCAGCGCGTCTCGTAAGGATCAGTTTTCAGGTCATAGAGTTCATCCATCCCGTCCAGTTCCAGATAGTGAATGTATTTCCACTGTCCGTCGCTAACCTGCCGGACTCCTTGCCGGTCAATGGTCCACTGAGTTCCCGAAGGGCCAAGGTGAAAATTCGCCGTCGCGACGTTGGTATTCTGCAGCAGCAAAAACGACGCCTGGCCGAGAAGGTGGAGCGTGAAAAGCTGCTGCTTGCAGCGATGCCCGAGCTCGCCGCCCGGATTCTAGACCATGGTCGCCGGCATGGCTGCGTGACGATGGGAGAGATCATCCGCGTCACAGGCGCCAGCCGCAATACACTTAAGGAGCATTTCCGGCGGCTGACTGAACAGGGACACCTCGTCCGCCACGGCACCGGCAAGGGAAGCTGGTATGCCCTTCCTTGATTACCAATGTAAAATTTGATTGAGTCTGAAAGCCACATAGAAAGCGACTGGATGGCGTCGACAGGGGCGACACTCGGGTGTGGATTTTTCCATACGGCAGCTTGTCGTCAACGCATAATTTTGAGTGGTAATACCTCGCGATTGCGTGGTATAAACACGCATTATGAGCATACTGACGGAATTACTTTCATCGGGGGTCAGATCGGAGATATTCCGGTTGTTGTTTGGGATCGCCAATCATGAGCTGCATGTGCGAGAGATAGAGCGCCGGTCGGGGTTTGCTGATGCGACTGTCCGGCAGGAGCTGAAGCGTCTGCTGGGTCTTGGTTTGATTGAGTCCAGGCGGGACGGCAACCGTATGTATTACAGGGCGAATACAGGACATCCGATCTATCCGGACATCCGCAATCTGGTGTTGAAGACCAGCGGGCTGGTTGAAGTTCTGAGCAGGGCCCTGGTATCACCCGACATCGGCCTGGCCTTCGTCTTCGGTTCGGTGGCAGCAGGGACAGAAAGCGCCGAGAGCGACGTGGATCTGATGGTGATCGGAGATGTGAGCCTGCGTCGGATTGGGAAAATGCTTTCTGGAGTTTCTGCGACGCTTGGTCGGGAGATAAACCCGCACGTCTTTACCGTACAGGAATTCGCCAGGCGAAAAAGTTCCGGCGAACATTTTGTGAGCACGGTGCTGAAGGAGCCTAAACTGTTTGTAACGGGGACTGAGCATGAGCTTGAAACAATGGGCGGACAACGGCTGGTTGCGCCCTCATCAGAGCAGTAAACAGGAGATAGCCGATCTGCTGTCAATCGTCTCGCGGGATCTTACCGATGCCGAAGGCGAAATCTCCGCCGACTGGCGTTTCGGCATCGCCTACAATGCGGCGCTAAAACTCTGCACGATTCTGGTGCATGCCTCGGGCTACAGGCCGGAGAAGAATTTACAACACTATCGCACGATTGCTGCTCTGCCCCTTGTGCTTGGCGATCGCTGGAAGGAAGAGTCTGAATATCTGGAGACTTGCCGGAGGAAACGCAATATTGTCGAATACGATCGGACAGGGGCAGTTACGGATCAGGATGCGGCGGAGCTATCGGCATTCTGTCTCGATCTCAGACACGAAGTGGAAGACTGGCTTAGAAAAATCACTCAGAGTTTACACCATAGCTGAATCAGCCATCGGATCGAATTGCTGTTATAACGATTATGGTGCGGGCTCGACGTCCTACTATTATCACAATCACACGTGTGACTTTATCACCCGCCCTTTCGATTGTCCTCGAACATCTCGACCGGCATGGGCGAACGGAGCCGCCAGACGAAACGGATGGGGCGTTCGCGTTCGAAGCTGACCACATCAACCGGGCCGAGATAGGTGAACGGGACGGTCACATTGTTGCGTTTCTTCTTGTCCCTGGCAAAAACGAGCACGGTATAGCCGCGGTCTCTGTGGCCGATGAGGTTTTGGCCATCCTTATGGTGCCGGGCGGTCGTCGATTGCGATTCCCAGTGGAGCAGCGCGCGGCTGATCGGGTAGTTGTCATACATGGTGGTGGGCGAGAACTCTTTTTCGGTCTTCTGGAAGGTGACGAGCAGGGCATAGGATCTCACGTCAGGAAAGTGGAGTACACCAACGCCGGTTTGCCCGGGGGTCTCAAGGGTGGCCCTACCGAATGCCGCCTGGACATCCCTGGCGTTGTAGCGGGCGTGGAGTTCGAGCGGGCAGTCAAACAGAAGTTGAGGAATCTCGCCGGATACTTCGGTTGCATCGAGCGCCCAGTCGAAGATCTCCGCGAGGTCAGCGAGGATCGAACGGTTGGCAGCGAGACGACGGAATGCTTCTTCCATACTGTGGATTTCAAGCCTGCTTCCCCTCTCACCCCAGAGGCGATAATAGATTGAATTGATCGACTGGCCGGCAGCCTCGACGGCCTGATCTATCGCACCGTTCGAGAGAAGGCTGACGACCTTCCTCATCCTGGCAATCTCTCGCGGGCCATCAATGAATGCTGCGCGGACCAGTGTCCTCCGCAGTATTTGCAGGTCGGGATCCTGTACCGACTGAATCATTCCGGCTATTCCCTTCCACTTCGACCACGTCATTCTGTTGAGCAGGATCTCCGGTTCATAGTTGTGGAAGCGAACAAAGTTGCCGAAGGTCAGTTCCTGCCCGCTGTCACTGGTGAAACTCTGGATCCGTTCGGGTATCTGCACGTTGAGCTGGGCCAGGTTCGCCTTGATGTTCTCCAGGACATACTGGCGCGAGATCCGGTCAAGTTGGATCGAGCATCCGGCAGGGAGGTGCGGGAAGTTCTGCTCTACCTCCTTGTCGATCGAGAATCGGTGGCGAGGAAGCAGGGCCTTCAGTTTGGTATCAATGCGATAGCGGCGATGCGCCTGGCCGACGAAGTCGAGAACGGTCAGGCAATCCTTCTCGGGTGCGTGGCGCAGGCCGCGACCCAGTTGCTGGAGGAAGACGGTCAGGCTCTCGGTGGGGCGCAGGAAGAGGACGATATTGATCTCCGGCACGTCAACGCCTTCGCTCAGCTTATCGACGGTAAAGAGGAATTTCAGCCGCCCGGCTCTCAGGTCGGACAGCATCCCGGCACACTGTTCGTCATTCGTGGTTGAGACAAAAGCCGCTGAGGGGATTCCGCAGCGGTTGAACTCTTCGGCCATAAACTCCGCGTGACGGATCGTCACACAAAACCCGATGCCCTTGAGCCGGCTGAAATCGGGCTCATAGTGCTCCAACGCCTGGACGATCGCTCCGACTCGCCGGCCGGCCATTACCCGGTCGAGGACATAGACGTTTTCGAGCGCATTCTCGTCGTAACGGCCATTGTGCCAGAAATTTTCGTTATTGATGGCAACCGGATCGGCGACTCCGAAGTAGTGGAAGGGGCAAAGCAGCTTCTCGGCCAGCGCCTCCGGCAGCCTGATCTCGGCAGCGAAGCGATTGCCGAAATCCGCTGCGACGTTGAGCCCGTCCATCCGTTCCGGAGTTGCCGTCAACCCGAGCAGGATGTGTGGATTGAACTGAGCGAAGAGTGAACGGTAGCTTTCTGCCTTCCCGTGATGCGCCTCATCCAGCACGATGTAGTCATAGAAGTCCCGCCCGACATCCTCCCAAAGCCTGCGGCTGTTGAGCATACCGATCGAGCAGAAGAGATGGTCTCGCTGAGCCGCTTCGTGTCGGCCAACCAGCAGGTGCCCAAAATTCTGTTCCCGCAGGACGTGGCGAAAGGTGGTCAGCGCCTGCTGCAGGATCTCCTGTCGATGGGCAACGAAGAGCAGCCTGGCCTGGCGTTGCCGTTCCTCGTAGAACCGGCGGAAGTCAAAAGCTGCAACAACCGTTTTGCCCGTTCCGGTTGCAGCGATCACCAGATTCCGCCAGCGATCGTGAAACTGCCGCTCTCGCTGCAGCGCTTCGAGTATCCGCTCCTGGAACGGATGCGGATGCAGATCGAAAAAGTGTGCCGGGTCGTTTGACCCTGGATTTCGGGCGCGGTCGATGGCCTTTCTGAGCATCTCAGGTTGCTCAGGATCGAACAGGAGAAAATCACGACTGTGCCAGTATGTTTCGAATTCGACTGTGAACTTTTCGAGGATATGGCGCATATCCTGCGCAGTCACCTTCAGGTTCCATTCAAGGCCGCTCGTCATTGCAGCGTGCGACATGTTGGCCGAGCCGATGTAGGCAGTAGAGAATCCACTATGGCGGCGGCGGAAATGCCAGGCCTTGGCGTGGAGCCTTGTCCGCTCAGTATCGTATGAGATGCGGACTTCGACATTAGGCAATCCGGCCAGCCATTCGATCGCGTTGACGGCGGACGCTCCCATATCGGAAGTGGTGATCAATCGGACTGGAATATCACGATCCCGCAGATCCTCGAAGGCATCGCGAAGCAGGCGCAGCCCCGACCACTTGATGAACGATACCAGGACATCGACGCGATCCGCCGAGCGCATCTCCTCAGCCAGCTCATGAGCCAGTTGCGGCTCTGACGGAGAACCGGTGAAAGACTGCTTTCGGCCAGCGGGGTATGGGGCCGGGGAAACTTTTATCGCCGAAGTTGGGCGGCTTGATCTCGAGCAGGATCGGCTTGAGAGCCCTTATCAAACGGTGCTTCCTGAGATGTTCCAGATCGGGCTCGCCGGTTAACTTCTCGAGGATTCGGTTACAGATCACGCGGCGCCTCTCTGAATCAGGCTCGAACTGCAGCGCTTTCTCCAGAACCCGGGCGACAAAAGTTGCATAGAGACGCGGCTCCTCCTCCGGATCGAGCTTCGCGACTGCCGACCTCAGTTCCGGATGGTCGCGCAATAATTCGCTTAGCCCTTCATCGATCAGTTCTTCATAGATTCCAAATGGTAAAAAAGGCATAGGCGTAAAGACGGCCGGAAATTGGAATTTAATCGATTCAATAGACAGTTTTAGTCCGGGGTTCCGCAGTCCCAAGCTTAATTTCACATGAGAGGTTCATAGTACCGGGGCCGAGAAGCTATGGCCTTGTGTCAAGTTTGAAATATAGGCCAGATGTAATATCGGCACAAGAATAAAAATCCACTGCCTTCGGGTTCGAAGCCGCAGACTCCCAGGATATTCCACCGAGACCAGCGGCGCGAGAGTCTATCGCCGATAGCGCCAATATTCATCACGGCGAGTAGATCGGCCATGCGACCACGAAGGCGAAGAGCATACCGTAAAGGCTGGGAAACCTGTCGATGGCTTATGATCAAGAGGGATATTTGAGTAAACTTGAACAGGCTACGGCAGAGATTTTCAGATTCTGAGATGGGGCTTAAACGAATGCCGATCGAGGCATTCATAATGTTTGACAACGACGCGGCGAAATCTTTCTGATCAGAGGTGTTTTATGTTGGGCCTACCTTCAGGCGAAGTTCAATTGTCTCGATATGAAGCGGGTTGGCGCTCGCTATTTCTTGAAGAGGCGGAGAGGCTGCGGGACCGGGATTGGCGGCTATGTCCTCGACATACAGCATATTGGCAGCACCTCGATCCCGGGAATGCCGGCAAAGCCGATTCTTGACATTGGGATAGCAGTTACAGACTTTGAGGAAGCCATCCGCTGCGTCCCGCCAATGGAAGAGCTTGGGTATATTTACAAGGGCGAAAATGGCATTCACCGCCGCCATTATTTTGTCAAAGGCGATCCCCGCACTCATCATGTGCATGTATTGGAGATTGAGAGCCAGGAATGGCGGAATCATTTGTTCTTTCGCGACTATTTAACCGGGAACCCGCAGGCGGCTCTGGAGTATGCGAGATTGAAGGAAGGTCTGGTGAAACGGTTGCCGGCCGATAGAGAGGCATACCAGGCCGGCAAAGACGGCTTCATCAGGGAGATATTGCGCAAAGCGTGGCCGGAGGTTGGAAACAACGCCTAAGAATTTTGAACAGACATCTCCGTTGCGGAAAGGCCCTGTTAGTTAAAAGTTTGTAGCAGCGCTTTTCCCGATCGCATCAAATTTGCGACCTCCATGGTGCGGCGACTTGTCGCCGCTTTGTATTCAGAAGTCCTGTTAAATCGGTGGGCCGTTCGCGGTGGCTTAGATTTTCTCAATATTTGAGGGGCCACAGGACTGCAAAGCGGCGACAGGTCGCCGCACTCCATGGAGTCCGCCTGTTTTCAATGATCCACGTATCATCGGTTCATGCTTTAAACTTTCCGCAACGGAGATCGTCGTTTTTGTCCTGTACAGCCGGAACCGAAGAGTGCTAGACTCCAAAGCGGAAAATTACTTTTATCCGTCCGGATTCCGGGCCAGAGCCCGGAATGGCATTTTTATATAGATACAAGCACTAAAACCTGCCGGCCGGTTGCCGGACGCCGCCCGACCTAACAAGGGGGGGTTGATGTGAGCCCAAACCAGTTTTCCAGGTTCGAGATCATCAAGCGCGAAGACTTCTCGGACGTTACCTACCTGCTGGAGTGTTACCATCCATTGATGGCGAAGGCCGCGCGAGCCGGCCAGTTCGTCATCGTCATGCTCAACGAGCACGGTGAGCGGATTCCGCTGACGATAGCGGATTACGACCGTGAGAAGGGGACGATCACGCTGGTCATCCAGGCTGTCGGAAAGACGACCCGTGAGATGCAGCAGGCCTGCCAGGCAGGCACTTCCCTTTACGCGATTACCGGCCCGATGGGGATTCCGAGTCATTTCGACAAGGTCAAGAAGGTGGCATGCGTCGGCGGAGGCCTTGGCGTGGCGCCGATTTTTCCGCACGCCCGCGCTTTCAAGGAGAGCGGGGCGTATGTCATCGGCATCGTCGGATTCCGCAACAAAAATCTGATTTTCTGGGAAGATAAATTCAGATCATTCTGTGACGAATTCATCATCTGCACGGACGACGGGTCAGCGGGGATCAAGGGGTTGATCACGGAGGGGATCAAGCAGGCGATCGAGAAGCACCCGGACATCGACGAGTTCGTAGCAATCGGCCCGCCGGTGATGATGAAAGGGTGCGCCGAAGCGACGAGGCCACACAACATCAAGACCATCGTCAGCCTCAATCCGCTCATGGTGGATGGGACAGGAATGTGCGGCGGCTGCCGCGTGAAGCTTGGCGATCAGGTCAAGTTTGCCTGCGTCGACGGGCCTGACTTCGACGGCCACAAGGTCGACTTTGACGATCTGATGATTCGCCTGAAGCGATTTGCCGAGGAAGAGAAGGTAGCGATGGAGCGCTGGTCCGAGGGCTGCCGGATGCGCGATCAGGTCCAGGTTTAGCCCGGTTTTGAGGGAAAGAAGATGGCGAAGAAGAAAACGATCCGCACCATTCCGCAGCAGCGGACCCCGATGCGAGAGCAGGACCCGCGCGAGCGGGTCACCAATTTCACGGAAGTCGCATGCGGGTATCGAGTCGAAGAAGCGTTGATCGAAGCCGAACGCTGCCTGATGTGCCCGGAACAGCCATGCGTAGCAGGTTGTCCGGTCGGAATCGATATACCCGGCTTCATCCAGAAACTCACCGAAAAAGATTATCGTGGCGCCTATGACGTGATGACCGACACCAATCTGCTGCCGGCGATCTGCGGCAGGGTCTGCCCGCAGGAGACGCAGTGCGAGGGTGTTTGCACGGTTGGCGACACGCTGGAGCCGGTTGCGATCGGACGGCTCGAACGCTGGGTCGGCGACAAGGCGATTTCGGAGGGATGGGTCAACATTCCCTACATCGAGCCAAGCAGCTTCCGTGTCGGAATAGTCGGCTCGGGGCCCGCCGGGATGGCATGCGCGGCCGACATGGCGAAAGCCGGGTGTGACGTCACGGTTTTTGAAGCGTTCCATCAGCCCGGCGGTGTGCTGCGCTACGGGATTCCGGACTTTCGTCTGCCGAACGAAGTGATCGATGCCGAGATCGACAACCTTCGCAAACTGGGCGTTAAATTCGAATGCAATACGCTGGTCGGAAGGCTCTTCACCATCGAGCAGATGATCAATGAGATGGGCTACGACGCGGTGTTCGTCGGTACCGGCGCCGGTTATCCGTCGATGCTCGGAATTCCGGGCGATTCGCTCAACGGCGTATTGTCGGCCAACGAACTGCTGACTCGATGCAATCTGATGCGGGCTAAGGAGTTTCCGAATTACGACACGCCGCTGCCGCACGGCCATCGGGTGGCTGTCATCGGCGCGGGCAATACGGCGATGGATGCGATGCGCGTCAGCCTGAGGCTCGGCGCCGAAAAAGTTTACTGCATCTATCGTCGTTCGCGCACCGAGTGCCCGGCCCGCGCGGAGGAAGTTCATCACGCTGAGGAGGAGGGAGTCGAGTTCCACTGGCTGACCAATCCGATTGCGGTGATCGACGACGGCAAAGGAGGCGTGCGCGGCATGCGCTGCGTCCGCATGGAGTTGGGTGAGCCGGACGATTCGGGCCGGCGGCGTCCCGTGCCGGTGGCGGGAAGCGAGCATGATTTCGAATGCGATCTGGTCGTGTTCGCCATAGGCACCAACGCGAACCCGATCATTGGCCAGACCTCGAAGCTCAAGCTCAACAAGCGAGGCTACATCGCGGTCGATGAAAACCTGGCGACTTCGGTGGCCGGCGTTTTCGCCGGCGGCGACATTGTCACCGGGGCTGCAACCGTGATCGAGGCGATGGGTGCGGGCCGCAAGGCCGCACGCAACATGAAATCCTGGCTCGGCATTCGCGATATCGATTTCCCGTACGCGGCCGAAGGCAGGGACAGCACTAATAAACTTTTTGGAATTGATCTGAGAGAGCGCAACTTCGCGCGAGTGCGCGTGGCTGCGACTGCAAAACCATGACCGACACTACAGTTGAGAAAACAGTCAAACCATCACCGGGCCGGGCGGCTTCGCCCGGCTCCAACAAACCTGCCACGATACTCAAGGAACACATAGTCGAGGTGATCAGCGACTCCGGCGAAGGCGCGCAGCGGTGCGGCCAATCGCTTGGGTCGATTGCCGCCAGGATGGGCAACGGCGTCTGGACGGTCGAGATCATCCCCGCTGAAATCCAGCCACCGGCGCGCAGCGTGGCCGGCGCGAGCGGCAACCGCATCCGGCTGGGATCGAAACATGTCACCAACGGCGGCAACGAAACCGATCTGGTCGTTGCGTTCAACGAGCAGGTGCTGCTCGGCCGGGTGCGTGCCGGCGAGCTCAAGCCCGACTGCATTATCCTGCTCGAGAGCATGTGGCGTGACGACAAGAATCCGGCGATCGTGACATCCTACATCCAGACCCACGACGAACTGGTGAAGGCGGGCTACCGCGTCTACGAGATCCCAATGGAGCACGAGTGCCTGAAGATGGTCAGCGATGCCCGGCGCGGCAAGAATATGTTCGCGCTCGGCATGCTCTGCAGCATCTACAGCCTCGATTTGCAGCTCGCTCGCGAACAGGTCGAGCTGACGTTCGGCAAGAAGCATGCCACCGTCATCAAATCGAACCTGATGCTGCTGGATGCAGGGCACCAGTGGGCGGAAACCAATCTCGATTTCAAATTCAGCCTTCCGGCGGTGCGCGCGAAAGAGCCGCAGATCGTGGTCAACGGCAACACCGCACTCGCGCTTGGCGTGCTCGCATCGGGCATGGAAATCTGTGCGATGTATCCGATCACGCCGGCGACTTCGGCTTCGCACTATCTTTCTGAGGTATTCGAGAAGGTGAACGGCATCCTGCATCAGGCCGAGGATGAGATCGCCGCGTGCTCGTTCGCAATCGGGGCGTCGTACGCCGGCAAATGCGCCGTGACGATTACTTCGGGCCCGGGCTATTCGCTCAAGCAGGAAGCGATCGGGCTTGCGGTCATGGGTGAAATCCCTCTGGTCGTCGTCAACGTGCAGCGCGGTGGCCCGAGCACCGGCCAGCCGACGAAAGCGGAGCAGGGTGATGCCCTGACCGCCATTTTCGGCAGCCACGGCGACGCACCGAAAGTAGTCATGGCGGCGAGCACCATCGAAGACTGCTTCTACTCGGTCATCACGGCGCGCAAGATCGCCGAGACCTTCAACATGGTGGTGGTGCTGTTGACGGATGCAAACCTTGCGACATCGCAGCAGCCGTTCCCGCGACCGCAGTTCAGCGAGACATGGGTGGCGCCGCCGATCGACCAGAGCGCCATTCACGAAGGCGCGTTGCCATACGACTGGGATCCCGTGACAGGGCTTTCACGCCGTTTCATTCCGGGCCAGCCCAACGGCATGCACACGCTGACGGGGCTTGCTCACGACCGCCAGAGCCGGGTTGCGTACGATCCGGAAATCAACGAGGAGGGCCTTCGTGCCCGCAGCCTGAAGCTTGCGGCGCTGCAGAAGACGCTCAAGGCTCCGCCGGTCTTTGGCGACGAGTCGGGCGACCTGCTCGTCATCGGATGGGGCAGCACCAAGGGCGCGATCGAGGAAGCAGTCGAGATCATGCGCGCTGATGGGGTAAAAGTATCGTCCATGCATCTGGCGTTTCTGCAGCCGCTGCCGCCCGGGATCAAGGAAGCGATGCTGCGCTTCAAGAAAGTGATAACCATCGAGAACAACTGGTGCGACCGTCCGGAAGACGAACTGATCGACGAGAATAACCGCCGCTATTCGGCGCTGGCGATGATGCTGCGCTCGCGCTATCTGATTGACGTAGATTGCTGGAGCGAAGTGAAGGGGCAGCCCATCAAACCCTCCATCATCTGCGGTGTGATCCGCAACAAGTTGAAGTAAAAGTAATAAGAAGAGGCGAAAGAAAATCATGACAGTGAACCTGACCTCCACCGAATGCCTGCTCCGGATGTACGAAGAGCACCACGAACTCGAGGACTATCAGAGCGGCGTGCCGCGCTGGTGCACAGGCTGCGGCGACAACGCGATTCTGACTGCCGTGCAGCGACTCTGCCGCGACGAGGGTTTGCGTCCGGAGAAGACCGTATTCGTTTCCGGTATCGGCTGCTCGAGTCGTTTCCCGCATTACATGAAGACTTACGGTTTCCATGGCATCCACGGGCGCGCTCTGCCGATCGCCCAAGGGGGTCAAGATGGCGCGGCCGGATCTCAACGTGTTTGTCAACACGGGCGACGGCGACTGCTGCAGCATCGGCGCCGCCCACTGGATCCACGCGATCCGCTACAACATGAACATGACTGTGCTTTTGCATGACAACCAGATCTACGGTCTGACCAAGATGCAGGCATCACCGACTTCTCCGATCGGGACTAAGAGCAAGACCACTCCGCGCGGGTCGTATCTCGATGCGCTCAATCCGCTCACCGTCACGCTTGGCGTGCAGAACGTCTCCTTCGTGGCGCAGGCGGTCGACTGGATCCCGGATGCGCTCTACTCGATCATCTCGGCGGCTTATCATCACAAGGGCTTCTCGTTCGTGCGCATCGTCCAGCGTTGCCCGGAATGGCTGCCGAACATGTACGAGCCCTGGATGCACGATCCGGACCGCATCCTCCTGCTCAATCACGAGAACGGGATAACCCTCAATCCGGCGCTGGCCAAGGTTTACAAGAACCAACTGATACACGATCCATCCGATATCAATCGTGCGCGCGAAATCGCGTCAAGCACCGATCCGATCCCGGTTGGAATCCTGTACCACGACCCGGAGGTTCCCTGCTACGAAGAGGTGCGAAATGCCGGCCAGTTGCGGACGATCGATTTGATTCAGAAGGGGCTCAACGCCGAACTCGACAAGTTCACCGTATGGCCCGAGGACGCCGAGCCGGCTGCCTGAGTAATTGGTAACTGATGTTACGCAAGTAAGTATTCCTGAATCGGTTTGACACGTTCTTTTGAAGTAATTCAAACAGCCGGCGAAGCCGGCGGCAGCATGTAGCCTGGGGTGAAGCGAGGCCGAAGGCCGAGCGGAACCCTAGGTTCAGTTGAAAAATAAAACCAAGCCCACGAAGTGGGCGACAGATTTAGGGCCAAAGATTTAGTGGCTATTTTTCTGTCGCCCGTTTCACGGGCTCTGAATGATGTTAATTACTATACCCAGGGTTCCGCTCGGCCTTCGGCCTCGCTTCACCCTGGGCTACATGCTGCCACCCGCTTCGCGGGTTGTGGGCTAGTCAAATCAAAATAAAGAATATTCCCTGCGTAACATGAGAGCTTAATACTCATTTTAATAACAATAATAATCGGACACATATATGGAAGCGGGACTACAGGAACTCGTTGCATTTCATCTGACTGGTAAAAGGGCCGGCACAGGGCTTGAAGCGATCGACGAACTCGGACTGCGTCCGGCGCTCTTCTCGGGATACAGGGATCTGACGCAGTTGCGTTATGACTTTCCGCTCGTTCTGGTGCGCAATGCTTCAGCCGACCGCAATTGTGTGCAATCGCTATCGGGTATCATTGATGGCGTGACACATGAGATCGCGAAGGGTGACGATGGCGACCGTTTGACCCAGCACGCGCTTCGGGTCGAGCAAAAAATACGTTCCGCGGTTGCTGCCGGCGAGGCGGGTCGCTTCTGGAGATGTGGGACAAGGCGGCGGGCCTTCTCACGGCGAATGGAGATGACCTGCTCAAGGACAGCCTCAAGCGCGCGCGCGCCGCTCTCAAGATCGACGGCGAGGTATTCGACTGCGGCAAGGCGACATCCGCGCAAATGTTCAGGCACATGTGGGTGGTGGTGCAGCAGGCGAAAGCGCGCCGGATGCGCGAGGACATTGGCAAACTGATCCAGAAACTTTCGGATATCCTGCGCGTCGAATTCGCATACTCCAGAGCAGGTCTGAGCGAAGAAAGCCTGAAGGCCTCGGTCGGAACGGCTTATGCGGAAGTATTCGACTTCGGCGCCATGTCTCGCATACTCAGCAGGACTTCCGCTGATTCCACGCTGCCGGCCGGCCGGCACCGGCGGATAGAACAGCTTCTCGAGGTGCTCAAGTCGCAACGGTTCTTCAATGTATCGCACGGAAATGATGGATCAGACAGCGGCGTGGAGCCCTACGCGTTCATGTTCAACGACTGCTCGGGTGCTCTCGCGGCGTATCGCGAGCGATTGCCCAGGGCGATCGAACTGGCCAGGACAATCGCCATCGCCGAACTCGAGATCGACTCGCAGTACAACGAGGCCCGCCACGATGTACTGTTTGCGGAGTTTGGCGAGGACGGCCTCGACCCGAAAGATCTTGCGCGTTTTCCGGACTACCTGGTATGTATCAGCGATGCGCATCTGCACGGGGCCGAAAGCGACAAGCTGATGGATATTTTTTCCGCGGGCCTACCGATGAAGGTGCTGGTGCAGACCGATGACTTATATGAAGAATCGGCGCTCGGCGGCGACGCCCATCTCGCATTCGGCATGCACAGCAAACAGCTTGCCAACATGGCGATCGGCCTCAACGATGTCTACGTTTTGCAGGCAAGCGGCTCGCATCTCTACCAGTTCCGCGAGCGCATTCTCAAGGGATTCAACTACGCGGGACCGGCGCTGTTCAGCGTCTTCTCGGGCGAGAGCGGAAATGCCGGCGGCCTTCCGTCTTACCTGACCGCGGCGGCAGCGATGGAGTCGCGTGCATTTCCGGCTTATACCTACGATCCATCCGCAGGCGGGAACTGGGCGGCGCGGTTCTATCTCAACGCCAATTCCCAGGTTGATCTCGACTGGCCGGTTCAGAGCTTCGCCTACGAGGACGGAAATAACCAGCGGGTCGAAGGCGACGTCTCATTCACCTTGATTGATTTCATCGCGAGCGACCGCCGCTTTGCCAGACATTTTGCGCTTGTTCCCCGGGCGAAATGGAATGCCAACATGATCCCGGCTGACCACTTCGTGAGGTATGAAGCGAAAGGAATGCCGGATAAGGTACCCTGCATTCTGATGGTCGACCGCGACAACCTGCTGCAGAAAGTGATCGTCGACGACAAACTGATCCGGGCCGCTCTGCGCTGCCGCGACGCGTGGCACAGCCTGCAGGAACTGGGCGGCATTCACAACTCATACGCAGAGCGCCTGCTGGCGCGCGAGAGGGTGCTCTGGGAAGAACACCAGCAGCAGCACGAGTCTGCGGTTGTGCCGCACACCGGCGGTCGCTTCGGCATCCCCGGTTGCGGCGCCTTCCGCCGTTCCCGCCGAAACGGAACTGGCGCCTTCGCCCGACGAAGCCAGGATCGAAACCCCTCGATGCACGACGTGCAACGAGTGCACGAATATCAACAACAAGATGTTCGCCTACAACGAGAACAAGCAGGCCTACATTGCAGACCTTGCCGCAGGCACCTACAGCCAGCTCGTCCTTGCGGCTGAGAGTTGCCCAGTGGCGATCATCCACCCCGGCAAACCGCTCAACCCGAACGAACCGGGTCTTGAAGACCTGCTCGCTCGCGCCGAAGCTTTTCGGTAGTCAGGAGAATTCAATACGGCAAAAGGGTCTATCCCCGTTTGCCGTATTGAATAACCACTTTTCCCAGCTCGACAATTTGCCCGAAATTCAGGACCGGCTGTGGCCCAGTCGATGATGTCTGCTTTGGCAGGTCGGATCGGGAAATCAAATTATTGCCAAACGTGAATCCTTCATTTGATCGATACCGTCACGGTGTTTGGGACCTTTCCATCGACTGTCATGGCGAGACTGAGGTGCCGCGGCCGATGAGGCTGCGGGGGATGATGGCATTGACCTGGTCGAGACCGACATATTGGTTCTGCTGGCCGGAATCAACTACCGTGTAGGGTCCCCCTCCGATATTTACAAATCCGCAAACCTTATGCCAGTCCTGTCAGGAGTTATCAGAAAGGCTGGCGGCGGCAGCGGCTTTGCTCGATTATTGCCCACATACTTTTCTGATCCGAAACGGGAATAACTTCCCAAATCTCGCGTTTATCTTGTGTTTATCTTTGGTGAACTAGAATATTGACAAGCACAATCCGCGTTACTAAAGCTTCAGTATTTGCAAAGTCAACCTGGAGGGAGAAATGATCAATAAATTCAATGATAGAATCGCGTGCATAATGGCACTGTCAGTCATGTTATGCGCTACAGCGCCAGCGCAGGAAAAGTCCGTCAAGATGAAAGACTGTCCGCCGGCGGTGCAAAAGACCATGCAGGAACAGAGCAAGGGCGCAACAATCCGCGGAATATCTAAAGAGATGGAAAAAGGAAAGACGGTTTATGAGCTGGAGCTGATGGTCAACGGTCACAGCAAGGATATGCTTATCGATACGGCAGGCAATGTGATAGAGGTTGAAGAACAGATGGCAATCAACCAGCTTCCGGCGCCGGTCAGAACGGAGATCGAGAAGCAGGCCGGCAAGGGGAAGATTACAAAACTCGAGTCCCTGAGCAAGGGCGGCTCGGTCGTAGCGTATGAAGCCGTCATCAAAACCGGGGCTAAATCAAGGGAAGTCAAAGTCGATACCGGGGGCAAATTGATCCCCGGCAAATAAGGTTGAAGAAAGATTACGAAATCAGACGAAAATTTTCTGGCGATCATTGCGACTGATCATCCATGCCCCGTGACTGAGATAGTATTTAGAACATACTAAACATCCTTTTTTTGTTTTCCGTCTGTTCTCGTAATCCTCTTTTCTGAGAAGAATGAATTCATCAAAGGTCCTTTATCACCTTAAGCAAACAGGAGTGGTTGTCAGGCTGGTTTCAGCGCTTGTAATTTCAGTTGCACTGACAATCTCATCTTATGGTCAGAGCGCAACGGAGACGGCTTCAGCGCCTCAACCTGGCGGCACGATCCTGACTCTGGATGAGGCTGTCAGGCTGGCGCTGGGGCAGGCATCCGTTTACGAGCAGGCGCGCTTGAACGAGCGCATCGCGGCGGAGGATGTGAAGCAGGCGCAATCTGCATTCCTGCCGCGGGTGATCAGCCCGCTGTCGGTCGTGTACACGACGCCATCTTCGGCAACTCCATTGCCCGGGTCTGCGAGGGATCCCAGTTTTATCGCGGCGAATGCGGTGGCAGAGTATCAAGCTTTGGCCGGTGTTGCCGGTGAACTGGATGTAGCCGGGCGCCTGCGGGCAGGTTTGAGACGCAGCCGTGCGGCGCTTGCAGCGGCTCACGCTGGATCGGAGGTGGCGAGAAGAGACCTTGTGCAGGCTGTGACGGAGAATTATTACGGCCTAGCGCTGGCTGCAGCCCGCCGTCGTTCCGTTGAGCTGACTCTTGCCGCTGCTGAAGAGTTTGAACGAATCACAGATTTGCTGGTTAATGGCGGAGAGGTTGCACAGGTTGATCTCTTGCGCGCTCGGCTGCAAACGGCAACAAGGCGCGACGAGATGGAGCAGGCACGAACGAACGAAGCAGCAGCGACGGATATTCTTCGCTTTATCATTGGCTATGACATTAACGCACCAATAGCCGTGATCGATTTAATGACGACTATTCCCGAGCCGAAAGACATTGATCGGTATGCGGCGGCAACGATCACTACACGTCCGGAATTCGTGCAATTCGATTCCCTCCGTAGGGCGGCCGAGCAGGAGATCAGCCTGGCGCGGGCCGATCGTCGCCCGCAACTGGTTTACTCCGTAAATGGAGGCTTCGATTCAGACACGATCAAATCAACTATGATCCGCCAGCACCTTGGTGGAGTCCTGTCGATAGGTGTGACGATTCCGATTTTCGACTGGGGGATCAGCAAGAGCCGCGAGCGACAGGCTCGATTTCGCATCCAGTCTGTCGAGACGGATCGCTCTCTCTCAAAACGCAACTTCACACAGCAGTTCAACACGGCACGCTCACAGGCAATGTCGGCGATAACCCGCTTCAGGATTGTCAGTACTTCGATCACCGATGCCGAACGAAACGTCGCCACCTCAATTGCCCGTTACCGTGCAGGCGAGGCATCGATCATCGAAGTGACTGACGCTCAAAGCACTCTGGCATCGCAGCGAACCGCACTGGCTCAGGCCTTATTCGATTATCAGGTGTCGAGCGCGCGACTCAGACAAGCGGCGGGACAATAATCAATATGAAAGAAACAGAGAATTATCAATTCAACCAGGGGGGCAGACGACAGCGGTACGGCCTGTTGATAATGGTATCAGCGGTCTGCCTTGCAATTATTGCAGCAGCCTGGTGGCTGGCCAAACCGAAGACCACATTGGAGGACGAAGCTGAGCAGAACGTCGTCGTCAGCGTTCGAGTGGCCAAAGCCGAGCGGCAGTCAATCGCCGCGCAGTCCTCTGCTTTGGGAACAATCTGGCCGCTCCAGCAGGCGACGGTCAGCGCGAAGGTCTCGGCGCCAATCAGGCAGATGGCTTTACTTAAAAACAAGATGGTGCATGAAGGCGAAGTGATCGCAGTCCTCGAATCGCGAGATATCCAGGCACAGCGCGCCGAGGCACAAGCAGCCTTGAACGAGGCTCGAATCACTGAACAAAATGTGACTAGCGGAACGATTCCTCAAACCGCCGCGCAGGACGATAAAGCCCTGCGTGACGCGAGGGCTAATGTCCTCAATGCCCGGGCGATACTTGAAAGGCGACGGGTACTCGCCGAACAGGGCGGAATCTCTCAGAAGGATCTGGAAGCGGCGCAGCTCACACTGACAACGGCTGAAAACGACCTTCGACTGGCCGAAAGCACAACGAAGCTTCGAGCTGCTACTCTCAGTCCTAATGATAGGGCTCTCGCCGCGGCTCGCGTCAAGGAAGCAGATGAACGAATCGCCACTCTCGACACTCAACTGAGCTACGCCACCATTCGCGCGCCGTTTGACGGAGTGATAACTGATCAGTTTCAGTTCAAAGGAGAATTTGCCACCGCCGGCGCCAAATTGTTCACTATCGCCAATCTGAGCGAGATGGTTGTCAAAGCTTCATTTGCGGATACCGTAGCCGCCCAGTTGAAAGTGGGTAATGAAGCGACGATCAAGCCGGCGGACCTGCCCGGCGAATCCATTATCGGTCAAGTCTCCCTGATCAGCAGGGCGAGCGACCCGCAAAACCGGACGGTCGAGGTCTGGGTGAATCTGAAGAATACAGGCGGCCGTCTTCGGGCGAACAGCGCCGCTGAGGTTGTGGTTACGACCAAAGTTGCAGCAGACGCCGTGGTTGTTCCGGCTGCCGCGGTCACCCTCGATGCCGCCAATTCAGCCGAGGGCGTGGTCATGGTAGTCGATGACAAATCAGTGGCGCATGAGAAAAAGGTAAGGACAGGCATTCGCGCTGGCAGCCTGATTCAGATCACTGAGGGCTTGAATGGCGGGGAATCAGTGGTGATCGAGGGGAACTATGCATTGCCCGATGGGGCAAAGGTGCAATCTGCAGAGGAAGGCAAGGCAGGAAAAGAAGACCAGAAGGAGAAGGACGGGAAGAAGGGAGAGAAAGAGTGAATCTCGCACGCTTCGTCTCGCATCATGCCCGCGCAGTCATCGTTCTGGTCGTGCTTCTATGCGCCGCCGGGCTCTATGCCGCGTGGCAGTTGCCGACAGCGATTTTCCCTCAAACGGATTTCCCTCGGATCGTGATCATTGTAGATAACGGTGTGGTCCCTGCTCCTCAGATGCTCGTCTCCGTGACGCGCCCTATTGAAGAAGCCATGAGCGGGATGCCCGGAATTGTGCATATCCGCTCGACGACCGCCCGTGGCGGGAGCGAAATCAATCTTTTCTTCAACTGGAAAGTCGATGTCCTGCAATCGCTCCAGCTAGTGCAGGCTCGGCTCTCACAACTCACGGCAAGCCTGCCGCCGACAGCTTCGATCCGTCGCGTCGACCGGCTGACATTTGCGGTCTTCCCGATTTCGGGTTACAGCCTGACTTCAGAGACACGCGATCCGACAACTCTGCGTGATCTGGCAGCCTATACGATCAAGCCTCGCCTTGCGCGTTTGCCCGGAGTTGCAGGCGTGGCCGTAGCCGGCGGCGAAGTCCGCGAATATCATGTCCGACTGGATCCCGAGCGTCTTGCAACGCGCGGCGTCTCGATACAGCAGGTTGTCGAAGCCGTTCACAACTCAAACATTCTCGCTTCGCCCGGTTTGATTGAAGAAAATCATCAGCTTGAACTGGCGTTAGTCAGCGGCCAGGCGCTGACTCCGGAAGATCTGAACTCAATCGTCGTCGGGGTCGTCAATGGCGCGCCGGTGACTCTTTCAAGTATCGCGACTGTCGGTTCGGGTACTGAGCCAAATTACACCATCGTGACTGCCGACGGTCATCCTGCCGTTTTGCTCAACATCACGCGCCAGCCTGACGCCAATACGGTAACGGTTGAAGACGATGTCAAAAAAGAGCTCAGCGAGATCGCGCCGCTATTGCCAAGGGATGTCAAGGTGGCGCCATTTTATGACCAATCGCTTCTGGTCCGCGCCGCATTGCGATCCGTTCGCGATGCCATTCTGATCGGATTGATCCTGTCTGTCGCCATCCTCTTCGGATTTCTGCGCAACTGGGGCACGACTTCGGTTGCGATTGTAGTCATCCCGGTAACGGTACTGGCCACTTTTCTGGTGATGTGGATTGTCGGTCTCTCATTCGATCTGATGACACTGGGAGGCGTCGCCGCGGCAATCGGGCTGGTGATCGACGATGCGATTGTCGTCGTCGAAAGTATCTACACGCATCTGGCTCGTGGAATCCCGAGGCGACTGGCGGTTGAGACCGCGATAGCTGAAATTACGACCCCGATTATTGGTTCGACGATCACTCCTGTAGTGGTATTTCTGCCGCTCACCCTGCTGACCGGCGTGACTGGAGTATTTTTCGCTCCCTGGCTCTGACAATGGCTGTCGCTCTGCTGACATCACTCGTCCTGGCGCTCTCGTTTACTCCCGTGCTTGCCCGACGCTTCGTCAAGGTCAAGGTAGACAGGCACAAGCGGACGCGGGTCCAAACAAGCGAAGAAGATCTGCTCGCCGATGAAGGCGAGGAGTTGGCTGAACACGGCCGTCTGCTGCAGGCGATTGTCGATCGGTACAGCCGTGTGCTCGGGTTCGCACTCAACAATCGCGCATCGATCGTCGTCATTTCGATCGCGGTTCTGGCGGGTTCGTATCTGATTTACCGCAGTCTTGGTTCCGAATTCCTGCCGGCATTCGATGAGGGGGCTTTTGTTCTTGATTATGTGGCGCCCCCCGGCACATCTCTGGCCGAAACAGACCGGATGCTCAGGCACGTGGAGCAGATGCTCAAAGATGCGGATGAAGTCGAAAGCTATTCCCGTCGAACCGGGCTGCAGCTTGGACTGGCAATCACCGAACCGAATACCGGCGACTTTCTGGTCAAGCTCAAGCCGAATCGCAAGCGCAAGACTGAGGAAGTGACGGATGACTTGCGAAAAGAGATAGTATCATCCGAGCCTTCTCTGCGGGTCGAATTTGTCGGGATTTTAAGCGACCTCATCGGCGATCTCACCAGTTCGCCCGCTCCGGTCGAGATCAAGCTTTTCAGCGAGGACACAAATGTGCTGCATCGCACGGCCAATGAAATTGCCGAAAAGATCAAAAAGATCGACGGAGTAGTCGATGTATTCAATGGAATCGTGGTCAGCGGCCCGGCGGTCACCTTCAAAATCGATCAACAGCGCGCCTCCAGATTTGGCGTGACTGCAAACGACATTGCAAACACGGTAACAACGGCGATGACCGGCGACCCGGCGTCGACGATCCTGCAGCAGGGCAGACTGATTACCGTCCGCGTGGTTTTGCCGAAAGAGGCAAAAGCTTCTCTCGAAACTCTGAGTGGACTGCTCGTCCGTTCGTCAATCACCAACGCACTCTTCCGATTGGATCAGGTGGCGGATATATTTTTTACGATAAAGGCCAGGTCGAGATCGCACGCGACGGCCTGCGTCAGACTGTGGCTGTGACCGCCCGCCTCAACAATCTGGATCTTGGAACGGCCATCAATACAATCAAGGACAAACTCAACAAGGAAATGAATGTGCCGCCGGGTGTGACCGTCGAATACGGCGGTCTTTACAGGGAGCAGCAGGAGAGTTTTAGAGAACTGGTCCTTGCGCTGGCTCTGGCCGTGGCGCTGGTGTTTTTAGTCCTGCTCATAGAGTTTCGCTCGTTCGCTCATCCGATCGCGATTGTCACAGGCGCAGTGCTTGCGCTCGGAGGCGTGCTGCTGGGCCTGCTCTTAACTCGCACCACGCTCAACGTTGTCTCATTAATGGGTATGATCATGATAGTCGGGCTCGTCGCAAAGAACGGCATTCCTCATGCTGGATGCAGTAAGCGAGCATCTTGCGGCCGGCGAGGATCTGCATCAGGCCTTGATGCGTTCGGGCCGCAGGCGTTTCCGCCCCGTCCTGATGACCACGCTGGCGGCGATACTGGGAATGCTGCCGCTTGCCCTCGCAATAGGATCGGGCGCCGAACTGCTTCAGCCGCTGGCTATTGCTGTGATCGGCGGTCTGATGGTGGCCCTGCTGCTCTCGCTCATCGTGACTCCAACGGTCTTCGCCATATTTCATCGCCTCGACGAAGGCTACGTTTCACACGAAAAAGAAGTAACAAACCAAAAGATCTGATTTTAAGGAAACCAATTTCCCCGGAGAAAAAAATGAAAGTCATCAGTATTTCGATTATCGCTTTCTGCCTGTTGCTCCTTCTGCCGATGTCGCTGACTCATTCAGCGGCGCCTGCTGCAGGTTATAAACCTGCCAGAAAAATTCTCCTTGGCGGCGAAGGCGGATGGGATTACCTTGCGATGGACAGCGAAGCCCGCAGGCTGTATGTATCCCACACAACCAAAGTGGTGGTCATCGATGTCGACAAGGGCGAGGTCGTCGGCGAGATCCCCAACACCAATGGAGTCCACGGGATCGCGATCGCGCCTGACCTCGGTCGCGGCTTCACCAGTAACGGCCGTGATGCCACGGTGACGATCTTCGATTTGAAAACACTCAAAGTCATTGGTTCGGCTAAAACGGGCGGGAACCCGGATGCGATCCTCTACGATCAGACGACAAAACGGGTTTTCACCTTTAATCGCATGCGTGCCGACGCAACTTCAACGGTGATCGATGCGGCTACGGGCGAAGTGGCAGGAACCATCACCCTTGGCGGACGACCGGAATTCGCAGTCTCCGACGGCAAGGGGAAAATATTCGTAAATCTCGATGATAAGAATGAAATCGGGGTAATCGACTCGAACAAGCTGGCCGTGATATAAAGATGGCCTCTCGCAACCGGCCCTGAGCCCAGCGGGCTGGCTATTGACATCAAGAAACACCGGCTCTTGAGCGTTTGCGGCAACCAGAAGATGATCATCATGAATGCCGATGACGGTAAGGTCATTGCTGCCGTGCCCATCGGGAAAGGAACCGACGCAGCAGCTTTCGATCCCGGGACAGGGCTCGCATTCAGCTCCAACGGCGAAGGCACCTTGACGGTGGTGAAGGAAACATCACCCAACAACTATACCGTCATCGAAAATGCCGTCACGCAGCAGGGCGCAAGAACGATGGCCCTTGACGAACCCCAGGCCGGCGGCCCTGCCCGGGTCTTTCATGGTCATCGAGATGAGCCGGTAGTCATTTCATCATTCGAAACGGGATTAACCGATACTGTTGGCGAATTCGCCAACAGTATCGTCTGGTATTAATTCCCATTGATTGCCAGGCACTCCATCAACTTTCATTTGATGACTATGGCCGGCAATTGGCGCTGCTGCAGTTTCTGATTGAGCGCTGCAAGGTCAGCGTCCCTGACGGAGGTCCAGGCAGCGATCTGCCTGTCGATTTGCGCGCTGAAATCCGCGAACGCCTTTGTCATCTGGGCGGTGGGAGCGGCATCGGCGGCCGTGACCATTCCCATCAGTCCGGCGAGTCCCGCACTAAGCCCTGCCAGTCCGGCGCCGCCGCGGCGTCTGCCTCCGCCGCCAATCGAACCCATCTTTTCATCGAGTGCCCTTGCCGCCTGGACGATCTCCTCTCCGCCGCGCCCTGTTTGAAGTTCGGATAACTGCCTGTGAAGGTCCTGCATCTGCCTGAAATTGTTTTGCGAGCGGGCCAGGGCGTCGCTGATCTTCATCGCCAGTGAGAGTTGTTCGTTGAGCGCCGCGACCGGGACGCTGACCCGCGGGTCCATTTTCAGCAGGAGCGGCGCATTGTAGGCGCGCCCGGCTACGGTCAGCCTGACCTGATAAAGCCCAGGCAGCGCCATCGGGCCCTCGGGTTCGGGCGGGGCCCCTTCGCCGAACGTGACTCCCATGCCGTATCCGGTGCGCACCTCGGGCGGCGCATGGCGCAGGTCCCAGACGAAACGGTTCATCCCGGCGCGCTTCGAAAGAGGCGCCGGCGGCTTGATCCAGTAGGTCGGGAATGCTTCGACATCCGTCACCTCTGGAATCTGGTCGGAACTGGAGAACTTGCGGACGATCCGGCCTGAACCATCGAGGATTTCGAGTGTCACCTCACCCTGCGGTTCTGATTTCAGGTTGAAATAAATGACGGCGCCGGCGGGGGGATTGGTTCCAGCAGGCATCTCCGGCTGCAGCGGCGTATCGCGATTCTCGTTCTTTCGCAGGCGAATCGCTGTCGCAGGCTTGAAAAGATGGACATTCGAGCCCGAGACTTCTTCGTCGATCTGTCGCAGCGGCGAGATGTCGTCGAGAATCCAGAAACTGCGCCCGTGAGTCGCAACTACCAGGTCCTTTCCTTTGACGACGAGATCGCGGATGGAGACGACCGGCAGGTTGAGCTGCAGCGACTGCCAATGACCGCCGTCATCGAACGAAACGTAAACGCCAAATTCCGTGCCTGCAAAGAGCAATCCCTTTTTGACCGGATCGGCGCGCACCGCGCGGACAAAAGCCGGTTCGGGGATCCCATTGTCGATCCTGGTCCAGGTTTTGCCGAAATCTCTCGTGCGGTAAATATAAGGTTTGACGTCATCCACCTGATGGCGATCGATGGCTGCGTAGGCAGTGCCGGCATCGTGGGGAGAAGCGTCGATGAGGCTGATCATGCTCCATTCGGGCAATCCGGGCGGTGTGACTTCCTGCCATGTTTTGCCGTCATCGCGCGTCAGTTGGATCAACCCGTTATCGGTGCCGACCCAGATCTGGCCGGCTGCAACAGGCGAGTGAGCGATCGTGTAGATCACCGACTTGCCGTCATCTTTGCCGCCTTTCGGAACGGTCAGATCGGGGCTGATAGTCGTCCAGCTCGCGCCGCCGTTTATCGTTTTAAAAAGAAATTGAGATCCCTGGTAGAGCGCGTGCGGAGCCTGTGGAGCGAATGTGAGCGCCGTCGTCCAGGGGTAGCGATATTTCGCACTGCCCGGCGACGGCGGCGTTGGCGTCACATCCTGCACCTGCCCCGTGCGGCGATTGAAGCGGAAGGTCTCTCCGCCAGTGCTGCCCCCGTACACGATGTCCGGATTGACAGGGTCGGGCTGAATGTAACCGCTTTCGCCTGCGCCGATCGGCTGCCAGTCACGGTAGGTTATCGAGCCGTAATCGCTACGGCTCCGGACCCCCGCCGTTCCACTGTCCTGCTGCGCTCCATAAACGTGATACGGGAACTGATTATCCACGGCCACGTGATAGAACTGGGCAGTCGGTTGATTGAACCACGTGCTCCAGGTCCGGCCTCCGTTGAGGGTAACGATGGCTCCCTGATCGCCGCCTGAAATCATACGGCGCGGTTCTTCAGGGTCGATCCAGAGGGTGTGGTAATCATCGCCGCCCGGCGCTCCGCGGATGGTCTTGAAATTGCGCCCTCCGTCCGAAGAACGATAGAGCGAGACGTTCGAGGAGTAGATGACATCCGGATTCTTCGGATCCACCGTGATGCCGCTGAAATACCACGCGCGGCTGCGAATGCGCGGATCGGTGTTTGTCAGCTTCCAGGTCTCTCCACCATCGTCGGAACGATAGAGTCCGGGACTGCCGGCATCGATCAAAGTGTATACGCGCTGCCCCCTGGTTCCAGCACCAACGGCAACTCCTGATCGTCCCCAGATGCCATCCGGTAAGCCGTTACCCTGAAGCTGCTTCCAGGTCAGCCCGCCATCTCGTGATTTGTACAACCCGCCGCCGGGGCCATCGTTCGGCGCATACTGGCTCCAGGCCACGCGCCTCGTATTCCACAAAGTCGCATAGACGGTTTGTGAATCGTCCGGATCAAAGCCAAGATCGATGGCGCCTGTGTTTTCGTCTTTGTAGAGAACTTTCTTCCAAGTCCGTCCTCCATCGGATGTGCGATAGACTCCGCGCTCGGGATTCGGCCCGAAACCGTGGCCAAGCGCCGCGACCAGCACGATGTTCGGATCGCGCGGATCGATGATGACTCGGCCAATCTGCCGCGTGTCTTCAAGTCCCAGATGAGCCCACGTCTTTCCCGCATCGGTCGATTTGTAAATCCCGTTGCCGAATGTGATATCCGAACGCATATCGGCTTCACCGGTGCCGACATAAATGACGTTCGGATCTGACGGCGCGACTGCAAGGTCTCCGATCGAAGCGACCGGCGCCTCATCGAAGATCGGATTCCATGTGTGACCCGCATCCGTTGTCTTCCATACACCACCCCCTACCGATCCGAAATAGAATGTATTGGGTTCGCCGCGCACACCACTCACGCCCAGCACGCGGCCTCCGCGATGCGGGCCGATCATCCGCCAGCGCATGGCTGAATAATTTTCTTTTGGAACTGACGGCGTGGCATTCCTCGTTTGCGTGAAACCAGGAATCAGAAAAAGAAATGCGCCAATCAGGCAGCCGGCAATACGAGTTATACGCGGGTTCATTCAATTTTCCTTTCGGGAAGGGGAAAGAAGTTTAAAGTTTAAAGTTTTCAAAGTCTAAAGTCTAAACTCTAAAGTTTAAAGTTAAAGTCGTTTATTAGTTGGTCATGGGTACGCAGGCGTCCCGCCTGCTTTTATTGAAATTTCTGCACGTTCATATCAGATTTGCGTTAATCGAATTCAAGCAGGCGGGACGCCTGCGTACCCACTCGTATTTTGATTCTGTAATTTCCGACAATCTACCAAAGGATGAATTCGCCAAAAGTATCAAGAGCTTAATTAATTCTCGAATCGACCGGCAACCTTTAAACTTCAAACCTGAAACTTTAAACTACCCACGGAAACACCAAACCATCAAAGGAGAACCCCTATGCTGTATGGAGCAATGATGTTTGCGACAGATTACGCGATCAGGCCCGATGAACTGGCGCGTGAGCTTGAAGAACGCGGATTTGAATCGATGTGGGTGCCGGAGCACACACACATTCCGGCAAGTCGCAGAACTCCCTATCCCGGCGGAGGGGATCTGCCCAGGGAGTACTGGCACAGCTATGACCCCTTCATTGCGCTCACGGCCGCAGCCGCCGTGACAAAGCGGATCCGCCTGGGAACCGGTATCTGCCTCATGATAGAGCGCGACCCGATCACCACGGCCAAGGAAGTGGCAAGCCTGGATATGCTCTCGAACGGCCGCTTGATCTTCGGCATCGGCGGCGGCTGGAACGCCGAGGAGATGGAGAATCACGGAACCAATTACAAGAAACGCTGGAAAATTCTCAGGGAAAGAATTCTGGCAATGAAAGAGATCTGGACCAAAGAGGAAGCCGAATATCACGGCGAGTTCGTCAATTTCGATCCCATCTGGTCGCATCCCAAGCCCGTTCAAAAACCCCACCCGCCAATTCTGATGGGTGGATACGGGCCGACCACTTTTGATCGCGTCGTTGAATATTGCGACGGCTGGTTTCCAATCGGATTGATGGCAGGCAATATCGAAGAGAAGATCGCCGAATTGAAACAAAAGGCCGAATCCGCGGGGCGTGATCCAAATACCATTTCCGTGACCGTCGCGCTCCCACAGCCGGATCAGAACGTTGTGGACAGAATGGCAAGCGCCGGCGTTGAACGAGTCATCTTCATCTTGCCCTCAGCCCAGCGCGATAAGGTGATGCCCGTACTCGACAAATACTCGGAACTGATCCCACAGGGCGAAAAGATTACGAAATAGACTGACAAAACGAAACAAACGAAAAACTTCAATGAGGTCAAGGTTCGAGTTTTAACCGTTAGACGATTCGTTCAAAGAAAATCGGCCTATTCATGTGTTGAATCTTTTCGTTTGTTTCGTTTGATTTCGTAATCTTTTCTGAATCCCGGTGTTCGCGAAATCCGTCTTTGTCCTGGTACATCTCATTAACGAAAGCGAAATCACATGAAGAGAACATTTCTTTTAATCGCAGGGGTATTGTTTGCGGGAATTCTGTTTTCGATACCGTCCAAATCGACTGCTGAAAATCTGCAAAACCAGGCCGGTGCGCAGAATGGAGAAGCGCTCTACAAGCAGAAATGCGCGATGTGCCATGACAATCCGCTGGATCGGGTGCCGCCGCTGTTTCTGATCCGCAGGCGCACGGCTGAAGATGTGATCACGACTCTGACCTCAGGGGTGATGAAGGAGCAGGCCAGGGGGCTCAACGCCGGGCAGATTCTGGCCATAGCAATCTATGTGACTGGAAAGCAGCCCGGTCCGGGCGCCGGGGCGCCGCAGAATACCAACATCTGCAAAGCGAGCGGAAAGCCGATCAACCTGAACGGCCCGCAATGGAATGGCTGGGGGCGCGATCTGGATAATACCCGTTATCAGCCCGCGCCGGGTCTGAAGCCGGAAGACCTTCCGAAACTGAAGGTCAAATGGGCGTTTGCATATCCCGGAACGATAGCCTCGGGACAGCCCGTCATCATCGGCGACCGGCTCTTTGCAACCAGCGAAACCGGCCATATTTTCAGTCTCAATGCGCAGACCGGCTGCAGTTACTGGGAGACAAATGCCGGGGCCGGAGTTCGCACGGCTCTCAGCATTGGCCGATTGCCGGCCGGCAGCCCCGCAAGGTTCGCAGTCTATTTCGGCGATGAAAAATCGACGGTTCATGCGCTCGATGCCGAGACGGGCAAGCCGATCTGGAAAACAAAGATCGAAGATCACGTGCTGTCGCGCATCACGGGTTCTCCGGTACTTTATCGAAACAGGATTTATGTTCCGGTATCTTCTTATGAAGAATCGGCTGGACGCGACGCCAAATACGAGTGCTGCAAGTTCCGCGGCAGCGTCGTGGCATTGGATACTCTCACAGGCAAGGTCATCTGGAAGGGCTTCGCGATTCCGACAGAACCAAAGCCATTCAAAAAGAACTCCGCCGGCACCCAGATGTTCGGGCCGGCGGGCGCCGCCATCTGGTCGGCTCCGACCATCGACCTCAAACGAAACGCCATCTACGCCGCCACCGGCAACTCATACACCGACGTCGAAAATCTGTATTCGGATGCGATAGTGGCTTTCGATCTGGCGACGGGTAAGATCAAATGGGCCAGCCAGGTAACTCCGAAAGATAATTTTCTCGTAGGCTGTCGTCAACCCGGCGTGGGGAACTGCCCCGAGGGCGCCGGGCCGGATCACGACTTCGGCAGCTCCCCGATTTTGCGCACGCTGCCGAACGGCAAACAGGTTCTACTGATCGGTCAGAAATCCGGAGTGATTTACGCGCTGGACCCCGACGATCGGGGCAAGGTCCTCTGGCAGGTCAAGGTCGGCAATGGCGGAGCCCTTGGAGGTATCGAGTGGGGATCGGCTGCCGATGCCTTGAATGTTTATGTTCCGGTTGCCGATCCGAGCGGCGCACCTGACAAACGACGCCCCGGCCTGACGGCTTTGAAAATCGCCACAGGTGAGCAGATCTGGCACGTGCCGGCGACAAAACCCGTGTGCAGTTGGGGAACCGATCGCTGCAACAACGCTCAATCAGCCGCAACCACGGTCATTCCCGGCGTGGTATTTTCCGGCTCGATGGATGGCCATCTGCGCGGATACGCGACAAGCAATGGCGCAGTCATCTGGGATTTCGACACCGCCGCGAAGCCATATGACGCCGTTAACGGAATGCGGGCAAAGGGCGGTTCCATCGACGCGGCCGGGCCGACTATCGTCAACGGCATGCTCTACATCAATTCCGGCTACGGAAGATTTGTCGGCCAGCCCGGCAATCTGTTGCATTCATGCGGCAATTCTCTGCCCTTGATTGAAAATTAGTTTTGTTATTCATCGTCAAGCAGACAGCCCGGATAAACAACAAAATCCAAATGGTCAATACCCATAATTGAGCCGGGCTTTGCAATAAATTTTACCAACCAGCCATTTAAAATTTTCAGTTTGTTTCGTTTATTTCGTTGTACGCAATCTGTCTCCCCCACTTCATCCGGAGAGAATATGAACGAGAAACGTAATGCAGGGAAAAAAGCCGATGGAAGAACACCGGACGAATCCAGAAGAAGGTTCATCACCAGGGCGATGACCGGCGCGGGAGCGACCGCTGCGGCCTCATTGCTCAACGGCACGGCATCTGCGTCAGTTGAAGAAAAACCCATCCGGATTCCGGACGAATTCGGTCTGGCGGCAAAAGCGGCACCTGTAAAAGCCGAGTTTCCGATGACAGGCGCTCAGGTCTTCGCGCGCGCCTGCAAGGAAGAGGGTCTGGCAGCGCTCTTTTCATGTCCCGGCAATTATAACGTCGTCAACGCCATCGCAATGGAGGGCATTCCGACCTATTCAGGGCGGCACGAAGGTTCGATGTGCCACGCCGCCGACGCGTTCAGCCGCGTCACGGGTGAGGTCGCCGCGGCATCCGGCACTGAGGGCCCAGGCTTCACGGATATGATCTGCGCCATCGCCGCCGCAAATTCTGCGCGCTCTCCGCTGCTGGTCCTGGCCAGCAACATGTCGCTCTTCACCGAAGACACCGAAGCCGGCATTCAGCTTCTTTACCAGCAGCCGCTGACAGAAGGCCTGAAGAAATACGGCAAACGGCTGATCACGCCATCCCGGGTTCACGAATACGCAGCGTATGCATTTCGTCAGCTTCGCTCGGGAGTGCCGCGCCCTGTGCATATAGATTTTCCGAGCGAGGTCTATCGCGCCAATTTCAAGACACCCGGGGATCTGGCCTATTTTCATGACAAGACAAAGTACCGGACAATATCAAAGCCGTATCCCGGGCCAAAGGAGATCAGCGCGGCAGTCGACATGCTCAAACAGGCTCAGCGGCCGATTATCGTATCGAGCAATGGAGTCTTCTACAGTCGCGCCTGGGACGCGCTGAAAAAACTGGCTGAGAAAGCGGATATCCCGGTAGTCGAGTCAGGCGCAATGAAGGGACAGTTTCCTGACGATCACCGGTTGTCGGCCAATGCGGCTCCGAGCGCGCTTGCCAGCGCCGATGTCGTGCTGCTCGTTGGCCAATACTGCATGCCGACGGTTGGAGAGTTCGCCTTCGGACCCGATGCAAAATACATCCGGATCGACCCTAACCCTGAGGACATTGGGCGCAACCTGCCGATCGATCTCGGCATCGTCAGTTGCGAAAAGGCCGCACTCGAGGCTCTTGCAGACGCCATGCCCGCGATGAAACATGTTTCATGGGTCGGCGAGATTGCCGCTGCCCGAAAGAATTTCGAGGAAGAACTCGACGGCTTCTACAAAACCGGTCTGGGCTACACCGATGCCGTTCATCCGGCGGTGATCGCCAAAGAGCTCAGCGATTTCATGTATCGCGGCAAATTGCCGAAGGAACAGACAACTTTTGTCTCGGGTGGATATGGCATAGCACGGTACGTCCGCCGCTGGCTTCGCGGATACCGGCCCGGTCAGATTATGAATGGAGCTTATCAATACGGCGCCATCGGCCCGGATGTCGGATACGCATTCGGAGTCAGCGCTGCAGTGCAGAACGGCATCAGCGTGCAGGCGCCATACAAGGGCTCGCCGGTCATCTGCGTTACCGGCGACGCCGGATTCGGCTACACCGCAATGGAGCTTGAGACTGCATCGAAATACCGGATGCCGATCATCGTCATCGTATACAACAATAACGCGTGGGGAACGTGGTCGGGCAACCGGCGCAACCCGGTCACTTTGAGTATGCACCTGTTCCAGGAAAACATTCGCTACGACAAGCTCGGAGAAGCCCTGGGAGCGCACGGCGAGTACGTGACCCAGCCCGGGGATTTCCGCGCCGCGCTGGAACGGTGCTATCAGATCGCGGTCAAAGAGAGCCGGCCGTCGGTCATCAACTGCCAGGCGAAAAAGGAATTCTGGATCAAGGAACAGTTCCCGCCTGGATTCCTCGGCACGGTCGAGCCCGGTTGCATGTCCTATAATCATTGACAAGCCAATGGCCAAAAGCTCATTGAACGTGGTCAGAGAAGCTCTGCAGGCTTATGCAGATCGCGGCATCCTGCGGGGTTTCAGCGAAATCGGAAGCGGACGCTTCAGATTCACATGGCTGGTCAATCACCAGATGGAGTTGAGCGTCGATACTTCAAAACACACGCTTCGCTTCAAGCAATTGCTGCCCGCTATTCCGGCGAAATCGGCAATGTACGCTGAGCTGAAAACTTTTCTGCTCCAGCGTCATGACGGTAAACTGCCGGAACACAGGCGAATCGATCGGAAACGCGCGGAAGCTTCCTGCGCGAATCGCGGCGGCTTTGTCTCGGTCTCGCTGTCAGTGAAAAACAACCAGTACGCCTACGGCATCAACCGCCTCGTCAATCTGGTTCACGAATTGTTCCTTCACCTGCGCGAGGCTTATCCCGAATATCTTGTGGAGAATTTTGATGTACCTCAGGAATAACCGATATGTCGCGCTGATCGTTTGCATTTTCCTGGTTTCAGCCGGCTGGCTGGCAATTCAGGCACAGGAGCCGCGACGCAATCCAGAGGCGCAGAAGCTCAAAAATCCTGAAGCCACAAACGGCGAATCGATCGAGGCCGGAAAGAAGCTTTATCAGCGATATTGCGCTTCGTGTCACGGCCCCACAGGCAAGGGAGACGGTGGAATGGCACTGGCCGGCGGAACGCCCGCCGACCTGACCGACGATACGTGGGATTATGGTTCGACCGACGGTGAAATCTTTGTCGCCATCCGCGATGGAGTGTCGAGCGACATGCTTGCCTACAAAGACAAGCTCAACGAGAAGCAGATCTGGCAACTGGTCAATTTCATCCGCTCGATCGGCCCGAAAAAATAGGAGAAAACAGATTACGAAACAAACGGAAGAAACGAAAAGAGTTTAAAATAGCAGGGTTCGTGAATTTCAATTGTTTTGTCTTTCGAGGATTGGATGGGTCTTGAGCTTTGTCCGTCTGAAAATTTTCGTCTATTTCGTTTAATCTGTCTTCTATCATTTTCGCAATCTATCTATTTTTTTCGATTCATTACAAAAGTTTCAGGAGGAAGTCTATGAAACGAACTTTTGGTTTAAGCCTGCTTTGCGTGCTGGTATCCGCCGGCATCTTTATCTGGCTGGGTTCAGGGAAAGCAGCAATGGCGACGGTGACCTTTAACAAGGACGTGGCGCCGATCATTCAGAAGAACTGCCAGATCTGTCACCGGCCGGGTGAGGTGGCTCCGATGTCGTTTATGAGCTACAAGGAAGTGAGGCCATGGGCGAAAGCGATTCGCGAAAAGGTCGCGACTCGCACCATGCCTCCGTGGTTTGCTGATCAGCATGAGGGCGTATTCTCCAACGACAGCCGCCTTTCACAGAAGGATATCGAGACCATCACCTCATGGGTAGAGGGTGGAGCTAAAGAGGGAGATCCCGGCGATCTGCCTCCGAATCCCAAATATCCGGAAGGCTGGAATATCGGAAAGCCTGATGTCGTGCTGACCATGCCCGTGGAATACAGCGTACCGGCCGATGGGACAATCCCCTACAAATATTTCGCAGTGCCGACCAATTTCACTGAAGACAAATATGTCCAGTTCGCAGAGATCCGCGCGGGTAACCGCCGCATAGTTCATCACGTAATTGTTGACGTGCGTTATCCGGAGCATGGGAATCTGCCGAAGCCAGGTGAGATCGACCCGAACGAACTGCGCCGTGGTGAGCGCCCCACGGACACAGACGGGCGTCTGGTAGGCTGGGCTCCGGGCGAGGCTCCGCTGGAACTCCGCCCCGGTCAGGCAAAGCTTGTCAAGAAAGGCTCCGTTCTGGTCTTTCAGATTCACTACACCACAAATGGCGAACCAGGAACCGATCGCTCCAGCATCGGGCTGATCTTCTCCAGAATTCCGATCGAAAAGCGCGTCATCACAGCAGGCGCGTCGCAGGGCAACCTTGTCATTCCGCCGGGCGATCCGAATTATGAGACGAAGGCTGAATTCACTTTCAAGGAAGACAGTCATATCGACAGCCTGCATCCGCATATGCACATGCGCGGCAAGGATTTCAAATTTACGCTGGTCTATCCTGACGGGACATCGAAAGTACTGCTCAACATACCGCGCTGGGACTTCAACTGGCAGTTGACTTATGTCTTCAGCGAAGAAGTTGCCGCACCGAAGGGCAGCAAGCTCGTCTGCGTCGCTCATTACGATAACTCGATCAACAACAAGTTCAATCCCGACCCGACGAAAGAAGTCCGATGGGGATCGCAAACCTGGGAAGAGATGATGATCGGCTATGTCGATTACACGCTGGACAAACAGGATTTGCGCAAGACTTCGCCGCCGCCCGTTGGCAGCAGCAGCCAGTAATTCGGAACAAGGAGAAATTCCCATGAAACGATTGTCCATCATTCTGCTGGTTTCGCTGGTTGCGGTCGTGACGTTGGTCGCAAAGAGAAATCAGGCTGCCGGGGTCACATTTACCAGGGATGTTGCACCGATCATCTTCAACAAGTGCTCGATCTGCCATCGCCCGGGCGAGGTGGCTCCGATGCCCCTGACCTCATACCAGGAGGTCCGCCCATGGAGCAAAGCCATCCGCGAAGAAGTAGCTGAGCGCACCATGCCGCCATGGTTTGCCGATCCGCATAAATCCACGCTGAAATTCGGCAACGACCGGCGACTGACTCAGAAAGAGATCGAGACCATCGTCGCCTGGGGTTGATGCGGGCGCGCCGAAGGAGACGACAAGGATCTGCCGGCGATGCCGAAGTTCACGCCTGGCTGGACGTTCGGCGAACCCGATCTGGTTATCGAGATGCCGATCGATTTCGAGGTCCCGGCCGAAGGCGAACTGCCGATGCAGAACTTCTACGTCCCGGTGCCGTTCAATGAAGAACGCTGGGTGGAAAAGGTCGAACTACGGCCGGGCAATCCAGCAGTGGTTCATCACTCGATTGCCAATGTGGTCAGATTGCCGGAAGGGACGAAAGTCGTCGACGGCAAAGCCGTTCGCGACGGAGCAGCATCAGCCGCACTTAACAGCCAGTCGGCCAGAGAGACAGGTGGCCTGAGCGAAGGCGGTTCACGCGAAGTCTTCCTCAGTCAGGATTCATTCACTCGCGCCGGCGCTTTCAAACTGGTCGGCCAGGCACCCGGCAAGGATTCGAATCCCATTATCCGGGCACTGCAAAAGAATCCTCCCGGGGATGTACGTCCAGTTCAACATGTATTACCAGCCAAGCGGCCGCGTTGAAAAGACAGGTCGAGGCTGGGGCTCTGGTTCGCCAAAAGCCGGTGACTTATGAGGTCCTGACCAAAGGCGTGTCCGATACGATCTTCATCGGCGGCAAGGAACTCAGCGAAACCAGAATGATCAACGGCAAAGAGGTCAAAATTCGCGGCAGAATCACGAACATACCTCCCAACGTCGACAACTGGGAGATTTCCGGCGAGGTGACACTCAAGGAAGCGATCACGCTTTACGCCTTTGCGCCTCATATGCACCTGCGAGGCAAGGACATCAAATACACGCTGATCTGGCCGGACGGGCGACAACAGGTGCTGCTCGATGTGCCGAAGTTCGACTTCAACTGGCAGCTTCATTATGAACTGGCGGAGCCGATGAAGATCCCTGCCGGCAGCAGGATGATCGCCGTTGCCCATTATGACAACTCGATCAAAAACCGCTACAACCCTGCGCCGAACAAGGAAGTCTTCTGGAGCGAGCAGAGCTGGGACGAGATGTTCATCCCCTGGTTCGAGTACACCGTCGACAGCAAGATTCTCAACAAACCGGCGCCGCCGCAGACTGCCATCAAGTAACTCATTCGAAAAGCTGCGCCGCAAGCGCAGCTTTGTCGATCCTTCAACCACAACAGTTATGACTCACACACTTATTCTCTTAGTCTTGCTCTTCTTCCAGAATCCGCAGCAGCCCCACCGGCCGACTGAGCCGACTGATCCAATGCCGCCTCCGAACATGGACTACTTCATCGGCGCATGGTCTTTTGAATGGAATGTCCCGGAATCTCCGCTGGGCCCGGCAGGAAAGTTCAAGGGCAGGGAGACTTACAAAAAACAGGCAAAAGGGTCGACTTATGAAAGCTTGATCGAGGGCGATGGTCCGGCGGGCCCCTTCAAAGGCCGCGCACTCACAGAGTACAACGAGAAGGACAGAATCGTGACGCGTACCGAATCGGCTCTGTTTGGATTATCGATCAAAAAAACCGGCCCTATCGGCGGCGACCTCGGCGGCTATTACACAATCTTCTGGGAGACCGAACCGATCAAAAAAGACGGCAAAACCGTCAAGCTCAAAGGTAAAACGTTGATGCTCTCACCGGCCAATTACCGCCTGCAGGTTCAGATCTCCATCGACGGCGGCCCATACAAGAATTTCGGCAATCCATGGTTCACTAAGATGGATGCTGAAACATCAAAATAGCCATTCAAAGAGCGCAATCACGTAATTGAGCTCGCTTTAACTTGGATTTCGAATGCACTGATGATTTAACGGGAAAATAATCCGGCGAAATGGCCATAGAGTGCCAGGAACGCCAAAATCAAAAGCCTGAATGGCTATTTCTAAATGTCCGGACAATTAAAAATCCCTCAATTGCCTTTTGCGATGTTCGCCCCTTGGCGCTTGGCGATGAAATGCGACTTTAACCATGCGCTCCGCTTGAGATTCAGGAAATCGTATTATCAAGGCTTCTCGACCAGCTCGATGGCAATTGAATCCGGCCCTTCAATCATTGCAGACATCTGAGTGCTCCTGCCGAATTTACGGGGATTTTCAAGCACTCTCACTCCCGATTTTTTCAACCTGTCCAGAACTGCTTTCAAATCCTGAACGCTGAGCGCTATGTGATCGACGACGTGGCCTCGCGGACTGACGAGTTTGCCGGGCGCTGCTTCGGATAGATGATCAGGCTGACATCTCCGAACCTGACGGTCGCGACTGGCGACCTGATGACTCCCAGCGGCTCGCTTGGGGCGGCGAATGGAACTTCACATGGCCCCGTGCGCTGCTGCGCCCGGCTTGTTGCCCCCAGATTTTTGACATACCAGTCCGCGGCGCACAGCGGAGCATCGCTGTAAAGGTGAACGTGGATGAAGGCGTTGGTATTCGATGTATTGATCTCGACTAAAGCTCCATCCGGGGCGTTCATATAAGCGAACTGAAGCGATGAGTTGAGCCTCGTCATCGGCGTTTTGAAAGAGACCCCATTCGCCAGATGTTTCCGGTAATCCGGCTCCATCGCCGTGCTGCCCCATCCAAAATGCCAGATGGCGCTGAGAGGCTCGGTGACCGGAGACCTGCCTGCCTTGTTGAAGAGAAGATACATGTTTTCACTCTGAACTCCATCCCAGCCGGCGAGAGCCGCCTTTCTGGTCATATCGAATGTGGAAGTGTAGAAACTGATCGCTGCCGCCGGGTCGGTCGAATTCAGGTGAACGTGGTGGAATGTCACCGGAGCCGCATCACCCCTGGATTGCGTCAGCCCGGGAATCGTCAAAAACAGTGAAAACATGCCGACAAACAAAACAGCGATGATCAGGGTTATTCCATTTATTTGAAACGATTGCTTCATCATTGCCTCCTGTCCGAAGACCGCGTTTTATGGGGACATCTCATCCACATTGGCTCAAGAGTGAGCTATCATTCATCTCGGTATATTTATCGCATTATGAGGAGGGGAGTCATGCAATTGCAAAGCATCGCGCTGAGTCTTGCGCTTTTAATCAACCTTACGTCCGTCGCTCAATTCGGCGGCCTCGGCAATGACAAGATCGTCGCCGGCTTGAAAGAAGCTCTGCAGATAGGCACCGGAAACGCGGTCAAGCTCACAGGAGTTGTCGACGGATTCTTCAAAAACGCCGCGATCAAGATACTGCTGCCAAAACAGCTCGACACGCTGGGCAAGGGACTGCGTGCAGTCGGTCAGGGCGCACTCGTCGATGAATTCGTGATGAGCATGAATCGCGCCGCGGAAAAAGCCGCTCCGCAGGCTCGCCAGATCTTTGTCAGCGCGATCAAAGAGATGACCTTCGACGATGCGCGCCGCATTCTCACCGGCGGAGACACCGCCGCGACTGAGTACTTCAAGGCCAGAACTTCATCGCGGCTCACATCCGCATTCCGCCCCATCATCGAAAAGTCGATGAACGATGCCGGCGCAACACGCAGATACAAGGACCTCATCGGCCAGCTCCAGGCCATTCCCTTCGCCAAATCCCAGTCGCTCGATATCGACGGATATGTCGTCAACAAGTCTCTCGACGGTTTGTTCTATATGGTCGGCGAGGAAGAGAAGAAGATCCGCAAGAACCCGGCTGCACGCGTCACAAGCATCCTGAAAGACGTCTTCGGACGAAGGATTTAACAAAGGCCTCGCGCTCTTAAAATCCTTGCAGGTTCCGATAAAACCGTTATCATTACGCCATCATCATTTCATGGAATTATTATTTTTATTTTCCTCCTCCGGGATGGACGTGGATGTCCAGATTTTAACGGGCATCTGCGAAGAAGCTGTATAACGTTGTCCGCACTTTTTCTGAAGTAGCAGCAGCAGTTTCAATCCCAAAAAATAATCAAAATCGGAGGAAACATAGAATCTCAAGAAGTTCATCATTGCAGTCCTGGCAACAGGTGTTGTGGGTACCATTTATGATTTAGTTGTAAACGGCTTTCTCCTGGAGGGGCCGGTCTATTCCAAACACATGAGCCTCTTCCGGCAGGACTCATCGATGCTTTGGCTGACAGTCGCCAATTTTGTCGCGGCTCTGGTCTTCGTCTGGGTTTATGACAAGGTCAAGAGCAGCTTCAGCCAGGGTTGGAAGGGCGGAGCAACCTATGGGTTATATGCAGGAATCCTCATCAACTTTCCCACATGGATCTTTGCTCACCTCCTCTTCAACAACTTCAGCTACATCGTGGCCTGGGCAATCATATTAAGCGGCATCGGCTGGGAATAATCGCAGGCGCAGTTGCTGGGGCATTATATAAAAATTGACGGAAGAGAGGATTACGTAAAAACGGAACAGACGGAATCATCTTCCTGTGATGATTCCGTCTGTTCCGTTTTTTGCGTGTATTTCGTAATCTTCCTACTTGAGCGGAGCGACCGGATCCGGTTTGTCTTTAGATCGCTCCTCCAGATGGTCTTTGAGCTTAAGCAGAGGGACGCCGTCAGTCAGCCATTTCGGCGCAGGTTTGCCCATCAGGTGATGATCGAGGAATTCCTTCATCCTGATGGTGTAATCCTTCATGTTTGCGGGTACGCGAAGGCCATGGTTTTCGCCTTTGTACTGCAGCATGACCACGGGCTTCGAAGTCTTCTGAGCTGGTTGTAGTATTCGATGCCCTGTGTGAAGTCGACCGCGCCGTCCTTGTCGTTGTGAAGGATCATCAGCGGCGTAGTGACATTCTTGTGATGAAAGACCGGCGAGTTGCGGATGTACGAATCGGTGATCTCAACGGGGCTGCCGGTAAAGCGACCCTGACTGCTTTCAAAGATGCCTATGTTACCGCTGCCGGTGTTCCAGTAGATCAGGTTGTACATCGAGATCATATCGGTCAGCGGAGCGCCCGCTATCGCAGCCCTGAAGGCATCGGTCTGAGTGACCATAAACGCGGTCTGGTAGCCTCCCCACGAATGACCGTGAAGAGCCACGTGATCCTTGTCTACAACACCCGTTTCAATTGCGGCCTTGAGTGCCGGCAGGATGCACCAGACGGCCGACATCCCGGGATCGTTGATCTTGTATGTGATGTCGGGCATGAGCACGGCATAACCGTTGCTGGTGTATACCGATTTATTGAAGCCGTTGTAGGACGGCATCGCGTAGTTATTGAGACCCTGTGAGAGCTTTTCGTAGATGTAGACTACGGTTGGATAGCTCTTGCCCGGTTGGTAGTTGGCAGGCAGGAAGAGGGCTCCCTGCAGCTTGTCTCCCTTGGCGCTGGTGTAATCGATCAGTCTGGATCCGGAAGACCAGAGAAAATTCTTCTGCTGCGGATTGACATCCGAGATCTTGCCGGCGCCGCCAAGCATTGCATCGGCGACGTAATAATCGGGCGAATCCTTGTAGGTCTCGCGTGTGAAGAAATATTTCTCTGCCTTCTCGGCTTTGATCAAAGCGCCGAAGCCGGCGTCCTGCCACGTAAGCATCTTCGGACCGGGTTTGCCGCCTTCAAGACGGGCGATGCCCGCCTTCTTCGTCCACTCGCCATAAGCCCGCAGGTAATTCGGCTTCGACAGGTCGATTCCCTTCTCTTCGGGATCGAGCCTGTAACGACTCTGATAACGAATTTTGTCGCGTTTGCCGTTCTGCGTCAGATTCACCGCGTTACCGCCGTGAACCGGCACGTTCCAGATGTCCCAATGGTCCGAGAGAAGCACGGATGCGCCATCCTTCGTCCATCCAATCGGACGCGCGGGAGGCTTGAGGTTGTTGTGATCGTCGTCTTCGTCGTAGAAATTCGACTGTATGTTCTTCGTGATGTTGAATGACTGACCTGAAGCCATGTCGAGCGTCATGAACTGGCCGTCATCGTAATAGAGCAGATGCGTGCCGTCCGGCGATGCATCAAAAGTCCAGCGCGATTTTTTCAGCGCCGGCTTGCGCGCGCCCGTCTGCATATCGACCACGTAGACATCCTGGTAGCGGCGCCCGTCGAGAGTGCCCATGAGGTCGTATTCGCGCGAGTCCGTGCCAACGGCCCAGCGGTGCTTCGGCGCAGGCGTGACAGTTCGCAGATCTTCATCCGCCAGACGGATGAATTTCTTTCAGCAACGCGAAAAGTTGCAAGGTAGCTGAAATTCTTGTCTCGGCTCTCCTCCACCTGCTGCTGAGCCTGCAGACGCTTGTCCTTCCAGTGCCACAATACGAGATCCGGTTTTTCCGGTTCGTCATCGTTCCTGCGAGCCATGGCGGCATCGCCCTCTCTTGCTGCTGCATCGGGCCTGCCTGCAGGCTTCTTCTCGTCCTTCTTTTTCTTCACATCGTGAATGCCGAAGACCAGCGCGCTCATATCGTCATTCCAGATCGGAGCGCGATTCGGCTGATAGTCATTCCCGCCGGGAAAGAGTTGTCGTCCCTGGGATCGTAGGCGGCTTTCTGAGGGTTCCCGATGTAAAATTGAAACCGACCACGCTGTAGAGCTTGTCTTCGTAGCCTTTGTCTTCGATTCCTTTGACGGCCGCGAGTCCTTCACCCTTCTCAGTCCATCGCAGACCTCTGTAAACAGCCTTGTCGCTGTCGAGCGGCAGCAGCGCGCCGGTGTTCATATTTCTCGCCTGACTCCGTTGCCGGCCTTGTCGGAAGCGTCGATCGTCCACGCGCACCAGTTGCCTTTCTTGTCGAAAGCGAAATCGGCCACGTTGCCGACGTTCAACTGGTTGCCGGTCGAGAGTTCATAGAGTAGCAGGTCGGACCCGGTTGGCCTCTCGGGAGGAGTTGCGCCGCCAGGAGCCGCTGGAGATGAAGCTCCGGCCGGCGGCCCTGCCGGGGCGTCCGCGCCGTATCTGTGCAGTGCAACCCAGTTTGGATTCTCGCCTGAGAAAGAGAACCGGCGAACCTTTTCAAACTCGGTCTTCTTCTCGGTTGAAAGATTGAGCAGCACGATCTTGTTCTGCAGCGGCTTGCGCTCTTTCTTCAGTCGCTTCGCTTCCTTGAATCCCGGATAAATGGTAAAGGCGAACCATTTCGAATCTTCAGAGAATGCCAGCTCTCGCGATCCGGCCCCGTCGCCAAAGCCCGGCCCGCCGCCGAACCCCGCCGATTCACCAACCGGGAATTTCCATTCCTGCCGTCGCCGACGCGCCGGACGACCACTTCGCCATCGCCTTCGTTCGGCACGATCTTGTATGCGAAAAACTCCCCGTCATTTGAAACCGTCGGCGCTGAAATTCGCTTCCAGGCGAGGATGTCGGGCAGTTCGACAGGCTTTTGAGCCTGCTGTGTTTGCGCGGCCTGAGCCGGCTGCGCACTCTGCCCCTTCACCGAATATGGAACCGACGGCGAAAAGGCAATGGCCAATGCCATCACAAAAAGAATCAATCTGCGCTTTGTCATAAAAAAAGCACCTCCGGGATTTTTGAAATTGTTGATTATTCGAAAAGCACCCGCCTGCCTGTTCCGGCCGCGGCTCATGTGAGCAGACCCCGATTATCCTATCTATCAGACTTGTTGGCAAAGCTGTTGGCAAATTTCTTCGTAACTCCTCAGCCCCTGGTCTTTAGTATTTGATGGATTAAGTGGGAATAGCGGATTTACCTCACCTACAACAAGCATCTGCTTCGGCTGCCTTTGGCTGCAAGCAGAAATTAAACTGACGGATGATCCCACAAGCAGAAGTTTGGCGATTGATCAGAGAGTAATTGTCAGGCGCTCTCCGGCTTCCAGTCGAATCTTCTTTTAATGACTGATGTTACGCACGGAATATTCTTTATTTTGATTTGACTAGCCCACAACCGGCGAAGCGGGTGGCAGACAGTAGCCCAGGGTGAAGGACCGAGCGAACCCTGGGTTTCGTAATCAACATCATTCCGAGCCCGTGAAACGGGCGACAGAAAACAGCCGCTAAACTTTTGGCCTTAATCTGCCGCTCACTTCGTGGGCTTGAGTTCTATTTTCGATCAGGCCAGGGTTCCGCTCGGCTTCGCCTCGCTCCACCCTGGCTACAGGCTGCTGTCGCCGGCTTCGCCGGCTGTTTGATGCTTTAAAAGAACGTGTCAAACCGAAATACTCCCCCGGCGGCAGGAGAAGGCTGCCCAAAGCAGCCTTCTCCTCGAAGTCGTCAGAAAATCCAATTACTTGTCATTCACCGGGACTTCGTCCGGATTCTCCTTCTTGGCAGCCTTGGCCGCTTTCTTTTCGAGACTCGACTTATCGAGCTTGAGGACGGTGTCGCTCGACCCATCCCAGATCCTCGCAAGAAAATACTGATCTCCATAACGGTGGAAGACCAGTTTTGATTTCGGCTTGTCGGTCATCTTGGACTTGATGACTGTGAAGTTCCTGGCCTTGCCTTTCTTAGCGCTGCGAATCACCATTGTCCCGGCATCGTTGACCGACTCGATGATGTAATCGCCCTTGGGAAACAGCTTTTTACCGACATAAAAATCGAACGGAACGTCCGCTTTGATCCTCATGGCGAATGGAACCGCTGAAGTCGTCACAACCATGGCAATCACAAAACCTAAAGCGATAAACAGACTGGAGAGTTGTCTTCTCATATTCCTCCTATTGTTTGTTAATGAACTTTGGCTGATAGTTTCAGCTTTGATGGATTGTTACCTGCGCGCAGTTTTATCCAAACCTGGATTTAATGCAAACTATTTATCAATGACTGATACTGTTGGCGAATTCATTCGATGCACGATTGTCAGGAATTGCAGAATGATCAAACGAGATGGAGCGAGGATTCCGCTAACGAATTCCGCTAATCAAGAGGATATAGATGCGAGACGATGATATTGCTGATGAAACGGCCGCAGCCCTCAAAGGGATTCGTGTGCTCGACTTCTCACACGCCCTTGCCGGGCCGTACTGCACACTGGTGCTGGCCGAGTTCGGAGCCGATGTTTACAAACTGGAGTCGCCTCAGGGCGGTGATATGGGTCGCGGCTGGGGACCGCCATTTACCGGGGACGATTCGTCTTACTTTTTAGGCCTCAATCGCGGCAAATACGGCATCTCGATCGATCTCAAACGGCGTGAAGGAATCGATCTGTGTTTAAAGCTGATCGAAAAGATGGACGTCCTGATTGAGAACTTCCGCCCCGGGACTCTGGATCGTTTGGGCCTCGGCTACAATGCGGTCCGCGAGATACACCCCGGCCTCGTTTATTGCTCGATATCGGGATATGGCCAGGATGGGCCATCACGCAACGAAGCGGCCATGGATCTGGTAGTTCAATGCTCCAGCGGACTCGTCAGCATGACCGGAACTGAATCCGGCGAGCAGGTGCGCAGCGGATACTCCGTGGCTGACGTCACGGCCGGAATGTTTGCCGTCATCGGAATCCTATCGGCGCTCAGGTATCGCGATCAGACGGGGATGGGACAATTCGTTGATGTCTCGATGTACGATGCCCTCATCTCGGCAATGAGTTCGAACTTCATGAACTTCCTTGGCTCAGGTATCGATCCGAAACCGATGGGAACGGCATTTGCGACAATCGTTCCTTACCGCGTCTTTGACGGCAAGGACAGAAGCTTCTCGATTGCGATTGGAAGTGAAAAACTCTGGTCCGCCTTCTGCGAAATTATCGAACGACCCGATCTCGAATCCCATACGGATTACGCCACCAATGCCGATCGCGTCAGAAACAGGAAGATTCTTGAGCCGATGATCGCAGCCATCTTTCGCGAACAGCCTGCCGCCTACTGGATCGAAAAACTGCATTCAGCGGGGATTCCTTGCTCACTCGTCAGAAATTTCACGGAGGTCATCGAAGACCCTCAATCGGCCGTTCGCGAGCTGTTCCCGACACTGGTGCATCCGAAAGCCGGACCTTACAAAGTCACTGGCGCTCCGGTCAAGTTCTCATTGACTCCAAGCCGAAACGAGATGCCCGCTCCAATGATCGGACAACACACCAGCCTTGTCCTTCGCAATCTCCTCAACATCGATCAACTATCTATCGATAAAATGATCGCCGAGAAAATCATATTGAATGCAGAATGAAGAATGGGGAATGCAGAATTAAGAATGAAGAATGCAGAATGAAGAGTGGTGCGAATGTGCATTTTTGATTTAATGATAAGTAAGACTCGGCTACTTTAACGGCTTGAATCAATGGTTGCGATTCCCCATTCATCATTCCGCATTCTTCATTCTTAATTCTTAATTCTGCATTCCCTATTCATCATTCCGCATTCTTCATTCTTAATTCTTAATTCTGCATTCCCTATTCATCATTCTGCATTCTCCATTCTCCATTCTTCTTTCTATTTTATCTCGATAATCATGCCGGCTTTGCGCAGTCTGTCGGCGAGGAGATCGCCGAGTCCGGTTGCGGGGGTGAGGATGCCGCCTCGGGTCGGGCCTCCGGGCAGTTTGCCGGTATCGAGAGAGAGCGCCAGCGCCGATTCGCAGAGGAACTTCACGGTAGCGCGATTTCCAGGGTCTCCCTGATCGCGGATCTCACCGCGGACCTTGCGACCGTCTTCCGCCGTGCCGATGAGTTCGCATTTGAACCAGCCTGAATTCATGGTCTGTTCCGAAGGTCCGCTGCCCGGTTTCGGCATGAGAGTCTTCATCAGGTAACGAACGGGCGTCTGCTGAACCAATTCGAAAGCGGCCATGCCGGCGGTGAATGCCGTAGCCTCCACGCCCGCAAGCATCCCGCTGAATTTGAGATACTCCTGATAGGTAAAATCCGCCCCATACGAATCATTCCACTGATTGAAAAGAGCCGCACTGCGTCGCACCACTCGAGTATTTATCGGCCCCATGACAAAAGGCGCAACCCAGGTCTCCATGTCCGAATCGTATCGAGGCACTGAAGGGTCCTGATTTTTTTCGAGTTCGTCCTTTGAATGACTTCCGGGAGGGTTAAGCAGAAAAGGTTCTTTAGCCCGGGTTATCTGGCCGCTTTCGTGCATGTTGAACATAGTAGCCAGAGTGCCGCCATTGATGCCGCCATACATCCTGAAGAATGATTTGACCTCTTTGCATTTCAGGCCCATTGAGACATTGATGTGTCGTGCGACCAGATATGATCCAAGATCCGAAGGCACCGAATCGAAGCCGCAGAACGGGATGATTCTCGTTCCGTCGGCGGCGGCTTTCTGGTGATAGCGGTCGATCAGATCGCGGACCCACGGAGTCTCTCCGGTGATGTCGACATAGTGAGTCCCGAACTTGACGCAGGCTTCGACAATCCCTGTGCCGTATAGCGCAAACGGCCCCGCGGTTGTCAGCAGGACTCTGGTGCGCGAGACGATGGCATGGATGGCCGCATCGTCGTGACTTTCAGCCACAAGGATATCGACATTCTTCGCCGCACCTCCAACCTCATCCCGAACCGCTTCGAGCTTCTGCCGGTTGCGCCCGGCAATCGCCCAGCGTATTTCGCCGCACTGCGGGTGCCTGGCAAAATATTCGACAGTCTGCTTTCCGGTAAACCCGCTCGCTCCATAAAGAACTACATCGTAATCTCGTTCCGGCATATTGTTCTCCAGTGTTTTTGCAGGATGCAATCAGTTTAAAGTTTCATGCTTAAAGTTCAAAGGGAGTTTTCACGCGTTCATAGTTCCAGCTTCAAAGACTAACATAAAAAATCACACTCCAGCGTGGACTCTGCAGTTGTATAACTTTGTTTAATCACTATTTATGGTTATGATAGCAACTTCTGCAAGACCAACAGAATCATCATAACCCGGGGAGAAAAGAAATGATCACATTGAAGGTAAATGGGGTCAGTCGCAGGTTTGACGGCGATCCTGATATGCCATTGTTATGGTTCCTGCGCGACCTGCTGCAGTTGACTGGGACGAAGTATGGTTGCGGGGCGGGCTTGTGCGGCGCCTGCACCGTGCATGTCAATGGCTCGGCAACGCGGAGCTGCCTGACACCGATGTCGAGCACTGCCGGCAAAAATGTCATGACCATCGAAGGCCTGAGCCCGGCAGGTACGCACCCTGTCCAGCAGGCATGGAAACAGGTGAATGCACCTCAGTGCGGATATTGTCAGTCGGGGCAGATCATGCAGGCTGCGGCGCTGCTCAAACAGAAACCCAAGCCGAGCGATGCCGACATCGACGAAGTGATGAAAGGCATCATTTGCCGTTGCGGAACATATCAGCGCATCCGGCAGGCGATCAAACTTGCCGCGGGGGTGAAATAATGAACAGAGTTGAACTGGTTAGTCGTCGCAATTTTTTAGGAGGCGTCTTCTCTGCCGGGGCATTCGTGCTTGGCGCGAAAGTGCTTCCATTTGATGCTCTGGCAGCGGGCGAATCCGCTGAACCGGCTGCCGCCGCGTGGAATCCGAGCGTCTATCTCGGGCTTGAACCCGACGGAAGAGTGATCATCATCGCTCATCGGTCCGAGATGGGAACGGGAATCAGAACCGTATTGCCGGCAGTCCTGGCCGATGAACTCGAAGCCGACTGGGCAAAAGTCAGAATCGAACAGGCATTGGGCGACGCCAAATACGGTTCGCAGAACACCGACGGTTCCTGCTCGATTCGCGATTTTTATGATGCCATGCGTGAAGCGGGCGCAACGGCCCGACTGATGATGGTTCGAGCGGCCGCGACACAGTGGGGAGTCCCCGCAAATGAATGCAAGGCGCAGAATCATCAGGTGGTACACGCGGGCAGCAACCGTAAGATCGGCTACGGCGATCTCGTCGCACTTGCCGCCAAACAGCCCGTGCCGAAAAAAGATGAGCTTCAATACAAATCGCCTGCCGAGTTCCGCTACATCGGCAAGGATATGCCAGTCATCGACCGTGACCAGATCGTCAATGGCAAGGGGATTTACGGTATCGATGCAAGATGCCCGGGATGGTCCATGCCTCGATCGAACATCCTCCCGTGGTCGGCGGAAAAGTAAAGAGCCTGGACGATCAGGAGGCTCTCAAGGTCAAGGGCGTCCTGAAAACAATAATGATCGACACGTTCAAACCGCCCTATCTCTTCCAGCCCCTCGGCGGAGTGGCCGTCATCGCTGAAAATACATGGGCTGCAATGCAGGGACGCAACAAGCTCAAAGTCACCTGGGAAGCCGGCGAGAATGCGAGCTACAATTCGGACGCATACAAGAAGGCACTGCAGGAGACGGCGCGTAAACCATGCAAAGTCGCGCGCAATCTCGGCAATGTCGATGCCGAATTCGCCAGGGGCGGCAGAACCCACGAAGCCGAATATTATGTGCCGCATCTGGCATGTCCGATGGAGCCACCTGCGGCCGTGGCCGAATTCAAAGACGGTCGCGTGGTCGTGCATGCTGCGACTCAGAACCCGCAGGCGGTGCAGGACGCAGTCTCCAAAGCCCTGGGCATAGACAAGAAAAATGTCGAATGCCACGTAACGCTGCTAGGCGGAGGATTCGGGCGTAAATCCAAGCCAGACTATGTCGCCGAAGCCGCATTGCTCTCAAAATCCATGGGCAAGCCGGTCAAAGTGACGTGGACTCGCGAGGACGACGTGCGCTTCGATTATTATCACGCAGTGGCGGCCATGTATCTGAAAGCCTCGGTCGATGAAAAGGGCCGCCCGACGGCATGGCTTCAGCGCAGCGTCTTCCCGAGCCTGATGGCAATGTTTAACCCCGCGGCCAACGAAGGCTCTGCGGGCGAACTGGGAATGGGCTGGACCGATATGCCATTCGATATTCCCAACATCAGGGCTGAAAATGGTCAGGCCAAAGCGCACGTCCGCATCGGCTGGCTGCGTTCAGTAGCCAACATCTATCATGCATTCGGAATCCATTCCTTCGTCGACGAGCTTGCTCAGATGTCGAAGCGCGATCCGGTCGAATATCTGCTGGATGTTCTGGGTCAGCCGCGCAAGATCGATCTCAAGGCGCAGGGTGCGAACTATCAGAACTACGGTAAATCGCTCGACCTGTTCCCTGTCGACACCGGCCGGCTGCGCCGCGTCATCGAGCTCGCAGCCGAAAAATCCGGATGGGCCAACAGGAAGCCCTCCAAGGGTCATGCGTGGGGCATCGCAGCTCACCGCAGCTTTTTGACCTACGTCGCCGCGGTAGTCGAAGTCGAAGTCGATGATCGAGGAAAGATCTCCATTCCGCGCGTCGACATTGCCGTGGACGCCGGCAGAGTGATCAATCCCGACCGCGTCAGATCACAGTTCGAGGGAGGTTCCGTTTTCGGAACTTCGGTGGCGCTGATGGGAGAAATCACCGCGGCCAATGGAGAAATCCAACAGGCCAACTTCGACGATTATCCAGTGGCCAGGATGAACGAGGCTCCGCGCGTGACCAATGTCCATATGGTCTCGAGCGATGCTCCACCGGCAGGTGTCGGCGAACCCGGAGTGCCTCCAATTCCGCCGGCCATCTGCAACGCCATCTTCCCGGCTACAGGCAAACGCATCCGCGAGCTGCCGATCAAGAAGCATAAGCTGGTGTAAAAGAGTAGTCCTAAATAGACAAAAAAATCCAGGTGGGTGGATTGAGCGACCTTTTCCGATCTTGCGTTTATCGGAGATTCTCGCCGAATCACCCCCTGGATTTTTTTATTTGGCGCCTTTGGCCCTGATGAAATGTTGGCGAATTCGCCAACATTATCAGTTATCAATTAACCCGATTCAGCTTGTGGTAGAGCCCTTTGAGCGAGGGATAAATTTCGCGGAATGCCGCGTAGAGATCGTCATAGATTTTTCGCGGCTCCGGATGAGGCTCGATGATTGCGGTCGGCCTGAGCACCGATTTGATCGACTCGACTGATGGATGAATTCCAAGTCCCACTGCGGCCAGGATTGCGGCGCCAATTGCGCCCGCTTCCTGAGGATTTGACATGCGCTCGAGCCTGCGGCCGGTTACATCGGCGATAATCTGAAGCCACGGCGCCCCATTGGCGCCCCCGCCTATCACCCTCAATGGATCGGGACGGAACTTGTACAGCTCATCCATCGAATCCAGGATCCAACGCAGGTTAAAGGCGACACCCTCATAGATGGCCCTCGTCATCTGCGCGCGCGTATGCCCGGCACTGAGATTGAAGAAGCCTGCGCGCAGGCTCTCATCGGATACCGGTGAGCGTTCGCCATACATCCAGGGCGTGAAGATCAGCCTTCCGGATCCCGGGGCAGTCGACGCGACATCCTCGTCCATGCGTCTGTAGATCGCGGGGTCATCCTCGGACGCACCGTAAAACTCTCTTGCCGCCCATTTCAAACAGGAGCCCGCTGTCTCTGTTTCGCCGACCAGAAGGAGCTTCTCCGGATCGGCGGACTGAACTGAAGCCATGCCACGACGGCCCGTAATCCGCTTTCGAGTGACCAGCCCGACGAATCCGGAAGTGCCCAGACAGAGGTGGCCGTCGCCTTCTCCAACAGCGCCGGATCCAACGGCCGCACTCATCGCATCGCCCGCACCGCCAAAGACCGGCGTCCCCTCAAGCAGACCAAGATGCCTGGCGGCTTCGGCGGTCAGCCCTCCGACTTTCTCCGAGGATCCAACCAGAACAGGATATTTCGCCGGATCGATGCCGAGAAGCCTCATGACCACCCCATCCCATCTTTTGGTCTTCAGATTGAAGAGCCCAGTGACGCTGGCGCAGCTCCATTCAAAGACCAGACGGCCGGTTGCGCGGTAAAGCAGATAGCCGCTCGCATCGGCAAATGTAGCCGCGCCGGCATAAAGCTCCGGCGCATGCCTCTTGAGCCACCAGATTTTCGGAAGCACATCCTTGCCGGTGATCGCCGTCCCCAGCAATGAGGCGAAGATCTTCGGCCCTCCAAGTCTGCGCATGATGCTTTCAGCTTCTTGATGCGCGCGGCAATCGAGCCAACTGATGCTGCGCCCGAGCGGGTTGCCCTTCCCATCGAGGCAGATCACGTTGAGCATCTGAGTCGAGAAGGCAATGCCCGCTATCCGGGATGCCAATACAGCGCCACTCGCCATCAACTCACGAGACGTTTTTCCAATCGCATTCCACCAGTCCGCAGGATCCTGCTCGGCAAAATCGGGCTCAGGATAGTAGATCGGATATGTCTCGGCTGCACTTGCGACAACACTCCCGTCAGTCGCGGTCAGAACCGCCTTGGTTCGCGTAGTCCCAACATCGAATGCAAGTATGTAGCTCATATCTTTCCGCCATCGTAATTTACTGCGACGAATTTTGGAATATTCAATATGACCAATTCGTGAACCTTCTGTGAACTGGAACGGCTATACAGTCTTTGTTCATTACTACTTTGGAGGAAAATCCGACTGATGCTACGAATCTCTGCCGCTATTGCAATAATCATTGGTTTCGCGCTGCTCTCAAGTCCTGGACGGACTGCCAATGCCAACCCCGAACCTGGACAGACATGGAATCAATGGCTGGGCCCGAACCGAAACGGACAAATTAGCGGGCCGGCATGGCCGGAAAAACTGTCGGGAAATTATGTCAGTAAGACGTGGCGCATGCCGCTCAGCCCAAGCTATTCAAGCCCCATAGTCTCGGAAACGGCTGTCTTTGTCACCGAGACAAAAGGAAAGGCCACCGAAGTAGTCCGCGCTCTTGATCGCAAGACCGGCAAAGAAATATGGGCAGTCGAATGGACCGGAGCCATCAGCGTTCCATTTTATGCCAAGTCGCGTGGCGACTGGATTCGCTCGACGCCGGCATATGACGGAAAGAACCTCTACGTCGCAGGCATGAGAGACGTCCTTGTTTCTCTCGACGCCAAAACCGGCAAGGAAAACTGGCGGATAGATTTCGTCAAAGAATACAAGACTCCGGTACCCGATTTCGGGCTGGTCAGCTCCCCGCTGATCGATGGAAATGTCCTCTACCTCCAGGCTGCCAATGCCGTGGTCAAAATCGACAAGAATACCGGAAAGGTTTTGTGGCGGGTTTTTGAAAACGGCGCAACCGTATTCGAAAGCGGGGCATTCTCATCTCCCGTGATCGCCGAGGTGGCCGGCAAACGTCAGCTCATCGTGCAGTCCCGCGAAAAGCTCGCAGGTCTGGATCTGATCACCGGCGCTGTTTTATGGTCGCACGGAGTCCCTTCTTTCAGAGGCATGAACATCATGACCCCTGTGGTCCTGGGCGATACCGTCTTCACCAGCAGCTACCAGAACAAATCATGGCTCTACCAGATCTCCAAAACACCTGAAAATTATGGCGTCTCGGAATTATGGAGCAACACTGCTCAAGGCTACATGTCGAACCCGGTCGTCATCGACGGCTACGCCTATATGCACCTCGCCAATCAACGATTCGCCTGCATCGATCTGAAAACCGGCGAAAGAACCTGGACATCGAAACCTTACGGCAAATACTGGAGCATCGTCGCCCAGCGCGATCGATTGCTCGCTCTGGACGAACAGGGCAAACTGCTGCTCATCAAAGCCAATCCCAGGGAGTTTCAACTGATCGACGAACTGCAGGTCAGCGAAGATGAAACCTGGGCTCACGTCGCCGTATGCAATGACGAGATATTTATCCGTGAACTGAACGCAATTGCGGTTTATAAATGGCAGACCCCAAAGCCTAACGCAGCCGGGAACTAAAAACATAAGAGAGAGTACGAAACAAACGAAATAAACGAAACAGACGAAAAATCTTCAGGGGTTGATTGGGCCAGACCATTCAGATAAAGGCTATTTCCAATTAAACAAATGACATTTACCATTTAGTCTTTTTCGTCTGTTTCGTACTCTCTCTTCTCTTTCGGAATCTCTCTTCTTTTTCTTGATCTTCTTTTACTCCAGGCGCCAGGGTTTACGATATTCCGTCGACAGCATCTTGTTAGCCTCTGCATCCGAGATGAACTCTTCTTTTCTGGCATCCCATTTAAGCGAGCGGCCGAGGCGGGTTGCGATATTGCCCATATGACACATGGTCGCCGTCAGATGGCCTTCTTCCACGTCGGCCACGGGGCGCTTGCGGGATCGCATGCAATCCAGGAAATTGCGTATGTGAAGCACCTGGGATTCTTTGCCGTCGCCCTTCATCTGCATGGGAGCGATTTCCGGAGTCTCTTTCTTGCGCCAGGTCTCTGGGGCAATCGTAAATCCATCGCGCAAGATGCTGAGCGTGCCCTTGGTGCCCTGGAAGCTCAGATATTCATCGCGAGTGCGGTTGACTTCGCGGCCCGACCAGGTGACGACGCAGTTCGGGAAGTTGTAGATCACTTCCTGGACATCGGGAGTCTCACCGCCATCGTTGATGGCGTAGCGGCCGCCGAATGCGGCAACCGCCGACGGTCCCCTGGCGTTCAATGCCCAGCGCGCGATGTCGAGGTTATGAGCCCCCCAGTTCGTCATCTGCCCGCCTGAATAATCCCAAAACCAGCGGAAATTATAGTGGCATCTGAATGGATCGAACGGAACGTAAGGCGCCGGCCCCAGCCACATATCCCAGTTGAGAGTTTTGGGAAGCTCCTTGCCCAGTTCTCCGAGCGGCTTGAGACCGGGCATCGAGTTGCGAGTATAGCCCACGGTGATTTTGTGAACGGGGCCAATGGCTCCGTCTCTGATGAGTTTTACAGCTTCCTGATAATGCGGCCCCGATCGCTGCTGGCTTCCGTTCTGGACCACGCGGTTATTTTTCCGTGCCGCTTCCACCATCTTGCGTCCTTCAAGGATCGTCAGCGACATGGGTTTCTCCACGTAAACATCCTTGCCTGCCTGGCAGGCCATGATCGTATTGAGCGCATGCCAGTGATCTGGAGTGGCAATAACGACCGCATCGATCTCTTTGATCTCGAGCAGTCGCCTGAAATCTTCGTGCTTCGCCACCGGCTTCCCTGATGTGGCGACGGCTTTATCGAGATAGGGTTGATAAACGTCGCTGACGGCGACAGGATTCACTCCCGCCTCTTTGAGAAAGATCGGATAGATCTGCATCGCCCTGTCTCCACATCCGATCAGACCAATGTTGATACGGTCATTGGCACCCATAATGTTCATCCGGCTGATTGCCGTTCCGGTGCCCGCGACAATTCCTGATTTTGCAAAATCTCTTCGAGTAAGTTTATTCATGATTGTATTTTTCACCTATAAATTAGGATCCGGATTCCACCGGCAGGAGCTTTATCCTCACAGGCTGCCATTGCTCGCCTGCGAATGTCTTCTATCTTCTATCTGCCGGTCATCGAGCAGCCTGAAGTCCCGATCTGCCCGATCTGCCCGATCTGCCCGATCTGCCCGATCTGAATGACTGAAATGATAGTTAATTAGATTTCAGACGACAACTCCAAAAGGACGTATTCCTGTATTTATAGGTGCCGCACGACAGGGGGGCACCAGTGTGAATTGCCCCTGTCGTGCGGGTCAGACCGGGAAGTCTAGTTCGTCTTAGCCGGGTCCTTCTTCGGTCTCGGTATTGCGGGAGCCGTGATGTTGTTGGTCACACTTCCGGCGCCGCAGCTTTTTGCAATGCCCGTTGCCGCCCCTTTGCTGCCGGCATTGGCCGCCTTGCCGCTGAGCGTCACGAGCCCATCGCTGACCGAAGTCGAGAACCCCTGAGGTCTCAGTTTTTCAGATCTGGCAAACTTGCCTTCGATACACTTCTGTATCTCGGAATCGGTCTTTGGCGCCATCTCTTTTTTCGGCTTGGATGCGGTTTCTTTCCTGACAGTTGTTGTGGTTGCGGGTTCGCTGGTGGCGGGTGACTGAGCAAGAGCGACCATGGACATGAATACAAGGCTGAGAATGGACACAATAATCCTATTCATTTTTTCCTCCAAATATGCGGGATTGTTTTTAAACTGGTTGTTCGGCTGAAGAACAACCATCTTTTAAGGGATGGCGCACGTATTGTGCACATTCCCCCCCATGAGATCAAGAGAAAAGTTTAAAATCAGTTGGCAATAAATAAAACTACAAAGAATCTTAAAATTTCCATTCTCATTCTCAAACTTTATGTAATCCTTACGTTGAACTGACAACTGACTGAGATATTTAACTTTAAATTCTTCCGTGTATGAGTGATAAGCGTTTTTACAAAATTGCGACAAAGGATGAGATCAAGCCCGGATCCGGCAAGAGCGTGAATGTAGGCCGCGACACCATTGCGATCTTCAATTTCGACGGGGAGTTTTACGCGCTCGATGATTTGTGTCCGCATCGTGGAGCGCCGCTATGCGAGGGTTTCCTCGATGCCGGGAAGGTCTTCTGTCCGTGGCATTGCTTCGATTTCAATCTCAAGACCGGTGAAAGCGAGACCATTCCATCTATGCGTGTGCAGGCTTATGAACTGAAGATCGATGGGGATGACATCTACCTGCTTTATTAACTGCGGGCGGGCCGGGCGGGGGGCCGCGGGGGGGCGGGCCGGGGCGGGCGGGGGGGGGGCGGGGGCGGGGGCGGGGGGGCGGGGGCGCCCCGGCGGGGCGGGGGGGCGGGGCGGCCGCCCGGGGCCCCGGCGCCCCCGCGGGGGGCGGGGGGGGCCGGGGGCCCCCGGGGGGGGGCGGGGGCGGGCCCGCCCCCCCCGGGGGGGGGCCGCCGGCGGCGGGGGGGGGGGGGGCCGGCGGGCGCGGGGGGGCGGGTTGTCATAAATGCATGTACTACAAAATACTTTTTTCCATTGCCGCTCTCTGGAACATCGCCGCAGCCGTGATGCTGATTGTCAATCCTGAATTCATGCTGGGAAGACTCGGGATCGTCGACCCTGCGGCCAGGCTGCTGGCAAGGTCATTTGCATCGAGTGTCGGGACCTGGGGAATCGGCTACGCGATGATTGCATACGACAGGGTCCGCTTCCGCGATTTCGCCTGGCTTGGAGTTCTATCGAAATCGATATTTTTTACGATCTATGCAGTCTATTTCGTGTGGGGGATGATTGGTGGAGCGGCTTTCGTTCCGGCGGTTGCGGATCTGATCTTCGCCTTGCTGTTTGCGGAGTTTCTGGTGCGGAGCAGGAGAGAGACCAGGGGATAGATTATTATTCCATCCACTGGTCTCAAACGGGTCTGTTACTGAATTTGAAGCATGCGGTCGAGAGCGACTTTGGCCCAGAGGGCTGTCTCATCGTCGACCTTGATCTGATTGACGACGTGGCCTTCGACGAGGTTCTCCAGCGACCAGAGCAGATTTTCCGGCGCGATGCGGAACATTGTCGCGCACATGCAGAGATCGGGCGCAAGCAGCGTGACCATCTTGTCCTGGTGCCGGTTGACGAGTCTGTTGACCAGATTGAGTTCGGTGCCGACGGCCCACTTGCTTCCAGCAGGAGCCTCCTCGATCGTTTTGATGATAAATTCGGTCGAGCCATTTAAATCGGATTTGGCGACAACCTCATAACGGCATTCGGGATGGACCAGACTTTTGATGCCCGGATATTCGGCCCTTTTCTCGTCGACGTGTCGCGGCAGAAACCGGCCGTGGACAGAGCAGAATCCCTTCCAGAGGATAATTCTTGCGCTCTTCAACTGCTCCGGAGTGTTGCCGCCAAGCTCGAGCCTCGGATCCCAGACTACCATCTGATCGAGTGGTATCCCGAATCTGACTCCGGTGTTTCGCCCCAGATGCTCATCGGGAAAGAAGAAAAGTTTTTCACGCTGCTTCAATGCCCAGTCAAACAACGGAACCGCATTGGATGAGGTGCAGACTACGCCGTCATGACGGCCGCAGAACGCCTTGATGTCAGCCGCCGAATTCATGTAGGTGATTGGAATCACGGACGTGATTCCAAGGTCGTTCAATTGCTCCCACGCCGTCTCCACTTGTTCCAGCCCTGCAATATCCGCCATCGAACACCCAGCCGCCAGATCCGGCAGTATGACACGCTGATGGCCGGCCGACAGTATATCCGCCGATTCGGCCATGAAATGCACTCCGCAGAATATCAGGTACTCCGCTTCGGGCCGCCGCGATGCCATCTGCGCCAGCTTGAATGAATCTCCGACGATATCCGCATGCCTGATGACGTCATCCCGCTGGTAATGATGCCCAAGGATCACCGCCCGATCCCCAAGCTTCTTCTTCGCTTCCTCTATTCGTTCCTCAAGCTCTGCTTCGCCCAGCGTCAAATACTGTTCAATTGCCTTGACGCCACCCTTCTCCAACCCCCTCGCCGGCTCTGCCGCTCTCTCCTTCATTTCCGTGCCTGTTGTCATCTTTCTCCTCCCTGCTGATTCCCGGTCACCACTTAGTGTACCTCGTACACGATGGTCAAGTGTACAATCCACACTAAGTAAATGCAAGTAAAATTCCAGTAAGGAGGGAGGGGAGGGGGAGAAGGATCAGGGTCTGTTGAGATCGAGGGCTTTCATGCGGCGATAGAGATGGCTGCGATCGATACCCATCAATTCGGCTGTGCGGGAGATATTGCCGTCGGTTTCGGCGAGTTTGCGAATGATGTATTCGCGTTCGTAGGCGTCGGCGGCATCGCGGTAGGAATCGAAGTTATAGCTTGAAGCAGGGGGAGCTTCGCCGCTGAGGATGGGGAGATCGTCGGCTCTGACTTCGAGGCGGTTATGCATGATGATGACGCGTTCGACGGTGTTGCGTAATTCGCGGACATTTCCGGGCCAGGAATAATTCTGCATGAGATCGACGGCGTCGGGCATGAACTGTTTCAATGGACGTTTATTGGCGGCGGAGAATTCGCGGTTGAAATAATCGATGAGGAGTGGAACGTCTTCGAGGCGTTCGCGCAGAGGCGGGATTTCGAAGGGGATGACATTGAGGCGATAGAAGAGGTCTGCGCGAAACTGACCGTTTTCAATTTCGGCTTCGAGTTTCTTGTTGGTCGCGGCGATGATGCGGACATCGACGCTGACGGAGGTCTCGGACCCGACAGGTTCGAAGCGTTGTTCTTCAAGAGCCCTGAGGACTTTGGACTGGGTCTTGAGGCTCATATCGCCGACCTCGTCGAGGAAAAGCGTTGCGCCGTCGGCGCGTTCGAACTTGCCGCGCTTGGCCTGAGTCGCTCCGGTGAATGATCCCTTGACGTGGCCGAACAGTTCCGACTCGATCAGGTCTTCAGGAATGGCGGCGCAATTGACCTCGATGAACGGGTGATCCGCCCTCAGACTCTGCGCGTGAAGGGCTCTTGCGACAAGCTCCTTGCCGGTGCCGGATTCACCATAAATCAGAACGCGCCCGCTGGTCGGAGCGGCGAAGGTAATCTGCTGTCTGAGCGCGCGCATCGGCACGGATTCTCCAACCATGGTGAAGCCTTCATCGAGTTTCGCCAGAAGTTCGGAATTGGCGGTTTCGAGGTCGCGCTGGCGGATGGAGTTTTTGACGGCGAGGATTGTCTTTTCGAGTGAGAGCGGTTTTTCAATGAAGTCGAAGGCGCCGAGTTTGGTTGCGCGAACCGCGGTCTCGATTCGACCGTGACCCGAGATCATGACGACGCAGACATCCGGATTGGCAGCCTTGAGGCGGGAGAGCGTTTCAAGGCCGTCGATTCCCGGCAGCCAGACATCCAGCAGAACGCAGGTGTAGAGCCGTTTCTCGAAGACTTTCAGGCATTCTTCTCCCGAGGCGACGGAAGAGACGATAAAGCCCTCGTCTTCGAGCACACCGGTGAGTGATTGCCGTATGCCCGGCTCGTCATCAACTATGAGAATCGAATGCGACATAAGTTTAGCCCGAAACCGGTAATTCTATGATGAAACGAGCTCCTCGCGGAAAATTTTCCTGAACCCGAATTCTGCCCTGATGTTCGGCGACGATGCGGCTGACGATAGCCAGCCCGAGTCCCGTGCCTCGTTTACGCGTTGAGAAGTAGGGGCCGAAGATTCTCTCGCGATCCTCTTTGGCGATTCCCAGACCCGTGTCGGAGATTGTCAGCTCAACCACATCGCGCTGCGGAATCTCGCGTGTGCTGACCGAGATGCATCGCTCGCCGTCGAGATCGTAAAGCGCTTCAGCCGCATTGTCGATCAGATTGACAATGACCCGTTTGATTTGTTCCGGATCGATGAGCACCGGGCTTTGAGCCAGGAGACTGCTCTCGATTCTGACTCCGTTGAGCCGCTCATCGTAAAGCTTCAATGTATTTTCCACCACTTCGTTGATCGATGCCAGTTCCAGCCTGGCATTGGGCAATCTGGCGAAATTGGAGAACTCGTCGACCATGCGCTGCAGAGTGGCGACTTCGGCGCCGATCATCGAAGTGCATTCGCTGATGAGACTGGTCTGGCGTTCGTTGAGGCAGTCGCGGGCTCCGTTGCCGTCGCCGATCAGATTCTTGGCGAGTCGCTCTGCTGAAAGCCTGATCGGTGTCAGCGGATTTTTGATCTCATGGGCCATGCGCCTTGCAACCTCGCTCCATGCGGCCCTGCGCTGGGCTTCGATCAACTCGCTGAGATCTTCAAGCACGATCACGGTGCCGCGCGATTGACCATGCGGATCCTGAAGCGAGGTGACTGTTACCGCGGCATCCAGTTTTGCGTGGTTTGATAGCATGAAGTGAACTTCGCGGCTGACGGAACTGACGCGCGAGGCTCTGAGAATCATTTTGCGCAGTTCCTCTCGCTGCTCTTCGGGCAGCAAGGCCACAAGCGCCACGCCTTTTTCCGGAGCCTGCTCGATCTTGAGCAGGTCGAGAGCTGCATGGTTGATCATGGTCACGGTGGCATGTTCATCGAGCGAGATAACCCCGGCCGAGAGGCTCTGGAGTACCGTCTCAATATACCTGCGGCGCTCATCCAGTGAAGTATTAGTCTGCTCCAGCTTGCGCCGGTTATCAGACATTTCGGACATCATCTCGTTGAACGACTTGGCCAGTGCCGCAAGCTCATCATCGCCGACGACGTCGGCTCGATAACTCAAATCTCCCTTTTTGATTTGCTCGGTCGCCTCCGCCATCTGTCTCACCGGATCGGCAATCGAACGGGCGACGTAGAGCGCCAGCCAGAAGGCGATAAAGAGGACCAGCAGCGTGATCAGCGCCAGTGTCTGCAGCGACGTGCTCTTGTACCACTTGCGCCTTCCCTTGAGGGATTCGTAATACGGCTCCATCGCCTTGATGTTGTTGACGCTCACTGCCAGCGTATCCGGAAGATCTTTCACCAGAACCAGCGCCCCGCCGCGACCGGATTTTTTATCTGCAAGAAAAGGCGTCGACACTACAACAAAGATATCGCTCTGATCATTGCCCGCCAGATCGATTTCATATGTTTCACCGTTGAGCGCCCTGTTGCGCGCTTCTTCAAGGCTATTTCTGAGATTGTCCGGGGCGCCATTCAATTCAGGCGACCGGCGCCTGAAGACTGCCGCGCCGCCGCTCGCGTACAGCTCCGCAGCCAGCAGTTGCTGCTCGTCGAATATCTCCTGCATCCTCACTTCATATTTTGCCGGGTCAGAATCCGAAAGAATCTTCGAATATGTCGAAGCCTGCCGTAAAAATCCCTCTTTTTCACCCTTGATGTAATTCGATTGAATTGCCAGTGCGTTGCTCAGCATCTGGTCGCCGGGCAGGCTGAACCATTTGTCGATGCTTCGGTTGATCAAGCCGGTCGTCGCAAAGAACAGGAACATCACAGGAAGCAGCGCCAGCAGGATGAAATATGCCACCAGCCGTGTTTTGAACTTCGATCCAAGCTTCCTCTCCTGCCGCTCCCGCCGCAATTTGAGAATGTTGCGAACCAGCACCATCAGAAGGACGATGAATGCCAGAAAGTTGATCGTCGACAGGACATAAAGACTCAGGGTTTCACTGGCGGACGAAGGACGAAACCATGGCAAGGTGTTGAACGCCGCCTGGATGAAAAGCATCGCAAAAAGGATCGTCGTAAAGATGGCAAGCAGCACAACCCTGATGCGACGTCGATTCAAACGCCTTCTTTCATCATCCGTTTTTTTTATTTCCGATGCAGCCATTCCAGGAGTTTAAAGTACAAAGTTTAAAGTTTAAAGTAGAGTTGCTGGTTGCCGGCAAATGACAACTCTTCTTTTGACATTGAACTTATGGGAATGAGAGCCAATCAAACATTGATCAATCCGCGGACGAATCGGCTGCGAAGCGGCTGGAGAGCTTTGATTTTCATTGCCGTACTGCTGTTGCCGCGGCTGTTTCTTTCGTTTCTGATCCGGGAAACAGGTGAGAGGACAGATGCGGTATTTGATCTGAGCTTCGGGATGATCTTCAGCTATGCTGCGATGATCGGCTGGGTTGTGGCGGTGTCGTGGCTCTGTCTGAAATTCCTCGAAAACCTGCGGCTGGGTTCTTTGGGCTATCGGTTCTATGCCGGCTGGTGGCGCGATGTTCTGGCTGGATGCGGCATCAGCGCGGCGATGATCTGCGGTGTTGTGTTGATCCAGGTTCTGGGCGGAGGCACACGGGTGATGGCGAACCCGCTATGGTGGAGAGCCGGCGCGATCGACGCTTCAGGGCTTCGGGCCATGGCGTTGGAAATCGCGATGGCGCTGCTGATGCTGGTGCTTGCCGGAGCGTTTGAAGAGCTGATCTATCGAGGTTATGCGTTCCAGACGATGCTGCGCGGAGCGCCGGCGGCAGTCCCGATAGTCCTCTTGTCGCTGCTCTTCGCTCTGGGACACTGGGAGAACCCGGGCCGGACGATCTTCTCAACCGTCAACACCGTACTTGCAGGAATCTGGCTCGCGACTGCCTATCTGAAAACGCGGAGCCTCTGGTTTCCGACCGCGCTTCACTTCACCTGGAACTGGACGATGGGAGCCGTCTTCGGCATTCCCGTAAGTGGCCTGTTGATTCCGCAGCACCCGCTTCTGCTCTCGACACCGGGATGCCATTTCTGGCTGACCGGCGGGAGTTACGGAAGCGAAGGCGGCGCGGCAGCCACAATCGTCATCATTATTTCGACCTTTATTATCTGGCGGATGAAGAGTCTCGGCATCGCGCCTGAAATGCAGAAATCACAGAATGACGAAACAGGGGAAGACCTGAGCCTCAAGCTCACACCATAGCCGGCGGCACTAAACCGTCTGACCAATTTACGTTTTGACACCATGCCTGTAAATCTCGACAACAGTTGTCTTTTTAGTTATCGTTAATGCGTTATTAATATTTTTATTTACCACTTGCAAGCGGCATTATTGCTGCTTTAGAGATTTGAGCCGGGATTGGCGCCGGTCGGTCATATCCGCTCAAGTCATTCAAAGGAGCACCATGGCAGAGAGATCAGGTTGGAACCCGAGTTCATACGATTTATCAAATCACGGAATAAAAAATATCAAGCATTCATTCTGGAATCTGACATCAGGCGAGCTTTACGAACATGTAGTCAAGCGAGACGAAGGAGTGATCACGCATCTGGGACCGCTGGTGGTCAACACTGGGCAGCATACGGGCAGGTCGCCGAACGACAAATTCATCGTTAAGGAGTCTTCCTCCGAAAAGCATGTCTGGTGGGGAAAGGTTAATCGCTCGATCGAGCAGGCGAAATTCGACAGGCTTCTCGACAAGATGCTCAAGCACCTCGAAGGCAAGGAAGTGTACGTTCAGGATTGTTTCGCCGGCGCTGACCCTGAATTCCGGATTCCCATTCGTGTGGTGACAGAATATTCGTGGCACAGTCTGTTCGCTCGCAACATGTTCGTCAGACCCGATTGGGATAAACAGGCAGGAAGCCACGTTCCGGAATTCACAGTAATCAACGCGCCCAATTGTCAGGCCGACCCCGAGACGGACGGGACCACTTCACAGACATTCATTCTCATGGATTTCGGCAGGAAGCTGATCCTCATCGGCGGGACCAGTTACGCGGGTGAAACCAAGAAATCGATATTCACGCTGCTCAATTATCTGCTGCCGCTCAAGGGCGTGCTCTCGATGCACTGCTCGGCAAACATCGGAAAAGCCGGCGACACGGCGATCTTCTTCGGCCTCTCCGGAACCGGAAAGACGACGCTTTCAGCCGATCCCGAAAGAAAGCTGATTGGCGATGACGAGCATGGGTGGTCGGACCGCGGGGTCTTCAATATCGAAGGAGGCTGTTACGCCAAGGTCATCAACCTCTCGGCAGAGGCCGAACCGGACATTTATGCCTGCACAAGGCGTTTCGGAACCGTGCTCGAGAATGTCGTATACGATCCGATCACGCGCCGGCTGGATCTGAGCGACGGCTCGCTGACCGAGAACACACGTGCGGCCTATCCGCTGTCGCATATTCCGAACTTCGAGCCTTCAGGGCTGGGCGGACATCCGAAGAACATCATCATGCTGACAGCCGACGCTTTTGGGGTGCTGCCGCCGATATCGAAGCTCACGCCTGAGCAGGCCATGTACCATTTCATTTCCGGCTATACCGCAAAGGTGGCAGGCACCGAGAAGGGGCTGAGCAAGGAGCCGCAGGCGACGTTCTCGACCTGCTTCGGGGCGCCTTTCATGGTTCATCATCCTGGAGTTTATGCCGAACTTCTGAGAGAAAGGATTGCGAAGCACAATGCGAGCTGCTGGCTGGTCAACACCGGCTGGTCTGGCGGTCCATACGGCGAAGGACAGCGAATGAAGATCGCCTACACCCGGGCGATGGTTCGCGCCGCGCTCGACGGCCGTCTGGAGAGCATAAAGACCGAACCCGATCCGATCTTCGGAGTCCACGTCCCGACAAGCTGTCCCGACGTGCCCGTCGAAGTGCTCAAACCACGGAACACCTGGAAGAACACAGATGCCTATGACGAGAAGGCTCGTCACCTCGCCAAATTGTTCAAGGAAAATTTCGAGCAGTTTGCGGCGGGCGTTTCCGATGAAGTGAGAGCGTCCGGACCCAAATAAAAAACCACCAAGTCAGGGCCGGTAACAGCCGGCCCTGTTTTTCTAAACATACCCGCCCTCAATAAACCAGTTGACTGCTTTCTCCAGTGCGCCTTCGATTGGATTCTGCGGCAGACCGAGTTCCCTGACGGCTTTCGACGAATCGTAATACATCGCCTTCCTGGACATCTGCACCGAATAGAACGACACCTGGGGCGTTTTGCCGAAGTAGCGGGCGAGGATCATTTCATCTATAAACGCCACAGTGAGCGGGATGAAATGCGGGACTGCGATCTTCGGCGCCGGCTTGCCGGTGATGGCCGAAAGCATGTCCAGCATTGTCTTGAGAGTCAGATTCCGATTTCCGAGAATGTAGCGTTCGCCAGTCCTTCCCTTCTGCCATGCGAGGATGTGGCCCCGCACGACATCGTCCACATCGATCAGATTGAGACCAGTATGCACATATGCCGGCATCCGGCCCTGAAGGAATCTGAGAATGATCTCTCCAGTGGGAGTGGGTTTGACGTCGTATGCTCCAACCGGCGTCGATGGATTGACGATGACGACATCGAGACCCTCGCGGGCGGCCTTGATGGCAGCCTGCTCGGCCAGGTATTTCGATTTCTTGTAATCGCTGACGAGATCTTCGAGCGTGGTCTGCGTCGCCTCGGTTCCGATCGAGCCTTCCGGCGGCACTCCGATCGCAGCGACAGAGCTGGTGTGGATAAAACGCCCCATGCGGACATCTGATGCCGCCGCCAGCAGATTTTCAGTCCCCCTGACATTGGCGCTGTAAATCGCTTCACGATCCCTTGCCCATAACGAGTAATGGGCTGCGACGTGAAACACCACATCGCAGCCCTCGAGTTTTTCCGCCAGCTTCTGCCGGTCACTGAGATCGCCTTCGACTCGCTCAACCGGCAGTCCTTCAATGTTCTGCCGATCGCTATCGGGCCGGACCAGAACCCTCACCTGATGGCCTTCCACCAGCAGCGTCCTGACCAGGTTTCCTCCAATGAACCCTGTAGCTCCTGTGACGAAAGCACGCATAAGATAAATGAAGAATGGAGAATGAGAATGAATGCAGAATGACGAATGATGAATGCGGAATGGAGAATGATGAATATTGATTCAATTTGTAACAGCCGCTGAGTCTCCCTGATCATTCAGCATTCTTCATTCATCATTCATCATTCTTCATTCTCCATTCTCTTTCTTAAACTCCCATTACCTGGACGTGGATTTTGCGGCTGTTCGGGCCATCGAACTCACCGAAAAGGACCCGCTGCCATGTGCCGAGTTTGAGTTTCCCGTCTTCGATAGGGATGGTGATGTTATGTCCGAGCATGATGGCGCGGAGATGCGAATCGGCGTTCCTGCGCTCACATTCTGAAAACATCGGATCGTTGTGCTTGTAATAAACGGTACGCGGAATGACCTGCTCAAACATAGAGACCATATCCGCAAGCAGGGCATCCTGGATTTCATTCAACATCAGGCCGGCAGTCGTATGCAGCGAAGAGATCTGAACGAAACCTTCCCGGATCGGCGTCAGGGCGACAAATGCCACGATTTCATCCGTAATCTCTTTTAACTCGACGCGCGAATCCGTTTCAACTTCAAGAGTCGTCGAGGCTACTTTGTATGTCCCTTCCTTAATTTCAACCGCCGGCTGGGGCTCTGGTTTTGATGCCGACATTGCCTGTTTACTCATTTTTTCTATTCTCCTTATACAAACTCCAAAAAGGGTTTCGTGGTCACCCTCCAGCAGTTCCGGGGGCTTGCCTTTCCGGGAAAGCGGGTTGAAATCTAACCAGACATCAACATCTTGTCAAATGCCCTAAACGCCGGTTGCTGAAAGAAAATCTGGTCAAACCATCTAAGCATTGAGAATAATCCCCAGATTATGCCTGAGAGAAGAGATTGCGGCCCGGATGCCAAGAACAAATCTGAAGGATCTGACTGGAGCGGAGAGCATGGCCAGAGCCATCAAACCGGCATGCATTCGCCCATCCCGCGCCACGGCGCGGTTGAGATCGGGCAGATCGCAAAGAGCCTCATCCGAGACGATTCTCAAAACAGCAGCAGGGATGCCTGAACGCGAACAAGCAGAGAGAATGTCGAAAGATTCCATATCGACCGCACCGGCGTCATAAATGGCGCCAAGCGATAATTTCTCGCTGGACAGGGTGATTATCCTCTCGACCGCCACACCGGAGATTTCCCGTGGTTTTGACCCTGAGTTGCGTAAAGAATCAATTATAAATTTCGATAATTGAGAATTGCAGTGAATGCTTGCGAAATCGTCACGGGCGGATGGTTTTTCTTTATTATTTGTTCCGCGAGCATTAAAGCAACGAGTGTAAATCAGTGGATCGCCTGTTTTGAGATCGGGTGAAAGAGCGCCGGCAAAGCCCGCGACAATCACGGCATCGAAGTCCTGTGTTGAGAGGAAGTTGGAGAATTTATCCGCAAAACCCGGCGCCCCGATTTCAGTCTTCAGAACAGAGACCGGAAAGTTGCGGGCCAGCCCTCGGCAAACGATCATATCGGTATGGCCGGCGAGGGATTGAGTATGTTTCGATGAGAGAAGTCCTGCGACGATTTTGAATTCGGTATCGACGGCGGTGACGATGCAGAGATTTCCGGGGCGTTCGAATGTCATGTGAATGGGGCGAATAATCAAATCAGGATCAATAGTCAGTGATCGGATCGCGCTGTCTCACCCAGTTGAGCAGGTCGCCTTTGATGACGATGGAATCGAGTCCGAGGTCATCGAGTCTGGCGCAGCCAGTAAGCATCAAGGCGACGCGCAGCTCGTCGATGAACTCGTTGAGGTAGGCTTCTACGGCGTCGACGCCGCCTGAGATCCAGGCTCTGAGCACAGGCAGGGCAACACCAACGAGTTTTGCGCCGAGAGCGAGAGATTTGGCGGCATCGGTTCCAGTTCGAATCCCGCCCGAGGCGATGAGATTGAGATTCAGGCCGCGCAATCCGCAGATGCGGGCGGCGGTAGGGATTCCCCAATCCCAGAAAGCCTCGCCGAGTGACCTCAGGGCGCGGTTGCGAATGGTCTCGACTCCGACCCATGAAGTTCCGCCGGCGCCTGAGACATCGATCCACTTGATTCCGGCGCCTTCAAGTCGAGAGCCGCTCTCTCTTGAAAAGCCGCAGCCTGTCTCCTTGATGATGATCGGTATCCGGGATTCCCCGACGATTCTACGCACGGCATCGAGAGAACCGCGGAAATCATGATCTCCGTCTTTCTGAATAATCTCCATTGCCGTGTTGAGATGGATGCACATGGCATCGGCGCCAATATCTTCACCGAGCCTGACGATCTGTTCCGTGCTTAAGTTCCTGGCCTGCGCGATGCCGATATTACCCATCAATACAAGATCGGGCGCGACACCGCGAACATCGAAGGTTCGCCTCAATTCAGGATGTCGGATCATTATCCGCTGGGAACCGACGCCAAAGCCTATTCCGAGCGCTGAAGCCAGCTTCGCAATCTCGCGATTGAACCGCTCGACATCTTCGGCACCTCCAGTCATGCCGGTGATCAGCAGAGGATAGTTCAGCCTCTTGCCCAGAAACTCCGTGCCGAGATCGATATCTTCCAGCCTCGTCTCGCACAGCGGCTGATGAACAAGTTCGATGTCTTCCAACAAAGTAGTCTTCTTCCTGAATTCGACATCGTGATTGGCACAAAGCTCGAAATGACTGATTTTTCGGTTGATGATTTCGGTCGGGATAGACATTCTTAATGACTCGGGTGATTGCTTGCCGAAAAGTTACTGGTCAGGTAAGTTAGCCAGCCCTGATTAACTTTCTGACGACGAATGAATTATAGTTCCGACCAAAATTGAATGGCAAACGCCAGCGTGCAGCGGCCGGATGAATTAGAAAAGATGCGAAAATATTCAAAGATTCTATTATTACTGAGTTTCACGGCAATAATCTTCATTGCCACGTCAGTCAAATCGCCGCTTCTGGATGATGCTGATGCGACGCATGCTGAAGCGGCGAAAGAGATGCTTGAGAAGAGCGACTGGGTGACGCTGAAGGTCAACGGAGTTCGCTATCTTGAGAAGGCGCCGATGATCTACTGGGCGACCGCGCTCAGCTTTCGCATATTCGGATTCAACTCCTTCGCGGTGCGATTTCCAACGGTGCTGGCGATATTGATGCTGGCGCTGATTGGCTGGCAGTTCGGCAGGTGGGCATGGTCGGAGCAGGCCGGGCTTTATGCCGCGATGATTCTCGCATCCTGCATTGGAATGTTTCTCTTCACCAGGGTCATGATTCCGGAAGCGATGCTGACGCTGTGGTTCACGGCTGCGCACTACTGTTTTCTGCGCGGGTTCTTCGCTGATGGCGGCGGCAAGCGATGGTATTACGGATTGTATGCCGCGATAGCCATGGCAGTGCTGACCAAAGGGCTGATCGGAATAGTTTTCGTTGCCGGCCCGATCGGGCTCTTCCTGCTGCTTACCGGAAGTCTTTTCAAAGAGGTCCGGCATTTGAGGCTGTTTACCGGGACATTGCTGTTTCTGGTGATCTCGGCTCCGTGGCATTTGCTTGCCGGGGTGAGAAATGACCGTTTCTTCTGGTTCTATTTCGTCAATGAACACATCCTGAGATTTCTGGGAAAGCGCGAGCCGAAGGACTATAACAAAGTGCCATTCGTCTTCTACTGGCTGATGCATCTTCTCTGGCTTTTCCCCTGGAGTGTGGGTGTCCCGCTGCTGGCATGGCAAAAGATTTCAACCAGACTCAAACTGAGTACGGGTGATCCCAAAGAGAACCGGGAGCGCCTGATCAATCTCTACCTCTGGTTGTGGGCCGGAATAATACTGATCTTCTTCAACATCTCGACGAGCCAGGAATATTACACTTTCCCGGTATACGCGCCGCTGGCGCTGTTGCTGGGAGCGGCGTTTGCAGGCAGTGAGGCGAGAGCCGGCGCTCAAAAATACCTTCTTGCCGCCCAGGGCATTCTGGCCGCCGTCGCAGTCGGAATATCGGCGCTGCTCGGGACGCTGGTCTGGAAAGCCCGCAACATCAGGCCTACGGGAGATCTCTCGGACCTGTTGAATCTGGCGCCCGCAGGTTCAGAGCAGTACACGCTTTCTCTGGGACATTTTTTCGATCTGACTGCGGGTGCATTTGCCGAATTGAGGTTGCCGGCGATTGGAGCGGCAGTTATTTTGAGTTCTGGTTTTCTGCTGGCATTTGATTACCGCAGGCGGCAACGGAACTCGGCCTCGGCAATCGCCATGCTGGTTGCGATGGGAGGGCTCTTCATCTGCGCGGGTCTGGCGCTCGAAAAGTTCGGCACGGTGCTGTCGTCTCGCGACCTTGCCAATGAAATAGAGCGGAGATGGGAGCCCGATTCGAAGATTATCTTCAATGGAGAATATGAGACAGGATCGTCCATTGCCTTTTACACCGGCAGGCAGGTATTTCTGCTCAACGGCAGAGTGACCGGCATGGCATTCGGTTCGACTTATGCCGACGCGCCGCAGGTCTTTCTCGACAACCCGGATCTTCCAGAGCTATGGAAAAGCGGCAAACGCGTCTTCCTCTTCACCGAGAAGGGGAGAAAAGAAGACGCGTTGAATCTTCTGAAGGGCCTTCCTGTCTACCAGCTTGCAGATCGCGGCGGAAAGAGCGTTTTAATGAATCAGCCCTGAAGCTCAGCGTGTCGGCAGCTCGCTGCGATAGATCCTGGAGACGTTATAGATGCTTCTCTCCGCCGGCGCATAGTAGAGCCTTGCGAAAAGATCGCCGAGAAAGCCAAGGCCGAGGAACTGAATGCCTCCGAGAAAAGCCACGGCGGCAAAGAGCAGCATCGGGCCGTTTTGAATGAAGATATCTTCATGCCAGACGATCTTCTTTAAGAGAAGCCATCCTGAGAGCAGAATGCCGACAGACATCATGATCGCCCCTATGCCGCCAAAGAAATGAAGCGGTCTGGCCAGATATCTGACCAGAAGCCTGATCGTCAGAATGTCAAAGACGACACGGAAAGCCCGCGACAATCCGTAATGCGATTTTCCATTGACGCGCGGCATATCGACGATCGGGACTTCGGCGATCAGCGCGCCTTCCATGCTCGCCATTGCCGGAATGAAGCGGTGCATCTGACCGTAGATCGGAATGAGTTTCAGAACGTCCCGGCGATAGGCCTTGAATGTCGTTCCGAAATCATGAATCCTGACGCCCGAGGCCAGCGCCATCAGCCTGTTGGCTACCTTTGATGGAAAAGTGCGCAGAAAGCCGTCCTGCCGGTTCTGTCTCCATCCGCTGACGATGTCATATCCGTCGTCAAGCTTGTCGATGAACTGTGGGATATCTTCGGGCTGATGCTGCAGATCGCCGTCCATCGCAATGACGAATTCTCCCTGGGCGTGATCGAATCCCGCAACTAATGCCGAGGTCTGACCGAAATTACGGCGCAACCTCAGTCCAACGACTCGCGGATCGAGCATGCAGATATCTTTTAGAATCACCTGCGTCCGATCGCTGCTCCCATCATCGACCAGCAGCAACTCATACTCCTCGCCGACCTTCTCCATCACCGCCGTCAACCTTTGATAAAGTTCCGGCAGATTCTCTTCTTCATTATGAAACGGCACAACTATTGAATATTTCATGTAAGCTCCGAAACGGATTTTAGCATTAGAACGACGGCAGACAAGAATCACGAGGGCAACCGTGTAAATTTTTCCAATTGAATCCAGACGCCGGGGCGGTTACACTCCGTTCACTGTTTGAAGAGTTTTTCCTCTGAAGTCTCTGTTAGCCCCTCTGTTCGCACAAAAGACAATAACCCCGATTGTTTCCCCCGATCGAATTCCCCCTCTTTATCAATCTGGTCCCGTATTGATTTGCCGGCGTGCCGGATGAGTATTCGTGTATCCGCCGCAAGGAGGTGCTATGAAGCGCATGAGATATTTGACGTTTTCATTTCTGTTTTTGATTTTTCTGTTAGTTTTCTCGGTTCAAAAGATTTCGGAATTTCGGGTGGAGGCGCAGACGAGTTGCACACCGCCGCTTTATCAGGGCTATCCGTCGGCCTGCGGCAGTCTGACCATCCTGTGGCTCAATCGCGATCCGATTTCGTCGATCAGCCGTTTCGACATTTTTCGCTATGGAGTCAAGGTTGGGGAGGCTCCGGCAAATGCCCTGAGTTTTTCCGAGCCGGTCGGGTGCGGATTCGGATCGTCCTACACGATAACTCAGGTGATGAAATCGGGTGCGACCTGTTCGGTCACGACTACGGGCAATGCCCCGCACACTCGTCCTTGCGACATGTGCACGGCCGGTCAGCCGGTGCTCAACGTCGTATCGTCGGCATCCTATGGATCTCCCGTGATGGCCGAATCCCTGGTGACGATCTTTGCCAATCCGGGAGAGACGCTGACATCAATCACATCGTCTGCGACATCGTTGCCCTTCCCCACTTCGCTTGGTGGGACTCAGATTACGGTCGAGGACATTCCCGCCGGCCTGGTCTATGTTTCTCCAACCCAGATCAACTTTCTCATGCCTTTGGTCAGACCGGGTTATGTGAACATGGTCGTGACCGGGTCAAACGGGCAACGGACACAGGGCATAGCTTTCACCGGATTCAATCCATCGATCTTTACCGCCAATGGTTCGGGTAAGGGCGTGGCCGCGGCGCTCGTGACATCCGATGGCCGCACTTATCAGCCGATTTTCGATGCTTATAAAAATGCCGTTCCAATCAGTGTCGGCAATGGCGTGACACCGAACTATCTGGTCTTGTTCGGAACTGCCATCAGAAATCAGAGTTCAGTACAGGTCAAGATCAATGGACAGAACTGCAAGGTGGTCTGGAGCGGCGCCCACCCCAGCATGCCGGGGCTGGATCAGATCAACGTCGAACTGCCGCAAAACCTGAGAGGCGTTGGAAAATCCTATCTCACCGTGATTGTCTCCGGCTTTTCGACCAATTTTCCCGAACTTCTGATAGGAGGGTGAAGGGAATGAAGAAGGGAGAATGGAGAATGAAGAATGTTGAATGCAGAATGTTGAATGCAGATGAAGAATGTTGAATTCCTCATTCTTAATTCATCATTCTCCATTCTCCATTCTTAATTCTTAATTCTTCATTCTTCATTCTTTTTGAGTCTGGCGCGTTCGAACTCATCGCCTTTTTTCCACTGTGGAGTTTCGGCGGCGTTGGAGAGGCGCAGGCCGAGGATGAATGCGAGTCGGGCCTGCTGAACCATGCCGCTGAAGTCCCAGTTGGGGCTGTATTCATCGGTGGGCTGATGGTAGCGATGTTCGCGGTAATCCTGGAGTTGTTCTTCGGCCCATTTATCCGCATGGCCGACGAATTTGGAACCCGGCTCCCAGTTGACTGCCGGGACTCCGGCCTTGGCGAACGGGAAGTGGTCCGAGCGGTAGAAGGACCCCTGCTCCGGATGAGCGTCTGGAGAAATGGTCAGATTGCTCTCTTTGGCGAGGTCTTCAACCACTTTTCCGATCGTCGAGCGTTCAGCTCCCATCGGAGTGATGTCGGTTGTCGTTCCCAGAACGTTCATCGAATCGATATTGATGTTGGCCACGGTCTGAGCCAGAGGCACCAGAGGATTGCGGACATAATATTCCGCGCCAAGCAATCCCTGTTCTTCGGCAGTCGTCGCGACGAAGAGAATCGAGCGTCGCGGTTTGACGCTTAGAGCGCTGAAAGCCCTGACAATGGCCAGCATTCCCGATATTCCGGTGGCATTGTCGACCGCGCCATTGTATATGTTGTCGCCGGGCTGATCGGGTCTCATTCCCAGATGATCCCAATGTCCGGAATATATGACGTATTCATTCTTGAGCGTCGGGTCGATGCCGCGATAAATTCCAACGACATTAGGCGATGAGAGTCGTTGAACCTGCGTGCGGAAGGTCATATCCAGTTTGGCATTGAGCGAGACGGGCCGGAATCCGCGTGAACCTGCCTGCTGGCGCAGCTGGTCCAGATTCTGGCCTCCGAGTTGAGCGATCTTGCGGGCAACAGCCTCTGAGATCCATGATTTCAGTTTCAGGACAGGGGTGTTTGCATCGGGCAGAAGACCGAACCGCTCGCTGCCCCACGAATTTCGCACAACGCTCCAGCCGTATCCGGCCGATTCGTCAGTGTGAATCAACAGAACGCCGGCGGCGCCACGCCGCGCCGCTTCTTCATATTTATATGTCCAGCGGCCGTAATAGGTGAGAGCCTTCCCGCCAAAAAGATTGGGTTCTGATGCCGTCGCCGGCGGATCGTTGACCATGACCATGAGGATCTTGCCGCGCAGATCCATCCCCTTGAAATCGTCCCAGTTATTTTCAGGCGCGCTGATGCCGTATCCGGCAAAGACTATATCCGCGTTAAGTGGGATCTCCGTCTGCTCAGCGTCCGTACCGGCGACGAAATCATCACCGAATTTGAATTCGGCTTCGCCGCCTGAACTCCTGACAACCATTTTGTTGGCAGGGTCCGGCCTGGTTCCGATCATCTGGACCTGTTGAAAATAGGTGCGGTCGGCAGACGCCGGCTCAAGACCTGAGGATTCGAACTGCGCTGCAATATATTTGGCCGCAAGCATGCCTCCACGCGATCCGGGGCCTCGACCTTCAAGCTGATCATCCGAGAGGAACTTCACGTGAGCTCGCAGGATGTTCTCTTCAATCTTTGCCCCTGACTGATCGGAATCGCTGGACTCATTGATCAACGCCCGATTCTCCGACATGACCTTGTCAAATGACGTGCGCGGCGCAACGGCGGCACTCCTGCTTCGTCGGGACCTGCTCCTCCTGGTTCTTTTGGTGCTGCGCTTCTTCCGCGCCTTCGACTTACTCGCTGCCCGCCTCTGACGTTTCGCGGCTACAGCCGCACTTCCTTCAAATGACAACCCCGGCAAAATCAGACCAAGACATAAAACTAAAATTAATACTCGGATAAGAGGACTCTTCTTATTCATATGACTCCAGTATTGTTTCTATTATTCGCTCGCAAATGATCACGATGATAACCATGCTCACCCGATACACTCAATAAAATCAAGGCATCTGAAGCAGCCGGGTTTTTACAAATTAATTCCCTCCAATTTTTCAGGACCGGTCAATTGGTGTGCAAACAGGTCAACTATTGGAAAGGTACGGAATGAGTTGTGAGAAGTTGATTTCATTTGATTCGGTTTCTCCATTAAAATTCCGGGTGATAGCGCTGATGCAGGGAACGAATCATAAAAGGAATCAAAAGATGGTTGAGTTTTCGGGAAGAGAGCGGGTGGAAGTGTTGAAAAGATTCGAAGACGAGGTCTTCGATGTGCTGGTAATTGGAGGCGGGGTCACGGGGGCCGGGATCGTGCTGGATGCGACAGTACGCGGCTTGAGAGTTGCACTGTTGGAGAAAAGGGATTATGGATCAGGCACATCGAGCCGGTCGACAAAGCTCTTACATGGCGGGCTGAGGTATCTTGAGCAGTTCGATTTCGCGCTTGTCCGCGAGGCGCTGATCGAAAGGTCGATTCTTTCGCAAGTTGCCCCGCACCTGGCGGAGCCATTTCCATTCGTCATACCGATTTACAAAACCTCGAAGAGAAATTATGACCATCCTTTAAAGATGCGGGCGGGGCTGGTCTTTTACGATCTGCTGGCGGGCCGATACGGGTTCGGCCGGCATAAAAAGCTGACGCCGGAAGAGGCCATTGAACTCGCTCCACAGATAGACACGGCAGGTTTGAAGGGAGCGTTCCTGTATTTCGACGCCTTGACCAATGATTCGCGGCTGGTGATTGAAGTAATCAAGGCGGCGCACGACCGTGGCGCGGCCATTATGAACTACACACGTGTGGACGGCTTTCTGACGGACCCGGACAATGGGGTTTCGGGTGCGGTGGCATATGATGAGCCGGCCGATTGTTTTTTCACCATCAAGGCCAGGATCGTGATCAACGCCACCGGCATTTGGATGAATGAGACATTAAAGATGGATGGAGAGGGTCGCGGAAAATCGCCGGTCATAATCAGGCCGGCAAAGGGAATTCATCTGACGGTCTCCGCCGACAGGTTGAAAGTCGGCTCGGCCTGGTTGATCCCGTCGCTCACCGGTCACCGGTTCTATTTCGTCGTCCCCTGGGAAGGACGGGTTAATATCGGCACCACCGATACTGATTATGACGGGGACATGGATTCTCCAAGGGCGGAGATCGATGAAGTCAGGGAGATACTGGGGGCGATCAATGCCTATTTCCCTTCGGCTCAACTCGAAACCTCGGATGTCATCTCAAGCTGGGCCGGCTTGCGGCCATTGATCAGCGATCCCAAAGCAAAGAACACTTCGGTCGTTTCAAGAAAAGAAGAGATCATCGAATCCCTCGACGGCATGATCTCGATCTCCGGCGGCAAACTAACTACCTATCGTTTTATGGCTGAACGAACTGTGGATCTCGCTGCAAAACGGTTGAAGGAAAGATACGATATAAGCTCGACCACAGACAGAACGGTCGATGTCGCGGTGAGCGGGGGGCTGAACAACCGTGACGAGCTTGCAGCAATGGCAAAATCGGTTGCGGCGAGCGAAAACTTGTCCGAAGAGACCGCCAGGCACCTGCTCTTCAGCTATGGCTCAAATTATCAAACGCTTGTCGAACTGATGCGCAGCGATGAGCGGCTTCGCATGCCGATCATTGACGGATTGCCTCACCTTGCCGCCGAGATCGTCTATGTCACAAGGCACGAGATGGCAATGACCATTGCCGATGCATTGACTCGCAGGACCCGGCTCGCCTTGCTCGCCGGCCGGCAATCGCTTCAGTGCGCCAGAACTGTCGGAGATTTGATGGCTGGAGAACTGGGATGGGATGCAGCGGAGATCGAGCGACAGATTGCCCAATTCACCGAGGAGTTCAGAACGGAATATGAGTTTTCTTGACGTTTGAATGTTTTATCGAGGGAGCAAAACATTCTTTTCGCAATAACCCTTTACCTTTTTGCCGGACACGACTGATGGACTTGAGACTTATCGCTTACTCGCGTGAAGGATAGTCAGGCCGATGACTTCCTCATCCTCGTATCTAATAATTACATCATCATCTGTCAACTCGCTGTCAGTAGCGACGCTCGGCTTCTTAAAGTTAATATAAAGCACATCAGCCTCCACATCGTATGAAGACCATAGATAGCGATGTGGTGTAGCTAACACCGCCGGCGTTAGCTTGATATAACGATCTAACTCGGTGGGGACCATATGAGTCGTCTCCTTTCAAGTGATTTGATGCGGCGCGTTAAGAAAGCAGTAATGACGAAGCCGTCATCGACCAGTTCACGATAGACTACTACCATATATTTGGCGGCTTCTATTTCTCGCACCGACAATAATTCGCCTTCATAACCAGCATAAATGCGCATCGGATTAACGATGGTTTCAAGGACTTCAAGCCTCAACCCGGCTAACTCACAATGCTCATCAGTGATGTGTACCCAACGTTCGTCGG
>JADJLO010000006.1:112500-346856 GCA_016710075.1 Acidobacteriota bacterium | reverse complement strand
AACTTTTCTTAATCTCGATACTCTTCCCCTGCAGAAAAGCGGTAAGATAAGCCTGTACAACTCTCAAAATCATTCTTCACCCAACTGGCAAGGCTGGGAGAGGCCGTTTGGGGGGCAAATCGGCTGTTATTTCCAACGGCGAGCCCAGTATAGCCCTGACTTAAATTGGCATCAATAAAATAATTCCGGTCGCGGCTTCGGGTGAGGATGGCTTATTGAGCTATCCGGTCAATCCCCCTGGAGTCCTCCAGTTCGACTTCGGTCGTATGCAGAGCCTCACGGAAGGCGGGGGTCGGTCAGCAGGTCAAGCTCGATCTGTCCGGAGTCCCTCAGCCGGGTTCTGATGGTATCCAGGCTGCTGTCAGTACGGAACACCGGGGTTCGTTTCGCTTGGCATCACCCGGTGCTCAATTCTACTGGCCGGCTCCAGCAGGTCCAGGCAGGACAAAGGCTGAATATCAACAGATGCCATGGCAGATGCCATGGTCCTGAAAAAAGGGCTGAGCAGATACGAACTTTATACTCCGCTTAATCTCTTTACGTTCATTATCTTGCAGCAGTTCACGGCAATGGGATATGATGCCGAGTCTTATTGAGTGTCCTGAGGAGAGAAATTATCGAAGAAAATCATTAATATTTCTGCAAGGGGCAACCAATACCAAAAATCGAGGCATCACAGGCGGCGAAGAGTTAAGTCCAGGTCTTCAGACAGTGGCGATTCCGGCAATCTACCGGCTCTCTCTGAGTGATCAATTTAAAGTCTGTGATGTTTGTTTCGTGCCTGAGCGATTTAAACTGGGGGCATCGAAAGGCAACAGGGGCAAGCAGACACAAGTGACAGAAAATGTGATCAACAAAGCCGTGTCGGATTACGAACTGACACAGGCATCTGCTCAAGGTGACATGAAGGCGTTTGAGACGATCTATGAACGTCATCATCGCCGGGTTTACAGCCTTTGCCTGCGCATGGTTTCGAACGCCACTGAAGCTGAAGACCTGACCCAGGAAGTTTTTGTTCAGCTCTTTCGAAAAATCGGCAGTTTTCGTGGGGAATCCGCATTCACCACGTGGCTGCATCGCCTGACCGTCAACCACGTTCTGATGCATTTTCGCAAAAAAGGCGTGCGGCTCGAAAAGACGACGGAAGAAGGGGAGATATCCGATCTGCAGGATATCATCCAATCCGCCGGTGAACGACCGAGATTTGTTGACCGGATAGCGCTGGATAAGGCGATAGTGGAGTTGCCTCCGGGATATCGGACGGTATTTGTGCTCCACGATGTCGAAGGTTTTGAACACGAAGAGGTCGCCAAAATGCTGGGAGTCAGCGTCGGAACCTCAAAATCACAGCTTCACAAGGCACGTATGCGCCTGCGAGAGCTGCTAAATAAGAAAGTATAAACCAATCTGTAGTTGAGTCGAATAATCGCCCCTCACAATGCAAGACTCGATGATTCGACGATGAAAGCTGCAATTGGATGAAATAAGAGAGGTAAGTTGTATGGAATGCCGTGTTGTGGTCAACTCGTTATCCGATCTTCTCGACGGCCGGGAAAAGTGGTTATCGGATAATGAGGTTGGCGAAATAGAAATGCATCTGGCCGATTGTTCCGGCTGCCGGAGTTCCAGGCTGGAGCTTGCAGAAATTAAAACAGCCGCCCGCGAACTGCCTCTTCATACTCCGCCCAAATCACTCTGGATTCGTGTCTCGAATGAAATTGAATCTGAGATCAAGTCATCCAACGCTACGACGAAGTTCGATCACGAGATAAATGGCCTGTGGGGATGGTTAAAATCGAGAAAGTTTTCAGTCACGGCGCCGCAACTTGCGGGAGCCGGGGCTGTAGCGCTGCTGGCGATAGTAATCGGAGTTTCCAGCATGACATCGAATACACCGATTGGAGGGCTGAATTTCTCGGGAATGCAGACCGCAATCCTCCTGCCCGGCGAGCTTGAAATCAAGGCGGAGATCAACAAGAAACTCGTAACCATTAACGAGCGAAAAATAACTGGGATCCGCAGATTCGCACCGAGTTCGAGGGGCACCTGACGAGGATTGAAAATTCAATCGGCAATTGCCGATCGATGCTTCAAGCGAACAAGGGAGATCAGGTTCAACAGCAGATGCTCAGAGCGCTTTACGATGAAAAGAATCAGCTTCTTGAAGATATCGAAAGATTGAAATGGTAGGAGAGATTTGACCCCAATGTCGGCTTTCAACCCCAGGACTTCAACCAGAAAAATCATATTATTGGCGCTGATGGTCTGGGTGGCTTTTGCCGCCCAGACCATTTTCGTAAGCGCGCAATCGCTCAATAAAACTCTCGTGGTATCGTCTGATTCTCCGGAAATCGAAGTCATCAATCAGACAGGATCGATCAAAGTCAGTGCATCGACAGCCGGCGCCGGCAGGGTGGTAATCAATTCCAGGCAACCTGACAGTACCGGACGGGTCAACGTCACGCAGGGTTCGGACGGAAGGATCAAAGTTGAAGTCACCGGCAGATCGCCGATCGATTTTGAGATCACGGCGCCTGCCGCGGCCAACCTCGATCTTTTGATATACAAAGGCGCCATTTCGATAAGCAACGCCACCGGAACGATCAAGGCGAGAGTCACGACCGACGGCAACATCATGCTTGCGGGGCTGCGCAGCAACAGGATTAATGCTCACAGCAGCAATGGCAGCATCAGCTACAGCGGCGACCTGATATCCGGAGGCGAATACTCGCTCAGAACTTTTTCAGGCAGAATCGACGCCACCTTCCCTTCCGCGGCCGATTTCAAATTAACGGCTTCTTCCTTCAGCGGCGTCATCGATCTCGGCGGTTTCCCAATGAAATTCGAGCGCCAAACCAACCAGTTGGTTGAGGCGTCCTGCGGTACCGGCCGGGCAAAAGTCAGCCTCTGGACCCAGGAAGGCAGCATCTACCTCCATCGCAAGCCATAATCAAATCAGGTCAGATCGGGCAATATCAGGATAAGGCTTTGACTCACTTTGTGTCCCGGTGTCTTTGTGTGAATATGATTCATGAACTGATACTGTTGGCGAATTCATCCTTTGTTAGATTGTCAGAAATTACAGAATCAAAAAACGAGCGGGAGCGCAGGCGTCTCGCCTGCGTCAATTCGATTAACGCAAATCTGATATGAATGTGCAGATATTTCAATACACGCAGGCGAGACGCCTGCGCTCCCGCTCGTATTTCGACCATTCCAAAATATCAATGAAACAGGGGAAACAGGGGAAACGAGCTATAAATTCAATTCGCCAACAGTATCAGTCATGAAGTCTTGATTCTATTTGCACGGATAGTATGGTAATCCTGAATATCTTGTCAGAAGAAAATTCCAAAACATGGGCAAGCTATCTTGAATGGCCGGCGGCGATCCATCCTGAGGGGGTCGTAGCGGGATGGAGCAACCGCGCAATCATCTGCTTCATCATGCTGTTCGCGCTGACGGTTCCGCACTCAATCGCCGCGTCACAGATAAGTTTCGGCCTCGGTTTGATCGCCTGGGCGGTGAGAGATATCGCGATGCGCCGTTTGAACTTTAAACGAACGGCCTTCGATCTCCCGCTGATCTGTTTTTTGGGTCTGACAATCCTCTCGTCGATCTTTTCAATCGAACCCGCCGTCAGCCTGACCAAGCTGAAAGTTCTGACTCTGTTTTTGATGGCGCATTTCGTGGCGACGAACCTGAACAGCCGGGGATCGCGACTGATGATTGCGCTGGTCATGATTTCGGCGCTTACCGGTCTCGGATTCAGCCTTTGTGAAAAACTGACCGGGAGGGGAATGGTGATAAGCTCGATCGCACCTGACAGCCCATTGATCCAGAGTGGTCTGCAAACCGGCGACGTAGTATGGATGATAGCCAAAAAGCGGGTTTATTCTCCAGGGCAGGTCGCGGAAGTAATCAACAGTCACAATATCGGCGAGGTGCTCAGTGTCGAGGCGTTACATGATGGAGACCCCGTCCCGGTCAGCATCGAGGTAACCGAAGATCTGAAGGCAAACCCGAATCCACTGGGGATTACATCATCCGGTCGATCAAGAAAGTTTCGCATCTCCGGATTCGGACGCCAGTTTCTGACCTTCGCAGAACAGATGCAGATGCTGGCTCTGATAGCATTCGGTTCCCTGCTTACTTTAATTGGCCGGCCCGTCCAAAATTCAAATCGCACCTGGATCCGCGTCTCGGGACTTTTATTCATCTGTTTCTCTCTGGGACTGGTTCTGACCGCTTCGAGAGCGATAATCGCATCATTCATCATTACGGTCATTCTGGTTTCGATTGCGGTCAAAACCAGACTTGCGCCGGCGATCGCGTTGCTGGCCGTACTGACATTCGGCGGACTGGGGTACCTGGCGTTAAGCACAACAAGACACCAGTCAACGGCGAATTTCAGCGACGACAGTTCGTCCAGACGGATTGCATACATGAAAGCCGGGCTGAGGATGATTCCAAAACACCCACTGCTCGGCGTCGGGATGGATTCTCACAAACTTCACTGGAAGGAATGGGGTTTCCCGGGCGATTACATCACCCACACCCATTCAACTCCCGTTCAGATAGCCATGGACCGCGGGCTTCCGGCATTGGCCTGTTATTTCTGGTTGATAGCAACGATAATACTCACCCGGTGGCGCAGGCATAAAATCCTGCTCGAAAAAGACGACATCATTGGAGCAGGCCTGACGCTTGGAGTCTGCCTTGCAGTCAGCGGATTTTTTATCAGCTCCTTTTTCAACTATAATTTCGGGGATTCAGAAATTCTGATGATCCTGCTCGGATTAGTCGGCATGACCGAGATGGATGAATGCCCTGATGGCCAGGGCCAGACAAGCCGGTAGTGGTCAAATATGTCTCGAAAAATGTTTATAAGGTATCTGCCTGCGGCTTTGACGATACTGCTGCTTCCCATCTGCGCTGTGGCTCAGTCGCCGGTTGCGAGAGATCCCCAGCAGGATATCATCCGGCTCAATACCAATCTCGTAGTCATCGACGCACAGGCTGTCAACCGTAAGACAGGTGAGATCGTCAGCGGCCTCAAAGCCGACGATTTCGAGCTGTACGAAGACGGCGTCAGACAGGACATCACCCACTTCAGCCAGGACAAGCTCGCCCTGTCTGTCATGCTGCTGATCGACCTCAGCGGCAGCGTCAGCCCTGTCTTGAGCGAGATCCGGGAAGGGGCGCTAACGGCGCTCAATCGCCTCAAGGACGTCGACGAAGTCGCAGTCATGGCCTTTTCCACAAAGTCTCAAATCGTGCAGGACTTCACCAGAGACAGGCTTAAAATCATTGATCGCATCGGTAAAATCGAAAGAAGCCCGGTAGTCGGCCAAGGGACGCTTATTTTTCAGGCTCTTCGTGAAGCTTCTCATTACATGGCCCGGGCCACCAACCCCGCCAGCCGCCGCGTGATCATCACCATCACCGACAATGTTTCCTGGGACTATTACGGCTACGGTCCGTCAGAACAAGAAGTGTCCGACGATATCATCGAATCGGGGAGCATGGTGTGCGGGCTTATCGTTGAAGGATCCCTCTCAAGAGCGGAGAAGATTTTCAGGCGGGACAAGGACGGTAAGGATATTTTCCGTAGGCGGATGTCTGTCGATCCGTTCGCCAACCAGACTGGAGGCGAACTACTCAAAACACCTTCATTTGAAATCAGCGAGCGACTGGCTCAACTGATAGATCACCTGAGAACTCGTTACAGCCTCGGCTTCACTTCGAAGCGCGATTCCACCGATGGACGGTATCACCGGCTGAAACTGACTCTCTCATCCGCTGCTCAAAAACGCCTCGGTGATCTCCTCATCAGAACCAAAGAAGGCTATTACGCCAGGCAAAAATAATCGAAGAGGAAGAAAGAGTACGACTCCACTTTATCCAATGTCCAATAGGGCTCAAATGAGCTTTAGTTCAATGGCTTAGAATTATTCCAGTCCAATGCTTTTGGAGTCTAAAAGAATTCAACCACGCAAATACGGACTATACGAACGACGTAGGGCGCCGGGGCCCTCGCCGCCCGAGACGAAAATTTAAGGGGATCATTCAGTGAGATTTATCCGGTAGTACGACTACCAGAATCGTCTTGCTGAATGATCCCCTTGAATTTTTCGTCTGTTTCGTACTCTTTCTTCTTCTTCTTCCCGGTTGATTTACGGGCGGCCGCTTTCGAGGAAAGCCTTGAGCTTGCGAGATCTTGACGGATGTCGCAGTTTGCGCAGGGCCTTGGCCTCGATCTGGCGGATGCGTTCGCGAGTGACGGCGAAGTGCTGGCCGACCTCTTCGAGTGTATGCTCGCTGCCGTTGGGTCCGAGCCCGAAACGCATCTTGATGACCTTCTCTTCGCGCGGCGTCAGAGTCTTGAGCACCTCTTCAGTGATCTCGCGAAGATTGATGTTGATGACGGCCTCGGCCGGATTCTGGATTGTTTTGTCCTCGATGAAGTCGCCGAGATGCGAATCTTCCTCTTCTCCGATCGGAGTTTCGAGAGAGATAGGCTCCTGAGCGATCTTGAGGACCTTGCGCACCTTGGATGCCGGGATATCCATCTTCCGGGCGATCTCTTCCGAGGTTGGCTCGCGCCCGAGTTCCTGAACCAGGGCTCGCGAAGTGCGGATCAGCTTGTTGATCGTTTCGATCATGTGAACCGGGATGCGGATGGTTCGCGCCTGATCAGCAATCGCACGGGTGATCGCCTGTCGAATCCACCACGTCGCATAAGTCGAGAACTTGTAGCCGCGACGGTATTCGAACTTGTCCACGGCCTTCATCAGGCCGATGTTGCCTTCCTGAATCAGGTCGAGGAACTGCAGACCACGGTTCGTGTACTTCTTGGCGATCGAGACGACCAGGCGAAGGTTGGCCTCAACCAGTTCCTTCTTGGCCTGCTGCGCTTCGGCATCGCCGATGATCACGTTTTGAAGCGAGCGCTTGATCTCGACGGCCGATTGTTTGTGCGTCTCTTCAAACAGAGCCAGATTGCGCTTCGAGGCGCGTAGCTTCTTCTCCGTCTCCTTGATCTCGTTGGGATTTCGCTTGCGTTCGAGCGATTTCGAGAACTTCTCTATCTCGCGCTCGGTGGTGACTACGAACTCCTTCGACTTTCTCATCGAAGAGATGAGCCTGTCCTGAATCCTGGTAGTAAACTCAAGAAGCCGGACCAGTTGGGAAAGTTCAATCCGCTGCCTGGCCAGCTTGCGCCGCATCTTGATCAGCTTCGGTGAGCGCTTCGGCTCGACAAGAAACTTTTCGTAGAGATTGATCGTCTTCCTGAAGACCTTCTGTATCTCGCTGACCGTTTCGATCGTGTAGTTGTGATATTCCTCGATCTTCTCTTCGGTAATGCCTTCCTGCTCGTTGAAAGTCACGACCTCGCGGATTGAAAGCTCTGCATCCGCCAGCTCCTGACCTACCCTGATCAGTTCAGCAATCGCCACCGGAGACCGCGAGATGGCTTTATGAGAACGAATTTTCCCTCGCTCGATGCGTTTGGCAATGGCAACTTCGCCCTCGCGAGTCAAAAGCGGGACCACGCCCATTTCCCTAAGGTAGAGGCGGACGGGATCATTTGTTTTGTCGAGAGTGCCCGGAGAGAGATCCAGTTCGAGCTCTTCCTCTGGAATGTCGTCGAGTTTTTTGTCAGCCCCGGCAGCCGCGGCCGCCGTCTCCAGAAACTTCTCCTCTGAATCGCTGATCGTAATACCTTCCGCCCCAAGTGTGGCGAAAATGTCTTCGATGTCATCCGGTGAGACCAGCCCCTCCGGCAACTCATGGTTGATGTCATCGTATGTCAGGAAAGCTTTGTCTTTCCCCATGTCCAGGAGTTTCTGCACATCGTCTGTGAATTTTTCGTCGATAGCCAATTTATCTGCTCCTATCACTGCGCCTGTTGTTTGGAATCAACCAGTCGCAGCGTAAAGAAATACACTCTTTCAACTCTCACAGGGTCTCGTAGGGCATTATTTTTCAGGCGTCTTGAATTAGATTGATTTCATCTGGCTGTATTCATAGTTGTTCAGCCATTCCATTGCGCCAGAGCCCTTTCCCTTTTAGCCAATTCAAATTTTTGCATCATGAGCTCACTCAGTCGCTGCGAGTCATTATCGCGCTGAGCCCGGTTAATATCGGCCTGCAATGCGGCCTGTCTTTCACCGAGTTTCAAGCATCGCAGCGAATGGAGGCTTTCATCAGCCTCGCGACCGAGCCGTTCAGTTGAGCTCTGATCGGCGTTAATTTCGTTTACTTCAGTTTGATCGCCGCCGATCATTAATTCCGGCAGCAAGTTCCGGGCCAGATCTTCTTCCTTGAGATCTTTCAGGGCCTGGGCCACCTCCGGATAATTGGGTTCTTTGCCGTTTTTTTCAAAATCAAAGATCAATCGGAAGATCACTGATGTTCTCAGATCCTCGAAATCATCTTCCGTCATTTCGAGCATCATCCGGCGACGAACCGGGGCGCTTTTGAGCATGATTTCAAGCAACTGACGCTCCGCGTGCTTGATCGGAACCTTCGGTTGAAACGCCCGCTCACTGACCCGATCAGTCCTCAATTCGACCGCCTTGGAGAACTCTTCCCGAATCAGGTGACTGTCGATTCTGAGCCGGTCGGCGATACGCTCGAAATACTCCGCCCGCTCAATCTTGTCCTTCACCAGTTTTAAATACGGTAAAATCGCGTTAACCGTTTCGACTTTACCGGCCGGGCTGGTTAAATCGTTCGATTTAACTGCCTGATCAACTATATAGTCGAGAAAATTCTGAGAATTTCTTAATAATATCAAATAACCATCAGCTCCCTGCGATCTGATGTACTCGTCCGGGTCCAAGTTGTCCGGCAGGGTCAGGACGTTGACCTTGAAGCCCTCGGTGATGAGCGATTCGAGACTCCGCTTGGTCGCGGCCACCCCGGCGGAATCCGGATCGAAGTTGACGACTATCTGACGTGTATAACGTGAGAGAAGTCTCACCTGGCTGTCAGTTAGCGCCGTTCCGAGACTGGCCACGAGATTTTTCACCCCGAATTGAAAGGGGATCAAAAAATCGAGATACCCTTCAACCAGAATGGCATATTTCTTCTGCCTGATCGTCTCACGGGAAAAATTGAGCCCGAAGAGATGCTGGCCCTTGGTGTAGACGGCCGTTTCCGGTGAATTGAGGTATTTCGGTTCGCCTTCGCCAATTATTCGTCCACCAAAGGCGACAACCCTGCCCTGGGTGTCGCATATCGGGAACATCAGTCGCCCGCGAAAACGGTCGTAAAACCCGCTGCCGTTCTCTTTGAGGGTGACCAGTCCGCTGCGTTCGATCTGCTGGCGCGAGGCGCCTTTGGTTCGAAGAAAGGTGCTCAGCGCATCCCAGCTGTTCGGGGCATAACCAAGACGAAAATGCCGGGTTGTCTGATCAGTTATCCCTCGTTTGGCAAGATAATCGACTGCCCTTTTGCCTTCGGGTCCTTGGGTCAAAGATTGTTCAAAGAACTCCGCCGCCCATTGATTCAGTTGCGACAGTTCGGCGCGAAGCTTGTCCAGTTCCTCGTATTCATGCGACTCCTGGGCCACGGGGATCGGTATGCCGGACTTGTCGGCCACAATTTTTATTGATTCGGGAAAAGAGCAGCCCTCGATTTCCATGATGAAATCGAAGATGCTTCCTCCCTTTCCGCAGCCAAAACATTTAAAGAGCTGTTTCGCAGGATTGATGCTGAAACTCGGCGACTTCTCCTGGTGAAACGGGCAGCATGCCCAGTAATTATTGCCTTTCTTTTTTAGCGAAACGTAATCGCCCACGACGCGCAGGATGTCTGCCTGATTTCGTAACTCATCGCTGAAGCCGCGCGGGATTCGCATATCAACCTGCAACTGCAATATTCCAAAGAATCAACGTGATTTGACGATCTGCGGATAAATCCTGCAGATTCAGCCAATCATTTTTTAAGCTCGACAATAGTCGCCCCGTTTCCTCCTTCATTAGGCGGCGCCGGGTAGAATTTGGCGACGTGGGGGTGATCTGAGAGAAGGTTGGCAATCGCCCGTTTCAAAGCTCCCATCCCCAATCCGTGCACGATGCGCAGTTTATCGTGATTATCGAGGTAGGCGGCATCCAGGAATTTATCGGCCGATTCGGTAGCCTCATTGACGGTCCTGCCGATGACGTTAAGCTCGGTCGACACCGCCGGTTCATCCCTCAAAGAGACCGAGACTCCCTTCGGCAGCCCGATTGACGCGGCCTTGACAGCCTTTCTGGATTCAGTTTTATGTTCAATCAAGCGTAGATTATCGCGGTGCTCCCGGAATCTCAGTGCGCCCACCTGAACGCCGACCTCATCCTCACCGACCGACTCGACCACCCCTTCCTGATTGAGCGAAACGACCCTCACCCTGTCTCCTGTCTGAAAATCCACTGCCGGCTGGAGCTCATCGACTTGCGGCTCGCCAACCTCAGCAGAATCGAGCGCCCCTGCGATACCGCCCGCCTCGGCCGACTCCTGATGCATCCGTCTGGCAGCCGTCCCGGCCGCGCTCTTGAGCTCAACGGTTCGCCGCTCGATATCCTTTTTGACCCGACGCGAATTCGCCGCATCTTCTATTGAAGCCGCAAATGTTTCCGCTTTTATGACGAACTGATCAACAACTCGTTGCAATTCAGCGCGAAAGCCCCGTTCCCGCTCTTTTTCCTTCTTTAAAAAATCTATTTCGAGCCGTGCATATTTGTCGGCAACGGCGACGCGTTCTTCTTCGAGCGCGGCCAGGGTCTGCTTCTGCTGTTCGTACTGATCCTTGAGCCGTCTGAGATATTCTGTTGCATCGGCGCTTGCTGTATGCACCTTTTGAGCGGCGCGGTCTGTGATGCTTTTCGGCAATCCGAAACGGCGGGCGATCTCGATGCCGGAGGAAGAACCGGCAAGCCCTGTCAGCAGATGATACATCGGTTTGAGAGTCTTCTCGTCGAACTCGACGCTGGCAGTGATGACGCCGGGAGTGGTGGTCGCATAGATCTTGAGGCCGCTGTAATGCGTGGTGACGATTACGTGAGCCCCGCGGTCGCGAAAATAATCGACGATGGCCACGCCAAGAGCGGAGCCCTCTTCAGGATCGGTTCCCGTGCCTACTTCGTCCATCAGAATCAGCGCCGGCGGCTCAACCGCCCGACTGATCTCTCCGATGTTCCTGATATGCGCCGTAAAAGTCGAAAGGTTGGCGGAGATGGACTGGTTGTCGCCGATATCCGCCATGACCTGATTGAAGACGGGCAGATCGGCTTCTCCGGCCGGAACGTGCAAACCAGCCTGAGCCATCAGGGAGAGCAATCCGGCGGTCTTCAAGACAACGGTCTTGCCGCCGGCATTCGGTCCGCTGACGACCATGATTCTATGATCGGAATCGAGCTCAATCGTGATCGGGACGATCGGCAATCCCTGCAACCGCAGGTTGGTCTCGAGCAACGGATGACGCGCATCTTTCAGAATCAGCCTGCCCGACTGATTGATTGAAGGCTCGATGGCGTTCTGTGAAATCGCAAGCCTGGCTTTTGCGCCGATGAAATCGATCAGACCCGAGACTTCAGCCATCCGGGCAAGCGCATCTCGCTCATCCCTCAGCTCTTCGGTTATCGCAAAAAGAACTTTGGTTATCTCGTTCTGCTCGATTTCGCGAAGCGTGACCAGTTCATTGTTGAGATTGATCGTCTCGAGCGGTTCGACAAAGACTGTCTGCCCGGAGGAAGACATCCCATGAACCACACCCGTAACCGCACCGCGATTATCGTTTCTGATCGGGATGACGTATCGATCATTTCGAATCGTGATGAAATCATCCCTCAGCGCATGATCTTCCTCTGCTCGCTTGAGAATGCCTTCAAGCGAACGTTGAATCTGCGCTTTGGCCTTTGAAATCTGAAATCTCACCTCGCGCAGCTCGGGGCTGGCGAAATCCTCGACCTCACCGGTCGCGGAGATCCGTCCACGGAGCCTCTGGTATAGCGAGCGGAGGTTTGGAACATCGCTCGTCAACTCAGCCAGCATCGGGAATTTCCCGGCATCTTCGGCAAATGTTTCCCGCAGCCCCATGGCGACCGAAATCAGCCTCAACAGGTCGAGAATTTCGAATGGCTCCAGATTGACATCCGCGACACTAAGCTTCGAAAGCGATGGACGCGGATCGGGCAGATCATGAATGTCGAGCGCAGTTCCCTCACGCAGATAATTGACGGCCTCAGTGGTCAGCCCCAACTCGCGAACGATCTCGTCCCTGTTGATCGAAACCTGCAGATCTTCTACCAGCGAGGCGCCCAAAGGTGTCCTCACCTGTGCCATTAGCACAGCCTTGAGCTGATCGAATTCGAGGGTGTTGATTGACTGCTGTTGCATCTGTCGCGTTCGACTGGAGTAATGTAAATAGACACTTGTCCCTAAACTTTACGATTTTATATGCTTTGGGTTGTGTCAAACGGACAGTAAACTAAGATCAAACAAGTGGAAGGAAGAGCAGGGGGTTCACAGGCTTTATGAAATCTGCTTCAAATCAGATTTAAAGTTTAAAGACGTAAGAATTCAAATGTCAATAATTGACGACTTTAAACTTTCAATCAAAAACGTCTTTAGACTTTGAACTTTAAACTTTGAACTTATTTTTACCGCTCCTGGCCCTGGGTTTTAGCCTCTTCAGCTTTTTTCTTGAGATCGCCCTTCAAGTGATCGTCATACCAGGCGAGGATGCGCTTGTGATAATCCCTGACCTCTTCGACAGTCGTGGTCGGCATGCCGTGGCCGCCGTTGGTGTAGCTAACCCAGGCGACTTCTTTGCCCAGTCGCCTGAGGGCGTAATACATCTCCATGGCCTGGCGGGCGGGGACGTTATGATCCTGATCGCCCGTCATCAGCAGCAGCGGCGTTTTGATGCGGTCGGCGAACATGATGGCTGAATGGGCGATATATTTCTGCGGCTGCTGCCAGAGCGTGGCGCCGATGCGGTCCTGGCTCTTTTCGGGAGCGTGAATGTTGCGGACGCCCAGGCGCGGGCTGTCGGTGTAGAAACTGACCATGTTTACCTTGCCCGAAATGTTGATTGCCGCTTTGAACCGATTGGTCTGAGTAATTAAAAGGTTCGTGGCATAGCCGCCATAGCTGGTGCCCTGAACTCCCAGACGCTCGGGATCAGCCACGCCCATCTCGATCAGCTTGTTCGCCGCCGCAGTAACGCCTTTGACCCAGGCTTCGCCGGGAAAGCCCTGCTCCAGATTGACCGAAGGCTGGACGACCGCGTAGCCGTTGGCGGTCAGAACATTGATCGTCCCCTGAAAAGTGTCATCGAAGAACTGCTCGTAGATGTTGAATACGGTCGGATATTTTTTGCCCGGCTCGTAATCGATCGGATAATAAAGGACTCCGTAGCTCCGCGTGCCGTCAACGTCGAGGTAGGAGACGAGTTCGGTCCGGCTCAGACGCCGGTTTTTCAACTGTGGGTTGGAGTCGGTCAGCCGGCGAATGTTTTTGAATTCGCTGTCGGCTGCGAATAGATCGGAGGGCCGATTGCCTTCGGCCACGCTGAAGATGAAGGTACTGCCGTCTTTCGACAGTCTGAGATTTGAATAGATACGGGAGTCTTTGATGAGGTCGGCCATTTGCCGTGTGGTGCGATTGTATTTCACCAGTCCACGCTCCCATTTGGTGCGTGAGGCGTAACTCAGGTAGATGTCGTCTCCGTTCCATTCCAGGACCTGATAACGCGGGGCCTCCTTGTCCTCTTCGTTCATCTTGAGAAAGATTTCCTGGCGCCGGAATTTGCATCCACCAGCCAGAGACCTTCCTTGTTGGAGGCGATCAGCCAGTCGCCTTTGGCGCTCAGTCGCACCGCGCTGAATCGCTCTTTCTCCTTGTTCTTTTCGGCGTCTTTGTTATTGGCATCGTCTTTTACCGGTTCCGTCTTTTCGTCTTTTTTGCCCGAAATCTGCCGGGCTTCCCTTTCGTCGACAGAACCGGTGAAGAGGTTACCGTCCTTTGCATAAGCATAGTGACGACCATCACGAGACCAGACAAGGCTCATGCCTTTGGTGGATTTGATCAGGATGCGGGCATCCCCGGAAGTCGGGCTGCCGCTCAGGGTTTTGATCATGACCTGATTTTCGCTGCCGGAGATCACGTCATAATCGGTCTTTTTGGTGATGTCTTCCTGGTAAGTTATGAGCGATCCGTCTTCGCTGAGATTGTAAGTATTGAGCTTCGTCTGCGCTATGAGTTCCCGTGTCTCACCCGTCTTCAAATCGTAAGCTGCAACCGTCCGAACTGCGGACATTCTACGCAGATCGTCCCATGCCAGAAAAGGCTCTTTCGAGGAGTGACTGACGACCGTGGCCCTGGTTTCAGCCTCAAAGCGCTGGTGAGCCTGTTTGCGCCACTCATCGGGACGCAGCGCGATCAGAAGTTTGTCTCCGGATGGGGTCCACAGCAGATCTGAATTTTCAGCTGCGGATTTCGATTGCGGCAGTTTTATCGTCTGCAAATTACCGCTTGACCGTTCCCAGATAACCGGCTCGAATACCTCGCCTTTGAGAACGAGCATCGCCAGGCGGCTCCCGTCCGCAGACCACTTCAACTGACGCACCTGACGTTTATCGCTGAAGAGCTTCCGCGTCCTGCCCGTTTGCGTGTCAATCACCAAAACTTCCGCATTCGATGGGGCGATGTAGCTCGGATCGCCGAACCTGGTGTTATCAATCCCGATGCGGTCGCGCAGCGTCGCCCCTGTTGCGGCAACCCATCGTCCGTCGTCGCTCACATCCGCGGCGCCATAATTCACAACATCAAGCATATCATCTACTGTGAATGCCGCCTGATTTTGAGCGGTTGAAACATAAGACACGATTAATGCCAGAGATGCGACCAATACAAAGGCGGCAAAGCGGCGGATGAGCGGATGACGCATGGCGAGACTCCTTCGAATAGGAAACGGGATAAACGGGAATAATGATTATTCCCGTTTATCCCGAATGCTTGATTGTGAAGTTTCGTAGCTCTGAGATGGTCTGAAGCGGCTACTGAATCTTCTTATCGGCGTCCTCGATGATGACTTCGACGCGGCGATTGACCTGGCGGCCGGCCGCGGTGTCGTTGGTGGCGATCGGTTTCGATTTGCCGAACCCACGGACGGCCTTGATCTTCTCTTCTTTCAGACCGGCGGAGAGCAGGTAATCACGGACCGATTCGGCACGGCTCTGGGAAAGCCTGTTATTGAGATCATCGGAACCGACCGAATCAGTATGCCCCTCTATCTCAAGCACGAGATTACCCGGATAAGCCAGCAGAATACCCGTCAGCTTGCTGAGTTTTTCGCGGGCTGCGGGTTTGAGGGTGGCTCTGCCGGTGTCGAAGAGCACATCACCGATATTGACTATCAGGCCTCTGGTCTCCCGCTTGGTGTCGAGAATCTCCGAGAGAGAAACAAATAGTTTCTGTTGAATCGCATCGCGCTCGCGTTTGGCGTCTTCAGCCTGCTGCTTCGCCTGCTCTGCCTGCTGTCTGGACTGTTCAGCTTGCAGCCTGGACTGTTCAGCCTGTGCCTTGTCGGCTTCGATGCGGGATGCTTCCTCCTTGGCGCGGGACATTTCTGCTTCGCGCGCAGCCTGTTCGCGACGTACCCGCTCATCGGCGGCCCTGGCGCGTTCAGCGGCAGCGGCGCGTTCCGATTTCTCTGCCTCCATTTTGGCTGCTTCAGCCTGTGCGCGTGCGCGCTCGGCTTCGGCCCTTGCGCGATCAGCTTCAAGCCGCGTGCGTTCAGCCTCTGCTATTGCGCGTTCAGCCTGTGCCCTTGCCTCCTGGAGGCTGCGAAGCCTCGCCTGGCGCTCATCTTCTATTCGGGCCTGATATTCGCGTTCCGTGGCCAGATCCCGGGCCACCTGGCCAAGACGCATCACATCACGGGCAAGGCCGCTGAACTTTGTCTCATCTTTCAAGTTGCGGGGCCAGATCTGCTCCAGGGTAGAGAGCTTGCCCTGTGCTTCCTGCCATTCGCTTGCCGAGAACTCTTTTGCACCCGCGCGGCGGGCGATATCGAGCGATCGGCGCGCGCCAAGAACCAGCCTCGGGGTGCTGTAGTCGGGTTTGAGGGACGCGGCTTCAGTCTCTGTGACCTCGTAAAAACGACCTCTGTCCAGGCGGAATTCGGCCTGTGTGGTCTGCACTCCGGCCACGGCATTTTTGGCCAGCGTGGTCTCGGCTATGATTTTTTGCGAGGGAACTTTGACAGAGCTGTGAGGCTCGGCTGTGATGATTATTCCAAATGTCTGGGCCGAGCTGCGAGCCTGTAATTCGGCCGTGTAGCCGGCCGGCAGTTCAATCAGATTATCCGCCTGCCCTTCAGGGGTGATGGCCCAGATGACATAGGTCGTGTAGTAGGCTCCAAGCGTCTGCGGGTGATCGAAGTTTTGAACCTTGATCTTTATCCTGGCGTCATTCTTCTTGTACTCAACCTCCGCACGCCCGGTGACGCGGGGCGCCAGCGACGTCCCACTCAGATTAACAACCGTCTTCTTGTTCTCCACGTATCTGACCGCAAGCGTCGTTTTGGTCGGATTGGCTTCTTTTGAATCGGACGATTTTAATCCCTGGGCCTGAATTGTCGAATTCAAGGTCAATGTCAAAAGCAAACAACCAAATACAAACCAGATCTTCTTTATATCCATAAATTTAGTTTCCTCCTCTGTTGGGGGAGATGTTAATTATTTTTCCAGTGTTAAACGCTTTCGGCACTAACTGCCGCAGCACTTTTTATATTTCTTTCCCGAACCACACGGGCAGGGATCGTTTCGTCCGACTTTACCCGTATTTATTGCACTTCCGCTCTCAGTTACCGAATAACCTGCGGGGATTGCCATATCCTCAGGATGCCAGTAGAGCTTCTCATTCTCGATATTTTCCTGATCCTTGCGTCTCTGTATTTTCACCTCAGGATGATAGAAGTCGAAGATCGAACCTTCAAGATCGCTGAAAGCAGACGCCCTGTTTTCCTTCATGCTACCGATAAATTTACCATATGAGCCGCAGATTGTTTCATCAACGACATTCCGGTCATATGCTGCTTCGATGGCAGGCAAGGCCTTTTTGCGATCGAGCGCCAGAGGGTGAGAAATGATGAAGGAGATAAATACCTGATCATCCTCCTGCGATTCTCTCAGCAATTGGCAGAGAAAATCCAGGACCCGGGCCTTGAGGTTCTCATTTTTCAAGGCCATGCGCGTCAGCGCAATTGAAAAAGTATACCTGCAGTAGCCGTGAGCTCCCTGATAATTTCGATATCGGCCTGATCTTCGTCCTTGAAAAGTCGCTTGATCAGATCTTCGGTTGACACCGATGCAAAATCGCTATTCATAAACATTCCAGTTATTGGGTCTATGTTTTTGATCATCGCATCGTACTATTAAAATGTCGATAGCGCCTGAGATGGCCGCGTGGCAGGCATCCAAACAAGTCACCATGGTTGTGATGACATAGTCTTTTGAGCAAGGGGGATTTCAAAAAGAGAAGCAGGTGCGGTTGAAATATGGGTTCAGAATTGATAACGGAACAGGCGAAATAAGTATGGAGTTCCGCCTTCAGGCGGACATGCTCGGTAACAAAGTATTCCGCCTGAAGGCGGAACTCCATACTTATTTCGTCTGTTCCGTTATCTCAAATCAACTTTTCTTTCTAAACGTCGAGATTGCGCACATCGAGGGCGTTATCCTCGATGAACCGCCTGCGAGGCTCGACCTGATCGCCCATGAGCACAGTGAAGATCTCTTCAGTTTCGACCGCATCATCGATTCTGACCTGAAGCAGAGTGCGTTTCTCGGGGTCCATGGTTGTCTCCCATAGCTGTTCAGGATTCATCTCACCGAGACCTTTGTATCGCTGAATGTGAAGGTCCTTCTTGGCCGCGCTGAGAATATGATTGAGAAGCTCGTCGCGTGTCTCGACCTCGGTTTCGGAACTCCCCTCGCGAATAATAAAAGGCGGCTGGCTGACCGGAGCGAAAGTCTTGTAGAGATCGATCGCCCTCTGGAATTCGACGTGCGTGGCCAGTTCCCAGTCTATCCTGACCGGATTGCCGTTGCCCGCATTGGCAATCTCGATGGCTGAAACGCCGTGTTCTTCGTCGTATGCCATTTCAGTCTTATAGCCGGCCTCGGAAACGGGAGCCTCGACTTTGCCCAGCAGAGTTTCATCACCGAAAATATCGTGCAATTTGCGGCCTTCCTTTTGCATCAGGCCTTTCTTGCCGGCGAAAGCATCGAGAACTAAATCCACAATCTTCCGATCGACCAGTCTTCTTTCGAGCTTGAGATAATAGCCATTGAACTCGATCAGCTTTTCAAGCAGCGCGGAGAGTTCTTTTCCTTCAATCTTTTCGCCGGTATTCTTGATAATGACTGCTGCCTCTTCCGTAGCCTTCTTCATCAGAAAGCGATTCATTTCGCGGTCATCCTTGATGTAACGCTCGGTCTTGCCCTTTTTGACCTTGTAAAGAGGAGGCTGCGCAATATAGATATATCCCTTGAGATCGCCATCCGCGGTCTTGTGTTCGAGCAGTTGGTGCATCTGCCGGAAGAAGAAGGTCAGCAGCAGCGTGCGGATATGGCTGCCGTCGACGTCGGCGTCGGTCATAGGAGAATGATCTTGTGATATCTCAGTTTTTCGATATCGAAATCGTCCTTGCCGATGCCTGTTCCGAGCGCCGTGATCAGAGCCCTGATCTCGCTGTGACCCAGCATCTTGTCAAAACGAGCCTTCTCCACGTTGAGGATTTTTCCCTTGAGCGGAAGGATGGCCTGTGTCCGGCGATCCCTTCCCTGCTTGGCGGATCCGCCTGCGGAGTCTCCCTCGACTATGTAAATTTCGCAAAGTGCCGGATCTTTCTCGGAACAATCGGCCAGCTTGCCCGGCAGGCTATTTCCTGCCAGCGCTCCCTTGCGGCCTATTTCACGGGCTTTCCTTGCAGCTTCACGCGCACGGGCGGCTTCGACGGCCTTCCCGACGATCGACTTTGCAATCTGTGGATTTTCTTCAAAGTAGCTGCTCAGTTGTTCGTAAAAGAAAGACTCGACCGCGCCCTTGACATCAGAATTGAGCTTACCCTTGGTCTGCCCCTCGAACTGAGGCTGGGGCAGCTTGACGGAGATGACGGCGACCAGACCTTCGCGTACGTCGTCTCCGGTGAGTTGTCCCTTGAAATCCTTGATCAGATTGGACGACTGCGCGTAACGGCTGATGGCCTTTGAAAGCGCCGAGCGAAATCCTGAGAGGTGAGTGCCGCCGTCAACCGTATTGATGTTATTGGCGAAGGAGAAGACCTTCTCGTCATAAGCATCGTTGTACTGCATCGCAATTTCGACGGTCAGGTCATCTTCCGGAGTCGGAGCTTTTTCAAAATATACAGGCTTGGGATGAAGAACATTCTTGTTCTTGTTGAGATGCTTGACGAATTCGGCGATGCCGCCCTCATAGAAGAATTCGTGCTTCTTTTCCGCTTCTGAACGCTCGTCAGTGATCGTGATCCTGATGCCTTTATTGAGGAAAGCCTTCTCGCGAAGTCGTTCAGAGAGTCGATCAAAACTGAAATCTGTGGTGGTGAAGATCTCGGGGTCGGGTTTGAATGTGATTCTGGTGCCGCGCCTCTTTGATGTCCCGGTTCTATTCAAAGGTGTGACCGGGATTCCGCGTCTATATTCCTGTTCATAGACCCCGCCTTCGCGGCGAATCTCCATGCGCAGCCACTCCGAAAGGAAGTTAACACAGGATGCTCCGACGCCATGCAGACCGCCGGAAACCTTGTAAGAATTGGTGTCGAATTTACCACCGGCGTGAAGAACCGTCATCACGACTTCCGCTGCAGACCGCTTCTCGGTGGGATGCATATCCACGGGGATGCCGCGGCCATCGTCTTCAACCGTTACGGAATTATCGAGATGTATCGCTACATCCACTTTTTCGCAGAATCCAGCCAGTGCTTCGTCGATGGAATTATCGACAATCTCATAGACCAGGTGGTGCAGCCCGATGTCTCCGGTTGAGCCAATGTACATCGCCGGTCGCTTGCGAACAGCATCACGACCTTCAAGAACAGTTATCTGCTCAGCGCCATACTTGTCCTTTTTCCCCTTGCTCCCGCTCTGGGAGTCATTCATTTCGCTTCCAGTCTCTTCCGACTTGTTGTTGTTCTTCTTCTCTTTTGCCTTCATAGATTCTCTGTTTGACTCTCCTCCAGGAGGAATTTAGAACGGAGCCCGATGTTTATCATTACCGCTTTTATTCTCTGCTTCATCGAGTGGTCCGCCTTCATTCGCCGGATCAGTTAATTCAGTTGTTTCCGCGCCCGCAGTTAATTCAACTTTTTCTTGAACGATATCCAAATCCTCGACTACCTGTCCCGACTGAACAAACAATGTTCTGGCCCGCCTGCGATATCTATCGGCAATGGAGCGTTTTGAAGTCGAGACAATTGTCTGCACATTGTCTCCAAGATAATTCAGCAGAATCTCTATCCGCGTGCGGTCCAGTTCGGCATCGAGGTCGTCTATCAGGAAAATCGGATATTCCTCAAAGTTATTATGGTACACGCTCATCTGCGCCAGATCAAGAATGAGCAGGGCGCTGCGCTGTTGACCCGAGCTTCCGAATTTCGAAATCTCGTGTCCGTCACAATGAATTTCGAGGTCGTCACGGTGAGGTCCGAGGAGTGAGTACCCGGCAGCTAATTCATTGTCAAACCTCAGCTTAAGTCTCTCGGCAAGAAGGCTACTGTAGTCTCCAAGGTCACCCTTTCCCTCCAGCGAAGACTTGTACCGGACAGTTATCTGCTCTGCCTGAAATAGTTCAGGTTTCAACTCTTCATTCAATTTTTCCACGTAATCGAGCCGGGCCAGATGAATCTCCGTGCCGAGTGAGATGAGCTGATCATTCCAGGGTTCGATCAGATCCTGGTATTTAAATTTGTTTTCGGCCTCGGAGGCTTCACGCAAGAGCGCGTTTTTCTGTTTCAAGACGCGGTTATATTCGTTGAGCGTCCCGAGATATGAAGGGTGAATGCCGAAGATGCCGCGGTCAAGAAATTTCCTTCTCGCATCGGGTGATCCCCGGACGATCTCCATCTCATCGGCAGTAAAGGCTATGGCATCGAGAATCCCAAGATACCTTGTGACGGCTTCCCGTTTGCCGTTTACAAAAGTCTGTTTCGTGGTGGCGCCGATCAGCAGCTGAATCTCCTTGTCGAGATTTCCTCGCTTGATCCGAGCCCGAAGGATGGCTTCGTTCTCGTTGTGCCGGATGACTTCCCTTGGGTATGCCGTGCGGAATGATTTGGTGGTGGCCAGCAGATAGATCGCTTCGAGCCAGCTACTCTTGCCCTGGGCATTCGCCCCATAAATCACGTTGAGGCCGGGCGCCAGCTCAATCGAACCGCTCAGATTGCGGAAATTAATAGCCTCAACCAACTCAAGTTTCATAGGGGGAGTTTAAAGTTTAAAGTCCAAAGTTTAAAGCATGAACCGATGATACGTGGATCATTGAAAACAGGCGGACTCCATGGAGTGCGGCGACCTGTCGCCGCTTTGGTAGTCCTCTGGCCACCAAATATTGAGAAAAATCTATTCCACCGCAAACCGCCCACCGATTTAACAGGACTTCTGGAACAATACCAGCGGCGACAAGTCGCCGCCTCCATGGAGGTCGCAAATTTGATGCGATTTGGGAAAAGCACTGCTACAAACTTTTAACTAACAGGCCTTTCCGCAACGGAGAAAGAATATTCCGTGCGTAACATCAGTTACTCAACACTTACAATCGGCACATCCCAGTGAGAGATGAGGATCTCAAAGCGTCGCTGCTCCTCACGTTTGAATCTTTCCTGATCCGGATAGAGTTGCTTGATGATGGCTGGTTCTGTGCTCGGCTCGTGAAAAGCCGCCGCGCTTTTGAAGGCGATGGTCACGCGAAAATCCCAACGACCTTCTTCCGTGGAGTGAAACTGAGGCTTTTCAATTTTGACGCTCAGGATGCGGCCCGACTCGATCTGCTTTTTGAGCACGGGGAGATGATTCTTTTTGAATAGCGTCAGAAATTCATCGGTAAATCCCCATTTGGTTTTGTAGTAATATTCGATGACATAGGGCTGCTCCTGGCGAGTCTGAGCGGAAACATTCACAGAATGCAGAAAAAATATTGCGACGAAGACGGCGATCATAACCGATGCCGGAAGAATCTTTTTCATTTAGCCTCCATAATTTATTTCAACTGCGGACTATTGATTCGATAGTTGATTGAGTGTCTGAGATCATTTTTTCAATTGCTCCGTCAATAATCTTGCGCCATTGATCCATTCGAGCAAAGTCTGGTAAGCGGGATCGCCGGTTGTGGCCGGCCAGCGAATGCCGCCGCCGTGAGCTGTGCGTTTGGCGCCGGCGATTCCCTCGACTGAGGAATCGCTGGTTGGCTTTCGCAGGATCAGGCTGTTTTCCGGATTGGCCAGATCGACGACTTTCAAGGCGTATCGGTAATTTTCGCGGATCTGGGCATCAGTGAATCTGCCCTGATTATCGGGCTCGACGAGCTTGAAAATGGTGTGAGTCACGTGGCAGTTGACACAGGCATTTCCGTCCGGGCCCTTGCGCGCAAGCACCGGCATGACTTTCTCGGAAAAAAATCTGAAATCGAGCATTCTCTCGGCATTCGCGGCCAGGTCGAGGGAGGTGTTGTGTTCCTGCCCCTGATAAATTTCAAGAGCCAGTGCCTGAAGTCGCTGATTGGGATCCTTCATCAGTTTCGCGATTCCGTCGCGGATTGTCATATCGCTTTGCAGCGATTTGACTCGCCTGACTGCATTGAGAGCGGCTGATCTGACACTTTCGTCCCTGTCGTCAAGAGATGCGGCGATGAGGTTGGTTACCCTTGAATCATTTGCAGCCGGAGTCTCTGCGTTGATCAGGTTGAGAATCAGTTTTCGCTTCGATGCTTCCCGGGTTCGGATCAGGGTGTCGAAGGCCTCTGCGACTGCCTGCATCGAGATGAACCCCGGCTTGCGAAGCGCCAGGTCGACTGCGGCCCGCAGCAAAGGCTCATTCCTGTCCTGCAAGGCGGCAGCAAACTTCGCTTGAATTTCCGCATCGCCGGCTAATTGAGGAAATTCGGCAAGGGATTTCCAGGCTGCGGGAGCGACTTTTGAATTCGAATTCAGAATGAAAGATCTGATTTGTGAATCGAACCGGCCACGATCATCGCCGAGATTCTTGATGCGATCGAGAGCGGCAATCTGTGCCTCCGGGAAATCGCTTGAGAGCAGTTGACCGAGCACATTCACAGCCTGCCGGCGGTTCTGTTCGACGACGGTCAGGGGAAGTGAGCGGTAGAATTCTTCGGCGACCGATCGCACACCTGCATCTTGATCCGTCAGCTTCTCCATCACCATGACAGGCAGGTTGAAAAGATTGTTGTCCCTCATTGTGTATGAGGCTAGAAGAGCCTGTTGCCGTCGTTTTGGGTCGTTCGATTCAAGCAGCGGCATCAGGGCGCGCTCAAGGGCGGGGGCTCCGTCAGCATAAAAGACGACCGTTTCCACGTCATTGCCGATTCTGGTGTACCTGCCTGCATTGGCATAGCCTCCAGAGCGCAGATGAAACTCGGTCAGGGATCGAAGCAGGCCATCGCGCTGCAATTCGTTTCCGGTTTCGAGGCCGCGAGCAATCCTTTCCGCCATCTTCCGGCTTTCGTCACGGTGAGCGGCAGTTACAGTATCTCGATCGACTTTCTGCGGCAGGTGGCCGATCCAGTTGTTGTAAAGATACCGGACATTCTCATCGGCCAGACTGTAAAACCCCTCAAGCAGATTTCGCCGCATCCAGGGGTGTTCATTGATAGCCATCCCGGCGATGAAGGCATCTGCGATCCTGTCCTTCAACTCGACATCTTTGGCCCAGTAAAACCACTGAACCAGGGATTTCGCTGCCTGCATCCTCGCAAGAACGTATGGGTCTTTGAGCATTCCCAAAAGACGTTCGGCGTACTCTTTTTTCGGTGCGAGATACGAAAAATGCTGGGCAAAAATTCGCGTCGCTCCCCATCTGGTTCGCTCACTGCGGCTGTTGAGCGCTGCAAGAATTTGCGGCGCCCCGGCCTGGTCTCTAGATGCTATCCGTCTGATGGCCTGCGAAGCAGCGATCTGCACCAGTTTGGCGGGGTCTCCAAGCAGGCTGCTCAATGGTGCGAGAGCGTCTTTCGCCCCGATTCTGCCCAAAGCAGCGGCCGCGGCCATCCGCATCATCGGCTCTTCGCTCCCAAGTTCGGCAATCAACTGCCTTGTATCAACTAATGCTGCGGGTGATGCGACAGGTTGGGAAACCGTCGAGTCAATCCGTTGCAGACGCTGCAACAGATCGTTTGTTGAACGACCGGCAGAGCCCTTTTTCTTTACTTCATCGTCGGACTTATAGAACTCCGAGAGAGCCATGATCGCAAACTGAGTCTCGCGGAACGGCGTGCGGAAATTTTCATAAGACTGAAGCGGATCGAACCATCCGCCCCACTCCTGCTGCCGCGAAAGAAGAAACTTGAGCGATTTGGATATCTGTGATTCTTCGGCGCTGTAGCCCGCGCGGGCCAGTGTGTAGAGGCAATGGTAGGTTTGAAATTCGACCGCGGGACTGTCCTTGTCAAATAGCAGCGACCACTGGCCGTCCGGCCGCTGCAGTGAAAGCATGCGCTCTGCATTGCGCTTGATCTTCTCAGCAAAGGCCGCTCGATCGATCTCGATCATCGCCAGCGTCTGATAGCAGAGATCGACATTATTCTTGATCTTGTCCTGATCGATCAGCTTTCTGACAAGGTCCCGGTATTGAGCGTATTCCGGCTCAACCTTCCTTCGACCCAGTTCGTCTAAAACCTTCCAGCTGTACCAGGCGACTTCATAGGCGCTGACAAGCGGCGTGTTTCCATTGCTCTCATCGTTCGGCAATTCAGTGCGGTCTTTATAATAAAGCTTCAGATATCCGCCGACTCCTCTAAGCAGCGAGATCCTTTTCTGACCGGTAAATTGAGAATCATACTGATTGACCAGCATTGCCAGGCGGCTCATGACGTTGGCGGAGGCGCTGATCACACGCGTCCAGTAAGCTTCTCTATGGCCGTACAGAGGGAGTGGATTGTTCGAGAGGCGCTCGACCAGGAAATCCAGCGAGGCTCGCTTGTTGACCTGATAACCGTTGCGCGCCGCAGTCAGTTCAGCCCGTGTCGTAAAATGAGTGGCGTGGCAGGCGATGCAGAGCATCGTCTCGTGATGATTGCTCGAAACCCTGGTGACGAGCCCGCCGTGACGAGGGATGTTGGCATGCCAGCTATCGCCTGCGCTGACGATGTAATCCATACCGGCCCTGACTGCTTTTCGCGGTTCGTTGTATGGCGGCAGATCGTAGAGTGAAGTCTTCAACTGGTAGAAAACGTGATTGGCATCGACACGAACGAAATAGGTCCCCTTTGTCAGTATCCGGGTTGTGAATTTATTTCCAGGCAAAGCCTGGACCTCGTGCGGAGGAGTCACGGGATCCGCTCCACGCTCATAAGGCCTGACCTCATTACCGGAAATAGTGAAGATTGAAACATCTACCGGGATGTTGTCGCGTTCGAGCAGGTTGAGCTCGAAATGAACCAGCCCGGGCTGAGCGCCGTCGTAATCGAATTTGAACCAATCGACTCCACCCTCGGGCAACAGGTCTCTGGCCGCATCCTGAATCTGCTGGTAGGGTGCGATTCCCTGCCTTGCAGTCTCTTCGGATTGCGCTTGAATATAGGGCTTATCGTCGGCCGAAGCCCAGACCGTCTGCCCGATTTTGATTTCATTCGCCTCACGCCAGACGTCATTCGGCTCCGATTCGATTGCAAATGCATTTGAAACCGATTTTTCCCATTCCAGGACTTTAACGCTAACCTCATTCCATTCGACCGAGGCCGATGAGATTTCGATTTCACCCGTATCCACACCGGCTTTGAACGGCACATACAGATCCGGATCGCCGGCATGCAGCGCCTTGCGCGAGACGACCCTCTGACCATCGCGCAACGTAACAGTGAGAGTCTCCTGAGGCCCGAGTTCCCCCGGAGAAGTGAGCGACACAAGCATCGACAGTTGAGATCCTCGCCCAGTTTTTCTGATCAGATATTTCCCGGTCGATCGCGAGTTAATCGTTACTTTTTTATCAATCAGGGTTCTGAATCCGGAATTCTTACCGGCCCCTGATACATTTTCACTTATCGGCTCCAGCCATAAAAACCCGGCAGAAATAAAGATCCCGACGATTAACAGCACTTTGATATTTTTGATCTTCATCATTAGTATTTTCTCTCGTCCCGTCAGATCCTGATAAGTTTTCGGTCAGTTTCGATCATTTCGGATGTTTGGTGATCCCGCTTTCCGATTCATGACCACCCAGCGCTTCGAGCAGTTTCTGATGAATTCCGCCAAAACCGCCATTTGACATGACGACGACGACATCGCCCGGCAACAGTTTCGGCGCCAGATGCTCAACGATTGCATCGGCCCCTTCGATCGACCAGGCTTGCTTTCCCTGCTTTGCGAGATCGGAGATAACCTCATCCACGGACAGTTGATCGTCAGCCGCCAGCCGGAAAGATTCGAAGATCGGGGCGATGACGACATATTCAGCAGGTGCAAACGAGAGTGGATATTCGTGCTGAAAGATCTTTTTCCTTGTAGTCCATGAGCGCGGCTCGAAGATGGCGACAATGCGCCGATCCGGGTATTTCTGTTTTACGGCCAGCAAAGTCTCGCGAATAGCTGTCGGATGATGCGCAAAATCGTCAATGACCGTGACTTGATTGACTATCCCACGAACCTGCATCCGTCGTTTGACGCTTTTGAATGTCGCCAGCGCTTCGCTCACGGCTTTGCGTTCGATCCCCAGAACTTCGGACGCGGCAATTACTGCAAGACAGTTTCTGACGTTGAACATCCCAGCCAGCGGCGTGCGGATTTGAGCATATTCCCTGCCCTCGCAAGAAACCTTGAATCGCGTCTCTTCCGGTTTGAAAACGATATCGCCGGCTGTCCATTTGGCATCGGAGTGATCGATTCCGAATGTCTCTATGCCACACCAGACGCCCTGCGGGGAGATCGGATTTTCCACGATCTCTCTGACCACGGGCGAATCCCATCCTGCGATCAAACGCCCGTCCGATGGAATTAAATTGACCAGCAGGCGGAATGATTTCTTGACCGCATCGAGGTCAGGGTAAATGTCCGCATGGTCATACTCGATATTATTCAGAATCACCAGATCGGGCAGGTAATGCAGGAATTTCGGCCCTTTGTCGAAATAGGCCGTGTCATATTCATCACCCTCGATTGCGAAATATTTCGAGCTGGTCACCTTGAAGCTGGCGCCGAAATTTTCCGCAACGCCACCAATCAGAAACGACGGATCGAGCCCGCCAACCTCCATGACCCAGGCCAAAATCGATGTCGTGGTGGTTTTGCCATGAGTTCCCGCGACAACCGTCGAGTGCCTGCCGCGAATGAAGTTTTCGCAAATGACCTCGGGCATCGAAGCGTAACGCAACTTGTGATTCAGCACGTATTCGAGCTCGGCATTGCCTCGAGATGTGGCATTGCCGACAACGACCACATCGGGCGCTGGCTTTAAATGATCCTCACTGAAACCTTCATAAGTCTCAATCCCAAGGCGCTTGAGCTCATCGCCCATCGGAGGATAAAAAGCCTTGTCCGATCCCGTAACTCTGTGTCCCTGCGTTTTGAGCATCCCGGCAAGCGATCCCATCGCCGTGCCGCAGACTCCGATTAAATGAAAATGTTTCTTGTCCATCAATATGTTTAATAACCTGCTTATGTATCAATTGTCTGGCGAGTGGCGCGAATTATAACTTTCACGAGGATTTTTAGGTAGCGGTTTGAATTAATGCCGGCAATTGGCTAAATTCATAGGCCTTGAGTCAGGGGAATTACAGGAATTTCATATGAAACAGGACAGACGTAATTTTATCGCATCATCTATTATTCTCGCCGCCGGCGGTCTGGGCATCTCCGCCGATGCACAATCTCGACCGGATGGATCGCCCGATAAAACAGATGCATCAGAAGATGTAAAGACATTGTCGGTCCGCGGCCGAGTTGTCTGTCTCACCGAAGAACTTGAAAAGCCATATCAGGTGATACCCGACTGCTCCAATCGCTGGCACGTCTATTCAATCAAAACCGCCGACGGCAAATACTACCCATTTCTTCCAGTCGATACCGCCGCAGCCGTTTGGCTGGATGAACGTTTTCGACAGCGCGATCTTCTGGTCACCGTCCGCACTTTTCCCGGCTCGAATTTCATAGAGGTCATCAAATTTCAATCCTGGAAAGATAATAAACTTTACGATCTTTATTATTATTGCGATGTCTGCATGATCACCGCTTTTAAACCCGGTCCCTGTGAATGCTGCCAGGATCCGGTAGTTTTTCGAGAAACACCGGCTGAAGATGCCACGCATGGAGTTCCGCCTTCAGGCGGAACTTAACGATAAACGAAGACAAACCGCCTGAAGGCGGTACTCCATGCGTGTTCTCCATGCATGATTCCCACTCAGGAGTATTTCAATGAAAAGGACACGCCTGATCCTGGTTCTCGCAATTGCAACGGCAACACTTGCCGCGGGACAAACGCCGGGTTCCAGAGAATTCCTCATTCAACGAGCAAAATCATTTGAGCTCAACACACCATACGTGCCGCCGCCCGGTGATGCACTCGAACATCACACGGCAGGCTATGCCAAGATCATGTGCTCAGCCGTATTTATCACCGGACTCGATCCCGACTTCGCAGCAGAGAATGTCGGATACTTCACCAGCCCTTACGCCGAGCGAAAGAAGGTGGGGAAACCGGTGATTGACCGAGTCAACAAGACGGTGCAAATCACGCTTCCGAACGGTGTCAAGCTGACAGCCAAATACCTTGGAGATCAGGGATGCGTAACGCTGCCGACCGGAAAGGATTCGGTCAGTTATCAACCCATCAGGATCAAGCGCAACCTGCCCGATCCGGCGACGCAAGCCTGGCCGATGGGAGATGTGCTGCCAAAGACTCCCCTGCCGGCCGAGATCAAAGTTGAAAAGCTGAAGCAGGCCATGGACGCGGCTTTCGATCCGGCCACAGGCCTGACCGCAGCTTTCGTTGTGTCATATAAAGGACGGCTCATCGGAGAGCGATACGGCGAAGGCATCACAGCTCGCACACCGCTCGAGAGTTGGTCAATGGGCAAGAGCCTGACTGCCACCCTGATGGGCATTCTGATCAAACAGGGTGTTTACGATTTGTGGCAGCCGGCGCCAATCCCGGAATGGCAGAGTCCGGGCGATCCGCGCTCCAAAATTCGCATCGCCGACATCTTGCACATGTCGAGCGGCCTGAGAATCCGGGCGCCTCAGGACCCGGACTATGACCCTTCCGGCCCGTATCCTGATCATTTGTATCTCTACACCGGAGGCGTCGATTCATTCCACTACGCTGCGACCAGACCTCAGCAGTGGCCTCCCAATACCGTCGGCCGATATCACAACTGCGATCCGGTGCTGATCAACTACCTCGTGCGGCTCGGCGTCGAGAAGCGCAAGGAAGAATATCTTTCATTCCCACAGCGGGCTCTCTTCGACAAGATCGGAGTCAGGACGATGGTCATGGAGGCCGACCCATTCGGAAACTTTCTGACTCAAGGTTATGAATTTGCGTCAGGGCGCGACTGGGTGCGGCTCGGCAATCTCTACTTGCAGGACGGCGTCTGGAAAGGCGAGAGAATTCTTCCCGAGGGATTCGCCAAATTCGTGAGCACTCTGGCGCCCTCATGGGAAGCCGACGGTCGCCCGGTTTACGGCGGTTTCTTCTGGATCAACGGCAACGGCGAATTCCCGGTGCCGAAAGAAGCCTATTACATGGCCGGAGCTGGAGGACAAACCACAATGATCATTCCATCTCATGATCTGGTAGTCGTCCGCCTGGGTCATTTCAAGGGCAGCGGCCCCGGAGACAGGGCTTTCAAGAAGGCCCTCGCGCTTCTGATGGAAGCGGTTCCCAGGAAATCGTAATGGTGAGTTGAGTTGAAAAAGGAGCAGGTCACATGTCACTTTCACGTCGCACTTTTCTGATGGCTTCGTTAGCCGCCATACCGGCAGCCAGATTCGATCCCAAACCCGAGCAGAACTGGCCGGGATTTCGCGGCCCGGGTTCGCAGGGAATCGCCGATGGATACACGACGCAGACTACCTGGGATCTGGCCCCGGCCCCAGACAAGCCAAAAAACCTGTTATGGCGAACAGATGTTCCAGGAATGGCTCATTCCAGTCCCATTATCTGGGGTGACAGAATCTATCTGGCCACCGCCGTCAAGCTTTCGGGAAAAGCGCCACTGCGCATCGGCTATTACGGCGACGTCAAAGCCTCGCCCGACAACGATGAACAGAAATGGATGATCCTGTGCTTTGACAAGAAGTCCGGGAAACGCCTTTGGGATAAGACTCTTCGAACTTCCAAGCCCGCGACTGATAGACATGAAAAGTCCTCGCACGCCAACACCACGCTGGTCACGGACGGAAAGAACCTTGTCGGGTTCTTCGGCTCGGAAGGGCTCTACTGCTTCGACATGGACGGCAAGCTGCTCTGGAACAAGGACCTCGGAATCATCAACAATAGCTGGCATGACATAGGCTGGGGTTACAGCAGTTCTCCTGCGCTCTTCAAAGACCGCATCGCGCTGCTTTGTGATGACCCGAAGAATCCCTTCGTGGCCGCATATCAGCTTTCTGATGGAAAGGAAATCTGGCGAACATCTCGAAAAGGAGATTGTGAAGGCAGTTGGGGGACTCCATTCATCCTTGACGACGGGAAGAGAATCCAGGTCATCACCAACGGCTGGCCGTTCATCGTCTCCTATGATCTTGAAACAGGCAAGGAACTCTGGCGCCTGCGCGGAGGCGGAGATATTCCAATACCTACTCCATTCGTCTCCGATGGATTGATCGTCTTATCAAATGCCCACGGCGGCAAGGCACCTCTGTTCGTAGTCCGTCCCACCGCCAAAGGAGACATCTCACTTGCTGACGGCAGCACCAGCAATGAATCCGTCGCCTGGAGTGTCCCGAACGGTGGTTCTTACATCTCAACACCAATTGTTTATGGCGGCCGGATCTACCTTGCAAATTACAACGGCGTCATTCGCTGCTTCGATTTCAAGACCGGCGAGAAACTCTATGAAGAACGCCTCGGGCCTGACGCGACATGTTCGTCATCCCTGGTCGCCGCCGACGGCAAAATTTACTGCCCTACAGAAGACGGAATCGTCCACGTTCTCAAGGCCGGTTCAAAGCTGGAAATTCTGGCGAAGAACGATTTGGGCGAGCCCTGCCTGGCGACGCCCGCAATTTCTCAGGGCATCATCTACTTTCGCACCGCGGCAAGCCTGATTGCGATTGGTTAAAAATGTAGTCCGGATATCTGCTCATCAAAGGAAAATCAAAATGCCATACCGCATGATTCGACTGGTATTTTCGTTGTCGGCCCTGCTGCTGCTTATTTCCTCTGTTGCATCGGCACAGACTCAACAACCCGACTGGTCAAAGATTGACGAAGAGACAATGCGTCATTTTCAGGCGATTCTGCGGCTCGACACCAGCAATCCGCCCGGCAATGAAACACTCGTGGTTGATTATTTGAAAGGTGTACTTGAACGAGAAGGCATAGAAACTAAAATCTTCGCCAATGATCCTAAACGCGCCAACCTCGTTGCCCGCCTGCGGGGCAACGGCAAAAAGCGCCCCGTTCTGATCATGGGCCACACTGACGTAGTCACCGTTGATCCCTCAAAATGGAAGCATCCGCCGTTTTCGGCGACACGCGAGGGCGGCTATGTCTACGGGCGCGGTGCGGTCGATGACAAGGATAATGTCGTCGCCTGTTTGATGGTCATGCTGCTGCTCAAACGAATGAATGCGCCACTGGATCGGGATGTGATTTTTCTGGCGGAAGCAAGCGAAGAAGGCGGCGGCCCCAATGGCATTAACTTCATGGTCAATCAGCACTGGGCCGAGATCGATGCGGAATTTTGCTTTGCCGAAGGCGGCGGCGTGGTCCGGACAGACGGCAAGATTCAATACGCCTCAGTTGCCACCACCGAAAAGATTCCGCAAGGCGCCCGGCTTGTCGCACGCGGAATTTCAGGCCATGGCTCGGTTCCGCTGCGCACCAATGCGATCGTTCATCTGGCCCAGGCTGTCGCCAATGTCGCAGCCTGGCGAACCCCCATGCGCTTGAATGAGACGACTCGCGCCTATTTTGAGCGCCTCGCAAAACTCAGCTCTCCGGAAGATGCTGCACGCTACAACAAACTCCTGCAGCCCGGCAACACCGACGATGCCCAGGAATATCTGGCTGTCAATGTGCCTCGCATGTATTCCACTCTTCGGACTTCGATTTCTCCCAACATCATCAAGGGCGGCTATCGCAGCAATGTCATTCCTTCTGAAGCGGAAGCCACTCTCGACATTCGCGCTTTGCCCGACGAAGACATGCAGCGGTTTTTCGACGCAATGAAAAATGTCATCAATGATCCTTCGGTGGAAATTGTTCGAAATGGCAATTCGCGCCCAGGCGCCCCTCCATCGCGTCTTGACACCGAAGCCTTCCGCATTCTGGAAGAGGCTAACAAACGCGTCTACAATGTCGCGACCCTGCCAACCATGCTCACTGGTGCAACCGACATGGCACAGTTGCGCACTAAAGGCATGCAATGCTACGGCATTGGGCCAATGACGGACAGCGAGGATGGTCCGAAAGGCTTCGGCGCTCACAGCGATCAGGAACGGATCCTTGAAGAAGCCATTCATAAGTTTATCCACTTCCATTGGGACATCGTCTTTAATCTGGCTAAGGCGAAATAAGTATAGTGGAGCAGACTCTCCAGTTTGCTCCACTTTCCAACCCATTCGATGCTCTCCGGCTCTCCCATTCCCTGAGTTTGATCTGTTATCCGAATTTATACCCGACAAACTTGTCAGGTTTAATTTCGAGTGCTATTATCAGCCTTCAATCAACACCAAAAAAACTGGAAGTAGACACTTGAAGATAACAGCACAGGAAGAATACGGGTTGCGATGCATTCTGCAGCTAGCCAGAGAAGAATCGAATGGGCTGGGCAACACGCTGATGGTGCGAGACATAGCGGAGCGTGAAGGGCTGTCGGTTGCATATGTTGAAAAGATACTGTGGTCATTGAGCCGGAGCGGGATAGTCGAGAGTCGTGAGAGGACCGAAGGGGGATATCGGCTGACTCGCCCGTGCAGCGAAATCTCGATAGGCGAAGTGATGAGGGTGCTCGGTGGGATTCCTTCTGAAAAGGAGATCTGCTCACAGTTCACGGGAAATCAGGACACCTGTGTTCACCACGACGACTGCGGGCTGAGGCCGGTCTGGCAGAGCATCACGAATTTCGTGAACAGCGTCTTCGACAAGATTCCGATCTCAACGCTGCTCACCGATTCTCTGAATCTAAAATTCGTCCAGCTTTCAGGAAGAAACAGCATTGAAGGCCCGGCAAAAGCCGCCGCACAGGGTTGATTTTTTATCGCGACATATTTTTACAAACAAACCTGACACTTTTGTAATCTTTAAATATTATCTTTGTCAGGAAGCATGACAGGCAAAGGAGAACGAGATGAGCACGATAGAAGCGCTAGCTAATCGTGAATACAAGTACGGATTCGTAACCGACATTGAATCGGAGATGATCCCGAGGGGATTGAACGAAGATATCGTTCGGGTGATTTCGGCGAAGAAGAACGAGCCGGAGTGGATGACCGAGTGGCGATTGAAGGCATATCGACACTGGCTGACGATGGAGGAGCCCGAGTGGGCGAACGTTCATTATCCAAAGATCGATTTTCAGGACATCATCTATTATTCGGCGCCGAAGCCCAAAGAGAAGAAGCAGAGTCTCGATGAGGTGGATCCGCAGCTTCTGGATACATTTGAGAAGCTTGGGATACCGCTTCACGAGCAAAAGATGCTGGCCAACGTTGCAGTGGACGCCATATTTGACAGCGTCTCGGTTGCGACGACATTCAAAGAGAAGCTGGCGAAGGAGGGAGTAATTTTCTGCTCGTTCTCTGAGGCGGTTCACGAATATCCGGAGCTGATCAAAAAATACCTTGGCACGGTAGTTCCCTACACCGACAATTTCTATGCGGCGCTCAATTCGGCGGTCTTTTCGGACGGATCGTTTTGTTACATACCGAAGGGAGTGCGCTCGCCGATGGAGTTGTCTTCATATTTCCGGATCAACAATGCGGAATCCGGACAGTTTGAGCGGACGCTGATCGTGGCTGAGGAGAGCAGTCACGTGAGCTACCTCGAAGGCTGTACAGCTCCGAAGTTCGACAAGAACCAGCTCCACGCTGCGGTGGTCGAACTGGTGGCGCTCGACAACGCCGAGATCAAGTATTCGACGGTACAGAACTGGTATGCGGGCGACGAGGAAGGCAAGGGCGGGATCTACAACTTCGTGACCAAGCGCGGCAAATGTGCCGGGGTCAATTCGAAGATTTCGTGGACACAGGTTGAGACAGGTTCGGCCATCACCTGGAAATATCCGAGCTGCATCCTGCAGGGAGATAATTCGATTGGAGAGTTCTATTCGGTCGCGCTGACAAATCATTACCAGCAGGCCGACACCGGCTCGAAGATGATTCACATCGGCAAGAACACCCGCAGCCGGATCATCTCAAAGGGTATCTCGGCGGGGAACTCGAACAACAGCTATCGCGGGCTGGTCAAGATAGGGCCGAAGGCCGAAAACTCACGGAATTATTCACAGTGCGATTCGCTGTTGATCGGCGGCAAATGCGGAGCCAACACCTTCCCCTACATCGAGGTCAACAACAATACCTCGAAGATCGAGCATGAAGCATCGACATCGAAGATCAGCGAAGAGCAGATCTTTTATTTCAATCAACGCGGTATCTCCACAGAAGACGCGGTCTCGATGATCATCAACGGGTTCTGCAAGGAAGTCTTCCGCGAACTGCCGATGGAGTTTGCTGTTGAAGCGACACGGCTGCTAGGCATGAAGCTTGAAGGCAGCGTAGGCTAAAAAGAGTTTAGAGTTCAAAGTTCAAAGTTTAATGATGAGAGGCGTATATGTCTGACAGACTCACAGAGATTGAAGCCGGGTTGCCGCCGGTGCCGCAACCTGCGGGCAACTATGTTCATGCAGTTCGCACCGGAAACCATCTTTATCTTGCAGGCAAGGGAGTCCACGTGACCGGAAAGGTCGGACAGGATTACACCAAAGAACAGGGATACCAGTTCGCCCGCGAAACCGGCCTCATACTTCTGGCAGTAATGAAGCAGGAGTTGGGCACTCTTCGCAAAGTCAAGCGGGTCGTAAAAGTCCTGGGTATGGTCAACGCAACTCCGGATTTCCAGGATCATCCGTTCGTCATCAACGGATGCTCGGATCTTTTCGTTGAGGTTTTCGGTGAGAACGGGCGGCACGCGAGATCGGCCGTTGGTATGGTTTCGTTGCCGGGCGGCATCCCGGTTGAGATTGAAGCAATTATAGAAGTTACAGATTAAACAGGAGACGGATTGTGTTAGAGATCAGAAATCTGCGCGCCAAAATCGGCGATAAAGAAATTCTCAAAGGATTGAATCTGACGGTCAGGGCCGGCGAGATTCACGCGATAATGGGCCCTAATGGCTCGGGCAAAAGCACGCTGGCGAAAGTACTGGCGGGCCACCCGTCATACGAGGTTACCGGTGGAGAGGTGATATATCAGGGGAAGAACCTACTCGAAATCGACCCCGATGAGCGGGCGAGGGAGGGAGTTTTCCTGGCCTTCCAGTATCCGATTGAAATCCCCGGAGTGAGCAATGCCAATTTCCTGCGGATGGCATACAACGAGAAGGCCAAACACGACGGCCGCGACGAGCTCGACCCGCTTGAATTCGACGACCTGCTTCAGGAAAGAATGAAGATAGTCGAGATGGATTCAGTCTTCATCAATCGATCGGTCAACGAAGGTTTTTCGGGCGGCGAGAAAAAGCGAAACGAGATTCTGCAGATGGCCGTGCTCGAACCGAAACTCGCCATTCTGGATGAAACCGATTCGGGACTCGATATCGACTCCCTGCGCATTGTCGCCAATGGCGTCAACAAACTGGCGAACAAGGATAATGCCATCATCCTGGTGACCCATTACCAGCGCCTGCTCAATTACATAGAACCCAATTTCGTTCACGTTCTTTACAAAGGCCAGATAGTCAAATCAGGCGGCAAGGAACTGGCGCTCGCGCTCGAAGAGAAGGGCTATGACTGGATCAAGCCCGCTGGAGCGACGGCGTAGGATGGTTGGCGAAACACAAGAATAACATCGAAACTGAATAAGTTATGGCTCAGGTAGCAAAAGAAAAGAACAGCAATTTTTCAGCATACAAGATTCTCGCCGGAATGCGAGAAGGCATGGATCCGGCATGGCTTGCAGCGCTGCGTGCCAAGGCCGGAGCGAGGTTTGAGGAGATCGACTTCCCGACCACCCGCAACGAAGAGTGGAAGTACACAAACGTCGCTCCAATTCTCAAGGTTCCCTACCGTGAGATCTTCGATCTTGATGCGGACGGTTTGACCGTCGAAAGAATAGCGCCTTTCACATTTGTTGAATCGCGACACAGTCAGATGGTCTTCATCAACGGCATTTATTCGAAGGAATTATCCGATCTTTCAGGCCTGCCGGAGAGTGCCGTAGTCACGAGTCTCGCAGGGATGACCGAAGAGCAGGCGCTGGTGGCGAGCAGGCATCTTGCCGCTTACGCAAAATATCAGGATGATGCATTCACGGCGCTCAACACGGCTCACATCGGCGACGGCGCGCTGGTCTATATTCCTGGCGGAAAAATCGTCGAGACGCCTGTCCACGTGATCTTCATATCGACTTCGGAAGAAGCATCGGCGACGCATCCTCGAGTCCTGATCATCGCCGGTAAGGGAGCGATGGCGACGATCATCGAGAGTTATGTATCAACGGAAGATAACGTCTATCTGACCAATGCCGTGACTGAGGTGTTCGCCGCCGAGGAATCGGCGATCACGCATTACCGTCTGCAGGAAGAGAGTGAGAAGGCTTTTCACGTCGCCACGACTCAGGTCCATCAGGAGCGTGAGAGCAACTATGTATCTTACGCATTCTCGCTCGGGGCCGAGATAGCCCGCCACACCCTGAATGTCGTCCTGACAGATGAGCACACCGACACGACGATAGACGGCCTCTACGTTGTCACCGGCAAACAGCACGTCGACAATCACACAACGATGGATCACAGCAAGCCGAATTGCACGAGCCACCAGCTTTACAAAGGGATTCTCGACGGCAAGTCGCGCGCGGTATTGAAGGGCAAGGTCCTTGTTCGCGAAGGTGCTCTGCTGACCGAGGCCCACCAGTTGAACAAGAACCTGCTGCTTTCAAAAGATTCCAGCGTGGACACCAAGCCTCAGCTTGAAATCTTCGCCGATGACGTCAAGTGTTCGCACGGTGCGACTGTTGGACAACTGGAAGACGACGAGCTGTTCTACCTTGCAAGCCGCGGTATAGCTCCTGAACAAGCCCGTGCGCTGCTGACCTTCGGCTTCGCCGAGGACGTCATCAGCAAAATCAAACTCAAATCCGTGCGCAAGCAATTGGACAAAACAGTGCTCGACAAACTGCACCAGAGCCTGGACTTGGAGTAATTCATGCAGACAGCACAAGAAACCAAACTGACGATTAACGATGAATCACCGAAATTTGACGTCGAGAGCATTCGACGGGATTTCCCGATTCTCGGCCGGGAAGTTCACGGGCGACCACTGATCTATCTGGACAGCGCCGCTACTTATCAGAAGCCGCAGGTTGTCATTGACGCCGTCAGTCGTTACTACGCCGAAGATAACGCTAACATCCACCGGGGCGTTCATTATCTGAGCCAGCTTGCGACGCGCGAGTATGAAGACGCAAGAGTCAAGATCAAACGATTCATCAACGCCGCTGAGTCTCACGAGATAATCTTCACTCGCGGAACGACCGAAAGCATCAACCTTGTTTCAAACAGCTTCGGCCGCAAATACATCAAGGAAGGTGACGAGATCATCATCTCCGCGATGGAGCATCACTCGAACATCGTGCCCTGGCAGATGCTCTGCGAGCAGACCGGCGCCAGGCTTCGCGTCATCCCGATCAATGACGCCGGTGAGCTGCTCATCGACGAGTTCATACAGATGCTCAATCCGAGGGTCAAAATCGTCGGCGTGGTTCACGTCTCGAATGCACTCGGAACGATCAATCCGGTCAAGCGGATTATCGAACTGGCTCACAGCCATGATATTCCAGTCCTGATTGACGGCGCCCAGGCTGCCCCGCACTTCAAGGTCGATGTTCAGGATCTGGATGTCGATTTCTATGCTTTCTCGGGTCACAAACTCTGCGGGCCAACCGGCACGGGTGTCCTCTACGGCAAGACCGCAATTCTTAATGAAATGCCGCCGTTTATGGGTGGCGGCGATATGATCGCCTCGGTCTCATTCGAAAAGACTACTTACAATACGCTGCCGCACAAATTCGAAGCAGGGACTCCGCACATAGCCGGCGGCATCGGGCTTGGAGTGGCAATTGATTACCTGACCGGAATCGGCCTCGACCGGATTGCAGCCTACGAAAATGAGCTACTCGAATACGCGACTGAATTGATCGGAGCCATCCCCGGCGTCAAGATCATCGGAACGGCACGTGAAAAGGCGAGCGTTCTCTCTTTCACGCTGGATACCGTTCACCCGCACGACATCGGCACGATTCTCGATCAGGAAGGCATTGCTGTCCGCGCCGGCCATCACTGCGCTCAACCCGTCATGAAACGATTCGCCGTGCCGGCAACCGCGCGCGCTTCATTCGCCTTTTACAATACGAAGGAAGAGATCGACAAGCTGGCTGAAGGCGTCCAGAAGGTCACTGCAATCTTCGGGTAAAAACAAGATTACGAAACAGACGGAATAAACGAAACAAACTAAATATCCTTTCCTGTTATGGTTTCGTTTATTCCGTCTGTTTCGTAATCCCTCTTCTTAAGGGATTATGTCGGATATAAACGAGCTTTATCAGCAGGTCATTCTCGACCACAACAAGAAGCCACGGAACTTCAAGGTTCTCGATACGGCCAACCGCCGGCAGGAGGGGTACAACCCCTTGTGCGGTGACCAACTCGTACTCTATCTGGAGATGGATGGTGATGTGATCAAGGATGTCAGTTTCCAGGGTCAGGGTTGCGCCATCTCAAAGGCGTCGGCTTCGATGATGACTGCGATGGTCAAAGGAAAGACTGCAGCAGAGGCAGAGGTGATCTTCGATGAGTTCCACAGGATGGTTAAGGGCGAGATGGATCCGGCAACAGAACCTCATCACCTCGGCAGACTGACCATTTTGGCCGGCGTCCGCGAATTCCCTGCCCGCGTTAAATGCGCCAGCCTCTCATGGCACACGCTCCACGCAGCTCTGGCAGGCCAGGACGAGCCAGTTTCGACGGAATAAATTCCAGTCAAACTTACAGGCCCAGCTTGATGCACTCTCTGACAACCCGGAAATTTGAGTCATCAGCCATAAAATCGTCCGCCGGCCTTCCCTGAAAGACTCTCATCGCCCATTGAGCCAACCGGCTTTTATCCCTGATCACCCAGTCATTCATCAATTTTTGCGCTTCGCCCTGACGTCCCAGTTTCTTCAGCGCCGTGGCGCTGATCAGTGTGTTGATCGATGTTCCCTTCTTGTTGAATGCGACGATGCGATTGAGGGCCGATTTCGATTCTTCGGTCTTTTTGAGTTTCTCGGCGGCAATAGACTGCAGCCAGTCCGCCGGACGCTCATCGATCTCTTCCTGGTAGGGTTTTCCGGCGCCCAGATTTTCCGGCCAGAGGCGTGAATCCGAAATATGGGCAAGGGCGTCCGGGTAATCACCCGACTTGATGGCAGCGAGTGCCAGCATCAGATGAGCTTCTCTATACATCTGCACGCCTTCTGAAGCTCCCTCGTATGGGAGGACATTGAGTTTAGATAAATGGCCGGCGCATTCGCGGTATTGCCTATCGAGCAGCAGCGATTTCGCCAGGAGGAGTCCGATCTGGTAATTACGCGGTTCCTTGCTGAAGTATGATCGGGCGACCTCCACCGCTTTTGAGTATTGTTTAACAGTGTTTGTGTAATAAGTGACCAGCGATCGACCATACCGCCATTGCCCGGGATCGATCTCGCGTGCCCGGTTGAGATCGGCCAGCGATTCATTGTTCTTATTCAATTTTGCAGCGAGTTCCGATCTTGCAGCGTAAAAAGGAGCATAGTCTGGTTTGTTTTCGCACTCGTTGAGCAGCTTCCAGGCCTGCAAATCATCATTCCGGCTCAAATGGATCAGGGCCAGATAATATTTCGGCTGCCAGGTCTGATCGTTTTCAATTGCCCATTTGAGCACTTCGGCGGTTTCGGATCTGAAGGGGAATGTCAGGTTGGGCGAGACGGCATGAGCCTCTTTGAGAACCGCTAAAAACCCGGCGTCCTTACGTCTGTTCTTCAAAAACGCCAGCCAGTATTCGGTTTCCGCAGTTTTAGGTGATAGACCGAGCACGCTTTCGGCTTCGTCGCTGAGCCCAAGCTTGTAGTACCAGATGGCCAGTTCGAGAAATGTTTCGTGCGGCATCTCGTTGCGGATCATCGAAACGAAAGCCCGGCGGCTCGAGCCGGTCTTTTCCCAAAGGCTCTGCTCGAATCCGGCAAAATGATTGAGCGGATCGATCGAGAGTATCTGCTTCAACACCTCGACAGCCTTTTGTTTATTGCCGTTCAGACGATGAATGATCGCCTGAATCTGCATGGCATCGAGATCGTATCGATTGAAATCCAGAGCCTTCGATGAATAATCGCCTGCCCTGACAAAATTCTTTTCGCGAAAATAGATCCGGCTCAACTCAGTGTATGCCGCGCTGCGGAACTCTGCCGACATCGCGGCGATATCGAATCCGTCTTTGGCATCGACTATGCGACCTGCTTCGAGATTCGCCAGAGCGTAGTAGTAATTAGCAGCGGGATCGTAAGTATCGATGCTCAGCGCCTTCTTCGAATGTTCGAGCGCCACGGTGAAATTCATGTTCCGATACTCGATCATCGCAAGGTCTGTGAGCGCCGGCAGGAAGTTCCTGTCTTTTTTCAGACAGCCCTCCAGTTTGATTTTTGCAGCCGTGTAATTGCGCTGGCGGATATCTTCTTTGCCCTGCAAATAAAGGCCGTACAGGCTATCCCAGGCGAAGTCGTCTGGAGTATCCAGCGGTCTGGCGAGGTTGTCGGCTGTGGGATTGCCATTGTACTCGAATTTGTTTCCACCCAGCCTGATGTAAAGGTTCTCGGATTTGATACCAGCTTTGATCGAATCGGTGAACAGTTCCAGAGGCTTTAACAAAAGCTGTTTCGAATAGATCAACTTCTCGCCGTCGAAGACTTCGAGGCGATCATTAATGAATTGGACCGGGGAGAAGAAGAGCTTGAGTTCGCCATTTTCATTTTTGACGTTCAAGGCTCCGTATGGATTGGCTTTGACGAATCCCTTTGTCGCCTTCACCGGAAACCAGTACTCCGTCCACTGGTCGGTGGAGTATGGCGCAAAGCCCCTGTGCTTGAACGGAGTGAAGGTGCTCTGCTCGGCAGACTGATTGAACAGCCGGCCCGACTGGACTTCGACGTACTGGCCGTCGGTGTCGGTGAGGAGCTTCTCCCAGATCATGCCCTGCTGCGACAGGCCCCAGATCCAGATCTTCTTGCCGGCCTTGTCGTCGTGCGAGGAATAACGCGCCATCCCGAAATCTTCGTCATGCCAGTAGCCGCCGAAGAATTCGGTATATTTCCCGAAGACGTGATACGACTTGTAACCGCCGAAATTGTTCTGCTCGTAGAAATTGATCCTCTTTCCGTTGTCCTTGTTGACAGGCCACTCGGCGTGTTCTCCGCCATGTCCCAGATAGCTCGTCCCCGGATAGATGAATTCGAGATTGCCCGCAGCCTTGATGCCCGTGTTCATCCAGGTGTAGTAGGGCTGTTCGACTGACGATGCGTTGTACCAGAAAGACGATGTCGTGAAGAAGGCCTTGTCGGCCGGGAGATTGATCTCAAGCCGCCACGGAGTCCGCGTCAGCAAATCGAGCACACCGATAAAGCAACTGACGCTCCCGTCATCATTGGTCCGAGTCAGGTAATCAACCGGAGTCGCGCAGTTTGGAGTATGACCGATGATCCCGTAATTGGCTTCTATGCCGCCGCTCGTCCACGGGCCGCGCATCGAGATGTCGCGGAATTTGACCACCTGATTGTTGTAGATGAACGCCTTTCCTGTGGACTTCTCAATCGCCGTCCAGATCTTCCCGCCAATCTCGGGCAGAATCATGACCTTGATGTAATCGTTCTCGAGTTCGACTACGGTCCACTCTTTATTCTCCGGCTTGTCGGTGTACATCTCAAACCGGTAATAAGGATAGATCCTGCCGAAGGCGGGCACTGGATTCGGATCGGAATACGGATAGGTCGCAAACACTTTTTTGTATTCCCGAATCTCCGCGGGTTTCGCCTCTGCCGGCAAAAAACCACAAAGCAGACAAAACACCAGAATAAACAAAATTCTTATTCGCATATGATTTTTTTTGAATGTTTCATCATCTTGTCTTCTTCATTCAAAGCGGAATAATCTCAGGCAATCTATGGACAGATCGAACAGATGAGTGCAGCCCTGAGCACCGCCGATAGCATCGGCGAAGGTCTTGACGAATCCCCCGGTGATCTTCATTCCATTCAGAATTGGCGTTCGCATCTGCGCATCTTCGCAAATTCCGTGATATGGCAACCTCAAACCGTGGCTGGATGCGTTCGAGATGACTCCATCGGAAGCGATATCGAAGTGAACCTTGATGTCGTGTATCGAATCCTGCATCCGGCTCTCACAGGAATAAAGTCTCGATCCGTCGGCCGATTCGGCGACAACAATTTCGAGTTCCTTATCGCGCCAGAAAGCACGTTTATCGCCAGGCTTCGGCCTTGTGATATCGGTGCTGAATCCGCATCTCACTTCCCGGATTTTGAAAAGCTCGGCGGTCTGGTCCCGATAGGTGTAGCAGGAGTTCGCCAGATCGGCCATATAGGCGCGGTCTTTCAACCAAGCTATCCTTGCAGCATCGGCGGGATTTGACTTTGACTCTGCGGCCGGGAATTGAGCCTCGAATTCAGGAGTGGACTGATAGATCTGCTGTCCAATCCGGGCCATTTCAATTGAACACAACAGATGTTCCCTGTTGCCCGGCAGATCGCCAAGCTCCGAAGTAATTCGCTTCGAAAAGCCCCTGCCGATCCTGACACCTTTTATCCCAGCATACCGGCGGCAGAGTTCAGGATCGAATTCCGCCGGATCGCCGTCAAACTGGTGAGACGACGCCTCTATGACTTCGTATTCCGGCGTACGAACATTCCAGATGTGATCAAAGGCAAAACGATGGTCGGACATACGGCCGCGCACCAGAATTTCATTTTCGGCCACAACGTCAATCTCGCCATTGAATGTACGCCGATAAACTGAATTCGAAACTGGAACGGCAAGCTCGATGCTCATGCAATTTTATTTTCCTCATCTTTTAATGGCTTCTGGTTTAATGATTCTAGCAACCGGCCGATAAAACGCAAAAGAGATTGTCAGTCATGCTCGCTTACGGGCGTCTTTAAACTTGGAACCCTAAACTTTAAACTGCATCCTCTGTTTGACACACTTGGAAACGCAAGTGTACGCTGTCAGGGAGTGAATCGCGATCAGAGTCGCTCACCGCACTCAAACTTAACATTTCCTGGTAAAACCAGATAAGGAGTCGAACAATGAAGAAAGCTATCAGTCTTCTGTCAGCGGTTGCCTGCGCTCTAGTCATGAGTGTTTCAGCCCTGGCTCAATCCAATCCGGCCGGAGAATGGGATGTTACCATGAACACTCCCGGTGGCCCGCAAAACTTCAAAGCCGTATTCAAGGTTGACGGCGAAAAGCTCACAGGCGAGATCAAACGCGGCAACGCCCCGCAGGGCCTGCCCGCTCAGGGGACGGTCAAGGGCGCCGATATCCAGTTCACCTACAACGTCAAATACCAGGACAACGATCTGGCGATAACGATGACGGGCAAACTCGATGGCGACTCAATGAAGGGCACCGTCAGTTTCGGAGGCTTTGCCGAAGATGAATGGAGCGCAAAGCGCGCCAATGGATCGGCCTCTGCATCAGCCTCTGCCTCCACTCCGGTTGCAGCCGGCGGAAGCATCGATGTAACCGGAGTCTGGGATGCTGAAGTCCAGACTGACCAGGGATCCGGCAATCCGACTTTCACTCTCAAACAGGACGGCGAGAAGCTGACCGGCAAATACAAGGGAATGCTCGGCGAGTCCGACCTGACCGGCACGGTCAAAAATGGCCAGATCGAGTTCTCTTACAAAATCAGCGGCCAGGTAGAAGGTGTCGTCACCGTCACCGGAACCACTGACGGAAAAACCATGAGCGGCAAAATCAAACTTGCTGAACTCGGTGAAGGGAAAATAACAGGCAAAAAGAAGTAGTAATCCATCACTACTGAAGAGTTACCCTGATTTTTAAATTGCGCTTACGCATATTACTATTCAATTACCAAGGAGAAGACATAAAAACATGAATCAAACAGTTCGTCGGATTCTGATCTGCTGCGCTTTAATTGGAGTTTTCATTACCGGAGCGGTGGTCGGACAAAACAAGTTTGGACAGCCGAAATCACTGCTTCACGTCGTGACGCTGAAATGGAAGCCCGAATCAACAGTTGAGCAGCGCCAGAAGGCAATTGATGGCGTGAAAACAATGGCCGGTCAGATTCCGGGAATCAAGAATGTCTGGCTCAAAACCGTGAAGGTTCAGGGGCCGTCACGTGAGGTTCAGTTCGATGCCGCTTTCGTCATCGAATTTGCCAGCGAAGAAGCTCTTAAAGTATACGCTGCACATCCCGCGCACAAGAAATGGGAAGAGGTCTATCTCCCTGTCCGCGAGGAGAGCCGGACTCACGACATCGGCAATTAAAAAAGCCTTGTGAGACTAGTCTGAGCAAGGCCGCCGTTGACGGCCTTGCTCTAATTCATCCCTCTCGACTTTTCAGTTTTCACACCTTTGATTGATGACTAAACCTGCATCAATGCCTGATCCGGTTCCAGAAGTGAGCGCAAGCAGGGAGAATCCGCTGGCTCGGGTTTTTCGCGCTTTCACGTACAGGGATTTTCGCCTGTTGTGGTTTGGGGCATTCACCTCGAGTTCCGGAACCTGGCTTCAGGAAACGGCGCTCGCGTGGCTGCTGCTTCAACTCACCAACGATCCTTTCTATCTTGGGCTTAATGGATTTCTGAGCACGGCTCCAATCCTGCTTTTTACGCTGGTTGGCGGAGTTCTGGCCGACCGTTTCGACAGGCGAAGGATATTGCTCGCCTCACAGTGGGCACAGTTGTTCTTCGCGTTGAGCCTTGCGCTGCTCGCTTTCTTCAATACGCCTGTGCCGTTGCTGGTCAGCAGCGCGCTGCTTCTGGCATTTCTTACGGGATGCGTGCAGGCATTCGGTGGCCCGGCATATCAATCGCTGATCCCGATGCTGGTCGACAAGAAGGACCTGCCCAATGCAATAGCGCTCAACTCGATTCAGTTCCAGCTGGCCAGGGTGGTGGGTTCTACGGTCAGCACTTTTCCTTTCGCAATCTTTGCCGATCAAATGCTGGCGGCATCGGTCAGTTTCGGCATCAACAGCCTTTCGTTTGTGGCCGTGATCTTTGCGCTCATGTCACTGAGCGTCTCTCATATTCCGAAAGCTGCCGTCGGCAATATGAGAAGCCAGTTGCGTGAAGGGCTCAATTTTGTCTGGCACCAGGAAGGTTTGAGATCGCTCACCTTTCTCGCCTTCGGATGCACATTTTTAGGAATGCAGGTGACCGTATTCCTGGCGGTCTTTGCAAAAGACATTTTTCACACAGGAGCCAGGGGCAACGCGATACTCATGGCCATTTCAGGCGTCGGAGCAGTCGTGGGAGCCCTGATCGTCGCCAGCTTCGGCCATATCAAGCACAAAGGCCGATATGCTCTGGTGATGCAGATTTGCTTTGGAATTTCGATGATGGCTTTCACCCTGGCGCCCAATGTCTGGATCGCCTACCCGGTGATCTTCATCGCCAGTATTTTCATGATGTGCGTCTTTTCTCTGATCACTTCGCTGGTACAACTGCTGGTCACCGATGATATGCGAGGCCGTGTCATGAGCATCTTTATGCTGGCGTTCCGTGGCGGCATGCCGCTGGGAAGCCTGATCACCGGCTTTCTCGCCAAGAAGATCTACCTGCCATATGTTCTGCTTGTCGAAGGATTGCTGCTGGCCATCATTGCCTTCTGCTTCCTGATCTCGAAGTCTCAGGTAAAAGAACACTGAGAAAAGAAGATTACGAAACAGACAAAATAACCGAAACAGAAATTTTCAGACAGTCAATGTGCCTGCTCAGCCTTATCACATGGCAGACAAAGCGGTTAAAACAGACGAATCATAAAATTTCAGTACTTTTCGTTTATTTCGTGTTCATTTTCTTCTTCACCTTCACGAAAAAGTTCCTGTCGCCGATCTGGATATCTGGATTGCCGTTGCCGCCAAAAACTGCAACAGTCGAATAATGAGCATCGATCCAGCCGCCCAGGTTTGTATAAAAATCTCTTCCGAAGGCTTCCAGTCCGAATTCACGCATCGGCCGGTTAACAATGAGGATGTATTGCACCTTATTGCGATCCAGTAAGGCGATTGCGGTCTGCTCATCACTGCCGCTCATCAGCCCGGGGATCATTATTTGATGTCTGAGGGCCGTCGTCCTGGCTGTGAGAAAAACGATATCGCTTCCCTCCGGCAGCACGGCGATCTGTTCGCCGGGTTGAGTGCTTGTTTCGATGTAATCGATCGCCTGTTTGATGACCGGCCCGGAGGATCGCGGGAGATAGAGATGACCTCGCTCTGCAATCAGCTCAATGTTGTAGTTTCTGCGGAAACGAATACCAAAAACGATCAACATGATGGTCAGAGTCACAATCAGAATGGCTGCTCCATAAATCCGCACCTGTTTGACCACCGGCTCATTTTCGGCCCATTGCCCTGCCAGACGAGGCAGTGCCACGGTGAAGAGATAACAGAACAGTATCAGTGACGCCGGCAAGAAGTATCCTCCGAAGGCGCCTCCGCTTGGCACCCTTAGAGAAACCCGCGCAAGAATTGCAAGGCTATATACCGAGATCACGAAGAGAGCGGCGTCTGCATTTCGATCGCACTTACGCCATGAATATACGATCATCGCAACAAGCAACAACGGCAGGGCACGCAGCGGACTGCCGTCCCATTGCGTCCCCGAGACGAAAGCAACCGCGGCGATGACTATCCCAGAACCCGCCATTACCGGAATCAACCGAATAAATGTCTTCCGCGTCCGGTCGCTCAGGATCACCACCAGGCTCAATGCCGCGATCGCTACTGCCTCCGCTCCAAACATCTGAAGAATCGACAGGAATGGGCGATCCATGCCGGTCCGCTGAGAATTATAAAAGACGACCGATGCCGGCAGATGCGTGTAGAAAAGGTGGCAATCCTCAACAATCGTCCGCCAGCCAATATGCCAAATCAGAAATGAATAAACGGGAAGAGCAATCAGCATTGCGGGGATTGCCGCACCAAGAAGATTCCTGACAAAAAACTTCCATTGATTTCGATATATGAAGGTCAGGGTTCCGGTAATCGTAATTGCGGACGCCAGGCCGAACTCCTGCTTGGTGATGACGGCAAGGCCGATGAGGATGCCGGCGGAAATCAGTTCGCGGTCATTTTTCGTTTCCGCGTACCGCAGAGAAACAAGAAGAGTCGCCAGCGAAAAGATCATGCCGTATAGCGCCGCAAAAGCGTATGGCGAGATCAGATTACCCGACGGTTTGAAAAGACAAAGAACGATGATTGCCGTCACCGCAATTGACGATCCGGTTCGGTCAAGAATCCTGCGCGCGATGCTGTATGAGATGACGACAATCAGGACCGAGCAGATAATCCCGGCACAATGCAGGACATCAAGGTGAGGACCGAAAACCCGATAAAGCAGAGAGTTCAAGTATGGCGCGAGCGGAGGATAGAGATAGCTGATGTCTCTGTATAGCACTTCTCCGCGCAGCAGCCTCAGGGGCAGATCCATTTCGCGCCCGCTGTCGGCAATCGGAGCCGTCCATCTTCGCCATGAGAAGACAAGCATCGACAGCCAGGAAAGGATCATTCCCATCTCGGGCTTCCATAAGAAAGTCTTCCAATTCGCAGTCTTTTCAGTCTGATTATCCAAATTGACCCTGCCCATTGATTCGCCAGAATACTACAACTCCAACCGCTTGCCCGTCCGCACCCGCTGAGTTAGCATAATCAGTCTCATTATCCAATCGTTTTTCTCCCCGGGAAAGAGCGTACGATGCATAAAGTTTTGATTGCCAGTGACCACGCAGGTTTCAAGGGAAAGGAGTTCATCAAAACAACTCTGGACTCGATGAAGATACCCTATGAAGACCTGGGAACCACGTCCGAAGACTCGGTTGACTACCCTGATTATGCCGAAAAGGTCGCCCTTGGAGTTGCCGGAGGAGCGGCCGATCGAGGAGTACTGGTCTGCGGCTCCGGAATCGGAATGTCGATTGCGGCAAACAAGGTGCCCGGAATTCGCGCAGCGCTCGCCTGGAACGAAGAGACCGCCCGGCTTTCGCGTGAACACAACGACGCCAATATCGTTGCTGTCGGCGCCAGAACCACTCCTTTCGAAACCATCGACACGATCATCCGCACTTTTATGACCACTGAATTCAGTGACGGACGTCACCAACAACGCATCAGGAAGATCGCACAGATTGAAAAGAATGATCAATAATTTTCATCAATATATTTTTTTAAATAATTCATTTATTCGAGGTTAAAACAATGCAGAAGAATCAATATCGTACTCTCTCGGAAGTTGACCCTGAAATTTTTGCCGCGATTCAGAACGAAACGAAGCGGCAGAATGAAGGACTTGAGCTGATTGCGTCCGAGAATTTCGTGTCTGAATCTGTGCTTGAAGCCGCAGGATCGGTATTCACCAACAAATACGCCGAAGGGTATCCGTCAAAAAGGTATTACGGCGGATGTGAGTTCACCGATGTGGTTGAAAACCTGGCAATTGGGCGGGCAAAGGAGTTGTTCGGCGCCGAGCATGCAAACGTCCAGCCTCATTCGGGGAGCCAGGCCAACATGGCGGTCTACATGACAGCCTGCGGACACGGAGATACTATTCTCGGAATGGACCTCTCGCATGGAGGCCACCTGACTCATGGACATCCGCTCAACTTCTCGGGCAAGAATTTCCATGTCGTCCCTTATCACGTCAGACGCGAGGATGAGACTATTGATTATGACGAGATTGAACGACTCGCCAGGGAGCACAACCCGAAACTTATAGTCTGCGGAGCGTCTGCATATTCGCGGATCATAAATTTCGAACGGATAGCCTCGATCGCTCACAGCGTTGGAGCCCTGGTCATGGCCGATATTGCTCACATTGCCGGTTTGGTTGCCGCCGGTCTTCATCCTTCACCGGTGCCGCATTGCGATTTCGTAACGACGACGACACACAAGACTCTTCGCGGCCCAAGGGCAGGAATGATCCTTTGCAGAGAGCAGTTCGCCAAAGACCTCGACAGAAATGTATTTCCCGGAATGCAGGGCGGACCGCTTGTCCACATCATTGCCGCGAAGGCCGTGGCTTTCAAGGAAGCATTGCAGCCGGAATTCAAGTCATATCAGCTTCAGACAATTAAAAACGCTCAGGCCATGGCTCAGAGCATCGGCGATGCCGGTTTCAGGATCGTTTCCGGCGGCACCGACAACCACCTCTTCATGGTCGATGTCTTCTCGAAAGGAGTCACCGGCAAGGACGCAGAGCGTGCGCTGGAAGCGGCTCATATTACAGTCAATAAAAACACGATCCCATTCGATGCCAATCCTCCGATGAAGGCCAGCGGCATTCGAATCGGCACCCCGGCGGTGACCACAAGGGGAATGAAAGAGCCCGAAATGGCGGAGATTGCCCGGCTGATCACGGAAGTGCTCATCGCCCCCGAGGATGCGGAATCCCGCCGGCAGGTCATAACCGGAGTCAGGGAGATCACCTCCCGCTTTCCGCTTTACGCCAACCGTCTTACCATCTCAGACTCCGCAACAAGCGCCGATTAATCAAAAAGATGAAGAAAAAAGGCGGCGCAAACTGTCAGTTTGCGCCACTTTTTCCGCCTCCTGACTAAATCTTATGCCTCCACCACGATCAAAATCATTTTCAGCGACTTTGGCTCCGACTGATTATCCATATAATTTTACCGAGATCGTTTCGTTTAAGGGAGATTTCGATGAGACTGTCCGTCCCGGTGAGGTTGTCAACCCCAAAGGGATAGCCTATCACCGTGGTCTGGATCGACTGCTCGTCTCGCTCTCGCCATTCAATATCGACCTTGGGAGCAGATCGCAGATACTCAATTCAATCAGCCGTGACGGTGCGAGAGGAAGATTTTCACCCGGCTATCAGATGTACAGGGCAGTGGAATCGAAGATCGCGGTAGTTCCGGATTCAGGGCCTCCGTTAGCGGCGGGATTTACACCCGGAGAAATATTTCTCGGGCGCGGACCATTGACGGAGATATCAAGGCTCTCGGCCACCGGCGAGGTGCTCAATGATGTCTGGGTGAATTTGAATGAAGGAACGGGGATCTGGGGAGGCCTCTGCTTCGATACCGAGGGGGAGTTCGGCGGCAGGCTCATCGCCGTCGAATCGAACGGCAAGATTTACCTTGTCAATGCCGACGGGTCGTTTGAGCTGCTCGTCGATATGGTGCTCAGACTCGAAGGGGTCACCGTCGCACCCTCGACCTTCGGCAGATTTTCCAAAAACATCATCGTCGGTTGCGAAGGATACGGCGATAACGATCCTCATGGGGGCGAGATATTCGCCATCGATAAAGATCTTGAAATAGGAATGCTCGCAAATATCGGTTACGCCGCTGAGCACCTCGAATTCATCCCGCCGATGGGTGGGACCTATTATCAAAATCAACTGGCATTCGACAGGGAGCGTGAAAACCGCATCCTCTGCGTAAGTTCCAGCCAGCTTCTCACTCGTGGCGGTCGTTTGATCGTAGTCAATGAAATGACGGGAGAGCTCTGGGAAGTTGCAACGAATGGATCCGGATACACTCAACAACCTGTTGGCAGCGTCCCGGGGCGATGGTCAACCTCTGGGTTCTATGTTCAGGGAACCGAGCTTGAAGCCGGCTGTTTTGCGGTCAAACAGCCGCGCCTGCCTCAATGGTCGGCCTGGGAGGCATTACCCGGAAGCTTCATCACCGATCGCGCTCCTGCCGCCGCTCCCAATTTCAAAGGCGAACTGGTCGTCTTTGGAACAGATCAAAGCAATCGGGAGCTATTCATCAACACCCTCGGCGCCGGCGCAGTCCTCAATGAAGCAATCCTATCCGACCCGGACACATCGAACCGCCCGCCGGATCCGGTCGATCCCGGTGACTGGGACGGGTGGCAACCCGAACCCGGTGGAGTCAGTACCGAATATGCTCCCGCCTGCACCCTCCACAACAACAGGCTTTATGCGTTCACAGTGGGTTCAGACGGCGGGATCAATCATAAATATTACACTACAGAAGATGAGCAATCTCCGGCAACGTTTATGGATCCAGGCTGGGAGCCCGTTCCCGGCGGGATGCTGACAGGCACGGGTGTGAATTGCGCCAATGTAAACGGCCGGCTGGTAGTCTGTGTGCTGAGCAATGACAAGAAGATATTTCTTAACGAGCTTGCTCCCGGAGGACGCTACTGGAGCGGATGGTACAGAGTCCCTGGAGGCGGGAGCACCAATGTCACGCCGTCAGTTGTTTCATTCCAGGATGAGCTCTACGTTCTGATAAAAGGCCTCTCATCCAATCGGATTCTGCTCAAAGCCAGATCGGTTGACGGCAACTGGACACCCTGGTCCGAACTGCCCGGCAATGGAAGGACCGACGCCGCCGTGACATCTGTAGCCGCCGGCGGTCAGCTTTACGTTTTCATCAAGGGTACCGATCGCCGCCAATATTTGAATGTCGCGAGCGAAACTGGCACCTGGAGCGGATGGCAGGCCCTTCCTGATGCCAAATTGTCCGACATCCCCGTGACTTCGGCTGCGACAGGCGACCGTCTTTACGTTTTCTCAAGATCGAATCAGGATCAGCAACTCTATGTCAGAACGGCGGTCTGAAGTATCTCCGCCGCCCGGTGCGGATCGCCAAGCAGGTCCCTGCCGGAATTGAACCTCAAACAGGAAGCCCCTTTTCCAAGTTCGCCGAGCAGCCTCCAGTGGCGTTCAACATGTTCGCGCCAGAGCTGAAAGAACATGCTTTGTTCGGCCAGTTTGAGCATCCCCTCACCACGCGGTATCGCCTCCAGATAACTTTCGGCTTCTCCTGTAATCCTGGGCAAAACAATATAGTCAGCTTTCCTGAAAATATTGCCCGCCAGTTGCTGCGATCCGAAGAACTCCAACCCCTCAACGCACGTCCGACCAAGATAATGATGCCGCCGCTTGATATTATTCAAACCATGCCACCGCTCGAAAAGCTCATCGGAAAGATGGAAATCTTTCTTCAACGCAAACAGCGCCGGCCCTTTCTCGGCTTCATCATCGAAACCGATCAGCAGCGAATCATCAGAGATCGGACGCCATCCGCTCAGACTCAGAGCAGTCGTCAGCGTAGTCTTCCCTGCCCTTTGCGCCCCGCATATCAGCCAAAGCTTTCCATCGGGTGAAACAACTCCAGCCGCATGCAAATGATAAACTGCGCTGGAACGAAGCAGCAGCAACAGTGGAAACAAGGCATAGGTATTCGCCAGAATATGCGGATAATCGAGAGCCTGACCGGTGATCAGCCCCTGAATACGACTCTTCGCGGGGTCCGCCATGAATCGGGCCACCTCCATATCGAAATAATACCTGCCGCCTGGCTGATCACTTTCTGCCCATAACTCGATGACACCCGTTTTAGAAAACAACCGGGCCTCAGCCGGAATGAACTCATCTTTGGACGAGAACCTCTCCTCAAGCCGCAGATCAAGTCTTATGACAACCTCATCCCCGCCGGCCTCACCTTCGGACTCATTGACGATTTCCGGGTTGTAATAACGGAAGTAATCCGTGAAAAGATCTGTGATTTCAGGGTGATCCGATGAGATCAGAATTGGTTTTCCGCCGATTGAAAGGCTGATGGCGGGCATAATCCAGGGAGGCTGGTCGCGAGTCAGATGTTGATGGTTAAGAATTCAAGATTACAAAACAAACGGAATAAACAAATTCGGGATTCATTTATTCCGTCTGTTTCGTAATCTGTTCTGTTAAAGCCCGCCTCCGGTGGCAATCGCTGCAGTCGCGATCGTCGATGAGCCGGAGAGCGTAACCTGAGTCAACGCGTTGGAGAGTTTCAGGTGTGGCGTTTCATATGCAGGCAGACAGACGGAATTACGGGGGGAACTCGAGTCTGCCGGTGCTGCATCAATTGTGGCATCGGTAAAAGTGATCAGGCCGTTGCCGAAGAGATCATCCAGAAAAGACGAGGCATCGAGTTCGGCAAGATCCGAACCTATATTGAAGGCGTCAGCCATAGCGGCGCTCAGACTTTCAACACTGCTTTGCTTTTCGGAACGCATCCACTTCCACAGAAACACTCCGGTTGAATTCAGAGTGCAATAATGAAGGTTGTCCAGATCCAGGATTATTCCTTCCTGGTTGTCGACAAGTTCGGTGAACGATGCCTGCTCTTTTATCAGAATCATCGGGGTTCTGGTTTGCATGGGAATTTTCTAGTGTCCTTTCCAGAAACTTTAACTTATGAATTTATGGAATACTTCTGTATGGTCGAACAGGCTCTGAGAGAAAAACCGCCGTATCATCCACACCCATACTGTTGGTCAATCTTTCGATTCTGCCGGAGCCGATATTAAGAAGATAGAGCTCCGGATCGCCCTCGCGTGTCGAGGTGAAGATCAACCTGTCTCCTCTGGCTGAAAGCGAAGGGCTGCTGTCGTTGTCTTCCGTCAGAACCCGGAAACTTCCGCTCTCGCTGTTGGCGAGGGCAATCCCGCTTCGGCCATTGCTGGTCGAACCGGAAGCAAACGCCAATTGCCTCGAATCGATGCTCCAGTTCAAACCTCCGAGAACGTTGGCTCCGTTGGTCAATTGTCGCAGGTCTCCGGTCGATCTGGTATAGATCCAGATCTCATAGGAGCCGCTGCGATCTGACGCAAAAGCCACTCGCTTCCCATCAGGAGAGATGACGGGATTGAAAGAGTTGGTGCTTTCGCTGACAGGGACAAGAACCCTGCGCCCTGCTCCATTGTACGTCATCAACTCAATCCCATTGCCGGAGGCAAAAGATATCATGCCCCCGTCTATGCTGATACTGGGTGAGTACTTATCCTCAGTACCGGTGGTGATCCTGTTGACCCCGACGACTGTTGGACGACGGTTTCTCCAGGCAGCGCTGATCTGACCGCTGTAAAGCTCGTAATTCGATCCCGAACGCTCGGCGAAAAGGATCGTTCTCGAATCGAGCGCGATCGAGGGGCTCAAATGCCCGCGACCCGAATTGGTTATCTGACTGACCTTTTTGGTGGTCAGGTCAATCAGGTAAAGCTCTGCCGCGCCGTTTCGCTGCGAGACGAATACTGCATAATTTTCGTCTTGTTCCGCGACCTGCCCTCTGGTCTGTGCAGAAATGGAAATCACACTCAATAGTGTCAATGTCAGTACTGCCAATCCGCAGGCAACGCGTGATATGAACCAGATGCTCTGGCGATTGCTATCCATAAAAAACTGCCTCCAATTAGTCCGGATGAAATTTGAATCCTGGGCTACTTGATAAAATCGTCCTCACCCAGGCCTCCGTTTATTGTTTGTATGACAACGGAGGCCTGGTAGTTCGGATATCTCCGCGCTTGTTAGCGGATTCGACGAATTGCGTTGTTCACCGGATCGGAGAAGAAGATCTCTCCGCTCGGTGAAACAATAATATTAACGGTCGTTCTGACAAAGACGGCCGTGCTGACAGTGGCGACGTTGATCGGCTGCGGCGTCAAATTGAGCAAAGCTGCCGATGCGGGTCCGCCGTCCCCGGTATATCCCGGTTGAGTCGTTCCCGAGATTACAGAACCGGTTCCGGTATTGCCGCTCAATGTGATTTTGACAATCCGGTTATCAATCGCGCTTAAAGGATTGACATCGCCTGCGTTGGTCACATAGAGGGCGCCGTCTTTACCTTCGGCAACGTCACGGGGTCTGTTGAGAGGCGTCCCGCTCAAAATGGTATCAAAACCATTTGCCGCAGACCCGCTTCCTGGCGTCTTTTCCCTGTGAATGATCTTGTTGCCGGGATTGGCCACCAGCAAACGTCCCGTGGAATGGCAGCCCAGCCCGGTGTATTCGTTCGGCGAGGCATTCGACAGAGTCAATGACGACACCACTCCGGTTGCGCGAGCCCCCATTCTGACCAGGCGCTGTCCCGGATCCGCGATAAAGATATCACCATTTGCAGCGACGGCGATATCGCTTGGACCGAGGAACTTGGCCTGCAGCGGAATGGCTCCATTTCCAACGTTGGTAAGACTGGCGTCGTTGCCTCCGCCGGCAATGGTCTTGATCTTGCCGGGTTCGACAACTATCTGGACAGCTCCGGAATAGAAAGTGACGTTTTGAGCCGAAGTGTTGACAAAGCGGATTAAGCCGGTTCGGCGACCAGTCGATCCTTGAGTTGACGGGCCCCTTCTGGAGTCGGCGACGTAGAGACCTTCAGCCGTAGCAAAGATACCCTGTGGAGTATCAAATCCTGCGAAGTTCACAAAATCGCCGTCCGAAAGACCGCCCTGACCGACATCCTTGTTGACCCAGACAACTGCGCCCGGACTAACGGTCTGTTCGGCCTGGGTGCCTGCAAAGATCGTGACGGGAGCGATACCGCGGTTAATGAAACGCAGCCTGCTGCTGAGCGTATCGCAGATCCACATATTGCCCTTGGTATCGAGAGTGACCCCCAGTGCCGCGTTAAATGAAGCGCTGGTGGCCAGGCCGCCATCAAAGGGCGAGACCTTGCCGGAGCCGGCAACCGTATCGATGCTGTTGGCCGTGATGGTTACCCCGGCAACCTCCGTCGATGCATTGCTCAGATTGATGTACCTGATGCGCCCGCGCTGCGCGCTGCCCTGATCAAGAACAAAGAGTCCCTTGCTGTCGGCTGTGATGCCGGCAAGCGGCGGAGAGCCCGTGCTGCCGACCATTGCCAGACCGGCCTGGGCAGCAGGTCCACCATCGCCGCAGACATTCCCGTCGGGAACATATTCGCATGGGATTCCGACTGTACCTGCGACCATCCCGTAGACGGGGTTGCCCGCAGGAGTATCGAATCTGGCAATGTCCTGAGTATTACCGTTGGCAAAGTAGAGTTTGTTGTTGAAAACCGCCAGACCCGTGGTAAAGGGGTTGAGGGTATAGGGAGAAGCGCTGGCATCGGACTTCGGTGGATACTGCCCGACCAGTGTCGCATTGCCGCCGGCATCGACCCTGATGATTCGGGCGTGGCCGGTATCGGCAACATAGAGGTTGTTTGATCCATCGAATGCGATCGCTCTCGGCTGCAATAGTGCAACACCTGTTGCAGGTCCGGCAGAGAAGATATCATCCACTTTGGAAGTCGCTCCACTTCCAGCCACCACTGTCGGGGCCGCTCCGGGATTGTTGTTGTTGCCGCTGAACTTGAAGACCTTGTTGATGCCTGAAGTCGCATCGGCGACAAGCACATCTCCGTTGGAAGGATTGACGGCAAGCGCGTTGATCGAAGAACCCAGCCCGTTGATGGCGAAGGTTCCCACATTGCCCGCATTGATGTTCTGTCCTCCGATCGATTTGACCGAAGTTGAAATATTGACGGCTCTGATGCCGGGATAACCTGCATCGATGAAATAAAGGATTTCACCCAGCATGCTGACAGCAATACCGGTCACAATACCCGCATCCGCCGAACGTCCGGGGATGCCGTCGTTGAGATCCAGACCGCCGCCTGCAATATTAACCAGCGCACCTGCCGGTATCTTGATGGTTCCAATGGTAACGGTAGAGCGTTTCGTGTTGAGAAACCGGATGATCGAAATCCCGGAGGAGACGTCAACCACGAAGACGCCTCTGCCGAGCGGATCGGCTGCCGCAGCAACAGGAGTCACAAGGCTGGCCTTGATCCCCTGATTGCCGTCGCCCAGAAGTCCGCCTGCCACCGTATCGATGATCAGACTGTTTCCGCTGAAAGTGGTTCCCCGCGTATCAACGACGGCTCCAAGGGTATCGAGCAGACCTCCACTCGAGCTGTTGTTGACCTGCGAGTTGGTAACCTTGATGTTCAAGCCCTCGACTACTACCTCACCGTTGCCGGCGGAACAGTTGGAACCGCCGTTCTGAACCCGAACATAGTTGAGGATGCATTTCGTTGCGGCATTTCGCGAGAAAAAGATCGCGCCGAAATTTCCCGCACCCGGGATCTTGTCAAACTCGATGAACTGATTGGAGGTCGCCGCCTGGGCTCCCTGATAGAATCCGGCGTAACCATTCGCCGCCAGGCAGCCGACGAGTTCGTTGGCATAATCGGCAACCTTGAAATCCATATTGGCTGCCAACTGGATTCTGGCTGTCGGATTGATCGTCAGATCGACGGGCGCCGCAGGCGCCTTAACCCCGATGATCGCCGGGTTGTCGCAATTGCCTCTGATTCTGATCGGCGTGATTCCCTGTCCAACCAGCACACCCGATTTGGTGAAATCATTCGAGGGTGCATCCGCATCCGTTCCAATCTGAACGATATTGGCCTGATTCCCGTTGAAATCATTGGCGGATGAGTAAAAATATGAAGGATCGCCGACGCTCGTGGCCGTCGCGATGTCATTGCCAGGCAGTTCGAAAAGGCCAAGCGAAGCATTGGCGCTGAGCACCATGGCCGGATCTGATGAGCTCTGTCCGTTGTTATCGATCTGGTTTCTGGTGAAACCCACAACCGAATCGCCTGCGCCAAGTGCCGAGATGGCAGCTCCGCCGCTGTTTCTTGCGGTGCTGTCGGTGAAGCGAAGCGTGCGACCGGATCCCGTAATATTGATTTGCGGGTTGTTAGTGTTTCCGCCGAACTCGACCACCACATTGCGCATCAGCAACTCACCTGCGGAGGTCGCTGTGGCATTGATGCCGCCCCAGACTCCCTGTGTCGGGAGCGCGGCGTTGGGTGACCTCTGTGCGGTAAAGACTATTTGAGCAGGATTCGCAATTCCCGCACCACCCGGGACTCCGGGGACTCCTCCATTGGCCAGAATGTTGCCGCCTGCGGCAACCGTGATCGTCGATCCGCCGCTGACATACAAAACCGTTCCGGGAATGATGGTCAGGGCTGTGGAGATTGTCGCGTTGCCGTTGACCAGATACGGACCACTGTCGCTCAGTGCGCTGATCGCCCCTGAGATGGTATGCGCCCCGTCAGGCGGAGTTGTGACGTTGAGCTTGCGCACCAGTGTGCTGGAGTTGGTGCCTCCGGCCGTGCCGCCGGGATTGGTCACTCTCACACTATAGAGTCCCGCCGCCGTATTGGCCGGGACCGTGGCGGTGACCTGAGTCGAGGTGGCCGACACTCCGGTCAGCGGGATTGCCGATCCTGCCGCCGGCAGCAACTCGACGGTTGGCGTTCCGCTGAAGCCTCGACCATTGATGACGATCGAATTACCGGCGTTGGCATTGACCTGTATCGCCGCTGGAACGACGCTCTCTGCCGCCACACCCACATCGGCCAGAACCTTGTAAGTAAAGAAGAATCTGGGCGGTGAGCTGGTAACCGCAAATGTCCAGATGGCCTTGGTGTTTGCGCCCGCGGCGATGTCGCCGTAAAACCTGGTAATACTGAGCTTGTTCCCGTATGCCACCAGACCGTCGTTGAAAAACGCAAAACCGCTGGGCCCGGGGATGTTCCCCGCGTCAGATGTAGCGTTGGTGCCGTTGCAAGCGCCTGTCGCCGGACACAGCTTGAATCCGGTGAAGACCAGCCTCGTATTGTAGAGGGTCACGCCGCTGATATTACTCAACTGGATCTCTCCGGAAACAGTGGCCGGATTGTCGCCCGTGTTGACGAATGAGCTGTTGACGGCTCCAAAGTTGAAAGCTCCGCCTTGTGCAATATCCCCGCTGGGATTGCTTCTCACATCCAGACCGGCCCCGGCTCCTGACCGGCGCACGGACGGCTGTATGTTGAAACGACGGGTCCGAGCATCAAAACTGCCCTCGAACTCTCCGACTACAAGACTGCTCTCCGCCCCCTCGCTTGCCTGGACTTGCCCGGCAATTGCCATTCCTGACGCATTTCCGGATTCAGGTCCGGATCCGTGGGATTTTGAAGCATTTACAGTGTTCGTGCGATCAGCCGCAGCTTTACGCTCCGCCAATGCCCGATTGAGCGTAAGCACGCTAGCAAAGATGAGACTTATCGCAATCATCGCAACTAATACAGTAGAACGCGATACGCGATGGCTCAAACCGAAGATATATTCGCGACCAGCCATTGTTATTCTGACTCCTTTTTCTGAAGGCGCGGAGATAGCACCGCATTTATTTATTTTTGCATGCGGTAGAAATATTATATTCATTACCAACAAACCTGAACCGGGCCAGCAACCGGCCTGAAGAGGTTTTCGTACTATTTTTTCGGGGCAGCTTCCCGTCAACAGGTTTACAACCCTGCGACAGCAATTGAATGGACACATCTGAGGAAATTCATTGACTGTCGACTCTTTCCCACTTTTGATGAGAAATCTATAACAGATAAGATTCAGCTTTTGCAGTCATGATGGATTCAACGATTTGAAGCACATACCTTTGAGCTAAATTCCTGTCTCTAAAATAATCTCAAAACAAGCAGCAGGTCGAAGGTTCGGATATCAACAATTTTTGGGGCACTATTGATCATCTGATCCTGAATCGAACCTCAATCGAATAAGATATGTGAGGCACGGCAAGATGTCACAACGGTTCAAGGGCGCCAGTGAAGCTACTGTCATCCACAGCAATAGAAACCGTTGCTTCCAACCTTGTGCATCTTAGCCAAGCGATCTTGGTCAGTCAAGCAATAAATTGTACAACTGGGCAAGTTGACAACAATATATCGTTCACATATCGCGCAGGACACCTCGGGACGGGTGTACCGGGAGACCATATTAATTCAGGGTTCTTGAAATGGTCCGCGGGCATTGATAGTATCAAGAGTCGACCGTGGGGTGGGGCATTGAAATCAATCGGGGGCCCCAGGAAAGGTTACGACATAATTGCTGAAAAATATGACATGAGTTGATCAGCGAGAGTCGTTTTGAAAGTGATACTTAAAAAGGCAAAGAAAAGAAACTGAGGAGCGAGAGGTATGGAAACAGGAATAGAGCACATCATCAACATTGGCAGGCATCAGAAAATCAACTGGACATTATTGAGTCTGATTGGAGCGGGGGTCCTCATCATTGGGGCGATCTTCGGTTCGGTTGCCACGGCCAACGGCTGGATCAACGGGAGCGGGGGGCGGACGGTTCCGATCTATGTATCATCGGATTCGGAGGTGAATCAGCAGATCACACTAAGCGGCGGATTTTCAGCGATTGCCAAGGCGGTGACGCCGACGGTGGTAACGATTACAGTAAAGAGCAGGGCGAGACAGTCTCAGATGCCGTCGTTTCTCGATCCATTCCGGGACTTTTTCGATCGTCCCGACCAGCAGCCCGATGAAGACGCACCGCGGCGCAGGGTGGTGCCGAGGACGCCTCCTCAGGGCCCGGGGCCGCTTCGTCCGAGCGGGGTGGGGTCAGGAGTCATCGTCAGCCAGGATGGTTACATCCTCACCAATAACCATGTGGTTGACGGCGCAGACAAGGTCGAAGTCGAGTTGAGCGATCGCCGTCAGTTTACGGCAAAGGTCATCGGGGTTGATGCTCCGAGTGATGTGGCGGTGATCAAGATCGAGGCTTCCAACCTGCCATCCCTGGTCATTGGAGACTCCGAGAAGGTCCAGGTAGGGGACATAGTCCTTGCGGTCGGAAATCCGCTTGGCATCGGGCAGACGGTCACGATGGGCATCATCAGCGCCAAGAGCCGACGCTCGCCTGCCGGTGATAACACGACATATGAGGACTTCCTGCAGACAGACGCGGCGATCAACCGCGGAAATTCCGGCGGCGCTCTGGTCAATCTACGGGGTGAAATGATCGGCATTCCATCGCAGATCCTTTCACAAACCGGTGGAAATATCGGAATCGGGTTCGCGATTCCATCGAGGATGGCTCGAACGGTCATGGATCAACTGATCAGCAACGGCAAGGTCCGCCGAGGTAAACTTGGAGTCATCGTCGATCCGGTCGATCCTGAAATTGCCAGACAATTCGGGTACAAGGGAGTGGATGGGGCATTCGTCCAGGATGTTGAGAAGGGCCAGCCCGCGGATTTGGCGGGTGTCAGAGCCGGCGACATCATCACCGAGTTCCAGGGCGTCCCGATCAAGGAACGTGATCAACTGCGCAATCTGGCCTCTTCGACTCAACCCGGCACAAGCGTCAAATTCAAGATCTGGCGCGAAGGCTCAGAGCGGGAATTGACTGCCAAACTCGCTGAAGTAACGCTCGCCAGGGCTCCGGACCAGACTGGAGAGAATGAAAGCGCCTCGGGAAGCAACCTTCTCTCGGGCGTACGAGTCGACAACATCACTCCTGATCTCGCTCAGAGGCTCAATCTCGCATCGTCGATCCGCGGGGTGATTGTCATGGAAGTCGACCCGGAAACCGCAGCCGCCTCGGCGCTCAGAAGGGGCGATGTCATCGAATCCATCAACCGGGTGAACGTGACCAACATCGCAGAATTCAATAGCGCCATGCAGAAGGCCGGAAAGAAAGAGGTTCTTCTGCGCGTCCACAGGGGAGGCGTTTCACGTTATATCGTGATCCAGACCCAGGAATAGGCCGAACCACCGGAACCACCGGCCAAAAATAAAGAAGCCTGCCGGAATGGCAGGCTTCTTTATTTTGGCCCTATGCGAAAGCGATGGCCGTCAGGCTCCGACGGGACGGGCGGCTCCACCCCTGGCGATGCGTTCATCGCAGGCGGCCCAGTCTATGTTGGAGAAGAAGGCCTCAATGTATTTCGGACGATCCACGGGGGCGTAGTCACGAATGAAGGCATGCTCCCAGACATCCATAATCAGAATCGGGTTAAAACCGGCGACGTTACCCGTCTCGTGCAGGTTGATCCAGTGATTCGAAAGTCGCCCCGTAACCGGGTCCTGGAAGCACGCCGCCCAGCCGACACCGCGCATCTTGCCGGTCGTGACGAAGGTCTTCTTCCAGTTCTCATAGCTGCCGAAGCCGGCTTCTGCCGCCTTGTAGAAGGCTGACCCCTTATCGGGATCGCCGCTCCCTCCACCGCTCTTGAGATTGCCGAAATACCACTCGTGCAAAACCATGCCGTTATATTCAAAACCAAGGCGGCGCGTCAGCTCGGAATAGACCGGCATTTCGTTCGCCGTGATCTCGGCCTTGGCCAGATCGGCGATCTTCTCGTTGAGGATGTTGGTATTTGTCACATATCCCTCGTAGAGCTTGAAGTGCATCGCCAGTGTGCCATCCGAAATACCATTCAAATTGCCGAGATCAAAGGCTTTCGCCTTGTAAGCTGCAAGATTGCTCATCTATTTTCTCCTCATGTTAGTTGAACTTATTAATAATTAAATTAATTCGATTCAGATATGAATGCGAGGCGGATTGATCGCAAGTGTCATCGCCCGCGCTGAGTCAGCAAAACGGCCAGGACAACCAGGCTCATGATGATGACCATCCCCCCGGGCATCATCTTGAATCCTTTGAGGGCAGCCATTCCGAATCTGGCCAGCAGGAGGATGGTCACGACCAGCGCAACCCACCATCCAGTCTGATACGACCCTTTCATCATCGAATAAGAGGACCCGGCAAGCGCCGCCCCGGCTATCAGTCCGGCTGCGAGTGACGCCGAGCTGCCGGCTTTGAGATATCCCATAGATCCCACCGGCCGCAACAAGAACTCCATAAACCAGAACTATCCAGGATGTCATAATTTTGATCCCACCTTCTATCTTCTCAATTTAGCTTGCATTGAAACAGGATTAATACTGCAGGCCTAGAGTAGCACCAACATTTTAACTGCGCAAACAGAGTCAGGGTGCCACAATATATTGTGCCCGGGAGGCAGGCCGCCCACTCAATGAGGATTTCGATCCCAGCCAATTAATTATTAAAATCGGTCTCCAAACCTGTCGCATTATCGCCCGGCATGACCAAATTGTTTATTTGCTTCGATTTATAAATACCACAACATATAGTTGATAATTCCAATTGACAACTCACTATCTAGTGGAATATATTCAGCGCCGCTCAACACTATAAGCAGTAAGAATGCATCAGCTCGGCGCTTTTCTCAGCTGATCAGAGCAGCCGTATTGGGCATCGAATTGTTTTGTGATCGTTCGGTACGGCTTGTGGTCGATATCGTTTATGTGAGCCGATGCATTATACCTTCGAAGTCCTTTGGCAATGTCCTCTGGATGAGCCAGTAAAAAAACAAATTCCGCCAATAGAGTTGACCGATATGGACTAGCGACACAATCCCTGATCGGAACAGAAAAGTGCAGCAGTCAAGAAGTAAAAAAAAGAGAAACGACCATTGAGGTGGTTTTCAGCAAACCAGGAAAAAGTAATCAAGCAAGGAAGGCACAATGAGCGCAAGCAAGAAAACGATAATACAATTCGCCAGCCCCGCCGGTAGAACACATCTTGGGATCAACGCCCAGCGAGTAGTTGCAAAGCGATATTCATTAAAAGACATCAAAGGTAACCCGTTGGAGCAGTGGGACGACATCGTCCGGCGGGTGGTTTCGCACGTGGCCAATGCAGAGACGGACCCGCGAAGGCGGGAAGAATTCATGTTCAACATGACCAGGCTCATGGATGAGAGGGCCTTTGTCCCGAACACGCCATGCCTGGTAAACGCGGGCAAACCCAAGGGACAGCTTGCGGCCTGCTTCGTGCTTCCGGTCCCGGATTCGCTCGAAGGCATCATGGAGCATGCCAAGCAATGCGCGCTGATTCACCAGAGCGGCGGCGGCACGGGGATGACCTATGAGCTGCTCCGGCCGGCAGGGACTCCGGTGGGAGAAGGGCGAGGAGTCGCCTCGGGCCCGGTCTCTTTCATGCAGATCGTCAATACGATGACTGAGACGGTCAAACAGGGTGGGGTTCGCCGCGGCGCAAATATGGGTATTCTGGCGGTCGCGCATCCCGATATCCTTCGATTCATCCACGCCAAGAACGATCAGAAAAGCCTGACCAACTTCAATATCTCGGTGACCGTGACCGATAAATTCCTGCGCGCAGTAGAGAATAACGAGTGGTATCAGACGGAGTTTGACGGAAGACCCTGGGATCAGCCGATTTACGATCCCCAGGCAGAAGACGGCCTCGGAGGGCTCTATACGTACAACGGCCAGGAGCCGCCGAGGCCCGGGATGATATTCGCCCACGACATCTGGCAGCGAATCATTGAATCGACGCATCGCTGGGCGGAACCGGGAATCATCTTTATCGACAACGTCAACAAGCACAATCCACTCCGAAATTCGATGGGTCTCAAACAGGCTTCCAACCCTTGCGCCGAGCAGATGCTTCACGATTACAATGCGTGCAATCTCGGATCGATCGATGTGGACAAATATTATGACGAGGCGACCGACGAGATAGCCTGGGATCGTTTCGCGCAGGACATCTACTGGTGCGTGCGCTTCCTCGACAATGTGATTGACACCTGCTCCTGGCCGCTGCCTCAGATTCACGACACGGTCCATCGCACCCGCCCGGTCGGGCTCGGAATCATGGGATTTGCAGATCTGCTGCTCAACAAGAAGATCACCTACGGCAGTGATGAATCCGCCGGGTATGCCGACAAGATGATGGACTTCTTCCGCAAGGAGTCCTGGAAAGCCTCGCTTGCACTCGGCCAGGAAAAGGGCGTCATGCCCGAGTTCGAGCCGAACCGCGACCTTTATGACGACTTGATCTATAACGAAGTAGGAATCGATCGCTCGATTCCTCTGACACCTCGCAATTATGAGGTGACAACCGTTGCACCCACCGGGACCATTTCGCTGGTGGCTGAAACGAGTTCCGGCTGCGAGCCCAACTTTTCGTATGCCTACGTCCGGCGCGACACGCTGGGCACGCGCACCTATGCTCATCCGGTGGCAGCAAAGGTGCTCGGCGTCGAACTCGACAATTCCGATCCCGATTCAATTGAACGCGCAGCAGCGTTTATCGTCGAAAATCGCGACAAACTGCCGGAATATTTCGTAGACGCTCTGACGCTCATGCCGGATGATCACCTGCGGGTCCTCAAATCCTTCCAGGATCACGTGGATAATTCGATTTCCAAGACCGTCAACGCGCCGGCGAGCTATTCCATAGAGGACACTGACCGCGTCCATCGGCTTGCCTGGAAGATGGGGGTCAAGGCCGTCAGTTATTATCGCGATGGATCCCGTGACAACCAGGTCCTGACAGCGGTCACTACCGAGCAGAAGCCTGAAACCATCCCAGAGGATATTCAGACAGGGTCTTCAGCCGCTTTCGTCCCGGTTCCGGTCAAGGCTCCGACAGCGGAAAGACCGCGTGAACTGACCGGTTCTACCTGGCAGATTTCTTTCGATCATCAGAATCTCTATGTCACCGTCAATCACGACGGGCTGCAGGTTCTTGAGATTTTCGCCACCGGAGCGGGTCTCTCCGTTTCAGTTGGCCTGCTGGCTTCAAAGATGCTGCGAGGCGGATTTGAACCGGAGGAGGTCTCGGCCAGCCTCAACAAAGTTATCGGCAATCATTCGGTATGGTTCAATGAAAGGCTCTGCACCTCGCCCGAACAGGTCGTGGCCGAGTGCATCATGCTGACCAAACGCCGCCTGATGAATCAACCCGCTTCGGCCCGCGCAATGGCCAAGATGGCTGTCACTCCACAGCAGCCCAAACCGGCCATCGCACCGACCGGCATCGCCGCTGCGATTCCGACTCCGGTGACGATCGACTCGAAAAAAGTCATCACCGTTTGCCCGGAATGCAGCAGCAACCAGATCGAATATGCCGGCGGATGCTATACCTGCCGTGATTGCGGCTTCTCAAAGTGCGTCTAGTCCTTTAAAAACCGGCCTTCACAGAAAAAAACGGCTCAGATTTGAACTTTCAGATCTGAGCCGTTTTTTTTACTGGAATAATCCGCTTCCTGCAACGTTTTCTATCACCAGAGACTTGATGATTTAATCCTTCGGCCTTCCCCTCCCTGGAGCACTGATGAATATCTGAGATGAATATCTGAGATGAATATCTGAGATGAACATCGTTGACCATCTGAGATGAAAAGCCGAGATGAAAAATTTTCGATTATATCCGCTTGCGTATCTGATTACTTTCCGATGCTATGCCGCTTCGCCTGTTAGTGGTGAGCAGATGCCGTCGATCCACAAAAGGGATTCGGTCAAGCTCGACAAATTGCAAAGGGTAGTGGTTGAGGCGGCCATTCGTGTAACCTGCGGGAAATTCGGATGGAACCTGCATGCGGTGAATGTTCAAACCGTCAGGATAAGCGCCGTGGTCATCGGAGCATGCAAGGCCGGCACGATCGTCGATGCATTGAAGACTTCCGCCGAACGCAGGCTGAGGCAGACTGATTGCTGGACCAGTCAATATAGTCCATGGTCCGAACGCGATTCAAAACGGAATTTATGGACTCCCGCCGGCGTCAGAGGTGCGATAGATCAACTCACCAAATAAAAAAACCGGCAAAACTCACGATCAGTTCCAGGCTTATCCTTAAAACAGCACATCGAAATCGAGCCTGAAAAATCGGTTAACATTTCCGAAGAAAATCCCATAACGCGGGTCGGCAACATTTCGGTGAACATCGAGTGCGTTGAAATGATTGGTCAGGTTGAACCCGCTGAGGGAGAATCTGACTGCATATTTTTGCGAGACCTGGAAATCACGGGAGATGCGGCTGTCAAAAGAGAAGAATTTCGGGAATCGTTTTGAATTGGCTTCACCGACGTAGTTCTGTTTGAGATCGACAGGGCTGTAGGGAAATCCGTTGCGATATTCGACTATGGGTGAATACCTGAGCTTCAAAGGCAGATTGAACAATCCCCAGGCGATAAAACGATGGGGGAGGTCGGCGCTCAAGCGGGCATATTGATCGGTGCGAACGACCGGAAACGGAAAATTGCCGATATAGGTATTGAATTCGTTGACATTCCCGCGCGAACTGCTGCGGACATAGGAGGCGAATAATTGCTGTTTCTCCTCATTCCAGGTGAGTTTCGCCGTCAATTCGAACTGGCGATACCTGGATTTGCCTCCGGCGCCAAGAACCAGGGCCTCGCGTCCCATCAGCAATTTCGGCTCAACAATGACAATCCCGCTTGAATTGCTGCTGAGCCAATTGGCTTTGATTCGCAGGATGCGGGAGAAAGAATGTTCGACCTCGACATCCCAGGTGGCGCTGTATGGAGCAAAATTCCCGATATCAGATCTTCCGCGAATAAACGGATTGCTGCGACTTGCGTCCCGGTCGGTGATGTTGGCGAATTGTCGCGGCCCGTTGATGATCTGACCGTTTGGACCATAAGTCGTGATGATCTGTTCAGGGTACTTGTCGAAAGCGAAGACGCTCAAGGGGACGCGGTCATAGAAGAATCCATAACCTCCGCGAATGACCGTGTTCTGATTGTTGAACGGAGTCCAGGCGAGTCCGATTCTTGGAGCCCAGCGATAGATGCCGGTGATGGACTGGCGTTCGAATCTCAATCCCAGATCCATTGCCAGTTTTGGCGACATGACCCAGTGATCCTGGCCGAAGAAATGTGTTTCGAGGTCGGTCAGATCGAATCTGCCGCCGGTCGTGAAATCGATCCGTTGAAGCAATTGATTCTGCCGATCAAGAATGTTGACCGGTCTCGATGTGATAGCTCCGCGGTTGGTCGTTCTGGCAATGATGCTGCCGAATTTAAAATTGTGAGCGCCAAGGCGGGATATCGGCTTGAGTGATACTGTCTCCATCCACTCGGCCCGGGTCGCATCGCGGTCCTGGCTGCTGAAATAGTTGCCACGATTACCTGTGGGAGTAAGCACCATATCGGCGACACCCTGCCCCCAGACTTCAATCGCATAGTTTTTGACTGCAATGGTGGTTTCGAGCAGGTTTTCACCGAAAGTCAGTCTGTCGATCAGGGTGCCGGTGAAGTCGATGCCCTTCCAGTTTGGGGTCACCGGCCGCGGATTGAAGAAATCGAGGTTGTCCCATTGATCCTTGCGCGGAGCATAGTGAAAAGTCCCGGTTACCGAATGGGTCGGCGAGGCAATGTAATCGAGCTGGGTGAAGGAGTTTATTGATTCCGACTTGGTCTCCTTGTTCGGATATTCGAGAGTCTGCACCTGGCGTTTTCGAATGGTATATTCCGAACCTTCGGAGATGAAGAGTTTATCCTTGATCAACGGGCCGTTGAATACGATTCTGGGTGTCGCGTCGCGCAGCCCGCGCAGACGGCCATTGAGAAATCTGAATTCCGGGAGCGGGTCGTTTAACTCGAAGTTCCACTTGTCGCCGCCGCGGCGGGTTTCGACCGAAACGACGCCGGCTGTGAATCGTCCATACTGAGCCAGATACGGCGTTTTGAATACATTGATCGTCTGAACGCTATCAACGGGAACGGTCATTCCGAACTGTCCCGTGGCCGGGTCGGTGACATCGGCGGCATTGACCACAAAGGCGCTGCGATTCTCGCCCGTGCCCGAGATCTTGATCTCACCCTGAGCTGAACGGACAATACCGGGAATCAGCGGCAGGGCATCCTTTACGGTCGTAGCCTGATTGGCGAGTTGCCGTAAGGTGGCTCTTTGCATTTCCTGCGATGTTGACGAGACCTGCTCAGGCTGAGCGGCGGCTGAAGCCCTAGCCGAGACATTGATCTCTTCCTTCAACTGAACCTTCGGGACCAGGATGAACTTAATCTCGATATTCTGACCTGCGGCAAGCTGGATACCGGATTGAACTCCGGGCTCGTAACGGTCACCGGCAACGGATATTTCGTAGACGCCGGAAGCCAGCTTATCGGCATTTACCTCGCCTTTCTCATCAGTTGCAACGGCTGCGACTACTTTCCCTCCCAACCGGATCTCTACTTTTGCCGCCACAATGGGACCGCCCGCCTCGTCCTGTACGATGATCCTGAAGCCCGCTTTGCCCTGAATCTCTATCGCTCGATTCGCATTAACGGGCATCCATAAGATGAACAGACCAATTACAGCTCCCAGCACCTTTTTATTACCCGTCATGCCCACCATGACGGATATTGACAACTCCCAAATCCTGCTCATTTGTTAATCCCTCATAATTTCACTTGCAAAGGGTAAATAACAAGTTACACGATTGTCGACTATATTTCTACCGGCCAATAATTTTTGAGGATTGAGCTCTGATCTCATCAAAAGTCCGGTTACCGCAGTAATAAACCAGGCGATAGGAATTGAGTCCGTCAATGAAGGGTTTGAATTTGAGATTAACGAAGCTCGAAAACTCTTTCATTTCGATTTCGGCGGTCTTCATTTGTTCGCTGCGCCAGATGATGGCGAAAGAATTCTGATTATCGAGGCGTGAGACGATCAGACCAGAGGCGGCATCAACAGATCTGGAGGTTGCGGTTTTGAAATCAAAATGGCCTGCAGCAGTGATAAATTCTGCAGGTGAGAAGGCCGGGTCGCCGGCGACTATGGAATTTGAGGACCAGAGAGCCTGGATTCCATCGGCGGCTTCGGGTGAGGGTATTTTTATCCGATAATCCATGGTGAAAAATTCTTCACCGGCTTTCAAAGTGACGGTGCGTTCGATGTTGACACCGGCGGGGTAGGCGTCGGGAGCCTGATAGCTGAGTTTGATGACGGCCTGTTTTCCCATGCCATCCAGTATTTCGGCTGCATAAGGTCGATTGAATGTCCCGTACATCCCTCTCTTGCGCCTGGCGTTGCGGGTCGGGTCGGCCGGATCGAGTTCGACAAACTTGTCGCGCAATCCACCGGCGCTGGTGAAGAGATTCGCGCCCGTCCTCTTGTTGATCAGGGCGAACGACCGTGCCCCGGCACGTGGAGAGATGATCAACCTCAGGTGTTCGTTCTCCATCACATAATCGTCAAAACCGTCCCGATCAATGTCGCAGGAAAAAGCGATGGCCTCGCCTTTTCTCAGCGCAACGAAATTAACATTCGCGGTTTCGGTCCTCCGACCGTCGCTGACCGAGATGCTGAATGGATGAAGGGCGGATCTGGTCCCAGCCGGGAACCCGTAGATGAATGTGTTCATGTACTGTTCATCCTTGCCGAGTTTTACCGGCAATGAGCTGACCAGCATCGAAGATCTCGAAAGAGTTATCGTCTCTTCACTGTTGTTTACCAGTTTGAGGTTGACCTCGGCTTCTTTTGCCTGATCGTCTTTCGGGTAGATGAGAGGCGGGTTTATCTTCTGCTTCGTATCGGGGCGCAGAGGCCACGACGATACCGGATAGAGTTCCCAATCAAATCTCGGAAGGATTTCGAGTGATACTTTCGGCGAGCGATAAGTGGTCTGGTTATCGTCAGTCGATAAAACAGCTTTTAAATTGATCGAATCTCCGGAGACGGCCTTTTCGCTGATCGGCAGGCTGAATGTCACAAGGCGGACCTCCTGAGGCTTGAGCTCGACATCGCGATTCGAATTCGCATGTTTGAGGCCCTGTTCGATCTGAAGCGACAAAATCCCTTTGAGCAGCGACATGGTGCGATTGGCGACTTCGACCTGCACCTGATTTTCCTCGGCTATGATGAGCCTGCTGTTTTTGATGCTCAGTTCGGGGAGGCCTTTTTCGTAGACAATTTCGATGTCGTGCTCGTGCTCGCGGCGGTCGCCGGCCTGATCCGGTTTGCCCTGTATTTTAATCCGGTCGGGTATGGTGATCCTGAGCAGTTTGTTGGCCGGATTGTATGATGAGATTGCGGCAACGCCGTCGATGGTAATCGCGCCCTGGGGAGCGTGCGGCAAAATCAAGGCGACCTCGGCAGAAGCCTGTGAATAGAGCCGCATTCTGATCCTGCCGTTGGCAATCTCCCTGGCGATCAATTCGGCGGTCGCGTACACAATCTCGCCCCGAACTTCGGTGAGCGGCAATCTTACAGGAAGCATCATCGATTCGCGTGCGGAAAGCCTGAATTCAGGCACAACAATCCGCGAGGCACCTGATTCGGAGGCCGGATCGCTGATGTTGAGGTTGATCTTCAAAGCCTTGTTTGAATCGAAGCTGGTGACACCGACAAACGCGAATTTTGAGCCGGGAGAATCAGGGACGAGCATGGTAGTGATGAAATTCGGCTCGATTGTGGCGCCAACCGACTCGCCGCCCGATCCTGAAGCCGATTCATATGAGATTCTGGCTTTGACGCGGCGATTGATTCCCATTCTTGCAAGCCTGCTGACAAACTCCACGGATGAAGCCTGAACCGATGCGATAAGCTCTTCACGATTGGTCTTGCCTGGCTCTATCGGAACATTCCGCCAGAAATCCGGAACGATGCTCACATCGGGGTTGTTGAGAATGGATTTGATGGCTTCACCCTGCGGAGCCGCCGGAGTAAAAATCAACCTGCCTCCTGGATCTGACGTAATCGACCAGTTTGAGCTGCGCAAGCTCCGACAATCGCAATCGTCCGGGCTGGGTGGACGTCGAAGTCCTGCTGTTACGGTTTTGAGACGGATCGTTTGCCGCGGTGATCTCTTCTCTGCCTCCGGCTTCAACTTTGCGGAGTGTCGCTTCATCAAACACCGGCAGCAGGATCGCCTTGTGTCGTTTCAAATGTTCAAGCGGTTGAAATTCGAGATCCAGGTATTCCACGGCCAGTTGATTGAGCTGGCAGAACTGCTGAATCTGCATCTGGGCTCGGGAGATTTTAAGGATCTCATCGCGAGTCAGCGAGGGCTGATCGAAGCTGCTGATCGGATAGACGAGGCCAAGGTCTGCGGCCTTGTGGGTTGAAGCGAGTTCGGCCCCCAAACCGGCAAGAAGCCGGCCGTTGCGATGAACCGCTGAGGCTCTCGGCCGCTCATCCCGCGCAAGGTTGAGCGCCGATTCCCAGATGTAGTAATGATTGGCCCAGGGAACTTCATACCCCGCCGGATAGAGTGTGTCCTGCACCGGAAAGTAGTTGAGTCCTCGCAGTCCGTGGCCGATCATGACCCGCGATGAGAGAAGCGTGTTGCTCTTATCGGCGGCCTTTGCGTATGCGTCATCTCCCGTGCCGTACCATCCAGCCTGGTATTCGATGATCATCGGCGGAAAATGGGGCTGAGTCCGGAGAGTCTCGGTGTAAAACTGCAGAGTTGCAGTGTCTTCCCATCTTAAAGAAGGATCGCCGGCAAAGTTGAAATACCATTGTCCCATCGCGCCGATATTGTGCTGCGCACCCGCCGCCGAGACGCGCATATCCGTCGGATTGATGTAGACGGGGACCGTCGCACCGGCTTCCCGCAGGTAGTCCGCAAGCGTGCTCATGTATTTCCAGAAGACGGGACCGTTGTAGTTTGCGCGATTGATCGCCTGATCGTCATCGAGCTGAATCGCGATGACGTTGCCTCCGGCCGTCGCCTGGCGATCCTTGAGCAACTCCCGCATGCAGTCGCCAAACCAGTGCCTCGTGTATTTGAGATGGGTCTCATTCGAAAGCCAGATCCTGCTCGCCTCCTCGGAATTTGACGCGCTGACTGAACTCAGCGGCGGATAATGGCCGTCGAGCCGCGCTGCAGGGTGCATCTGGAATTCGGGTCGTTCGAGCAGCCAGTCGGGATATCCGCCATTACGCCACTCGTTGAGAATCACCGGCCCCGGCCGCGCAATCACCGCAAATCCCATCTGATCCAGCATCTCCAAAAGCCCTTTGACATCCCTCCGCGGATTCGAGCGCCCGTCAAAATCGATCTTACCTTCCTCCGGCTCATGCCAGTTCCATGCGATGTAGAGATCGATCGTGTTGATCCCCATCGATTTGAGCTTGACGAGCGAATCTGCCCACTCATCCCTCGGAATGCGGTTGTAAAAGAAGGCCGCGCTGTGAGCGAAAAATGGCCGGCCATACAATCTGAGCTGAGGGTAACCGTCAACTATTTTAACGGGGTATGAATCGCTTTGAGCTTTTTGTTCAACCACGAATCCCTGTGCGAAAAGCAAAATCAAGACAATCGATGAAAGAGCCAAATTACGAAATAAACGAAACAAGCGAAAAACATTCCGGCATTTAAACTGCAAATCACTCTCATCTTTCGACAAACGAAAAAATTGAAATCCAGGAACCATATCGTTTATATCTCCATTCGTCTATTTCGTCTGTTTCGTAATCTAATTCTTCCTCCCGGCGTCGATCTGTTTGAGCAATTCACGAACCGCGGTATCGATTTGCAGATCCTTGCCGGTGTAGCTTTCACCAATGGGTCTTATTACGGGCACATCGACCGGCCGCGGATGGAGTTCCATATCCTGTCCCGAGTTGTCCTGAACTTTCTGCCTTGGCAATCGGAAGCCGGAGCCGTCGATCAGCGAGGTGTTCCAGGTATAGATGATCCAGCCTGCGGTGGGCTCACCGACAACCTTGCCAAGCTTCAAGGCACGGTAGCCTTCGGTGAAATCTTCGGCATCCGAAAGCGAATGCTGATTGGTAAGGAGTATCGTGGGGCGCTCAAGCGACCTCTGGCCGAGAACAGACCGGGCAGGCGCCGGCGGATTGCCGCGAACAGTCATGGTCAGATAACCCCGACGAGTGAAGACATCAAGCGCATAGGCGTTGACAAAACCGCCGTTGTTATTCCGGACATCGACCACCACGCCTTCTCGTGACTGGTTGTCGGCATCGAGATCGGCATAGAGCTGGGTCAGCGAGTTTGCAGACATATCGGGCATGTGAACATACCCGAGCCGGCCATTGCTGACGCGTTCGACATACGCCCTGGTGTTATTGACCCATTGGCGATAGAGCAGGCCTTTCTCGGTTCCTGTATTCACCGGAAGCGCCGCAACAGCGCGCTGATCAGAGCCATCGGCATTCGACGAGACCATCAGTTCGACTTTGCGACCGACTTTGCCCGCAAGCTGCTCGTCCAGATTGACCCGGGAATCGATGCGAGTCCCGTCAACGGCCAGCAGGTAATCCCCAATCTTGAGCTGGCCGGTGATCGAAGCAGGGCCGAGATCAAGGACTTCCGTAATCTTCAACCTGCCGCTGCGCTCATATTCGGCACGATCGAATCTCAGCCCCAATTTGCCCGCGGGTATGCCGGGGCCTGATGGCGGCGCAGAGATCCCCAGGTGCGAGGCGTTCAGCTCGCCAACCATGAGATTGATCAAACGCCTCATCTCGTCCGGCGTCCGGGCGCCTGCAACCTGCGGCTCATAGGTTTTTCTGACTGCCTCCCAATTCGCTCCGTGATAGTTTTTCATCGTAGAAATGGTCGCGCATGTAAGACCATGCCTGCTGGAAGACCTCCATCTTCATCAAGGCGAAATCAACATCCATTTCGGCATTGATATTCAACTGCCGTAAGAGGCGGGTTTCGACATTGATGATGCTGACCCGCCCGCCTTCGAGATAGAAGACTTCCCGGCTGTCGGGTGAAAACTGCGCGTCGGACTTGAATCCGGGAGTCGAGGTCAACTGCCTGGCCACGGCCGGTTCCCGCGACAACTCATCGAGCGGGTAGATATAAAGATTCTGCTGGCCTTCGGCGCTGGCAGTCACGAGCATCCATTTACCGTCGGGGCTGATCGACTGTGATCCGGCATCCAGACCTGTTGGGATAAAGCTCAATCGCTGCCTGATTCCCTCGAAAACTATTTCAACCGGTTTTTTATCGGTTTTTCCTGCAGTCTGAGAGACGGCCTGCGGCTGTTGAGTTTCAGCGCCGGGAGCCGCCGGTCTGGGCGTTCGCGAAGGTTCGTCCTTGAACAGGTCCCGGAACTGATCCTCGCGAAATCTCGGAACTCGCGGAATCAGGTCGATTCTCGCAAGTCTTCCGTCTTCGGTTCTCTGCCCGGTATTGAAAACCAGGAATTTGCCGTCGGGACTCCACGAGATCGTATTGCTGAAAGCATTCGCGACGAAACTCAAAGGCCTGGCCTCGCCGCCGGCAACCGGAACCGCATAGGCATTGGTGAAGGCCCTGTCGCCGATCGCAAGATAAACAACCCACTTTCCATCGGCAGACCAGATAACCGGTCGTTCGGAAGTCAAAGGAGGCCTGCCAAAATAGCCCGATGCCAGCCGGCGCTCCTGCTTCGATTCGAGCTCGAGCAGTCGCAATTCGCGCCCACCGCGCATGAATGCCAGCATCTTACCGTCGGGTGAGAAAGATGGTGTGCAGTCATTATCCGATCCGGTAGTCAGTTGCGATTCGCTGTTTCTTTCGAAGTCGTAAAGAAAGATATGAGTCACGCCTTCGCGGTCGGAAACGTATGCGATTTTTTTGCTGTCCGGCGACCAGACGACCTGCGATTCTGCAGAGTGTGTCCGGGTAACTCGGGCGCCATCGCCTCCATCCTTCGCCGATGCCGCGAAGATCTCTCCGCGGGCAACCACCGCAATCTTCTTTCCATCGGGTGACAATGCAAGTTCCTGAAACTGATTGCTTAGCGTAAGCCGGTCAACCGCCGGACCTGCCGGCGCTCCGCGCCGCGCGATGGCCACCTCAGACGAATTTCCGCTTGTCGTATCCAGTTTCCAGATCCTGAAGTTTCGCTCGAAGACAATCAATTTCCCATCAAGCGAGATGTTCGGCCAGAGCACGCGGCCGTCGCTGAATTTGGTAACCTGCCTGATCGAGCCCGCCATGGGTTTGATCCAGATATTCTGAGAGCCGCTGCGATCGGAGACGAAGTAGAGATTTTTGGCATCGGGGCTCCACATTGGCCACATATTCTTCGACCCGCCCTCGACGATGAGCTCAAATGCCGGAGTCGCACCATCACGTCTGATCCAGATCTCGCACTCATCAAGATGGCTGTGCCCCTTGCGCCACCACTGTGATGAACTATTGCCCCGAGCCGTAAATGCGACGCTTCCGCCATCCGGCGATGGCGCGGCCCAGAATTCATTGGCATAGCGATCCGCACTGTAGGCCATCGGCGTCCCGCCCTCCGGACTAACCCTGAAGAGATCGTTCATCCCGGCAATATCCTGACCTGTCGAAGAGAAATAGATCCATTTGCCGTCACGAGACCATGCGTCGAGCTGCTCGGCGCCGTCATCGAATGTCAGCCTTCTCAAATCGCCGCTCTCGATGTTCAGAATGTAGATGTCGCCGTTGCCCGTTCGCGTCGACACAAACGCCAGTCTCTTGCCGTCCGGCGAATAGAGAGGCCGGGACTCGTTTGCCGCATTCGATATCAGCAACCTCGCCTCGCCTCCACTGACTCCAACCGTCCAGATGTCTCCGCCGGATACAAAGACTATCTCCGATCTGTCAGGCGATAATGAGGGCTCCGTGAAATACGCCCTCGCTTCGACAGGCTGGCTCTGCTGCGCAACCGTCGACCCGGCTTCAATCAGAATCACCAATATCAGAAATATCAAGAGGTGGCTTTTTTCAGGCATGTTCATAATCTCTATCTCTCCGGATCAAAGGTTATAAAAGTGTAACTACTCAGCCCCTCCACATTTGAGGACAATCTCGCCGGAAGGTAAGTTTCCAGCAAATAATCGGCAGGCGGTTCGTCCGCTCCACCCCGCCAGCGCAGGCGCCCTCACTCTTTGCAGATGGGCCTGCAATTACATAAAAGTAAAGTATTGAAAAAAAGCCCCGGCTTTCGCCCGGGCTCCTGGAACTTTAACTGGATTTGCGGGATCTCACCGGCTCTCATTCTCATCGTCTTTTCCAATGGAAGACATGATCCTGAAAAAGGCGAGGAAGGCTCCGACAGTGCCAATCAGCAATCCCGTGACGCTCAGGTATGGAGACGTGACGAGCCAGCGGTCCAGAAAATAACCGATTACCGTGCAACCGGTGATCGAAGATCCAAACATCATTACCGCCGAGTAGACGACTCCGAGACTGGATTTTTGCGGATCTTCGGGCATAGGCTTACTGCTTTTTCTTAGGCACAGCGGTCGGGACGGCGTTTGGAGGAGCGGGGGCCAGACCCTGAATCCGCTTGCGGACTTCGGGAGGCATTGCCTGCAGAGCCTTCTCCATCTCCTCTTTCGTCATTGCCCTTTTCATCATCTCAGGCACCTTGTCGGCATTTGCGCCGGCTGCCGGTGAAGACGCGGGGCCAGGCGTCGATAATGGAATCGAGACCACCGACTGAGCGGGCTGTGGCGCCGATGACTGCACCGGCGGCTGCTGTTGTTTCGGCTCCGCATTCTGACAAGCGCCAAAAATCGTCGCCGCAATAATCAAACAAAACGATAGTGTCTTTCTTGCCATATTATTCAATGATGTTGTTTGCGAATTCGCCAACAGAATCAGTTATTACTTCTTAGCCGCGGCTTTAGGCAGGCTGACCATATTGGCAAACAGCCTGTAGGCTCCAGGGACTCCAGCCGGAAACTGGCGAAACCAGGCATACCCGGTGAAGATGTAATTCCCCTTGCCGTACTGGGCGATCAGTTGACCTCCCTTGAGCACGGTTCCGGTATCGTCCGGTGCAGCCAGAAGCGGAGTGTAGCGTGAATCCCACTCGCTGAGAAAGTACAATCCTCGTTCCTGCACCCACCCTTTCCAGTCAGCATCGACGATCCTGTTGGGAAAGTTGAACAGCGGATGGCCGGGATCGAGCACGGTTATCGGAGCGTTCTCGTCCGTGACTCGCAAGCCTCGCTGCATCTGGACGGGGTAGGGAGCGAATCGGCCTCTGGCAAACTCATCCTTGTTATACTGGACAATCAGAGTTCCGCCGTTGGACACATATTCGAGCAGCCGTTTGTTATTGGACATGACATCTTCGTTGACTTCATAAACGCGAATGCCGAGGATGATCGTGTCGTAAACCGAGAGATCGCCTGAAGCCAGTTCCGACGGGCTGATCTGCTTGACGTTGATGCCGAGCTGGGAGAGCGCGGAAGGCCCGTCGTCACCGCTGCCCATGATGTAGCCGACCTTCAGATTCCCGGCGACTTTCACATCGAAGACTTCGACTTTCGTCGCTGCCGGGTGATAGATGAAATGGTTTTCAATGTGCGGATAGGAGATGACCGAATATCCGCTCGTGTATTCCCTGCCTTCGGATTCAACCGCGGCCTTAAGATCGAAAGTACCGTTTGCCCCTGCCGGCGGTGTGACGCGATAGGTTCGAGCCGTCTTCTCGCTCTGGCGAGTGAAGGCGAGAGGCCTTGAGTCGGCTTCGACCTTCCACCCTTGCGGAGCCACAAGTTTCAAAGTGCCGTTCGTGTTTTTCCGCGCGTTATGGGTGATATCGATTGAAATCTCGCGCGTCCTGTTCTGACTGCCCGAAGGAATTATCAGCATGGAAGGTGTCAGGGTCAGGGTGATCGCCGGGGCAACCTTCAACTCGCGCCTGATTTCGCCGAACGTTTTATCGGCAAAGCGATATTCGACAGGTTGATTGATGGTGACCCGCTGCCCACTGAGCGTCAACTCGACGAGGGCATGTGCGACGGCCGGGCCGAACGGCAGATTGCGCGGCATCGTATCGTCCCAGTCAAACTGGTCTTTCGTGCGCTGTTTTGCGAGCCAGTATGGCTGTGTCGGTGGTTCATTTTCAGGAGGTGTGGCGCGAAGCCTTGGGCTGATGTCAGGATTCTCACGGCCACGCACCATGGCCATGATTCCAGTCGGTTGCTCAGCTTCTTCCTTTGAGGACTCGATCTTCCAGCCTTGCGGTGTGATCACTTTGACATCCGCGGCAACGTCTGCTTTTTGAGAAACCCGCCCAAGATAGATATTAGCCGTGATCTCAAAGGGTTCGCCGGGAGTAACGATCTCGGTATTGCTCAAAGCATCGACAATAACGCCATGAGCCTTGATCAGCGCATCGCCGAACTCCCGCTCCTTCCGGCCAAGCATATTGTCGACATTGGCTTTTGTCGCCGGATCGAGACTTCCGAGCGATGCTCGCAGGGCGCGCACCTCGCGCAACCCTTCCGCCAGATGAGGGGCTATCAGTTCCGGCTGCTGCATGCGGAATTCCGACATGGCTTTTGCGGCCAGGTCCCTGATTCTGCCGAGCGCGGGCAGCATGCGCTGGCCGTCTTTACCGGCGAACTTTGCAATGCCCGTGAGACTCACATCCAGGCCGCCAAACAGCGAGGTCTCCTTTTCGGGAACCTGCACCAGGCTCTGCCACAATGGAAATGATCTGACCTGACTGCCGCGTGCCTGGATCATCCCAAAATCCTGCGAACGATGCCTGCTGCGGCCATCCGCCGCCAGTTCGGCGTATGATCTTCCAAGGACCGGGTCAAAGACTCCGACATCGAATTCGGCGCACTTCCCCTGGCAGGGACCGAATAACCGGCCGTATACCTTTTGAACCTGCCACGGCTGCAGCCCTTCTTTGCCTATCTGTTCGGGAAAGCGATTCGGATCGGCCGCGGCCTTGATTGCTTCAGGTGTCAGCGTCCCGGCAACCTGATGCTGTCCGTGACCGTCGCGCGCAGTCCCCGTAAATCCGCTGACCACCACCAGCGGTCGCATCATCCTGATCACCCGAACCATGTCCCCAAGCACCTCTTCCCGGTTCCATTTCTGCAAAGTCTCTTCAGGCGAACGCGTGAATCCGAAATCGAATGCACGCGAAAAATACTGCTCGGCGCCGTCCAGCTTGCGCGCTGAAAGAAGTTCCTCCGTCCGGATCACACCCAGCCCTTCCCATAATTCAGGCCCGATGCCGTTTTGCCCGCCCTCGCCACGATTGAGGGCCATATAGGCCACGCGTGCTCCCTGCCCCCTGGCGAGATACGCCAGCAGCTCGGTGCTCTCATCGTCCGGATGAGCCGCTGTGTGCAGCACACTGGCTATCGTCTGCAGCCTTCTCAAAGCCAGGGCCAGACCGCTCGATCCGCGATCCTCGGGAGCCGGCCGCGTATCAGCCGTTACTGTATATGATGAAACCTGCACCAGCAGTGCAAACAGAAGCAGAACTGAAAGGAGCTTTTTCATTGATGCCTATACCCTTGATTTAAACTTTAACCTTCATACTCTCAATGACGGAGATGAGCATGCCAACCGTCACCACAACCACGCAACCGATGACGTTATACCACAGAAAACTGATCGTCGAATAACGGCTAAAAACGGCCACCGAAATGATCCCGGTGAGCAGTCCAAAGAAGGCGCCATTGCTTGTCGCCCTCTTCGTCCCGATGGCCAGAACAAAAACTCCAAGCAGTGAGCCATAAAAGAACGATCCGAATTTATTGACGACCTCGATGAGCGATCCAAGCCTTCCGGCATACATTGCCACGACGCAGGCAAATATTCCCCAGAAGCCTGTCGCCATCTTTGAGACTTTCAGATAATGGGCGTCGGTCGCTTCTTTTTTGATGTGCCGGCGATAGAAATCTATGACGGTCGCGGTCGAAAGTGCCGAGAGTTCGGCTGATATGGAAGACATCGCCGCAGCAAAGATGGCCGCAATGATCAACCCAATAACGCCTGCCGGCATGTATGTCGTGACAAAGGTCGGAAAGACATAATTCGTATCATTGAACGGCTTGCCGGTCTCTTTTTTGAAGAGAGCGATGCCCTTCTCTCTCGCTCCCATCAACTGGTCCTGGGCCATGACAAAACTCTGCTTTGTGATGCTCGCGACCTGCGGGTTGCCATCGGATCTGGAATAGGCGAGGGCGGCCTGGCGTCGCAGCTCGTAGGCCTGCAAGTATTCTTTATTAATGTTCTGATAATCGGCGCTCTGCTCGATCCTGCCCCGGTCGTCGGACTTGAAGATCATCGGCGGCGGCTGGAACTGATAGAAGATGAAGACAAGGACTCCCACCAGCAGAATCAGAAACTGCATCGGAATCTTGACGAATGCGCTCATCAGCAGAGAGGTGCGCCCTTCAGAGACCGATCGCGCTGTGAGGAATCTCTGAACCTGGCTCTGATCGCATCCGAAATATGAGAGAGCCAGAAACAGTCCTCCAATCAAGCCGGACCACAGGGTGTAGGTTTCATGCAGATTGAAACTGGTATCAACCGTTTTCAGCCTGCCGGTGACGGCCGCCAGAGACATGGCCTCTCCCATCGAGACGCCTTCGGGAAACTTTCCAACGATGACAAACAAAACAACGAAAATTCCAAGAAAGATCACGACCATCTGTTTGACGTCGGTCCAGGCCACTGCCTGTACACCGCCGAACATTGTATAAACTGTCGTCGTCAATCCCATAACCAGAATTGTGGTCAACTCGTTCCAGCCCAGCACGATCGACAGGATCACTGAAGGAGCCGCCACAATCACGCCGCAGGCCAGACCGCGGGAGCAGAGAAAGAAGAAGCTCGTCAGCGACCGCGTCTTGGCATCGAACCTGCCCTCCAGATATTCATATGCCGTATAAACCCTTGCCCGGGTGAAAAACGGCACCACCGTCAAACACAGTATGACCATCGCCAAAGGCAGTCCGAAATAGAACTGTATGAAACGCATTCCATCGGCGTATGCCTGCCCGGTTGTTCCTACCAGCGTGATGGCGCTGAGCTGCGTCGCCATTACAGACAACCCAACCGCCCACCACGGCAGACTGCGGTTCGCCAGGAAATACCCTTCCACCTCGTTGCTCTTTTTTGTCAGCCTGATCCCATCGTAAGTGATGTAGATGAGGTACGCGGCAACGATCAGCCAGTCGATCCAATGCATCAGTTTCTCCTGTGTTTGTATTTAATCTGTTTTAGCTGGTAACACCGTGAAATCCTTAAAACGCCCTTGAAAACATCCATAAGGAAACAATCACAATCACTGTCCAAATCACAACGGCCAGATAGACCCGGTTCCAGTAAGGATATTCCTGTTCTTCTTGAACTTTCGATTTCTTGTCTGCCATTTCTACTCCAGTGTTGACAATACTCTTTGATGCAGCCGGTTGACGTAATCTTCATGCTCGGGTTTCATCAGGACGCTGCGAAATGCCGTGAGCATCTCGCTGTCCCAGATCAGCTCACCGTGATTCCTGAACATATCGGGTTTTAAATTGATCTTCGCCAGATAAAGGGGATGATCGCGGTCATTCATCAGTTCCTTGAATACCTGGTGAGTCAGCGAGCATATCGCAGACACATTCGTTCCCGCAGTCAACGAATAGAAATTGACTATATCAAGCTGAGGATCGACAACGAGTCGCAATCTCTCTTCTGACGATATCAGCTTCGCCCATGAAACGGCGGCTCTGCGCGTCTTGTGCAGAATGGCGCCCAGTCCGGAGCCGGCTTCAAGCGGGAAGCATTTGAGAGTCGCCCACAAAGCCGCGGCGGCGGCTCCGGCCCGGGAACACTCGAGGCTTATCTCGCCGAGGTGAAGTTCATTCGAGGTGAAATAGGTGTAGGGCGAATCGTGTTTGTAGAATCTGCCGACTGAAGGGTCGCTGAAAATCACCGATCCGCATCCATAGGGCTGCAGCCCATGCTTGTGGGGATCCAGAACGACGCTGTCGGTCTGTGCAATCGCACGAAATGCCGCGGCCGAAGATTTACTCAAACAACCATCCTCGCCGGCCAGCAGCCTGTAAAACCCGCCATAAGCCGCATCGACATGAATTCTGAAGGAGAACTCTTTTCTCAACTCGAGCGCCAGATCGATCGGGTCAACGGCCCCAAGCCCCGTAGTCCCCGCCGTCATCACCACAGTTCCAATCCGGCTTGTTTCAAGCTTCTCCCGAAGATCATCGAGGTCCATGCGGCCACTGGCATCGGTCGCAATCCTCTCAGTCGAGGCTCCGATGACTTCACACATCCTGCCATGCGTGTAATGGGCCTCGGTTGAAAAGGCAATCGCTTTATCGGGATGCAGTTCCCTGGCCACCCACAAGGCTTCGAGATTCGCTATCGTCCCGCTCGATGTCAGATGCCCCAGATATTTCTCGTATCCGAACATGGATGAAAGCTGCGAGACAACCTCCATCTCCATCTTCGCCGTTGCCGGCCCCCCATCCAGTGCGTGATTGTTCGGATTGATCTGCTGCGCCAGGAAATAGGCCATCGATGCAATGCCGTGGGGCGGCTTGAGCATCTGACCGGCATAGCTCGGATGAAAAAAAGGATAGTTATCGGCGAGCCTGTCAATCAGCTCATTGAGGACATCTTTGGCTTTCGCTTCGGGAACCTTGAGCGTCTCATCAATGCTGAATTCATGCCACCCGGTCTGCCACTTGTCGAATTTGAGCAGCATTTCCGGCAGCATATCTCGGATCATGGCGATAGATTCTGACATTTCAGCAGAGCCCTCTTTCGGCATCACTCAAATTTAAAAATAATCCTGATACTAACGGCGCTTAATTCAGATCATCAGCTTTTTGAGCTGATCCAATGTCTCGGCGCTCAACCGGCTGATTTCCGAGAAGACCTGGCGTTCAATCATGCGTGCCTCAACTTCGAATGGTATGTTGCGGTAAGCCTCATCGAGCGACATCCCTCGCCTCAGATTCATCAGGTAATCGCCAAGGTATCTTGCTCTGAAATTCCAGACGCCAAACATTTCATACTGCCGGCAATGAACGATTTCGTGAGCGAGCAGAGACATTCCCTCGACTGTATCTATCCGGAACTCGCCGCGCGCAAGGTAGATTTTGTTTCGGTCGGCATAACCACGCGGTCTGCCGACAACATACCAGGGAATCCCCTCCTGGATTCTGATTCGCGTCAGATTGAAGCCGGGGAAATAAGGGCCAAGCAGCCCTCTGGCTTCCTTCGGCAGCCGTGAAACGTTATAGGTCATTTTCTAATCATGAGCACTGAGTTGCATGGTCCGGGTCAGCATTTCGGCGAAGAATTCGACCAGAGGCTGTGTCAGCATTCTGAATGCAGCTTCCCGGGCAGTATTAAAACGCGCAAGAGTATCGTCGTCGGAAAAGACAATCAACGGCGGCAATCCGGCGCGCTGGGTGAAAAAGCCGGAAGCAAGCAGCGCCGTCGTATCAGTATGCAAATTGAAGGGATGCATTTCAAGAAGACGAAGATAGACCACCGTGGACTGCTCAACGCTGCGTAGTTCCCCGAATCCGGGCGCACCGAACCAGTCGATTGCATTGTCCAGCATTTTCGGCAGCAGAACTGACGGTGTTGGATCGTGCGCTTCGTTGAGCGGTACAGCTTCACTCTTTCTGACGAGTTCGATCTCGGGCGCCAAACCGGTCACCGATCTGTTCAGAGCAAGCAGATTCTCCACGCTCATCTTTGCCTCGGAATCGCACGACCATGAAGTGACCAGCCCTGCCGCTTCACTTATCCGGTCTCGATCGATCTCTCCTCCGACCCGCACAATCTCCTGCTCGACCTGGCAAGCCCTGATCCCGACAATCATTTTATCGCCTGACTGATCCAGCGATCGCCGCCATGATTGCGCCTGTTCATCGAGCGATGCCACCCAGTTGGCCGACGATTTAAGATTATTGCTGAATACTGGTAAATCCATGATTTCTTGAACCAACCAATTTAATTTTGCCGTTCATTTGCCACACGATTAATCGCGTCGTTATAATGCCCGGTCTAAATCAATATATGCAAGAGACAACAACTCAACTCAAATACGACGCCATCGTCTTCGATCTTGACGGCACACTTGCGGATACTTTCCCCACTGTATTGCGCATATTCAACAGGCTCATGTCACCGCGAATGGGCCGTGAGTGGAATTTTGAAGAACTGGTTCCTTATTTCGGCCCGCCTGAAACAGTGATGTTCAGGAACATTTTCCCAGAAGGAACTGATCTGGATGAGGTGTCGGAAGAATTCTACAGATTAAGCCGGGAGGATGGGGCCGACATCCGGCCATTTGGCGGGATCAGGGAAATTGTCGATGATCTCAGAAAAAGCGGCGTCCGGCTTGGCGTATACAGTGGAGCAACTACAGAAGCCGCGCGGATTCGCATCTCGCACGCCGGCATGCTCGAACTGTTCGAGGTGGTACTGGGCGGGGATCAGGTTAACAATTACAAGCCGCACCCGGAAGGATTGATCAGAATGATCTCGCATTTTGGCGTGGAACCGAAATCTGTCCTGTATATCGGCGATATGGTGGCCGACATTGACGCCGGTCGCGGAGCAGGCGCCATGACGGCCGCAGTCACCTGGGGAGCCGGAAAAAAAGACGAGCTTGTATCTGCCCGGCCGGATTTTATCGTCGAAAACCCGGACAGGTTGAGAGAGATCATCTTTTTTTAAATTAAACAGCTTCAGAAATAAATATTCACAAGAAACTACGTTAGGAACTTATGTCACTAAATCTTAATGGCGTCATTGCCGCACTGCCGACCCCGTTTAACGAGAGCGGAGAGATCGACCACGACAAATTGAGACTCAACCTCGAGAAGTGGAATCAGACGGATCTTCTTGGTTACCTGATACTCGGCTCGACGGGCGAATTCCCGCACCTGACAACCGACGAGAAGATCGCGGTCATCGACACGGTCCGCAACGGGATGTCCTATGAAAAGGTACTGCTCGTCGGCACAGGCGAACTCTCCACCAGACAGACCATCGAGATGACCAGAAAAGCTCATGAATACGGAGCCGATGCCGCCGTCGTCATCACGCCTTTCTACTACAAGAAGGTCCTGCATGATGAGCACCACGAGGCTCATTATCGGCGGATAGCCGACAATTCTCCGGTTCCGGTTCTGATCTACATGATTCCTCAATTCGCCGGGGTCACGCTCATGCCTGAAACGATTGCCTCGCTGGCCGAACACGACAATATCGCGGGACTCAAGGAAAGCTCCGGCGACCTGGATTCTCTCAGGGATATTTTTCGCGAACTCAAGACCGACAAGTTCAAGGTCATGCTGGGAGGCCCCTCCATCTTCACCGAGGGCATGGAGGCGGGCGCAGCCGGATCGATCTTCGCCGTCGCCGCGATTGCTCCGAAAGCATGCGTCGCCATGGATCATGCTCATCACCATCGCAATTTTGAGTACGCCGATGACCTGCAGAAACGCCTGTCAAAACTTGCCCGCGTCACCGCCGGCTCCGGTGTCGGTCATCTCAAAGCTGCAATGGACCTGGTCGGCATGTATGGATTCATGGCACGATCGCCGCTCCCTTCACCCTCAGAGTCCGAATCCGCCTCGATCGATCTTGCAATCGAAGAGTCCGGATTTTATGAAAAGGACGAAAACGGGAACTGGAGGGAACGTGATGACCTTATCGGCCCCGTCTATTACGATTGATCACTGAACAAAATTTACCGCCAACAAATAATCAAAAGTAAACATATCCTGTCATCGACAATAATAATGCGGTAGAAACGTACGTCCGGAGAAGAGGAGAACGAATGTCCATTAACGCCATCAGATTCAGTGATATTCCACGAACTTCGCGTCTGTTCGCTGATTATCTTTACGATTTCGGTAAAGTGTCGAAATTTTACCAGCCTGAAGGGCTCAACCTTGATTCGCTGATAACACGAGCTGAGAAGGTGCTCTCACAGACTTTTTCGCGCGATGCCGTTGCCGATGTGCTGATGGATGAGAACCGGCTGGCCGGCGCCGGAGAAAAAACCTTCGCGAATATCGAAAAGCTGCGCCGGAGCGATTCCGTCGTCATCATCACGGGCCAGCAGGCCGGGCTTTTCACTGGACCTCTTTACACGGTCTTCAAGGCGCTGACCGCAATCAAGCTCGCAGCATATCTTTGCGACAAGGGGATCAATGCCGTTCCGATGTTCTGGATTGCCTCGGAAGATCACGACTTCGAGGAGGTCAACCATACATACATCGTCAATCGTGAAGGGCGCCTTTCGCAAATAACCTACGACGCAGGCGAGGCCGCCGACGGAAGGCCCGTCGGCAACATACCCCTGGATGACGAGATCCTCAAGAACATTGAACAAATGATTCTTTCCCTGCCCGAATCGGAATTCATGCCGAAACTCGTTGAAGACCTGCAGGAATCATACAAAACAGGCAATTCCTTCGCCTCGTCTTTCGGCAATCTGATGATGAGGTGGCTGAGCCGGTTTGGCGTCGTTCTGATAAACCCGCTTGACGACAGGCTCAAAGAGATTGCCGGCGAGATCTATTCGCGGGCCATGACGCGACTGCCTGAATTCTCCGATCACCTGGTAAAGGCGAGCGCCGAGCTTGAAGCATCAGGCTATCACGCCCAGGTCTTCACCAGCCCTGAAGCCGTTCCCTTGTTTATGATCGACGAGGGTAAACGCACGGCCATGACTTTTCGCAGCGACGGCCGATTCCATCTCAAGGGAAGCGACCGAAGCTTCGAAGCCAAAGAAGTGATCGATACCGTGAGTCGCTGTCCGGCATGTTTCAGCCCGAATGTGACGCTCAGGCCCATTGTTCAGGACTTCCTGCTGCCAACCCTGGCATACATCGGAGGGCCCTCTGAAATTGCCTACTTCGCCCAGATTCGCTCAAACTATTCTCTGCTCGGCAGAATCGAGCCGGCAGTTTTTCCCAGAGCCAGCTTCACCCTCATGGAAAAGCGCATGGCCAAGTCTCTCAATAAATTCAATCTCCAGCTTAAGGATTTGTTCGGCGGGCAGGAAGAGGTCGCTAAAATCGTTGTCGAACGCGGCCTCGACCAGAACATCGCTAATCAGTTTGACGAGACCGAGAGAATTTTTGACGAACAGATCGAGAAGCTCAAATTGTCTCTGACTTCGGTCGATCCGACTCTGGCTGAGGCGCTCAAAGGCGGGCGCGAGAAGATACTCTATCAGTTGCACAACCTCCGAACACGCTTTATCAACAATCGCAGCAAGCGGGACGAGACCACCGGCCAGCAACTGGACAAACTTGTCTCCGCCCTGTACCCGAACAAGAACCTTCAGGAACGCGAGATAAACATGCTCTACTTCCTATCGCGCTACGGCTACGAACTCATCGACAGGATTTACGACGAGATCGATCTCGACCTCCACGATCACAAGCTGATTTATCTCTAAAAAAGAAGAATATTACGACTCCAGCGTTTTTTTTAACTAGCAAAACGGAAAATGATCCAAGCCATAAACGAACATATTGATCAAGTGGAGTACGAAACACGCAAATAAGATAAACTTTTCAAGTGAAGAATTTTCGTTCATTTCGCGTGTTTCATGATCTTGTCGCCTGTCCTACCGAGAACTTCACCCCTTTAACTTTTTTTCCTCTTTCAAAATCTCAAGGAACGATTTTGCGGCGTGGGAGAGGGAATGTTCGCGTCTGAATACGATCCTCAGATGCTTTTCGATCCTCATCCCCTTGACCGGAACCTCAACGAGTTTTCCCGAGGCGATTTCATCCTGGACCGCGAGTCGCGGCAGAATGGCGATGCCGGCATTGAGCAGAACGAATTCCTTGATGGTGTCGAGCGTAGCCAGTTCGATGCAGATATTGAGAGGTGTCCGGTTCTGGGCGAAAAGTTCGAAGATCCGTGTCCTTGCCGGAGTCTTGACGTTATGAGCGACGAACTGCTCCTCGCCCAGATCCTTGACCGTTACCTGCTTTGCCCCCGCCAGGCGATGTTTTGCGGGAACGACCAGGACGAGCTCATCGCGATGAACCTCCATCGATTGCAATGACGGATGCATCGGGTCGTATGACAGAAATCCGAAATCGAGATTTCGCTCGAGCACTTCTGAAGGGATTCTTTCGGAGACATTGCGATAGACCTCGATCTTGATCCGAGGGTGGCGTTTACGGAATTCCATGAGAAGCTTTGGAAGCATGTACAAAGACGTGCTCTCATTGGCGCCGATCGTCAGCCGCCCGCGATACATCCCTTTGAGTTCGCTGACCGCCTCGATCGCTTCGTCGCGAAGATTGATCATTCTCTGGGCATAAGAGATCAGTATCTTGCCCGCCTCGGTCAGCGTCCCGGATTTGCTGCTCCGGTCAAAGAGCGTCTCACCCAAATCCTCTTCGAGCTTCTTGATCGCGATGCTCAGCGCCGGCTGGGTTCGCAACATCTTCTCAGCCGCCCGCGAAAAGCTCTTCTCCTCGGCAATCGACAAAAATATTTCGAGTTGTGACAGGTCCAAAAAATCACCTCCATGAGCATCCATGAGCATCAGGCTCGGTTTTTCACACTTTCAGTCTCATGTGTACCATATAAATCTTGCTTATTGAATCGTAAAAATTATAAACTTTGCAGGTTCGACACCCGGTGATAAGATTCCGGGGCTTTGTCGAGCCCATACCAATTTACTGTGATTCAACTTTACGACATGCGATCAAAGGAAATAAGAGAGGGAAAAGAAGTATGAGCGAACGAGTGGCAATCTTCGACACGACGCTGCGGGATGGCGAGCAATCGCCGGGGTGCAGCATGAACCTTGAAGAGAAACTGAGGCTGGCAAGGCAGCTCGATGCGCTCGGCGTGGACGTCATTGAAGCGGGCTTCCCGATTGCCTCTGATGATGATTTCGCGGCAGTCAGGGAGGTTGCGCGGACATGTCGCCGGCCGGTGATTGCAGCGCTCTGCCGGACGACACCTGAAGATATCGAGCGCGCGTGGGAAGCGCTGTCGGAGGCCGCACGGCCGAGGATTCACACATTCGTGGCGACATCGGACATCCACCTTCAATTCAAGCTGCAGAAGACGCGCGAAGAGGTAATCGAGATGGCCGCGAATGCGGTGAGGATGGCCAGGAGGTTTACCGACGATGTGGAGTTTTCTGCGGAAGATGCTACCCGCAGCGATCTGGACTACCTCTGCCAGGTGATCACGGCAGTCATCGAAGAGGGCGCAACCGTCGTCAATATCCCCGACACGGTCGGTTACACTATCCCGGCTGAATATTCATACATCATCGGAACCCTCAAAGAGCGCGTGCCCAACATCGACCGGGCCGTGATCAGCGTCCATTGTCACAACGATCTCGGCCTTGGCGTGGCCAACTCGCTGGCCGCGGTGGCGGCCGGGGCGCGCCAGATCGAGTGTACAATCAACGGCATCGGCGAGAGAGCCGGCAATGCCTCGCTTGAAGAGATAGTCATGGCTCTGCGGGTTCGCAAGGATCTCATGCCGTTTGAAACCGGCATCGTCACCGAAGAGATCTACCGCACAAGCCAGGCGCTGTCGAATATCACCGGCGTCCACGTTCAACCCAATAAAGCCGTCGTGGGCAAGAACGCATTCGCCCACGAAGCCGGTATCCATCAGCATGGAGTGCTGAAAAACCGGCTGACCTACGAAATCATGACTCCCGAGTCGGTCGGCGTGAAGACCAACAGCATCGTGCTCGGCAAACACTCGGGGCGCCACGCGCTCAATAAGAAATACGAGGAGATGGGGTATCAGTTGTCCCGGCCGGAGCTGGACAAGGCATACAAACTCTTCACCAAACTAGCCGATCAGAAGAAAGAGATCTTCGAAGAGGATCTGATGGCGATCCTCCAGGATGGAATCGCGCAGATACCCGAGCGCTTCAAGCTGCGATCGGTCCAGGCGACTGCAGGCACTTCGACAATGTCCACTGCCCTGGTGACCCTCGCTGACAGCAAAACGGAAGAAGTCGAAACCCAGACCTCGGCGGGCGACGGTCCGGTCAATGCAGTCTATCAGGCGATAGATAAAATCACCGGACTTGCCGGCAACCTGATCGACTATACCGTGCGTTCGATTTCGCGCGGCACCGATGCCGTCGGCGAAGTCTTCGTCCACGTGGAATTCGAAGATGTATCCTACACCGGCAAGGCCGCCAGCACGGACATCGTCGACGCCAGCGCCAGAGCCTATCTCAACGCTGTCAACAAAGCTCTCTACGCCAAAGAGAGAAAATTAACCCTCTCGGTGACCAATTAAATTAAACGTTAATCGTCAGACAAAAGCAGAGATGTGGAGCAAATCAATAAAATGGGAATGACAATTACAGAAAAGATACTTGCAGCGCACAGCGGGCGCGAGAGCATAGTGCCGGGCGAGATCGTCAACGCAAAGCTCGACCTGATCGTATGCCATGATGTGACGACGCCGCCGGCCGTTGCGATGCTGAGAAAACTGGGAATCAACAAGGTTTTCGATCCGACCAAAATCCTGGTGACGCCGGATCATTTTGTGCCGAACAAGGATATCAAGAGCGCGAAGCTGTCCAAGCACCTTCGTGAATGGCGCGAAGAGCAGGGGATCGAGCGCTACTATGAAATAGGCAATCATGGCATCTGTCACGCGATAGCTCCCGAGCAGGGACACGTTCTGCCGGGCATGACGATCGTCTGCGGCGATTCGCACACCACCACGATGGGTGCGCTCGGGACATTTGCCAGCGGAGTCGGTTCGACGGATCTTGCTGCGGCGCTGGCCACCGGCGAGCTCTGGTTCAAGGTTCCCGAATCGATGCTCTTCGAGCTCAACGGCCACCTTCCCGTCGGGGTCTATTCAAAGGACATCATTCTCTACATCATCTCGAAGATCGGCGTCGACGGCGCACGCTACAAGGCCATGGAGTATCGCGGGACGGCGCTCAAGGATCTGACGATGGAAGCCCGATTCACCATCACCAACATGGCGATCGAGGCAGGCGGCAAGAGCGGAATCATGCCGGTCGATGAGATCTCCGAGAATTACGTCAAAGAGCGGACAAGCGACTCTTACACCATATTCAATTCGGACGATGACGCGACCTATTCGGACAGGTTCACCATCGATGTGGACCAGCTCGAACCGATTGTTGCGCTGCCTTCCCTGCCCTCGAACGGCCGCTTTATCGGCGAGATCGAGCGCGTCAAGATGGATCAGGTCTATATCGGCTCCTGCACCAATGGGCGAATCGAAGACCTGCGCATCGCGGCTCAGATTATGAAGGGTCACAAGGTCGCTAAAGGGACACGCACGATCGTCGTGCCGGCAACCACCGAAGTATGGAAGACGGCGATGCGGGAAGGACTGCTCGAAATCTTCGCCGACGCCGGATGTGTAGTCTCCACCGCAACCTGCGGAGCCTGCCTCGGCGGATTCATGGGAGTGCTCGGAGCTGAAGAGACGTGTCTCTCCACAACCAACCGCAACTTCACCGGACGCATGGGAGATCCTCGTTCCAAAGTTTACCTTGCCAGCCCGGCCACCGCGGCCGCAACCGCAATCACAGGGACGATCACCGATCCGAGGGACTTCCTCAAAGCCCAGGCAGCTAAGGCCTGATCACCGTTATCTGCCGCTGGATAACACTGACTTATCAAAGAAAACGACATTCAAAAAAAGCCATGCCAGAACTTCCAAATACTTTTAAAGGCGCCGCGCACGTCTACGAGCGCGCTCATATCAACACTGACGAAATAATTCCCGCGCGTCACCTCAACGTCCACGAGGAAGCCGAGCTTGCCAAATACGCGATGGAGGACATCGACACCGGTTTCATCAAACGCGTCAAGACCGGAGATTTCATCATCGCCGGTGAAAATTTCGGCTGCGGATCTTCGCGAGAACACGCTGTCTGGGCTCTCCGCGGAGCCGGTATCAGAGTCGTCGTCGCCACCAGCTATGCGAGAATCTTCTTCCGCAACGCAATCAACAACGGCTTCCTGGCCATCGAATGCCCCGAGGCAATCGAAATGGTCAAGACCGGCGATGAAGTCGAAATAGATATCCAGGCAGGCAAACTCCGCAATCTGACAACAGGCAAAGAAGCAGGCTTCGTCCCTCTCAGCGATTTCGCGCGCGAATTGATCGAGGACGGCGGACTCCTGCCTCATATTCAGAAAAAAGCCGCAAAAGCTTGAAAAATACAGATTACGAAACAGACTGAATAAACGAAAAAACGAAATTATCACAGGGGTAAAATGAGTTGTTCTTTTCCGAGAGATGTTTATTGGGAACTTCTCGACCAATCAACTCCTGAGATTTTTTTGTTTGTTCCGTTTATTCCGTCTGGTTCGTAATCTCCTCTTATTGAAGACATGAAAACTACGATAACAGTTCTTCCCGGCGACGGCATTGGGGTCGATGTGACCCAGGAAGCCGTTGCCTGCCTTGAAACCATTGGCAGAAAGTATGGCCATGAATTCGTATTCGAGACCCGCGAGATAGGCGGGGTGGCCCTGGACAAGTACGGAGTTCCACTGCCGGAAGAGACGATGCAGACCTGCCTGGCCGGCGATGCCGTCCTGCTCGGCGCAGTCGGAGCGCCTCAATACGACAACAATCCGCCGCGACTCAAGCCGGAGACCGGCCTGCTGGGATTGCGCGCAGGACTTGGAGTGTTCGCCAACCTTCGCCCGGCTTTTCTGCACGAGACTTTGATAGACGCATCGCCGCTCAAAGCCGAGATAGTCCGCGGGACGGATCTGCTGATAGTCAGGAGCTGGCCGGCGGCGCATATTTCGGCCAGCCGCGCGAAATCACAGAGGATCGCGGACTCAACACCATGGCCTATACCGCATTTGAGGTCGAGCGCGTTGCGCGTGTGGCTTTGAACTGGCTCGTGGCCGGCGCAAAAAATTATCGTCGATCGACAAGGCCAACGTACTTGAAAGTTCGCAGCTCTGGCGCAAAGTGGTCAATCGAATCGCTGGGGACTACCCCGATGTCACTCTCGAGCACGGCTATGTCGATTCCTGCGCCATGGCGCTGGTGACCCGTCCCACGAGTTTTGACGTAATCGTCACCGAAAACCTCTTCGGAGATATCCTGAGCGACGAAGCTTCCGTGCTGACAGGGTCTCTCGGCATGCTTCCTTCAGCAAGCATCGGCGGAAAGGTCGACCTCTACGAACCGGTCCACGGCTCCGCCCCCGACATCGCCGGCAAGGGCATCGCCAATCCCCTCGGCGCCATCGCCTCGGTGGCCATGCTGCTCAACCATACCTGCAAGCTCGATCACGAGGCGAAGATTCTGGAAGACGCCATCATCAGGGCTCTCAATGAAGGCTTCGGCACCCCCGATCTCAGGAGCCAGCCCAAAAAGGTCTCGACCAGCGAAATGGGCGGAGTTATCAGGCGCTTTGTCGAAGAGAGCTGACACTGAGCCGGTATAAATATTTTTAATGATTTCATAGCAATTATTAGATTGACGTGAGCAGGGGTGATGACTATACTTCGACTGCTTTTCCGTAAGAATACTATCCCGAAAGCAGTCACAGCAGGCACAAATGCAGGCACAAATGCTCAACGGTCGACTAAAAAGCTCTCTCGAACAACCGGCTCACGGCCTTGAGACGAAGCTGCGCGTCGGCCGACTTACCCTTATCAATCTGGTAGTCATTATTGTAGCGGTAATTATCCTGCCGGCTCGGCTCGCTGATTGGATGGCCTGAAAGAACGAAAAAGGCTGATCAAGTATCCAAACCCGGCGAGCGCAGAAAGCTTAGCCGGGTTTTTTAGTTTGTTTTTAAAAAATCGAAGATCATTTGAATAACGAGGTTAAATTGATATGAAAATGCGTGGCGCAAGAATTCTGCTTGAAGCATTACGTTGCGAGAACGTCAAGCACGTTTTCGGATATCCGGGCGGAGCAGTTCTGCATATTTACGACGAGCTGAGGCTTTCCGGAGAGGATCTTGGCATATCACATTATCTTGTGCGTCACGAACAGGCCGCATTGTTTGCCGCCGCGGGGTATGCACAGGCCACGGGCCAGACGGGAGTTGCGCTGGTGACTTCGGGCCCGGGCGGGACAAATGCAGTAACGGGCATAGCCAATGCGTTCATGGATTCGCTGCCTCTGGTGGTATTCACCGGCCAGGTTCCGACACACCTCATCGGCAACGATGCTTTTCAGGAAGCGGATTTGACGGGCATCACCCGTTCCTGTACGAAGCACAACTATCTGGTCAAGCGGGTTGAGGATCTGGCTACAACGATCAAGGAAGCCTTTCACGTGGCGAGCACCGGGCGGCCGGGACCGGTCCTGGTCGACTTGCCGAAAGATATGACCGCCCAGATGTGCGAATTCAGCTATCCCGAGACGATTCAGATGCGCAGTTACGATCCCCCGCATTTTGCGCCGCAAAAACAGATTAAAAGAGCCGTCGAGGCGATGATCTCGGCGGAAAGGCCGGTGTTATACATCGGCGGCGGCGCCATTGCGGCGAATGCCCACGAAGAGGTGCGACATCTGGCGGAGCGGCTCAACCTGCCGACGACCTGCACGCTGATGGGACTCGGAGCCTTCCCTGCCAGCCACCCCTTGAGCCTTGGGATGCTGGGGATGCACGGCGGATACTGGACAAATATGGCCGTCGATAATTGCGATCTTTTGATATCCATAGGCGCCAGATTTGATGACCGGGTAACCGGGAAGCTTACCGAATTCGCCGTCGGCGCCAAGTTCATTCACGTCGATATCGATCCATCATGCGTCGGCAAGAACGTTCGCGCCGACTACCCGGTCATCGGGGATGCCAAAGCAGTCTGCCGCCAGATGCTCACCGAAATCGACGAGCAGACTTCATCCGGAAGCCGGATCCAGTCCCGCGAACACTGGCACTCACAAATAGCTGACTGGAAACGCCAGCACCCTTTCTGGTTCAAGGAGGAAGGCGACATCATCAAGCCGCAATACGTCATCAATGAACTTCGCCGCATCACCAACGGCAAGGCGATAGTCTCTTCGGATGTGGGACAGCATCAGATGTGGACGGCGCAGCTTTACAGTTTCGAGGAGCCCCGCCAGTGGCTCAATTCCGGCGGGCTGGGAGCAATGGGCTACGGATTCCCCGCTGCGATGGGGGCGGCCACGGCCTTCCCCGATCAACTCGTCGTCGCAGTCGTCGGTGATGGCGGCTTTCAGATGTCTCTCAATGAACTTGCGACCATCAAACAATACAACATCCCGGTGAAGATTCTCTTGATCAACAATGGTTACCTCGGGATGGTCAGACAATGGCAGGAGCAGTTTTATGAACACCGCTATTCACAAAGCGACATGGAAGTCGCACCCGACTTCATCAAACTCGCAGAAGCCTACGGAGTCCCGGCGGTGCGCGCAACTAAATCCAGCGAGGTGACAAAGGTCCTTGAAGAAGCATTGAGCCGGCCCGGGCCCGTACTGATCGAGATGAAGGTCGCACGCGAAGAGAATGTTTTTCCGATCGTGCCCGCGGGCGCCGCGCTCAAGGACATGATTCTGGCCTGAAGGGGAGTAAAAAGTTCAAAGTCCAAAGTTTAAAGTTTAAAGTTTAAAGTTTGACCTTTGAACTTTGAACTTGGACCTTTGAGCTGCATTCTTCGAGCTCCCGGCGAACGGCAAAAGAACTCTTTAAACTTTAAACTTTAAACTTTAAACTTTGGACTTTGAACTTTGGACTTTGAACTTTGGACTTTGAACTTTGGACTTTGAACTTTGGACTTTGAACTTTGGACTTTGGACTTTGAACTTTGAACTTTTTTATGAGACATACAATTTCACTTCTTGTTGAAAATGAATACGGCATGCTGACGCGTGTTGCGGGTTTGTTCAGTGCACGCGGCTACCAGATAGACTCGTTATGCGTAGCGCCTACCTTCGAAGATGGCATCTCCCGAATGACACTGACGACACATGGCAATGACCACGTGATCCGGCAGATCATCCAGCAGTCACGCAAGCTGGTAAAAGTCATCGAGGTCTGGGATATGACGGCAAGCCCGCATGTCGAGCGTGAGATGGTGATGCTCACGGTCAGCGCGAAGATGGGAGATCAGCGGCAGGAGGTGCTCAGCCTGGTTGAGATCTTCCGTGCCAAGGTGGTTGATGTGAGCGAGGACTCCTTTATCCTGGAAATGACCGGCAACAGGGAGAAGATTACAGCATTCATCGATATTCTCAGGCCGATCGGGATACAAGATATGGTCCGCACCGGCACGGTTGCCTTGACACGCGTGGCGGCAGTCAAGGCCAGGCAGATTCAGATCGAAGAAGAGGGAGAGGAATTTTCAGAGCTGACGCTCAACGAAAAAGTGTGATCATTCGCTTTTGAGTCCCGCCATGCAGCTTGAGGCGGCTAAACTACATCCCAACAGAGGAGTTTTTTTATTCAATGAACATTTATTACGACAAGGATGCAGATCCGAAATATCTTTCGGGCAAGAGAATCGCTGTCATCGGTTATGGATCACAGGGATTCGGGCACTCGAACAATCTCAAGGACAGCGGCTGCGATGTGATCGTCGGCCTGCGATCCGACAGTCCTTCAGTAGCCAAGGCGCAGGCAGCGGGTCTTGAAGTGCTTCCGGTCGCGGATGCAGCCGAGCGCGCGGACATCATCATGATGCTGACTCCGGATGAGCTGACGCCGGGAATCTACAAGCGCGACATCGAGCCGCATCTCAAACCGGGCAAATATCTCGCTGTGGCTCATGGCTTTTCGATTCACTTCAAAAAGATTGTCCCTCCAGCCGGCGTCAATGTTTTCATGGTCGCGCCTAAAGGGCCGGGTCATCTGGTACGACGCGAATACGAGCGGGGTGCCGGCGTTCCCTGCCTGCTGGCGATTCACCAGGATCCGAGCGGCGACACCAGACAGGTTGGTTTTGTATACGCGCAGGCAATCGGCGGAACGCGCGCCGGAGTCATCGAGACGACCTTCAAGGAGGAGACCGAGACTGACCTCTTCGGAGAGCAGGCCGTGCTCTGCGGCGGGCTCACGGCCTTGATTCAGGCTGGATTCGAAACCCTTGTCGAGGGCGGGTACGCACCTGAAATGGCCTACTTCGAATGCCTCCACGAGATGAAACTGATCGTCGATCTGTTGTACGAAGGCGGCATTTCGAACATGCGCTATTCGATCTCGAACACCGCCGAATACGGAGATCTGAGTCGCGGCAAACGTATCATCGGCCCCGAGGTCAAAGCGAAGATGAAGCAGATTCTGGGTGAAATCCAGTCCGGCCAGTTCGCCGATGAGTGGATGGCTGAAGCAGAATCGGGCAAACCCAATTTCAACAGAATGGTCGAGACCGAAAAACACCACCAGATCGAAGAGGTTGGATCGGAACTTCGCGGCCTCATGCCCTGGCTCGCCGCCAACAAAATCGTAGATAAATCGAAGAACTGAGGAAGAGAGATTACGAAAAAGACGGAATAAACGAAACAAACCAAAATAATAAAAGGACAGTGGATGTTGATTATTTCGATGATGCATTCATTGAGAGGTTCTCCACCAGCCAGAGTCCGAGAATGTTTCGTTTGTTTGGTTTATTCCGTCTGTTTCGTAATCTCCTGCAAGCAGGCGTGAGAATAATTGGATCCGGATTTTTTGATCGAGGCCATATGAAACACCTGAAGACCGCTGCATTACTAATCACTATTCTGCTCTTCTGTTTCAGATTGCCGGCAGCTTCTCAGACACCCGCAAAGCCACTGGCAAACTATAACGCCATAGTCGTCGAGAAGGTGGCCATCGAGAAAAGCCCACAGAACGACAAGTTTCCTGAAGGCTACGATGCGGCGCTGCAGCGAAAGATCATCGAGGAACTTCGCAAAAAGAAGGTCTTCGCCGATGTCATCGATCCGCTCATAGAAGAGGCGTTCAAACGTTACAACAACCCGCCTCCACCGGGCGAGCGCCGGGTGGTCCTCTGGACGACGATCATCGATTTCAAGCCCGGCAACAGGGCGCTGCGTTATGCTGTCGGCTGGGGCGCCGGAGCGACAAAGATCAAGGTCAGATTCGTATTCAAGGATCCAGTCTCCGGAGAAGAAAAGCTGATGACCACGGCCCAGGGGAAATTCCTTGGATTCATCAGCGTCGTCGGATCCAGCAGGAATCACGCGGTCAACGAAGCATCGGGCGATGTCGTCGACGCACTCATCCGTGATATCAAAAAAATCGCTGAGTAATTTCATGAAAGAACCATTCGTTGAGATATATGACACCACGCTGCGCGATGGAGCACAGGGTGAGGGTCTGGCATACACGGTTGAAGACAAGCTGAAGATCGCGCGGGCGCTCGACGCGATAGGCGTTTCGTACATCGAGGGCGGATGGCCGGGAGCCAATCCGAAGGATGTTGATTTTTTCGAGAGGGCGAAATCGCTGCGGCTCGATACGGCAAAGCTGGCGGCATTCGGCAGCACGCGCCGCGCCAACGGAATCGCCGCCGACGACACTGTCGTTCAAGGGTTACTCGCGGCCGAGACTCCGATCGTCACGATCTTCGGCAAGTCCTGGGACTTTCACGTGGACATCGCACTCAAGACGACGCTTGAAGAGAATCTGAGGATGATAGCCGATACGGTAAGCCACCTGAAATCGTGCGGCCGCCGCGTATTCTATGACGCAGAGCATTTTTTCGACGGTTTCAAGGCGAATTCCGAATATGCGCTGGATACTCTCAATTCCGCTGTCAAAGCCGGGGCCGAGACCATCATCCTTTGTGACACTAACGGAGGAGGACTTCCGGAAGAGATTGCCGAGACAGTGGCGCTTGTCAGGTCACGGTTCTCCAATGCCCGGCTCGGCATTCATTGTCACAATGACGGGGAGCTTGCGGTGGCCAACACCCTTGCGGCCATCGATGCGGGCGCATCTCACGTGCAGGGAGTCTTCAACGGATACGGCGAGCGATGCGGCAATGCCAATCTGTGTTCGGTTATACCCAACATAGAACTGAAAATGAACCGCCGCTGCCTGCCGGAAGGCAGGTTGAAGCTTCTGACTCACACCAGCAGGTATATCAACGAAGTCGCCAACCTGGTGCCTAACGAACGTGCCGCTTTCGTCGGGCGAAGCGCATTCGCTCACAAGGGCGGGATTCACGTCTCAGCCGTCGAAAAAGCCAAAGCGACATACGAGCACATCGATCCCGAAGATGTCGGCAATGAAACCCGGGTTCTGATCAGCGATCAGTCGGGCGTCAGCAACATCCGCTTCAAATCGGATCAACTGGGTCAGAATTTCGCGAAGAACCCTGAAGCGGCCCGCAGACTGCTGGCGCAGCTCAAGACACTGGAACACGAAGGCTATCAGTTCGAAGACGCCGAAGCATCATTCCAGCTTCTGGCCTGGAGCGCGCTCGGAACCCGCAGCAGATTCTTCGAGCCGGTCGATTACCGCATCTGGATCGGATCATCCGGTGATCCCGAAGCCGTCGTCAGGTTGAAAGTCGGCGACGAGGAAGTTCACACGGCCAGCCTCGGCGTCGGCCCCGCTCACGCACTCGACCTGGCCCTGCGCAAGGCGCTGCTTCCCCATTACCCCGGGATTTCAAAGTTTCATCTGATCGATTTCAAGGTCAGAATCCTCGATGGCGAACATGCCACTGCCGCCAAAACCCGCGTCCACGTCGAAACCAGCGACGGTGAACGATCCTGGAATACCGTCGGCGTCGGCGAGAACATCATCTCCGCCACCTGGCAGGCAATTATCGAAAGCATCGAATACGGCTTGCAGATAAGTCAGTAGGAAAACAAGAAAGATTACGAAACAGACGAAAAAATCTCAGAGGTTGAATTCTCCAATTATTTTTGGAGCTAAGCACTTCGGAATTATTTGCAGTATCAACCTCTGAGATTTTTTCGTCTGTTTCGTTTATTTCGTCTGTTTCGTAATCTTTCTTGTTTTCTCTTCAGTTCCCGACATTTACCTTCACGGTATTTGCGGAGCGGCCGTCGGCGATGACATTGACATCCACGAGCCCGCGGCCGCGAAGTTCGAGCGGCAGCCTGACATTGAGCTGATCGAGGCCTCCGTATGCGGGATGAGCACCCGCGAAATTCACCTGAGCCGCCAGCCCGCCGATGGAGACCTGAACTCCGGAAAGGCTGGATCGTCGCCTCAATCCCGTCCCATAAAGAATCAGATAATTTGGCCGGGTCGAAGTCCCGACGCTCAGTGCGCGGGCCGAACCGTCCGTATTGGCCGCGGCTTGAAAACTGACGCCGTCAAAAGTCGTCTGAGCGGCAGCAGTGCCCGAACCGTTGGCTGAAACCGTGAAGATGCTTGGACTGATGTAATCCACCGTGACGGTTCCGGTGGCAATGATCGCGGCGCCGTTTTTAACGACAATCTGAGCGATGCCGGAACCGATCCCCGAAGGAATCAGGTAGTTGATCTGTGTCGGCGAAACGAAGAGCAATGGCGCATTGACGTTGTTGACCGTCACGCTGATTCCGCCCAGCGATGTCGGAAGCGGCGTGGCCGGAGCGCTGGCCGTGGATGAGGTCATCTGGGTTCCGAAGCTGGCCGCCAGGGCATCCGGCGAGACGGTTTGCGAATAGTTGGCCGCATTGACGGTTCTCACGCTTTGTGTGCCGTCGAATGTCTGATCAATATAACTCCCGAAATCAGTGGTCCAGTAATACCTGTATCTCGATGCTGCTCCATAAACCCGGCTGATCCCGATGACGTTGAAATTGGAATTGAGCATGACCGAATTGTGAGTCTGCGAAGTCTTCCATTGATTGATCGTTCTGACCGCATCGTCATATCCCGCAGCCAGATTCTCACCTCGATAGCCGTTATAGTTGTAATTGAAAGCCGTCATCCTCACGAACGGATCTCGGCCCAGACTGTCGATGTGACCGAAATAGTTGTTCGCGATCATATCGGCGCCCATCCAGTCGGCGCTCCGGGTCAGAGCCACCGATATCTTCAACTGACTTAACCCGTTTTGAGCCCGATATTCATTGATCAACCTGACCATATACTGCTCTTCCGCATCGATTGACTGCGCACGCGCTTCAGACGCCACGCTATAAAAGAGCGTGACCAAAAGAAAGATAAGGAATAACGCTCTGCTGCTACGTCCGGCAGTTCCTGCACTTGCCAAAATCATTTAAATCAAACCTCCTTCAACCGGCCGCATTCAGATTCAGACGAACTGATCTAATGCGGGTCTAATTTTGAAAATGTTGCAGGGGAAGAAAGGCGCGTGCCGGGTGAGGTAAGCGCTATCAGGCGCAGTCGCGCAAAAACCAATTCCAACTTCAGGACACAATGGGTCCTGTTAATAAATATGGGCAATTAGAATATTAATTTGGGGGGTATTTCTGGACCGGATAAAATCCGACAGGCACGTTGAGTTTTTAGCACAGCCGGTCGCGATTGTAAATCAGGTTTTGGCTATCCGGTATAACAATATTTAAAGTATAAAGTTTCTGATGCAAATGGACCTGGCAGCTAACATTGGCCATACGAGCTGGGGCGCAGGCGTCTCGCCTGCGATTAATCGCAAAAAACAAAATCGTAAACCTCAATTGGCTAAGTTGCCGATACACGCAGGCGGGACGCCTGCGCCCCAGCTCGTATGGCCATTTCGCCGGATTATTTTCCCGTTAATCTCATCAGGGCAATCGCAATCCAGGTCAAACGCCTCAAAGCGGCTCTTGATGAAGACTATTTGCTTAAGGTTCTTACTTCATAATGCGATTGCCCTGAGATCAAACACGTCTTTAAACTTTAAACTCCACCCGGATATCGTAGATATGCGGGGATTGTGTATAATTCAGGTTTCATTAAACGGAGCATTATAAATTCTATTGGAGGCATCAAACCTAATCATGACCCAGACTGTGAAACGCGTAGCGCTTGCCTATTCGGGCGGGCTGGACACCTCGATCATCATTCCGTGGTTGAAGGAAAACTATAACTGCGAAGTTGTCGCCATAGCAGGTGATGTCGGGCAGGCCGAAGAGCTTTCAGGGCTTAAAGAGAAGGCTATTGCCACAGGCGCCGCCGAAATTTACATTGAAGACCTGCGGCACGAATTCGTGACCGAGTATATCTTCCCCACGCTGCGAGCAGGCGCCGTTTACGAGCACAAATATCTGCTCGGAACTTCATTTGCACGTCCAATCATTGCAAAGAAACAGGTTGAAATAGCCAAAAAGACCGGGTGCGATGCGCTCTCTCACGGCTGCACCGGCAAAGGCAACGATCAGGTACGCTTTGAGCTGACCTTCAAGGCCCTGGCGCCGGAGATGCTGGTCATTGCTCCCTGGCGCGAGTGGGATATAGTCTCGCGGGAAGACGCGATCGATTACGCCAACGAACGTCAGATTCCGATCACTGCAAGCCGCGAGAAGATATACAGCCATGATCGCAACATCTGGCACCTTTCACACGAGGGAGGCATCCTCGAAGATCCGGCCAATGAACCCGACGAGGCGATGTTCGAACTGACGGTGTCGCCGGAAAAAGCTCCGGATAAGCCGGAGTATGTCGAGATCAGTTTTGAGAAAGCCACTCCGGTTGCGGTCAATGGCGAGCATCTGGACCCGGTTCCGCTGATCGAGAGATTGAATGAAATCGGAGGACGGCACGGAGTCGGCCGTGTCGATTTGGTGGAGAATCGTCTGGTCGGCATGAAATCCCGCGGCGTATACGAGACTCCCGGCGGAACGCTGCTGCTTGACGCATTGCGGGAACTTGAATCGCTCTGCCTCGACCGCGAGTCGGCTCATTACAAAGAGATCGTCGCTCACAAATATGCCGAGATGGTCTATTTCGGCCAGTGGTTTACCCCGCTGCGCGAGGCGCTCGACTCATTCGTCAACACACTCATGGCCCCGGTCAGTGGTAATGTCAGATTGAAACTATACAAGGGCAACGTGATCGTTGCAGGCCGCACATCACCAAACACGCTCTATCGCCCGGATCTTGCCTCTTTCACCATGGGAGCAAGCTATGACCAGCGAGACGCCGAAGGATTTATCAACATCCTCGGCCTGCCGCTCAAGGTCAAGGCGCTGACACAGAAGTAAGTAATGAGTTCAAAGATTAAAGTTCAAAGTTTAAAGTTTAAAGATGATCTAATCCGGTTCTTTTTTACTTTGGACTTTAAACTTTAGACTTTGAACTTTGGACTTTAGACTTTGGACTTTGAACCTTAGACTTTGAACTTTAGACTTTGGACTTTGGACTCATATGAAAAGACGAGACTTTATCAATCAGGCTGCAATGGCGGGAGCGGTGGCGACACTCAATTTTGCTTCCGCTGAAGCGAAAGGCGTCAAATGGGAGTTGGGGTGCTTCAATCGCCCGTGGACCAACTGGCCGTACGATCAGGTTCTGAAAGAGATCAAAGCGGCCGGGTATCAATCCACTGCCCTGCTGACTCCGACCAAAGACGAGCCATTCATTCGCGCGAATGCTTCTCAGGAGTATCTCGATAAACTGAAAAAGCGGGTGGCAGCAAGCGGGCTCAAAGTAAACATGGGATCGCTTAACTCGCGCCACAATATTTCAGTAGAAGAATCCGTCAAGGAAGTCTGCAAGCAGATCGACAACGCCAGGCTCCTGTCGCTGAAATATGTCATGTCGTTCGGCGCGGACAAGCCGGCGGAGTTCGGCCATTACTTCCAGGTGATGCACGAAGCAGCGGGATACGCTGAAGGCAAGGGCATTAAACTGGTGATGAAACCACACGGAGGCATCAGCGGATCTTCCGATGAGATTCTGAAATGCATCAAAGAAGTGAATCACAAAAACTTCTCGATCTGGTATGACGCCGGAAACATCATTCACTACACCGGCAAGGACCCGGTTGTCGAGATCGATCCGATTGCTGCCCACATCTCCGGTTTCTGCGCCAAGGATTGCGGCCAGTTAAAGGGAGACGTCATGATCCAGTTCGGCACAGGCAAGGTGGACTTCACCGCTGTCTTTAAAAAACTGAAGGCGGCCGGCTTCAAAGGCCCGGTCATGGTCGAATGCTGCAAGGTTGGAACAACTGCAGAGGAGACCACTGCAAATGCCCGCTCCAATCGGGAGTTTCTCGAAAAGATCATGGCGGCGATATAAGCGCATGAACGAGATGGAGCTTTTTGATGTGATAATCATCGGGGGAGGTCCCACGGGGCTGGCCTGTGCGATTGAAGCCTCGCGTGCGGGATTGAAGCATCTGGTGATTGAAAAGGGCTGCATCGTTAATTCGCTCTACAACTACCCGGATCAGATGACTTTTTTTACGACGCCGGAATTGATGGAGATAGGGGATCTTCCATTCGTCTGCGAACGTGAAAAGCCAAACAGGATCGAAGCGCTCAAATATTACCGCCGTGTGTCGGACACATACGCACTTCATATCCGCCAGTACGAGAAAGCCCTGGCCGTCTCGGGCTTGGACGGGAATTTCACAATTGAGACTGCCCTCGAATTGACCGGGGAGCAACGATCCTACCGGTCACGGAAAATCGTCATCGCCATAGGTTATTTCGATCATCCGAACAGGATGGGAATCCCGGGAGAAGAATTGCCCAAAGTCTCCCATTATTACAAAGAGGCTCATCCTTTTTACGGCCGGGATGTGGCGATCATCGGCGGGGCCAATTCCGCCGCGATCACGGCGCTGGATCTTTACCGCCACGGGGCCCACGTAACCATGATTCACCGGGGATCGCACCTCCGGCCGACAATCAAATACTGGATTCTTCCAGACATCGAAAACAGGATAGAAAATCGCGAGATAAATGTTCATTTTCAATCAGTCGTCACCGAGATCAAGTTTCGAAGTATCAGGATACGAAGCTTACTCTCAGGCGAAGAGCAGGAGATCCCCAACGATTTTCTTTTCGCCCTGACCGGATATCACACCGACAATGATTTTCTGCGCAAGGCCGGAGTTGAGATAAATCCTGAGACGATGAAACCTCATTTCGATTCTGAAACAATGGAATCGAACGTCAGGGGAATCTACCTTGCCGGCGTCGTCATCGCCGGTAGAGAGACCGGAAAAATATTCATTGAAAACGGTCGCTTTCACGGCGGCCAGATATTCAGGCACCTGAAATAATCAACGGCTGAAAAATTCATCAACAGAGCAATTACTTTTCATATGTTTACAAAAATCACCGAATACGAAGGCATTACGGAATACAGACTCGACGACAACGATTTAAAGGTCGTGCTTGTGCCGCAACGTGCGGCGCCGGTAGTGGCGTTTATGGTCGTTTATCGCGTGGGTTCGCGCAACGAAGCCGTCGGTCACACTGGATCGACTCACCTGCTCGAACATATGCTTTTCAAAGGGACGCCGACATACAACAAGAAGAATGGGAATCAGGTAGCCGCTGTGCTGCAGAAGCAGGGAGCGGTCTTCAATGCGGACACATGGTTTGACAGGACGCGCTATTACGAGATGCTGCCGAACGACCAGCTCGAACTGGCGATTCATCTCGAAGCGGATCGGATGCGCAACTCATTCATCGCGGACGAGGATCGCCAGTCCGAGATGACAGTGGTTCGCAATGAACTCGAGCGCGGAGAGAACGATCCCGGACGGATACTCGACGAGCGCGTCTGGGCAATGGCCTTTCGCGAACATCCCTACCACCATCCAACGATCGGCTGGCGCTCGGACGTGGAGGGTGTGCCGACATCCCGGTTGAAGGATTTTTACGACACCTACTATCATCCGAACAACTCCACGGCGATCGTCGTCGGAGATTTTGACGATCAGACGGCGCTGGATCTGATCGCGAAGCATTTCGGCAGCGTTCCGCGATCGCCGCATCCAATCCCGCACATGTACACGGTTGAGCCGCCTCAGGAAGGCGAGATCAGATTCAAGCTGCGCCGCTCTGGACAGCTCGGACTGATCGAGATGGCATGGCACATCCCTGAAGCGCGACACGAGGACTCGGCCGCGCTGACGGTTCTCGATCATGTCCTTTCCGCCGGTGTCACTTCTCGCCTTTACCAGGCACTGGTCGAGACTCAGATTGCGGTCGATTCCGGGGCTTCCTCTTTCCAGTTCGTCGATCCCGGTCTTTTTACGCTCGACGTCACTCTGACGCCCGGCGTCGATCACGAGACTGCCGAAAAGGCCGCTCTCGAAGTGATCGAAAGAATGAAGACTGAAGATGTGACCGAGAGCGAGCTGCAGAAAGCGAAAAACATCATCACGACTCAATTGATATTCCTGCGCGACAGCCCGTTCGGCGTTGTCAGCGCAATTGGCGAGGCCGAGGCCGTGGTCGACTGGAAATTCTATGTCGATCTGCCAAAGATGATTGAAGGCGTGACTGCCGCGGATATCAAACGAGTCGCCAACACATATTTCACCGAGGACAACCGCACCGTGGGATATTTCATCCCCAGGGAGTTTTAAGTTTTGAACACAAATTCTTTTGCTTCAAGAACACAGAGATACCAGCTTGATAACGGGATCCAGTTGCTGGTGCTGGAAAATCATGGAAATCCGACGGTTTCGTTGTACGGATACTTCTGGGCAGGCGAGTATTTCAATCCACAGGGCAAGGATGCACTTGCGGGCATCACGGCGAGCATGCTCGGCAAGGGCACGACCAGGCGGTCCAAGCTCGAAATTGCGGAGTCGATGGAATCGAGAGGCGCCCGCGCCGGTTTTTCCTCGAACATGTTCACAACTTCTCTGAGCGGGCTGTCTCTGAGCAAGGACTTTCCACTGATAGTCTCGACACTTGCGGAAGAACTGCGCCTGCCGGCATTTCCCCAGGATGAGCTGGACAAAATGAGACAGCGAATGATAGCCAGCATCAGGGAAGATCAGGATGAGACTCGCGTGAGGGCCTATGAAAGGCTGACCCAGATTCTTTATCCTGCAGGAAGCCCTTTTCACAGGGCCCCGGCCGATCAACTGATTTCGGAAATCGAGTCGATTACCATCGATGACATCAGAACCTTCTACGAAACATACTATGGAACCGGATCGATGCTGATCACGGTTGTTGGAGATATCGTGCCGGACGATGTTCTCAAACTGATAGAGCAGAGCCTCGGCGACTGGCAGGGAGCAAGCCCCTCGACCATCGATCTGCCGGTGACGCCACTGCAAAGCGAGCCAATGCGCGAGACCATCAGCCTCAAGGACAAGCCGAATTGCGATGTCGTCATGGGCCACGCATCGCGGCTGCGCAGATCGAATCCCGATTTCATTCCGGCAATCATTGCCAATCGGGCGCTCGGCCACTCGACTTTATCATCACGCCTCGGCATGAAAGTTCGCGATGAGATGGGATTGACCTACGGCATAAACTCAGGTTTCAGCGAGTCGGGGATCGGGGACGGACCTTTTACCATCAGCGTCACCGTTGCGCCTGAAAATATCGATCTGGTAATTGATACCACTATCGAGATTACCAACGATTACATTGCTGAAGGGATAACTGAAACAGAGCTTGCTGATGAAAAGTCATCGATGGGCGGCAGCTTCAAGCTGAGTCTCGCCACCAACGGCGGCATGGCCGGCAGAATCGCCGATTCCGTGCTCTTTGGGCTGGGCATCGGCTATCTCGATGAATATCCTTCGATCATTGCGGCCATCACAAAAGACGAGGTCGATGAAGCAATCCGGAAATATATTCATCCTGACGTTGCCACAACCGTAATCGCAGGCACTTTCGAGTAACGCCAAAAACCGGCTCATAGAAATGTCATACACTCTCTATCTTGATTGTTTTGCCGGAGCGAGCGGCGATATGCTGCTCGGCGCCCTGCTGGACTGCGGACTGGATTTTGAGCACCTCAAGGCCGAATTGTCGAAGCTTGGCGTGGAGGGCTATCAATTGAGCCTCAACCGCGTCGATCGCAGCGGAATCTCGGCAACCAAGTTCGATGTCCGGCTGATTGAAGAAGAACGGCGTCATGAGCATGGCCATGATCATGATCATCATGACCATCACGATCACAGATCGCTCACCCGGATCAAAAAGATAATCAGCACATCCCGGCTTTCTGAAACCGTAAAAGAGAAGGCTCAGACTATCTTTCAAAGACTGGGCGAAGCTGAATCGAAAATCCACAACATCCCCATTGACTCGGTCCATTTTCATGAGGTGGGCGCCATCGATTCGATCGTAGACATCATTGGAGTCTGCATCGGACTTGAGGCGCTCAGGATCGAGAGGATCATTGCATCTCCACTGCACGTCGGTTCCGGCACGTTCAAATGCGCGCATGGAACCTATCCCGTGCCGGGCCCAGCCACTGCTGAGCTGCTCAAGGGCGCCCCGGTCTATTCAAATGAGATCGAAGGCGAGCTGATGACACCGACGGGCGCGGCGGTCATTTCCACGCTGGTATCGGGATACGGACCGATGCCGATGATGCGCATCGAACAGATCGGCTATGGAGCCGGAACAAGGGAATATCCCAAATTCCCCAACGTCCTTCGCGCTGTCATCGGGCGGCTTGAAGACGACGCCGATCAGACGCCGGCGACAATCACCGTCATCGAGGCGAATATCGACGACCTCAGTCCTCAAATATTCGGCTATCTGATGGAACGGGTCCTGGCTGCCGGCGCACTCGACATCTTCTACACGCCGGTCCAGATGAAAAAGAATCGCCCGGGGACGCTTCTAACATTACTGTGCAATCAAGCCGATCGCGAAAAGATGGTTGATATCATCTTCAGCGAAACGACGACTCTTGGAGTCCGTTACCGCACCGAGCAAAGAGAGATCCTGAGACGCGAGAAAGTTCCGGTCGAGACCCCGTACGGCAAAATCACTCTCAAGATCTCTCGCAGACCCGACGGGCGCATGATCAATATGACTCCGGAGTTCGAAGATTGCCGCCTGGCGGCAGAGCGGCATCAAGTCTCCCTGCGCGAGGTGCAACTGGCGGCCATCAAGGCGCATCATTGATGGGGTTCAGCTTGCCCCCGCTCGTTAGTTGACGTCCCGGTTTCGTTCCAATACTTTAAACTTTAAACTTTAGACTTTGAACTTTAAACTGCTTCCTGTTTTATGAGTATTCCAACTGCGGCAATTCTGGTAATCGGCGACGAGATTCTCAGCGGCAAGACTGAGGACCAGAACGCCCGCCTGCTCATCGGCGAGCTTCGCGAGCTGGGAGTTTCTCTGCAGCGCATCCTGGTCATTCCGGATGACATCGATGAAGTAGCGGCGGCCGCGCGCGAGCTGTCTCAAAAATTCGATCATGTCTTCACCTCGGGTGGAGTTGGTCCGACACACGACGACGTAACAATCAAAGGCATTGCCATGGCCTTCGATGCGCCAATCATGCGCCACCCTGAACTGGAGCGCCGGGTCAGGAATTTCATGGGCGAAAAGGTCGATGAATCGCACCTCCGAATGGCCGATGTTCCGGAAGGTTCGACCCTGATTGAGGGTCCTGAAATTCGCTGGCCCATCCTCGCCTGCAGAAACGTCTACATCCTGCCGGGAGTACCCGAACATTTCCGCAGAAAATTTCTAGCCATCCGTGAGCGGTTTCGCGCCGAACCCTACTTCACGCGAATCATCTATACTTTGCAGGATGAATTCGACATCGCTGAAGACCTGCGGTCCGTGGCTGATGCCCATCCGCTGGCTTCCATCGGATCCTATCCAAGCTTCTCCTCGACTGAATACAAGGTCAAACTGACGATCGAGTCTAAAAACGGCGAAGCGCTCGAGGCCGCAGCCGCCGCCATCATGGAGATTCTCAGTGAAGAAAGCTTTGTCAGATCCGAATAGATTCCTCCGGATTTTCACCTCGATTTGAGCTTTGCGACGAATCTCTCCGCTTCAGCTCTGTGCTCATCCGATCCAAGCCTTTCAATAATCGTTGTCAGCATCAGCCGAAGTGCGGAATCCGTATCCATGTCGATCAGTTCCCTGCTCAGGCGTTTGGTCTCAAATAGAGCCTGGGGAGGGCGCGAGGCAAGGGTCCCGGCGATCTTCATGACTTCCGGCAGAAGATCGTCAGACGAAAAGATCCTGTTAACGAGGCCGATTCGAAAGGCTTCTTCCGCCGGGATTGCTTCACCCGTCAAGGCCAGTTCTTTAGCACGGCCAAGGCCGATGACTTTGTAGAGAGGGAACATTATCTGAGTCAGACCCAGAAGGACTTCAGTCTGAGCGAACTTCGCCTCAGGCACACAATAGCGAAGGTCGCAAAAGGCCGACAGATCGAACCCACCGGCCATTGCAGGCCCGTTGATCGCCGCTATCACCGGCTGAGGCAGCTCGTAGATTCGTCTGAACAACGAAAACACCTGCTTCAAGTATTTAACCTTGTCGTCAATATCAAGACTCAGCAGGTGATTCAAATCCAGGCCCGCGCAAAAGACAGGGCCGGTTCCGGTGATGACTGCAACACTCACCTTCTCATCAGCGCCGGCAACTTCGAGCGCCTCCGACAAGGCTGAAATCATTTCCGGATGAAGCGAGTTTCGTTTTTCCGGCCGGTTGAGTGTCAGCAGCAGAATGTTATCCGTCCGATCAGCAAGAATCATTCAAACTCCTCTCAAGAAGTTTAAAGATGGAGAGATAGATCAGGCCGTAAACCCAGTCATAAATTGACGCGCCCGAACTGCTGCCAATCATCTTTAAACTTTCAACTTTAAACTCATCTTTTTTTGGCATTACAGGTTGATATGCTACAATTTGCGATTCAACCTGTCAGGCGGTTTTCTGCCTGATAATACGATTCGACATAATATTTATGATTCAGACTGTAAGAGGAACGAGAGACATATTGCCGGAGGACATGGCGCTCTGGCACAGGATCGAGGATGTGGCGCGCGAGGCGTTTCGCCGGTACGGATTTTCGGAGATACGCACGCCGATATTCGAGAAGACAGAGCTGTTTTCCCGCGGAGTGGGCGAGGCGTCGGACATCGTCAACAAGGAGATGTACACGTTCATCGATCGCGGCCGTGAAGACCGCGAGGGTGAATCCCTGACGCTGAGGCCCGAAAATACTGCTTCCGTCGTGAGGTCCTACATTCAGCACAAGATGTTTGCCGACAAGTCGCCGGGCGAAGTAACCAAGCTCTATTACGCCGGCCCCATGTTCAGGCGCGAAAGACCACAGGCCGGGCGCTATCGCCAGTTCTACCAGATCGGCGCAGAGGTTCTGGGAGCGAGCGACGATCCGGCGATCGAAGCCGAATCGATCGAGATGCTCGACTGGTTTCTCAAGGAACTGAAAATCGCCAATACCCGGTTGATGATCAACTCGGTCGGCGAACCGGCCATGCGCGTGGAATATCTTGAGAAGCTCAGAGAGGCGCTCAAACCGCATCTTGCCGATCTATGCGAAGACTGCAATCAGAGATACGAGACAAATGCGCTGAGAGTTTTCGACTGCAAGAATGAAAAGTGCCGGAGCATCATCGCGGATATGCCGACGATAAACGATTATCTCGATCAGGCATCTCGCGAGCATTTCGAGCAGTTCAGGGCGCATCTTGATGCAAGAGGTGTTGAGTATATCGTCAATCCGCGCATGGTTCGCGGGCTTGATTACTACACGCGGACAGCATTCGAAATTCTTGGCAGCGACGGCCTGGGAGCGCAGAACACGCTGGTTGGCGGAGGGCGCTACGACAAGCTTTCGGAGACCCTTGGAGGCCCCCCCGCGAAGGGTTTCGGTTTCGCCTTCGGTCTCGATCGAATGGTGCTCTCGCTTTCAGAAAGCGAAGCCGCGGCCTTGAGACTGGCGGATTCCCCCGATGTTTACATAGTCTTCATGGGTTCTACCGCACGCAGCAAATCTTTTCTCATCGCACGCGATCTCAGACTTGCGGGGCTCTCGGTTCTGGTGGAATTCGAAGAGCGCAAGATGAAGAAAGCCATGGCGCAGGCATCCAGGTCACGTTGCCGATACGCTCTCATCATCGGCGATGATGAAGTCGCCTCCGAAAGATACGGTCTGAAAAACCTCAGCACCGGCGAACAGGAATCTCTCGGTATCGGGGAGATAATTGGCAGATTGAAAATACAGCAATAAACGATAGACAACATTCGATAATGAATTCTGGTAAGGAAACATGCTTGATCATTTAGGACAAACAAAACGGACTCATAACTGTGGCGAGCTGCACAAGGAGCACGCCGGTCAAAAAGTCACGCTCATGGGCTGGGTCAACAGCTTTCGAGATCATGGCTCGGTTCTCTTTCTGCACCTGCGGGATCGCGAAGGCATTACACAGGTCGTCTTCAAGGAAGACTACGATGCGGAGCTGCTGGCGAGAGCCAAGCAGGCGCGCAGCGAATTTGTGGTAGCAATATCCGGAAGGTGCATCGAGCGCGAGCCGGTCAACTACAATCCCAACATGAGCACCGGCGAGATCGAAGTCATTGCAGAAGAGATGAAGATTCTCAACGATGCGCTGACTCCGCCATTCGAAATCGACAACTGCAGGGCTGCCGAAGATCTCAGGCTGAAATATCGCTACCTTGATCTGAGAAGGCCAGAGATGCAGCAGAACTTTAAATTGCGTCATAAACTGGCTCTCTCCGCGAGGCGATCACTCGATGAGATGGGTTTTTACGAGATTGAAACGCCGATCCTGACCAAATCTACTCCTGAAGGAGCGCGCGATTACCTCGTCCCTTCTCGAACATCGCCGGGCAAATTCTTCGCACTGCCGCAGTCGCCGCAGCTCTTCAAACAGTTGCTGATGATCTCCGGCTATGACCGGTATTTCCAGATTGCTCGATGTTTCAGGGACGAGGATTTGAGAGCGGATCGCCAGCCGGAATTCACTCAGATCGACATCGAAATGAGCTTTGTACAGCCGGATGACATTTTCTCCGTGATCGAGCCGTTGATCTGCGAGCTTTTCAAGGTCGCAGGCGTCGAGCCGCCGGCACGCCCATTTCTGAGAATGCCATACGCTGAAGCCATGAACCGGTTCGGCTCGGACAAGCCCGATATGCGCTTTGGAATCGAGTTCGTCGACCTGAAATCTCAGTTCGATGGCGGGCCGTTTCCGGTCTTTGCCGATGTCATCAGGAAGGGCGGCGCCGTCAAAGCCATAGTCGTTCCCGGAGCCGCCGCATGGTCACGCAAGCAGTTTGACGAAATCGGCGATCATGCCAAACGCTATGGCGCCGGCGGACTTGCCTACATTCAGGTACTCGAAAGCGAGAGCAAATCGGCACTGACTAAATTCCTCGGTGCTGAAGGTATCGATGCTGTGATCAAGGCCTCCGGCGCGAAAGCCGGCGATGCCATTCTGATGATCGGCGGCAAATGGGATGTCACCTGCAATGCCCTGGGCCAGGTGCGCCTTGAAATCGGCCGCCGAGAAAATCTGATCAACGAAAACGAGAACAAGTTGCTCTGGGTCGTCGATTTTCCGATGTTCGAGTATCACGAAGACGACAAGCGGTGGTATGCGATGCATCATCCATTCACCTCGCCCATCGACGAAGATATCGATAAACTCGGCAGCGATCCCGGCTCGATACGGGCCAAGGCTTACGATCTGGTCTTCAACGGCAGCGAGCTCGGCGGAGGATCGATCAGAATTCATCGCTCTGATGTCCAGGCTCAAATCTTCAAATCACTCGGCCTGAATGACGAAGAGGCCCGGGAGAAATTCGGCTTCTTCCTCGACGCGCTGAGCTACGGGACTCCCCCGCACGGCGGAATCGCCCTCGGTCTCGACCGCATCGTCATGCTCTTTGCCAGGGCGAAATCACTGCGCGAAGTGATCGCTTTCCCCAAAGTCGCCAGCGGCTCGGACCTGATGACCGACAGCCCAAGCGCCGTCACGCCGGAACAACTGGCCGAATTGAAAATAAAATCCCTGGCCTAGAAGAAGAATAGATTACGAAACAGACTGAAAAATTTAAGGCAGTCAAGATACGAGACTAATCCGGTTGCGAAAACCGATATCATAGAAATTCAGGGAAAGTATTTCCCATCAACCTTTTCGTCTGTTTCGTTTATTTCGTCTGTTTCGTAATCTTTCTTTCTTTATTTATTTTCGTCATTCGACTTTTCCATTATGTCCAAGATAAAAGTGCTCCCGGACAGTCTGGCCAACAAGATCGCCGCTGGTGAAGTGGTGGAAAGGCCTGCCTCGATTGTCAAAGAGCTGATCGAGAACTCACTGGATGCCGGAGCACGCAACATCTCGGTCGATATCGAATCCGGCGGGCAGCAGTTGATCCGTGTCAGCGATGACGGCGAGGGCATGACCCGCGACGATGCGATCCTTGCCTTCGAACGCCACGCAACCAGCAAGATCAAATCGGCGGAAGATCTTGATGCGATAACCACGCTCGGGTTTCGAGGAGAGGCGCTGGCCTCCATTGCATCAGTAGCCAAGGTCAGGCTGCGAACACAAAACGAAAACGACGTTGTTGGAACCGAGATCGAGATCAGCGGCGGGCGCATGCTCAAAGTCCGCGATATCCCCTTTGCCAAAGGTTGTGAATTCGAGATTCGCGACCTCTTCTTCAATGTTCCTGCAAGACGTAAATTCCTCAAGTCCGAAGGCACAGAGAACTTTCACATCGCCAACCTTGTCACCCATTACGCATTGGCAAATCCGCAGGTCTCATTCAGGCTGAGCAGCAACGGCCGCGAGAGCATCCTCGCGACTCCGACGGCAGATCTGCGCGAACGGGCATACCAGCTTTTCGGATCGGATTTCATCGGCGACTTGATAGAGGTCAACGGTGGATCAGGCGAGCTCCGCGTCCAGGGTTTTGTCTCTTCTCCCTCGGTGACCCGGACAACTCGCGACAGCCAGTATTTCTTCATCAATGGACGTTACGTCCGCGATAAAATCCTGAGCAAGGGATTGTCCGAAGCTTATCGTGCGATGATTCCTTCCGGGGTTCATCCATCGGCAATGCTCTTTGTCGAGATTCCTCCGCATGATGTCGACGTCAACGTTCACCCGGCGAAAACAGAAGTCAGATTCGTCCGCGCTACAGTCGTGCTCGATCTCGTCCGCGAGTCGATCAGATCGGCCATCAGCTTCGCCAAAGCCGCAGCCACTCCATTCGGCGAGAAGAGCACAGAAACCGTCACCGGGCAGATCGCTGATTTCCACAAACCATACTATGAAGAAAAACCCCATGTCATCTCGAAAGAAGATCTCGAAGGGGGTTTCAAACTTCAAAATCCGGTTCCGCCCGCTCAACCCCCTCAACAGCAGAAGATAAATCTGAGTTTCAAGGGCCAATCTGAAACCAGGGATCATAAAGCGATGCATCTTCCATTATCATTCCCGATGCTCCAACGCTTGAGAAAGTTGAACCGGCGTATGGACGCCGCATCGGATGTATCGGCGGAAAGTATTCTGAAAGCGGTGCATCGGGGCTCAGGGCGGCTCAAAATCTGTCCCTGACGGCCGATGAGATAAATCCACTGGGCCAGCTTCACAACAGTTTCATCATTGCCGCCGATCGCGCGGGTCTGCTTGTCATCGATCAGCACGTGGCCCACGAACGCATCCTCTTCGAGCAGCACTGGAGGGCCCTGCGCAGCAAAAAAGTGGCGGTCCAGCAACTGCTGATACCAGAAACGCTCGACCTTACACCGGCTCAGGCCTCCGCCTTCGATCAGGTTGTTCCCGAACTCGAAGAGAACGGTTTTGAAACCAGCAGATTGTCGGGCCGCACCATTGCAATCAAGGCGCTCCCCGCAATCCTGTCACCAGGACTCGCACAATCTCTGCTCATAGACCTGCTCGATGCGATTGAAGACGACAGGCGCGGGCTGTCCATGGATGAGATAAGCTCGGAGATTGCCGCCAGCCTCGCCTGCCGCGCTGCCATCAAAATCAACATGCCTTTGGCTCAGGAAAGATGCACTGGCTGATCGATGAATTGCTGAAGATGGAAAACCCCGCCACCTGCCCTCACGGCCGCCCGATCGTCCTGCGTATCACTTCTCGCGATATCGAAAAAGGTTTCCAGCGAAGCTGAAGAAGAGAGATTACGAAACAGACGAAAAAGATATAGGGGGTGAATAGGCCAATACTTCCTAAGTTTCGTTCTTTGGAAATATTGGAATATTCCCCCCCTGAGCTTTTTCGTCTGTTTCGTTTATTTCGTCTGTTTCGTACTCTCTCTTCTCGCCTGAGCCTGCACGGCCGTAATCGCCACGGCATCAACTATGTCTTCCGCTTTGCAGCCTCTTGAAAGGTCGTTCGAGGGCCTGTCCAGGCCTTGTAGAATCGGCCCTATTGCGGCTGCTCCGGCCAGTCTTTCAGTCAGCTTGTAGCCGATATTTCCGGCATTGATGTCCGGGAAGATGAGAACATTCGCTCTACCCGCCACAGTCGAGCCTTTGGCCTTGGACTGACCGATGTGAGGAATGAGCGCGGCATCGGCCTGCAGCTCGCCGTCTACGTCAAGCTCAGGGGCACGCGCGCGAATCGTCCTGACCGCCTCGACGACTTTATCGACCATCGGGTGCGCTGCCGATCCCTTGGTCGAAAATGAAAGCATGGCAACCTTCGGCTCGGCGTCAAGAAGCGTCCTGCAAGTATCTGCCGAAGCAATGGCGATCTCCGCCAACTGAGCCGACGTGGGGTCGATGACAACGGCCGGATCGGCATAGATCATCGCTCCATCGACTCCAAACTCACGATTTGGCACGACCATCAGAATTATCGATGAAACAATGCTGAATCCCGTGCGCAATCCGATGATGTGAAGCGCCGCCCGGACCGTGTGCGCAGTCGTATTGGTCGCACCGGCGACCGTGCCGTCGGCCTTGCCGTTGCGCACCATCATGTTCGCGAAATAGAGCGGATCGAGAATCTGCTTTTGGCACTCATCGAGCGTCATCCCTTTTGACCTTCGCAGCTCGTAATATTCCTGAACATATCTATCAAGATCCGGTGAACGATGATGATCGAGAATCGGCACATTGGTCAGCGAGATTCCAAGCCTGGTTGCCCTGCTGCGAATTTTGTCCTCATCACCGATGATCGTCACACCAGCGAATCTCTCCTCGGCAATTTGCGATGCCGCAATCAGCGTCCGATCATCTTCGCCTTCCGGCAAAACTATATGCTGCGGCTTCATCGCAGCTTTCGATCTCAGTTTCTGTAATATATCCATAAATAATCGTATCCAGTTCCCGCGCATCGCGCATGGAGTTCCCGCGCATGGAGTTCCGCCTTCAGGCGGAACGATTTGAGTCGCGCATTTAGGCTGCCAAAGCGTCGTTAAATGATTAGGTTCCGCCTGAAGGCGGAACTCCATGCGAGGAACTCCGCCTGAAGGCGGAACTCCATGCGCGGAACTCAGATCTTTTTCTTCCTCAAAAACCACCAAAGAAAAATAATAATAGCCACCCCAATCAAGACCCCGACAATCTTGCTATACAACTCAAGATAGCCGACAACCACACGCCAGTTCTGAGAGAAGGATTTGCCCAGGTAGAGCAGAATGAAATTCCAGACGCAGGCGCTGATTGCACTGAGGACCGTGGTCATCCACAGATTCATCTTCGACATTCCGGCAAAGAATGAAACGATCGCGCGGGTGCCTGAAAGGAATCTGTTCGCTACGATCACGCCATAGCCAAAACGGCTGAAGAGGTTTTCCACCTGATGAATCGCTCCGGCCGGGAGGTATTTTCCAAACCGGCCTGAAACGACATGTTGTTCGAAATATCTGCCAATAAGATATGCCGTGACAAATCCGGCCGTGCTGCCAAGAGTCGAAAATGCAAGGGCGGGTATAAAACCGACGGTTCCGACACCTATCAGCGTCCCGGTAAAGACTAGCAGAACATCGCTCGGAGAGGGCGGGAAGATGTTTTCGATATAGGCGATGAAAAACATCAGCGCCAGAATTCCAACCGGATGCAATTGCTGCAGCCAGCCTATTAACTGCTCCAAGATACCCATAAAAATCTATCGAACCTCTTCTCCCTGCTCTCTTCTGTCAATCAATTCTTCAAATAAATCTTCGACCAGGTCGCCAATTCCCAGTCCGGCAAAATCATTCGCCGCGCCATGCCAGAACTCATCAAGGCTTTTTGCGCCGCCACGTTCATACTCATAAGCCTGCATCAGAAGGTCGAACTTGTCTGCGGCTTTGACAATGCGAGCTTCGAGATTGGCACGATGTTCATAATCCTGCCATACGTTGAGCAATGATTCCCCAATCTCGCCGACTTGAGAAAGCATCTCGGATGCGGCCCGCTCATCGGCGACCTTCAACGCATGCGAATCGAAATAATGCTTGACCGTGCTCGGCAGATCACCGATCCGGGCTTCAGTCAGATCATGCAGCAGTGCCATGCGCAAAACACGCTCGACGTCCACCTCCATGCCACGCTCTCGGGCGATATCGGCCAGAAGCATCGAGACTATTGCCACCCCAAAAGTATGCGACGCCACCGATTCGACATCACGAACCCCGCGAAGCAGCCATCCGATGCGCGGAACTGCCTTCAATCGCATCATCTCTCTGAGCAGATCCAACTGTGCCTTCGATCTTCTTTTTTCTGACATCACCAAAGAGTTTAAAGTCTAATGTTTAAAGTTTAAAGCCCAAAGTCAATGGAACGAGGAATATCTCGCTTGCCTGTCAGGAAGCACAAAGCTTAAAATTATGGTTTATCAGCCAGGCAGGCTGAAACTCTTTAAACTTTAAACTTTAAACTCTCTTGATGAAGTATCCTGATTCATTCGAAATAGCCGGTCGCAAATTGTCGCCGCCGCTGGTGCTCTCGCCGATGGCGGGAGTGACCGATTCTCCATTCCGTCGCATAGCCAAGAAGTGCGGCAATGTGGGTCTGATCGTGACCGAGTTCATCAGCATCGAAGGGCTGACGCGCGGCAATATGCGGACGCACGAAATGATGCGATTCAAGCCTGAAGAACGCCCGATTGCGATCCAGATCTTTGGCTACGATGAAGTCCGTATGCGCTGGGCCGCCGAGATTGCCCAGGAGGCAGGGGCTGATTTCGTAGACATCAATTGCGGCTGCCCGGCGCGAAAAGTCGTTCACGGAGGCGGCGGCTCGAACCTGCTGCGCGACCTCCCCCAACTCAAAAAGATTCTGACCGAAGTCAAAAGAGCCATCACCATCCCAATGACAGTCAAGATCCGTGCCGGTTGGGATGACAAGTCCATCAACTGCATCGAGGTCGCAAAACTAATCGAGGACTGCGGCGGATCGATGGTCACGCTTCACGGACGCACACGCGTTCAGGCTTATCAGGGATTTGCCGACTGGGATCTTGTCGCTCAAATCAAAAAGAACGTCTCGATCCCCGTATCCGGCAGCGGAGATATCCTGAAACCTGAAGACGCGCTGCGACGCTTCGATGAAACCGGCTGCGATGCTGTCCACATCGGCCGCGGCGCCATCGCCAACCCATACATCTTCCGTCAGACCTGGGAGACGATGAACGGCATCGAACCCTACAAGCCTGCTCCAAAAGAGATGCACGAACTGCTGCTCGATTTCCGCGACTACCTTCGCGATCACATGCCCGAAAAAGGCGTCATCGGCCGCATGAAGATGCTCTCAGCCCAGTTCCTGCGAGGCGTGCCGAACTGCGCTCACATCCGCACCGCGGTCTTGCGATCCAGCACTGTCGAAGAGATGGAGCCTCACTTTATTGATTATTTCGAGATGGCTGAAATCCATGGCATCGACTCGAACCTTCAATCCGCCCGCGATGAGAATGCTGAGTTGGCCGAATGCGGGGTATAAGAGAGAGGAAGAGAGAGTACGACTCCACTTTATCCAATATGATCCAATAGATGCAGGTATCAAATTGAGCTTTAGTTTCAATGGCCTGGAATTATTTCCAGTCCAATGCTTTTGCTGAGTCTAAAAGAATTCAACCACGTTACAAATACGTGACTATACGAACATACGTAGGGGCGCACCTATGTGTGCGCCCCCAAACGGGCTCCCGATTATACGTGTTGCCGGAGTATGAATTTTTGATGGTGTCAGAAGGGGGCGCACACATAGGTGCGCCCCTACTGTGTTTTTATAGATGCCGCAACAATCGGTTCGTTTTCGCATCTCTGGTTTGGATAAAGTGGAGTACGAAACAGACGAAATAAACGAAACAAACGAAGGTTTTCAGGGGTGAATTATCCAATTAACTCCAAAGCTTCGTTCTTTGGAAGTATGGGCCTACTCACCCCCTATATATTTTTCGTTTGTTTCGTTTATTTCGTCTGTTTCGTATTCTCTCTTCCTTCGTCAAGCATTCGTTGGATACTCTCCTTCAACTCGTTCGTCAATGATTGATAATCGCCCATCGGATAGATTGGTTTACCGAATCTGATCTTCACTTTTGCAAGTCTGATTCTGCTGGAATCTCGCGGGAGAACCTTGTAAGCCCCGTCGAGCGCCACAGGAACGATCGGCAGGTTGAGTTCTGTCGCGAGGATGGCGGCTCCCTGCTTGAATTCGTGGAGCATGCCGTCGAATGTCCGGTGGCCTTCAGGATAGATATTCAGGATCTTCCCTGCCCGCAGCCCTCCAGCACCCGCGCGCATCGCATTTACCAGATTCACATTGGCATCTATTGGAACGACATTGATCGCCGGTGCGAGCGAGGACATGAATGAGCCTTCAAAATACATTCTCGCCCCGACATGAAATGTGTTCTTGAGAACCGGCCTCGGGTAGGTCGAGCAGACAATGAAGGCATCGACAAGGCTTTGATGATTGGGGCAGACAAGAAACGGAGGCTTCAATGTCGAAAAGACTTCGATTCCTTCAACCTCCATCCGGAGGAAGATTCGGGCGAACCAGTAGATCGGTCTCAGAATCAGATAAGCGAACCAGAACATCAGCGGCTTGCGTTTGAGTATGGGCTGCAGCTCCGGCATGTCTGCGGATGCCGATTTGAGGATGGCTCTCCAGTTGATGACAGCGCTTTCGCTGCCCTGAACTTTGACCGGCCCGGTGATTTGCGCCGCGGTCAGATCAATCAGTTCCTGCACGGTTAGGACTGAAGCAGCTTTTTCCTGATCGAATTCCAGGTTGAGCAGATGCTCAAGGCCGACAATGCATTCAGCGCGCGTCAGCGAATCGAGCCCAAGATCGAGCTCCAGATTCATCTTCGGATGGATCTCGATCGGTTGTTTCAGATGCGACGAGAGCACGGACACGACTGAGCGGCCGGCATCTGTGCCAAGAAAGTGTCGATCAGAATCGGTCAGCTTGAACTGGCTCAGATCACGTGCTGAAAATTGTGAAGGGCCCTCTGCCTCGATCAGTTTCTGAACTTCAAACCGTCGTATCTTTCTTGTGGCGGTTCGCGGTAATGCATCCGCCCGTATGATGTAATCACGAACACGCTGGTATCCAGGCAATTCGCGGCCCAGGCTGTCGAGAGCAAAGCTTATTTCGTGCTTCGCGTTAGTGATGTTCTGAGCTTTCAGGTACTCGAAGTCCGGAATGACCACTGCGACAAGCTTCTCGGCTCCCTTGAAATGGCTTTCGGGGTCATGCACTCCAAGCACGCAGACTTCGCTGACCAGAGGGGTGTGCGAATACTGCGCCTCTACCTCTTCGGGATAAACGTTCTTGCCCGAAGGCAGAACGATGATGTCTTTTTGCGGCCGGTGATGTAGAGGTGCCCGTCGGCGTCAAATCGACCAAGATCGCCGGAGCGAAACCATCCGTCTTCGGTGAAGGCCTCACTGTTCGCTTCAGGATTCCGGTAATAACCCGGCATGACGATCGGCCCGCGAATCAGGACCTCGCCGATTCCCTCTTCATTCGGCTCATCGATCTTCACTTCAACATTCGGCAGCGGTTTGCCGACAGAGCCGACGCGGTTGTCTTCAAAGCGTGTCACCGTCGCCGCGCCCGAGGTCTCCGTCAAGCCGTAGGCCTGCAGCATCGTGAAGCCCAACTTATGAAAATCCCTGGCGACCTCTGCATCAAAACTCGATCCGCCCGATGCTGCGATGCGCAGGTTTCCACCGAAAGCCTCGTGCACCTGTCTGAAAAAGAGCCTGCCCGCATTGATCCCCAGCCTGTCCCGCAAAAAACCATTGGCTCCCATCATCCACGAAAACAATTTGCGGACGAGCATCGGCTGCGCCCGCACGCCATCGAAGATTTTCTTGTGAAAGAGGTACCACAAACGCGGCACCCCTGTGAGCGCCGTGACCCGGCCTTCTTTGAGACCTCTCAAAATCTCTTCGCTGCTCAGTTCTGTAATATAGATGACGCTTGCGCCGATCAGTGTCGCAATCCAGAGATTGACGATCTGCGAATATGCATGGAAAAGCGGCAGCAGGCTGAGGATGATCTCTTTCTCGGTGAAACCCATTGATTCTTCAACCGCGTCGGTCTCCGAGACTATGTTGCCGTGTGTCAACGGAACGGCCTTCGGAACCCCCGTCGTCCCTGAAGTGTAGATCAATATGGCCATGTCGCCCGCTTTTGCCGGCGGCCTGGCATCGTCGAATCCTTCCGGCCGAGGCGTGCCCGCCCAGTCGCTGAATAACTCATGGCCATTCTTTTCGACCTGCGAGAGATCATTGACACCGAAAGCGACTATTGGAATTGATTTGCCCGTGCGGTCGCAGACGGCACGAAATTTATCGAGCGAGCCGTATGCAATGAATGCCCGCTTCGCCTCTGAGTTTTCAACGAAGGCTGAAAGCGTCTCAATCATACCTGCCGGATCGAGCGGGACAACTACGGCCCCTCGATAAAGAATGCCCAGATAGATCATCGCCCATTGCGGATGATTCTCTCCCATCAGGGCCACGCGATCACCGAAATTGATCCCCTCTTTTTCAAGACGCCAGGCAATGCTGCGAATCTGATCGAGCATCGAACCGAACGTAGTGCTCTCGCTGCCGGTCGCTCCAAGCCGCGTCATGGCGATCTTGCCGGGGCGCGCAGTGGCCGAAGCAATCAACTGCTCACAAAAGGTAAGTGACATTTCTCTATTTCCGGATTGTATGATTTCCACTGCTTATAGGAGATTTAAACTTACCATAACGCCCTGTCATCAAGCCAATCATTAGGAAGTTTAAAGTTTAAGGGTTTAAAGTATAAAGGTGTGGGGACAGCAGGATTTTGATGAGCGAGTCTGAGAACCTCCATGGCGAAAAAGTTGACTGATTGGTTGACAGAAGAAGGACGGATCGGTACTATCTCTTTTTCTTTTGCGGAGGATGATTCGCACAAGAATTGGCCAGGTAGCTCAGTTGGTAGAGCAACGGACTGAAAATCCGTGTGTCGGCGGTTCGACTCCCTCCCTGGCCATCAATGAAATCAATAAGTTGCAAATGGCCGATGATTAGCCTCATCGGCCATTGCCACAAATAACGCCACAAACCTTTTCCACTTACGCATTACTTACCTCATCAACTCACTCTCTAATCCGTTCGTCCTATATTCAATCACACAGGCCACAAGCAGGAAAGTCAAGCATCTAAATACTCGGATACGCGACCGTTTAAAGACTGGAAAATCTAAATTACGGCCCCTCGGTGGAATCGACAGCCACTGTCTTTTCCCTCATCGCCTTCAATTCGTCTTTGTTATTCTCTTCAATCTCTGTCGGCAGTCTTGTTTCATCATCGATGATTGCCACTGATACTTGCTCCCAAGTTAGATTCTTTGCCCCGCTGAGGACTGCCCCGCCGAGGTCTGCCCCGCCCAGGTTGGCCCCGCCCAGGTTGGCCCCGCTCAGGTTGGCCTTGCTCAGGACGGCCCCGAACAGGTCTGCCCTGATCAGGTTGGCCACGCTCAGGTTGGCCTCGCGCAGGTCGGCCCTGATCAGGTTGGCCCGCGCAGGTAGGCCGCGCTCAGGTTGGCCCCGCTCAGGTTGGCCACGCTCAGGTTGGCCACGCTCAGGTTGGCATCGAACAGGTTGGCCACGCTCAGGTTGGCCCCGAACAGGTTGGCCACGCTCAGGTTGGCCCCGCTCAGGTTGGCATCGAAAAGGTTGGCCCCGCTCAGGTTGGCCCCGCGCAGGTCGGCCTCGCGCAGGACGGCGCCCGAACAGGTTGGCATCGCCCAGCATGGCCACGCTCAGGTTGGCCATGCTGAGGTCAAGTCTTTGGTTTTCTCTTTTTCTTGCTCAATCCACTTGCGCCGCCCGATGACGGTTAAAGCCGCTTGAATATCCGTGGTAATCCGTTTTTCATCCTCTGACTTGAACAGCTCGCCTTGCTTTCCTTTCTGATTTGCTTTGACAGGCGAATGCTCCCGGATAAAGGCGGTTAACGCCTCCATCACAGTCCAATGATCCTTCTCTGAGTCTCGGGCGATACGTTCAAGCGCATATATGCCGCCTAATCGCATGTCCAGATTCTTCTTCTTACTACCAAGCAGTTCGATCGCCTTACTGTAACGGTCGGTGATTTTGCCATCTTCGTTGATTTTGAGACTTCGCCAGGTGAAATAAAGTCCAGCTAACAAGCCAATTCCGCCAATGATTTGAGCCAGTGTCGTGCGTGCCTCGTTCTCAGCTTTTAGCATCTCTCGGTCAATCTGTACTCGCTCATTTGCCGTCAGGCTCGGATAGTTTTTTATCGATAAAGTTTTTACGATATGAAGAGATGTGGTATTTAGGCCCGATCCATAAAACAGCCCGATCAAGACTCCGCCAAGGATCGCCCAAATAATTGCCTTGTGGATTCCATAGAAACCTTTGACCCATTTATTGCCTTGGCGAATTTTCTCTTTGAGTTTTTGCATACCGGCTACTTGACTGTGCGCATTTTTGTGTATCAGGATTTCCGGCTTTTCAGCCACTCGGAAAGCAGGCGCTCGACAATGCCGGACAGCTCGACGTTATCCTCAGCCATCGCCACTTACACGGCCTTGTGCAGATCCTTTGGTAGATAAACGGTCGTCTGCAGATAGTTCGGGTCCTGGCGCCGTCCCTTCGCCTTTGCGGTTGCCTCTTCGGCTTTCTCTTGTGCTTTGGTCAGTCCGGAAAATTTGCTCATGGTTTTATCTCTCAGTTTGTCGCTCGAAGGTCTGAACTTCACCCGATTTAGTGGACAGTTTTTGTCTTGGGTGGTTATGCCACCCCTTGATATCTCCGTTCGAAGTTGATCGGAGATTGGTAGTCAATTCCTGAGTGACGACGATGTGGATTGTACCAACCCTCGATGAATTGAAAAACTTCCCGACGGGCTTCGTCCTGATTACGAAATCGTCGTCGATCGATCAATTCACACTCAAGTGTCGCGAAGAAGCTTTCACACATCGCATTGTCGTAGCAATCACCAACCGATCCTGTCGAAGGTCTGACACCTGCCTCCCGGCATCTTTTTCCGAAGGCGATCGAGGTGTACTGGGTTCCCTGATCGGAATGATGAATGACGCTTTCAGGCCTTCGCTGAGAGGTGGCCATTTCAAGAGCCTTGAGCACCAGTTCAGTGCGAAGATGCGTCTCCATTGCCCATCCGACTACTCGACGGCTGAAAACATCGATCACCACCGACAAATAGAGGAATCCCGACCAGGTCGGTACATAGGTGATATCGGCAATCCACAGAGTGTTCGGAGTGTCAGCTCGAAAGTCCCGATTTACCAGATCAGGAGCTGGAGCCGCCTCCTGACCACGAATCGTCGTCTTCACTCTTCTTCGCCGCGTCACACCGATCAGTCCAGCACCCGCCATCAGGCGAGCAATCCTTTTTTGACCGATCCGACTGCCGGATTCCCTGATGTCAGCGAGAACTCTCGGCGCTCCATAAGTCCCTCGCGAGATACTATGAATCCGCTTGATCTGATCAAGCAGAACCAAGTCCTGTTTCTTGCGGGCCGATGGTTCACGTTTGAGCCACGCATAATAGCCACTTCGGGAGACCTTCAGAGCACGGCATTGGAGATTGATCGAATACATGGCCTGGTTCACTTTTATGAATTCGTAGAACCGTCCGGGATCACTCCGGTCTCCCGAGCAAACCAGGCCGCGGCTTTTTTTAGGATTTCACGTTCCTGCTTCAGTTGTCGATTCTCTCGCCGTAAACGGTTGAGCTCTTCGCGCTCGTTGTTTTTCAGGCCGTCCTCCCGGACGCCGTCTTCTCGTTCAGCTTGTTGGACCCAGTTCCGGATGGCCTGGGCTGTTGGCTCAAATTCTCGCGCCAGCTCTTCCGGGGTTCGACCTGAAAGAACAAGTTCGACCATCTGTCGGCGGAATTCAGGTGAATATGGTGGACGTGATTTAGGCATTTGTGGTACCTCCCTTTCAAATGATGAGGTGTCCACCAAACCGGGTCAACTCCAGATTGGAGTTGACCTGATTTGGTGGACAGTGCTTATTTCGCGGGGTAAAAGCCAGCAGCACACCCGCCATCCCACGCGCATGAGCGATCCGTGCGATTTCCATCCTACATTCAAAAGTCACGTTCAGATCGAGACAATCAAGTGGGGGGCCGGGGTTGGTGTAATTTTTCTACATAAGTCGTTGAAAAAATCAGGCCGGGTCAGTTTTTCTGATAGTTAAGCTGAAAATGCGTGTGTCGGGGGTTCGACTCCCTCCCTGGCCATCAATGAAATCAAATAAAACAGGCAATCTTCGGATTGCCTGTTTTATTTTGTGTGCCTATGGAGCCCTGATCCGATATCGAACAACTCGATTCAGTACTCTGGTGGAATAGAGTTGGCCTGATATCGGCTGCAGCAGATGGCTGGGCAGAACGGCATGGTCATTTACTTCTCGGGTTCGACGAGAGCCTGATAAACCAGTGTCGGGAAAACTCTGCCAATGTCTGTTCTATTTGGCATAAGCTGGATCATGAGAACCATCACCAATCTGGCTTCGGGGTCAACGCTGTAGACAGTTCCATAGGCGCCACCCCAGCCGAAGGCTCCGACAGGGGCGAGTCCGCTGGCGCCGAAGCGATCCGTGGTTTGAAAACCGAGACCGAAACCCAGTCCTTCTTCGGGAGCGAGATTGCCGATCTGGTTGGTGGTCATGAGCTTTACGGCTCGCGGCGAGAGTATCCGGACGCCGTCCAAAGCACCGCCATTGCGGATCATCTCCAGAAAACGGGCGTAGTCATGCGCGGTGGAGAGCAAGCCGGCTCCACCTGCGAAACTTTGGCGAGGGCCGTTGACATAATCGCCCTGTCCTTTCGAGCCTTCGGGTGCACGCGTGATGAGGCCGTCGCTTCCGCTTGCGTAAACCGCCGCCAAACGCTGCCGCTGCCTGATAGGAAGGTAGAATTGCGTGTCTTTCATGCCAAGCGGATCGGTGATCTGCGTGCGAATGAATTGATCGAGAGGAACTCCAGCAGCGCGTTCGACAACGCAGCCAAGGATGTCCGTGTTATAACCGTAGACCCACGATTCACCAGGCTGAGCGATGAACGGCAGCGAAGCGAGCCGTTCCATTGTACGGCAGATCCCCTCCTTCTTGTCGGCGGTGTACCAGCCATTTCCGGCGGCCGGCCCCAGGCCTTTGGCTTCGTAGAGCGAGGCTACATTGGGTTGAGTCCCGTATGAAATTCCAGCGGTATGGGTCAATAGATCCTTGATTGTGATCTGGCGTTTGGCCGGCACTACTGCGCCCGCAGAATCCTTCCCTTGTGCAACAGTCGTCTTCGCAAACTCTGGAATGAATCGGCTCACAGGATCGGTCAAAACGATCTTGCCCTGCTCGACAAGCGAGAGTATGGCGGCACTGGTGATTGCCTTCGTTTGAGAGGCGATGCGAAAGATAGTGTCAGTGGACATGCGCAGCCCCGCCTCTTTATCACTCCATCCGAAAGCCCGCTCATAGACCGGTCGACCGTCCCTGAGCACCAATGCTACTGCGCCGGCCAGCCGGTTTTCGTCCACATATTGCTGCATGACGCGGTCGATACGCTGGAGCCGATCTTTCGAGAAAGGCGAATTATCTTTTTTTGAAGGGGTCGCGCGACCAACCGAAGCTGCCTGTCCGGCTGGCCTGGGCGCGGGTGTATTGACCGTTGATTGAGCAAATGACATGGTGCTCAGCAGCACCGTCGTCAAGAATGTTAAGAACAGAATTTTTCTTCTCATTAGTTGTCTCCAGGTAGTGGTTCTCGAATTATAGGGTGTTGGATGTTTCAGGCATCGGCCATGAGGCCGAATTGTAAAAGCCGATTTTAGGTGAAGAAGTGCGTGAAGCCCAACCGGTATCTGTCACTCACCAGACGAAATCTGATTTTAATGACTGATGTTACGCACGTAACACCATTTGATTTGAATAGTCCACAAGGCCCGGGGCGGGGGCCGAGTTGGGAAACGCATCATTTGATTCACTTACCGTAAAGGCTCCATAACCGCGTTGCCAGGTAAACGGGCACAATCCATAGAAATACTTATTTGCGTAACATCTGTTATTAAGGAAGAACGTATATGAAAACCATCATAGAGCCTTTTCGCGTGAAGGTAGTCGAGCCGATCAAAATGACCACCCGCGAAGAGCGCGAACAGTATCTGAAACAGGCCTTTTACAATCTTTTTTTACTGCACGCCGAAAATGTGATCATAGATTTGCTGACCGACAGCGGGACAGCCGCCATGAGTTCGAAGCAGTGGTCAGCCATCATGCAGGGCGACGAATCCTATGCGGGCAGCCCCAGCTTCTACCGCTTCGAGGAGAGCGTGCGCGACATCTTCGGCTTTCGCAATGTCATGCCGACACATCAGGGGCGCGCCGCGGAGCGCATTCTCTTTTCGGTCATGTGCCGGCCGGGCTCGGTCGTTCCAAACAACACCCATTTCGACACGACGCGAGCCAACGTCGAATATGTCAAAGCTGAAGCCGTCGATCTGCCTATCCCTGAGTTTTATCAGCCGGCAACATGGCATCCGTTCAAGGGCAACATGGATACCGACGCGTTGCGGGAACTGATCGCGCGCGTAGGCCCCGAACGCATCCCACTGGTCATGCTCACGGTGACCAACAATTCCGGCGGCGGCCAGCCGGTCTCGATGGCCAACATACGTGAAGTTAAAGCCATCTGCACTGAGTACGGTATCCCGCTCTACCTCGATGCCTGTCGCTTTGCAGAGAACGCTTATTTCATCAAGCTGCGCGAGGAAGGGTACGCCGACAAGTCGGTCAAGGAGATTGCCCGTGAGATGTTCTCGTATGCGGACGGCTGCACCATGTCGGCGAAGAAGGACGGGCTGGTCAACATCGGCGGATTCCTCTGCACCAATAACGATCTGCTGGCGCAGCAGGAAAAAGATCTGCTGATTCTGACCGAGGGGTTTCCGACGTATGGTGGACTGGCGGGCCGGGATCTGGAAGCGATTGCCGTGGGGTTGCAGGAAGTTCTGCACGAGGATTATCTCAATTATCGTTTCACCTCGATCAATTATCTGGGCCGGCACATTGCCGATCAGGGAGTGCCGATTATTGAGCCGCCGGGAGGGCACGCAATTTACATCGATGCGGCGGCAATGCTGCCGCACATCCCCGCGCTGCAGTTTCCGGGCCAGGCGCTGGCGATCGAGTTGTATCGCGAGGCCGGGATTCGTTCATGCGAAATCGGTTCAGTGATGTATGCGCATACGGATCCGGAGACGGGCGTCGAGAAGCCGGCGGCAATGGAACTGGTGCGGCTGGCGATTCCACATCGCGTCTACACGCAAAGCCATATCGATTATGTGATCGAGGCGATTTTGCAGGTGGCGAAGCGGCGGGAGTCGCTGCGCGGCTATCGAATCGAGAAACAGGCTCCGTTCCTGCGCCATTTCACCGCACGCTTTGCTCCGATGAAGTGAGAGGAGAAGCGTAATAGACGCAGATAATTGTCTTTATTAAAAATTGTTCGGTGCAATAATTGGCCCCAATTCAAATCAGGGTCTGTCGACTTCAAGATTCAAGGAGGCCTCATATCTATGAGCAACGGTGAAAATCGATCCGACACGGTCAAAAAACACAAGGACTATCTGTTTCCGTCCGTGGCCATGTATTACCAGGATCCGATAGCGCTCGACCATGGCGAGGGGATGTATGTCTGGGATGAAAGCGGGAACAAGTATCTGGACTGCTTTGGCGGAGTGTTGACTACAAGCGTGGGCCATGTGCATCCGCATGTGACTGAAGCGATCATCGATCAGGTGGGGAAGCTCAACCACGCCTCGACGCTATACGCCAACCGCCCGCAATCGGTATTGGCGGAGAAGCTGGCCGAGATCACACCCGGCAAGCTCGAAAAATCGTTTTTCACCAACAGCGGCACCGAGGCGGACGAGACTGCCACCATGACTGCGAAGCTCTACACCGGGCGGCAGGAGATCATCACCCTGCGTCACAGCTACAGCGGCCGATCGGCGGCGGCTCAGTCGGCAACGGGCCACTCGACGTGGAGGCTGCTGCCCTCGCAGGTGCCGGGCTATGTGCAGGCTGTGGCGCCCTACTGTTACCGCTGCCCGCTCAAGTTGACATACCCGGAATGCGATCTGGCCTGCGCCAAAGATTTGAAAGAACTGATCGAGACCTCGACAACGGGGAAGATTGCCGGATTTATGGCGGAACCGATCATGGGAGTCGGTGGCTTCATCACCCCGCCAAAAGAGTACTTCAAGGAGGCGGTAGCCATCGTCCGTCAGTTCGGCGGAGTCTTCATCTGCGACGAAGTTCAGACGGGATGGGGCCGGACCGGAGACAAAATGTTTGGCATCGAGCACTGGGGAGTAGAGCCTGAGATCATGACATTCGCCAAGGGTATGGCGAACGGGTCACCGATAGGGGCCACAATAGCCACCAAAGAGGTCGCCGCCGCCGTGCCGACTCTGACCTTCTCGACCTTCGGTGGGAATCCCGTGACGATGCGGGCAGCCATGGCTACCATCGAAGTGATCGAGCGCGAAAACCTGGCGCACAATGCAAAGGTCGTCGGCGATTACCTGCGCGAGAGGCTGATGGGCCTGCAGGAGCGTTTTGATGTGATCGGCGATGTGCGCGGAATGGGATTGATGCAGGGAATCGAGTTCGTCAAGGATCGCAAGACAAAGGAGCCGAACCCGCAGGCGGTGTTGAAGATCTTTGAAGAGACCAGAAAACATGGCGTGCTCATCGGAAAGGGCGGATTATTCGGCAATGTGGTCCGGCTGGGGCCACCTCTGATCGCGACGAAAGATCATATCGATGAACTCGTGACTGCCCTGGAAAAGGCATTGGAAAAATAGAAAGAAAAGAGATGACGAAACAGACGAAATAAACGAAACAGGCTAACAACTACATACGGGGTCAGGGCAGTCGCATTATGTTGAGGCATATGACGCTCTCAAAGAGGTTCAAGAAAGCACGCTATCCGGGTCTCCCCGCTTTCGCTGAAATATGCCTTCAGTACCTCCTGCTCGATTACAGATGTCATGAAAAAGAGGATTTCGAGGGAGCAAAAATATGTACGGTGAATATCTATGGCAGCAAGATAAACCCTGCCTGACGTTAAACGCCTGAAAGGAATTTATGAGTATAACTTGTCACAATTACGTCGGCGGAGAACTGGTTTCTGTCAAAACATCTCAATTCACGCCTGTCTACAATCCGTCACGCGGACTGATCATTGCGCAGACGCCTGAAAGCGATTCGCATGCAGTGAATCTCGCCGTTGAAGCCGCGCAAAAAGCACTTCCGGCCTGGTCTGATACGCCAGTCATCGAGCGAGCACGGATCATGTTCCGCTTTGCATCTCTGCTTGAGAAGAATTTTGACGAGATCTCTCAGCTCATCACACGCGAACACGGAAAGACAGCCGAAGAAGCCAGGGGCGATGTACGGCGCGGGATCGAAATGGTCGAGCTGGCCGGCGGCGCGCCTTCAATATTGATGGGACAAACCATCGAGAACGTATCGCGAGGCATCGACGGGCAGGTCCAGCGTCATCCCGTGGGTGTTTGTGTGGGCATCACTCCATTCAATTTTCCAGCCATGGTACCGCTCTGGATGTTCCCAATCGCCATTGTTTGCGGCAACACATTCATTCTCAAACCATCGCCAAAAGTGCCGCTCACTCCGCTGAGAATGGCGGAGTTATTGACTGAAGCCGGATTGCCCCCAGGCGTTTTCAACGTCGTCCACGGTGGAGCCGAAACAGTGGATGCGCTGCTCACACATCCAGGCATTGCAGCCATCAGCTTCGTCGGCTCGACCAAAGTTGCAAAGTACATTTACGAAACCGGCACGACCAACGGCAAGCGAGTGCAGGCTGCCGGTGGAGCGAAGAATTTCATGCTTGTCATGCCCGATGCCGATCTTGACGCCGCGACAAGCCAGATCATCGGAGCCGCTTTCGGCTGCTCGGGGCAGCGCTGCATGGCCGGCAGCGTGGCCCTTCCAGTGGGCCGTGCCGCCGGCCCGCTGATCGAGCGTTTGAGCGAAGCCGCCGGCCGGATGAACATCGGACCTACCGATACCAGCACCGCCGTCGATATGGGACCCGTCATCGATTCTGCCGCGCGTGACCGGATAAACTCATACATCGGCATCGGCTTGAAAGAAGGCGCGCAACTCGCGATTGACGGTCGCGCAGTCAATCTCACCGAGCCGAGCAATGGATTTTTCGTCGGCCCGACCATCTTTGATCACGTCTCGGCTGATATGCAGATTGCAAGGGAAGAAATCTTCGGACCCGTGCTTTCAGTCCTCAGAATGGAGGATTTGAGCGAAGCCATCGAACGCGCCAACCAGTCTGCCTACGGCAATGGCGCCGTGATCTTCACCCGTGACGGCGGCGCCGCGCGGACATTCGCCCGTAACATCAATTGCGGCATGGTCGGAATCAATGTCGGCGTCCCCGCTCCAATGGCCGTCTTTCCCTTCACCGGCTGGAACCAGTCGTTCTTCGGAGATCTTCATATCCAGGGCTCCGAAGGATTTCAATTCTATACCAGGAATAAAGTGGTTTTGAGCAGGTGGAACGATCCGGGCAAGCGCGTCCTCGGCTGGTAAGCCGGGGGCCGGGGTGATGCTTGCTTGCCGTTAATTTCAATATCACGTTTAATGGTGACACTCGACCATACAAGGTTTAACGAATTTTCGTCTGTTTCGCCATCCTGTTTTCATGATCCTCGACAAATTCAGACTCGATGACAAAGTAGCGCTTGTGACGGGAGCCTCCGCGGGGCTGGGAGCCGCAATGGCAATTGCACTTGCTGAAGCCGGCGCGCACGTTGCTGCGCACGGCAATACCCACGATCCATCGGAGACCTGCGAATTGATCCGGCGGGCAGGGCGGCGTGCACTGTCCTTGCGCGGCAGTCTCGCTGAAAAAGAGACTCCTCAGCGACTGATTTCACAGATTCTCGAAGAGTTCGGGCGCATTGATATTCTGATCAACAACGCCGGAACAATTCGCCGGGCTTCGGCCGTCGATACTTGCGAAGATGACTGGGATGCGGTGATCGCGGTGAATCTGTCGAGTGTTTTTCGGCTTTCGCAGCTAGCAGGAAACTACATGCTCGAACGCAAAGACGGCACGCGCGGCGGCAAAATTGTCAACATAGCTTCGCTGCTGTCGTTTCAGGGCGGACTCAATGTCGCGTCCTATTCTGCATCGAAAGGCGGGGTGGCCCAGTTGACCAAAGCGCTTGCAAACGAATGGGCGCAGCACGGCATCAACGTCAACGCCATCGCCCCCGGGTATATGCAAACCGACCTCACTTCAGCCCTGCAATCGGATCAGGCACGCAACCGTCAGATTCTCGAGCGCATTCCCGCTGGCCGCTGGGGCGAACCGGAGGATCTGGCCGGAGCCGTGGTTTTCCTCTCCTCTTCGGCAAGCGATTACCTTCATGGCCACATTCTCGTAGTCGACGGCGGCTGGATGGGAAGATGATCAGTTCATGATGGTCAAGTTGTGGATTTTGCCCCACTCAGCGGGGTAATGCCCCGCCTGCAAGCAGATTCCCTGCAATATTTAACGACTTTGAAGAAATCCAGATCCTCTGGCACGGGGATTGAGTCGTAATTCCATGAGTGGGGAAAAGTACACAGCGGTTTGAAAGCAGTTTAAGGAGATTGTCATGACTAACAAGATGAAGATTCTGATTGGATACGACGGCTCGGAATGTGCCGATGCCGCGCTGGTGGATTTGCAGCGCGCCGGATTGCCGTCAGAAGTTGAGGCCTACGTGCTTGCGGTGGATGAGCAGTGGCTGCCGATGCCAACCAGTTACTGGATGATGAGAACGAGCTACGAATCGAGCTACCCTGTATCTGACGAGGTGAAAGAGCTGGCGGTCACGGCTGGAAAGAAGCTGCAGGCGCTCTTCCCGGCTTGGAAGGTTCTGGCAGAATCATACGGGGGGTTCCCCGGCATCGATCATCCTTGCCGGTGCGGAGCAGTGGAAGCCGGACCTGATTGTAGTCGGTTCTCACGGGCGGACGGGAATTGTAAAGCTGGTGCTGGGCAGCATCTCGCAGAAGATTCTTCATCATGCGCCCTGCTCTGTTCGTGTCGCGCGCGGTCGCGAAATGCCCGCCGATGCGCCTGTCAAAATCATTGTCGGGGTTGATGGCTCGACCGGCGCAGAAGCCGCCGTGAAAGTTGTCGCACAACGTCCATGGCCTGCCCAAACAGAGGTCCTGTTGCTTAGCGCCGTGCCTTCCATCTCTGCGGCAACGAGCAGTCTCATGGTAATGCCCGTCTCGCAGTGGTTTGTCGAAGAACGGGCCAGGGTGGAAGCAGCCGCCGGTAAGCTGGAGAAGGAATTACGAACCACAGGACTCAAAGTCCGTGCCATGATCCTGGAGGGGGATCCCAAGAGTGTTTTGCTTGATGAAGCCGAAAAATGGGGCGCGGACTGCATCTTCGTCGGAGCCGCAGGCATGAGTGCGATCGATCGACTCCTGCTGGGCAGCATCTCGGCAGCGGTCGCGACTCGGGCTGAATGCTCGGTCGAGGTCGTTCGTTCAGAAAAGGCATGATGACATGATGAATTGATTCGCGGTCAACAAAGCAGTTGATTTCCGAAATAGAAATAGACGAAATGGACGACTCCAATTGCGGTATTTGTTTGTTTCGTCTATTTCGTCTATTTTATTTGTTTAACAGCATTCGTAATGTCGAACCTCTCCATTATTCGCGATTCATACGAGTTTGGTATTGAAATCATGTGCACTAACGATCATCTTCGAAGACTCATCCAACGCCAGGCAATCAGGACTGCTTCTACAATTCGCCGGGATGGAATCTTTTTGATCCTCTTTGCGGGATTAATTTTAACTGCTTGTGGAAAGCAAAAGTATAAAGCTGAGGAGGATAAAGCGCAGCCGATTGGAATTCCGTATGAAGTCAAGGCGCCGGCAGGGCTTCCGCCTGTACCGGTTACGGCCGACAACCGCATGACAGCCGAGTCAATCGCGCTCGGACGCAGGCTTTTTTACGATACAAATCTTTCGAGCGACGGTACGATCTCATGCGCCAGTTGCCATAATCCCGAAAACTACTTCTCCGACTCCTGGCCTAAAGCGATTGGTATCGATGCTCAAACCGGCCCCCGCAATACTCCAACCGCGCTCAATTCAGCTTACAATGTGACTCAATTCCTGGACGGTCGAGCTGGAAGTCTTGAAGAGCAGGCCGGGGGCCCAATTGCCAATCCGTTGGAGATGAACCTGCCTCACGATGCCTGCGTGGCAAAGCTCAACCAGGATCAAAAATATGTTGACGAATTCGCCAGAGTATTTGGACCGGGGCGGATTACCATGAACAAGATAGTCAAATCGATCGCCGCTTTTGAGCGGACCTTGATCAGCGGCAATTCGCCATTTGACAGGTATCAGTATGGCGGCAGGAAGGATGCGATTGGCGCCGAGGCAATTCGGGGACTGGCGATTTTCACAGACAGGAATCGCGGCAATTGCGCGACCTGTCATCCGATCGGCGACAAGTTCGCGTTGTTCTCAGACGGCAAATTTCATAATGTCGGCGCAGGGATGAACTCGGAAGGTGAGTTGACCGACATGGGCCGATTTGTTCAGACTAAGGTTGAAGCCGACCGCGGAGCTTTTAGAACTCCAAGCCTGCGCAATGTCGCAAAGACCGCGCCCTATATGCACGATGGCAGCTTGAAGACGCTCAAAGAAGTGGTGGATTTTTACATGGGGGGCGGGAATTCAAACCCTCAGCTTGATAAAGAGATGCGGCCGCTGGGCCTCTCAGCCCGGGATCGCAGCGACCTGGTCAAATTCCTTGAGTCGCTGACGGGAGAGGTTCCCGCCAATTCCGGACCTCCGGTCAAGGAGTAACATGAAAACCACAATTCTCAACAGGGCCATTCTGCTGCTCTGCATTGGCCTGGGACTATTGTCAGGGTGTTCCGGAGTCAAGCCGGAGAAGAAGTCAGCTCAAGTCTGGTTCAAGGTAGATCCGGGCTCTGCAGGGCTGGTTACCGGCAAAGTGATGTTTGACGGAAAGAGACAGCCGGGCCGAAAAGTGGATATGGAAGGAGATCCCCAGTGTGCAAATCTCCATAAGAATCAGGTTTTGGACGAGTCGATTGCAGTGAGCAATCAAGGGGCCAATGCCCTGCTCGCCAATGTCTTTGTATACATCAAGCAGGGGCTTGAAGACAAAAAGTTCGAGCCATCCGCCTCTCAGGTCGAGATCAATCAGCAGGGCTGCTGGTTCGGTCCGCGAGTGCTGGGTATTCAGGTGGGCCAGACGCTGAAGGTGACCAACTCCGATCCGCTGACTCACAACATACACCCTGTGGCAATCGTCAATCGCGAATGGAATCAGAGCCAGCCGCCTGGAGCAGAGCCGTTCGTCCGCCGTTTCACCCGGCCCGAAGTCATGATCCGCGTCAAATGCAACATCCATCAGTGGATGCATGCCTGGATCGGAGTGGTCGAACATCCATACTTCGCAGTGACCGGCAAGAATGGCTCATTCGAACTGCCCAACGTGCCGCCGGGAACCTATACTATCGAAGCCTGGCACGAAGAACTCGGCAGACAGGATCAGCAAATCACTCTGGCTCCATCCGGAAAGAGCGAAGTAGTTTTCAGTTTTAAGTAACTTATGTTACGCACTCGAAATCAGTAGAATTGATTTGACCACGATTCTTAAGCGCCGAAGGCGCGAATTATTACAGCCCGGGGCAAGCGCGAAGCGCGTCGCCCCGGGTAATTATCATGTAAAACAACTACGCCCCAACGGGGCAATCAACATCATGGTCTGGTTGGGGCGTTGCCCCGACCAGATAATTGTGGAGACCATAACCCGGGGCGACGCGCTTCGCGCTTGCCCCGGGCTGTAATAAAATTGCGCCTTCGGCGCGTCAGAACCGCTGTCAACTAAATTGTCCAAGCACCGATGCGTAACATCAGTTAAGTAAAAAAGGGGGATTAACTACGTTGAACAAGCTTGTGCTCATGTGTATTGCCTGCGGATTGTTGCTGATAACTTCGGGCTGCTCGAAAAAAGGACCATCGATCGCGCCTGAATGGAAAACCGGCTACCGCGTATACGTAACAAACGAGGCGACGGGAGATCTCAGCGTGATCGACGGCTCGACGCTTGAAGTCATCTCAACTGTGCCGCTCGGAAAACGTCCGCGCGGCATTCACGCGAGCCCCGATCGAAAGACGATCTATGTCGCGCTGAGCGGTTCGCCAGCCGCGCCTCCAGGCGTGGATGAAAGCACGCTCCCTCCCCCGGACAAAAGCGCCGACGGAATCGGCGTCTTCGATGTCGAGCAGAACAAGCTCGTTCGAATCATTCAGGGAGGTTCGGATCCGGAGAATTTCGCCATCAGCGCTGACGGAAAAATGCTCTTCGTTTCGAACGAGGATATTGCCGGCGTCAGTTTCATTGATTTGGCTACAGGCAAGTTGGTGCAGACGATCACGGTTGGCGGCGAGCCCGAAGGGGTGGCGCTTTCCCCCGACGGGAAACTGGTTTATGTGACCTCGGAAGCCGAAAGCTCTCTCGCCGTGGTCGATGTCGCCTCACTCAAGCTCATTAAAAGCTTCAAGGTCGGACGTCGCCCACGCAACATTGTTTTTCTTCCCGATGGACTGCGCGGATACGTTAATGCGGAAAATGACGGTGGCATAGTGCTCTTTGACGCCGTCAGGAACGAGAAGCTCAAGGAGATCACCCTCGGCATTCCCGGTCAGATCAAGCCGATGGGCCTTGCACTCTCGCCTGATGCAAAAAATCTATACGTCAGCACCGGCCGCGGGCGCATGGTCTTTGTCGTGGATACAGCCTCGAACCGAACTCTGGCCTCTCTCGATGTCGGACAACGCCCGTGGGGTCTGGCCGTTTCGCCTGACGGCAAAACTCTGTTCACGGCAAACGGACCTTCAAACGATGTCTCTGTCGTGGATCTGGCAAGCCTCAAGGTGATCAAAAAGATCAAGGTGACTGGAACTCCCTGGGGCGTTCAGATAATCGAGAAAGGGAGAAGAATGATTAGAATGCAGAATTAAGAATTAAGAATGCAGAATGATTTGAATGCGAGTTTTGGATTCAAACATTAGAAACTACTTCTTCATAATCATTCAATCCAAAATCGCATTCAATCATTCCCATTCTTAATTCTGCATTCTTAATTCTAATCATTCTGCATTCTTTCTTCATTCTTCATTCTTCATTCTTCATTTCATGATCTTCAGCTTAATGTTTTGGAACTCGACTTTCATGGGTGGGCCGACATGCATCTGGAAGCCGATCAAACCATTGATTGCGCGAGCTGACGGATCATCATCGATGGTCTGAGCCATGAGGTGACCGTTGAGAATATGAGTCAGCAGATTGCCGCGCGCGATGATGTGGAGTTGATTCCAGTCACCGGGTTTGATCAGGCTTTTGAGATCATCGCTGCTGCGAAGGTTGGCGATGATCTGTTTTTTGCCTGTCTGGAGTTGAGTCATCTGGCCGCGCATGGCGAGGAAACCGCGTCCCCGCTCCTCATAAAGCTGCCCGGTATAAGTATTCTGAAAATCTATGTCCGCCTGATAACCTTTCATGACCCACTTGCCGATTTCGGGAAGCTCCACGCTGCGGTATTGAACTCCACTGTTGGTGGAGTTGATGCGATATTCGAGTTTCAATTCGAAATCAGCAGGTTTGCCTCCTCGCCAGATGATAAAGGTGTTGACCTTGAGAGGCTTTTCGGAGGTGCTTTCCCCGACGATGGCTTCATTCTCGACGCGCCAGAACGCCGGATCACCGTCCCAGCCATTGAGTGTCTTGCCGTCAAAGATTGATTCAAAACCGGCGTGATCGTTTAACACAAGCTGGTCTATTCCATTAACGCGTCCGGCAACTCCACGGGGCGGGTTTTGTGCTTCACCTTGTTGGGTAATTGACGTAAAGATCAGGAGCATTGCTGCCAGAAGAACGGCGGCGATGACTACGGGCTTTTTCATAAGACTCTCTTTCGCTTTCTCTGATACTACCGATTTCGATCCGGATTTGAGGACAACTTAAGATGCTGATTCCCACTGCCTCGTTCGTGCAGATTTGAGCACCGCGTCGGTGACAAGGTCCGTTGCCAGTGCCTCACGGAAGGTCGGCGCCGCTTCCCTGCCGCCACCGACGGCGTCAAGGAAATCGGCGACCTGATGAATGAATGTATGCTCGTAACCGATTTGCAGTCCAGGCACCCACCAGTGATTCATGTATGGATGATCGCCGTCGGTCACGTGAATGCTGCGCCAGCCGCGCAAACTGCCTTCATCACGGTGATCGAAATACTGGATCCGGTGCAGATCGTGCAGATCCCAGATGGCCGAAGCATGCTCGCCGTGGATTTCGAGAGTGTATAAAGCTTTATGTCCGCGCGCATACCGCGTCGCTTCAAACGTCGCAAGCGAACCGTTAGCAAAGCGGCACAGGAAAGCGCTTGCATCGTCGATACCTACGGGTTGAACGTCGCCTGTGAGATTGTGTTTTCGCTCTTTAATGAAAGTTTCGGTCATTGCCGTAACTTCCGAAATCGGTCCATTGAGCCACATCGCCGTGTCGATGTTATGGGCCAGCAGATCGCCGGTCACGCCGCTACCGGCAACTGCGACATCAAGGCGCCAAAGTCCCTCGCCACCCTGCGGCAGGTCCTGGGAAATCGTCCAGTCCTGCAGGAATTTTGCGCGGTAATGGAAGATTCGCCCGAAGCGCCCTTCGTCAATCAGGTTCTTGAGCAGCACGACGGCCGGCACTCGGCGGTAATTGTACCAGACCATATTTGCGACCCTGGCGGATTCCACGGCTTCTGTCATGGCGAGGGCTTCGGCTGCATTGCGTCCCAGCGGCTTTTCGCACATGACCATCTTGCCGGCTTTTGCCGCAGCGATGGCAATCTCGGCGTGCGTGTCGTTCGGACTGGCGATGTCGATCAGATCGATGTCCGGCCGTTCGACCAGTTTGCGCCAATCGGTCTCGATCGATTCATACCCCCAGTTGTCGGCGAAAGCCTGCACCCGTTCAGGATTGCGTGCGCAGACGGCCTTGAGAACAGGCTGAAAGGGAAGATCGAAGAAGCGGCCGGCCTGCAGGAAAGCATTCGAATGAGTGCGTCCCATAAAACCGTACCCGACTAAACCGATGTTGAGATGTTCTTTACTCATATATCGCTTTCCCCCCCCCCCCAATTCCAACCGTGAGCGTTGCGCACAGAGATCATGGCCGAAAGGATATTGCGCCAGGTTTGCGGGTCGGTCATCGTCTCGTTGGAGAACATGCAACCGTCCCAGTTGATGTGTTTGTAAGCTCTGGTTGGAGATCCCGTCTCGTCCCGCATCCACAAGCCGGCGGCGCGGACGATATCCATTTTGCCGTTCGGATCGTTTGGCAGGCAGTGGCGTCCGGTCTTGTCGTGCGAGCCGGAGCCTTTTACCGTGGCATCATTCTGGGCTACATGAAAATCATTGACCCATGGGCGGAGTCGACTGGTCATCCTGCCCAGGGCGTCATAAAGAATTTCCTTGTTCGACCAGTCGTAGCCTTCGGGGAGCAGGTTGTCATCGGGCGAGTTATAGCCGAGTGTAAAGAGGAGCGTATGCGCCATATCGGCCTGCATTCCAAGCGTCTGCGGCCTGTCCACAAGCTCCAGCAGTTCCAGCATATGCTTCCAGCTATGCATGCCCCCCCAGCAGATTTCGCCCTCGGCGGCGAGTCGTTCGCCGTAGCTTTCGGCGATGTTACAGGCTTCACGAAAGGTCTCTGCGATCTTTTTCGTATTGCCCACCGGATCTGCTGCCCATTCCGCAGGACTGCATGACGAATCGATGCGGACGATACCGTATTGGCGAATACCGATGTCGCGGAGTTTTCTGCCAATGGCACAGGATTTTTGGACCTGTGTGAGAAAGGCTTTGCGCTCTTCGGCTGACCCCATCGCCGAGCCTCCACCTGTCGGCCCCCAGACTGGAGCTACCAGTGAGCCGATCACCAGATTTCTCGAAGCCACCTGATCGGCAAGCCGTTTGAGATCCTCGTCGGTCGAATCTACATCGGTATGCGGAAGCGAGAGAAAAATATCGACGCCATCGAACCGGACGCCATCGACTTCAGCCGCCGCCGTCATGTCGAGCATCGTTTCAAATTCGATGATCGGTTCGGCATCAGGGCCTCCCTTGCCGACAAGACCCGGCCAGGTGGCGTTATGCAGTTTCGGATATTGGTTGTTGCTCATTGGTTTGCTCCCCGTCTGGAGTAGAGCATGGAGTTCCGCCTTCAGGCGGAACAAACTATTACCTTCCGCCTGAAGGCGGAACTCCATGCGTTCATGCGCTATTTTCCATGCAAAGCGTTATTAATTGCCGCCTCAGCCAGCGGAGCCATCAAGGCATAGCCGGCGTCATTCGGTATAAATCCGTCGTCGGACAGTTCTTTCTTCAAATTGCGGCCTTCGGCCATGGCTTTATAAAAATCGAGATAGACAGAGCCGCTCTCGGCGGCATACTCCCTTAGCCAGCCGTTGACCCCGATAATCTTGCCGAACGGTCGCAGCTTTGACTGTTTAACATCGTAGCAATCGCAAATCGGGGTCAGAGAAGCCAGCACGACGCGGATGCCGTTGGCTTTGGCGAGTTCAACGATGGACATGATGTTTTCCGCCATCATTCCCTGGGTAATCGGGCCTGCGACACCGGCGACGTCATTTGTTCCTGCCATGATGACGACGACTTTGGGCTTAAGCGCGATCACATCCTGACGGAAGCGAATGAGCATCTGGGGAGTGGTCTGTCCCTTGATGCCGCGATTGAGATATGGCTTGCCCGGAAAGAATTTCGAATTGCCACGGCCCCAGTTCTCGGTGATCTCGTCGCCGAGAAATACCACGCGGTCTTCAACAGATGCGGGGCGTGGAAGCTCTGTGTTTTCGCTGCCATAACGCGTCAACCCGGCCCAGTCGACCAGCAGGCGGCGCTGCGTCTCCAACTGTCGCTCCAAGCCCGAAACGATTTTCGAGCAATCGGATCTGGGTTGAGCCGCAGCAAGACAGCCCAGTATTGCAAAACACAGCAGAATTATGACAACCGGATTTTTCATTCTTCGAAAACAATGCGATCCTTCTTCGCCTCGATTTTCTCTAAATCCACGCCGGGGACTTTTTTCAAATCCTCGATGGTTTTGAAATTGCCGTTCTGCGTCCGGTACTGAATGATCGCAGTGGCCTGCGAGCGTTTGAGAGACAGGCCGCTCTCCAATTCTACCGCCGTGGCTTTGTTGATGTTGATCTTCGGCACATCTTCCGCGGGGAAATTTTTGACCAGATAATTGATCACAGCGTCGCGTTCCTGATCTGTGGCTTTTGCTCCGAAGTCAAGCATCTTCTCCAGTGTCTTCTGCCAGCCGGCCCGATCCTGTCGAAGAGAGAGGGATTTTTCAAGATCGTGGCAGGCAGAGCAGATTTTCTGAGTCTCTTCCTTGCCGGGCCCGTCCGGCATAGGTTTCCCCTGGCCTGCCAAAGACGGAATCCATGTTCAACAATCTTCCATGCAACGACGGATCCTTTGGTCACGGCTCCATTCTCGGCTTTGAATCCGGCATCGGCAGCCTGTGTGCCTATTGCAGGCGCCAGAATCCATCGCGTGCCGCCCAAATCCTGCCAGCTCGCCAGAGCACCCGGAACGAAATCTCCGGCTTTTGAAGACACTGACGTTGCAAAAAGCGGGGTCTGATGATCGGAACCTCCCAGATTTGATGTATCAAGCAAATGGACGCGTCCATCTCTGGTTGTAGCGGCGATGAGGGCCCTCCCTTTGTACTGGAAAATGACGGGCGTGGATGAGAACTCCTGATTGCCTGCCGAGTACCAGCCCTTGACCGACAAGGTTTTCGGATCGAGCGCGACCAGTGAATCAGGTCTTTCGCCGCCGCTCCTGGTCGCAACGTAAATCGTTCCGTCTCCGCCAAACGCCGGACCTGCGAGACCTGAAACATTCGCTTTCCAGTTGGTTACCTGCTTTGAGATGAGATCGATAGCCCAGACGCCATTGCCACACCGCCGCAATCCCCATCGGTTACAACATAAGCCATGTTACCGATGACGATCAGCCCGTTGGCGTTCGCATTCGGCGGCAGGAATTTAATCGGCTGTTCGAAGTCTGCCCCATTCGAGAGATGCATGGAATGAAGCATTCCGTCGCCGGTCAAAGCGAAAATGAGAGAAAAGCCGCTGCCAAACTGTGGTGGTGGAGTCGGACGAGGTTGAGCGGGCGCTGCCGTTGCCGGTGGGTTGGGACGAACATTCGCCAGTGTCACCGCACCCTGACCGGGTTGGCCGACTGCGCTCTTCGCCGGATTGCTTCGACCGCCACCGCCGCTGCTTGTCGGCAATGCGGGCATAACCACTTGGGTAGACCGGACTACACCCGTTGTCATCCCGCCTGGACATGAAAAAGTACCGGGCGAGGCCGGAAGAGCGGAACGCAAATTCTTTTCCCATTCCATCCGGCCAAGATCGGTGTCTATCGTAAAGATGCTGTTCGAACTGCCGCCGAAAAATCCCAGCATCCGGAATCCGCGGTATCCGATCAACCGATCGAGGGTTGCAGGAGGCATCAGCGAGTTCAACTGCCTCGGCGGATTTTTGACCTTCATCTTCCAGAGAAGCTGAAAACCGGGCTTCTGAAGCCTGTCTTTTGAAATCTTGTCATCTCTCCTGATCCAGGAAGAACGCTGAGCATCAGCATTTTCGGTCATCCAGTCCCGGCTCTGGGCATTGGCAGAACCAGACATTGCCAGCGAGATGATGAACAAAACTATGACCGCAGCAGCATATTTTCTCATTGCGGAAACTCCCATTTATGGAGAGCGGCGTCGAGCCGCCGCAATCCATAACTATTTAACCCCGAAGCAATACTGGTATCCATCGAAGGTGTTGATGTAGACCCGGCCATTGGCGACCGAGAGTCCGCCCCAGTGGCTCCACGAAGCGATCTGATTGCCGCTCGACCAGAGTTCCTTGCCGGTCTGGGCATCCAGGGCATAGAGCGTCGCATGAGTCGAGCCTTTGATTCGCTTTTCGGCGCTGTTGTAATTCAGTCCGATGTCGAATGCCGCCTGGTCAGTATCCTCGCCGTTTGCGTATGTGAAGATGACGCCGTTGGCGATGACAGGCGGCTCCGCGCGATTCATGTCTCGCGAGACCCACGCCGGATCCAAATTCCATTTGCCGTTCTTCTCTTCGACTTTAAAAGCCACGACCGCGCCGTATTTCACCGGACCGTATTCGATCGGCGCCTTGAAAGCTGAATGCTTCGGCCCCCAGAAGGGGCTCAGCACCCAGCGCGTGCCGGTTGAATCAACCCAGCTCGCCATCGAACCCCAGATGCCGGCCGAGGCGAAATTGACTTCTTCATTGCAGATGAGCGGCGTACGATAAATGGCGTGCGATGATCGTCTCCACCGATCGACTCGGTATCCATCAGATAGATGCGGCACTCCTTGCCCGCATCGACCATCAGTTCCCTGCCTTTGTAATCGAAAATCGCCGGTGTGACCTGCATATCGAGGTCTCGCTTCCAGAGCCACTCGGCATTCGAAGGCCCGTAATAATCGACCAGATCGACGGCTTTGGTCTGCGGGTTGAGTTTTACTCCAATGATGCCGTTGCCGAAGATACCGTTTTCAGGATCCCAGCGACCGTCGCCCGTGCCGGTATACAACACCAGCTTTGAGCTGATCGCAGGCCCGGTTCGCCCCCACATGCCGCCACCTGCAGGTCCCCACGAACCGACCAGATTCGTGGCCAGATCGTAGGTGTAAACCATGTTCGGGTTTCCGCCGCATCCCTGTGCAGTGTGCGTGTAGATCACATTGTTGACGAGGCTCAACGCGTAGGGCTTGCCGTTGGGAGGCATGAATTTGGCGGGTGGGGCGATCTCAGAGCCATCAGCGACATTCAGCCGGCGCAGCGTACCGTCCCATGCGGCAGCGTAGAGAGTGTACTTGCCCGGCTTCTCTGCCGGACCGATGACCGGAGTCGCTGTGATCCCGCCCGGACAAAGTATCCCTCCGCCTCGCTGCTGCGCAGCCGTAGGCTTCCAGTCGCTCTCAAAATGCTTCTGCCAGAGCAACTCCCCATTTTCAGCATCGATTGCATAAATGTTGTCCGATACGCCTGTGACAATCACGATCTGCTTCGGACCTTTGCCGGTCTCCACACGTCCGGCAATCAAAACCGGCAGCAGCGAATGCATCTGCCGCGCCTCGTTTACCAGCTTGATCTTCCACAACAGCTTCATGGTTTTGACGCTGGTCGTGGAGAGCGCCGTCTCGTCCTGCTGCCATGCGGTGCGCTGAGAATTGCCTCCATCAGTCAGCCAGTCGGCAGGGCTTGCGCCCCTGCCCAAGGCCAATGATGCAGAACAGGTAATAGAATCAGGATGCCGATGATCGTTGCATATTTCCAATTTCTCACTTTGAGAACTCCCTTCGAATGAAGAAGAAGAATAAGAATAAGATTACGAAACAGACGAAACATAACAAGGGTTAATCAATCCAGTTTGTTTCGTCGTTGGCTTATTCAAAAGTTATCGCACATTGAACGGTTAAAACATTTCCGTCTGTTTCGTTTATTTCGTCTATTTCGTAATCTTCTTACATTTACATGACCGGCCCGACGCGCCATGGAACGAACTCTTTATGCCCGAGAAGCTCGCTCTTCGTGCGTTCGCCTGAAGCGACACGACGGATCAGATCGAAAATCCTGCGCCCGACTTCTTCGATTGTCTCTTTTCCATCGACGATGGCGCCCGCGTTGATGTCGATGTTGTCTTCCATGATCGAAGCGATTCGCGAGTTGGTTGAGACTTTTATGACAGGAACCACCGGGAATCCGATGGCGGATCCGCGTCCGGTCGTGAAGACAATCATATTCGCGCCGCCTGCGGCAAGGCCTGTGAGCGAGACCGGGTCGTAACCCGGCGTGTTCATCAGGACAAAACCTTTTTTGTCGATGCGCTCGGCATAAGCGAAAACGCCTGTGAGCGCCGTCGTTCCGCCCTTGGCCACGGCTCCAAGTGATTTTTCCGTGATGTTGGTGATGCCGCCGGCCTTGTTACCCGGTGATGGATTGTCATCCCATGAAGCGCCGAAGCGCCGCAGGTAGTTCTGGTACCAGTTGATCACATCGATCACCTTGCGTCCTGTCGCTTCGTCGATGGCGCGTCTTGTCAGAAGATGTTCGGCGCCCATGCATTCCGGAATTTCAGCGAGCGCCGATGTTCCGCCCGAACGAATTAGCAGATCGCTGGCGTAACCAAGCGCAGGGTTGGCGGATATTCCCGAAAAGGCATCGGACCCGCCGCAGTTGGTGCCGAGAATGATCCTGCCGAGCGGCTGCTCTGTGCGCTTCATCGTCCGGCATTGCTCGATGAGCTGCTCGACCTGGCGCACGCCATTTTCAATGGTCTTGCGAGTGCCTCCCGTCGATTGCATTTCAAGGCCGACAATCAGCTTGCCCTTGCGAAATGCCTGCTGGCCGAGTTGAGCGGTGCCGATGTATTTCGATATCTGATTGACCTCGCAGCCGAGACTGACCATGAGCACGGCCCCTACGTTTGGATGGTAGATCATTCCGGCGATGGTGCGTTCGAGCTGCCACGTGTCCTCGCCCTGCGAATGGCCGCAGCCTTCCTGATGCGGAATGGCAACGACACCGTCAATGCCATGGGTTTCCGGCCCGACATTCTTCAGTCTCTCGGCAATCTCCGATGCCACGTGGCTTGAGCAGTTGGATGTGGCGATGACTGCAATATAGTTGCGCGTCCCGACGTCGCCGTTCTCGCGCAGGTATCCCATGAATGTGCCTGCCTGCTCCGGCGGAAAGAAATCAGTAACCGGAGTCCGCGTCGCGTACTCATAATCACGCCCGCTGAAATCCGGCGCGGAGTTGTGTGTATGAACCCAGGCGCCCTCGGCTATGTCAACCGTGGCTTTCGCAATAGTCTCGCTATATTTGATAACTGGTGAGTCTTGCGGAATCGCTCTCAGCGCGATCTTGTGCCCCGGGGGGATACTCTCGCGGACTTCAATCCGGCGATCTCCAATTTCCAAAGTTTCACCGGCCGACAATGGGACTCGGGCTACTCCTACGTTGTCTCCATCCTTGAGTATCAAGACCGATCCAGTCGAGGTTCCGCTGGGATTAGTCAATGTTCCGTTATTATTCATAATCTGATCAATTAACTGGTACTGCTAACGAGTTGGAGCGCAGACCTCCCGCACACCAGAGAGTTGGCATAGATTTCAATTTTTCGTGTTCAAACCAGGATGACTGACAGATAATACGGCAGGAAGCTTCAGAAGACAAAATCATCTCAAAAGCAAAATCAGTTGCGGAGGAAGATCTCTTGATCAATCAAACAAAAGCCTGCTTGTGCTTGATTATTTGCCTGGGCTGCGGTCTTTTGCCCATCGCTAAACCGGCCGAAAATGACCTGAAATTATGGTATCGCCAGCCGGCTGCCAGGTGGGAAGAGGCGCTGCCCCTCGGCAACGGGCGTCTGGGCGCGATGGTTTTTGGCGGCGTGAAGGAAGAGCGATTGCAGATCAATGAAGACACGATCTGGGCGGGCGAAAAACGTGATCGCAATAACCCGAATGGCGCCGCCGCCATTCCCGAAGTCCGCCGTTTGCTGTTGGCGGGAAAAATAAAAGAAGCCGAAGATCTCGCGGACAAAAACATCATCTCGACGCCGCGCCGCCTGCCTCCATACCAACCGCTTGGCGACTTGAAACTAAACTTCCCCGGTCATGAGAATTCGACCGATTATCGTCGTGAACTGGATCTGGATTCAGGGCTGGCGAGGGTAACCTACAAGATCGGAACCACCGTTTTCACACGCGAAGTTTTTGCCTCTACGCCCGATCAGGTGATTGTCATGAGGCTCAAATCGAGTCAACCCGGTCGCATTTCATTTGCGGCGGTGCTGTCACGCGAAAAATATGCGATTCAGTCTTTCGACGGTCGAGGTCGCTTGTTATTGAAAGGCGAAGCGATTGCTGATGCCGATCGATACAAGGAAGAGCGCAAAGTCGGAGTTAAGTTTGCGGGCATCCTGCAGGCTCTTCCCGAAGGCGGTAACATGCGAGTCAATGGGAACGAGCTGGTCGTCGAAAACGCAAATTCTGCGACTTTGATTTTTGCAGCGGCTACGAATTTCAAAGAGAAAAATCCTGCAACCCGATGCGAGCAGTATCTGACCGCAGCAGCAAAAAAGCCATACAAAATACTGCGTGCGGCACACATCAGCGATCATCAACGATTGTTTCGCCGAGTCGCTTTCAACCTGTCCGGCAATGTCTCTGATCTGCCGACCGATGAACGATTGAAGCGAGTGCAGGCGGGCGAAGCGGATGCCGCGCTTGAATCACTCTACTTCCAATTCGGGCGTTATCTGTTGATGGGAAGCAGCCGCCCGGGCACGATGGCTGCAAATTTACAGGGCATCTGGAACGACAGGCTTGCGCCTTCATGGGAGAGCAAATACACGATCAACATCAACACCGAGATGAACTACTGGCCCGCCGAAGTTACAAACCTTTCGGAACTGCACACTCCATTGTTCGACCTGATTGAGAATGCCCGCGCGGACGGGCGCAGCGTTGCAAAAGCTGTACAACGCCCGGGGTTTCGTGATGCACCACAACACAGATGCCTGGGGGCACGCCGTGCCGATTGACGGTGTGGGCTCCGGCATCTGGCCGATGGGCGCCGCGTGGCTTTGCCTGCATTTGTGGGATCATTACGAATTCACCCAGGATCGCAAGTTTCTGGCCCTGCAGGGCTATCCTCTCATGAAGGAAGCCGCCGAATTCTTCCTCGACTACCTCATTGACGACGGCAAAGGCCATTTGATCACCGGACCTTCGATCTCGCCCGAAAACCGCTATCGAACAGCCGATGGCCAGATCGGCAAAATAAGCATGGCTCCGGCGATGGACAACGAAATTCTGCACGCGCTGCTTTCCCGCGTCATCGAAGCGAGCCGGATCCTTGGCATCGATGAAGAGCTTCGCAACAAGCTGCTGGCAACTCGCGAACGACTGCCTCCGCTCAAGATCGGTAAGCACGGGCAACTTCAGGAATGGATGGAAGATTACGACGAGCCCGATCCGGGTCACCGTCACATCTCGCATCTGTTCGCGCTTCATCCGGGCAACCAGATCACTCTGCGCGGAACGCCGGAGCTGGCCAGAGCCGCTCGCACGACGCTGGATAGAAGGCTTCAGGCAGGAAGCGGCCACACCGGATGGAGTCGCGCGTGGATCATCAATTTCTGGGCACGCCTCGAAGAAGGCGACATCGCGCACGAAAACATTGTCGCACTGCTCGCCAAATCCACGCTTCCGAACCTCTTCGACAATCACCCGCCTTTTCAAATCGACGGCAACTTTGGCGGAACGGCCGGCATGGCGGAAATGCTGCTGCAAAGCCACGCAGGCGAACTTAACCTGCTGCCCGCCCTGCCGAAAGCCTGGACGAGCGGATCAATCAAAGGCCTTCGCGCCCGAGGCGGTTTTGAAGTGGATATCGACTGGAAATACGGGAAAATGGTCCGGGCGACTATCAAATCCCTGGCCGGGTTGCCGTGCACAGTCCGCTCGAAAGAGCCATTCACAGTGGAATCAAATGCAAGGCCAGTGCAGACTTCATCTCGGCAGGACGGAGTCGTCAGTTTCCCGACCAAAGCGGGGATGACAATTATCATCAAACCCACAATCAGAGCTAAACCAGACCAATAAAGATTCAGGTAAGACCAGCTAACAAGGCATCAGCCGCAGCCAAACCGGACAACGCGGCGCCTTCCAGTCAAGCAAATACAGCACCGCGAACCATTGATGCGCGCGCCCATGATACGACCCGTGCCGACACCGGGTCTGCAGCGGGTAAAAACCTTAGGGCATCCTTGGGCATTGTTGAGTGCGGCATTTTCGTGGACTGGCTAAAACCTTACGCCGACAGAAGCAAAGCCATAATGAATGCGAGCAAAGTTGAAGACTGATTGCACATCCGCGCCACCATCCAGCAGGCGATCACCTACACCGACGTGCAAATTGCGCGTGAGATCAAAATCCAGTTTCGCCGCACCGTCAAGCGCTCGCCCTTGTTTCGCTCCCAGTCCTTCGAAATCAAAAATGAAACGCGCTCGCTCATTGAAATTAAGTTGCGCCGTGAACGCCGCAATCGGCACGACGCCGAGATCTGGATCGGCCACGCGGAGGTTGCCTTGCTGCAATTCAATCTTGGCGTCACGCACGAGCGCGCCGGCGCCAAGCTGAAGTTTCCACCGCTCAGTCTCTTTGAGTGTGTAACGCCAGGTTGCGCGATAGTTATTGAATTTGTATATGCCCTGGATCGGCACGGTGGGCGCAAAGTTGGCACTCTCAAAAAATGTCCGCGTGGGCAAACTGCCCGTGCCGGTGGTGCTCAAAGGCGCATACAGAAACCGGAGCGTATTGCGCCTGGAAACTTTCACTTCAGCGTAAATGCGAAAATATGCGCTGGGGCCGGTCGCGTTGAGTGCACTGAATTTGAACGGCGTCCCTGTGTCGCCTGGATTACGCACATCATTGCGTGTGAAGTTGAACGCGCCGCCTTCGACTTCCAGATTCACCTTGAAATCGGGTGCGGCAGTTTGTGCGCTGGATAGCGATACGTTCACGAATAAGCAAACCAATAACAGAAACAAACTAAATAATAATTTCATATCTTCTCTTCAATATTTTTCAACAATTATGTTTAACGATTGAACTGACTGGAGCCAAATAAAAACAAGGAGAGCGTCTCCCTAAAGCCGACTCCACTAATGCCTGGCCATAAACGTGATTTTGCGTATGTCATAGCTAAGACGATTACCCGATAGCCTCACCATTGCATTCCCGCATCACCGCTTCGACGATGCCCCGCAACATTCCTGCGAATACAAATTGATGCAGTGGATACAAGGCATACCAGTAAAGCAGTCCCGGTAATCCGACCGGATCAAAGAAGGCTGTTTGCCGGATAAAAGACCTGGCATTGTCGCCTTGCACCTCAAATTCAAGCCAGGCTCGACCCGGCACTTTCATTTCTGCCGCCAGGCGCAAGCGCTGATTCGGCTCAAAGGCTTCCACGCGCCAAAAATCCAGCGTTTCACCTACTGTCGGGAATTCGGGATTCGGTCTGCCACGCCGCATGCCTACGCCACCCACCAGCAAGTCCAGCCAACCCCTTAATTGCCATAGCCAATCGCCGTAATACCAGCCGGTCTTCCCACCAATGCGCCGGATGGGAGCAAAACCAGCAGCCGGAGGGCAGTTAATGCTGACGATGCGCGAATCCACGATGCGTGCGCCGAAACGCGCGCCTCCCCAACCACGCTGCTTTCCGGCGGAAGAAAGTGCATCAGACCAGCGTGTCTCGGCGAGTTCACGGTCTTCGTTGCCAATGGCTCGCGCAATCGCTTCAACCAGGCCGCGTGGCCGCACTTTGAAAACTTGCAGGGCAGAATGATTTTCCACGAGGGTTGGATGACGCAGGCTTTCTACCAGTTTACGCCCGATGCGGGCATAGAGTGGCGTTACCAGGCCCAGCCAAAGACTGGAAAGGCGCGGCGTCAAGACAGGCACAGGAATGATGAAGCGCCGCAAGCCACGTTGCCGTGCATATTCCCGCATGATTTGTCCATATGAAGCTTGATCTGCGCCGCCGATTTCAAAAACCTGACTTTGTTCGGCGGGCAAGTCGAGAGCCTCAATCAGATAGGCGAGCAGATCTTCAATCGCGATGGGCTGCGCCAGTGTGGAAACCCAACGGGGAGCGATCATCACTGGAAGCCGCTCAGTCAGACTGCGAATCATCTCAAAGGAGACGCTGCCGGAGCCGATGACAATCGAAGCCCGGAACTCAATGACGGGAACCCCGGATTCCCCCAAAATCCGGCCAACTTCATGTCGGCTGCGAAGATGCGCTGAAAGTTGATCTTCACTTTTGCCCAGCCCTCCTAAATAGATGATTTTTTTTACGCCTGCTGACCGCGCCGCCCTGGCAAAATTCAAAGCAGCCTGCTGGTCTTCAGATTCGAAATCTCCACTCGATCCCATCGAATGCACCAGGTAATAGGCTGTATGTACTCCTTGTAAGGCGGCATCTAAACTTGCCGGATCAAGCACGTCCCCTTTGACCACTTCAGTGCCTGCCCCAACCTTTGCTTGCAGTGTCTCTGGATGGCGCGCCAGGCAGCGCAATCGATGGCCTGAACTTTCCAGCATTTTCAACAATCGCCCACCAATGTAACCAGTCGCTCCTGCAATCATAATGACTCGCGCGTCATTTGAATTTCGTGAAGATGGGTTGGTCATCTGCATTTGATTTGCCAAAAATGCTCCGGGTTTGTGTTTATCAACTTCGGCAAACTGCAGTCACTCAATAATTCATTCTAGCGACTATCATTTAACCAGCTTGCCGGAACTTCTTACTTCGAGTTTCAGAAGATAAGTCTTCATCCAGCTTTTGTCAAGTGCAAAGACTGGACAAATGCTGGAAATATACTCAACAAGAGAAAAGATTCATTGACAAAAGCTGGACACCTTATTAAAGTGATGACCGAGATGGAAGGTAAAGCATTATGAATAAACCACTGTTGTACCCCATTCGCGCGGTTTCTAAACAAACCGGCATCAGCATTGAAACACTGCGTGCCTGGGAGCGGCGTTATCAAGTCGTCACGCCGCAACGCAACGAACGCGGGCGGCTTTTCACCGAAGCCGATGTGCAGCGTTTGCGGCTGTTGCGACAGGTGGTCGAACAAGGCCATGCCATCGGCCAACTGGCTGCGCTGACGAATGAAGAATTGCGCAGCCTGTCGGTGCAACCCGACGAGTTTGCTGATTCGTATCCGGCGATCAGGCAATTAGAACCCAGTACGCCAGAGCCGGGGACGGAAGCCCGCTCAAACTGGAATGCGATAGATTTAGCCAGGATGATGACGTCGATAGAACGGCTGGATTACGCCGAGGTCGAACGTGAGCTCTCATTACTCGCCGCCGTCCTGTCGCCACGCGAACTGGTTCATCGCGTTGCGCTCCCGCTCCTGCAGCAAGTCGGCGAAGCCTGGCACGCGGGTAAATTGAGCATCGGACAAGAACGGATGACTTCGTCGCTTTTGCGCAATTTGCTTGGTGCGATTGTGCCATTGCACCGTCGCACGTCTCCGCCCGCCAGGCTGATGTTTGCTACGCCGACGCGCGAGCAACACGAATTCGGCATTCTGCTTTCGGCCATGCTCACGGCAGGCGGCGGCCTGGGAATCGTTTATCTGGGAACCAATCTGCCGGGCGAAGAAATCGTCAAGGCTGCGCATCAAGCTGCGCCACAAGCCGTCGTTGTCGGTCTGGTCGGAGCCAACGGCGCGCGCGTCAATCAGTGAGTTACAAACCATTGCCCAGCGGCTGCCCGCCCAAATCGAGCTGTGGGTCGGCGGGACGAAAGATCAGGAAATTATTCGCGAAATCAAACAAACACGCGCACTCTGGCTCGATGACTTCGACATGCTGGAACAACACCTGATGCGCCTGGGCGCGCGTTTTTGAACGCCTGAAAATGATCAATTCCGGTATCGCGGACACTCACGACCATCACAGAGCTTCTCACTGATCATCACCCGGCCCATCTCGAATGGTCCCCCGCGAGATTCCTCTAATCCTCAATCACACCAGGGCAGAATGAGAAACAATATCTGGTAGCGGCACTCGCAACCACACACGGAATTCGTTGCGCTGGTTGACATGGGATGTCAGCCAGCATATTGAGAAAAACGGGCCATGGGAATATAAGATTCCAGAGCCCTGCTGCGAATTCAAGATTGAGATTGAACTAACCAGGATATACCAGGGTTCAGGCTTGAAGGCCGCTGCCTGAATGTCCGAATCATGGTTGTTTCAATTCAGATCAAATTTCATAGACGTACGATAGAGGATCATTTCAATGGAGATCATCACCAACAGGACACGCAAGGTTTATGACGCAGTGATTGTCGGTTCCGGTGCGGCGGGCGGAATGGCGGCGTATGTCATGGCGCGCGCCGGGATGAAAGTGCTTGTGCTCGAAGCCGGCAAACAGTTCGATCTATACAACGATTTCAAAACACACGCCTGGCCATACGAAGATCCGCATCGTGGACGGATACCGCGAAGCGATGCCCATAATTACAAATACGGCTTCGTCGATGGATACACTTCGCACATCTACGCCCGTCTGGATGAGAATCCATATTCGACGCCCAGTGACAAGCCGTTCGACTGGGTGCGGGCTCGTGCGGTTGGAGGGCGCACCCTCGTCTGGGGCAGGGTGAGCCTGCGCTTCAGCGATTATGACTTCAAGGCAAAGACTCACGACGGTTATGGCGAAGACTGGCCGATTGCCTACGACGATCTCAAACCTTATTACGACGAAGTGGACAAGCTGATAGGAGTCATGGGCAGTTACGAAAATCTGCCGCAACTGCCTGACGGAGTCTTTCAAACGCCACAGCCTTTGCTTTGCGGCGAGACGATACTCAAACGCGGGGTACAAAAAACCGGAGCCCGCCTGATACCGACGCGAGCCGGCGTAACTTCGCAGAAAGAGAAGCTCCCTGGACATGTTCAGAAGTATCGGGCTTCGTGTCATTACTGCGGCAACTGCGGGCGTGGGTGTGATGTCGGAGCGATGTTCAATTCTCCGGTTGCACTTCTGGAACCTGCCAAATTGACCGGCAACCTTACGGTTCGCCCGAACTCTGTCGTGCGCGAAGTTTTGATGGACCGCAACACAGGCAAGGCGCGGGGCGTGGCTTTTGTGGACCGGGTGAGCAAGCGTGAGTACGAGGCTTTTGGGAAGGTTGTCGTACTCGGCGCATCAACACTCGAAAGCACACGCATCATGCTCAATTCAAAATCACGTTTTCATCCCGAAGGCCTGGCCAACTCCAGTGGAGTGCTCGGTCATTACCTGCACGATCACACGTGGGGAGTATCCTTCACCGGCTTTGCGCCTCAACTCAAAGGTGGCGAAATCGTCAATGAAGACGGGCGTCCCTCAGGCACTTACATCCCCCGCTTCAGAAATCTTGATAAAACATCGCGGCAGGCGAACTATATTCGCGGCTTCGGATATCAGTGCGGCAGCGGCGCCGGTATCTTCCCCGGACACGCGCGGCTGCTGCCCGGATTAGGCTCGGATTTCAAACATTCGGTCAAAGCATGGCATCCCGCGATGATTCGAATGAGCGGCTTCGGTGAAGTCCTTTCGCGGTATGAAAATAAAGTCGAAATCGATCCCAATCTGAAAGACGCCTGGAGCATTCCGTCGCTCAAGATTGATATTGCATACGGTGACAACGAGCGCGAGCTGACCAAAGATGTAATCGAGTGCGCACATGAGATGTTTCACAACGCAGGAATAGAACTTGTCTCGGAAAACCTCATTCCGTCCGCTCCCGGTCACAGCATTCACGAAGTCGGCACTGCCCGAATGGGCAACGATCCCAGGACATCGGTCCTCAACAAATGGAATCAGGCGCACGACGTAAAGAATCTTTTGTCGTGGATGGAAGCTGCTTTGTTTCGAGCGCCTGCGTCAATCCAACCCTCACGATTCTGGCTCTATCGATGCGCGCCGGCGAATATGCGGTGGAACAGTTCAAGCGCAAGGCGGTTTGATCTTTAAATATGCGAAAACAACTTCTGATAACTGATACTGTTGGCGAATTGAATTTATAACCTGTTTCCGTGTTTTATTGATATTTTGGAATGGTCGAAATACGAGCGGGACCGCAGGCGTCCCGCCTGCGACAATTCGATTAACACAAATCTGATATGAATGTGCAGATATTTCAATACAAGCAGGCGAGACGCCTGCGGTCCCGCTCGTATTTTGATTCTGTAATTTCTGACAATCTACCATGGGATGAATTCGCCAACAGTATCAGTCAGTTATTCAAATCTTCTTGATCGGTTGAAGCGGGACAATCAGGCGCTTGAATTTTCGGTCGGCATAAAATAGACGCTCTGAAGTGTTAATGGAATGAAATGAAATCAAATAAAATCATACAAATTAGCGTGTTTCTCATCACATGCCGCCCGCCAGGCCCTCCATGATTAACCTGACCGGAAAAAAACGTTCTCCCGACCAGTGGCAGCCGGATTGGATAGTCAGGAAATACTTCGGAGAATCTCAGTAATATTGCAAAGACACCAATAGTTAAAAATGACGCAGTCTCACATGGTATATAATCAGCCTGATATTTCAGGGAAGTTGTATAGTATTCCGAACTCGCGGAGCAGAAAAATTCTGTCTGATTGAGGGAGTTTTCCGAGGAATCACGTTTGTAAGAGTAGGTCAACAATTGCGCCCAGCCGCTCAAACTACTGGACAGTCTTTAACAGCGTGCGCTGGCAACCCTTCGGTTACGGGTTGAAACAAAATCATCGCACATATGAAAAAGGAGATCTGTATGGGTAATTTCACAACAAGTGACACAAAGTTTCCGGATTTGAATGGCAGCATAGACTACAACTGGTAACAACATCAATTCATACACCAGCAATAATCTGGGTTCTGCCAGAGTCAGCAATCGTCCTGCGCCTCCGCCGGTAAGCTGCGTGCTGACGTTCCAGTAATGGAACTCAGTACCCTTTGTGGCCGCCCCTCGGGTAGCGGTTTTGTGGGTAAGGCGCAACAGGGCAATCAAGCCTGTCCCTCCGGTTCCGGCCTTCAAGGAGGTGCGGATGACGATTGGACAGCCACGGCAAAAAATCCTGAGGAATCGCTGGTCAGAGTAGGCAAACCGGCCAAGAAAGCCGTCAAGAAGACTGCTCCGGCCAAGAAGGCCGTCAAGAAGGCTGCTCCAGCCAAGAAGGCCGTCAAGAAGGCTGCTCCGGCCAAGAAAGCCGTCAAGAAGGCTGCTCCGGCTAAGAAGGCCGTCAAGAAGGCTGCTCCGGCTAAGAAGGCCGTCAAGAAGGCTGCTCCGGCTAAGAAGGCCGTCAAGAAGGCCACACCGGTCAAGAAGGCCGTCAAGAAGGCTGCCAGGAAAAAGGTAGTATTGGAACTTTTGACTGAGCATCACATCGGCGCCTCACACATTTGAATGCGTGAGGCGCCAGTTATTGAGGATTAGTAGTTTTTCGGTTCATGTCTGACTCGTCAACTTGAGGTATCTCAATGAGTATTCATAGCTACCGGCGTTTTCCGAAAAAGATAAGTTGCTGTTTATCTGCTTATTATGGCCATTGCTTGCGTTGGGTATCTTAACGACCACAAAAGCAGAGAAGCCGATTCAACAGGACTCCACCCTCTAAGCCCTGATTTCGTTATTGAACGGGAATTGAAAGGCGGCGAAACCCACACTTATCAAGTCAGCCTTGCTGCAGGCCAGTTTCTGTATGCCGTAATCGATCAAAGGGGGATCGATGTGGCCGTGACGGTAATTGGTGCTGACGGTAGTCAAATTCTCAAAGTGGAAAGTCCGAATGGAAGGTTCGGCCCTGAGCCGGTCGTGATGGTATCGGATGCGGGCGGAGATTTCAGGATCAACGTCAGTTCGACAAACAAACAAGCTCTCGCCGGGCGTTACGAATTGAAAGTCATTGCGTTAAGGAAGGCGACGCAGAACGACAGAGATCACGAGGTAGCTCAGAGAGCATTTGAAGAAGCTCACCTGAAGTTGCGGCCGCAAAGGACGGCCCCCTCCCGCCGAGCGGCTATCGAGAAATACCAGACGGCATTGCATTTTTTCGAGGCGGCAGGTGATCGTTACTGGCAGGCTCTTACACTTTTCTCCATTGGAGCCACCCTCATGGAATCGGGTGAATTCCGGAAAGCTTTGGAATTCTTAAATCCATCAGTACTTATTTTTCAGGCGCTGGGAAACAAATCCAGGGAAGCGGCAGCACTCAATTTCATAGGAGGCGCGTACGATGTATTGGGCGATTTGTACAAGGCGCTGGACTACTACGACCAGGCATTGAAATCTGTGAGATCCGGGGGAGAACGCGGTACTGAAGCCTCGATATTAAATAACATAGGCAAAATCCATAGCGACCTTGCAGACTGGCAAAAGTCTCTGGAGTTTTACAGCCAGGCACTCCCGATTTTTCGCGACATCGGTGATAAACGAAGAGAAGCAATCTCGATACACAACATCGGCATCGCCCACATTGGCCTGGGAGAGATGGAAAAGGCGTTGGAGTATTTCCGGCAGGAGCTTCCGCTGCGAAAGTCCATCAAGGATAAATCCGGCGAGGCGGACGCTCTGAGCGGAGTGGGATCGGCTTATGCTGGAATTGATGATCTAAAAAATGCGCTGGAAAGCTACAACCAGGCGTTAACTCTTCAGCGGGAAGTTGGAGACGGTAACGGCGAAGGAGACACACTCAGTTATATCGGAGCCGTTTATCTGCAGTCAGGCGCACAGCAAAAGGCTCTTGATTCGCTGCAGATGGCTCTCCTACTGACACGAAAAGCGGGAAACCGGCGGCGCGAGGGAATAATATCAGGCGACCTTGGCCGTGCTTACTCAGCATTGGGTCAGACTGACAAAGCCATCGAACATCTCAACCAGTCCATTGCAATCTTCCGCTCGATCGGTGACCGGAACGGAGAAGCCAGGGCATTGCTCGGTATGGCTCGTGCTGAACGCGATACAGGCAAGCAGGCTGCGGCCCTGAAGAGCGTGGAAGATGCCCTGTCCCTGATCGAAGAAGTCCGCGCCCGCGTCACCAGCAAGCAGTTACGGGCAAGTTACCTTGCGACTCGTCAGGACGCATACCAGTTTCACATTGACCTGCTGATGCGGATGCATTCCCGGGATAGATCAGCCGGTTTCGATGCTGCCGGATTGCAGGCCAGCGAGCGTGCCAGAGCACGCAGCATGCTGGAGATGCTGACTGAATCACGCCTTGATATTCGTGAAGGCGTTGATGCGGCGCTGCTCAAACGCGAGCAGGAGGTGAAGCAACAGATCAATGTCAAAGCCTCGCGACTGTATCAGAGCTCTCCTGAGCAGGCAGAGAATCTGAAGAAAGATATATCTCTGCTTGAAAGTCAGTACCAATTGATTGAAGCGGCCATTCGCAAGGACAACCCGCATTACTCTGCGATTACCAATCCTGAACCTCTCAGCTTGAAAGAGATTCAGCAGCAGATCCTTGACGACCGCACACTGTTGCTTGAATACGCCCTCGGCGACGAAAGCAGCTATCTTTGGGCCGTGACGAGCACATCGATCGCGAGCTACGAACTGCCCGCGCGCAATCAGATCGACAAAGCCGCCCGTCAGGTCACCGAACTGCTCAACGCCCGCAGCGTCATCAACCGCGACGAGACTGCAAAACAACGAAGCGAACGCATAACAAAGGCCGACACGGAATTGCCTGAAGCAGTCAAACAATTGAGCCGCATGGTGATCGAACCAGCCGCAGCCCAACTTGGAACCAGACGACTGGTGATCGTTGCCGACGGCGCCCTGCAATACGTGCCTTTCGCCATGCTGACCAGGTCTGCCGACGAATCTGCAGCGACGCCGCTCGTCGCCGAACATGAGATCATCTCGTTGCCGTCAGCATCGACTCTGGCGGTGATGCGAAAAGAGCTGGCCGGGCGAAAGCCGGCGCCGAAATGGCTGGCCGTTATAGCCGATCCGGTCTTCACCCGCGATGATGAGCGGTTCAAACTCAAAACTCTCAGTATCAACGACAAAGCACCGGCGCCGGCAGAAGCCTCGGCAGGCTCTCGCAGTGTCGTACACATGGCGGAATCCGCAGCGACCGTGACCTTCGGCAAATTCACCATCCGGCGCCTGCCATACACACGGCAGGAAGCCGACCGCATTCTGGCCATCTCACCGGCAAGAGCCAACCTCAGAGCTCTCGATTTCAATGCCAGCCGCGCGACAGTGATGAGCAACGCGCTCAAAGAGTATCGATACCTCCATTTCGCCACGCACGGTTTGCTCGACAGCGAAAACCCCGGACGTTCGGCCATGGTCCTGTCACTTCTGGACGAGCAGGGCAACCCGCAGGACGGATTCCTGCGCGCTGACGATATCTACAACCTTAAACTTCCGGCTGAACTGGTTGTGCTCAGCGCCTGTCAGACCGGCCTTGGCAAGGAGATCAAGGGAGAAGGCCTTGTCGGCCTGACACGAGGCTTTATGTACGCCGGGGCTGCGCGCGTCGTCGTCAGTCTGTGGAGCGTCAACGACAAAGCCACAGCGGATTTGATGGCGAGGTTCTATCAGAAGATGTTGAAGGACGGGCAGCCTCCAGCCGCTGCCCTGCGTTCGGCTCAGATCGAGATGTGGAAGCAAAAACAGTGGCAATCACCCTATTACTGGGCCGCGTTCGTACTGCAGGGAGAATGGCGGTAAGACGGATAAAAATGCCCTGCTGTTTGCAAACGACTGGATTTCTCGACTAGTTGGTACATAATCTCGCCATCCATCAACTGCCCGAGACCTTTGCTTGCAGGAGGTTCACATGAACATGAAGAAGAAAAACTGGCGTTTTGCAATTTCGATACTTGCGCTGATCGTGACGATAATATTCGTGTTGTCCTACCTCTCGATCGATCGAAACACACGCACCAGCAGGGTCAATGCCGAGGCTCCTCCGCCAACAGCTCCGAATGAAACAGAGACGAGCTTCAGAATATTGCTGGGCTTGACCGATACTCAAAACAGCGTCTGGGATGGTTCGTTCGAGATCAGTGCCGGCGAAGTCGTCCGGACCGAGCCGTGGCGGTTCATGGAAGGAGACAGTATTGAAGAGACTGCCGGGTCGACAGGTATCGTCCGATGGAAGCTGACAACACGCCCTGCACGCGCATTCGCATCTGCCCAGAATCCCGCGCGGCAGAATGTTGTCGCCAACGGCGTCACAGTCACATTGAGTAAGACGAACAGCAGTACTGAAGCCGTTGTCAAAACCACGCAGGGAGAATTCAGGTTCCGAACTTGGCGGAAATTACCTACGGCAAATCATTGAAGTTTCTGGGTGGCCGCGCGATGGTCGATCGCGTGCCCGCTGCCACGGCCATCACAAAAACTCCCGATGAGCAGGATTATCCTGCCGCGGCGACCGACCGCGACGGCGGTGTCTGGGTGGCTTATCTGCATTTCACGGCCGACCCGAAATTCAGAGGCATCCGCTGGACGCTGCCTTCGGACGATGAGATTAAGAAATTCGACGAATTGAAAGAAGTCAACCACGGCGATCAATTGATGCTGGCGCGATACGCAAACGCAGTCTGGTCAAAGCCCATAGCCATGACCGAAGGACGCGGCGACCGGTTCAAGCCGGCCGTTGCAGCCGATGGTTCGGAGCGGATCTGGGTCTTCTGGTCGGCAAATCAGGGCGGGAACTTCGACCTCTACGCGCGCCCTGTGGTCAAAAGCACCCCGGGCAGGACGATCAAGCTGACTGCTGACAGCGGACCGGATGTTGTGCCGGTTGCCACAACCGATGCGAATGGAAATGTGATTGTCGCCTGGCAGGCATTTCGAAACGGACGATCTCAGATTCGCGCAATGCGCCAAAAAGGAGATGGGTTTTCGGAAGAGATCATAGTCGCGTCAACCAACTCCAACGAATGGAATCCTGCGATTGCGGCTTCAACGACCGGCGATGTCACAATCGCCTGGGACAGCTACCGCAAGGGAGATTACGACATCTACTCACGATCGTTCGATCGCAGCGGCAATCTGAGAGCAGAGAAACCGCTCGCCGCGAGCCTTCGCTACGAGGCATACCCATCGCTTGCCTACGATCCTTCGGGGCGTCTGTGGGTAGCCTGGGAGGAGAGCGATGAAGGATGGGGCAAGGATTTCGGCGCCGATGAAACCACGGGCATCGGGCTGTACCATGGACGATGGGTCCGTGTGCAGGCCTGGGAGGGCGAAAAGGTATTCTCCCCGGCAGACGTAGGAGCGGTGCTTCCCGGCAGCGGCAGGGTGCGCGTCGATGCGCCCTCGCGACAAAGCGATCCAGTCCAGGGAATCCAACCCAGTCCGGAACTGTCAAAGAATCGCCGCCCCAATCAGCCGCCGCAACCGCCCGCGCGCCCGCGCAACAGTTACCCGCGTTTGCTCTCCGATCGCAACGGGCGCATCTTCCTGGCTTATCGAACCGCCCACCCGACGTGGTGGTCCGGCATCGGCAGCGTCTGGTTCGAAAACGTCGTTGCTTACGATGGCCAGTCTTGGACGAATCCGATCTTCATCAATCACAGCGACAACCTGCTCGATAATCGCCCGGCTCTGGCTTCGACTGCCGCAGGCGAACTGCTCATTGTTGGTTCAAGCGACGGCCGGCAGCAGTTCGTCCCTCGCGTGGCCCTTTATCAGGCCGGGAGCGATCCCTACAACAACAATCTGTTCGCATCGCGAATGGTCATCAGCGATCCGGTAAAGCAGATGCAACTGCAGCCCGCGGCCGCTCCATCAGTTGCCGCCGGCAGCAATGCTGACACTCCAAACGCTCGCCGCCTGCGCGAATACCGCACCACACTGGGCAAGCAGGAATATCGCATTCTGCGCGGCGAATTCCATCGCCACACGGAAATTTCGATGGACGGCGGCAGCGATGGCTCCATCTGGGATTCGTTCCGCTATGTGCTCGATGCTTCCTCGATGGACTGGGTGGGATGCTGCGATCACGACAACGGCCACGGGCGCGAATACACCTGGTGGCTGACTCAGAAATTGACCGATCTTTTTCATCTGCCCGGTACGTTCACCCCTATGTTCAGCTACGAACGAAGCGTGCAATACCCGGAAGGACACCGCAACATCATCTTTGCCGAACGCGGCATTCGAACGCTCCCCCGCCTGCCGAAAATGTCCGAGGATTCAACCGGCAACGCGCCCGACACACAGATGCTTTATCGATACCTCAAATATTTCAACGGTATCGTGGCGTCTCACACATCCGGCACAAACATGGGGACGGACTGGCGGGACAACGATCCGCTCGTAGAGCCCATCGTCGAGATCTATCAGGGTGACCGCCAGAATTACGAAATGCCCGATGCTCCGCGGTCCAACTCTGCCCAGGATTCGATCGGCGGCTGGCGTCCCGGGGTTTCGTCCTCGCGCTCGAGAAAGGCTACAAGCTTGGCTTCGAGGCCAGCTCCGACCACATTTCCACTCCATATGAGCTACTGCAATCTGCTGGTCACAGAACCCACGCGGCAGGGCATTCTCAAGGCATTTCAACAGCGCCATGTCTACGGCGCGACGGACGATATCCTTGCCGATGTGCGCAGCGGCTCTCATCTGATGGGCGATCAGTTCGAGACCACTTCTCCGCCATCGCTTGAAATCAAACTCACAGGCACTGCCCCGTTCTCGAAAGTCGTCATCGTCAAAGACAATAAATATGTCTACAGCGTCGAACCACGGTCAGCCACAGTCCAATTCTCATGGCGCGATGAGAGGGCCGAGGCCGGCAAGCAAAGTTATTACTATGTGCGTGGAGAACAGCAGGATGGAGAAATTGTCTGGGTCTCACCGATGTGGATCACTTACAAGAAGAAGTGATGAACGCATGGAGTTCCGCCTGAAGGCGGAACTCCATGCGTTTGGAACTCCATGCGTTTACTATTCATCATCTTCCAATTCCGCATCCTCCAAGTCTTCGTCCGATTCAAACTCGCAAATCAAATCGTAAATTTCCTCTAAATTATCCTTGGAAAAGATTTTCGAATGGATTGTCCCGGGATTGAACAGGACTCCGTCGTAATCAGGCTGCCCTTCATCCTCTTCAAATAAAACCGTCAAATAGTCTTTAGCCGGGATAATTACCAGATTCTTTTCGTGCTCCTCGGCAAACTGTCGAGCCACAGCCATATCGGTGAAGGCAATCATTACCGTCAGGTCCGGATCATCAAGCTGGCATAATGAAAAACCCGACTGGTCAATATCATCTTCCGATGTTTCGGTCAGAATCATCAGAACGGCATCAGACATGCTTCCCGCCAGAACCAGATTGAACCTGGATATTATTTCCAATGCTTCTTCCAGCGGCTCATTAGCGATTTTCAAGGCCTCATCCTGAGGGATTTCAGGCGTTTCCCATTTGCGGATCATCTCTTCCTGCTCCCTGGTTTCCGGAGAACTCTTGTGTTTTTTTGGCGTTTTGGCGCGAAGGCGTGACAGTTCCGCCAGCGCATCTTCGCCGCTCAACCCTTGATCGACGAGGTAACAGCCCGCAACGGTTCCTGTCCGCCCCACCCCTCCCCAGCAGTGAATGTAGATCTTATGGTCCTGCTCAAGAGCTTCATCGATGGCTTCCAGAATCTCATTCATGTAATCTTCGGTCGGAACGCTGACATCCATTATCGGCATGCGCTTGTGGATGGCTAGGATTCCCAGCTTCCCTGCCTCTTCATGCAATAAGTGATCATAGGGCTCAAGCGGTTCATGCGCTTCCGTGAGGTCAATGAAGTATGTGATACCGGAATCGAGGAAGGCCCTGATCTTCTTCCTCGCCTCGGCTTCGACTTTTGCCCCGGGATACTCCCCGGCAAGGATAGAATCAGGCTCAAGCCAGTAGGAATCCGGAATTGGTGTTTTGTTCTTTTTAAGCATATTCAATATTTTCGAGTTCCTGCAGGAGACTCAGAGGATTCGACACGTAATCCTGATTTTTATGATCCCACTTTCAAATACCTGAAAGAAATCGGTTTTGAAGTTATTTAACCAACTAGATGAAGTCTTGATCTGAACCTAAGACGGCCGGTTTTTACGCTCATCTTCGCGTTCCTGGGCCTTGTTGCGAAGGGGGCGGCCCTTGTCCGGAGTCGGGTCCTTGACCAGACCGTAGGATATTCGGCCCTCGTGATCCTCGGGCAGATATTCGGTGATCGGCATGCCTTCCTCGTTGACGAAGAGCAGGCAGTGGCAGTACTTGTAGATCTGCATGTCATCGCAGGCACAGATCCATGTTCTGTGTTTGATCTCTTCCTGCTTGTCCGGGTAAAAGCGGCAGGGGCAGAGCGGCTTGCCCAGAGTATCGCGGTGATGCGCGAGCCCGAGGACCACTACATCAGTGATCTCCTTGTTCGGATGAGTCACCGTTCCCGACTTTTCGCAGTACTTCTCGACGAAATTGCGTATCCTCGACAGACTTTCTTCGCTTACATTTTTGCTCATATTTAAAAAATGTCCTATCAGTAAATTCCGGCCTTACTTGCAGAGTTTTTACAGAACGTCCGATTACATTCAATGTGTTTATAACACATGTCAGGCCCCCATGAAATCACAGGATTCGGCTATGGGATCAAGGAAATAATCCGGCAACTCAGTCAGGTTATCAATCCTCATTTTATTCCCTGATTCGCGCAGATACCCGCCTCTGCCGCTGCGATCACCTAACAAGATTCCGGGACGCGCGTTTCCCCGCGTGCGTCCCGTGCCCTGCCTGCCCGACAATTTCGACTGCAAAAGGCTGGACTTACCGACCAGTTAGTACATAATCCACGTGTTCGGATTTCACCACTTCCGGTGCACTCAAAAACAATCATCGAGCACGAGATATGAGCCAACGACCATCAATGCGCAAGGCCTGGATACTGCTGTTATTTCTGACCGGCTTGAACGTCCTCAACTTTGTCGACCGGCAGTTGATAGTCAATCTGGCGCCGATGCTGACAAAAGAGCTGAACCTCAAGCTGACGGATATCGCGTGGTTGTACGGGTATATTTTTCTGGTCTTCTACACGCTGATGGGGATGATCATGGCATCGATCGCTGACCGGTGGAGCCGGCAGCGCTTGATTGCAGGCGGGCTCGGGTTGTGGAGCGGGCTGACTGCGGCTTCGGGGGCGGCATCCAATTTTCTGCATCTGGCTCTTGCACGCATGTTTGTGGGTGTCGGCGAAGCGACGCTGACGCCGGCATCGCTCTCGATACTGAGTGATGCCTTTCCGGCGAAGAATCGGGCGATGGCGACCGGTATTTATTATTCCGGGGTATCGCTGGGATCGGGTCTGAGCCTGATTATTGTCGGACAACTGGCTCCAACATACGGCTGGAGGAGTTGTTTTTACGCTCTGGGAATACTGGGGCTGATTTTGACGCCCCTGGTGCTGCTGATCAAAACGCCACCACGCGGGGCATCTGAAGAATCTGTTGCCGCCACAGCGGAGATTACAAACCTGACCACGGCTGAAATCTACCGGAGTCTGTTTGCGACTCTTCGCCGCACACCTGCATTATGGTTGACGATCACAGCGGCTGTATTCATCAACTTTTCGACGAGCGCGGGCAGCCTTGTCTTCACCTGGCTGGTCAGGGAGCGCGGGATGGATTTTCGGACTATTGGAACGATCAATGGCATCTTTGTCGTCATTGTCGGATTGACCGGCACAACAGGAGCGGGTGTGCTCAGCGACTGGTTTCATAGACGATGGTCCGGCGGCAGGCTGTGGTATGTCTTCATCCAAAGCATCTTATTCATACCAGTCTCGATCGGGTTCTACACGCTGCCGATCGATGCGCCTAACAAGATGTTCTATGTCACCTGGCTTCTGGCGACATTTGCTTCGCTGAGCTGGTATGGGCCGATCTTCGCAACGGTGCAGGATCTTGCCCCGGTGAAGATTCGCGCGACCACTGTCGCATTCCTGCTGCTGATCATCAATATCATCGGAACCGGACTTGGACCACTGGTGGCGGCAAAGATCGGCGATGCTCAGAGTCTCTGGCGCGGTCTGATAGTCTGTACTGCCATTGGATATTTTTCTTTGATACCGCTCTTCTTCGCCGCCAGGCGTTATCAAACCGACCTTGAGCGAGTTCAGCGGAATGAAGCCGGGTTACATAATTAAACAGATTCAGTCATTTCAGGTCGCGGAGCGTATGGAGTGCGGTGGCTCGACGCACTCCATACGCTCCTGGAATTCAAATAAATTCAATTCCCCCAGTCTTCAGTTAATCAATTACGCTTATTCCCGGCTGGATCAGGCGTCAACTCCATCACTACTTTTTTGAGATTGCCGGTGAAAGCGAAAGGCGATTGATAGCTTTCCGTGACGGGAGTCCCCGGATCGCGTCCCGCGGTAACACCTTCGCTCAGCCCGTAGGTCATTGGGACTGTGCGTGGCACCAATCCTTCGCCGACAATCTTATCGTTGACGAAAAGTTTAACGGAGCCCTGTCCTCTTCCAGTGGAGGTAAATTCCATGCGGAGTTTTGAGGCGCCGGAGGGTAATGGTTCAGAGGCGCTGATGATGAAGCGCTCAAGGCCGAGGAAGTTATAGGCGTAATGGAGCCTGTTCTGCTGGACGTACAAACTGTAGCCGGCAAAGCGACCTCCAAGGCTGAGCAGAACGCCTTGAGTTCCGCTTGACGGGATGTCGACTTCGGCCGTAATGCTGTGAGAGCGATTTCGGACATTGAGCGCCGTGCCGCCGGGCGCCGTTGGCATTCCAGGCAGCAGTGTCACGGTAGTGCGCGGGCGAATGTTGCGCGGCTGCTCGAGGGCGCGCGCAGTGCCGCGATCATCGAGAGGCAGCACATTGTATTTGCCGGCTTCGGTCCACCACCGTTCGATCAGGTCGCGTAGTTTAGCCGGTTCTTTGGCCGCCAGATCGTTGCTTTCCGAAAAGTCTTCATCAACGTGATACAACTCCCACTTGTCCTGATCGAAATCCGTGCCGCGTTCGTGATAAGCAACGGCCTTCCATCCTTTGTGGTAGAGGGCGCGATGGCCGATCATCTCGAAGTACTGCGTCTCATGCCGGCTGGGAGCTTTTGCTTCGTTGAAACTGTATAGCATGCCGCCGCCGTCGAACGGGCGCTGTTCAACTCCGTTGATTGTGCGCGGCTGTTTAAGGCCGATGGCTTCAAGCACAGTCGGTGTGACGTCAATCAGGTGGTGATACTGAGTCCTGATCGCGCCTTTTTCCTTGATGCCTTTCGGCCAGTGGACGATGAACGGATCGGTGTTGCCCCCCGCGTGGGTGTTCTGTTTGTATCGTTTGAATGGAGTGTTGCCGGCCATCGCCCAGCCCATGGGGTAATGAGGATAGGTCATCGGCCCGCCCATCTCATCGATCAACTTGAGGTTGAGCGCCATGTTCTCCGGCACTTCGTTGAAATAGAGCGATTCGTTGAAGCTGCCGGTCAGCCGGCCTTCCTGGCTGGCGCCATTGTCCGAGACTACGATGAACAGGGTGTTCTCCATCAGACCATGGGATGCAAGGAATGAGATCAATCTGCCGATGTTCTCATCCGCGTGCGTCAAAAATCCGGCAAAGACTTCCTGGAGGCGGGCGTACAAGCGCCGCTCATCATCGGTCAAAGCATCCCACGCTTTGATATCGTCGTTGCGCGGAGGCAGGACTGTATTGGCCGGGACTATGCCCATCTGTTTCTGCCTTTCAAGAGTCTCCTGGCGAACGATATCCCAGCCCTTGTCGAATTTTCCGCGATACATATCGATATATTTTTTCGGCGCGTGCAGAGGAGCGTGAGCCGCGCCGTATGCCAGATTGAGGAAGAACGGTTTGTCCGGCGTCACCTGTTTCTGCTGTGCGACGAACTGGATTGCGTGGTCGGTCAGATCTTCTGTCAGATGATAGCCGGGGCGCAAAGGCGCCTCGATGTTGCGATTGTCTTCTGACAGATGCGGAAACCATTGATTCGTCTCGCCGCCGATAAAGCCGTAGAACCGTTCAAAACCCATTCCCAGCGGCCAGCGGTCGAACGGCCCGGCATTGCTGGTTTCATCCGCCGGCGTTTGGTGCCACTTGCCCACGTAAAAGGTGCTGTAGCCCGCCGGCTTGAGAATCTCGGCAAGCGTGCCCTGGTTGCGCGGCATACGCCCGTCGTAACCCGGATAACCGGTGGCATACTCTGTGATGATGCCCAGATGGTTGGAGTGATGATTGTCGCCGGTCAGCAGCGCCGCGCGCGAAGGCGAACAGAGCGCCGTCGTGTGAAAATTAGCGTAACGCAATCCGCCTGCAGCCAGTTTGTCCAGGTTCGGCGTCTTGATCTCGGAGCCGTAGCTGCCAAGCTGTGCGAAGCCAACATCGTCGAGCACCAGGTAGATGACATTCGGGGCGCCTGCCGGCGCCTGCACGGGCGTCTCCCATTGCGGCTTAGATTCCTTGTATGTCCTTCCGACGACGCCGCGCTCCTGCTGTTGCGCCGAGACGACCATACTTCCGATAAATATCACAAGGGCTCCGAGCGCCAGTCCTAAACCTGTGGCAATGGCAATGTGACCTTTTTTCATCAATCATCCTCCAGAGATAAAGAGCGCCTCACAAAATTGTGAGGCGCCGTATTTCTTACTAACTGATGTTAGCTATTTCTTCTTTTGTTCGCCGATCCATACGGGCGAAACCCATGCGGCCTCGCCGTCTATCTGGACTACACGAAGGTAATAATAATCGTCCTGCGCCGGGGCTTTTGTCGGGCGGTAGCTGAATGAGACGTCCCATTCCGCATTGGCCCTGGCCTTGCGGGCAAAGACGGTATGGGTCGGCGTCAATTTATATTCACCTTGTTTCTGAGCCACATCGCTGAGTTTGAAGGTCGTCTCATGCAATGGCTTTCGACTGGGTATGCTGACTGCCCAGGTTGGATTGCCCGATGCGCCGGTTCCGCCGGCTGCTCCGGCGAGATTCGATACGATGACGCGAACCTGCGTATCGGCGGGCGATTGAGCCAGCCGGATCAGAACTCCGTCGAAATCGCCGCGAGTGCGGCAGGAGAACCAGATATGCTGGTCATCCACACGATGAAACTGGTCGGTGTAATGATCGACGTTGAGCGGTTCGATCGAAGCGATCTTGCCGCCGGTGACTTCGATCCAGCCTTCCCAACCCCAGCCGCCTTTGGGTGAAGCGACGGTGTCGCCCTGGGTTTCGGTTGGAGTGAAGAACATGACCTGAACAGCGGTCGGATCGGACGGGCGCGGAGTCAGGTAATCCCGACGGTATTCTACCTGCCCGTTGTGAATGACATCGATATGATCGATCGCCGCAGTGCCGAGCACCCGGGCTTTGAGCGTTGGAATGACGCCGGTTGAAACAGCTTCGCCGACGCGCTTGTCGTCTACCGACATGCGAACCACAGGCCGAAGGGCATTGCTTGTGGCGTATGTCGCGCGCTGCTTCATCCCGCGCCAGATGCCGTCACGATCCAGCTTGTCGGAATAGACTGCCGCCAGGCCGTTGCGGGTCGAGATCATCGCCGGGCTATAGCCGGGATGGCCGGTGTGATCGTCACTCGCGGCGACAAAGCCCATGCGATAGCCGCGTCGCAGATACCGCTGTCCGAAATATTCAAAGCTGCCGTGCATCGAGAAGATTTCGACAAGGCGCTCCATCTCACTGTCGTTGTAATTCCAGTCGCCCGGTTCGTGGGCGTGCGGAATGATCAGCACGTTGTCGGTAGCATCAATCGCGCGCAGCTTTTCATAAAGCAGGTTTGGCTTCGGAGCCTCCCAGCGCGTGACATAATTCCCCTTGTCGGTTTTGAAAAAGACGTTGTGATGACCGCCGTTGATGAACTGTTGAGTCCATTCATAACCCATGTACGCTACGAATTGGCCGGAACGATTGGCCTTCTCGGTTTCGCTGCGAATCTCCTCCCAGCCTTTCTTCGAGAGGAACAGGTCGTGCCCGGTGAGCGACGCGAAATCGAGATATGCGACATCACGCGCAAATTCATAATAACGCGGCACCGTGCCAACGCCTTCCTCCCACCCGGAATGTCCATGCAACTCGCCCCAGTAGATTCGCTGCTGCGGGTTGCGTTCGACCAGCATGGGATTGCTCTTGCAGGCAAAGCGCCCGTCGATGCTTGCGACATCGATCTTGTAGCCGCCTTCAAGCGGAATCTTCACCCCGTCGAGCTGCGCAGTGTATTTGCCTGCTGCGACACTGATCTCTCCAAGAGGTTTTCCATTGAGGCTGACCTTGAATCTGCCGCCATCGAACTTTGCCGGGTTCCAGTATTGATCCTCGACGCGCAACCGCACGGAGAATGGCTCGTTGACTGCCACAACCGACGGAACGATGGCGTTGATCAGCGCGGCCGCATCACCCGCAACGGTCATCGACACTTTGGCGGCGGGTATCAAAGTGTTTCCATCGCCGGTGAAATCCGCGGCAATCAAAAATGGGAAGTCATCGGTATCGCGCGCCTGCAGGCGATAGCCCGGACTGCCGCGCGAAGTGTCGCCGAGCGTGATGATGACTTTGTCTCCCTGCTTCAGCGCGCCTGATGTGACGCGCAATGCCGGCAGCGGAATCGGGCCGAAGATGCTGCCGAAGATGCCATAAACCGGCGCAGATGTAGCCTCGGTCTGCGCCGTCGAACTGATCACCTTGAAAGAGGCGAAATTCTCCGAGGCAGGATCACTCGTTTGCGGGCGGGGGCGAATATTAAACATATTGACGCCAAGCCGGATGCCAGTGCCTTTCGGAACCTCGACGGCGCCGACGGTGTATTCCAGCACGATGGTCGCAAGCTGCCCGGCCTGGAGCTGATTTCTGTCAGTGCGTACGAGCGTCCCCATCCGGCCGCCATTCTGCTCGATGAAGCTGAGTGTCCTGACCCACTGCTTCATGACATCTTCGGCCTGAGCGTTCGCATCGGGCAGGCGAATAAAGGACAATTGCAAATCCTGCTGGGTCAGAAAGTGCCCTCGATCCGTCAGCATGTTCCCCCAGTCGCGCAGCGTCTGAGCCCGATCAGGATAGTTTTGCGCTGACAACGGCACGGTGTTGACCTCGGCTTTCAGTTTCGCAATGCGCTGCTCCAATGACAGAGTCTGCGCGCTTTGCGTGGTCGCGTACCAGGTCAGACCGCACACGCACAGAACAATCAAAAAAACCAGGTAGACTTTCGTGTTCAGGGTTCTCATCATTGATCTCCATTCGCAAATCGGGTCATTCACAATGACCCGGACGTCAACTACTCGGCAAGTGCTCCCGGGCAATTCATCATCGAACGAACTGCACTCCATTATTTGATTCAATTGGCAGGATTAATTCAGACCGAACAGTCGGTAAGATAAGACTTCTGCACATTCGTCGTCAATTGACAGCCTGAAGAACTCTCATCTAATCAATTTATTTTTTGTCATCTGCTCAGCAGTTGCTGCCTGCAAAGGTGTTCAACAATCCGGCGCGGATCGTAACTCGTCCGAACTTTCAGAGGGGCGAGCGCTGGAGCGACCGGACCGATGGCCCCATCAGTGGGATAGGCTAGGGAATAGCCTGCTTTTCGGTCAGGAAGTCAACATCGGGCCTCTCACCGATGAACGTTGATTGAAACTTCATGAAGGGGAACTCGCCTCCCCACGACGGCTTCGTAAATTCACTGCGGCGATCAAAAACGGCCTTCTTCCAATCGTTATGCGAGTCGAACCAGAGTTCAGCGACGCGATTCCACTTCTGCGTCCCGCGCACCGAACGAAAGGTAACGAAACGCCTGACCCCGGGGCGCGTCGCAAGTTCTTTGGCAAAGACCTCATGAAACCACTTCTCTCCCGCCTCCGGGCTTACGCCCGTTGGATAATCATAGAAGAATATCCAGCGGAAGTAGGGCGTCGCTTTGTCAGGTGTAGGATTGTCGACGAAGATCTCATCGGGTTTGAGCGGGATCGTGACCGTTTCGCTGCGGAAATTACCGAGAAGCTCCGGCGACGGCATGGTGATCTTCTTTCTTTCCTCCGCAATATTCACCCAGCCTTTGTCAAATTCGGCGAGGTTGGCAAACCCGATCTCGGACATCCGCCCCTGCCACATGTTCATCGCTTTCGCTTCTTCCGGCGGCAGCGTGTAGGTGCGGGATGTCGTGTACTTAGTCTGTCGATGTTGTGTCCGTGCGAGCGTCTCCCGCGCGTGATAGGTCATATACCATCGGTCGAGCATGAGCAGATCAGCGCCGTTCAACAGATCAATCATAATGTAATGTCGAATAGGCCCGGTCTTTTCCGGATCAATCTTGCGTCCTGTCTCGACAGGTTTCGTCTGTCCCGCCGACTGCGCCGAGCTGCCTTGCGATTGCGCGCGCAAAGCCGGCGCAGTCATCAACAGCAAGACCAGCCCCGCGCCTGTCAGGATCGCACGGGTAATGGATTCGATTTTCATGATTTCGCCTCTCTTTGATAAATGACCAATTCTGCTCAAGGCAGGCTGAAAGCCACCAGTTGATGCGGCCACTTCTGATAACCGGAAGACACGACGATGTATTGCTTGCCGCCGGCCAGATAGGTCATCGGGGCTCCCAGAACGTGTGCCTCAAGCGTGTATTCCCACACCACTTTGCCGGTCGCTTTGTCGAATGCGCGGAAGACCGGGGCGGAGGATGGACCCTGCGGCCCCTCGCCCGCGAAGAGCAACGTTTTGGTCAATAGCGTAGCGATGCGCCCCATCGAACCCAACGGGCCGAGATTGAGATGTTTGATGGCCGCATTATTTCGCGGCCCATCACCCACCGGCGTCATCCAGCGAATTTCGCCACGATTGAGATCAATAGCCGGGATGCGTCCGTAGGGAGGCTTGAATAACGGCAACCCGCGCGGGCCCGAGATGAGTCCGCCACCCGCGATTTCAGCGGAAAAATCGGATTCACCGCCGGCACTCGGCCCAAGGCCGAGCGCCAGCGGCAGCGTGGTTGACGGCACGTAGAGCATTCCGGTTTCAGGGTCAAATGCCGCGCCATTCCAGTTCGCGCCACCCAGCACACCGGGCATGAATATCACAGGGGTTTTCCCCGGCGGCGTGTAGAGCGGTCCGTATTCGTATTTCTTCAGTATCTCGAGGGCTTCGGCGCGCAGCTCCGGCGTAAAATCAATCAGATCGTCAACGGTCACACCCTGCCGGTCGAAGGCCGGCGGCTTCGTTGGAAATGGCTGTGTGGGCGAGGTTCGCTCACCGTCAATTTGAGACTGCGGCACAGGGCGTTCGACAATCGGCCAGATCGGTTTGCCCGTCACACGGTCAAAAACATAACAGAAACCCTGTTTTGTAACCTGCGCCACGGCTTTGACGGGGCGGCCATTGACCTTGATATCGATCAGATTCGGCGCGGCCGGGTTGTCATAATCCCAAATGCCATGATGGATCATTTGAAAATGCCACACCCGCTTGCCGGTCTTCGCTTCCAGACAGACCAGGCTGTCGCCGAACAAGCCGTCGCCGGGCCGCTCGCCGCCAAAGAAGTTGTTGGTCGGCGTGCTCACCGGCAGGTAAACATAGCCCAGTTCATCATCGGCGCTCATCGGCGCCCAAACGTTCGTACTGCCGGTGTACTTCCACGAATCGTTGAGCCACGTCTCATTCCCGAACTCGCCCTTTTGGGGCACTGTATGAAATGTCCAGAGCAGTTTGCCGGTGCGCGCGTCAAAACCGCGCACATCTCCCGGCGGCATCTGGCGTGTATTGGTGCGGTCTTTGATATAGCTGCCGACGATCACCACATCGCGACACACCAGCGGCGGCGATGTGTGACCGTAGAGATCCGCAGGCCCCGTGATCTCTCGATAGAGGCCAATTTTGCGCAGATTGACTTCACCATTTTCGCCAAACTGCGTGAGCTTCTTCCCGGTCTCAGCATCCAGCGCGATCAGTCGACTGTCGCCGGTTGCGATGAATATCCTGGCTTCGCTCCCGGCGCTCCAATAAGCCACCCCGCGATGCATGAAGCCTTTGATGGTTGGTGATTTCACGCGCCACGTCTCCGGATCGAAGACCCATTTCGTGCGACCAGTCGCAGCCTCGATCGCCGCCACCTGCGACATCGCCGTGCTGGTGTAAAGCACGCCGCCAATCATCAAGGGCGTCACCTGGAATTCACCCGGACGCAAATCAGGATGTTGCTTGAGAACTGCGCCATCGGGCGATTCCCATTTCCACGCGACCTGCAAACGCTGCACATTCTGCTGATTGATTTGATCGAGCCGCGAATATTTGCCTGAGCGATTATCTCCGCCATATGCCGGCCATTCGCCGATTGAGCCGGCCGAACGAGCAGTGGCGAGAAGCGAACCTGCAACCAGACCTGCCAGCAGGAGCACAATCACTGTTTGCCAACGTTGAGCGTTCAACAATTGCCGCAACTTCAACATGAACATGGTAATTCCTCCTCACTACGTGGGTGCGCATACCTGGCAATTGTCCGTCATTATTCTTCTAAATCAGATCTGTGTCACCGCCGCAATTGCCTGCCTGATATTTATTTTTTCTCTGATTATTTGGGAAGGAAACGGCCAACCTCGATAACCGACCGGCCGGTTAAACTTATAATGCAGCGGTAAACAGACTGTCAAGCTGCTTTGCCGGCCACTCACGGCAATAAAGTTCAATCAAGATTCATTCTTGATTGTTGATTGCGATCTGACGGATACTTTCATTCTTGCAGGACTTATATTTTCAATTGAACAGTTAGTTAGACTGACCGGAACAAAAAAAGGAGCAACCGTTGGGACCACTCAAAGGAATTCGAATCGTTGAGTTCGCAGGGATAGGCCCGGGGCCGTTTTGCGCGATGATGCTGGCGGATATGGGAGCCGAGATCATTCGGGTGGATCGCAAAGGGGCGAAGGATCCGCGCGGCAAATACAATGTACTGCTGCGAGGGCGCCCGTCGATCGGGGTTGATTTGAAAACGCCGGAAGGTGTTGAAACGGTGCTCAAACTTATCGGAAAGGCCGATGCGTTGATCGAGGGATTTCGACCCGGAATCATGGAAAAGCTGGGACTGGGGCCTGAGGTGTGCTTCGCGCGCCATCCGCGACTGGTCTATGGTCGAATGACAGGCTGGGGTCAGGCAGGGCCGATGGCTCAAGCTGCAGGGCACGACATCAACTACATCAGTCTGAGCGGCGTATTGCACGCGATCGGCAATCGCAATGGCAAGCCGGTGCCTCCGCTCAATCTGGTTGGGGATTTCGGCGGTGGCGGCATGATGCTGGCATTTGGCATCGTCTGCGCGCTGCTTGAAGCCAGGCAGTCCGGCAAAGGACAAGTCGTCGATGCCGCTATGACCGATGGTTCGGCGACGCTGATGGCGATCATCTATGGCCTCAAGGCGATGGGTACCTGGAGCAATGAGCGCGGAACCAATATGCTGGACGGCGGCGCTCATTTTTACGACACCTATGAATGCTCCGACGGCAAATATGTCTCGATCGGCTCCATCGAGCCTCAGTTCTACGCGATGCTGCTCGAAAAGACCGGCCTTGACGATCAGTCGCCCGGCACCTACCTGGACAAGGCGCGCTGGCCGGATTGGAAAGAGCGCCTGGCTGCCGTCATTAAAACCAAAACGCGCGACGAATGGTGCGCGCTGATGGAGGGGACGGATATCTGCTTTGCTCCGGTGCTTGATCTGGACGAAGCTCCGCGACACCCGCACAACGCCGCTCGCGCTACATTTATCGAGATTGACGGTGTCATGCAGCCGGCGCCTGCACCGCGTTTCAGCCGCACTTTGCCTGAGATTTCAGGCAGCAGGAAGATATCAGCGGATCTGCTGCGCGACTGGGGTTTGGGCCCCGAAGAGATAGCCTCGTTGCAATAAATACTCCGGCGCCTCTGCCGGGGCGCCGGAGAGAATTCGAACAGTTTTCAATGACGAAGTCACCGGCTGAAATCCGGGCATTACTCCGGGATGCCGTAGCAACGAAAGTACTTACCCAGGGCGGATTTCGTGAAAATAAAGGTATTTTCATCGCCAGAACGCCAAGAGGCCAAGAAGCCAAGAGGATTTCGGGACTGATTCATAATTTACTTTTAAAAACCGGCTGAAATCAGAGGTCAGGCCAACCGGCTATCAATCTTGCGTTTTGGCCATTTGGCGTGGCGATGAAAAATACCTTTACTTTCACGAAATCCATCAAATACTAAAGACCAGGCTGAGCAGTAACTAAAAACAAGGAAATCATCAATGACTGAAGCATATATATACGACGCAGTGCGCACGCCGCGAGGGCGGGGACGATCGAACGGGAGTCTTCACGAAGTTCGACCGATCGAACTGGCGACACAGGTCCTGCAAGCCATCCGCGACCGCAATAATCTCGACACCAGTTATGTAGACGACGTGGTTCTGGGCTGCGTCATGCCAGTCGGCGAGCAGGGCGCCGACATTGCGCGAATGGCGGCACTCAATGCCGACTATTCAGAAAATGTCCCGGGCAAGCAGCTCAACCGGTTTTGCGCATCAGGGCTTGAGGCGGTCAACACTGCCGCCGCACAGGTGATGTCAGGGCAGTCTGATCTGGCTATCGGCGGAGGAGTCGAATCGATGTCGCGTGTGCCGATGGGTGCCGACGGAGGCGCGATGATGATGGATCCGGCAATCGCCGCGAAGATGTATTTTGTTCCTCAGGGAATCAGCGCCGATCTGGTGGCAACGAAGTACGGCTTTTCGCGCGAAGACGTGGACGCTTACTCGGTCGAAAGCCAGCGCCGCGCAAAACATGCATGGGACAGCTGCTATTTCAAACGTTCGATCGTGCCGGTGAAGGATCAGATAGGGCTGACGGTGCTCGATAATGACGAATACATGCGACCAGGCACGACGATGGAAGATCTGGCGAAGCTCAATCCGGCGTTCACCATTCCTGGCGAACAGGCGGGTTTTGACGCCGTCGCCATTCAGCGTTACCCCGAAGTCGAACGCATCAACCACGTTCATCACGCAGGCAATTCGAGTGGAATCGTAGATGGCGCGGCAGCCGTGCTGGTCGGCAGCAGGGAGATCGGCGAGAAGCTGGGCCTCAAAGCCCGCGCGAGGATCCGCGCCTTCGCCTCAATTGGATCGGAACCGACAATCATGCTGACCGGCCCCGCACCGGCGACTGAAAAAGCCTTGAAGCGCGCGGGAATGACGACAAAGGATATCGAACTCTACGAGCTGAACGAGGCATTCGCGGCCGTGGTGCTGCGCTACATGCAGGCTCTGGGCATTCCCCACGACAAGATCAACGTCAACGGCGGCGCCATTGCCATGGGGCATCCCCTTGGCGCAACCGGGGCGATGATTCTGGGCACGCTCATCGACGAAATGGAACGGCGCGGCGCGGCCACTGGTCTGGCGACTCTGTGCGTCGGCGGCAGATGGGAACTGCCACAATCGTCGAGCTAATATAAAAAAAGAGTTTAAAGTTCAAGGTTGAAAGTTTAAAGAAAAGATTCGCTCCTGGATGGCTCTTTCACCTCAAATACCAGGTTACACGATCTTTAAAATTTAAACTCATAAACTAAAAACTCATTAAAGTTATTTGGAGATATGGAGATGACTGAGACAATTAATTACCAGGTTGACGGCGACGGCATTGCCACTTTGACCATAGATTTGAAAGACCGGCCGATGAATGTCATCACGCGCCAGTTTCTGGAAGACCTTGCAGCATCGGTTGAAAAGGTCGCAAGCGATCCGGCGGTCAAGGGTGCGATCCTGACGTCCGGCAAATCGTCATTTATGGCCGGAGCCGATTTGAAGGGTGTCAGCGAGCTGTTTGCAGCGCACGATGCCGAGGCGTTGTACAAAAACGGCGATGAGTTTTGTCGGGCTGACGCGGAAGATGGAGACCTGCGGCAAGCCATTTGTGGCGGCGATCAACGGTACTGCTTTGGGTGGAGGTCTGGAGATCTGTCTGGCCTGCCATTACCGAGTGGCGGCTGATGTACCGGGCAGTTCACTCGGGTTACCGGAAGTGCTTGTCGGCCTTTTTCCGGGCGGCGGCGGGACACAGCGATTGCCGCGCCTTGCGGGCGCGCGCGAAGCGCTGCAGTTGATGATGCAGGGTACCCATTTGAAGCCGCAGCAGGCTCTCGAAAAAGGCATCATCCACAAGGTCGTGCCGGCGGGCGAACTTCTGGCCGAGGCCAAACGCTGGCTTCTGGAATCGCCCGACCCGGAGCAACCCTGGGACAAGAAAGGGTTCAAAGTGCCGGGAGGCGCCGGTCAGTTCGATCCACGCTTCATCGAAACGTTCATGGTCGGAGCATCCCTCATGCAGAAAGAGACTTTTCACAACTACCCCGCGCCGCAGGCTATCATGTCTTGCGTTTACGAAGGGCTGCAGGTGCCGATTGATGCCGGCCTGAGAATCGAACAGCGATATTTCACAAAACTGCTTCTCGATCCGGTCGCACGAAACATGATCCGCACGGTCTTTGTCAACAAGGGCGCAGCGGACAAGCTGGCGCGTCGACCCAAAGGTTACGACAAATTGCAGGTTAAAAAGCTGGGAGTGCTCGGCGCCGGAATGATGGGCGCCGGACTGGCCTATGTGGCGGCATTGGTCGGCATCGAAGTCGTGCTGCTCGACCGTGAATTGAAGTTCGCCGAGAAGGGCAAGGCATACAGCGAAAGCCTTCTGGCAAACCGCATCAAAAAAGGCCGGACGACGCAGGAGAAAGCCGCCGCCGTCCTGTCGCTGATCAAACCTACGGCGGATTACGCCGATCTTGCCAACTGCGACCTGATCATCGAAGCCGTTTTTGAAAACCGCGAAATCAAGGCAGACGTGACGCGCAAAACAGAAGCAGTTATCCCGGCGACGGCGATCTATGCATCGAACACATCGACTCTGCCGATCACCGGTCTGGCCGAGGCAAGCAGCAGACCCGCGCAATTCATCGGGCTTCATTTCTTCTCACCCGTTGACAGGATGCCGCTGGTCGAAATCATCCGCGGCAAACTGACCTCTGACGAAACACTGGCTAAAGCCATGGATTTTGTCCAGCAGATCAAAAAGACTCCAATTGTCGTCAATGACAGCCGGGGGTTCTATACCAGCCGCTTCTGCGGAGCGTATATCAACGAAGGCACTACCATGCTGCTCGACGGCGTCACACCGGCGCTGATCGAAAACGGCGCCCGCATGGCCGGGATGCCGGTAGGGCCGCTGGCGCTGCTCGATGAAGTAAGCATCGATCTGAGCTATCACATTCGGGAACAGACGAAGAAGGATCTCGGATCAGCCTACAAAGCGGCATCGGGCGATGAGGTGATCACCCTCTTCTTTGAAAAACTGGAACGCGTCGGCAAAAAATCAGGTCGCGGAATGTACGAATACCCGGAAGGCGGGAAGAAGTTTTTGTGGCCTGATCTGACGAGGCACTTCCCTGCCGCAGCCGAACAACCACCGGTCGAAGAAGTAAAGAAGCGATTGCTCTACGCTCAGGCTCTCGATGCCGCTCAATGCATGGAACAGAAAGTGCTGACCGACCCGGCGGACGGCGACGTCGGCGCCATGCTCGGTCTTGGATTCCCTCCATACACCGGCGGACCGCTTTCGCTGATAGACACTATCGGCACGGCGAAATTCGTCGAAGAGTGCGACCAGATGGCCGCAAAATATGGACCGCGCTTCACGCCTCCGAAGCTGCTGCGCGATATGGCAGCCAAAGGCGAGAGATTCTACAAGTAAAAAGAAAAGATGACGAAACAGACGAAATAAACGAAACAGACGAAAAAAATCCAGGCAGTGAATTCCCCAATTAATTCCCAACTTACGTACTTTGGGAATTCTGGACAGTTCGCCGTCTGGATTTATTTCGTCTGTTTCGTTTATTTCGTCTGTTTCGTCATCTTTTCTTCCTGATCCACCCAACAATGAGAGATGACTGCTTACAGGGAAACACCTGATACTGTTGGCGAATTCGCCAACAGTATCAGTAATCAGCCCTGCCCGGTCACCTGATCATTTTGCCGGCGGGGTGTATCTTCTGGCCTGCCCGCCGATCCAGAACGGGGATGTCCATGCCATTGAGCCATCCACCTGTGTGACGCGGAGATAATAATAATCACCGTCCCTGGGCTGATTGAGATCCGCCCAGGTGAATTCACGATCCAGCGCGCCGTCGCCCGGCACCAGTTGAATCTGAACCGTGTCAATGTTCTGGACGATGGCCTGTTCGAAGGTGATCATCCCCTGCTTGAGTTCAGCGAGTCTGACAACATGGCGAACAGCAGGGATGTCGGCGACGGGACGATCCATCATATCGGGAGTTGTCCCGTCTGTCGGATCGGGTTCGCGTGTGGCCGCCGATTGAACCGTCAGTTCCGTGGCAATGTCGGCTCCTTCCAGCTCCAGCATCATAGGCCACGCCGCGACCGCGCGTATTGAGCTGGTAATCGAGCCGGTTCGGATTTTGAGCGTTCCGCGCAAAACGATAGCTTTGCGGCTGGGCAAACCACGGCTCTTTGAAGCCGACCAGCCTTGCCCCTTTGACTTCAATCGAGCCCCCGCCAGATGCGTGCCTGCCGCGGATTCTTGTGACCGTTGAAAACTTCCGCCGGAGCTTCGAGTTTGACCTGTACCCAGACGCGCGGCTGAATCCGGGTTTCGAGATAGCGGCGGCTGTATACCACTTTGCCGTTCTTGATGACATCAATGGTATCGATCGGCTCGGTGCCGTGAACGCGCGCTCTCAGCTTTCGCTCGTTCGCCCCTGCCTGCCGCTGGCCCATCTTCACGCCGTTGAGATCGACATCGAGAATGATGCGCTCGCCCGTGGTGGCGTATGTCATCCGGTTGCGCAGTCCTTTGAAGACCTCTTCAGACGTGTTGCGCGGCGCCATGACCGCTGCCAGCCCGCCAAGCTGGCGATTGCCCATTCCCGAATATCCGGGATGCCCGTTGTGATTGTCCGAAGCTCCGACGAATCCCACCTCGAATCCGTTCTGCAGATACTTGTTGCCGAAATATTCGAAGGTTCCATGACCTGACTGTATCTCGGCCAGCCGTTCCATGTCGGCATCGTTGCGGTTCCAGTCGCCGGACTGGTGTGCGTGCGGAATGATCAGCACCTCTTTCGGGTCGTGCAGAGAACGCAGTTTTTTATAAAGCTCGTCCAGGTCGACAGTCTCCTGCAACGGTGCGCGGCGCGCCTCAGTCGAAGAGAAGAAGACATTATGATGCCCGCCTATCGGATTGGATCCGGTCCATTCATATCCAAGAATCGTCGTGAACTTGCCGGGCGACAAATAACGCCTCGTAGCCTCCTGCATCGTCTTCCATTCAAAGTCATCCATCCACAGGTCATGTTCGGAGAGAGTCAGGAAATCGAGCCGCGCGACGTCCCGGCCAAACCGGAAGTAGCCATCGGCTGATCCGTAGCCTTCAGAGAAACCCGAATGACCATGCGTCTCTCCCCAGTAAATCCTGTTCGAAGGATTGTCTTCGACCAGGATCGGGTTGCTCTGTCCCGACAGCTTCCCGTCAGCGGATCGTATCTGAAACCGATAAACCCCAGGCTTGTCGATCTTCAGACCGGCAAGCACGTTCATTGCCGGGCTGCCGGCGGAAATGTTCTTCAATGGTTGATTGTTGAGCAGGACCTGATATTCGGGCGTGGTCGCGCTGGACAGATTCTTGACACGATCTTCACTCCGCACGGCCAGTGCAAAACTCTCGCCGGTTCTGACCACTGAAGGCGCAACCGCGTTGACGTATTGAATCTCGGCCGCGCCAAGCACTACGACCGAAGGCCAGGGCGGCGTCATCGGAAACCCTTTCCCTTCCATGTCCAGGTGAATCGGAAAGAAGACCTGGTCGTTCGAAGCCGGTTGCAGCTTGACGCCCTTTGACCCTTTTGACGTGTCACCATACCTGATCGTCACCGTATCGCCCTTTTTGAGCGATGTCCCGCGAAGCCTGAAATTCAGGGTCTGGCGCGTGATGAAGCCAGTCCATTGCCCCCAGTCCTTTTCGACTTCAAAACGGGCAGCCGGATTAGAACTTCGAATCGTGACGAAATCGTCACCTGCGGCGTCCGTCACCTGCGGAGATGATCCCCTGCCCACAGTCAGAAGCAGTCCGCCGCCTTCAGCCATCGGAAGTCCGCCGACCGTCCATACTGATCAAATGTGACGTAATCACCCGATCGATACGGTCCAGGCTTCGACAGAGCCAGTTTACCCAGCGCGTCCGCCGTCTCATCGAGCAGCTTGAATTCGTGAGTGTAGCGCGTGATTTGATCAGATATCGGCCTGAATTGCGCAGCGGCTATATTCGGCTCGGCATTGCGTAGCAGGCGGAACCATGTGGCAATCCCCGCAGGTATGTCTACCGGAACCTTACCACCCGTTAGCGCCCATGCATTGACCCATTCCCACAACGTCTGCAGACGCCCCACCAGCACCGCCGGCGTTTCCGACGGCGCCGCAGCTTCCACCTTCAGCTTTTCAACCCGCCCACGAAGCTCCCGGCTGAGGTAGTCCTTCTTCTGCGCTCTCATCAACTGCCCCTGCTGCAACAATAAAACGACTGCAGCCATCAGAATAACCCGGCGATCAGCCGGCCTGTGCGCGATATGGATGACATCTGCTTACCCTCCTGACGTGAACTCAAAGGACTTAAATTTATCAGATACTAACCGGCCGGTAGGCTTCAGGCAAGACATCGCCGGCCTTTGGCCAAATGGATTAGCGATTGCAATCGAGCGCCTTGCGAAGAAATCCCCTGACACCCAGATAGGTGAACAATGACAGGAAAACGAATAGTCCGGCGATGATGAACCAGACGGGCATGAGGTATGTTTGGAACCAGCGAAGCACGAAAGCCCTCGCTTGCATAAGTGATCGGATTGATGCAGGTGACGACCTGAAACCAGCGCAGCTTATCGAGCATGGCCCATGGGAAATAGATGCAGCCGGTAAAGAGCATCGGCGTCAGGATGACCGAGAACATGAGCCCGATCTGAGAGGGCTGGACGAATGTACCAAGCGTCAGACCAAGGCCGGCTCCAACCAGCGAGGCAAGCACGGCGACGATGATCAGCAGCCACCAGTATTCGAAGCTGATCGAAAAGCCGCTGCCAAGGATGAGGCGTCCCAGTGGAACGATCATCGCCCCGGCAATCAGGCCGCGAATGGAGGCGAAAACCATCTTCTGAATTCCAACCATCCAGACGGGCATCGGCGAAAGCAGGCGGTCTTCGATCTCCTTCGTGTAGCCGAATTCAATGACCAGCGGCATCGACACGGCCTGCATTGCTGTGAGCACCGTAGTCAGCGAGATGATGCCGGGCAGGAAGAGCACGCCGTATCCGGCATTCGCCTGCCCAAGCATCGGCAACAGTCTGCCAAATATGAACAGAAAGAAGATCGGCTGAACCAGGGTCATCGCCAGAAACGTCTGCCACGTTCTCAATGTCACCCAAAGATCGCGCCAGAGCAGTTGGAGAAACGCAGTCGCAATCATGCGCGTCCGGTTTGGTGTCGAAAATTGAGCGGTTATCGTTGTAGAGGAGTTCAATCTCGCAGCCCCTTTCCTGTCAGGTGAATGAATACGTCTTCAAGGCTCGGCTGAGCCAGGTGCAGATCGGCCAGTTCGAGCCCTGCATTGACGATGATCTGGCCGGCCTTGAGCGCCACTTCTCCTCCGCGTTCGGCATAAAGCCGTATCATTGGATCTTCCTCAACCGCCTGGGCGAGGGCATTGCAGGTCTCCCTGTCCGCCTCCCATCATCGCCATGACCCATGGCGGGAGCGGCCTGGTTATCGGCAGTCTGGGCTTTCGCAGTCGTCCATTCTGCTTCACTGACGCTCTCAAGAGCCCGAACATCGGCCAGGATCCCGGCCTTCTTTTCTTCAGTCAGTGCGGCATTGCGATGTATGCGCAGCTCGACTCTGGTCCCAGCGGGAACGAGCTTGCTCAGATTTGAAGGAGTGTCGAGCGCCAGAATCCGGCCGTGATCCATGATCGCTATGCGATGGCAAAGTTTTTCGGCCTCTTTCCATGTCATATGTGGTAAGAAACACAGTCAATCCGTGCCGGTTGAGCGTCTGGATCATCTCCCCAGAGAAACAACCTTGCCTGCGGATCGAGGCCAGTGGTCGGCTCGTCAAGAAACAGGATTCGCGGCGAATGCATCAGGGCGCGCAATCAGCAGTCTTTGAGCCATGCCGCCGCTGTATTTATCGACTTTGTCATTGGCGCGCTCGCCCAGGCCGAACTGCTTGAGCAGTTCAATTGCCCTGCTCGTGCGTTCGGCACGCCCAACACCAAAATATGCCGCGTGGAACGTCAGGTTCTCAATCGCCGTCAGCGACCGGTCAAGGTTGTTTCGCTGCGGGACGACGGCAATATGCGGCTTTGCACCCACAGGATCGGCGACCACATCGACACCGGCGATGGTTGCGCGCCCACCCGTGGGCAGAACCCGCGTTGTCAGCACGCCAATCGTTGTCGTCTTCCCTGCACCGTTTGGCCCGAGTAGCCCGAAGACCTCGCCGCGTCTGACTGTAAAGCTGATTCCATTGACGGCCTTAACCGGGCTTTTGGGATACTGCTTCTCCAGTGCTTCGACTGATACGATTGTTTCAACGGATGAGTCGACGGTCGAGTGCCCGTCAGTTGGCTGCTCAGCATTCATTGTTTGTGAGTTCCTTTTTGTCGTTCGATTGAAATGTCCGCAGCATTTTATGCGTGTTGCAAAGCTCCCACAAGCTTCCAACTTAGCAACTTGCTGGATTTCGTAATTATTGATACTGTTGGCAATTCCGTAGATTGCGAGAAATTACGGAATCAAAATCGGGAGCGCGGGTCCCGCCTGCGTAATTCGATTAACGCAAATCTTATGAATGTGCAGATATTTCAATACACGGAGGCGGGACGCCCGCGCCCGCCGTATTTCGACCATTCCAAAATATTCATGTTGGAACACCGGGGAAACAGGGAACAGGCTATAAATTCAATTCGCCAGCAGTATCATTAGTGATGTTACGCAAATATCTAGTTTTGTGTTTTTTCCTTTGTGCTTTTTGTGGGAATTTCATGTCCCTGATTACGACCACTATATTTCTCTCCCAACTCTTGTATTCGACTGGCATCTGAATTAGAAACTAATCGAAATATGGACCAGAACAACAACGAAAACGTGAGCCCCGTCAGACCGCTCGCGCCTGAGGCGTTATACAACTCTTGCGATCCTGATCAGTTCGAATTCGAGACGACCGCCGAGATCCGCGATCTGACCGAGCTGATTGGGCAATCCAGAGCCGTCGAGGCGGTTGAATTCGGAACCGGGATGCGCCACAAGGGATACAACCTGTATGCCCTCGGTCCCGCAGGTCTTGGCCGGCATACATTCGTGCGGCAGTTCATCGAACAGCGTGCGGCGGGTGAGCCTGCTCCCCTCGCGACTGGTGCTATGTCAACAACTTTGCGCAGCCGCAACGGCCGCTGGCTCTGTGCCTGCCCTCCGGTCAGGGCAATATTCTGCGCCAGGACATCGAGCAGCTTCTGGAAGAGCTTCGTGCGGCCATTCCGGCCGCCTTCGAAAGCGACGACTACAGGGCAAAGAAACAGAAGATCGAAACTGAAACCGGGGCGAAGACAGAGACCTCGCTTGAAGCACTAAGGGTCGAGGCCGAGAAGAAGAATATCGCACTGATTCAGACTCCACGGGTTTCATTTTTGCTCCGATAAAAGATGGGGACGTGATCAATGCCGAGGCATTCGAGAAGCTGACCGATCAAGAGAAGAATAGCTTCGAAACAGACAGCACTCTATTTCAGGAGAAGCTTCAGACGATCATTCGCGAAATTCCGCGGGCGATGAAGGAGGGCCGCGAAAAGCTCAAACAGCTTGACCGTGAAGTGACGACTTTTGCGGTCGACCATCTGATTGACGAACTGCGTGAAAAATACAAGTCTCTGCCTGAAGTAATGAGTTTTCTGGACGCGCTGCAGCAGGATGTAATCGCAAACGTTGGCGACTTTCTCAATCAGCAGGAATCGCCTGCCGGTTTGATGCCGGGCGTGGTGCAATCACAAGCTTCGAAATCCGCGATGTTCCTCCGCCGTTATCAGGTCAACGTTCTGGTCGACAACGAGACCTGCAATGGAGCTCCTGTGATTTATGAGGATCACCCGACTTTGAGAAACCTGATTGGTCAGGTCGAATATATGGCCCAGCTCGGCGCCCTCGTCACCGATTTCAACCTGATACGCCCGGGTGCGCTGCACCGCGCCAATGGCGGCTACCTGATACTCGATGCTCACAAGGTTCTTTGGCAGCCTTATGTCTGGGAAGGGCTCAAACGAGCTCTGCGGTCAGGCGAAATCCGGATCGAATCTCTCGGTGAGATGATGGGGCTGACAAGCACCGTTTCGCTCGAACCAAAACCGATCCCGCTCGAGATCAAGGTCGTCCTGATCGGCGACAGGTGGCTCTACTACTGGCTTTGCCATTACGACGACGAATTTTCTGAACTGTTCAAGGTCGCAGCGGATTTCGAAGAGGATATTGAGCGCACTCCCGAAAATTACCAGATGTATGCCCGGCTGATCGGAACGATCGCCCGCAGGGAAGAGCTTCTGCCGCTGGATCGTCAGGCCGTATCGAGGGTCATCGAACATAGCTCACGTGTTGCCGATGATGGAAAAAAGCTCTCAACACATCTGAGGACACTTTCCGATCTACTCCACGAGGCGGATTACTATGCCAAATCAGATCAACACCAGACCCGACTGCCTCGCATATCCAGCGAGCGATTGACGCACAGACCCGCCGGTCGGATCGCTTTCGCGAGCAGCTTTATCAGGACATTCAAAGCGGTCTGCTTCTGATCGATACCCGGGGCGAACAGATCGGCCAGATAAACGGGCTTTCGGTGATCCAGTTGGACAACTTCTCATTCGGACGACCGGTCCGCATCACCGCCCGCGTTCGTCTGGGCGAAGGCCAGGTCATAGACATCGAGCGCGAGGTCGAACTGGGAGGACCAATTCATTCCAAAGGCGTGCTGATCCTATCGGGCTTTCTCGGTTCGCGGTATGCCGCCGATCGACCGCTCGTTGTCGGCGAGCCTGGTCTTCGAACAGTCTTATGGCGGAAACAGAAGGCGACAGCGCCTCTCTTGCAGCACTCTGCGCTCTGCTCTCGGCTCTGGCTGAAATCCCCATCAAACAATCTCTCGCCGTCACCGGATCGATCAATCAGATGGGTCAGGTACAGGCCATCGGCGGAGTCAATGAAAAGATCGAAGGCTTTCGATATCTGCCATGACAAGAAATTTAACTGGTGAACAAGGCGTGATCATTCCCGCGGCAAATGTCAGGCATCTCATCACTCCGCCGGATGTCGTTCAGGCAGTGCGAGAGGGGAAATTCAGTATCTGGCCCGTCACCACCGTCGATGAGTGATGGAGATTCTTACCGGCGATGCCCGGAGGAGAAAAAGACGCTTCCGGCGAATTCCCATCGGCAGCATCAATCACCGCGTCGAATCGAAGCTGATCGAACTCGCCGAAAAACGCGAGTCTTCCGACAAGGATGAAAAATCCGAAGCATGAAGAAAAAGATTACGGATCAGACGAAATAAGCGAAACAGACTAAAAATTGTCAGAGGGTGAACAAGCCTGTTTCATTCAATCAATGATAAGCTACAGCCCGAAGCAATAGCTGGAGTGAGTCAGCCCCGCCCTCTTTTTTGATACCCAGTGATTTTAATCGCGATGCGAGTGTTGTCGGCCTGACGCCAAGCAGTTCGGCGGCACCCCCCGGCCCATAGATTTTCGAGTTTGCGGCCTGCAATGCGGTAAGAGATTTTCGCGCTCCCGCTTATCCCATTCCTGCTGGGTGATAAATGATGCTGATTTCGTGTCCGATGATTTTTCAAGCGGCTGATCAACCGCACCGGCTTGAGCGGCGGGAAGAATAAGATTGAGGGGCTGAGTGCCGCAGGCAGAGAGGATTATCGCACGTTCGATGACGTTCTGAAGTTCACGCACATTGCCTGGCCAGTCGTACTGCTGGAGCTGTGCCATTTGCCGATCGGTGAACTGCAAATTACCGCAGCGCGCCTGCCGGTTGGCCAGTTGTACGATATGGCGTACAAGAAGCGGTATATCCTCCCTGCGCTCGCGCAATGGCGGCAGCTCGATCGGGAAAACGCTCAGCCGGAAGTAGAGATCCTGCCGGAAAGATCCTGCATTAACTGCACGCCGCAAATCACTGTTGGTGGCGGCGACGATGCGAACATTAACGTGACGAGTCTTCTCTTCGCCGACACGCTCAAATGTTCCTTCCTGCAGCACTCGCAGCAGCTTGCTTTGTAAATCGAGTGGAACTTCGCCAATTTCATCGAGAAAGAGTGTCCCGCCATCGGCCAGTTGAAAGCGTCCCACGCGATCTCGGATCGCACCTGTAGAACGCGCCGCGCACGTGACCAAAATTCGCTCTCAAACAGATCGTGTGGAATCGAAGCGCAATTGACCTTGACCAGAGGCGCCTCCGCCCGCCGGCTGCGCTCATGAATGGCGCGCGCGATCAATTCCTTGCCGGTGCCGGATTCTCCAAGAATCAAAACGTTTGCTTCGGTCGGCGCCACCAGCGTGATCTGATCCAGAACCTTTTTCAGTACAGCACTCTGCCCGACGATTTCGCCGAATGCACGTTCCCGCCTGGCCTCTTCGCGAAGGTAATCGTTCTCCAGCCGTAACTGCTCGCGCAACTCACTGATCTGCGCAAAAGCACGACTGTTGGCGATTGCTACTGCCGCATGGTCGGCAAACATCCGCAACCAGCTGAACTCGTGCGTCTCCAGTTCCTGCCTGCTGAAGATCGCAAGCACTCCCAGAATCTCTCCGCGAAAGATCAGCGGCTGCCCCGCAAACGAACGGATGCCCTCACTTTGCGCCCACCTGGGTCGTGCAATCCATTCGTTCTCCTCAGTCATCTCTGAGATCAGGATCGGCTCCCCCGTTGATCCAATGTGCCCGATCTTGTGTGCCCCCAACGGAAACCTCATGAAATCTCCGTCCAATCGCGACCAGTTCTCAAGCCCTGATTTAATGGAGCTGCCGGCGCTCGCCATCAGATGCAGACATTGCGTCTGATCGAAGCATTTCAAACGCATCGCACATTTGACGCAAATGTCGCCCGGGTTTTTCAACCAGATCCTCGCCAGGGCGACGCCCCGCTCGCCACCAAACCTGCCACTATCCGTTCAAGCACCCTTCTACCAATCGCTCTCAGCAATTGCCAGTGATAAGGCCTGTAATGATTCCATTATCATAATTTCCGAATTCTACACGATATTTCGCGCTGAGAACACATAAATTCGTCTAATAACGATATTTCGTCATCTAGTGAGAAGCAGGGCAAGAACGCTAAAGCATTTGTATACATAGAGATATGAGGAGTGTGGTGGTCTGGTACAGCGCGTAACACAGACTGCGCAAAGAGAATGGCAGATTGTTCCAGACAGGCAATTGCCTGAAGACTGAAATGAAATGCCGAAAATTATCACCGAATCAAAAGGAGAAAGAGACATGCCAAGACTTAACGCGATTGATCCCAAAGAGGCTACAGGCAAAGCAAAAGAACTGTTGGATGGAGTGAAGACGAAGTTGGGGATCGTCCCGAACCTGATGAGAACGTTCGCCAATTCACCGGCGGCATTGGAGGGCTATCTCAGTTTCAGCGGGGCTCTCGGCGACGGACTGCTCAAGGCAAAAGTGCGTGAGCAGATTGCACTGACTGTGGCTGATGCCAACAACTGTGAGTATTGCCTCTCGGCCCATACGGCAATCGGGAAGATGGTGGGCCTGAACGACAGCGAGATAGTGTCGAGCCGTCAGGCAAGTTCCGGTGATGCAAAGACCGATGCGGCTTTGAAGTTCGCCCATCAGATCGTGGTGAAGCGCGGCGAGGTGCTAAACAGCGAGATCGAGACAGTTCGCAATGCCGGATTCAGCGACGGTGAAATAACCGAGATCGTTGCCAATGTGGCGCTCAATATATTCACCAATTATTTCAACCACGTGGCGCAGACAGTTGTCGATTTTCCGAAAGTCAGCCTGGCTGTCGGGAAAGCGAGCTGATTCAGACTGATTGTCATTGAGACGCTGACCAGCAACTTAGCCCCACAAATGAGGGCATCAAGACGCTAATTTCAATGGTCAGCGTCTCAATGTTGACCAGGCTGGCTTAATATTCGGCATCATGAGCTGGAGGAGAATCCGATGGCTAAAAATTTTGCAGAGATCGCTTTTACCAAAAGCGTCATAGCACAGCAGGAGAAACATGGTTCGCGGCGCTCCTATGCCCGAATGGAGGCTGTGGATCGTGGCACGGAACTGAGCTCTGCCGAATCTGAATTCATCGCCGAGCGCGACGGTTTTTACCTGGCGACGGCAGGTGAAAACGGCTACCCGTACGTACAGTTTCGCGGAGGCCCGAAAGGTTTTTTGAAAGTGCTGGATCAGCGGACGCTTGCTTACGCGGATTTTCGCGGCAACATGCAGTACATCAGCATCGGCAATCTGAGTGGCAATGACAAGGCGGCATTGATCCTCATGGATTACGCGAACCGCCGGAGATTGAAAATCTATGCACGCATCGAAGTGATCGAGGCCGGGGAGGCGCCCGACCTGATCGAACGATTGCAGGATCCGGAATATGAAGCGCTGATCGAACGAGCGATGGTACTGCACGTCGAAGCCTTTGACTGGAATTGCCCTCAGCACATCACGCCGCGTTACACCATCGAGGAAGTCCGCGAGATGAACGAGCCTCTCTACGAACATATCGCCAGGCTTGAAGCAGAAATCGCCCGCCTCAAGGCATAATCGGTTCATTCGAAGATTGTCAAGTTACGCTCGTTGATCAGATCGAGCGTGAGCGGGATTGTCGGGCCGTATTCCAGCGCGGCATAGCCGTCGTAGCCAAGATCGTAAATCGCCTTAAAGACATTGCGGTAATTGATCTCGCCGGTGCCCGGTTGATGGCGGCCGGATTATCGCCAATGTGAAAATGCCCGATGCGTTTGATGTTCTGTCGAATCAGCGGGATCAGGTTCCCCTCCATGATCTGAACGTGATAGATGTCGAAAAGTATCTTGACGTTCGGACTGCCAACGGCGTCAATCAGCTTCGCTGCATCGCCCACCCGATAAAGATTATATTTTGGATGATCGACGTAAGTATTGAGCACCTCGATGACGGCTGTGATTCCGTTCTTTTCCAGCATCGGCGCAGCGGCCTTCAATCCGGCGACGGCGCTCGCCATCATCGCTTCGCCTGACATGCCCGGCACATCGTTGCCGGTCAGGGTAACCAGCCGTTTGCAGTTGAATTTATTGGCTACGGCAATGGCCGCCTCCATCTCCTTCAAAAACTGATCACGCTCTTTCGGATTGACCAGACCGCATTCCGATGCGGTGACGCCTTTGTTGGAGACGAGCGTCGCACAGGCCAGGTTGGGATACTTCGGGGCTTCGACAAGAAAGGTATCGAGAGTTTTCTGGTCTCTCCAGTTGAACATCTCGTAGGCGTCATAGCCGAGGTCGTTGAGCTTGGCCAGCGCGTCGGGGATTGGCATTCGGCTCATCATCCCCCACGTCACCGAAAGTCGCAGGCGATTGAGCTTTCTGGATTGCCGGGCAACTGAATGGGCTGAAGAAGGCCAGGCGGAATTGCCGGCAAAAGTGTTGAGATTGATTGCGGGCAGTGCTGCAGCGGCGGCGCCAAGTGCGAGAAATGATCTGCGGTTCATAACTGATGAGGCCTCCTTGAATTTAATTCTATGCTTTTGAGAGTTGCTGATCCCACCGGGTGTTGCGGGCAGGGAATAATTGTAACGCCCGCATTGAAAATGCATTTTACTCACGCGGGGCCGGCTTGTCACTTAACCACCACGGAGCGGGCAGCGCTTTCTTCTGAGGCCACAGCTGATCGAGGGTTTCTCCATCGAGCAATTCGCCGTTTTTCATCACGTAACGAATCGAATTCGTGTTTCGGATGTCGATCAGCGGATTCTTGTCGAGGATGATCAGGTCGGCCATCTTGCCGGTTTCGATGCTGCCTAGATCCTGAGCGTAGCCGATGGCACGCGCACTGTTAATGGTTGCGACGCGCAGCACGTCGTGGTTGCTCATCCCGCCCGATGCCAGCAACCACATCTCCCAATGAGTGCCCAACCCCTGCAATTCACCGTGCCCGCCAAGACCGACGTTGCCGCCCGCTTTGAGAATGGCGGCAGCTCCTGCTGCAATCTGCGGGAAGATATAATCTTTTTGCGGAAACCAGAGCATCCCCGTGCCCACCTTGCCGGAGAGTACGTTTTGCGGTGTAAACCGGCGCAATTTTGGATCCTCGGTGAAGTTTTCACGTGCAAAGTATTGATACAGAGCGAATGGCCCGCCGAAAGCAACCATCAGAGTCGGGGTGTAGGTGGTCCCGCTCTGAGCGAACAACTTCACGACGTCGTTGTAGATCGGCACGTTGGGCAGCCCGTGTTCGTTGCCGCTGAAGCCGTCGATCGCGTGAGTTAGGTCCATCTTGAAATCGGCGCCGCCTTCGGTCGTCGGCATCATCTGCAGTTCGCGACAGGCTTCCACAACCCACTGGCGCTGCCTGCGATTGCCGGTCAGATAAGCTTTGATCAGGTGCGTGCGGTAATGGTTCCTATAACGCCCTATGACATCCCGCGCTTCTTCATACGATGAAAAGTTTGTGTCGGTGAAGACGCCGGGACCGGTAGAGAAGATGCGCGGCCCCGTCATCTCGCCTGCTTCGACCAGATCGCTGTAAGCGAAGATGTCGTTTGTCATCGATTGCGGATCGCGCACGCTGGTCACGCCGTATGCAAGATTGGCATAGGAACTATACATTTCAGTATCGAGCACAGAGCGGCTCAAGTCCCAATGCGCGTGAATGTCAATAAGCCCGGGAATGATTGTCCGGCCTTTCAAATCAAGAATCCGCGCATTTGACGGGATCTTGACAGTGCCGCGCTTGCCGGCGGCCGCTATGCGATTGCCCGTTATGACCAGTTCTGCATCTTCGATAACCTCATTACCATGCATAGTCACGACCCTGGCGCCACGCAACACGATGCTCCCCTGAGGTGTCACGCGAGGCTTTTCGACCGCGATCTCAATCGATTCGTCGGTTCTCGAAGAAACCTTTGCCAGGGGCAGACGATGGAAAGAGGCGCCAACTGTCCAGGTGACCGTTTTGCCGCCATCCGCCCAGGCAAATGAATCCGCTCCCACGCGGGTCAGTTTCTGTGCAGAGCCGGCAGCCGTATTAACATTGATCGTCTGCGTTTCACCGGCGAGCGCCGGGGCATTCAACAGGTAGAGCTGGTTCCCCACCAACGCCAGCACGCGGCTGCCATCCGGGCTGAGTTGAATATCCTGTGCAGGAGCCGGACGGCCGCCGGGACGGCCTCCCGTCACCTGTAAATGTATGCGCCTATCGGCTCCATCAACGCGCACTGAGACAAGTCCCTGGAATGATGAAAAGAAGATGCGATCCGGATCACTGCCGAAATGCGGGTGGCCAAGACCGCGCGCGGGTGCAATCAGCCTGGCAATGCCGCCTTCTGCGGGTATTGAGATAATCTCAGCGTCTTGTGGGGATGGATTCTCAAGTCTCGATTGGCGTGGAGCGCGTATCGCGACGATCCGCTTTCCATCAGGGCTCCAGACCGGATCGCGATAAAAAGCAGGGACACGCGTCAATTGCTGCGGTATCGCAGAACTGTCGCTCCGCACTTTCCAGACATGCCCGCCCTGACTCGACCACGTCACAAAAGCAATCCATTGGCCGTCCGGTGACCACGTGGGATGAAACTCCCGCGCGTGCTCCACGCCTGTCAGACGACGAGGCTTTCCGCTGGACATCTCCATGACGTACAACTCAGCCAATGCGGAAAAGGCCAGTCTTCTGCCGTCGGGTGAAAGAACCGGTAGTTGCGCAATCCGCGCCCGCACAGGCCCCTGATCAAGCTTTAACGGAAAGTCCAGCTTCGGCCCGATATCAAGCGACATTTTCGCTGTGAATGGGATGTCGGTCTCTTTGCCGGAAGAGACCTCAAGGCGGTGAATCTTTCCTCCGTATGAGATCAGCAAATCTTTGCCGTCGGGTGTGAATGTATAATTCGGCAGCAGATCGCGCGATGCGTAGGCTTCGATATCATCGCGCTGAATCGGCCATTTCAGCCATCGCTCTTCACCGTTCGCCATCTCGCGCACTCGCAGAGCAGTCTGAGATTCGTAACGTGTGGCATAGACCATCAGTTTCCCATCCGGTGAGATCACCGGACGGAAGGCATTCTCACGACGGAAAGTAAGCGGTTCTTCGGCGCCCGGTGTCAGATCCAGTCGCATGACCTGAGCGCGTGCCCATTCCGTGCTGCGGTAAACGCGTGGAGTAACCGAACTATAGAGCAGCCAGCGGCCATCAGCGGCCGGCTGCGGGCCGTAAGCGCCCGGCGGCGGGGCGGAGACCAGCGGAGACGGCTGCGCATTGATGGGCTTGCCGAGTCTGTTTCCTGCCCCACCTGCCGCTCCGGTTTTTGGATAACTCCACAACTCGGCAATGCCGGTTCTTGCCGGCGTCACACGCGAAACGATCACCTGCCCGCCATCAACTGCCCATGCCGGAGAGAACATGTCTGCGTGTGTTTCATGCGAGAGCTGCTGCAGCCCGCTTCCATCCGCATTGGCAATCCAGAGGTTGTCCGCCCCGTCGCGATCGCTGATGAAAGCTATCAGCCTGCCGTCGGGCGAGTAGCGTGGCTGAGAGTCAAATGACATGCCAGTCAGCAGCGGCTTCGCTTCACCGCCTGTAATCGGCAATGTGTAGATGTCGCCGAGAAGATCGAAGAGTATCGTCCTTCCGTCCGGCGATATATCGAGCGACATCCAGGTCCCTTCGCTTGTCGAGAACTCGACCTTGCGTGCCGGTTTGAGCGTGAGACCATCGGCGGTTTTTACTTCTGCCTTCTGCGCAATTGCAAAAAAGAGGAAATTCAGCACGCAGGCGCTCAGAAGAAAACCGGCGACACGACTGATTGCTTGTTGTTTATTCATCATGGACTTTTATTGTTTTATGGTGCGTGTGTTGTTGAGTACCCGGCCGGGCTTCTCTCCGGTCAGCGCGCCGTTGAGAATCACCGGCATCCCGTTGACTACAAGATGCACTATGCCGGCGGGGTAACGGTGCGGATCGGTATAGGTCGCAAGATCCTGAATTTTTTCGAAATCAAAGACTACGAGATCGGCAATCTTCCCTTCCTTTACCATCCCTCGCTCACTGTGGCCGATCTGCGCGGCCGGCAGCGAGGTCATCTTGCGAATCGCGTCTTCAAGAGTCAGCACCTTCTGTTCGCGCACATAGCGGGCTAACACACGCGGAAACGATCCATAGCTACGCGGGTGAGGGTGGCCCACACCGAATCCGACAAGGTCGCCGTCCGTTTCGATCATGGCCCACGGATGTCGAAGGATCCGCACCACATCAGCCTCATCCATGCTGTGAAAGATGGCTATGAATCCGCCGGCAAGTTGAAGCTCAATCAAGGCCCTCACTCCCGCACTCACTGTTACCGGCTGTTTGCGATCGCGCAGGTAATCGGCCAGCGTTCGTCCATTGTATTTTGGACTTGAATCCAGTTCGCGGAATTGAATACTCGCCGGGCCGCGCCCTGCCTGCTGTGGAAAAATCGTCAGCATCTCACGCTCAATCTTTGCCCGCGATGCAGGGTCGGTGATGCGTTTCGCAAAATCCTGCGGCCCTCCCGCCAAACACCAGGCGGGAAAGAGGACCTCTGAAGTGGTGCTGAATGCAGTGTAGGGATAAAGATCGTGAGTTATATCGAGCCCCGATGCACGCGCTTGATCAATCAAGGCAAGCGTGCGGCGGCTCCAGCCGAACTGAGCCGCCCCCGCCGCCTTATGATGATTGATCTGTGCAGGGATCTTTGCCTCGCGCGCTATACGAATCGTCTCTTCGACAGCTTTGACCAGTCCCGGTCCTTCATCGCGCAGATGCGTGACATATATCCCGCCGTAACGTGCGGCGACTTTTGCCAGTTCGATGATCTCTTCGGTATCGGCATAATTCGCGGGGACATACTCCAAACCTGTCGAAAGACCAATGGCTCCCAGCTTCATCCCAGCTTCCACCAGCGACTTCATTCGTTCGAGTTCTGCTGCTGTGGGAGCGCGATTCTCGAGGCCAAGCACCTCCTTGCGAATCCAGGTATGCCCTACAAAAAAACTGATATTCGGCGCCATTTTCAGTGATGCCGCATAAATATCAATCGGCCATGGCGATGCAAGGCTGTGCAGCGAGGCAACGATCGTGGTGATTCCCTGTCGCAGAAAATTTTCTGCCAGCGGATATTCGTGAATCGTCGTGGCAACGTGAGCGTGGCTATCGATAAAACCCGGAGCGATGATCAATCCGGACGCGTCAATATCCCTTACAGCTTCACCCTGAGCGATCCCCGCTCGCTCGACGCGCGCTATGCGATCTCCCTGGACCGCAACATCGGCGCGGAATCGAACAGCACCGGACCCATCAACGACCGTGCCTCCATGGAAAACGATTGTATAAGTTTTGGTTCCCTGCGCGACCGGAAAACCGGTCAACGCACAGGTCAGCACCAGAACCGTAAACACGCAGGCAGCGCGGCTGCGAGTGCTCATAACTTGTCCTTCATTAATCACATTATTCGATTAGTTGATAAGGCGAGTGTTACTTTCGCCAAATAACCGGGTTCAACTCACTTGCGGCCGGATCACCGGGTTTGAGTCCCGGCAGCCAGGTCTCAAGGTCAGCTTTCCGGTTGGGATTATCCGGCTCGATGACACGCGCATCCGACGCCATATAGATTACCGTCATTACTTCTCTCATGACATGGGTCGGATTGCCTGCAGCCCCGTGCAGCGTCCAGCCCGCGTGAAAAGTCGCATCTCCGGGACTCATCGCCCCGTAGGTATGAGTCTTCAAACCGCGGGCTGCAATATACTTCCGGAACTCCGCCTCGGATTCGTCGGAGATCGGCAGAGTGGCGAGATAACCCAGGCGATGAGAACCAGTGGCAAATGTCATGCTCCCGACCTCTTCACTTATCGGGACCAGCGGCATCCACATTGTAATGGTCTTGTCGGTGTCGAGCGGCCAGTAATATTGATCCTGATGAAATGGCGTCGGCCCTCCTCCGGGCTCCTTGTAAAGCGCCTGATCGTGATAGATCCGCACCGCTTCGACGCCCATCAGATCCGCGGCGACTTTCGCAAACCGCCGGGCAAGAGCAAACCGTTTCACGCATGCATCTTTCGTCCATAGATTCATGATCTGCAGAAAGGCTTTGCCATAGGTGTCACGCTGCTCAATCGAACGCGTCTCTGTGTTGTACCTTTGAGCCGCACTGGTAATCACCTGCCGATAAGCGGCAACCTCGTCCGCCGTTGCCAGACCGCGCAGGAGAATATGGCCGTCACGCTGATAATTTTCGCGCATATCCGCAGCCACTTTGTATTCATCACTCAATTCCGGAAGTAAGTCCGGCGCTGTTTGGGTGTCAGACATGATCGTTCCTTAAGATTCAAAAATTATTTTTCGAGCAAGAAAGTGAGTGGAACATCGACGCGTTCGCTCCATGATTTTTCGGAGTGTTCCGCGCCCTCGAATTTCCGGGTCATCCAGTTTTTGCCTTCGGTGTAGCCGGCCTTCTTCATCACCTCGTCCATCTTTTTCTGATAAGGCTCATACAATGCATCCAGAGTTTTGGTTCCAAAATCGAAATAGATCTTGTGATTTCGAGCATCCGGCAGGTGTGTCTTGAGATATTCGATGACGAGTCCTTCGCCCGCCGGCCAGTGAGTCGAAACGCAGCCGGCGCCGCCGAAGACTTTCGGGTATTCGCTGATGGCATAGGCCGAGATCAATCCGCCCATGCTCGATCCCATGATGAATGTATTCTTGCGATCTGTCAGCGTCCTGTAGTTGGAGTCAATGAACGGCTTGAGTTCCGTGACCAGAAACCTGAGGTAATTGTCTGAAATGATTTCGCCGCTAACGGGTGCCGTCAGGCCCTTCACCCCATCAGCCTTCCCGCCGCGAACTGCCTTCTGCGGCATATATTCCTGAAATCTTTTCTGCGTATTCCAGACGCCGACAATGATGGCCGGTCGAACTTTCCCCTCGCCGAGCAACCGGACCATGGCGTCATGAACCCTCCAGCTTACCCCGCCAAAGCCGACTTCCCGTCAAAGATATTCTGCCCATCGTGCATGTAAAGAACAGGATATCTCCGGGCCTTGTTACCATCGTAGCCCGGCGGCAGCCAGACATCGACATTGCGTGCATCGATGAGCTTCGAGCCGAACTGCGGATGATGCTTGATCTCTCCACCTGCTGTAATTGATTGAGAAACCGATACAGTCAACAAACTCACGGTCAAAAAACACAGACCTGGAAAACGGAAGAGGTATTTACCGGGATTCATCTATGGATAGCTATTCCTTTCAAGTTCAGATTCAAACTTCAGCCTGATTATCAATGAAGAACCAGCTTGCCTGACTATAGCGTTTTTATACCCAATCAAATCCACGCTACTGGGGAGTATTCCACTTTAATGATTATATAAGAATTATTAAAGTGCATTATCTTAATTTATTCCAATTAGAATTCATCTGCCATTCTGCCTTTGGATCTCCTCAAACATCAAATCATGAAAGGGGTTAAATGACCCGGCAGATTGCATCTGGCGGTAACAGGATCGACGGGGTTTAAGAGAACATTCCGGCCGGCGCCGGTGGCACATCATTTGCGTTTTATTAAACGCTGGTTCCTCACAATTTCTTTCACAGACAGTTAGTTAACAGTTCAGTCAACGAAGGAGAAGATATGGAAGCCAAACAAGCAATGCAACCACAACCAAAGAAGGAACCCGAAAATACGATCTTTGTCGAAGCCGAAAAACTTTTCGATCAGATGAGGGATTTTTCCACGCATGTGGCAAAACGGGCTTATGAGTTTTTTGAAGCCAGAGGCCGCGAGTTCGGTCATGAGATGGAAGACTGGGTCCGCGCCGAGTTTGAACTGATGCGGCATGTGCCAATTGAGGTGACTCAGGACGACACACATGTCTTTGTCAAAGCCGAGGTCCCGGGATTCGCTTTCAACGACATCAAGGTCAACGTAGAGCCGAAATTAGTGGTCATCAGCGGCAGGACCGAAAAGAAGAAGGAAGAAGAGAAGGGCAAGACCGTATGGACCGAGTTCCGCTCGAACCAGTTCATGCGCAAACTTCCGCTGCCGGTGGAGGTTGAACCTCAGAAAGGCACCGCCATTTTGAAGGACGGCATCCTCGAGCTCACATTTGCCAGGGTTCCCGTAAACAAAGGGGTCGCTGTCGAGGTCAAACCCGCATAGCATTTTGCATGAAATGAACAAGAAGATGCGAAACGGAAGTAACGTTGCTTCCGTTTCGCAGTCTCCAGTTTTCTCCTGCCGGACATGGTAACCTTTATTTATTTCAACTACATGATTACTGAAAATAACAATTCATTCTTGAGAATTGAGCGCGAAGATCTGCAAGGACTCATTGAAGCGCTGGCAGAGAGCGGCTATAGAGTGATCGGTCCGACAGTTCGTGACGGAGCGATTGTGTATGACGAGGTTGAAAAACTCGATGATCTGCCTGCAGGCTGGACCGATGAGCAGCAGCCGGGGAGCTACCGGCTAAAGCGTCGCGATGATCGAGCTCTTTTCGGATTCAACGTGGGCCCGCATTCATGGAAGAAGTTCCTGCATCCGCCGAATCTTCGCCTTTTTCAGGCAAAGCGTAACGACAAGGGATTTGAAATCAGCAATGACAATCAGCCTGCGCCAGACCTGGTTTTTCTTGGCGTCAGGGCCTGCGAGCTTCACGCCATCGCGATTCAGGATAAAGTCTTTATTAATGGCCCGTATGTCGATTCTGTTTATGGCGAGCGCCGTGAAAAAGCATTCGTCGTCGCGGTCAATTGCGGCCAGGCGGGCGGGACGTGCTTCTGCACGTCGATGAAAACAGGGCCGCGAGCCGAATCCGGATTCGACATAGCGCTAACCGAAGTCATTGAAACTGACCAGCATTATTTCGTCGCCGAAGCAGGAAGTGAACGAGGCGTGGAGATCCTGGAGAAGACAAGAACCCGCAAAGCCGACGAGTCGGAAAAGAAGAAAGCCGTAGAAATCGTCGAATTTGCGGCGTCCCGGATGGGTCGCAATCTGGACACTACCGGCATCAAGGAACTGCTTTATCGAAATCATGATCATCCGCGCTGGGAAGATGTCGCTTCGAGATGCCTGACCTGCGCCAACTGCACCATGGCATGCCCCACCTGCTTCTGCACCACGGTTGAGGACACGACAGATCTAACGGGTGACCACGCGGAACGCTGGCGCAGATGGGATTCCTGCTTCACCACGGATTTCTCATACATTCACGGAGGCAGCATGAGGGTTTCTGTGAAATCTCGTTATCGCCAATGGATGACTCACAAACTGGCGGCCTGGATCGATCAATTCGGCACTTCAGGATGCGTGGGTTGCGGGCGATGCATTACCTGGTGCCCCGCCGGAATCGACATCACCGAAGAGGCAGCCGCCATTCGCAAGAACGAATTGCAAAGAGAAAACAAGGAGCAACAAGATGGAAACGCTTGAACCATTGATTGCTGAACATCCATTTTTCCGGGATCTCCCGCGAGAATATATCCACCTGATCACCGGCTGCGCATCAAATGTCCGTTTCGATGCAGGGCAATACCTGTTTCGTGAAGAGGATGAAGCCAACCAGTTTTATCTGATTCGCCAGGGGAAGATAGCCGTCGAAGTGTTTACACCACAGCAAGGACGATTGTTGATTCAGACAATGGGTGCCGGTGAAGTGCTGGGATGGTCATGGCTGGTGCCTCCCTACAAATGGAGGTTCGATTCACGCGCAATCGAGTTGACGCGGGCCATCTCAATGGACGGCAAATGCCTTCGCGCGAAATGCGAAGATGATCCGCGCCTCGGCTACGAGCTGTTCAAACGTTTCTCGGCAATCATCGCCGAACGCCTGCACGCTACCAGGCTTCAAATGCTGGATATTTATGGAACTAGCGAATAATCAACCGGATGTCTTATCTGAGATGAATGATCCGATGATGCCGTCGATATGGCGCATCAAAAACTATCGCACTGAGACGGCGGACACCTTCACCATCGACCTCGTCAACGAGCATGGCCAGGATGGTATGACGGGAATGCATTTTCAGCCCGGCCAGTTCAACATGCTCTATCTTTTCGGGGCCGGCGAATCCGCCATTTCGATCAGCGGCGACCCTCGGAATAAGGACGTCCTGACGCATACAGTGAGGGCGGTCGGCACCGTGACCAGGGCGCTTGCCCGATTGAAGCGTGGAGACGTGATTGGTGTTCGCGGCCCCTACGGATCACCCTGGCCTGTCGTTGAAGCCATCGGGAACGATGTCCTGATTGTTGCCGGCGGCATCGGGCTGGCGCCCCTCCGGCCGGTGATCTACCACCTGATTGCCGAGCGCGAGAAATACGGCAAAGTCACCTTGCTGTACGGCGCCAGATCGCCGGTAGATATTTTATTCAGACAGGAGCTTGAAAAGTGGCGCGGCCGTTTCGATATGCAGGTGGAAGCAACTGTCGACAACGCGCGGCAGGGGCAGACCTGGCACGGCAATGCAGGCGTTGTGACCGGCCTCATCCCGCGAGCCGGTTTCGATCCGAGCCAGACCACCGTCATGATTTGCGGCCCTGAGCTGATGATGCGTTTCACCATTATCGAATTGCAGAAACGCGGGATTGAAGAAGACGCCATCCATGTTTCCATGGAACGCAACATGAAATGCGCCATCGGCCTCTGCGGGCATTGCCAGCTCGGGCCGGAATTCATCTGCAAGAACGGGCCGGTCTTTCGCTTCGATCGTATCCGGGACTCGTTCAGGAAACGCGAGATTTGATCAGCCTGCGACAACCCGGGGAAAAGCCGCTCAGCCCTTTTTCAAAGGAATTTGATTCGTGAAAAGAAAAGAAACACCAAAGCTGGCTCTATGGAAGTTCGCATCCTGCGATGGCTGCCAGTTGAGCCTTCTGGATTGCGAAGACGAGCTTCTGGCAGTAGCCGGAGCAGTTCAGATATCGCATTTTCTCGAAGCTTCGAGGGCGGTGGTCAAGGGGCCGTACGATTTATCTCTCGTCGAGGGCTCGATAACGACCGCGCACGATGCAGAACGAATTCATCAGGTACGCAGAGCTTCAAAGCGGCTGGTCACCATCGGAGCGTGCGCCACGGCGGGAGGGATTCAGGCGCTGCGGAACTTCAAGGATGTCAGGGAATTCATCAAAATCGTCTATGCGACTCCCGAATACATCAGCGCCCTTGAGACTTCCACCCCGATCTCGGCGCATGTCAAAGTTGATTTCGAATTGCGCGGATGTCCCATCAGCAAGAGTCAGTTGATCGAGACAATCAGTGCATTCCTCAACAACAGGAAGCCTGTCACGCCTCCTCACAGCGTATGCCTTGAATGCAAGCTGCGGGGCAACGTCTGCGTTATGGTCGCTCACGGGGTCCCCTGCCTCGGGCCAGTGACGCATGCCGGCTGCGGCGCCCTGTGCCCGGCATACAATCGCGGCTGTTTCGGCTGCTTCGGCCCTCAGGAGACACCCAATACGACTTCACTGAGCGATCAATTGAGCAGACTCAATGTCCAAAGAGACGAGCTGGTCAGAATGTATCGCGGGTTCAATGCCGGCGCGAAACCCTTCCGGCGCGAGAGTGAGAAGAATGAAGAGTAAGACGATAAAACTGGACAACCTTGCACGTGTCGAAGGCGAGGGCGCGCTCTTTATCAAAATCAAGGACGGCCGCGTTATTGATGCGCGCCTGAACATCTTCGAGCCTCCGCGATTCTTCGAAGCGTTCCTCAGAGGGCGTCATTTCAGCGAGGTGGCTGACATCACCGCGCGGATATGCGGGATCTGCCCGGTCGCCTATCAGATGAGCGCCGTGCATGCGATCGAAAGCGCCTTCGGCATGAGGGTGGAGGGTCAGTTGAGAGCCCTGCGCAGGCTCATCTACTGCGGCGAGTGGATTGAAAGTCACGCACTTCACATACACCTGCTCCACGCACCTGATTTTCTTGGCTACGATGATGCGATGAAGATGGCCGTCGATCACCGCGGTATTGTCGAACGCGGGCTCAAGTTGAAAAAGGCCGGCAACGAGATCGTCGCCCTGCTTGGAGGCCGCGAAATTCATCCGATCAACGTGCGCGTCGGCGGATTCTACAAACTGCCGGCAAAAAGCGACTTGAGATCGCTTGCTGAAAAACTCAAGTGGGCTCGCGAGGCGGCGCTTGAAACCGTCAGATGGACGGCCGGCCTGCCGTTCCCGGACTTCGAACCGGATTACGAATTCGTCTCATTGCGCCACCCTGAAGAATACCCATTTAACGAAGGCCGGATAGTTTCGAGCAAAGGCCTGGATTTCGAGATCAGTAATTTCAGCAGCCACATTGCAGAGGAGCACGTCGAACATTCGAATGCCTTGCAGGGAGTCCTCAAAGGTCGCGGGGCCTATATGGCAGGCCCAATGGCACGCTTCAACAACAATTTCGACCGGCTGTCCAGGATTGCACAGGAAGCGGCGGCAGAAGCGGGCATGACGGCCGGTTGTCATAATCCATTCAGGAGCATCGTCGTCCGCAGCATAGAGACGCTTTACGCCTGCGATGAAGCGCTGCGGATCCTTGATCAATATGAGGCTCCGGATCATCCGGCTATCGAGGTCGAAGCGGGTCCCGGAACGGGTCCCGGAACAGGCCCCAGAACAGGCCATGGATGCACGGAAGCTCCGCGCGGGCTGCTCTACCACAGATATCGAATCGGCGATAAGGGACTGATCGAAGACGCGGTGATCGTCCCGCCGACATCGCAGAACCAGAAACAGATCGAGGAAGATCTGAGAAACCTTGTGCCGTTGCACCTCGATCTTTCGCAGGAAAAGCTCACCTGGTTGTGTGAGCAGGCAGTACGCAATTACGACCCCTGCATTTCATGCGCCACGCATTTTCTAAAACTTCATATCGATCGTGTATGAAAAAATCCGGATTAACACAGCATGACGGGAAAGCCCTGCTTATCGGGATCGGCAATGAGTGGCGAGGCGATGATGGAGTCGGGATCCTGGCAGCCCGGATGATTCGGGAGGCTATGATAGAAGGTCTGACAGTCATCGAACAAAGCGGAGATGGAGCGCAATTGATGGAAGCATGGCAGGGCGCCGGAAAAGTGATCATCATCGACGCCATGCAGTCGGGAGCCGCTCCAGGCGCCTTCCGACTGATGAATGCCGGCCAATCCCCGCTTCCGGCAAACATTCTCAAGGGATCGTCGCACACATTCGGCCTTGTCGAAGCGATCGAGCTCTCGCGAGCCCTCGGCACTCTTCCACGCGAGCTTTTTGTATACGGCATCGAGGGAAAGCAGTTTGAAATCGGATCCGCCTTGTCAGCCGAAGCCGTGAAAGCCGCCGAAACACTGGTCGCGGAATTTCAGAAGAATGTGTGATAGAGATCGATCACATCATAATCGTCATTGACCACCGGAATGACCCGCCATTTATCGAAGCTGGTGCAGGGATGCGAAATCCCGCAGCAGACCAGTTCCCCGACCTTGAAATGATCCGGCGCGCTGAAGTCGAGATAGGCGTGTTGATCGTTGAGGCTCGTGATGCGCGATGACTGCAGTCTTCTCGCCTCGCCGATCGGCCGGCCTTCAGAAACAGCCAGCAATGGAAGCGGAAGCTCCATATCATAAGAACAGTCTCGTTTACCGAAATTGAGAAAAGCCCGATCGGCCTGAGGCGCCGACTGGACGCAGCCCCACAGTTCAAGCGCGGGGGAGAACTCGGGGAGATCCACGCTCGCGGCCGATCTTGAGATCCAGCCTTCCTGCTTATGCTGATAATGCAGGTGATCGTGAGTGGCATAACAGCCGCTGCGCACGACAAAGTGGAAATCGCCGGCAGTTGCCTGCGCCAGTTTGAGCACTCGATCCAGATAAGCGCTGCCGCCGGCGCTGAGCAGCGGCTTTTCGCCATCGGGCATTCTCTCTCGCAGCAGCCTGCCGAGGTTGCTCAATCCATTCAGAAAATCATCGACGATCAGACCTTCGGCGGTAGCCCCGTCAGGCGATGATGCAAGGCCTTCGAATGCCTCGACACCGGCCAGATTAAGATACTTCGGGAATCCCGAGGCCACGGCCAACACCTCCATTCCCTGCTCCAGCGATCTGACGCCGGTGCGCCATCCATTGTGTCCCCATTCCACCAGAACGTTTGCAGGCCGAGTTGCACCGAAGCGTTCGAGGCCGGCGGCAAGCTGCCGGACACCATCGATGCTGTCTATCAGACAATAGATTTCCGGTTTTGAAAGGTCGTTTATCAACTCTGCCAGCGACTTTATATTGGCAATGCCCGCTACCTGGTTGGCAATCAGGATGCGAGTGACACCGAAACGCAGGCAGACCTCAGCCTGTTTGACGGTGGCGACAGTGATCGCCCATGCTCGGTGCTCAACCTGACGTGCAAAGATCTGCGGGCACATTGTCGTCTTGCCGTGAGGCGCCAGAAGCAGCCCGTTTCGATCGCACCATTCGGCCATTGCACGAAGATTGTGTTCAAGGACAGAGTCTTTCAAAACCAGCAGCGGGAAAGGCAGATCGCCATTCAGAACATTCCATCCCTGCTGACTCACATTGCCCGGAGTTACTTTTATCCCTGGAGGGAGGCCCTTTGCGAATGCATCAATCGGCTCATCCCTCAATTGATTCAGCCTGAACTTATCAAATGATAGCTTTTCTGGACTTTTGAACATCAGTTCTCCTGCTTCCTGTTGATATCGATCAAATCCGGGATGACAGACTCTGAGCAAGCTGATAATCTACATACAAATTCAACTGAGGATTGAATACCATGTGCACCCTGAATACCTTCTCTCATTTTATAGACAGAAAAATGAATTCCACCCTGAAGCGGAACATATTATCGGTATCGATCCTGTTATGCGTTCTGATATTGAGCATCCCGGGAACGGCTCAGACTCCTGTTACGCCGCCTCGCGAAGACCACCAGTTCTGGAATGAGACCCAGATCGTCAAGCACCTTAATGAAAAGAGAGATCTCGTCTTCATCGGCGTTATACGTCTTGGGCGGGACTGGCATCGGCCGGTGGATGAACGCGCAGGCCTGGGATATGCCTTCAAGGTCAATCCACATCTGACGATAATGCCGACCTATCTGTTCGTCAGCTACCAGCCGTTTCCGGGGCGATTGATTAACGAGCACCGGCTTGTGATGAACGTGACGGGGAAGTTCTCTCTGCGAAAGTTCACCTTCACGGACAGGAATCTATTCGAGCGGCGCGTCAGGCATTCAAATCCCGATTTCACGGTCTACCGCAACCGGCTGCAGATCGATCACCCGGCCCGCATCGGCAATTTCGAATTCAAACCTTTCATCGCAGACGAAGTCTGGTATTCAACGCAGACTCTTCAGGGCAAGGATGCCGGCTGGTTCAGAAATCGAATCTCGGTCGGAATCCTCAAACAGTTCACCAAACACTTCTACGGCGAATTCTTCTACCTGCATCAGAATGACGGCGTCTCCCGCCCGGGCAACATTCCCGTGGTCGGCACGCTCTTCAAATATACTCTGTGAGCACAAAGGTCAAAGTTTAAAGTTCAAAGTTCAAAGTTTAAAGTTTAAAGTCGTTGACGTGGAAAGTAAAAGACCGTGGATCATTGAAAACGCAAAAATCTCTCCACCACAGCCGACCCCGATAACAGGTGGAACATACCAAGCACCCGTTGATGCCATGGGACTTTGCAGGATATGACCTTTAAACTTTGAACTTTGAACTTTGAACTTCCTCTTCTCCTAGAGGGATCGAGCGACGAGTTCCTTCATGACCTCATTGGCGCCGGCGTAGATTCGCTGAACGCGGGCATCGGCCCAGATATGAGCGATCTCGTATTCGGTGGTGTAGCCGTATCCGCCGTGAAGTTGGAGGCATTCATCGGCTATCTGGCATTGTTTATCAGTCAGCCAGTATTTGGCCATTGAGGCTGTCGCGGTGTCGAGGGTTCCATCGATGACGCGTTCGATGCAATGATCGAGGAAGACGCGGCCGATCTGAGCTTCGGTCCTGCATTCGGCCAATTTAAAACGAGTATTCTGAAGGTCGAAGAGGGTCTTGCCGAACATCTTTCGATCCTTGGCATGTTTGACTGTGATCTCGATGGCCCGCTCCATGGCGGCAACAGCCGCGATGGCGACGAGAGTGCGCTCATAGGGCAGTTGCTGCATCATCTGGGCGAAGCCCTTTCCCTCTTCACTGCCGACAAGATTTGACGCCGGCACTCTGACATCATCAAAGAAAAGTTCACAGGTGTCCTGATCGTGCTGGCCGAGTTTTTCGAGCGTCCGGCCGACGCGATAACCCGGCAGATCCCTTGTCTCGATCATGACCAGCGAAGTACCCTTCGAGCCGGTCAGCGACGGATCGGTCTTGGCGGCTAGACAGACCAGATCAGCGTGATATCCGTTGGTGATAAACGTCTTCGAACCGTTGATCAAATACTCATCGCCTTTGCGAATTGCGGTGGTGCGGATCGACTGGACATCCGAACCGGCTGCAGGCTCGGTCATGGCCAGCGCGGCGACCATTTCGCCCTTCGCCAGAGCGGGCAGCCACCGGCGCTTCTGATCCTCAGATCCGTAAGTCAGTATGTAATGAGCAACTATGCTCTGAATCTGGGTGCCGAAATTGATTCCGGACTTCGCAAGCTCTTCGATGACCACGGCTTCATAGGCGAAGTTGCCGCCGCCTCCACCATACTCCTCGGGCACATCAGTCAGCAGAATGCCCATCGCGCCGGCCTTTTCCCACGCATCGCGATCCACATGATGCTGCCCGCGCCACTTCTCCTGATGAGGCTGAAATTCCTCTTCAAAAAACTGGCGCACCGATTTACGGAAGATCTCCAGTTCCTCATTCACCCACGGTGATTTGTATGTGCTCATTTTCTCCCTCTTAAAAAAAGAATAAACGAAACAAACGAAGATAAATTATTTCCGCTTGTTTCGTTTATTCAGGTTGTCTCGTGATCTTCTTTCTTTCTTTAGAAGATCAGCTTGATGGCCAACTGGCCGATACGGGATTCAAGCGCCGATGAAGGCGTATTGAAATCCGCGCGCGGAGCCAGGGTAACGATCGGAGCCGTCGGAGTAGCTCCGCCGGTCGTCGTGTTGATCGTCGCGGTGAAGGCCTGATTGTTGTAGAAATTGCCTCCGGTGAGCGAGCCGAAATTGACGCGGTTGAAGGCGTTGAAGAGCTCGCCGATAAGCTGCAGTTTGAACCGCTCGGTCAAGGACAGATCCTTCTGCAGCCGGAAATCGAATTTGACGAATTTGCCGTTTCGCTGAGAGTTGCGCCCGAAACCGGGGACGCGATCAGTGGCCAGGTTGCCGTCATTGTTGATATCCAGGTTGACGACAGGTGAATACGGAGGATTGGAATTGGCCTGCAGGATGCCTCCAAGCTGCCAACCGCCGATAAGCGCCTTGACGGCCTTATTGCCGCCTTTGAAATAATTGAGGTCCCAGGTGCCGCTGGCCACAAGGCGATGTGGAGTGTCCGAAACTCCGAGCGCCCGATCATCGCGAATATTGAAGACCGACTGGACGACCTTGCGATCGTCGCCCGGAACCGTGACGGCCGTGGCATCCGGCGTGTCATCGATGATCTTCGACCAGGTGTATGAAAGCGACACCTGGAAGTTCTGAGAGAACCGCTTGTTGAGCTCGAGCACGAGCGCATTGTAGTTGGAATTCGCGGTACCCTCGAACTGGGTAATTCGGCCGAATCCTGCGATTGGACGCGTCGGAGTTCCCTGAGTGCCGGGATGGCGCAGCAGAGTTACCGTCGCACCGCCGGGATAGAGCAGGCCGCCGCTCTGAATCGTCACTGTCTGAGCCACAGGAGCAGCCAGATTGATGTCGCGCGCACGCTGCAGGTGCGTGCCTTTGACCATCAGATAAGACGCGCTGACCGAGATGTCCCGCGTCAGGCCATATTCGATTCCGAAGCTTCCCTGCTGCGTGTACGGCTGCTGGAAGTTACGGTCGAAGATGAAGAGATTCGAAGGTGGCGGCGTACGGCCGGTCAGCGTCTGGAATGAAGCCAGATCAGGGAATCTGAACGGATAAACATTCGGCAGCGTCAGGTTCGCAACCGTGAAGTTGAAAACGTTGAGCCCGTTCTGAGTGTGACCTGTTCCCAGCATGATTGCAGGCGTGCGGCCATAAAACAGGCCATAACCGCCGCGAACCACCAGCCGATCCGATTCTGTCGGCCTCCACGCGAATCCGAACCGAGGAGCGAAGTTGTTCAGATCATTGTGGATCACGTTGGTCCGGATTCCGGCCGCCAGAAGCGCCGGACTGTCATTGAGTGTCGGAGGCTGCCTGACGATCTGCGCGTCGTAACGCAGCCCGAAGTTGAGCGTTAACCTCGGTGAAATCCTCCAGTCGTCCTGTACGAACAAACCGAACTCGTTGAAATCCGGATTCGAGAGAGGGCCTGAAGTACCAGGTCCGCCGAACGCCTGCGTGAACTGAGCGACCTTCCTGTAATTTGCCGATGCCGAATCGAAGTGGCCGGCAAATTCGGCATAACTGTTGAAAAGATACTCTGCACTAAACGATCCGGGGAAGAAGTTCTTGATCTTTTCGATGTTGACATCGAGCCCGCCCCTCAGATTGTGCTTGCCTGTCACGTAGGTGACATTATCGATCAACTGGTATTTCTGTTCGGTCGTTTCTCGCGGACTGAAGAAGTTGCGACCGATGACCAGCGCGTTGAGGCCTCCCTGGCGAACCGTTGCAGCCGGGTTGTCGCTGTTGGCAGTCCCAGGTTCCTTGTCGCGCGCAATCTGAGTCCGGAACTCATTGAGCAGTCGCGGCGAAAATGCCGTGCTCAGCGTCAAAGTCAGCGTATTGGTTTTGACCAGGCTGTTTCCGCTCGATTCCTGTGAACGCTGCGGGCCATTGCTCTCCTGAGCGACACCAGTGAAATCCTGATGGTTATAACGCACGCTCAGGCGGTTCGAGTTATCAATCTGCCAGTCAAACTTGCCCAGATAAACGTTCTGGTTGAGCTGCTGCACGTAATTGCCCAGAAAAGGAGTCAGGCGCGCCAAACCCGCAAGAGAAACTGCATCGGTCGGGGCTGAGGCGCCAAGAGCGACAATGTTCGGAGAGGTGTTGCGCTGGCCTTCATAATTGAAGAAGAAGAAGGCGCGATCTTTTTTGACCGGTCCTCCTATATTTCCGCCAAACTGGTGAAAGTGATAAGCCTGTTTCGGATTTGCCGGAGTCAGCGGGCTGACTGCAGGCAGGGCCACGGGGCGGCGAATAAGGTTTCTCGCGTTCAGCGCACGATCACGATAAAACTCATAACCCGTGCCATGAAACTGGTTGGTGCCCGATTTAGTGATCACATTGACGACGCCGCCTGCGGCGCGCCCGAACTCAGCCGAAAAGCTGTTGGTATTGACCTGGAACTCCTGCACCGCCTCCTGGCTGAACTGGAATGGGCGGAAACCGGCTCGTCCCAAAGCCTGTCCGAAGAAGAGGTTGTTATTGTCCACACCGTCGACCTGAACGCTGTTGAGCGGGCCGCGCTGGCCGCCGAACGAAAGGTCTCCGCCGCGCGTTGGATCGCGGACGACACCCGGTGACAGGGTCACGAAATCGAGATAGTTGCGCCCGTTGACGGGCAGGTCGCGTATCTGCTGTTCGCTGACAGCGCCACTGACCTGTGTCCGCGAGGTCTCGACGATTGGAGCCCTGCCGGTCACCTCGATCGTCTCGCTGACATTGACGCGCAAAGACAGATCCAGGTTGAGCTTCTGCCCGACTCCAACAGTGACATTACCGTATTTATTTTCAGCAAACCCTGTTGCTGAAGCAGACAGTTGATAAGTGCCGGGAGGCAGTCCCGGCAACCTGAAGATGCCGCTGCCGTCTGTGACGTTCTCTCGCGTAAAGGCCGTGTCCACATTGCGGGCAGTCACCTTTGCCCCGGGGACAACTGCGCCGGCCGGATCCACGACTACTCCCTCGATCGTCGATGTCGCAGCCTGCTGCGCCAGAACTGACATTGTCAGCGCGATCATTACCAGGGCCGTGGTGATCAGGGCCTTGAAACGCAGGGCTCCATTCTCTTTTTGTTCAGTCATTGAGTATCCTCTCCTTATTTTGATTCACTACTGTGGTGCAACGATTCGGCTGGCAGATTCCAATTCTCATGGTCAGCCTAAATGACGCTGACCATGACCATCAAGCACCAGCCCGAATCCTCTTTTCAGCAAAGCCAGTTCCAAGTGTCGGGTGTTTGATTGAATCTTTATTTAATTATTGTTGAATTAGCCTGTAATCCTAATGCAGTGCCCTCCGATTGGCAATGCCGGCCATTTCAAAACAAGTCGAACCTGTAACTTGCAGGGCTTTTGCGGTATCCTCAGTTCGATTAAAGAAAAAATCGCTGGTGATGGATATGGACAAATCTTGCGAGATGGAACAGAAATCGACCGTCTATGGCCCCGTCAGGTCATGGCGTGTCGGGATGTCGCTGGGCATAGACTTGCTGCTGGTCGATTCAATCTGCTCATTCCGATGCATCTATTGCCAGCTCGGCAGGATCAATATTCATACGGGTGAGCGTCAGGTTTTCGTTCCGACCGAAAAGATAATCTCGGATCTGATGGCGGCTGAGTGGCAGGCGGCCGATGTCATTACCTTATCGGGAAGCGGAGAACCGACTCTGGCAGCCAATCTTGGAGAGGTCATTCACGCTATCAAAGCCCTCACCGGCAAACCACTCGTCGTTCTGACCAACAGCGCCCACCTCAATGATCCGCAAGTCCGGCGCGAGTTGCTGGAAGCCGATAAAATATTCTGCAAGCTCGATGCCGCCGATGATGACACGTTGAAATTGATAGACCGCCCCGTCGAAGGCGTTACCGTCAGAACAATCGTTGATGGAATAAAGGCGCTGAGAAAGGAATACTCCGGCTACCTGGCAATTCAGACCATGCTTATGCCCCTCAACATCGGACAAATCGGCGGGCTCGCCGAACTGCTCAATGAGATAAAACCTGATGAGGTCCAGCTCAATACTCCATTGCGAGCTGTTCCGCGCGAGTGGATCACCCAGTCGCGCGGCGACCACGGCGAGCGGAATTATCCGACCGTCCGGCTTAAAGTCATCGATCGCCAGGAAGCCGAACGGATCGAAGCGGAACTCCGTCGATTGACGGGATTGCCGATAATCTCGGTTTATGACAAGCAGCCGGGTGGCTAAGGCAGCGCCTCCCTGGCAAGCGAGCTGAGCACTCAAGAAGTTTTTCAATTCCCATGGATCATATCTCTATGAAAATTCCGTTGATATCTCTTTCAATCATTATTTTGCTCAACCTTTTGAGTAGTGGTCAGAATTTTATGAATGTAGAAGATCTGAACGTCAAAGACAGAATCGAGAGCTGGAATTTCGAGCTCTCGACAAGCGGGGGGCTGACGGGTAAAGGTCTTGGCGGCATTACAGCCGGATCTGACGGTAAGGCCACTGCATCCGACGGCAGGAATAATTGTCAGGATCAGTTGCTCGATGAGGAAACAAAGGAGCTGGATCGGCTGATCCGGAAATCGAATCCTGCCCGCTGGCGAAAAAAATATGCAATTCCCGGAAATCCGCACGGATATGCGGACCAGATACACTATTCCTTCAAACTGACGGTCAAAACGTCCAAAGGAGCACAGATCTTCGAGACGACCTGGTACGATCAGAGCGCCGAGAAAACCCCTGCTGATCTGCAAGCCATCGTTAAACAAGCCTGGAAGACACGCGATAAAGCGATAGCTAAATGCCGTAAATAAAATTGGGCGCCCGAAAGCGCCCAATTCGCAGTCTTGAATTTTGAAAACCAGTCTTACGGAGTAACCGTCGGAGTTCTTCCGCAAGCCTTCCATGCGTTGAAAGCCTGCTGAGCCTGAACGCTGCCCGCTCCGAATCGATTCTTCGCGGCGCTGACCCAGGCGTTGGCCACGGCCTGGTAATTGCTTGAAGAGGTGCAGTACTTCGTGTCCGCATCAAAGGACACCTTTCCGGCATCGCTCGACCCTATGCCTGTAACCGTGGTGAACGAGCTGGGATTGAGCTGAACATCCTTGTGGTTGGTTCCACCGACTGCCAGCAGATAAAAGACCTTGTTCATGATCCCGCTGTTGGTGTGAACGCCGCCATTGTCGGAAGTGGTTGTAATCTTTTCAGCATAATGGCACGGATCACCTTCGATATGAGGATCGGCCATATTGCGAATCCCGCGAGTCGGATTCGATGGATTGTTGGAGAAATAAAGATCCTCGCCCATCCACCAATCAGCCGGATAGCTGACCCCTCCGAATCCGTTGACCGTTCCGAGGAAAAACTCAATCAGCACACCATTGATGTCAGAGAACGATTCATTGGCAGCACCCGATTCATTGCTGTATGTCAGGTTCGAAGTACGCTCGGTCACGCCGTGCATCATCTCGTGACCAACGACATCGACCGCGTCAAAGGGTCTGTATGTCGCTCCGTCCCCATCGCCATAATTCATCGAAGAACCGTCCCAGAAGGCATTGTTGTAGTTGTGCCGTAATGGGTGCGCGAGAGCATGTATTTATACTTCAGATTCTTGTTGTTGGCATTGTCGATTCCATTCCGGTTGAAGGTCGAGAGCCAGTAAGCCAGGGTCCTGTTGGCGAAATAATGGGCATCAACGCCGATGCTCGCCCTGTCAGACAATGCGCCGGTAGTGCCAAAGGTGCTGGCCGTAGACGAATAAATGGTTCCGACTTTGTTTCCACAACCGAATAATCCGCAGGTCTTGTTCGCGTAATCGGTCGTCTTGGAGTTGTTCGGAACATCGAACATCGTGTAACTGCCCGATGTTAAATCGATCGGGAAGGCGCTGACCGTTCCCGCATAATAACCATAACCGGTCCCTGTCGCCGCCGCCGTCTGCAGGTTGTCCCAGTGATCCAGAGTCATTCCCGTGATGGCATCGAGCATGTAATGTTCGCGCCGCGGGGCATAATTTACCTCATCAGTGTTCCGGATATCGATGCTCCAGGCCAGGTGCACTCCTGAACTGCGCGGATAGATCACCAGCTCATATTCCGCATCCGTATACGTTCCAAACTGCGCCGCGGCCAGCTCAACCGCGTCTGTGGCATCGTAAACCGGTCTGGTCGCCCCGGCTCGCCCTCTAAATACCCTTCCACTCAAATCACTGAACTCTCCTCGCGAGTTCTCGTGTGTGATCAATTCATAACCAAATACCCGGACTCCGTCGATCCTCTGATCAAACCTGACATGTGCTGTCCCGATATCATCCTGCTCGGACAACCTTGTACTGACCTGATCAAGATCTACCCCTCGCTCCCCAAGAAACTTCCTGGCCTTGACTCGATTCTTGTTCGCCTGCGAAAAATATCCATCCTCTCTCTGACCCTGAACCATAGCAGGCCATACAACCATTCCACACAATCCGGCTATCGTTAAAAATATGATCAACCTCTTCATATTCAATCTCTCCATGGGTAATCGACTGATTTCTTCTCTCTAGAAACCCAGTCTGTTTGAAGATCTTTTGCTGGCTTGATGGCTATCCAAAGTTTAGTCGGAAACCTCAATCCGGAATGAATCCCGCCGGAATGAATCCTGTTTGTCGTCGTTCCAGCAGTACGACAACGGCTTCACTCTAAATCTTTGCTTGAAACTCGCGCAATCTATCAAATTTTCTTTTTTAAAACAAATTAATAATTAAGGATTTTTGAAAAAAATTCTTAATTCTGTAAAACAAAGTGTGTCAGGACAGAATCTGATTGATGAGATTGCCGTGAACATCGGTGAGGCGGAAGTTTCTGCCCTGGGATTTATAAGTGAGCCGAGTGTGATCGATGCCGAGGCAATGAAGGATGGTGGCATTGAGATCGTGAGCGTGAACGGGATCGTCGGCGATGTTGTAGCTGAAATCGTCAGTCCGGCCGATGGTCAGGCCTGGTTTGACACCGCCGCCTGCGAGCCAGACAGTAAAGCAGCGTGGGTGATGATCGCGGCCATAATCGTCGGCGGTGAGCTTGCCCTGGGAGTATACGGTGCGACCGAATTCTCCTCCCCAGATGACGAGCGTATCATCGAGCAATCCGCGTTCGGCGAGGTCCTGTATCAAGGCAGCCGAAGGCTGATCGGTATCGAGAGCCTGTTTGGCGATGTTTTTAGGCAGTCCGCCGTGCTGATCCCAGCCGCGATGAAAGAGTTGGATAAAGCGGACGTCGCGTTCCGCGAGCCTGCGGGCGAGGATGCAGTTGAAGGCAAAGGTGCCGGGTTTGCGGGCATCGGGGCCATATTTTTCAAAAGTCTTCTCGGGCTCTTTCGAGAGATCGGTCAGGTCCGGGACGGATGACTGCATCTGGAAAGCCATCTCGTATCGAGCGATGCGCGACGGAATTTCAGGATCGCCATATTCATTCGCATTTATTTCGTTCAGTTGTGATAGATCATCGAGGAACTGGCGTCGCACCTGTTTGCTGACGCCCGGAGGATTTGAAAGGTAGAGCACCGGATCGGGGCCGTTGTGAAACTTCACTCCCTGGTAGCGAGATGGGAGGAAACCGCTGCCCCACAAACGATCGTAGAGCGGCTGGTCTCCTCCATTGCGGCCGACCGAGACCATGACAATAAAAGACGGCAGGTTTTTGTTGACGCTGCCGAGGCCATAAGAGATCCACGCTCCGAGGCTGGGACGTCCGGCAAGCTGAAAACCGGTGAGCGCAAAAGTCTGCGCCGGATCATGATTGATCTGTTCGGTATGCATCGATTTGATAAAGCTGATCTGATCGACGATTTTTGAAGTGTGCGGCATCAGATCGCTGACCCAGGCGCCGGATTTTCCGTACTGAGCGAATTTGAAGAGTGACGGGGCCACCGGGAAGCTCGACTGAAAAGAGGTCATCCCGGTCAGACGCTGACCACCGCGAACCGAATCGGGAAGATTCTGCGCCCGGTACTTTTCCAACTGGGGTTTGTAATCCCAGAGGTCCAGTTGCGATGGGCCACCGGCCTGAAAGAGATAGATCACCCTTTTGGCTTTGGGCGCAAAATGAGGGATCTGCCCGTCGGCCAGAAGATCATTTTTGAGCAATGAGACAAGCGCAGCGGTTCCTATGCCGAGACCGAAGCGGCTGAAAAAATGGCGGCGTGTCAGCAAATTGTTGAGTTCTTTCATTGTCCTGTCCCGGCTACTGTTTTGTGACTGCTTCATCCAGATTGAGAATGAGGCTTGCAGTCAGAGCATAAGCGGCAAGCTCAATCCTGTTGAATTTGCCTTGATTGCGCTTCTCGCCGATCAGCAAAAGTTTTTCAGACTCTTTTTGAGTCGCATTGTATGAAGCCAGTTGTTTGTCGAAATTCCGCAGCAGAACCTGGAGCTCTTTTTCAGACGGTGGGCGCGAAGTAACGGTGCGAAAAGCCCAGGCAATACGTTGCGCGGGCTTTTCGCCGCCCTCGTTGATCATCCTGCCGGCGAGCATTCGAGCCGCTTCAATGTATGTCACGTCGTTCATCAGATTGAGGGATTGCAGCGGAGTGTTGGTGCGCGTATCTCTTACCGTGCAGAATTCTCTGGCCGAGGCATCAAAGACAGCCATATTCGGCGAGAGGATGGTGCGTTTCCAGAAGGTGTAGAGGCTTCGTCGCCACAGGCCTTCGCCCTTATCCCGGTCATATCCCGTGAGTCCTCCAAAGGCCATGTCCTTGTAGAGTCCTTCGGGTTGATAAGGTTTGACCGACGGGCCGCCGATTTTCTCTACCAGAAGCCCCGCGACACTCAAAGCCTGATCGCGGATCATCTCGGCCGGAAGGCGGAATCGAGGCCCCCGAGCAACCAGACGGTTTTCCGGATCGCGCTGCAGCAGTTGCGTGGATATCTTCGAGGACTGGCGATACGCCGCGCTGGTGACTATTTTTTTGATGAGACGTTTGAGATCCCACGCCGCTTCGCCTTTGCCTGGAGCGCCGCGACTGAAGTCCACGGCGAGCCAGTCGAGCAGCTCCGGGTGAGAAGGCAGTTCGCCTTGTGAGCCGAAATCATCAGTGGTCTTGACCAGACCGGTGCCGAAGAGCATCTGCCAGATTCGATTGACCGCGACGCGAGAAGTAAGAGGATGCTCGGGGCCGGCAAGCCACACGGCCAGCCCCAGACGGTTGTTCGGCAAACCGGGCGGCATGGCCGGCAGAATCGCCGGCACTCCACGTTCGACTTTTTCAGCCGGCGCGTCATAAGAGCCGCGTTTGAGAAGGTATGCCGGGCGGGGATCAGGCATCTCCTGCATGATCATAACCATCGGCAGCGAGTCTTCAAATCTCTGCTTCTCGGACCGCAGGTCTCGAAGACGCTGGTTGGACTGTTTCAACTCCTTCGAACCTTCCGCTTCAATGAAGGCATTGCGCAGCTTGACCGCCTCCCCCATTGACCGCTCCGGCGCATCCTTGCCCGCGATTTTATCGAGAGGCTCGCGGCAGGCGAGGACGGCAATCTCGTCATCTTCAGGGATGCGGGTGTATATTCTCAGATCATTCATCGCCCCTTTAAACCGCATATCCGCACCGCCCCCGGCGCCTATCCTCAATGGCGTTCCCGGCAACCCCCAGTACAGATGAAAATTTCCCTGATTGATCTTAAGAGTCTGTCTCAAACCATCGACGTAAAGGTTGACTCTGTTGTATGGCTGAGTGCCGTCAAATAAAAGCATGACGTGATGCCATTGATTGACGGGCAGCGAGTTTTCGGTCTCGGCGCGATACCCGTCGTACCCCCATTCCCTGACCATGTTGAAATGGACTTTGCCGTCCATGAAAAACAAGCCCCAGCCGCCCGTGCGCGGCATCCCGGCTTCGTGTTCATCAGCCTTATCCGGCATCTTGGTGATGATCGATCCAGCATTCCCGGATTCAGGATTGATCCAGATCGATATGGCGAAGCGTTCCTTGAAATCTTCACTGGTCGACTTGTAGCGGAAATCGCCTATCCGGCCGAGATCAAAATAGAGCTTCCCATCGAACTTTGTTCCCTGTCCGGTCGGGGCTGGAACGGGCTGAGGTTCTCCATCCTTGAAGCCAATCACGTCGGGCTTGAAGTTCTTGTCGTCTTTCTTCTTCTCGACGCGGTTGTGGCGGGACTTGTCCGATCTCTTGATTTCAGGTTTCGATGATTGATCGAGCGACAGGTGGATCAATTGATCTTCTTCAGGCGACCAGTGCCTGTTCGAATCCGGCTTAAGAGACTTCTCCCAGCGGCGCTGTTTATCGGCGGATGCAGCCAGCTCCTGCGCAAACAACTGCCGGGCGGCGGCGATATCGACGTCCAGTTCGCTCAAACGTCTCTGCTGTGCCGCATCCGGCGCCGCCATCTCCGGCGGTGAGTTGCCCCAGTCGAAAGCGCGCCCATCTTCGGCTATGTTGTTGAAGTAGGCGGATAACCGGTAGTACTCCTGATGTGTGATCGGATCGTATTTATGGCTGTGACAGCGAGCGCATCCCACGGTCAATCCCATAAAGACCGTCGCGGTGGTATCAACTCGATCGATCACATACTCAGTTCGATATTCTTCCGGCACGATTCCGCCCTCGGCATTGATCCGATGGTTGCGGTTGAAAGCCGTGGCGAGTCGCTGCTCGATCGTCGCACCGGGCATCAGATCTCCGGCAAGCTGATCGACGACAAACTTGTCGTAAGGCTTGTTCTGATTGAATGATTCGATAACCCAGTCGCGCCATCGCCACATATACCGGTCGCCATCGATCTGGTAGCCATTCGTATCTGCATAACGCGCAGCATCCAGCCAGCGGAAAGCCATCCTCTCGCCGAACCGCGTCGATGCCAGCAGCCGGTCAACAACTTTCTCGTATGCATTGGCGGATTTATCGCTTTGGAAATCGTCGATCTCTTTGAGCGTGGGAGGCAGCCCCGTCAGATCGAATGAGAGCCTGCGAATCAGCGTCGCACGATCGGCTTCCGGCGAAGGCTGCAGCCCTTCACTTTCAAGCCTCGCCAGAATGAATGCATCGATCTCGTTTTTCGGCCACTCGTTCAATCTGACCGCGGGCAAATGGCCTTTTTGAGGTGGTATGAATGACCAGTGCTTCTGCCATTGCGCTCCCTGCCTCACCCATTCGACGAGAAGGCCGATTTCATCCCGAGTCAGCCTGTGAGTCGAAGATACAGGCGGCATCCGCATCAGCTCATCTTCGGATGTGATTCTTTTGACGAGTTCGCTCTCATCCGGGCCTGCCTGGAACGATTGCCCTGCGGCCATTACCCAGATCCGTCGTCACAGCCGCTTCAGAATCGAGTCGCAGCTTGCTCTTTCTCGATCCCGAATCGGGGCCATGACACATCCAGCACTTGTCTGAAAGTATCGGCCTGATGTCACGATTGAATTCAATCTGCCTGGTGGCATCCACCGGCCTCATCCCATAGACAATGGCAAGTATGCTTGCCAGAACAGCCAGCAGGATTATTTTGAATCTCCCGGCGAGAGGAGCCATCCTGAACCTCCAAAATAATTAGTAAGGAAGGAAGAGAGATTACGAGGGAAGAAGAGAGATTACGAAACAGACGAAAAATCAGAGGATGGATTAGCCGAATTTCTTTGATTGAATCGTCCATCTGAAATAATTCGAACATTCACCGTCTGATTTTTTTTCGGTTTCGTTTATTTCGTCTGTTTCGTAATCTCTCTTCTTCTCTAACTCTCTTCTTCATGGTAGTGGGCGCAATTCATCGAGGAGCGCGGTTTCGCCTTTAACGACGATCTGGGCGACTCCGCGGCCGCAGATGGCCCCAATGATATTACCGGTTCCGCTATAGCTCCCGATGGCCCAGACGCCGGGGCGGACTTCCTCTATGATCGGGACTCCCGAACCGTTGAAGGCGGCCACGGCGGCCCAGCGATGAGTGATCTCCGCTTGAATGCCCAGCTTTGTGCGAAGAAAGATCTCAAGACTCTTCTGGATCGCATCGCTGGGAATCGATTGATGCGTCCATTCCTCATCGCCGCCGAAATCCCGCATTCCACCGAGAGCAATCCGGCCATCTGGCAACTGTTGCCAGTATTCGAACCCCAGCGGTAATAGACAGGGCGCGTGAATTTCACTTCGTCAGTCGGCGCCGTTCCGATCATCTGCAAACGAGCCGTGCGAACTCGCCCTGACAATTCCGGCAGGACATTCTCAAGCCCGCCATCAACCGCAACAATGACTTTGCGGCAATTGATGACGCCGTTGGCGGTCTCGACTCTTGAGCCCGAAATATTCAAGGCCGGGGATTTTTCGAAGAGCATAGCGCCGGCGGCAGTCGCCCGTTTGGCAAGGATACGGCAGCGAAGGAGCGGGTTGTAGACTCCGTCCGTGGGAATCATCAACCCCTCACCTTCGGGGCCGATATATTCGGCCACGGGAAGATCGTCTGCCCGCATGGCCTCGAATTGATTGCGGCAATCCGCCATCTCCTCGTCGTTGGAGGCAATTCGCAAAGAGCCAGTCAGCCGTATCGCATCCGGAGCTTCATCGATCATCATGTCTCTCTGCTCAAGTGTCCGCAGATAGAGACCGAGCGCGCGCTCGCGACCGTATTTTTCGACTGACTGGTGATAGAACGAAGACCAGCCGGCGAGCAGCAGGCCGCCGTTGCGACCGGCGGCGCCGCCGCCAACCACACCGGCATCGATGCCGGCAACTCTCTGCCCCAACCCGAGCAGTTCGATGATTGCCGTCAGGCCTGAGCCTCCCAATCCAATAACGCAGACATCGCATTCGATATCGCCTTCCAGAACCGGAAGGACGATCCGGTTCCCTTCTTCCCAAACAGTCTCGTTAAACGTGCTTGAACTTTGATCCATATAATATTCTTTCAATCCCGGTTATTTTTCTCTTTGGCGACCGGCTCTCCCACCCAGATTGGAGAACTCCATGCGGCTTCACCATCAACCTGCACAACACGCAGGTAATAATAATCATTCTGAGCAGGCAGCTTTGCCGGCCTGTAACTGAATTTCCGCATCCCAACTGCCTGCCGCATTGACTTTGCGGGCATAGACGAATCCAAACTGCGGAACCTCGAATTTACCCTGGGTCGAAGCTGTCTCATTCGCCTTGAAGGTGTATTCGTAGAGGGATCTATCGGCCGTAGTGCCAGGCTCGGAGACGCCGAACGGCAGCCTACCGCCCTGAGGCCCCTCGTCGCGTTTGACTGAAGTAATGCGGACTTTCACCTGAGTATCCGACGGAGCATCGGTCAGGGTGAGCATGACTCCATCGAAATCCCCTCTGGTCTTGCAGACAAACCAGACCCGGCGGAAATCGGTTCTGACAAATTTGTCCGTGAAATGATCGGCGCCGAGCGGCGTAATCGATGCGATCGTACCATTTGAAACCTCGATCCAGCCCTGCCAGGTGACCCCATTCAAAGGGAACTTCACTTCATCCCCGGGAGTCTCGGTCGGCGATGTGAACATTACCTGTATGCCCGTCGGCTTGTTGTCAACCGGACTCAGGTAATCGCTTCGATACTCGACCTGCCCGTTATGAATGACATCGATATGATCGATTGCGGCGGTCCCCAGAACCCTGGCGCGTATGACGGGCATCTTGCCGATGCCGGTCGACTGTCCCGGAGTCTTGTCGTCAACCGAAAGTTTGACAACCATTCTTTTCCGCTGGTCGCATAGGTGGCTCTATCACGCATGCCTTCCAGATTCCGTCCCTGTCGAGTGTCGGGGAGTAGACCGCGGCCAGTCCGCCTCGCGTCGATGTCTGGGCAGGGCTGTACCCGGATGTCCCGTGTGATTGTCGCTCGCTCCGATCAGACCGACCCGGTATCCACGTTGCAGGAACTTCTGCCCGAAATATTCAAAGCTGCCGTGCATCGAATAGATCTCGACAAGACGCTCGATCTCGGCATCGTTGTATGTCCAGTTCCCCGTCTGATGAGCATGAGGGATGACCAGCACGTTATCCACCGCGTCGATGGCTTTGAGCTTCTCATAAAGCTGCGGCAGCCGCGGAGCATCCCAGGCAGTGACATAATTCCCTTGTCGTTTTTGAAAAGACATTGTGATGGCCGCCATTATCAATTCCAACCGTCCATTCATAACCCATAGGCCACGAACCTTCCCGGCTGATTCACTTTTTGCGGTTTCACGCCTGATGTCTTCCCATGCGGGCCGGATCATCATCGCATCGTGGCCGGTGAGCGAGGCGAAATCCAGAAATGCCACGTCACGCGCAAACCAGTAGTAGCGCTGAACGGATCCGGTGCCCTCTTCCCATCCGGAATGGCCGTGAAGCTCGCCCCAGTAAATCCGCTGCCCGGGATTGTTTTCAATCAGTATCGGATTGCTCTGACAGGAAATCTCGCCGATGTCATCGACGACCTGAAATTTGTAGGCCCCTTCTTTCGGGATTCTGATTCCATCAAGACGCCCGGAAACTTCGCCTGCAGGAATTTTTATCTGCCCTGCGATTTTGTTATCGAGCTTGACCGTGAATGAACCGCCATTGAATGCGGCCGGGTTGAAATATTTATCTTCAACCCTCAGTCGCAGTGAAAAACTCTCTCCACTGCCGGCGACTGAAGGAACTATCGCGTTGATCAAAGCCGGTCCACTCCCGATGATCACGTTTGAAACAACGCCAACCGGGACGAAGACTCCATTGCCCGCGGGGTCAAACTCCAGCGGGAACCGGTAATTGTCCCCGTCGCGCGTCTGAACGCTGAAGCCTTTGCTTCCACCCGTCGTATCGCCGAGTGTGATCGTAATCTTATCCCCACGAGTGAGTGTTCCTGTTTTGATCCTCACGGCCGGCATCGGCTCCGGCGCTCTGAAACCGCCATAAGCGCTGTACCAGTTCGAAGTCGTATTCTCCAGTTCTACGTCCTGTCTCGATGCCTTGAAAGTAACGAACGAGGACCTTCAGGGTTCGAGTTCTGGATCCTCGCACCATCCGGACATGAAATGCTGGCCGATGCGGAAGATGCCGCCCGGCTTCGCCTCAATGGCTCCAACCGTGTATTCGAGCGTAAGGGTGGTGAACTCACCGGCAATCAATTGATTTTTGTCGGTTCGTTTGAATTCGCCGGTCTTCCCATAATTGTCTTCAATAAATCCCAGTATCTGAGTCCAGGAAGAAATGGTTCTCGATGATTCCTGATTGAGCCCGGCAGTCAACGCACGAAAGAACATGCCAGGCATGACCTGAGGCGTGAATCTGCCCTCGATGCCAGATCATCACCCCATTCCCTGAGGGTCCTGAGCCGGTCGTCAAAGTTTGAGGCACTCGTCTGGATTGTATTGATCTCTACACGCAACTTGCTGACCCGCTGTGGCAGACTCACCTGCTGAGCAGCTATGGAATAAGCAAATATCCCCGCAACAATACTGATTGCAAAAACCAAGAAGATGAAATAGCGGTTATTGACTTTCGACATGATCAATCCTCCCCGGTCAAAAAATCCTATAATGCTCTGTATGTAAAATTTATTGTATTGAACCATCAATTAAAGGCAAGCGAGATGCTTGCGTTCCTTCGCATGGAGTTCCGCCTTCGCATGGAGTTCCGTCTTCAGGCCAATGACGTTAACTTAACGTAAAATGCGGCACGAACATTCAGATTAGTTGGGATTCTGCGCTTTAAGGGCGCAAATATAACAGCCAGGGGTGGAGCGCGAAGTGCGGAGCCCTGGTTAACAGCAGAATAATATGGATAAAGTGGAGTTCAATAATTTGGTACAAATTGATAATGAAGCAGGGTTCAATCAGACACTTCTTCACCACCCATCCCATTATGGATTTTAATAAAAAAAATCTTGCCCCCCTCCCCCGATTTAAGGTATCTTCCCGATCGAAAGCTAAGAGTAACGTAAAATAACAATAACCAATTTATCCAAAGATAAACAGCCACTTAGTTCAGCTTCAGTTAGAACATGCCCAAAGAGTTCTTTATGAATTGAAGATATCGACCCGGCTTCAGGCGGATATTCCGACTAGACCACAAGATTACCCGCATAACTATTCCTCAATCCGAATACGAAGCTATTGACAGCCTCCGTGTGAGGTTAAAACTCGAGGTATACCCATGTCGCAATCCTTTCCGACTGCGTTGATCAAAAGGTATTCAAGCTACAGGTGGATCAACTTCCTGACGTCTATCGACTCCTGAGCCGTCGGGCAATATTGACAGTACTTGCCATCTCACTGATCTCGATCGGGGTCTTCGGGAAAACGGTTCTCTCCCGGCTCGAAGGAAGGATCGCCTGCGATATCGGCCAGGCGCTCAGTCCCTGTGGCCGGCATTCAATCCCAGAAGCTCGATGCCATCAGGTTTGTCATCACCCAGAGAGGCATCGAGCCGCCCGAACTGACGATTGCTCCGGGGCGATAATGGGTAGCCGTCGACAATGACCTGAGCTTTGACGGCGTAGTTTTGAATGTCGACAGAGCCAATGGACCTCGCGTCCTGACCGCCCGGAGCCCGCTCAATCATCGAAATTCAAGGACTTCATCGAATTCGGCCCGGGAGATTACATCATCTCACCGGCGGAAAACCCGAAAATGCAGGCCAGAATATCGGTCATCACGGGAAACAGTGATTGACCCGGAGCCATTCCCGGAATAATCAGCCAACATCGACAGGAGGGAGAAGCGATGATCGGACGATCCTTGTTCAAGCCAGCCGCCACCATTCGGCCCCTGACATTTATTGCCGCGTTATCGATATGCTGGGTCACTGCGCCGGCACAGACGCAGAACGTGACCAACGGGAGCACACCGCCGAGCCTGGCGCCGGGAACGCCGATCGGAACCTACCCACTGTCGGAGATGGAGAGATACAATGCCTACACCCGCGAAACGAGTCTGCAGTTTCCGCTTGGCGTATCGGCGGGCAGGGGGAGTGCCGGGTTCACGCGGATATTGACGATCGGGAGGCGCAAGTGGACTGTCGATAAATCGTATAACGTGGCATATGGTTGGCCGATCTATACGCCGACCGATTCCTGGTGGAACACGCCGGTCGATTTTTACAAGGCCCCGAGGATGCTGATGCGCAGGGTGAGCGACCCGAATAACATCTGCCTGTCGCCATCACAGGGAGGGCCCACGGTCACCTATACTCTGACCCGGTTGACCTTCACTGCCCCGGACGGGACAGAGTTCGAATTTCGCGATGCGGCCACCGGCGGTCAGAAACAGTACAGCAGCTGCTCGCCCGGAGTACCCAGGTTCAACCGCGGCACCCTCTTCCGGACGGCCGACGGCGCGGCGGCGACATTCATCGCCTCATCAGATGTTTACGATGCGACCAACCTCGACCTGACCGGCACGACCTTTCTGGGCGGAGATCTGTACCTGAGCGACGGGACCCGCTATCACTTCCGCAACGATGACGGCTACGTGGAATGGATTCGCGACCGAAACGGCAACCGGATCAGTTTCAGCTACAGGATGGTTTTTGTAAACAATCAGATAATGACCACGACGACCATTACCGATTCGCTCAACCGGCAGGTGGTATACGAATCCGGTGTGACCGAAGCACCCTACGGTACCGGGATGCGCGTCACTTTCAGCGGGTTCGGTGGAGCAGTCAGGAAGATCTTCGTCACTGAAAAACAGCTCAGCCAGCAGTTGCTTCGCAACACTCAGGCGGGCGACTCGACGGCGGTCAAGACCTATGCCCAGCTATTTGCCCTCAACGGGGCCTATTCCAACGCCTACGATCCATACCTGACCTAGGACATCTGGTTGCCGGACGGCAGGCGATACCAATTCTTCTATCAACGTATACGGCGACATTGCGAGGTGGTTTTCCCGACAGGAGGCTCGATCGAGTACGACTGGGAAGCGAGGCGTCCAGGGATACGATGTCTCAGGGCTGATCTGGGGCGCCGAGCCGTTCGTTTACCGGCGAACCGTGGCCAGGCGCGTCTATTCGGGAACTTCGACCTCGAGCCTTATCGGGCAGACATCCTTTATGACAAAATCAGTTTGCAGGTTGGGGACACTCTTCGGTGGTCGTCAGGCAGAAAGATGTTGCCGGCAGCGCGATCAACGGCGTCAAAAGCTATTTTTACACCAACCCGCTGGAATTCGCTCAACACGCTCGATCCCTTTGTCTATGCCGACTGGAACGATGGCAAGGAGAAGGACACCGAGGCGCTCGACGCGGCGGATGTCGTGCGCCGGAAGGTGTCAAACATCTGGTCGGATGCTCCGATACCGGGAGGCCCGCGGATCACCGAGACGAGCGTTCAGTTGCCGGATAGCAGCCCGGCGCTGATCTCAAAGCAGACATTCAGCTACGACCAGTACAACAACCGAACCGATGTTTACGAATACGATTACGGCTCCGGGGCGGCCGGGGCGCTCATCCGCCGGACCCATACTGATTATTTAACGACCAATACGGTGAACGGTGCGAATTACGCAACCGATACGACTATTCACATTCGCAACCTGCCGAGCCAGCAGCAAGTCTTTGATGCCTCGGGGACAGAGCGGGCCGGACCACTTTACGAATATGATAATTACACCAACGACGGCAACCGGGCGGCGCTGGTCGATCGGGCGGGAATCCCAGGCCTCGATTCGTCATTTACGACCACTTACACCAAACGCGGCAATGTGACCAGAGTCAGCCGGTGGCTGCTGCCGTCGACCGAGATCGCCACCTATCCGCGATACGACATCGCAGGCAACGTCGTGGCAGCGAAGGACCCGAACGGCAAGGTTTCGCAAATCGACTATTCGAGCACGTATGGGTATGGCCTGCCGACCAGCCAGGTGACACCAGTGCCTGATCCGAGCGGGACGTATGGTTCATCGACGGCCCTGACGACCACCCTGAGCTACGATTTCTCGACCGGCAAGGCGACCTCCGTCACCGATCCGAACGGCAAGACCACGACCTATGAATACAACGACACGCTGGACCGGTTGACGCGGGCGGTGCGCCCGGCCGGCGGCGGAGAGACCGTCTATCAATACGGCGACACGGTCGGAAACCTCTATCTGCGGACACAAACGAAGCGCGACGCGACCAACTGGATCGACCAGTATGTCTATTTCTGACGGGCTGGGCGGGAAGTACAGGGCGGCATTGAACGAGGGGCCGGGTCGTGGAATCTGGCGGACACAGAATATGACACGCTGGGCCGGGTGCGGCGCGTGACCAATCCCTATCGCGCCGCGTCGGCGACCGGAGCGACGCCGGCGAATGCCGAATGGACGACGACAGACTACGACGCACTCGACCGAGGTGATATCGGTCCAGACGCCCGACACGGCCGTGGTCAGGACCGCATACCAGGGCAATCGGGTTATGGTCGGCGATCAGGCCGGCAAAAAACGGATGAGCGAGACGGATGCCGCCGGGCGGCTGATCAATGTCTGGGAGATCACCTCGCCTAATCCGGGTGAGACGCAGATCACCTTCACCGGCGCGACATCGAGCGATCTCAACGGAACGTACAATGCCAACCCGACGGCCTATCAATATGACGTTCTCGGAAACCTGCGGAAAGTGACGCAGGCGGCGCAGATGCGCTATTTCGCCTACGATTCGTTTTCGCGGCTGATCCGGGCAAGGAACCCCGAACAAGCCGTCAACAGCGGCATCCCGGCCCTGACCGATCCGGTGACCGGCAACAGCCAGTGGTCGCTGGCATACACTTATGATTCCAACGGCAACCTGCTGACGAAGACCGATCCGCTCAACATCACGACCAGCTATGTTTACGACGCCCTCAATCGCAATACGCAGGTGACCTATTCCACTTATCCGAACGGGACATTTTATGTCCAGCGGTATTACGACGGGGCGGTCAACGGCAAAGGGCGCGCCTGGTACGAAGTCGCCAACAACTACCGCTGGGAGAAGCCGACCGACAACCTGGCCTATCATTACAGCATAGTGAACAACTACGACGCGGTGGGCCGGCCGCTCGATCTGGTCCGGAATTTCCTGGTGCTGGAGGGCGGGGCGTGGCAATGGAAGTCCTATGGCCTGTCGCGGAGCTAGGACCTGGCCGGCAACGTCACCGCGCAGACGTATCCGTCTGGCCGGACGGTCAATTACGGTTATGACGCCGCCGGGCGTCTCGGCAGCTTCACCGGCAACCTCGGCGGAATCGCCGGGGTCAACTACGCGACCGGCATTCAGTATAACGGTTACGGATTGACGGGCCGCGAGACCTATGGGACTCAGACGCAGCTCGCCCTCAATCTGCACTACAACAACCGACTGCAGATGGCGGATCTGCGTTTAGGCCTGAGTTCCGGCAATGAGTGGGACTGGAGCCGCGGAGCGCTGACCTTCTACTACGGGACCGCCGCGGTCAACGCGGTCAATCCCTTCCAGAACAGCACGGACAACAACGGCAACGTGCTGCGGCAGATGAACTACGTGCCCTTGAGCGCCGGCGGGTACGTCATGCCGCAGATCGACGATTATCAATACGATCCGCTCAACCGGATCCAGCAGGTAAGCGAGTCGCAGCAGAGCTCCGCCGGGCAGGTATCGTTCCTCTTCACGCAGAAATACGCTTACGACCGGTGGGGCAACCGGACGATCGACGTTCCGGGGACGACTCCCAGCATCCCCGGAGTGACGCGCAAGAGCTTTGTCGTCAATGCGGCGACCAATCGGCTGACCAGCACCGACGGCTGCTCGATGACGTATGACACGGCCGGCAACCAGACCTATGACTGCGTGGGGACGCACTCCTACGATGTCGAGAACCGGATGACTAAGGCCATCCAGGGAAGCTCGAACAATTATTACTTCTACGACGGGAGCGGGAAGCGGGTCCGGAGGATACTCAACGGCTCGCAGACCTGGGGAGGCCAGGAGACGTGGTTCGTCTACGGCTTCGAAGGAGAACTGGCGGCGGAGTATGCCTACAATCAGGTGACGGCGCCGCTGGCGACGGCCCCGCAGAAGGAGTATGGTTATCGGGGCGGGAAGCTGCTCGTCGTCTGGGACGGGACACAGGCCGGAGACGATCAACTCAAATGGCTGGTGACGGATCACCTTGGATCGACGCGGATGGAGGCGAACAGGTCGGGGAGCTTGGCCTCGATCCGGCGGCACGATTACCTGCCGTTCGGAGAGGAGCTAGTGGCGAGCACGGGGGCTCAGCGGAGCGGAGTGGGCTACGAGCCGCCTCAGAGCAGTGTCAGGCAGAGGTTCGCCGGGGATGAGCGAGACAATGAAACTGGGCTGGATTTCATGCAGGCGAGGTATTACGCAAGCACTCAAGGAAGATTTACGAGTGTTGATCCATTTGACCCAATACTCGGCAAGCAAGGGGCTGCTGATCTTGAAGCAGCCGAGAAGGAATTGCGGAGCTACTTGAGACAGCCTCAGCACTGGAACCGCTACGTCTATGCGCTTAACAACCCACTGAAATACGTTGACCCGGATGGGATGGATCCGATCACGGTCAATCTCAACATTATCTATGACGCCAACTCAAATTACACCGAGGAGGAGAAGAAAAAGATTCGTGAGTCCTACATTGCACAAGCTCAGAAGAACTTTGGAAAGATAGATGTCAAATTCAACGTGACTGAAACAACCGGCGTCGCGAACAGTATTAGCAATCCTAATAGACAAACAATAGCATCTGGGCTGAAAGAAGGGGCAATCAACGCCTTTTTTACTAAAGCCAGTGTTGGCGATTCGACTGAAACGACCCATTTCAACAATGGCACAATTTTCATCAGTACAAATAACCCAATTACTGGAGACTTAACTCATGGGATAATTCACATAACCGGCATAGCTGGTGGAGTTAATGGATATACAGGGCCAACTATGCTTTTAGGAAGTTACAAGTTGGGCGCATTAGTTGACCTTGCGCTCTTAGGACCAGGTAAAGCGGAGTATCATACAAGAGCAATTCAGGATTATTTAGAAGGAAACCGTGGCCCATCTACACCTATGGCTATAATTCTGCCAAAACTGGCGCACCACCTACTGTTACTCAAGCAACAACACATACCGCAAATGACCTGGCAGGTTCTCAAAGCAGGGCTACAGCGGTATTCAAGTAGATAATGAAAAGGAGTAATCGTGCAGCCCTATAAAAAAATTTGTTATTCGTGAGGCGTTGATTTGGTGCCAGTATTTTGTCATTTCGTCATTGTCGGCAGTGTGGACGCATGATTTTTACTTATCTCAGTGTCTTGAACCTCCTGAGGTAGGCGTTGACGCACTACATTGGGAAGGACTATTTCGTGACTTATGGCGCGGGTATTTTCTTCCTTGGTTTTGTGCGTTCCTAATACTTAGTGCAATACGTTTTCTGGCTCTTTTGCTCATTTATTCCTTCCGTAAATCAGGTGAGGGAGTTGGGACATCGGCCGCTAGCGAGCTTCGTAAAATAGAAGAAAAAGGAAAGGTCGGCTGATAACCGGTCATTATGAACGGCTTCTTTTGAAGAGCTTTCGGAAGTCATAAGGCACGTTATCATCCGCCCGGCTTCTACAGATTCACCCCCCTTGCGCATAGGCTGCGTGGCCGGCGGCGTCTCAACGAGGTCCAAGTTCCGGCAATGAGTGGGACTGGAGCCGCGGAGCGCAGACCTTCTACTACGGGACCGCCGCGGTCAACGCGGTCAATCCCTTCCAGAACAGCCCGGACAACAACGGCAACGTGCTGAGGCAGATGAACTACGTGCCGTTGAGTGCCGGCGGATACGTCATGCCGCAGATCGACGATTATCAGTACGATCCGCTCAACCGGATCCAGCAGGTGAGCGAGTCGCAGCAGAGTTCCGCCGGGCAGGTGTCGTTCCTCTTCACGCAGAAATACGCATACGACCGGTGGGGCAATCGGACGATCGACCTGCCGGGGACGACTCCGAGCATCCCCGGAGTGACGCGCAAGACCTTCGTCGTCAATGCCGCGACCAACCGGCTGACCAGCTCTGACGGCTGCGCGATGACGTATGACGCGGCCGGCAATCAGACCTATGACTGCGTGGGGACGCATTTCTACGATGCCGAGAACCGGATGACGAAGGCCGTCCAGGGAAGCTCGAACAATTACTACTTCTACGACGCCAGCGGAAAGCGGGTCCGGAGGATCCTCAACGGCTCGCAGACCTGGGGAGGCCAGGAGACGTGGTTCGTTTACGGCTTCGACGGAGAGCTGGCGGCGGAGTATGCCTACAATCAGGTAACGGCTCCGCTGGCGACGGCCCCGCAGAAGGAGTATGGTTATCGGGGCGGGAAGCTGCTCGTCGTCTGGGACGGAACGCAGGCCGGGGACGATCAACTCAAGTGGCTGGTGGCTGACCATCTGGGCTCGACGCGGATGGAGGCGAACAAATCGGGAAGTCTGACGGGGATCCGGCGTCACGATTACCTGCCCTTTGGAGAAGAGCTGGTGGCGAGCACGGGGGCTCAGCGAGGAGGAATTGGCTACGAGCCGCCTCAGAGTGCTGTCAGGCAGAGGTTTGATGGGTATGAGAGAGATTCTGAGACGGGACTTGATTTTGCGGAGGCAAGGTACTTCGCAAGCATGCAAGGGAGATTTATTTCGCCCGATCCGTTCCTCTCTTCAGGTCAAGTGGATGACCCGCAAAGTTGGAACAGGTACTCGTTCGGTTTGAACAATCCGCTCAGATACACTGATCCGTTTGGCCTTTACGTATTTGATAGCAGCGTGACCGAAGAACAGCGTAGAAAATTCAGGGAAGGTCTTGCACAGGCAGGAAAAGACCTGGCAAAGGTTGGTGAAAAATACGGCACAAATTCTAACGAGTACAAGAAGGCCC
>JADJLO010000006.1:0-102500 GCA_016710075.1 Acidobacteriota bacterium | reverse complement strand
GAAGGCGTCCTGCCGCAGCAGTCTTTCGACGATTCTCGCAGCGCCTACGAGCAGGCGCTCAACCGCCAGAATGTCGCCAAGGCACAGCTCTCGGTCAGCGAAGCGAAAGTCACGCAGGCAAGGGCAGAAGTCGCGCAAGCTCAGGCTGCCGCCGACCGCGCTGGGGAAGAATTGAATTACGCCACTGTTCGCTCACCGATTCACGGCATGGTTTTATCTCGTGACGTAGAACTCGGCAGTCCTGTCTCATCGATTCTAAACATGGGATCGGCGGCCACGCTGGTCATGGTGCTCGGCGATATCAGTCAGGTTTATGTCAGGGGCAAGGTGGACGAGGCCGATATCGGCGTTGTCCGAATGGGGCAGCCCTCTCGCATCAAAGTCGAAACCTTCAAGGACAAGACATTCGAAGGCAAAGTCACTCAGATATCCCCCCTGGGCGTCGACAAGGACAATGTGGTGACATTCGAAGTCAAGGTTTCGATCAATAACCCGGGCGGCGAACTCAGGGCAAACATGACCGCCAATGCCGAGATCGTTCTCGAAGAGCATAAGGGCATCCTGCTGGTGCCTGAAAGCGCCATCTTGTACGACGCTCAAAGAAACGCTTCCGTTGAAATCCCCGATCTGTCAAAGCCCAAAGGTCGGGAAAGGATCTCCATCAAAACCGGCATCAGCAATGGAACGCGAACTGAAGTTCTTCAAGGACTGAACGAAGGGCAAAAAGTCATACTTCAGTAATCAAGATATGAAAGAACTGCTCAAACAAACCTGGCTCAACCTGACTGCCCACAAGCTGAGAAGCTTTCTGACCATGTTCGGGATAATCTGGGGAGTGATCTCCATAGTTCTGCTTTCCGCGGTCAGCGAGGGGTTTCAGCGCGGCAATCAGTATGTGATAGAGGAACTGGGGAAGAATATCGTCATCATCAGAAACGGCCGGACGACCATGCAGGCCGGCGGTGAGCGCGCCGGAAGGCTGATCAGACTCGGAATAGACGATGTCAACGAACTCAAGCGACAATCGCGATTGCTCGAACATGTCACTCCGGAACTGATGCGCAACGGCATCAGCGCTAAAAGCCCTTTCAATGCCGCTTCAGTGCAGATGAGCGGCGTTTGGCCCATATATCAAATGATCAGAACGATAGAGGTCGATCGCGGCCGATTGATAAATGATCAGGATTGCCTCGAGGCCCGTCGAGTGGTCGTCGTCGGATTTGAAATGTGCAAACAGTTGTTTGCCGAACGCGATCCGGTTGGCGGTCAAATGATGCTCAATGGAATTCCCTACACCGTCATCGGCAGGATTCGCAACAAGGAGCAGGACTCGAATTATACAGGCGAGGATAACCAGCGACTCTTCCTGCCATATGAAACCATGAGAAGGGACTTTCCGCTGACGGGGCGGAATAACACATCGGATTCTCTCTCGACAATTATTGCCGCCCCTTCGAACACGTTGCCAAAGAACAGGAAAAAACGCTGGAGCGGGAAGGCAAGCTTAATGATCAGGCGATTGGCCCGGTAGAGGCTGAGATATTATCGATTCTGGGAGCCCGACATGACTTCGATCCAAAGGACCGCGAAGCCCTTTCAATGTGGAATACGGCGGTTGAAGCAGCCTTTTTCACCAAAATGATAGACAGCATGAGGGAGTTTTTCATCATCGTCAGCATTATCACTCTTGCCCTTGGCGGAATCGGCGTCATGAACATCATGCTCATTTCGGTCAAGGAACGCACCCGTGAGATCGGCCTTCGAAAAGCCCTCGGCGCTACTTCCGGCAATATTCTTCAACAGTTTTTCAGCGAGGGGATGCTGCTCACGATCATCAGCGGAACCATCGGACTGGGCATCGGGATAAGCATCTGCCGGCTGGTAAATTTATTGCCAATGCCCGCACGGTTCTCAGGCATGATCATCACCTGGCAGACTGCCGCATTTTCGATAGGCGTTTTGACGCTGATTGGAATCGTGGCTGCGACTTATCCGGCAAGGCGTGCCGCCGAGATGCAGCCGATTGAAGCTCTCAGATTCGAGATGTGATTTATGGTCATCAAAGAAGTTTTCATTCAGGCTGTTCAATCGCTTATCTCACATCGCACCCGCGCGCTGATGACCATGACAGGGATATCCTGGGGCATAGTCGCCGTGGTCATGCTCATGGCATACGGCAACGGTTTCCATACCGCCCTGATGGTCGGATTCAAGAGGGCTTTCAGCACCGGTACGGTCGTCATCTGGAACGGCCAGACAAGCATGCAGGCCGGCGGTGAACGCGCCGGCAAAAAAATACGACTCAAGGAAGACGACATGGAGCCGCTCAAACAACTCGGCGCCATCAAGTATGTCAGTCCTGAATATGTCGAAGACCTGCCGATAGTTTACGGTCTCAAACAGACAACTGCCGCCATCAGAGGCGTGGCGTCCGAATACGGCATCATGAGAAGCGAAGACGCCGAGTTCGGAAGATTTCTCAATTCTGAAGATGTCGAAAAGCAGCGACGTGTCATCTTCCTCGGCTCGGAAATCGCCAAAAAGCTCTTCGGCAACAGTCCTGCCGTTGGCCAGGACGTGAGGATAAAAGGGCTGACCTTCGAGGTCATCGGAGTCCTCACCAAAAAGGCCGCTCTTTCCAACTACTATTCTCCGGACAAGTATTCGACGTTTATCCCATACACGACTTTCAAGCAGATCGTCTCGCAGGATTACGTCGACGACATGGTCATTCAGACCATGGGGCCGGCAGTTCATGAGCAGGCTCTTCGGCAGGTTACGGAGATTCTGGCCGAGCGTCACGGGTTCAACCCCAAAGACGACCGGGCGCTGACATTCAACGATTCCGTCAAAAATGCCCGGCTTGTTTCGGGCATAACCGACGGCCTCAAGATCATTCTCGGTCTTATTGGAGTTCTGACGTTGATGATCGGCGGGATTGGAGTCATGAATATCATGCTGGTCAGCGTCACCGAGAGAACCCGCGAGATCGGCGTCCGCAAGGCTCTTGGCGCCAGAAGAGGCCATATCCTCTTCCAGTTTCTGATGGAAGCGCTGGTCATCACTTTTCTGGGCGGTGTGCTCGGAATTTTTCTCTCTTACCTGATCGTGACCTTCGCCGGTCATCTTCCCTTCCTTGCCGACATGCTCGAGGACCCGACCAAACAAACTGATATCCACCTGCTGCTTTCCGGCGACGTTCTGATGACGGCTTCGATCATACTGATGATTGTCGGAGTCATCAGCGGCCTGTGGCCCGCTCTGAGAGCTTCGCGAACCGACCCGATAGAATCTCTCAGATACGAATAAACCGGGTTACGTTTCCATTCCCTGCCTGCCCACCCCATCCCGCCGGCCCGTCAACGGTGTCCGATAAATTACCGTGACAATAAAGATAAGTTATTGTGATTTTATCTTTTGGTCTTTCAATTTTACTTATTGGCGAAAGATTGGTAATTTAACAATCTCAACGATGAATGCGTTATCCCAGCAATTCAATTTTATGGAGGCGAGATGGCAGCTTCAGCACAAAGCCTGCAGAACTCGACTGCGGGGATTCTTCTGCGTATCTGGCAGTCGTCATTAGGCAAGAAATACGTCATGGCGATCACAGGGCTGGCGTTATTCCTGTTTGTGATCGTGCATATGGCCGGCAACCTGCAGATCTATCTGGGTGAAGACAAGATCAACACCTATGCCCATTTTCTGAAGGCCAATGCGGGGCTGTTATGGTTTGCCCGTATATCGCTGCTGACGATTGTGACTCTACACATCACGGCTGCCATCCAGTTATGGAATGCGAACCGCAAGGCGAGGCCGGTCGATTACAAGGTCGGCAAGCCGGTGGCCTCAAGTTTTGCACAAAGGACGATCATCATCAGTGGCCTGATCATCCTTGCATTCATCCTGTTTCATCTGGCTCATTTCACTCTGGGTCTGGTCGATCCTCAGTATTCTCAGTTTGTGGATAGCCAGGGCCGAGCTGATGTCTACAAGATGATAGTCACAGGGTTTTCCAACCCGGTCGTTTCGGCGTTCTATATCATATCGATGGGGCTGTTGATGCTCCATTTAAGTCACGGGGTGAGCAGCATCTTTCAATCGCTCGGACTGAGAAGCAAAAAGACGTTTGGATTCTTCGACAAGCTTGCCAAGATCGCCGCATTTTTGATCTTCATCGGTAACTGTTCAATTCCCCTTTCCATCTTGATGGGCTGGGTCAGGTAATCGGGATAATTATATATGAGCATCAAACTCGAATCGAAAATCCCTGCGGGGCCGGTTGGAAGCAAATGGTCCCGGTACAAGCAGGACATGAAGCTGGTCAATCCGGCAAACAAGCGTAAATACGATGTCATTGTAGTCGGGACAGGGCTGGCCGGCGCGTCGGCGGCGGCAACGCTTGGCGAGCTTGGCTACAACGTCAAGGCCTTCTGTTTTCAGGACAGCCCCCGTCGCGCGCATTCGATTGCCGCGCAGGGCGGAATCAACGGCGCCAAGAATTACCAGAATGACGGCGACAGCGTCTATCGGCTTTTCTATGACACGATCAAGGGCGGAGACTTCAGGGCGCGCGAAGCCAACGTGCACAGGCTTGCCGAAGTCAGCGTGAACATCATTGACCAGTGCGTAGCCCAGGGAGTTCCTTTTGCGAGAGAGTACGGCGGACTGCTGGACAATCGAAGCTTCGGCGGGGCTCAGGTCTCCCGAACTTTTTACGCTCGCGGACAGACGGGGCAGCAATTGCTTCTCGGCGCATATCAGGCCCTTGCTCGCCAGATTCATGCCGGCACGGTCAAGATGTATCCCCGCACGGAGATGCTCGACCTGGTTACTCGCCACGGGCGGCTATGGCAACGTCTTCTTCCTCTCGACAAACGCGAAGGGATGCAATGTCACCGCGACATTCAGGGCCTACAAGAAGGGAGCGCTCTTCGCAAACCCGTGCTACACGCAGATTCATCCGACCTGCATCCCGGTCTCCGGCGATCATCAATCCAAGCTGACGCTCATGTCCGAGTCGCTGAGAAACGACGGGCGCGTCTGGGTCCCGAAAAATCCGGGAGACAAACGTCACCCGAGTGAAATCCCAGAGGGGGATCGCGATTACTACCTCGAGCGAAAATACCCCAGCTACGGCAACCTTGCCCCACGCGATATCTCTTCGCGGGCGGCCAAGCAGGTATGCGATGAGGGCCGTGGAATCGGCCCCGGCGGGCGCGGCGTCTATCTAGACTTCGCCGACTCTATCAACCGGCTCGGCAAGGACAAAATCGAAGAGCGTTACGCCAACCTGTTCGAAATGTATCAGAGAATCACCGGCGAAAATGCCTACGAACAACCGATGAGAATCTACCCGGCAATCCATTACACGATGGGCGGCTTGTGGGTGGACTATGACCTGATGAGCAACATCCCGGGCCTTTTCGTGATCGGTGAAGCCAATTTTTCCGATCACGGCGCCAATCGCCTTGGCGCCAGCGCCCTGATGCAGGGGTCTGGCTGACGGCTACTTCGTTCTGCCTCAGACCATTGGCGGGTACTTCGCAACATCCGGCAACAAGAAATATCCGACCGATCATCCGGAATTCAAAAAAGCCGAAGAGGAAGTGCGCACCCGCATGAACAAGCTTTTATCCATCAAGGGCAAGCGCACTGTGACGGATTTCCATCGCGAACTGGGCAAGCTCATGTGGGACAACGTCGGCATGGGCAGGACTGAGGCCAGTCTCAAACAGACGCTGGAACGCATTCCTGAAATCCGCAGCGAATTCTGGGAGAACGTCAACGTGCTCGGCGAAGGTAACGATCTCAACCCGGCCCTCGAACACGCCGGCAGAGTGGCCGACTTCCTTGATTTCGGTGAGCTGCTGACCTACGACGCGCTCATGCGCGAGGAATCATGCGGAGGTCATTTCCGCGAGGAGTACCAGACCGAGGACGGCGAGGCGCTTCGCAATGATGAGAAATTCTCCCACGTTTCAGCCTGGGAATTCAAAGGCACTGATCAATACCCTGAACTGAACAAGGAGCCGCTCGTTTACGAAGAAATCAAAATGTCGCAGCGAAGCTATAAATAATTTCGAGATGGCAGTCAGCGGTCAGTTGCCGGTTTTTTCGGGCACGGGCCTGAAAAAGACCTGGACTTGCTTGTGACGGCAACTGGCCGCCGGCTGCTATAGAAAACTCATAACTTATTTTGAAACTTGACATTAATCCCTGGGAGCTAAAGCAATGAATTTGACATTGCGCGTCTGGCGACAGAAGAGCGCCAATACATCAGGACAGTTTGTAGAATACAAGGCAACCAACGTCAGCACCGACATGTCTTTCCTGGAGATGCTCGACGTGCTCAACGAAGATCTGATCAAGAGAGGCGAAGAACAGATCGCCTTCGATCACGATTGTCGTGAAGGCATCTGCGGCATGTGCGGCCTGGTCATAAACGGAAAACCGCATGGGCCGCTCGGCGCGACGACAACCTGCCAGTTGCATATGCGCACCTTCAAGGATGGCGACACAATCACGATCGAGCCCTGGAGGGCCTCGCCATTTCCTGTCATCAAGGACCTTGTGGTTGACCGCAGCGCTTTCGACCGTATCATTCAATCCGGCGGCTATGTCTCCGTCGGGACCGGAGGAGCGCCCGACGGCAACACAATCCCAATCCCCAAGGAAGATGCCGATAAGGCCATGGATGCCGCTCAATGCATTGGCTGCGGCGCCTGCGTTGCCGCCTGCAAAAACGCTTCAGCAATGCTCTTTGTCGCCGCAAAAATCTCGCATCTCAGCCTGCTGCCCCAGGGCAGGGTCGAGCAGGATATGCGCGCTCTGAACATGGTTGCGAAAATGGACGAGGAGGGTTTCGGTAACTGTACCAACACCGGCTCATGCGAGGCCGCCTGCCCCAAGGAGATCACTCTCGACAACATCGCCAGAATGAATCGCCAGTACATGAAGGCTTTATTTAAATCAAATCTTTCCTGAACCTGAAGAAGAAGAGATTACGAAACAGACGGAAAAAACGAAACAATCGAACAGCCCCTGAAAACTTTCAGTTTGTTTCGTAATCTCTCTTCCTGTATGGCAGTGGGTTGGTCACATCGAAAGCTATACGCCACACACCTTTTTCATTTTTCCTCCAGATCCTGACGTAATAACCTTTTTCAGAGCTGTATTCATAACTGCCGTAACTGTAGCCGAAATCTCCTGAGCGTGAGGTTTCCATCCTGATTGTTTTCCCACTCAATTTCCCTTCCTGACCATTGACCCAGGCGGCCAGATTTTCAGGCGTCATTATCGGCATATTCTCCTGACGATAGATTCTTGCTGTTCATCAGGTATTTTTCCATGCGACCTCGGATTTCCCTGCGCCGGCCAATTCAAAAAACTTGTTTTCGATTCCGAGAAGTTTCGCTTTATCCTGGTCAGTTTTAGATTGTGCCGCATTATTCTCGAGTCCATTCTGATCAGCTCGTCGATACACTGTATCCAGAGGGCAGAAAAGGGTGGGCTGAACCCCAAGATCAACGATCACTCGCCACTGCCCATCTGCCTGCTTTCTCCAGACGGAAAAGAACATACCCTGTGCTAACCGTCTGCCTCCATCTTTGTTCTCGGTAACGGTGTAAGGCCCTGTTGAATAGCCAATATCTCCGGCAACAGAAATATCCCCGAAAACCGGCGCCCAGTTGAGAATATTTCTGGAATTCGTCTGCGGTGGAGTCTTGCTGAGAGCCTCCCTTGTCTTTACCGGGTGTGGCTGAAAATTGATCCCATCATCCGCAAACCACGCGAGAAAAGCCTCCCTGGAACCCTTTTCGACCGATAGCCTTGCAAAAGCCCTCTCGGCCTCAACGAGCTTCTGCAAATCCGGATTTACAGGCTGCTGCGCGAATCCAGTCAGAATAATGATTATTGAAATCAGAAGAGTGGCGGAAAATCTTTTCATAAATTAAAAGGGATTAACAGTACGTTCTCGCTGTTAATCCCCTGCTTTGAGTTTTGATTCAACTATTTGTTGAAGATTGAAGATTCGATCTTGACGCCATGCCGGATCTCCGTGAACTTGCGCAGAGATGAATAGTTGGTGTCAAGGTACGAAGTCCTGATCGTGAACGCAACCTTCACGCCGTCAACATCGCGATAATCCTCATAATCGATCTGTTCGGGATCCGTCCCGATTGGAGTATCCGTCTGGATGACTCGCCTGAGAAGCAATCCTGTCTCCTTGTCGAAGTAGAAGCGGACTCTTCTCTTGTCGGGCAATGCCATACGAAGAATATTGCAATCCCTGTCACCGACCTTTTCCCACCCACCAAAGGTCAATCTCGGGTAAGGCTCCTTGAGCTGCAGCGGCTCCAGACTCCAGGCAAGAGATTTGATCTTAAGGATCTCCACGCTATCCATCGCCCTGTCATCACGAGAGCTCTTGAGCCACCCTGACGATCCATTCAACTTCTGCGTGGTTGGCGTCTGCCCCAATTCAACATTTAACGCGACCTTGTCCGCCGATTCGAACTGGATCTCTAGCGGGAAGCTCTGCCCATTGGCAGCAACACTCACTCCTTTGAGCATTCTCGTTTTTGCTTTTTCCACAGCCTCTTTTCCGCCAATCGCCTGCGTGTACTGAGCCAGTATCTGCTGCGGCGTTGGGAATGCCTGCGTCGATCTCGCCTGCTCTCTCTGCATCGCCCTTGGAAGCGGCGGCACCGATGCCGGATGCCCCAGTCCCTGATGGCACGTGTAACAGGTTATTTCCACCTTCCCTTCAAATTGATTCTTGTTCAGATCCAATGTCATCTGAATCATCTTGCGCGCCGTCTGCTTGTTCTTCTTGTCGTCCTTGTCAAACTCCCACTCATCACCGGTCTTGACATGACACGCCGCGCAGGTCACTCCAAGCGATGCACTCATGTAATTCATCATCGGTCTCAACTGCGCTGCAGGCAGCCCTTTGAGCACCTGTATGTTCTTGAACTTCTGCTCCATTGTCTGCTCGGCAACCTGGGCATTGTCCTGCTCAACTTTTGCTCCAGCCCACGATGCACTCGCTCTTTCGTTAAACATTATCGAGGCAAATATCGATATCGCTATTAATAATACGACCGACGATACGACTCGCCTCTTTGCTCCATTTGTCATTTGTCGCCTCCAATTTGCCGTTCATTTATTCTCGGCAACCTGATAATCAATTTTGGCCTCGCAGAATATAACCTAATCTTTCCTGTTTTCACACCTCTACCCATCTCTCATTACCTCTTCTCTCATTGCCTTCCTTGTAACATACGTGACGCCATGCTATATAAGTAAGCACTTACTTACTGACTTATCCTGAGTGGAGAGAGGAAATGGAAGGAGCCTCGATGAGAAAGAGAAGAATAGCGGGAATTATCGGGAAGCTGGTGGTAATTCTGCCGATGATAACAGGTGGATGTACGACTGGCAGCTTCGGGTTTTCGAATGATAAGGGGAAATTATATTCCGGGACGATAGAGACGAGGGAGATCAGGGTTGGATCGAAGGTTGGAGGAAGAGTAGAAGCGGTGATGGTAAATGAGGGTGAGGAGGTGAAAGGGGGTCAGGTGCTGGTGAGGTTTGATTCGGCGGAATTGGAAGCGCAGTTATTGCAGGCGGAGGCTAGAGTCAGCCAGCAGAAAGCGAGGCTTGAGAAGCTTGAAAGAGGTTCCCGGCCGGAGGAGGTAGCGCAGGCGAGAGCAGTGACGGAGATAGCGAGGGCGAATCTTGAGGCCGTCAGGACATGGCCGCGGCCGGAAGAGGTAGCGCAGGGCCGCGCCTCGGTTCTGGCTGCCGAGGCTGATGTGAACAGTGCGGAAAACGCTTTTGAACGGATCAGCAAACTGAGGAGCACGGGAGACATTTCTAAACAGGAGTACGATTCCGCAAAGTATCGACTGGACAACACGAGGGCACGTCTGGATGCTGAGAGGAAACGGCTTGACGTGCTGCTCAATGGAAGCCGGAAAGAAGATATCAAGGCTGTTGAAGAAAAACTCAGACAGACGCAGGAAGCAGAAAGACTGGTGATCAAGGGGCCACGGAATGAAGACATCGCCGACGCCAGAGCCCAGGTCCAGGAAGCCGAAGCGCGTTTGGCGCAGATCAGGGTGCAAATGTCAGAGAGTCAGGTGAATGCCCCGGTCGACGCCATTGTTGAAATCCTGCCTGTCAGACCCGGTGACCTGATCGTGCCGAATCAGACAGTAGCAAGGCTTCTCGAAAAGGATCAGATCTGGGTTCGCATATACATTCCGGAGCCGCAACTGGGTCTGATTCGGATGGGGCAAAAGGCCAGGATCAAGGTCGATACTTTCGCTGATCGAACTTTTGACGGAGTGATCGAACAGATAAACTCACAGGGTGAGTTTACTCCACGAAATATTCAGAGCCGGGATGAGCGCAATCATCAGGTATTCGGCGTAAAGGTGCGAATTGACAACCGCGAAGGCAGGTTGAAATCAGGCATGGCTGCCGAAGTGACACTGGAGAAATAACGGCATGCCGGCTATCAAGACAAAAGACATGACGATCAAATTCGGGGATTTCACCGCGGTCGACACTGTCAGCATCACAGTTGAAAAGGGTGAAATATTCGGATTTCTTGGACCAAACGGTTCAGGCAAGACCACGCTGATCAAGGCTCTTTGCGGATTGCTCACACCGACATCGGGTTCCGGCGAAGTTCTGGGCTTTGACTGCGTCACCCAGTCTGACCAGATCAAGCAGCGCGTCGGTTACATGTCCCAGAAATTCAGCCTATATGAGGATCTGACGGTCAAGGAGAACATCGAATTTTATGCAGGTGTATACGGGCTGAAAGGCGATTACCTCAAACGTCGAAAAGAAGAGACCGTTGAGTTGACTCACCTCGAGCCCTATCTCGATCGGAGGGCCGGGAAGCTCTCGGGTGGATGGAAGCAGAGGCTGGCGCTCGCCTGCGCCTTCATCCACGAACCGAAACTTTTTTCTGGATGAGCCGACGGCAGGCATCGATCCGGTGGCACGCCGCGACCTATGGGATCTGTTGTTTCAACTTTCAGGCCAGGAGTGACTTTCTTCGTTACGACTCACTATATGGACGAAGCCGAAAGATGCGGGCAGGTTGGATATATCTACCTCTCAAAACTGATCGCCTACGGCACTCCCGATGAACTCAAACGTATTCCTGAGGTCTCACCTGAAGGCACAAAACGCATCGAGGTCACGACCGAACAAACATCGAGGGCGATGGTCGCCATCAAAAAAGGCCATACATCCACGACACGACAATTTTCGGCCAGTCTATCCACTTACTGATGGATGAAAATGTCAGCCTCGATCAGGTGAGAAACGATCTGATCGAAGATGGTTTCTCGGAAATAGATTTGAGGCCGATCCTGCCGTCACTTGAAGACGTCTTTGTGACACTAACCAACAATTTGAAGGATTGAGATTGAGATGGACCTGAAGGCAGAAAACAAGACACCGGACGGAACACAGACACGCACAAATCCTTTTTCCGGATTGCTGCCGGTACTTCGCAAGGAAGCGATCCACATTCGACGCGATCCGATGGCTCTGTTTTTCACGGTATTTCTGCCGATGATTCAATTGTTGATGATCGGCAAGGCGATCAATACCAACGTCCGCGATATCAAAACCGTCGTGTATGACGCCGCTCAGACGCAGGAGAGCCGCAGGCTGCTCGATCGTTTCGTCAATTCAGGCGACTTCAAGATCGTCACAATTGTCAATACGGATTCAGATCTGAATCGGGAGATAGTCTCGGGACGCGCCCGAGTGGCGATCAAGGTTCCACCCGATTATTCAAGAAGGCTGCTGTCCGGACAGACGGCAAGCGTCCTGATTCTTGTCGACGGATCGGATTCCGCCGTCGCCGGCGAGGCGCTCAATGTCGCCAATGCCATTGCCCTCAGGGAGTCGCTTGAGCGCTCGCTCAGCCTTTCTGCCGTAAAACAGGAACTGCCTGTGGAAGCAAGACCGAAGGTGTTGTTCAACCCCGATTCGAAATCCGCAAATTTCCTGATCCCTGGAATGCTCGCGGTGCTGACTCAGATGATGACCGTACTGCTGACGGCAATCGCCATTGTCCGCGAGCGAGAAAGAGGGACACTCGAGCAGCTTTATATGACGCCAATCAAGCCGCTGGGGCTGATGATCGGCAAGATTGCACCATATGCCGTCGTCGCATTTACAGAAGTCTGCATCCTCTTGACACTCATGCGATGGGTCTTTGGAGTCCCAATCAACGGCAATATCTTTCACCTCTTTCTACTTATCACTCCATTTATCCTGACAATGCTGGGATTTGGCCTGCTGATATCAAGCAGGGCCCAAACACAGCAGGAGGCCATGCAGGGAGCTTTCGGAACGATCATGCCGTCGATCTTTTTATCAGGGTACATCTTCCCTATCGAGAATATGCCGGTGTTTTTTCAATGGCTCAGCCGGATCATACCGACTACTTATCTGATAGACATCTGCCGCGGAATCATACTTCGCGGTGCCGATCTCCGCGACCTGTGGAAACAGGGACTGATACTGACTATAATGAGCGTTATTTTCATCACGGTCAGCGCCATCAGATTCAGCAGAAAAACCAGTTGATGTCCGCACCTGTTCAAGGTTTAAAGATGGGCGTCAGCAGCAGGAATTAAGCGCTTCATGCTTCTCAGGTTATGTGTGGCACGCCAGGCAAATTGGTTTCCAAACCGCCACTGTAATCAGGGTGTATGAAAAAGTCTTCATAACAAAGCTTTCTGAGAGTAGCCGATGAGCATGTGTTCCCTGGGATCACCCGGAATGCATGAGTCATTCAAACCATCCGGCGCATCGCAATAAGTGTAAAACAATGATCCCCCAGGAATAGTAATCCGAAGATCAGCTTGTTGTTCCGCGCAATCCATAGCGGAAGGTAAATGTCGAAGTTGTCTTTGCGCTCGTTTGTGTACCTTGCCGCCACGCCGGTTAACGGACATCGCCATCGATTAACGACAAGGATTAATACTTCGATAAGTACAATGCCAATAAACACCATGGCCAGATCGCAGCGCCGCCTCAAACTCATTATTGGAATGGCGATGATGCAGCCGGCAAAGAAGGCCCAAACGATTGTATGTACCAGTTTGATAATTCGAAGTGAGACATCCGATGTCATCGTTTCCTCGGTATTTTGAAGCGCCAAACGCTGTAATTGAATAAAGAAGCCATTGATTTCTACTTCTTTTTGCCTTTTGCTTTTTCTCTTTCCAGATTTTCCCTGACTCTGAACTTCACAATCCTGCCGATTAGACTGTATGGAATTGGCATGCCATATGGAAATTGTACTGAACCCTTTGCGCTCTGATAAACAGACAGTTCTTTCTTGAATTTCTCAATCCCTGTCGACGCCGGATAAAAACCTATATGATTTTTGAAAGCGCCAAAATGAACCAGGTTGCCTTTCTGAGTGAAGGTGGGTAATTGATAACTGATTTTTTCTTCCGCGCCCGGGGCGGCGTTTCTGATCGTTTCTCTTATCTTTTCCAGAATCGCCTGAACATCCTGCGGAAAGGCAGCGATATATTCATCTATGCTGGTGGGAGCTGTTTTATTTGATCTCATGTAACTCTCCTAATTCTGAACGGCCACAACGCGAAAGCCAATATGGTCATAACGCCGTTCCGGTTCAAACCGCAATCGAAAAGCTGACCGGCATGGCCAGCCCTCGTCAGCCCAGCACCCGCCCCGGCGTGCCCTCGACAATGATCCATTCCGGCTTTTTGTTGCCGAAGAGAAAGAGTAATACAGGTCGGGGTCGGTGCCGCCCGGCAGTCTGTCGTGGAACCAATCCCGGCACCACTCGTAGATGTTGCCGTGCATATCGTGCAGGCCCCATTCATTGGCCGGGTAGCTGCCGACGTTTGCGGCCCGATTGAGCGAGGGTCCCGGCTCGGCCCCATTGTATGGCTTCCCCTTGAAGTTCGCCTGTTTGCTGCTGAGTTTATCGCCAAAGGAGGTGGCTGTCGTCGTCCCGGCCCGGCAGGCGTATTCCCATTGCGCCTCGGTTGGCAGGCGGAATTCCCAATCCTTCGGAAGCGCGCCGGATTTTCGGGCAAGTTCTGTGAACTTGCGACAGAACTCCTCCGTCTCGGCAAAGTTGACGTTGCCAACCGGGTAGTCATCTCCTTCGGGCAACTCCGAAGTGAGGTCCCCCGGCAGATTTCCAATAATGCGTTTCCAATCCTTTTGAGTCGCTTCGTACTTCCCCATCCAGAAGCCTTTGGACAGTTTCACTTCTACCTGAGCTTCGGTGGGGCGTCTTTCAAGTTCACCGGGTGGGCTGCCCATCATGAATTTACCTGGTGGACACCAGCAAAGCCTGATGCCGGCAACCTCTCGTTCGTCTCCCGGCCTCGTGCCGGAAAATTCCGAGATATCGGCCATCTTGACTGAATTGTCCACCCGCACCGGCAAATCGACCTGTTGACTGAAGTGCATACCGGCCAAAAGCAGAATGAGAATGCAAATTCTTCCCAGGATTGACATGTCAATATCCCCGATTCTTCCGGTCCAGAAACCAACCTCGTGTCGCTAACATGCTCCAGTTAGGGAGATTGTCAATCTTTTTTTAAATTGAATGAATGACAGAATTACGGTGGTCAAGGCTCATCTTCACCCGTTGCGGAAAGTTTAAAGATGAACCGATGATACGTGGATCATTGAAAACAGGGACTTGGCGACCTGTCGCCGCTTTGGTAGTCCTGGGCACCAAAATTGAGAAAATCTACTCCACCGCAAGCCGCCCACCGATTTAACAGGACTTGAACAATACCAAAGCGGCGACAAGTCGCCGCACTCCATGGAGGTCGAAATTTGATGCGACTGGGGAAAAGTCTGCTACAAACTTTTAACTAAAAGGGCCTTTCCGCAACGGAGCATCATCATTCAGCAAGTGCGAGTGATGCGGTTCAACCTGCGCTATTGAATGCATGGCGAATCCATGCGGTGACCTCCGCATCCACTTCATCGACCTTTTCGAGTTTGACTTTGTAGTTACACATGCCGCCGGGCTTCATTTCGACAAGCCGATCAGTTGGGGTGACGCCTTTCATATTTAGTCCCAGTTCAACCCTGGTGTTCGTGGCAGGACCAATCATGGCAAACTGCTTCTTCCTTCTAAGGCTGACATATCCCTTCTTCGGCGCGGTCTCATACTGTCCTAAAAGATCGATCGCCTCAATCAGAGCTTCGTGAATCGGACGCAATGCCGCCTTTGGACCGACATAGATATCAGCCAGCACGTCACTGACACCACCCGCAGGCAAAGATGCTGTGGTTTCTAAATGGCCCAGGAAATGATGCACGAAGGTATTGGCATCCCCATGCCCCATGCCAAGCTCACGCTTAAGGTAGTCTCGCATTTCCCCATGTTTGTTGAGGCCACTGGATTTAAGGATTGCCGCAAGCTCTGCGAGACTCTTCCCACTTCTCTTTTCAATGTTCACAAGTTGTGTTTCCAACGCTTTCTGAAGATCCGCCATGTTTGCTCCTCCATAGATTTTGAATTCCGAATCAAGCCGCCGGGAAATGTGCTGACGACAAGATTCAGTTACATAATTTGTTGATAATCAGTGACTTGAACCCAAATACCCGGTCGACATCCTGACCTGGACAAGCTCTTGCATATTGCGAAAGTGTCGCAGTGGTTTCGCAAAGTGCCAGCTTGAAAAAGCCCTGATCTGTTTTAGCAATTGATTCAACTATGATAATAAATGACTTACAGCTACAGCCAACTGGATTTCATCTGGCACGAAAAGTGCAATGTATTAAAACGAAATAAACAACACTTTAGACAAATTTCGAAAACAGGTATTTGGAGGAGAGATTCTGTGGTTAATAATTCCGGCATATCGACTGCAATCTGGAATCCTGGCATTGGAAGCAGGTTTATCTGCTTGAATAAAAGCAGATCGGTAAAGAAAGGCAGTGTCAGTTCATATGCCGATCTGAGCCATCTTTCCCTGATCGTTTACGAAGTAGCGAGTGAGAAAGTTCGAGGACTGGTACCAGCGAATTTCAAGCTCGAAGAGAAGAAGATCGACGGCAGGCCGCATACCTGGATTTCCGTAGTATCGTATCTGGATTTTGGGAACGTGAATGATGGAAATGGCTGTTTTGAGCGGACTGATTACAATCTGCATATCATTCATGAAGGAAAGCCTGCGCTTTATTTGCTGAGGTCCTCGCTGGGATCGCTTTCAGCCGTGGCAACAAGAAATCTATGGCCAATGCCCTGGAACCTTGGCGCGATGGAGTTTCAGATTTCATATGACAAGTCCGTGGGACGCTACAATACATGGCGTCTTCAGACACAGTCCGAGTACGCGACAGCATCGTGGGAGATTGAAGACTCAGGAAGCAGGCTCGATATGAGAGGTTTAAGAAGTTCGCTCCCCGCTTCTCTGCTAACTGCCTCCAGCGAAAGCATTTTTCTTCGTAAAGACGGCAACGTGGGTTCATACAGTACCAAATATTCAGGGGTATCCTTCACCGGCGGAACTATCAGGACAGCGCAGTCGGACGTTCTGGTAAGTTCAGGTCTGCTTACAAAAGAAGAGTTGCAGCGACCTGCATTTGTCGGGCTTCAAAACAAAGTCCGATGTCAGATTTATACTCCTGTCATGCTTGGAGCCGAGGGATCAAAGGGTAATCAACCTGAACTCGTTTGGTCAGGTCTGGCCTACGCATCCTGATTGTACCTGATTAACCAGATCAGCATTTATCAGCGGAGCAGTTTCCACGAGAAGCTGCTCCGCTTTCAATTTAAAGTCCTGGAATAAGCGGATTAATGAACGACGAGATTTCCAATCGGGCGTTTCTCTTTGAAAACTTTTTATGATAGGAATGGACTTGAATGGAGAAAAGGCGAAATGCTGATAATAACGCTGATGGCATCGATGTTCATGACGCTTGCCCTGGGATTTTATGTGCTGGTGGCGGCGCCGCATCGCGCCGTCAACCGGACATTTGGCGCTTTTGTCGGCATGATGATCCTCTGGATCATCAAGGATCTGCTTTTCTGGGGTTTTCACGAATATGAACAGAATGCCAGCTGGTGGGCGGCGATCAGTTTTTTGATCGGCATAGTTCTGCAACTGGTCTTTTTGCTTTTCGCCGAGGTCTTTCCTGAAAACTCGCCTGCCAGAATGGGGAGAGTGGTGCTCTTCTCCATTCCACTGATTGTACTTATTCCCTTTCTTTATCAGGGAAGGCTATGGACTCAGGCTGGTTTCGTTGATGGTCAATTCAGGATTCATCTGACCGGATATGCATACCTCTTCGGTTTATATAATTACATCATACTTTTCGCGGGAATCCTCACGTTGCTCCGGAAGTACCGCTTCTATCGGGGCAAAATCGAGGCCAAGCAGATAGCCTCGGTCATCGTTTCGGTGGTTTTAACTGCTGCCCTGCTCTTTATCAGCGACAATCTTTTGCCGGCCCTTGGTTATTACGGATTGATGCCGGTGAGTTCGGTGTTTATTGTTGTCGGCTCGCTCATCTATGCATACTAGATCACGAGCTTTCAACTATTCTCGCTGTATGGAGCGCTGGACCAGCTCCGGCTGTTTCCACTTGCCTACAAGGTGGCAATTTCTGTCTCGATCACGGGACTGGCCGGATTTTTTCTGTTTCAGATTCCGGTGGCGATATGGGTATTTGATGCCGGTTCTCTTCAGTGGAAGAAGTTCATCGTATTCAGCGCAATCGCCGGAACCGTTCCTTCACTGATGCTGATACTGGTGATCGTCAGGATTCTCTCGCGCCCGCTGCGTGAGTTGACTGAAACAGTTCTCGATGTGGCTCGCGGGAATTACGGCGCCGAGACGGAGTTATCATCGAATGACGAGCTTGGGGTTCTGGCCTCGAGTTTTAACACGATGTCCCGCAAGATGGCTGACGACATAGCCCGGCTCAAAGAGATCAATCAAGCCATGATCCGATCTGAAAAGCTGGCGACGGCTGGGGCCCTTGCCACGAGCGTGGCGCATGAAGTCAATAATCCGCTGGCCTCAATATCATCACTGGTGCAGGGTCTGCTCGGTAAATCAAGCGAAGAAAAAGAACGCGATACCCTGCGAATAATACTCACGCAGATAACCAGAATCAGCAACGTCCTGAAAGATTTGATGGATTTCGCGCGCCCCAAGGCTGCCAATCCGTCCCCGTCGAATCTTAACGAGATCATTCAGAAAAGCCTTGAGCTGGCGTCATATGATAAAAGATTCAAAACCCTGGCCGTTGTCACCAATCTCGATCCATCACTGCCGCTGCTGCCGCTGGATCAGGATCAAATGCAGCAAGTGATTCTGAATCTGCTTCTCAATGCCCGCGACGCCATTGAGGATTCATCGGACAACGGACAAATCGTCATCGCCACTTCTAAAAATGACAGCATTGTTACGGCTACCATTTCAGACAACGGCGTCGGGATAGCACCGGAGCTGTTGACCAGAATATTCGACCCGTTCTGCAGCACGAAGGCCAGCGGTCAGGGCACCGGGCTTGGCCCGTCGGTCTGCCATAGCATTATCAATGCTCACGGAGGGCGCATCACGGCGGCCAATAGAAGCGATAATCATTCTCGGGGATCGGTCTTTACCATCTTTCTGCCAGGAAATTAATTGTAGATTTTTACTGATACACAAATATGATTTCAAACTCCACAATACTGATTGTCGAAGACGAAGACCTGATGCGGGGAATAATAGCCGGAATGATGAGGGATTCAGGCTTTCGCGTGCTGGAAGCATCAAGCGGAGAACAGGCTCTGGAAATCTTCGCAGCCGAGTCTCCTGCTCTGACAATCAGCGATATCGCAATGGGAAAAATGGACGGCATCGAGCTGCTCGATCGGATCAAACAGCTCGACAGCGAAGCACTGGTTATCATGATTACAGCGTATTCTTCGGTCGAAACTGCGATTGCCGCGCTTCGCAAGGGAGCCTACGATTACATCACCAAACCATTCATCAATGAAAACATCATCCAGACAGTCAGGAATGCGCTGCGCCAGCGCGAACTCTTCAGCGAAAACAGGTATCTCCGCCGCGAGCTGAAGAAAAAGTACGATTTTGAAAGCATCATCGGGCGTTCAGACGCATTGATGAAGATCTTTAAAATGATCGAGAAGATTGCCAACACCAACAGCAGTTTGCTGATTCAGGGTGAATCCGGTACAGGCAAGGAGCTGGTCGCGAAAGCCATTCACTACAATTCGCCGAGAGGGGACGCGCCTTTCGTGGCGATCAACTGCGCTGCCCTGCCTGAGAGCTTGCTGGAATCCGAGCTTTTCGGGTACGTCAAAGGAGCATTCACCGGGGCCCATACCAACAAAATGGGATTATTTAAAGCCGCAGACGGGGGCACGCTTTTCCTCGACGAAGTCAGCGAAATGCCGCCGGCGTTGCAGGTGAAACTGCTCAGGTCAATTCAGGAACGCGAGTTCATCCCGCTGGGATCGACAAAGACTGTGACCTTCGATGCGCGGATCATCGCGGCCACTAATCGCAACCTTGAAGAAGAGATTGCCGCACACCGGTTCCGAGAGGATCTGTATTACAGGCTGAGCGTCATCAGCCTTACCATGCCGCCCTTGCGCGAACGCAGGGAGGACATTCCACTCCTGGTCAGATTCTTCGTCGAAAAATACACCCGCGCCCTGAACATTCCTCCGAAGATGGTCAATGAAGAAGCGATGCAGGCAATGATCAATCATGAATGGCGGGGCAATGTCCGCGAGCTTCAGAATGTCATTGAAAGGGCGGTTACGCTTAGCGATGAAATCATTGAATCACAACACCTGCCAGAGAAGGTTCGCGATACGCCCCAAACAATCAAGGACGTCTCGGGGCAGACGGTGACTCTCGATGAACTTGAGCGCCGCTACATCATCGAAACCCTGGACAGGGTCAATGACGATAAAAACCGCGCCGCAGAAGTTCTGGGCATTGACCTTTCAACTCTTTACCGTAAACTTAAACGCTACGGCCGATAATACAAATTCATTAAATGTGATCCATCGACAATCCGGCGATCAAGCCGGTTGAAACTGTAATTATATTTGTCTGTTTATTTGAGGAGATTTGAAGTGACTGACCGCTCATTCAAAAAGATAAACCGCGCTTTAATAAGTGTTTCCGATAAATCAGGAATCGTCGATCTTGCTCTGAAATTCAAGAAACACGGGGTTGAGATAGTTTCGACCGGGGGGACATCCAGGCTTTTGCGTGAAAATGGAATCGAGACTCGGGATATTTCCGATCTAACGGGTTTTCCGGAAATGCTTGATGGTCGAGTCAAGACGCTTCACCCGAAAGTTCATGGCGGCATACTTGGGATCCGCGACAATGCGGAGCATCAGGCAAAGATGAAGGACCACGGCATCGTACCGATCGATATGGTCGTGGTCAACCTTTACCCTTTTCGCCAGACTATTCAGAAACCCGATGTCGAGATGAGCGAGGCGATTGAGAATATAGACATCGGCGGCCCGGCAATGATCCGATCGGCTTCAAAAAATCACAACGATGTCGCCGTTGTTGTCGACCCGGCCGATTATCTGACGGTCGCGGCTCAAATGGATGAAAACGAGGGTTGCCTGTCTCAGGAGATGCGGTACAGACTGGCTGCGACCGCATTCAGACACACGGCCGACTATGACGCGGAGATTGCCCGATTCCTCGCATCCAGAATTCAGGTCGAAAAAGAAAATGAGAATGAGCTGCCACAGAATCTGCCATTAGAGCTTGAGAAGATCAGCGGGCTGCGCTACGGCGAAAACCCACACCAGCGCGCCGCGCTTTATAAATTTGCCGGTAAGGAAGAGCACGGAGTCGCTACGGCAGAGCAGCTCCAGGGCAAGGAGCTTTCCTATAACAACCTGCTCGATAGCGATGGCGCCTGGGAGCTTGTCATGGAGATTCACCGCGGACACCTGCGCGAATCCCGTTCCCGCGGCGCAATCACTGCTCACGACATTCCACAGACATGCGCCATCATTAAGCACACCAACCCTTGCGGCGTCGGCATTGCCCAAAATGCCCTCGAAGCATTTGCCAATGCAAAAGCAACAGATCCCGTATCTGCCTTTGGAGGCATCATAGCCTTTTCAGGCATGGTCGATGCAGCAGCCGCATCCGAAATTGCAGAGATGTTTGCTGAAGTGATCATCGCTCCGGATTTTTCCGCAGAGGCCCGACAGAGTCTGGCGGCAAAGAAAAACCTGCGCGTCCTGAGAATGGGTGAAGCTGAAACCCCTCAGAGGATCCTCGAGTTTCGACGCATCACCGGCGGTATCCTGGTTCAGGACAGGGACGCTGAACTCATCGATGAAGAGAAATTTGATATCGTCAGTGATCGCAAACCCACAGCTTCTGAATTGCGCGCCTTGCGGTTCGGCTGGGCGATCTGCAAGCACGTTAAATCAAATGCTATTGTTTATGCCAAAGAGAGCCAGTTGGTTGGCGTCGGGGCCGGCCAGATGTCCAGAGTAGACTCAGTCAAGCTTGGAGCGCTCAAGGCTCAACTGCCCCTTGCCGGCAGCGTTCTTGCGTCAGATGCTTTCTTCCCGTTCCGTGACGGTCTCGACGAAGCGGCGAAACACGGCATTACGGCCGTCATTCAGCCGGGCGGCTCCGTCAGAGATAAAGAAGTAATTGACGCCGCAAATGAACACAAGATCGCCATGGTCTTCACCGGAATCAGGCACTTTAAGCACTGAATGAAATGAATGAAGAATGCAGAATTAAGAATTAAGAATGCAGAATGCAGAATGATGAATATTGATTCAAGCTGTATGAGCCGATGCAGATGTGGAAGATACTAAATTCTGCATTCTTAATTCTTAATTCTGCATTCTGCCTTCTTCATTCTTCATGAGGATTTTCTCGAAGGGGGGCCGATATGGATATGAGCGCCGGTGGCTGAACCGGGAATGGCTCCCCGGATTGCAATAAACGAGATGCCCTGGGTTTGAAGGTATCCGATCAATTCCTGCCCTTCGAAACTGTCGGGATGAATTGCGACATCGACGGCATCCCGATGATCGAAGCCCAGCCGGTTATGCGTTTCCGTCTGACCAAAAGCGCTGATCGGCAGGGGCTTGCTGAATTTCAGCCTGAAAAATGCGTCGACTTTCGTCAAATCGCTCATTGCCCATCGCGATGAGCCGACATACCTGATGAGCATCCCATAAGATCTGAAAACTCCAGGCTGAATGACCGGCATCTTTGCCAGTTGTTCGGCAGTATGCACTTCGGCAATCAATTGATCTATGGATTCGATCTGCTTTTCGGTATCTCTCGTCTTGACGGCTATTCCAGCGAGATTCTGCACGCTCTCTTCCAACTGCTTCTTTGCAATAAGACCGTTTTCAAGCAGCTTCCGGTTTTTCTCAACCTGTGATGTTGCCCGGACTTCATCGTTTTTCTGCAGCGTAAGAAGCCGTTCAAGGCTTTCCTTATAAGTTTGCGATGCAGCAATCAGATTGGCTCTCGACTGGCTGGCAGCGTCACCGAGTTCCTTCACATCCTGAGTCGATGATTCGGAAACAACCGCAGGAGCATAGACCCTGTTTCTACGCACACCCTGAGCATGAACCGGTGCGGTCAACATCATTCCCGTCAATACTATCACTGCGACTCTGCTTATGCTCATTGCCTCTCTCTTTAAAAAGTTACTTCCTATCCAGTTATCTAAATTAGACATACTCAGATTAGAATGAAATTGTTTCATACGCAAGTTACCTGCATGTCACGCTTTGTTTGCGAAAAAAGAATCTGGCGTTTTATGCTTGTTTAACGGCGGTTGGGATTGCAAATATTCGGAGAAACTAATGGACAAGGTGTTACCTAATTTGAGGCGAGGGCTGGATGTTATGCCATCTCCGCTGGAGGACCGTCCGGGGTTTTTATTCAGGGATCCTCTGCGATATTCGGATCAGATTCTGATCATCCCGCCGGTGCTTGCGGCGGCACTCAGCTTTTTTGATGGTGAGAGCACGATGATTGATGCGCAGGCGTATCTGACACGGCTGACCGGTCAGCTCGTTCCATCGGAGATCATTCAATCACTGGTCGATGCGCTGCAGAAACATGGATTTCTGGATGACGAGACATTCGAGCGGATGCGTGCTCAAAGACACGGTGATTTTGCGCGATTGAAGGAGAGGCTGCCGGCTCATTCCGGCACTGGTTACCCCGCCGCAGAGGCTGAATTGAAAAAAGAGCTGGATAAATATCTTGAATCGAGTCTGGTACCGGCAGAGAAACCAATCATAGGCCTTGCTGCGCCGCATGTCAGTCCCTGGGGGGGATGGCAGAGTTATGCGGCGGCATATGGGCGATTGAACAGGGACGCAATCAGGGTTGCAAAAGGTAAGACTATCGTGTTGCTCGGAACATCTCACTACGGCGAGCCGGAAAAATTCGGGCTCACGAGGAAACCTTTTGTGACGCCTCTTGGAAAGCTTGAACCGGATTACGAGATGATCGACCGGATCTATCAGGCGGCGCCGGATTCAATCAACATGGAGGATTACTGCCACTCTTTCGAGCACTCGATAGAGTTCCAGTGCATCTTTCTGCAGCAGATGCTTGGGAATGATTTCAAGATACTTCCGATACTGTGTGGGCCGTTCGCCAAGGCGTTGCTGTCAGGACAAATGCCTGAACAGGATGACAAGGTGATGAGGTTCTTCGATGCCCTTGCAGAGACAGCCGAAGAGAAGATTGACGATCTATTCTGGGTGCTCGGCATAGATCTGGCTCATATCGGCAAAAGGTATGGCGACGATTTTCAGGCCCGTGCTGAAGAAGACGAGATGCTCGAAGTCAGGGCTGAAGACGAAGAAAGGCTGAGGCTCGTCTGTGAGGGCAGAAGCAGTGATTTTTTTGAAATGGTGAAGCCTGAGGCGGATCGGCTGAAATGGTGCGGGTTCTCTCCGCTCTACACTTTTATGAGCGTCATGCCGCAGGCCAGGGCCGAGATACTGAAATACGAGCAATGGAACATCGATGAGAACTCCGTAGTCAGTTTCGCCGCCCTCGAATTCAGTTAACGAAATCGGAGGAGCCCATGTGCGGCAGATTTTCAAGACACCATAAACCCGATGAGATTGCCGAGAGATTCGATGTCGAGTTGATCGATTTCGATTTTGACCCGCGCTACAACATTGCGCCTTCGCAGATCTCACCTGTCATTGCTTTTCAAAGCCAGCGCAAAATGATGGCCGCTAAATGGGGGCTGGTACCGTTCTGGGCAAAAGACCCGGCAATCGGGAATAAACTCATCAATGCCAGGGCCGAGACTCTCGCCGAGAAGCCTTCTTTCAAAAACGCTCTGGCGAAGAGAAGATGCCTGATCCCTGCGGACGGCTTTTATGAGTGGCAGAAGAAAAGCAAAGGGCCGAGCCAGCCTTACTATGTCAGGCTGAATGGCGGAGGATTGTTCGCCTTTGCAGGCTTGTGGGAAGCATGGAAGAACCCTGAGGGTGGAATGCTGCAGACATTTACCATCATTACAACCGAACCCAACGAACTGATCAAAACCTTTCATCATCGGATGGCCGTCATTCTCAAACCTGAAGATGAGGGCGCATGGATCGATCCTGAAAATAGCGTGAATGACGTCTTACCGCTGCTCAAACCATATCCCGCCGAAGGAATGGAGGCATACATGGTCTCGCGCGCGATCAACAGTCCGTCAACCGATAACGAAGCTTTGATCGAACGGATAAGCGCTGAGTAAACAAAATAGATGATCAAAAGAGGGATGATGAAAGAACTGGAATGTGAAATTCTGATTGCGGGAGGGAGCGTGGGCGGCTGCGCCGCGGCGCTCTCAGCCCTGCAAAGCGGGGCGAAAGTGATTCTGACTGAGGAGTCGGACTGGATCGGAGGCCAATTCACTTCCCAGGCGGTCCCACCCGATGAGCATGGCTGGATAGAAAAATTCGGTGCAACGGCGAGTTACAGAAGGTTTCGCAACAAGGTACGCGAATACTACAGGCGGAATTACCCGCTGACTCAGACTGCGTTAATTGATTCGAGACTAAATCCGGGCAACGGATGGGTTTCGCCATTGTGTCACGAACCGAGAGTGGCTCTGGCTGTCTTTGAAGAGATGCTGCTGCCATATATCAGTTGCGGCAGTTTGAAATTACGGCTCAGGCATAAGCCGATATCTGCGGATGTCAGCAATGATCGCATCAGATCAGTAACTTTTCGAGACATTGAAACCGGGGAAAATCGAACCATAAGCGCACGATATTTCATCGAAGCAACCGAGCTCGGAGATCTGCTGCCGATTTCAGGCGCGGAGTATGTGACCGGTTTCGAATCTCAAAAAGAGACCGGAGAGCCGAACGCTCCACAAACAGCGCAACCGGACAACGTTCAAGGATTCTCGATCTGTTTTGCGCTCGATCACATCGAAGGAGAAGACCACGTCATCGACAAGCCTGCAAGGTATGATTTCTGGCGACAGTACGTTCCGGATCTGAATCCGTCGTGGCCGGGGCCATTGATTTCATGGACCATTACCAACCCGAGGCAGATGACTCCGCTAACCTACTATTTCAATCCGCATATCGAGCCGTCAAAAGCATTCGCCGGTTTGTGGACTTACCGGCGAATCATCGATCGCAGTAACTTTGTGCCCGGAACCTACAAAAGCGATATCTGCCTGGTTAACTGGCCGCAGACGGACTACCTGGCTGCCGATATCAGCAATTGCAATGATCAAGAGCGCGAAAATCATATTGCAGAAGCGCGGCAGCAGAGCCTTTCACTGGTCTATTGGCTTCAGACCCAGGCCCCACGGCCCGATGGCGGCGAAGGGTGGCGCGGATTGAGGCTGAGAGGCGATGTCACGGGTTCAGGCTGCAATGATCTCGGCCTGGCTAAAATGCCGTATATCCGGGAATCCCGGAGACTCAAGGCAGAATTCACAATCATCGAGCAGCACGTCGCCGATGCCTGCCGGCCGGGGCAAAAATTTGCCGAAAAGTATCAGGACTCAGCCGGTATCGGGTATTACAGAATCGATCTTCACCCATCAACCGGCGGCAACAACTACATCGATGTCGGTTCGCTTCCCTTTCAGATACCGCTGGGAGCGCTGCTACCCGTCAGGCTCGAAAACCTGATCGCGGGCTGCAAGAACATCGGGACGACTCACATAACCAATGGCTGCTATCGCCTGCATCCGGTCGAGTGGAACATAGGCGAGGTTGCCGGCGCTCTGGCCGCTCACAGCCTGCGAACTCAAACTGACCCACGCCGGATACGCAACGATCAGAGACGCCTTTCAGACTTCCAGAATCTGCTGATTTCAAGAGGCGTGGAACTTGAATGGCCTCAAGACCTGAGGCTCGAAGACGGAGATCCTCATATTCACGCCAGGTAGATGGCATTAAGAAACAACCGAATCTTTCTATCTATCAGATGCTCAATTTCCAGGGCTTACGATACTCCCGTGAAAGATAGCGTGCGGCAGTCTGATCACCTTCAATTTGTTCAGTTTTAGCGTTCCAGACTATCCGTCTTCCGGATCTCAACGAGACGTTACCGAGCAGACAGGTCGAGGTGGATCTGTGACCGATTTCGATGTCGGAAGTCGGGGTCTGCCGGGTCTTGACGCAATCCAGAAAATTCCTGATGTGATCGTCCCCCTGGCTGTTGGTCCCTTTAACTTTCAATGGTTCGGCAATCGTCTTTCCTTTTTCCGGGATGATTTCAAAAAGTTCCCGATTGATGAAGAGAGTCGCATCCGTGCCATGAAACGAGATTCCGTATCCTGCTCCGCCGATTCCCTGGGCGTTGCATTCACGATTTTCGAAGGTGCAGACGAATCCAGGGTATTCATAAGTGACCATGAGAGTATCTGGAGTCTCCCGGTTATCGGTCAGGGCATATTTGCCTCCGGTTGAGCTGATGGCGAGTGGCGCATCGACACCCATGATCATTTGCACTATATCGAGGTGATGCACACCCCAATCGGTCATCATTCCACCGGCGTAATCCCAGAACCATCGGAAGCTTGACCAGCGATCGGGGAAAACGCCGAAACGATTGGCATTAAAAGGGCGCGCCGGCGCCGGCCCGAGCCACATATCCCAGTCAAGTCCATCGGGAGCAGCGCTGTCAGGCGGATTTCCGATTCCGACCGGGGCGCTGTTACCATAATTCCAGGTTCTGACGAAAGTCACTTTGCCGATCTGCCCGCTGCGAATCAGTTGAGCGGCCTTCTGATAATGGTCACCCGATCGCTGCTGAGTTCCGACCTGCACGATGCGGTTATACTTCCTCGCTGCTTCCACCATCTTTCTGCCTTCAGTGACCGTGACCGATATCGGCTTTTCGACATAGACATCCTTGCCGGCCTGACAGGCCATGACGCTGTGTAAGGCGTGCCAGTGATCGGGCGATGCGACTATCACCGCGTCGATATCCTTCCGATCCAGGAGCTTCCTGAAATCCTTGTAAGTTTCGACCGCATCGAGTTTCGAATCCTTGATTGCCGTAGCAAGATGAGGCGCGTAAACATCGCACAGAGCGACGACTTCAACGTTGCTATTCTTTATAAATCCCTTCATTACACCGCGACCCTGCCGGCCAAGGCCGATGACGCCCACTCGAATGCGGTCGTTGGCGCCAAGGATTGCTGATGATGTTCCAGCTACGGTAAGACCTGTTGCAATTGATTGTTTAATGAACTCTCTGCGTTCCATTGAATAATTCCTCCGGGTCGGCATCTATTGATTAAGGTGAAATACTTCCTGAAGCTCAATTGATTTCGGGCTGTTGTCCTGATTGATCGACATCAGATCTTTCATATAATCCCACCAGCGCTGACAGGTCTCGGTTTCTGCGATTTGGCCCCACAACTCTTCGGATTCTATCTCGACATAGGCGAATAGACTGCTTGAATGATTATCAAGGTAGATTGAATAGCTCAGAACTCCGTGATCGATCAGAACCTTCTGCAGCTCCGGCCAGATAGGATTGTGCCGTCGTTCATACTCTTCTTCATATCCCGGCTTGAGGGTCATGACAAAGGCTTTGCGTATCATTTATTTAGTATTTGGTATTTGGTTTACAGATTATCAATCGGTCTTTTTATTCAAGGCAAGGCCGGGACGCCCCTGCATCCCTGAACTGCTTCCAAACTCATATTCTAACGTGCTTTATCACTGCCTTTACTTTGAGGCCGGTAAAGATGCCGGCAGTGCCCTTGCCGACCCAGATACCGACCGATCCGGTTTTTCGTCTCTGGTCAATTTCCATGACACGCAGGCAGGGCACGTTGCTTCTGTTGACGATAACGATCAGTTTATTCCTGTCAATGACCAGACGCGCATGAAACAAACCTTCTTTCATCGAATCAAGATCGTCAATCAAGTTCCGTTGAATCACCGAGTTTGGCATGGAGGGTCGTGATACGTACTCGGCAAACCAGACCAGCCCAACACCGCGCTGCTCGGTTCTGAAGACAACGGCATCAAAATTCTTTTCATCGCGAACGTGAAAAGTTATTCCCACGGGCTGTTGGGAGGCTGCGATCTCGAGCTCAATTTCTCCTGAAGGAAAGTTGAAACCGTCAATCCAGCATAATCCCTCGCCATTCGACTTATCCAGAAGAACCGATTCCCTATCGAAATAAGCGGTTTTGCAGGCCGAGAGATTTTTCAAGATCCAGCCTTTACCGGAAGTCAGGCCATCGAGATCCGCCCGCAGTCTGACCTTCTGAATGCCGCTGACGCCGATACCCAGGAAAAACCACTTGGCAGCCGCGGACAGGCCATCCTTAAACCACTTCATTCAATTGTTCCTTGCATTAGTTAGTAAGTTGCCCGTCCGCCCGTCATATCGAAAGTGAATCCGGTGGTAAAAGAAGTTCCGGGCGAGACAATGAAAGCCGCCATATGAGCGATTTCATCGAGAGTTCCGCATCTTTTCATCGGAATCTTGTCGGTCATATAATTCACCTGGGCTTCAGGGAGAGCATCCACCATCGGAGTCCTGATGACGGCCGGAGCCAGTGCATTCACAGTAATCCCTGTTTCAGCGTACTCCTTGCCCTGGACCTTCGCCATGCCTATCACCGCTGCTTTTGAGGATGAATAGGCAAGCATTCCTGCGTTCCCTTCCTTGCCCGAAACGGATGCGATATGCAGAATGCGCCCGTAATTCCGTTTAAGCATGTGCGGCAATACGGCCCGAGCCGTCAAAAAGCTGCCCATCACGTTGATCTCAAAGACGAGTTTGAAATTATCAGGATCGACCCTTATGAGTCTTGATGTTTGTCTTTCCAGTTATGCCGGCGCAGTTGACCAGGACGTCAATGCGTCCGAACTTATCTTCAATCTGATCGATCACCTGCCTGACTTCTGATTCTTGTGTGACATCGCATTTGAACGGAAAAGCGCTGTCGCCGATCTTGTCCGCCACAGCGTTTAGAGTCTTTTCATCCAGATCCAGCATCGCAACCTTTGCCCCTTCTGATGCAAGCCTGGCTGAAATCGAAAGCCCGAGTCCTGATGCGGCTCCGGTAATCACAGCCACCTGATTTTCAAATTGTCTGCTCATATAATCCCCATTGCCCTGTGAAAAACGTATTCTTGTGCACAGAGTTGAAGCTTGAACTCTGTGCAGTTTAGATCGCGGGTCTTCTGTTAGCCCAGGGTCTCGCTTTTTCAAGTTGAGAAGCGAGTCTCAAGAGAGTTGCTTCATCGCCAAAACGTCCTGAAAACATGGAACCGACCGGCAACCCATCGGCAGTCCAGTGCAGCGGGACAGACATTGACGGCTGTCCGGTGACGTTGTAAAGCGAGGTGTAGGGGGAGAATTCGGTTACATCCTTGCCGTATTGCGGAATATTTTCAGTTGAAAGACCGAGCACACCGAGCGGGACAGGCGGCTTGGCCAGCGTCGGGCTTAAGATCAGGTCGTATTCCTGCATAAACTTCGCCATTGCCAGCCCAACCTGATGACTGTTACTGATCGCTCTTGAATAAGCCAGAGGGTTGACTGCGCGCCCGCCCTGATATGTCGCCCAGGTGACGTTCTCTACGTCCTTGTCGGTTACCGGTCTGCCCAGTGTCGTTGCGGCATCTTCGATGACTCTGGCAATAGAGACATAAAAGATGGTCAGAAAAGTGTCTCTCAGCATATCGAAATCGAGAGGCAGTTTTGCAAATTCGACTTTATGACCGAGGCTTTCGCAGAGTCTGGCCGTATCAGTCACAGCCTTTCTGCATTCATCGTGTAAAGGCATATTGGGCCATTCCGGCACCAGGGCAATCCTTAGCTTGCCGGGATCAGCGCCGACTTCTTTGAGGAGAGGACGCGATGGAGGCGGAGAAAAGTAAGGCGAGCCGAGCTCCGCTCCAACCGTCGCATCGAGCAGCGCGGCACAATCCCTGACCGAGATCGTGAGGGCATGATGGACTGATAATCCGTTCCACCCTTCAAACTGCGAAGGACCAAGAGGTACTCGACCCCGTGTGGGCTTCAACCCGAACAAGCCGCAACACGAAGCCGGAACTCTGATCGATCCGCCGCCATCGCTGGCATGCGCCATTGGAATGATCCTGCTAGAGACAACCGCGGATGACCCGCCTGAAGAACCGCCTGATGTCCGTTCGAGGTTCCAGGGGTTCCTGGTCTTGCCGTAAAGAACCGATTCAGTCGTTGTAGTCAGCCCCAGCTCGGGTGATGTGGTTTTACCGAAGATCACCAGCCCCGCTTTTTTGTAGCGCTGGACCAGCGTACTGTCGTAACCGGCAACCGAGTTTTTCCAGACCCTGCTGCCTGCCGATGTAACTGTGCCCGTTAGATACTGACCCAGATCCTTGAGCGCAAACGGGACCCCGCGAAAAGGCCCGTCCGGCAATCCTTTTTTGATCTGCTCTTCAGCTTTGTCAAAGAATAGCTGGGAAAAACCATTTATTTTCGGGTTGACTGACTCGACGCGACGGCGCACTGCATCCAGCAGTTCCGCCGGGCTGATCTTCTTTCCCGCAATCAGCGCGGCCAGCCCCAGCGCATCATATTTATCGTATTCTGAATCTGCTCCGGAACCGGAAATATTTTCCGCTTCCGCTTCCATGCTATTTAGATTGTTCACGGCGGCTCCAAGACCTGCCATTGCGCCAAGACGCATCAGGTCGCGACGATTAATCATATGAACTCTTTTCGTTTGAGTTGTTTTTTCCGCATTGCCGGAGATCTCTTTTAAACTTTATTGACTGTACTTTACCGGCAGGCAGCTTCAAATTATTATTGATCATCGACTTTCAAACAAATACAACAAAACCATGGGAAAAACAATTTTAGAAACGGAAAGATTGTCGCTTCGCGAAATTACTTATGACGATGCGGACGATCTCGCACTGATTCTTTGCGACGCTGAAACGATGCAATACTACCCGAGACCTCTCGATCGCTACGAGATCAATAGCTGGATCGAGAGAATATTCGAAAGATACAAATTAAACGGGCATGGGCTCTGGGCAGTCATCCTCAAAGCCGAAAGCAGATTCATCGGTGATTGCGGGCTGATGATTCAGCAAGTAGATGAAATCGATGAACTCGAGGTTGGATATCAGTTCAACAAACAATTCTGGGGCCACGGTTATGCCACAGAAGCCGCCCGCGGCTGCATGGATTATGCAGCCAATACGATGGGCCGCAACCGCATCATCTCGATGATCCGCCCTGAAAATAACCCTTCCCGTCGCGTCGCTGAAAGAAACGGATTGAAAATCGAAAAGCTCGTTCACTGGCGAGATTATGATCATTATGTCTACGTATCCGAAGTTTGATTTTCGATAAAACTACATTACCATCTCGGCTCACGGTGATTTTTTGAATAAAATAAAGGTAACTGCTCAGCGCCCATCTTAAAATGTTCAAGAAGAAGAGGGTAGGCTGGGATTGAACAATCCACCGGCTTTGGGCCGGTTGGATTACAGCATTTTTGAAATTAGCCATGCACAGAAGAAGCTTCATTCACTCACTGGGCGCAGGATTATCAGCGCCTTTAATTTATCAAGATAATTGCCAGGCGCAGCCGGGACAAGCAGCCTATCGCCGGCTGATCAAACCCGCGCATCTCAAGCCTGGAGATACTGTCGGATTAATTACCCCTGCAACTCCTGTAGCGAATCCCGAGTCGCTCCAGACTGTCGCCCGGACTGTTGAATATTTCGGCCTTCGAGCCAAATGGGGAAAGAATGTCGGCAAAAAGGCTGGATATTTCGGCAACCCTGTCGAAGGGCGGCTGGAAGATCTTCACGAGATGTTCCGTGATCCTGTGGTCAGGGGTGTGCTGGCAATAAGCGGCGGGTACGGAGCTTCCCAGCTTCTTGATCGAATCGATTATGACCTGATCAAGAAGAATCCCAAGGTATTCATCGGATATAGTGATATTACCGCCCTGCATCTGGCCATCTTTAAAAAAACGGGCCTTGTCACATTTCACGGCCCTAACCTGCTGTCCGAATTCACTGACTACACTCAGCAGATATTTCGAAAGGCGCTCTTTGAGGCTAAGCCGATCGGCAGCATCACAAACCCGCCGGAGACCAATAAATTGCGCCCGAAACATAAGCTCCGCACCATCCGGTCAGGAAAGGCCACTGGAAGACTCATTGGCGGCAACCTTACCCTGATTTCGACAACGATGGGGACTCCATACGAGATCGACACTCGCGGGGCGATTCTCATGCTTGAAGATATTGGTGAGGAGCCCTATCGAATCGATCGAATGCTGACTCAATTGAGACTGGCGGGAAAACTGGAGCAGGCTGCCGGCATCGTCTTCGGTGAATGCGTTGATTGCACTCCGAGCGAATACAAGCCATTTGTTGCGGCAGGGTTTTCACTGGGCGAGGTACTGGATAACCTGCTGGGAGGGCTGAAAATACCAGTGCTTTCCGGGCTGACTTTCGGTCACACAGCCGACCAGCTTACCTTTCCTTTCGGCGTCACAGCCACTCTGGATGCCGATGCGGGCATTCTGGAAATAACCGAATCCGGGGTGACTCCGTAGCAATTCTACTCTGATTTGTATTTAATCACTTGCACGTCTGAAAGGGTGATGAGGCCACCTGACATCATCTTCTCAAGAACCGGCAGGGCCTGATTGATCTTCTCTTCAGTGTCGATGACCTGAATCGTTATCGGCATGTCTTCGGAGAGGCCCAGAAAATCCTTCTTGTGAAAGAGATGATGGCCGCCGTAGCCCATGATTCCTCGAAAAACCGTGGCGCCGGCAATGTTCAATTTCCTGAATGTTTTTACAATGGCCTCATACAGGGGCTCGCCTTCCCACCAGTCATCCTCATCGATGTGGATGAGCATCATTTTCGCTTTGCCTTCCAATTTCCTCTGTTCCATATGCATCTCTGATAATTACAGGATCGGTTTAAATCCATCTTTTGCTTCGAACATGACGCCAAGCTGCTTTGATCCGTGCCTGGTATTGACGATGTTCACCTGATCATCAAACAGATCGAAGAAGATGCGATTACGCAGTTGAAACCCTTCCAGACCCGACGGCGCCCTGGCTTCAAGATAGATCCAATGGACATCGGTTTGACCCTCCATCCCGTCCCAGTTGAGCCTGACGACTTTTCCCGTCTTGTTTTTAAGCTCAAAACTATCGGCCAGATAAGAGACAACAAGATCGCCGAGTTCCCTGCTTTTAGCCGGGTCTGACGGAATCAGTTTGATGGCCCTGCCGGCATGTTTGCTCAATGCATTCTCGAGATCGTCGGAGAATACACGTAAGGCGATCTCAACTCGCTGATTCGACTTGTTGTATTCGAACTGCGTTACGCTGACATGGATTTTGTGCGCAGAAGCGGGTGAAGACGACATTAATATCAGCAGACAAATTAACTTCAGAAATGAGGATCTTCGGAATTTCATCTGACTCGCATTATTTCGTCCCATTTAGTCGTGTACCTTGGAGATCGCAGGCCTAATCGGGAAGCCCATTTGCCTTCATTGTCGTGGAGGCCACAACGTACAGTATCCTGACCGTGTCGCGCATTCAAGCCGTCGATAGCCGACATCAGCAGCCGCTCCCGCTCATATTTATCGGAATCCCAAAGCCTGAGAGATGTCCCCGTCATCGAAGAAAGCCCTGTCAGAATAACACCGGCGCTTTTATATCTATACCCGGGTCTGTAAAGCCCTGGGAGTATCCGTTGAGCCGATTGCATGAGTTCAAGCGTGCTGTCAGTGGCCATGACCAGAGATTCTGTGGCTATGCCGCTGTAACGGTCATGGTCATCCACATTGAACCGGCTGGTTTTGGCAAAAACAGTCAATGCTGCGGCAACCAGCCGGCGTTTCCTGAGTTTCTCTCCGGCGCGGGTGATGTAATAGCTTATCGCCGCCCGCAGTTCATCGAGAGTGCTCACAGGCTCGCCGAACGATCTGGAAACAATGACGCTGCGTTTCGGATTCGGGCTTGCGCCCAATTCGACACATTGGATGCCGCGAAGTTCGTGCACCGTCCTGAGACCCGTGATGTGCATCTTTCTTCGAATCCATTGATCGTCGCAGTTCCTCAGATCGAGCGCGGTATTGACTCCGTATGATTTGAGCATTGCTGCATGCTGGCGACCAATCCCCCAGACCTCACCCACCGGTGTTCTCTCAAGCGCAATCTCCTGGTGCGGCGATTCGGTCAGATCAAGAACGAACCTCGCCTTCTCGGATTTTTTTGCCAGATGATTGGCGACCTTCGCCAGCGTTTTGGTCTCGGCAATTCCCACCGAAACTGTTATCCCCGTGTGCCTTTTAACCGTGTCCCTGACCGTCTTGCCGAACTCCGTCAGATTCGATCTATCATCCGCATCGATCGTGATGAAGGCCTCATCGATCGAGTAGACTTCAAGCTCGGGGCTGAATTCTTCAAGAACATCCATTATCCGCGACGACATATCACCGTAGAGTTCGTAGTTGCTCGACCTTACTGCGACTTTGTGCGTCTCTATCAGATCCTTTACCTTGAAATACGGCTCAGCCATCCGAATGCCGAGCTTTCTGGCTTCAGCCGAGCGCGCGACAACGCACCCGTCATTATTTGACAAAACCACCACCGGCCGATTCCATAATGCCGGATCGAATACCCTTTCACACGTTGCATAAAAATTGTTTGCATCGATCAATGCTATCGCCCGTTTCATATCATTAAACTATCATTCAATGCCTGCGGATCGAGTGAATGACTCTGCCCCAGATCTCATAATCCAGATCCGGGGTGATCTCGATCGGTTCGTGGCTGCTTGAAATCAGTTTGCTCCCGCCCTCGCCAAGATCGAGTTTGCGAATCAGCATGGATTGTTCAACCCGGACGATCACAATATTGCCGCTTACTACCGGCTCCGAACGATCGATGATCAGCAGATCGCCATCCCTGATTCCCTCGTCCATCATCTCATCCCCCACCATATGAGCATAAAAAGTCGAGGATGGGTGTCTCACCAGGTGACTGCCTATATCCAGCCGGCTCTGAAAATAGATTTCCGCCGGCGAAGGGAATCCATGCGCCGTGCGCTCATGCTCACTCCCGGTTGAAAGCTTCATCCCACACTTCCCACACAGTATCTCTTCTCCCAGGCTTGATACCCCTCTTTCGATCTCATGTGAATACATAGATCCTACCTCCATTCCCGTTTCATAGATGAAACAGAGTAGCACAGCGAGGGGAAAACGAAATTTGAGAACGGTAATACTTTTTAAAACCGGCTGAAATCGAGATGTCAGGCCAAATCCTGACTTTACATCCTTGGCGTTCTTGGCTCTCTTGGCGTTCTTGGCGTTGAAAAACACCTTTATTCCCACTTAATCCGGCGTGGTGGGTAAGAACTTTCCGCTACGAAGTCCAGTTAATAGGGCTGATCAATTACGTATTGATACCGAATTGTTCGAGGATGAAAGCGTAATCGAAAGCGAGGTCTTTCAATTTGTCGTACCGGCCTGAAGCGCCTCCGTGGCCGCCCGGTTCAAGTTTGATCTTGAAGAGCAGCGGGTTGGAATCCGTCTTGAGAGTCCTCAGTTTCGCGACATATTTGGCCGGTTCCCAGTACATGACCTGACTGTCGTTGATCGATGTTCTGACCAGCATTGCAGGGTAGGCCATATTGGCGATGTTGTCGTAGGGGGAATAGCTGCGCATATAATCGTATGCGGGCTTTTCATTGGGATTTCCCCACTCAAGATATTCGCCGACAGTCAGGGGAAGCGAGGCGTCGAGCATGGTGTTCATGACATCGACAAAAGGGACGTAAGAAACGATGGCCTTGAACAGATCCGGGCGAAGGTTTGCGACGGCGCCCATCAGCAGCCCGCCGGCGCTTCCACCGGCAATGATCAACCGGTCTGATGATGTATATTTCCCGGCGATCAAATGCTCTGCACTGGAGATGAAATCAGTGAAAGTATTCATTTTGACCATCATCTTGCCCTGGTCGTGCCATTCCTTGCCGAGTTCGCCGCCGCCACGGATATGGGCGACGGCATAGATCATGCCACGATCAAGAAGGCTGATCCTGTTTGATGAGAAATCCACATCGTTGGAGATTCCGTAGGAGCCGTAACCTTCGAGCAACAACGGTCTCAAGCCGTCTCGGACCAGTTCTTTTTTGTAGACTATGGAGATGGGGATTTTCGTTCCGTCCGATGCGGTGGCGTAGAGCCTTTCGGATTGATAGAGTCCCGGGTCGTACCCGCCCAGGACGGGCTGCTGTTTGAGCAGCGTTCTGCCCCGGGTATGCACATCGTAATCAAAAACAGACGACGGGGTTATCAGAGACTCGTAGCCAAAACGATATCTGACTGCATCGAACTCGGCATTTTGCATCGGGTGCGCGACATAGACCGGCTCGGGGAATTCAATATAATGCGAGTCCCCTGTCCGCAGGTCCTTCACATTGAGCATGGGAACGCCGTTCTCTCTTTCAACCGCTACAAAATGGCCGGAAAAACAATCGACATCTTCCAGCATCACTTCTTTTCTATGCGGGATAATCTCCTTCCAGCCACTTTCAGAAACGTCAGTCAGAGGCGATGTCACCAGGCGGAAATTCTTGCCGTGATCATTCGTTCTGATGTAAAACCTGTCGCCGATATGATCGATGTAATATTCGTGATTCTCTCTTCGCGTCAGGAACAACTTCAAGTCAGATAATGGATCGGCGGCTGAAAGATACCTGCATTCGCTGGTTGTGGAGCTTGAAGATGTCAGAATGACATAGCCCTTGCTTCGTGTTTTGCCGCAATAGATCCGATAGAGTTCGTCCTTCTCCTCATAAAGAAGTTCGGCGATTTCGCCTCCAGGGACTTGCCGGAAAAATTTATTGGATCTTTTAGTCTCCGGTTCTTCCTGTGTATAAAAGATAGTTCTGTTGTCATTCGCCCATGAGACCGAGGTAACTCTTTCTGCGACCTTCGCCGTGATCTTTCCATCCCGCAGGTCTTTAATGTAGAGGTCGTATTGACGGAAGCCAGTGGTATCGGTTGAAAACGCCAGCAGGTTGCCGTCATCGCTCACGTTATAGGAACCGAGACTGAAGAATTCGTGTCCTTCAGCCATCTGGTTCATATCGATTGTGATCTCTTCGGTAGAAGTCAGGCTTCCCTTTTTGCGGCAAAAAATGGAGTATTGTTGTCCCTGCTCTGTGCGGGTGTAATAGTAGTGCTCGCCTTTTTTATAAGGGACATTCTCATCAGTCTCCTTGATTCTGGAGAGCATCTCCTTGTACAGAGCGTCTTGCAGAGGTTTTGAATGTCGGAGCATCTCTTCGGCATAAGTTTCCTCGGCCTTGAGATAGGACAAGACATGAGGATCGGTCTTGGTTTTATCGGCAATCCACGCGTAATCATCAACTACTGTGTAGCCGTGAATCTGATGGGTCATCGGAACGATCTTAGCTTTTGGTGGATTCATTTTCCTCACCTGCTTGTTTTTCAGGAATTTCAGTCAAATTGAGAACATCGTCTTGATTGGAGGCGGAATCGAGTTTGCCATCGACTGCCGGCTCGTCAGACAGATCAGTTTGATAAGACTTTCTGCCGCCGAGAATCGATTGTATTGCCGGTTCAATTTTTTGAGAAATCAATTCATAGAGAATGGGAAGAACCAGCAGAGTCAGCAGAGTGGAAGTGATCAGGCCTCCGATGACGACAGTAGCCAGGGGCCGCTGTACTTCGGCGCCGGGGGCGGTTGAAAGCGCCATCGGGATAAAGCCGAGACTTGCGACAAGAGCCGTCATGAGCACCGGACGCAGGCGCGCGCTGGCGCCTTCAAGGATGGATTCGCGGAGGTTGTAACCTTCCTCACGCAGTCTGTTGATATGGCTGACCATGACCACGCCGTTCAATACGGCCACGCCGAACAGGGCTATGAACCCGACGGCCGTGGAAAGGCTCAGATTCAATCCGCGAAGCCAGAGGGCGGCAACACCGCCGACCAGCGCGAATGGCACGTTGATGATGATCAGCGATGCATGCACGAATGAGTTGAAAGTCATGTAGAGCAGGAGAAAAATGAAGCAGAGCGACAGTGGAACGACAATGTAGAGCCGTTTCATCGCTCTTTGCTGATTTTCGAACTCGCCGCCCCAGGTGATGAAATAGCCTGCCGGCAGTTTGATCTGCTCGTCAACGCGATTCTGTGCTTCGGCGACAAAACTGCCGATATCCCGGCCACGCACGTTCGCCTGGATGACGATGCGTCTTTGAGCATCCTCGCGATTGATGACTTCCGGTCCCTCGGCAAATCTGATGGACGCGATCTGACCCAGCAAGACCCTCTCTCCTCCCGGAGCAGGCACGAGCAGTGATTGAATGATATTGAGATCTTTTCTACTCGCTTCCGGCAATCTGACGATGACGTCGAATTTCTTGCGACCGTCTACGATTTCAGTCGCCACCCCGCCACCAATAGCGATCTCAACAATATCCTTGACGTCCTGAACCCGCAGGCCGTAACGGGCCATCTCATCGCGTTTGACTTCGATCTGCATCTCCCCGGAGCCGCTGAGCATTTCAGTCTGCACGTCGGCTGAGCCGCCGACACGGCGCAATACGGTTTCGATTCGCTTCGCCTCGCGTTCAAGAACCGTAGGGTCATCGCCAAAAAGCTTGACCGCAACATCGGCCTTGACCCCCGAGATCACTTCATCGAGACGCATGGCGAGAGGTTGCGTGAAGTTGTAGACGACGCCCGGGATGTCTTTCAGCTTTTGATCCATCTTTTGGATGAGAGCTTCCTTGGTCCTGACACCGGTCCATTCCTCGATCGGCTTGAGAATTACATAGACATCGCCCTGATAAACGCCCATCGCCTCCGTTGCCAGATCGGGGCGACCGATCTTGGTGACGACGGTATCCACCTCGGGAAACGTCTTGACCACTTTCTCGACCATCGTCGCAATCTCGACTGATTCCGACAATGAGATTGACGGCAGCCGGCGCGTCTCGATCAGCAGAGCCCCCTCATCGAGCTGGGGCATGAACTCGGTCCCGAGATACCTCATCGAGCCGACGGCAACCAAAACTATCACAAGCGCCGATCCAATCGTCAGCCACCGCATATTCAGAATCCGGTTGAGATGGCGTCGATAACCTGCCTGCATTGCTTTAAGCAGTTTCTCGTGTCCTTCGTGATGGTAGGGTTTCAATGTGAGCGACCCGAGCGCAGGCACGAATGTCATCGTCAGCACCAGGGCGCCGATCAGTGCGCAGCAGACCGTCAGGGCCATCGGCCTGAACATCCTCGACTCAAGGCCTTCAAGAGTGAATATCGGCAGATAGACTGCGATGATGATCACGACGCCGAAAGTGATCGGTCTGGCGACTTCCATGGCGCTGCGTTTGATGATGTCGATCTTCGGCTTGCCGCGAGGCCCTTCCTCGTTCATTCGGCTGATGAAGTTCTCTATCATGACGACCGCCCCGTCGACTATCAGACCGAAATCTATGGCTCCCAGGCTCATCAGGTTCGCCGACAAACCGAAAAATTTCATCCCGATGAAGGCCACAAGCATCGACAAGGGTATAACTGATGCCACTATCAAAGAGGCCCTGATATTAAACAGAAAAGGAACAGGACTCCAATCACGAGCAGTCCGCCTTCGATCAGATTCTTGGCCACGGTGTGGATTGTTCGGTTTACCAGAGTCGTCTGCTCATAAAACGGCGTGATCCTGACTCCCGCCGGGAGCGATTTTTCAATCTTTGTCACTCGATCCTGCACCCGCTCAATAACGGCCTTGGAGTTCTCCCCCTTCGTCATAATGACCATGCCGGAGACTACTTCTCCCTTTCCGTCCTTGGTGACGGCTCCCTGGCGGATCGCGGGACCGATTTCGACCTCAGCGATATCCTTCACCAGAACCGGCACACCATTCTTTGAACGGATCACCACCTGCCTTATCTGATCGAGTGCACTATCGGCATCAAACCTGCCGATGCCTCTCACTGTATAGCCTTCGGCTCCACGTTCAACGTAACTGCCTCCGAAATTGCTGTTGCTTGTCGCGAGCGCCTGATGAACTTCGTGCAGCGTCAATCCATAGCCGATAAGTTTGTCGGGATTGATCAACACCTGATACTGCTTGATCAATCCTCCCCAGGAATTGATCTCGTTGACTCCTTGTATTGTTCTCATCAGCGGCTTGATGGTCCAATCGTGGAGTGTCTTGAGATCCATCGCTCCGAAGCCACTGCCTTCAACCACGTATTGATAGATTTCGCCAAAGGCCGTTGCGACAGGCCCGAGGGTAGGCTGCAATCCGTCGGGAATTCGCGTCCTGGCCTCCTGCAGCCTCTCGTTGACCAGTTGCCTGGCGAAGTAGGTGTCTACGGTGTCGGGGAAAACAATGGTAATGATCGAAAGGCCGAATTTTGAGATCGACCTGACCTGCTCCGCACTGCGGATGCCCATCATCGTACTTTCGATAGGATAAGTGACCAGTTGCTCAACCTCTGAAGCAGCCATACCCGTCGCTTCCGTGACGATATTCACCTGGTTGTTGGTCAGATCGGGAAAAGCGTCAATCGGAATGCTGGTGAATGCATATAACCCTCCCGCGGCGAGAAACAGGGTAAGAGCCAGCACCAGAAGCCTCTGTTGAAGCGATATTTCAATGAGAGTTCTTATCATTTATTCCTCAGCCATCGAGCTCTTGAGCATTTCGGATTTGATGAAGAATCCGCCGTGCTTGACAATTTTTTGTCCGGGCTGAAGTCCGCTCAGTATTTCGATCATCCCGTCCTGTTCGCGTCCGGTCTTGACGGTCCTCTTTTCAAAGATCCCCTCGCCGGCAAGAATGAAGACCATCTTCTCGCCCTTTAAATCCTGAACGGCCTCCGATGGGACAGCAGGCGAGCTGGTCACGCCGCCCTCTCCAATCGCGTCAATTGTAATAGTCGCAAACATCTCCGGCCGAAGATTGCCGCGCGAATTATTCACCAGGCATCTGACCTGAACCGTCCGTGTATCCGGGTTGAGAACCTCGCCAATATGCACGATCTGCCCTTTGAAGCGATTGTCGCCGAAAGCGGAAACCTTGAATTCAATCGACTGTCCCGTCCGAACACCTGCAGCCTGGTACTGTGGAACCTCGGCTATTGCCCAAAGTGTCTCGAAGTTGGCCAGAGAAATGAGGTCTGTCGCCTCGTTTACAACCGTGCCGACTGTCACATTGCGTTTTACGACGATGCCGTTCATCGGCGAATAGATGACAATATCATCGTGACTGTCGTGAGGAACCGTCAGGTGTTCAAGCCATTCCGATGCCCTGGTCAATTCGGCCTTCGCATGATCGAGCTCGGCATTGGCCGCAACGACATTGGCCGTGGCGGTCGCCTGCTCCTTTCTGGAAATCGCCCTGGCCGCTACCAGTCTGTCCGCCCGATCGAGCTCGGCTTTCGCATATGCCAGAGCCTTCTCTTTTTCAATAATCATGGCACTCGCCTTTTGCGCATCAGCACGTGCCGTGAGCAGTTCGTGGCTGTGAATGTAAATCAGCGGCTGCCCTTTCTTAACCGCATCGCCAACCGTTGCAAGAATGCGCGTCACGCGCCCCGTGACAATCGTCCCAACTCTCGCTGTGTTGTCTTCGTTGGTGGCCAGTCTTCCTGAAACTTCAAGCTTCGAGTGAAATTGCCGCGATATGACATCCCCATACTCGATCTGGCCCAGCTTCACAGCCTCGGCAGAGAGAGTGATTTGATTGGTCTGGCTCGCAAGCGGTTCGGTCTTCTCGACTGCCGCAGCAGTCTTTGGATCATTCTTCACGCTTTCATTTCTGGAATACAGAGACCGCCCCAACAATATTCCGCCAATGAAAAATACCAGCGATGAAACAGCGATGATCAGGAATCGCCTTTTACCTGATTCAGCCCCATGTTCCTTCGTTTTATCAGACATCTATCATTCCTTCCGGCCTTCCGAATAATTAATTACTTGTCCCGGCTGACTTTATGATTTTGTTGTCGCGCGGCAGATTGTCGACACCCGCGGCCCGCTCGAGTTCGTGCACGGCGACCTGATAATCGTAGAGCGCTTGAAAATAGTACTCCTGCGCCTGGGCTCGGACGCGTTGAGCATCGAGCAGCACGATCAAATCCACCGCCCCCTCCTGATATGCAGCCAGAGAGATGCTCCTGGATTCATCCGCTCTCATCAGAAAATCGGATCGAATGGCTTCGACCTGCTTCTGATTCATTTCAACGGCGAGCCTTGCCGCTGCAAGCTCGGCCATGATCTGGTTTTTCGTGTAACCGAATTCGGCCTGAACGATATCGATAAGGGCCTGAGCCCTGGCAATCTGAGCCTGATTTCGGTTGTAAATCGGCAACGGGATATTGAGCGCGGCAAACATAGTATTGTCGACGCCATTTCTCTTGTATCCGATTGTTGCCGTAAAATCCGGCCTTGCGCGAGCCTGTTCGAGTTTCAACAGTGACTCGGCCCTTTCGACATGAGCAGATGCCGCAACAATTTGAGGCAGTTTCATTGCCGACTGCTGCAAATTCGCCGGATTAACCGACACCGGCTCAAAGTTGAAATCCTCTGCGACGTCCAATGAAATACTTTTCAGATCGAACTGCTCGAAAGATGTGTCTCCAATCGATCTGATCAGATTGATTCTGGATTTTTCATACTCCAGTTCCGCCTTGCGAAGTTGAAAATCGATACGCTGCGATTCCAGCCGCACCTTTATCAGATCGCCTTCCGATGCGTAGCCTTCGCGCACTCTGACTTCATTAAGATTGACGACCTGATTGATGTTGTTGAGGTTTTCGCGAAGCAGTTCGACACGCAGCCTGGCTATGGCCACGCTTTGAAAAGCGGTTTTGACTTCAAATACAACTCTGCGCTCGATAATTGAAGCTTCGGCTCGCGCCGATTCAAGATTCCTGTCAGCGTAATCAATACGCAACCGGCGCTTGCCCGCAGTTTCGAAAGTCTGAGAATAGGTCCCGAACCAGTCAATGCTCCTGCCAAACTCAAAGCCCTGCTGGGTGGGCCCCAGAGGAAAATTCTCGCCGCTCACAGTCAGACTCGGATTGGGTTTCAAACCGGCTTCAAGCTTTTCCGCCTCGGCTATCGCCAGCCGGCGCTGAGCCGCTACGATCAATGGATGGCCTCTCTTCGCTCGCTCAACCACCTCCGGCATTGACAGGCGCTTTGCCTGATTCACCTGCGCAAAACCACTGCCCGTCGACATTATCAGAAAGAATATAAAGAAAAACGATTCTGCAAATCTGTATGGTTTAAACATTTCAAACATGTATTCTTGTTTTTTTTTAGAATATTGAAAATCAGATCCTGCTTAATTTAAAGACGCAGCCAGGGGCAATTCGGTTGCTGCTGTTATCATCCAGGTTCCCCTTGCCGGTGTCTCTTGCCGAATATTCGACAGTATTTCGAGAACCATAATCAAATTGATTCGTCACGGGTTTAATTAGTAGTAGTATCGAGTTCATCAATTTTTAAAATCCCTGAGGAATAAAGTGATATGAACATGAAAGCATGGCGAGTCAACGAATGGTGTGAACCGGATGGTTTGGAATATACAGAAATCCCTGTACCGGAACCCAAGGCGGGTGAGATCAGGATCAGCAATAAGTCCGCGGCCCTTAATTTCTACGATATCCTGATGATTCAGGGAAAATATCAGGTAAAGCCGCCGCGCCCATTTACGCCTGGGTCCGAGGTCTCTGGTATCGTTGATGCAGTGGGCGAGGGGGTCGATAACTTCAAAGTCGGCGACCGAGTGCAAGCCATGGCCACAGGCGGCACTTTCTGCGAATACTCGATCGCACCCGCGACCAAATCGTTTAAAATCCCCGATGAGATGAGTTATGAAGAAGCGGCGGCGATGATCGTCATCTATCAGACCTCATATTTTGGGCTGACACATCGAACGACGATCAGGCCTGGCGAATGGCTGCTGGTACATGCGGCTGCCGGGGGCGTGGGACTCTCGGCCATGCAGATCGGCAAGTCGCTTGGCGCAAGAATCATCGCTACTGCCGGAAATCAGGACAAGCTCAATTTCTGCCTTTCGCAGGGCGCTGAGTTCGCCATCAATTACAACGATGAGACCTGGGTTGAGCAGGTGAAGAAGGCAACCGGTGGTCGAGGCGCGGATATTATCTACGACCCGGTTGGCGGCGAGATATTCGACCTCTCGACGAAATGCATCGCTCCCGAGGGGCGATTGCTGGTCATTGGTTTCGCTGGAGGCACGATCCCTTCAATCGCAGCAAACAGGATCCTGCTCAAGAACATGTCGGTCATCGGAGTCTACTGGGGAGGATATCTGGAACTGCATCCGGAATACATGCACGAGGCTCAGAATGCCCTCTTCCAAATGTATGCCGATGGCAGGATCAAGCCACATGTTTCTGAAAGTTACTCCCTGCATAACGCGCCGGACGCATTGAAGGCCCTCGCGAGCAGGAAGACCTACGCCAAAGTCGTATTGGTCATCTGATTATTGAATGCGGCTGACGATGGAAAACCGCAGATCATCCTGTTTAATTTTTCCTTTGTTTCGTTTTTTTCGTCTGTTTCGTAATCTGCTTCCTTCCCCGGGTCAGGCGACGATCTTTTTTGCGACCACGCCTGCGACATCGGTCAGTCTGAAATCGCGTCCGCTGTACCTGTAGGTCAGCTTCTCGTGTTCAAGGCCCAGCAGGTGAAGCGCCGTGGCGTGAAAATCGTGAATATGCATCCGGTCTTCCACGGCGTGATAGCCTACTTCGTCTGTCGCGCCGTAAGCGAATCCGCCTTTGACTCCGCCGCCGGCCATCCAGATCGAATAACCGTATGGATTATGATCGCGGCCATCGCCGCCCTGTGAAACCGGGGTTCTGCCGAATTCGCCTGCCCAGATAACGAGCGTGTCTTTGAGCAGCCCTCTTGACTTCAGATCTTTGAGGAGGCCTGCTATCGGCTTATCGACCTCGCGGGCATTCTGAGTATGCCCATTGTAGAGCTCTGTATGCTGATCCCATTTATAGCTGTGAGTGCATTGAATGAAGCGAACTCCGCGCTCAGCCAGTCTTCGAGCCAGAAGGCACTGCCAGCCGAAATCCTGTGTGGTCGGGTCATCGAGACCGTAGAGATTTTTCGTCGCCTCCGACTCCTTATCAACCATGAAGGCTTCCGGTGCTTCGGCCTGCATCCTGAATGCAAGCTCGAAAGCCTGTATTCTCGCTTCGAGCTGGGGGTCGTTCTGCCTCAGAGCCTCGTGACGGCGGTTGATGTTTTGAATAAAATCCAGTTCGAAGCGCTGCTCATCGGGTGAAAACCTCTTGTTGAGCAGGTATTCAATCGGCTGATCCTTGATTTCATCCACCTTCAAACCGGCATGTCCGATGGCCGTCCCCTGGAAGGTGCCGGGCAGAAAAGCCGAGCCCCAGTTCTTCGCTCCTCCGTGAGCCAGAGATGGTTTGATGGCAATAAAACCCGGCAGATTCTGGTTCTCTGTCCCCAGGCCATAGATTGCCCAGGACCCCATGCTCGGGCGAATAAAAGTCGAAGTGCCGGTGAAAGTCTGAAGCAGAGCCGCTCCATGATCCACGCCCTCTCCGACCATCGATCTGACCACGCAAAGGTCGTCGGCGCAATCGCGCACGTTTGGAAAAAGGTCGCTCACGGGGAGTCCGCTTTTGCCCCCGGGCCTGAATTCCCAGGGAGATTTCATCAACGGTCCGGCATCGGATTTATCGAAAGCCAGTGGCCTGTTAAACGGCAGCGGCTTTCCGTGATCGCGGATGAGCCGCTCTTTCGGATCAAAAGTGTCGATGCTCGACGGCCCGCCATGCATGAACAGAAAAATCACCCGTTTCGCCTTCGGTTCGAAATGCGGAGGCCGGGGAGCCAGCGGATTGTTCTGTGTCGCTCCCAGCGCTTTCATCTCATCTGAGAGGAGCGCAGAAAGGCTGAGAGAGCCGAAGCCAAGGCCGGCCGCCCTCAACCATGCCCGCCGGGAAAGCGGTCTTTCAGGCCTGTAGATCATCGATTGAATCTGTTCTTTAAGAAATTTATCTGTCATCTTCCCCGCTCCCACCGGTTGATCGGTTCATCAGTCAACATAAATAAAGTTGTTTGAAGCCATCAAAGCACGGCAAAAACTCGACCACGCTTTATTGATTGATTGCTCACTTGAAAATTTGCGGCTGTAGTCTGCAATGTAGTTCAAAGCCGATGAGACCTCTTCAGGCAGGGCCTCGCGATTGGCAATTCTGCGATACGCGGCTTTGACCCTCGATTCGTCATTTGCATTCTTATCAGCCATCAGCGACCTGACGAAATTGTTAGACCTCTCGGTCACAAACTCGCTGTTCATCCAGAATAGAGCCTGCGTGGCCACATTGGTCAACTGGCGTTTGCCTGAAGCCGTGGTCGCATCTCCAAAATCGAAGAGATTCAACAGGCTCGGCAGATTGGCCCTGCGCAAAGGCAGATAGACCGTCCTGCGGTTGAGTTGTTCAGGATTCATGCTGAGGCGCTTGTTGTCGTTTTCTCCATCGGTACCCAAACCGGACTGGAGCGTCCCCCCGACTGTCAGATCGAGCGATCCATCAATCGCAAGAAGCGCATCTCGCATCTCCTCTACGGTGAGCCTGCGCCGGTTGAATCTCGACAACAGACGATTTTCAGGATCTGCTGAATAGGCGGCCTCATCCGCCTGGCTCGACATCTGATATGCATTCGAAAGCATGATCATACGGTGCATGGATTTCACCGACCATCCGCTTTCAATGAATTTCCATGCAAGAAAGTCGAGCAGCTCGGGATGAGATGGACGCTCACCCATCTTTCCAAAATTGTCCGGAGTCCGGACTATGCCCTCCCCAAAATGGCCCTGCCAGATGCGGTTGACCATGACACGCGGAGTCAGCGGGTTGGCGCCATCGGCTATCCAGTTAGCCAGTTGCAGCCTGCCGCTGCCGCTGCTGATCTGTGGCTGAGGGGGCCCCCCAGGACTGCTTATTACAATTTGAGGAAATGCTTTGGGAGCATCCTCACCCTCATTGTGATAGTCGCCACGAATGAAAACTTTCTGATCGGCTATCTCGCCATCCTCGACGGCACAAGCCATTTCGGGCTCCTGCGGCGCCTGCGCTTTAAGCTCATCCAGCTTCTTCTTCCACTCCGTCAGATTTTTTAATTCGGTCTCGGAAAACCTCGCCTTGTCGTCCTGCGAAACCGCAAAAGGCCCGCCTTTCGGAAAAAGAACTTCATGGAAAAACCTGTCCTTGCCGGCGTCGAATTCAGGCTTTGCGGAAGCCTCCTTGTTGGTTGCGACCGACTGGCGGTATTTCTCGCGCCACTCATTGAGAACCTTCACCCATTGAGCGTATCGTTCATTGAACTGAGCCTGATATTTATCGGCGACTGTTTTGAGGTTCGACGGATCGGTTTTATCCCATTCGAGCAGATGCAGTCGCACACGGCCCGGTTTTAAATACTCGACCCAGCGGCGAAGAATCTCCGGATCCAGTTGTTTTTCTCTGGAGACGCTCGCCGGATCGGCTTTATCCTGATAAACAGCTCTCGCCGCTATCATGTATTCGGCCACGCGACCTATCTGAGTTGCCAGCAATTGCTCCCTTGCAGTGTCGATTATTTCTCCGATTGCAAGCTGTTCTTTTCGGACGAGTTTCTGGTGAGCCTTTCTCTTTTCGAGATAACGATCGTATTCCTCTTTCGTAACAAGAGGTTTGTAGTAGACCTGCGATACCAGAGGCTTGGGATCGCTGAAACTTTTGGTGCTGGCAAAGATGCCGACCATCGAATAATAGTCTTTGGTCAGGATCGGATCGAATTTGTGGTTATGGCAGCGCGCGCAGGATATGGTCAGCCCAAGAAAAGCCTTCGATGTCACGTCGACCTGCTCATCATAAACATCGTAGAGCATCTTCTTCTTATCCTGCTGAGCGATCGCTTTCGGTCCAAGAGCAAGGAATCCCGTGGCGATGATCCCTCTACGGTTGATCCCTTCAGAATTTGGCGGGGGCAGCATATCGCCTGCAATCTGTTCTCTGACGAACTGGTCATACGGCAGATCCTTGTTGAACGATTCGATCACGTAATCGCGGTATTTCCATGCGTAAGGATACCTGTGATCCTCGTCGTTGCCGGTTGAATCGGCGTAACGGGCAACATCCAGCCAGTTTCGCCCCCATTTCTCGCCGTACCTCGGCGAAGCGAGCAGCCTTTCAACGACCTTCTTGAATGCATCCGGCGAATCATCGGCAAGGAAATCCCGGATCTCTGCTTCAGTCGGCGGCATCCCCGTCAGGTCGAAAGTCGCCCTGCGCAGCAGTGTTTCTTTCCCTGCAGGCGAAGCCGGCTTGATGTTCTGCCCTTCCAGCTTGCTCAAAATGAAGCCATCAATCGGAGACCTGACCCACGATTGTTCTTTTACTTTGGGTACTTCCGGATGCGTCAGTGACTGAAAAGCCCAGTACTTTTTCTCCTGCTCGGTGAACTCCCTGACAGTGCTTCGACCGGCCCACTTGCCGGGTTCGGAAACCGCGGCAACTGGAGCTGCCCCCGGCCACGGCGCGCCCATTCGCACCCACTCTGCGATATCTGTTATCTCGTCCTCTTTGAGCTTGCCCTTGGGGGGCATCTTTAACTTCCCCTCATACCCGATCACCTGGAGAATGCGGCTCTGCTCCGGTCTCTCTTTATTGAATATCGGCCCGCTCTCTCCCCCTCGCAAAAACCCTTCAGCAGTCGTCAGATCAAGCCCTGCAACCTGCGCCTTCGGATTGTGACACCCCGAACAATTACGCGTCAGCACCGGTCTTATCCGCTTCTCGAAGAATTCTGCCTGTTGTGCTTCCTGCACTCGCAACTCCTCAGTCGATGCTGCGGCCCCGGAAATCAATACATATTCCAATAAAAATTGAATCGATAATCCAAGTATGATTGCAATAAATATGTATTTCCTTAGTCTATTCGGCTCAGGTCTCATTATTCCTCCAGGGTCTTTAGTTGTCAGCTCCGCTTTTAAGCATGAAGTTCCGCCATTAAGGCATGGAGTTCCGCCTTCAGGCGGAACGGCCCGGGCACAAAGCCGTTCCGCCTGAAGGCGGAACTCCATGCCTTAATGGCGGAACTTCATGTTTAAAGAACAAACAGCGAACATCTTTGTGAACTATGCGTTATAGTTTCTAACATCATAAATCAGATGTGAATAAGTATCGCAGGAGAAGCCGGAAAATGTCATTAAACCTGAAAAGTAGTCGAAAATACAGGACAATTTTTAATCAGACCGTATTATTGATCACGCTGACAACCATAGTTTCGTTAACGGCAATTGCCCAATCACCTGACAAAATCCTCAAGAATGCAGTAAAGGCTATGGGTGGGGAGAAAGCTCTTCGAAGCATCAAGTCCTGGCGGGTTAAAGGGACCATAACCGATCTCAGAACGGGAGATGCAGGCAGTTACACGGCAGCCGCCCAGCAGCCGAGTTTTTACACCAGAACATTCGATATGAGAGGACTTGAGACCAGTGTCGGCTACAGCGGCAGGTCCGGTTGGATGCGTGATTCAAGGGACGGACTGCGCACCCTGACGGGGCTCTACAGCAGGGATTTTCAGGCTGAAGTCGCCTGGAGAAACAATCGCTGGCTGGATTACAAGAAAGAGAAAGCTAAAACAGCATTAGCCGGTCCCGTGACGATCGGCGAAAAGAGTGCCAGTTCAATCGCTTTGACGACTTCCAAAAATGTCCGGATCAAGATGTATTTCGACACTGGCACGGGTCTGCTGATTCGGGAGGAGCTGCCGGCCGCAGAGACAACCAGAATTTTCGATTATTCCGATTTCCGCCCGGTCAATGGGGTGATGGAGCCGCATGAAATAAGAGTAACCGAGGGAGAATCCAAATTTTTGATAAAGCTCCAGGAGATCACTCACAACTCTCAGCTCAACAAAGCTCTATTCGACTTCCCGACAATTTCGAATGAACCGCTGCCTGACATTCCGACGCTCTTGAAGCAGGTCGGGGAAAACGAGGATGAAATTGATTCAATCCTCGAAAAGTACACCTACACTGAAACCATCACACGCCGCGAAATCGATTCGAAAGGTGAGGTCAAAGACAAGGATTCAGAGAAATTCGAGCTGACCTTTTACCGCGGGAACAGGCTTCGCCGTCAGATCGAAAAGAATGGAAAGCCCTTGTCCTCAGGTGATGATGCCGATGAGACAAAGCGGCTGGAAAAACGCATTCGTGAAATAGAAAAGAAGGAAGCCGAGAAGGAAAAAAAAGCGCAGAAAGACCGTGAAGTCGCACAAAGCGCTGCCGGCCCTCCAGACCCGGAGCGAGGCCAGCGGATTTCAATATCCGATGTTCTGAAAGCTTCCAAATTGATCAATCCCAGGCGCGAGAGGTTCAGAGGACGAGACGTGATCGTCTTCGACTTCGAACCGCTGCCCGGCTACAAGCCACAGAAAGATTTTGAGAAATTTTTCGGTAAGATGGCGGGCGCCATCTGGGTCGATGCTGCGGATAAACAGGTGGTCAGGGTCGAGGCCCGTTTGATCGAGTCTTTCAAGGTCGGCGGCGGATTGCTCGCATCTCTCAGAGAAGGCGCAACCTTCGTCCTCGAACAAGAACGGGTCAACAACGAAATCTGGCTGCCTATGCGGGCCGATATCAATCTCGGAGTGAAAGTTCTGCTGGTCAAAGGAATCAATGTCAATTCGTCGGTCGTCTATGGCGACTACAAGCGATTCAATGTCGAATCGGAGAAGGAAAAGCTGAAGGACCCTTTCCCGACTCAAAAACCGGTCAAGCCCTGAGCGTTCAGTGAGGGTCAATGACATTGCTTATTCAATCATACGGCTCATCAACCAGTCGCTGGGAGATCCACCAGATATTTCCGAATGGATCGACGGCTCCACCCTGCCTGTCACCGTATGGCATGTCGCTCACTTCCATTTGCAGTGTAGCTCCATGTTCGAGAGCCAGCCTCATTGTGGAATCAGCGTCCTCAACATACAGATAGTAGGAGGCTGCCATTGGCGGGAAAGGCTCACGGGCTTCGCTGATCATCAAAGTCGAGGTGCCGATTCGAACCTGAGAATTCAGAATCGTTCCGTCCTCATCCGCGTGTCGTCCAATTTCATCCCCGCCAAAAGCCTGCTTCAGAAATTCAACAAATCTGACAGCATCCTTAACAAAAAAATAGGGAGTAACCGTGTTGAAACCTTCAGGAATATTCATTTGACCTCCTGTTATACCATTACACTCTTTCGGAACGGTTTAGTTGGCTCAGGGTTTAAGGCTGAGGACTCCAGATGCCCAGATGCCCAGATGCCCAGATGCTTTGCTACGAAGACGAAGAGCGGGTCCAGCCTGCCATCACCAAAAGAATGCCGGGAACGATGAATGCAAGATAGAATGGGTTGAAGCTGCTTGAAAGCAGTGCCCATCCGCCGAAGCAAAGATAGGCCACAGCAATGACGATCGCCGGAAATGTCGATGCATCAGTGCCGCGCAGTCTTTTCAAAAAGAGACCAACCGTGATGATGCCCAGGACCAGCATGGAGACCCCTCCAAAATGCCATCCGACCTTCAGTCCGAAAGTAAGGTCAGGGGGAATCTGGGCTTTTGCCAGATCAACTTTAAGTTGCTGCCAGCCAGCCAGCGAATGTGCAAAACCGCTCAGAATGAGCAACAGGCCTCCGATCAGGCCAAGAATGTTACGAACCTTTTCCATAACTTCTCCTCCAGATACTTTTTGGTGTTATATGACTCGCCTATTAACTCTCAACTGCGAATATAATCCCTAAGAAGATAGTGCAGATAAAACAGAATTTGAAGCGAGCATAAATTATCGACCGTCGGAAAGCCATGGTCTGGGGGGAATAAAACCGTAACAGTATTCAGGTGATCGGATATAATCATAATTATCAGATAAGTTTCACCATACCATGTAGAGGCAATAAGTAATGACATCAAGCAACATCAGATCAGCAGAGGTGGCAGATATCCCCGGGCTTGTCGCGTTGATGACTGAATTCTACGCCGAGGCGGATTTTGCACTTCCCAACGGACCGGCAAGACAGACATTCGAACAGTTGATCCAGGATCCGCGACTCGGCGAAGTCTGGATTATGGAATGCGATGGATACCCAGCTGGATTCATCGTGCTGACGGTTTGTTTCAGTATGGAGTATGGCGGTCTTAGAGGCTTCGTTGATGACTTTTTTGTCCTGAAGCAGTATCGCGGTCGCGGGCTGGGAGCTGCAGCACTGGCAGAGGTCCGGCGTTCATGCAGTTCCCGAAAGGTTCGGGCCCTGCTCGTCGAAACCGGCCCTGATAATGAATCGGCGTTGAGAGTATATCGGCGCGCCGGTTTTACTGACAGTGGGCACCTGCTACTGACGATGCCTCTGGAATCACCTGTACACGACCAATAGCCGTTAAACCTCGGGCCTGAGGAGATGGAAACACTTGAGCAACAGATTCAGAGGCTGGTCAGCGAGGAAGTAGTCATCGTTCCTTACAATCCTCTGTGGCCTGAAATCTACAGCCATGAGAAAGAACATCTATTGAGTTCACTTCCAGACGGCATCATCCGTCGGATAGAGCATTTCGGAAGCACGGCTATCCCCGGTCTCGCCGCAAAACCAATTGTGGATATGCTTGTTGAAGTGATGGATCTGGCAGAGGTGAGAAACCGCATCGTTCCCATATTACTTTCAAAAGGTTATGAGTATCTCTGGCGTCCCACCCATGGAGATGACGGGCCGCCATTCTACGCATGGTTCATCAAGAGGGATCCGGCACCACTACAGTGTTCATGATAATCCTTGGGAGTTGAGTAAGGCGTTTATTTCTTTCGGATGTAGATTCCGTCGAAAGCGATCGCCCAGGTATTGCCATCGTCGGTTGATTGTTCCCAAAGCTGGCGAACCTTGTCCGGCCCAAGATTGAAAAATGTCATTCGCCCAAGTGTTTTCTGCCCGTTTGCTCCGATTGAAGCGCTTTTATAGCGCATAGCCCCATCCGAATATTGGCCTTCAAAGTCAATGACGATACCATTGCTCCCAACCCAAACCTGGCGCCATCCAGCCTTGACTGACCCTGCGGATTTTTCACATCCCATTCGCCTATCCAGAAATTGAACTGCTGGTGCTCCGGAATCACCATGCATGGAGTTGTCGCTTTGATCCCGGCATCAATCACATCTTTAAATCGCGCATCTTCACGCAGGCCTGCCAGATCAGGATCGGTCTTCAGACCATCGATGTTGGGAAAGCCCGCGCCGATGGCTTTATTCAGCCATTCAAAGGCCTTGTTATTCTCTTTCAAGCGGGCGTACGAGCAGGCAAGGTTGTACATTATGGATGGATTGGTGCTCAAAGCCGGAACTTTCAAATAGGCATCGACCGCCTGAGCGTAATCACCCAGCGAATGACGAGCCAGTGCAAGTTGATACCACGCACGGCCATTGGCCGGTTCCGTTGTTGTGATCTTTTCATATGCTTTTGCCGCCTCAGCCCACTTCTGTTCCCGCATCAGGGCATTTGCTTCCCGCATAGCAGGTGATGGTGTCTGACCCTGCGACGGAAGGAAGTTGCAAAGCAGAATAACAGCAATCAATAAAACGGTTTCTGACTTTTTGCTCCCCCTCATTACCAGCGGCTCCTTTTCATTTTCAGTCTGACTATCTACTTTCAGCGCCTTATCAGTTTTCCGGATGTTTCAAAGTATTTGATACTATCAAACTTATCTTTCAGTTGACACCTCCCCCACTAAACCGGATGACCGGCTATAGTGGGGGATTCTTCTCGGTTCACACGGGCTTCGTAGCCCATCCCCGAAGCACGTGCCCCGCGCTTTTGAATGTTAATGGCGGCATTATGATCACGATGCGCAACAAAACCGCAGTTGATGCAACGGTGCTCTCTTACCGCAAGAGACTTGCGCACGCGACTGCCGCACTGGGAGCAGTCTTGCGACGTATAGGCTGGGTTCACCAGAATCACTTCACGGCCAGCATTCGCAGCTTGCTTGTGAGGATCCTGGCGAATTGGTTCCAGCCCGCGTCACTGATGCTTTTGGCGAGATGGTGATTCCTGACCATCCCGCACGTTCAAATCTTCGATGGTGATGTGATCGTAACGCCGAATCACATCAAGCGCCGTCTTGTGGTGAAAGTCGGCACGCTGCCTTTTGATATGCAGGTGCTTCCTCGCCAGAATATTGATTGCCTTCCGGCGTCGGTTGCTGCGCTTGTTCTTTCGGCGCGTAACGGTGCGCTGTGCTCTCTTGAGTTGACTTTCGGCGGCGCGGTAATGTTTCGGGTTTTCAACTCGCTCGCCATTGGAGACGGCGGCAAAGCACTCTATCCCGAGGTCTATCCCCGCCGCCTTCCCAGTCTTCGGGATGAAGCGGGATTGATTGCATTCAACGGCAAACACGACATACCAGCCATCGGCTTCTCGTTTGATTGTGCAGGTTTTGATCCCTCCTTCAATCGGACGGGATAGACGGACACGGCAAGAGCCGATCTTGCTCAGGTGCAGTTTGTCGCCTTCGAGACGGAAACCGCTCTGAGGATAGACAAACGAATCAAAGGACGCCTTGCCCTTGAATCTTGGGTAGCCCGGTTCTTGACCTGCCTTGACGCGGCGAAAGAAGTTGTCGAACGCCTTCTGAGAGCGGCGCAGAACGTCTTGAAGCACCTGACTGTGGACGGCGGCAACGTCCGGGCGGATGGCTTTGATGCCGGGAAGCTGCGCCGATTGGGAATTGTAGTTGAGCGAGACGTGATTGATTTGATAGGCGTCCCGGCGCTCTTGAAGGCTGGCGTTATAGAGTTCACGGCAAGTATCGAGCGTGAAAACGCAGGCTTGCTCAAAGGCGGGATTGGTTTTTAACTTGAACTTGTATGCTTTCACCCCCGGCATTATACTTAGTTCGGTATGGCAAAACAATCCCTTTCGACCCTCAATCACTGCGCTTACTCGCTTCAGTATCACTTGGTTCTGGTTACCAAATACCGCCGCAAGGTAATCAGTCCGGCGATGATGAAGCGGTTGCGCGAGATAGTTGAAGACACGCTTGGCAAATGGAAGTTCGGAAGACATATTGGAAGCCTGGTTTCTGGCATCGCTCTTACTGTGTTCTGACCTGCGGCGGCGCTCCGTTGGAGGTCATCAAGCGTTACCTTGAAAATCAAGGTAACGACGATCCATCGGGCTAAGTCGCCCGATGCGAAATTCATCACCACCCAAAGCCGCCCAAGATGGCGGCTATGGATGGAGTATTCTTTTCGCAAAGAGAGATAAAGGCCTCGCCATATCGCACCGCCTGATCCCGCAATACCAAGCAGCGTCTCTTCCGTTGTGGATGCGATCCGATCGGGCAGAAGACCGGTAGCCATTGACTTCAGCATGCATTGCACCATCTCCTGCTTTGAGTCGTAGATTCGAAAAGAACCAGGCTGCCGGCCGGCTCTATAAGGAATCAACGATCCCATTCCCGATCCTGATCACTTCCCGCACCAGTATCTCGAAGTCCTCGCGGCGGCTGCGGTGATTGGTGTTTGCCACGCGCAGAACGCACCGGCCTTTTATCGTCGTCACTGACACCACGGCGATGCCACGTTCCTGCAGCTCGATCTCGATCTGTTTGTTCAATCGATTGAGCTCATAGTCATCCAGCCCTCCCGGATTGACAAACGGAAACAGACAACATTAAGTGTAACCGGGCCGCAAGCTCCAGTTCGAGAGAGGCTTCAATCAATTCGCCAAGGTATCGGGCTTGTTCAATATTCTGCCGAATCAACCGGCTGTATTTGCTGACTCCATGCTCTTTGAGCGACATCCAGGCCTTGAGCGCCCGGAACCCGCGGGAGAGTTGGAAACCATAGTCACTCAACCAGGGCAGATCACCGCCAGTCATGCCGCGCCCGCCCTCACCGTGAGCTAAGTAAGCCGGCGTCATTGAGAAAGCCTTGCGATGATCTTCTTCACTTCTAACCAGAATAAGTCCGATTTCATATGGCAGGTACATCCATTTGTGCATATCCAAAGCCAGCGAATCGGCCCGCTCCATCCCAGCCAGCTTTTGTCTTTCTTCAGGCACGAGAGCAGCCCAGGCTCCAAATGCACCATCAACGTGCAGCCAGAGGTCTTCCAGTTCACAGATATCGGCAAGCGCTTTGAGATCATCGATGGCTCCGGTATTGGTCGTCCCTGCCGCTCCAATTACACAGAACGGCTGATGCCCTTCACACCGGTCCTGATCGATCGCCTCTTTCAACAACTCAATGTCTATCTGGAAATTGGCATTAACCGGAACAAGTCGCAGCGAGTCGTGGCCCAGTCCAAGAAGTTCCACAGCCTTTGCAATTGAACTGTGAATTTCAGATGAGGCATAGAGCATCATCCTGCGTCCGCCAGCAGTGAGGCCTTCACGGCGGATGTCATGACCGGCTTTTGCGTTGCGCGCAACCGTCAGCCCGATCAAGTTTGCCGCCGAACATCCGCTGGTCAGCAGTCCTGATGCCGCTAAAGGATACTTGAGCATCTCCTTGACCCAGTCGATTACCTGCTGCTCGACATAGTTTGCGCTGTGATAATCGAGCCCGCCGGAATTACTGTTCATTGCTGCGGCCATCATCTCGGCAAACGCCGCAAATACGGTTCCATTTCCAAAGACCCAACCCCAGAAACGCGGATGAATATTCCCGACAGGGTATGGCAGGACATACTTCAGAAATTCTTCGTAGACGTCCTCAGGCGTTTGAGGATCCAGCGGCAATGGTGTTCTAAAATGCTTTGCCACTTCATCAGGAGCGTGTTGCCAGGGCGGACGCTCCCGGACTGTCCGCTGGTAATCGAGCGCATCGTCCAACATTCGGTGACCCAGTACCCGCAGCGATTCCCAATCCTCAGGGTCGAGGGTTTCTTCATTTGATACTTCCGGCTCTTTCGACATTTTATTACTGATGTTATCGGCTCAAATTCCTTATTTGCTGAACCCGCGTGACAGGAGCCCCGTCGCCACAAGACCGATCGCGAAGATAAGACAGCCAACCAATGGTGTTATCGCCCTGGTGAGAAGAAGCGCTGCCAGTATTACGCATACTCCAAGGAAGATGAATGCTGCATACTTTCTTTCATTTCACTATTCCTTTTCACAGTACTTAGGGCTGTATGTGGCCGGCTTTCCGGCCGGCCACGACGCTTGGTTATCGGGACTGTTGGATCTTTCCGCCCTTCGCAGTGAGCATCAGCTTGACCAGTGCTTCTGTGATGTTCGGCTCAAGCCCTTCAGTGTGTCCTTTGTCGATGCGGATGACGTCCGCCACGACCCTGCCGTCTTTGCAGTCCTGATAGACGGAGATGTGAGCCTTTCCCGGTCCAGGCAGCAAACCCCAGGCCGGATTCGGCGGATTCTGCCGAGTGCTGTCGTAGATATACCCGCCCTTCGTGTCAACGATCTCTTCCGGTTTACCTTTTGGGGAACATGAAAATTTGGTCGCCCATTCAGATGCCTCGGGCGCGCCCTTGTCGTCTATCTCTCTTTGGCCCGTGGCATAGATGAAAGAGAAATCATTTGACGGAATTTCGCGCAATGCCGCCATTGAGGCTGCCATTCCACCACCGGCAGGAGCGGTGGGAGCAGGAGCCGCAGGTGTTGCTGTACGAGGGGCGCCGAAGGTTGTCGCCCGGCCGGGATTACCGCCAAGACGTCCGCCGGAAAGGCTAAGCCAGCCGTCAACCTTGTCCTTAAAGAAATCAGTTCTCACAATTCGATTCGAAGTCATGCCGCCCTGAGAATGCCCTGTCAGCCAGAAAGCCTTGATGTTCTCCCTGCCGATCTGTTCAACAACGAAGTTGACGATGTTCTGTAAATATTCGTCATCGGCTGCAGACCAGACTTTGGTCGGCGAGTTTGGAGTGGCGATCACCAGGCGGTACTTGTCCTTGTAATCCACTATCGGGAAGTAGTGCCGCTGCCAGTTCCCGTATGAACCTGCGCCGTGAAGACTGAGAATGAAAGTAACTTTCTCGCCCGGCTTCAGATCGCACGGATAATCGAGAAAGTAGGTTCGCCGTGTCTTCATTTCAACAACCGCTCCCTGGTTTATTATTCTGTCTCCGGGGCAGTCCTTATCCGGACATTTCAGATATGCAGGCGTGGTGCATGGCGCGCCTGCGAACTGGAATGGTTGTTGTGCGTCCGCGTAGATAGCGAATGCCATTACGGCGCTGAGTATGGCCGGCAATCTCATCAAATTATTGGACTCTCTCATCGGTATTCTCCGTTGTTTCGTAATCCACTATTTTCGGTTTACTTTTTAACCACAGTTATTTTGATCTCTGACGGGTGCAGGCGTGAATGGTGGACGGCGTTGTGAGCGACAACGCCCTGCGATTCGTTGTAATTCTTCCCGCCTGTGTTCAGGTTGCGATCGAAGCGAGGGAAGTTGCTGCTCGATACTTCGAGTCGAATTCGATGGCCGGCTTCAAAGAAATTGCTGGTCGTCATCGGCTGCAGCGTTACCTTGTAAATCTTGCCTGATTCCATGCGGACTTCAGGCTTGTCGTATCCATTGCGATACCTCATGCGTTGGATCGTCTCGTCAAGGTTGTAAGCGGTCCCGTCCGGATAGACATCGATCAGCTTCACCGTGAAGTCCGTGTCTTTTGCGTCGGATGAAACATAAAGTGTGACCTCAATCGGGCCGCTGACTTCGATTCCCTGCTTCAAAGGCTCGGTGCTGTATACCAGGATGTCGGGTCGGGCCTCCATTTTGCGCTGATCGAAGGCGCCGCCGGCAACGGCATTGCCGGTGCAGCAGACATTTCCACCGTACGACGTCACTGGGTTCATGGGATCGTAATCGAACTTATCCGGAGCATCCGCAGCCGGAGGAGCTTCAATGAGAACGCCGTCACCATTAAGCGTGTTGGCCTTGCCGCCGCTCGAAAGGAAGAACGTCATCGGAGTGGCGCCGGTCGGCGGCCATGTCTCCGATGTCTGCCACTTGTTCATGCCCATGGTGTAGTAGCGAACCTTCGGCATCTTTTCGAGAATCCCGTTGTTTTCGCCTTTCAAGAAACGATCGAACCAGCCCCAGGTCAGTTCGTCATAGTTCAGGCGTGCGTCCCCAATGTTTCGCTCGCCGACCGTCAGGTTCTCGCCGGCGCGCTTGTAGGCACAATGCAGCGTTGGCGCAATGACAGCATACTGTTGATTGGCGATTTCGGGCCTGGCGGTTTTGCGAACGTGATTGTAAGCCGCAAGATTCGGACCCACAGACACGTCGTACCACGACATGAACCAGAAGCCCGGCACATTGATCTTCATGTTATCGTGCCACAATCCGCCCTTGTACCAGGCTGGGTCGTTTGGCGCGCGCTTGATCATTGCTCCACCGGTATCGACGGGCATCTCATCTGCAAAGATTCCGCGCGGCCCATCCACGGCTTTCATGATATCCATCACAGGCAGGTGACGCAGCGCCTTGGACCAGTCAACCGGAGGCGACTGCTGCGACAGATCGAATGATTTCGATGCGCGAATCAGGTCTTCGCGCGAAGTGTTCGGCGGAAACATCGGCCTGACCTGATTTTGTTCGCCATACAACCAGGCAATGAAGAGCATCTGCACCGCGCCGCCCCGATACCAGTTGCCCTGTTCGAAATATGGGCCGACTCGACCTACCCCCGCGCCGAAGCCCTGGGGAATCATCGCTGCAAAGGCCGGGTTCCCCTGTGCGGCAACTCCAAGCTGCCATTCAGCCGTCGATGAACATCCGATGGTCCCGACCTTGCCGTTCGACCATGACTGCTTTGATATCCAGGTCAGCGCGTCATCTCCGTCGGTGAGTGGAGGACCAAGGATGTCGTAGTTCCTTCGGAGAAAAAGTGGCCTCGCTCGTTCATCGTGATAAAAGCGTATCCGCGCTTGACAGCGTCGAGTTCGTTGCTCATATCGCGCGGAGCCCCGCTCCTCACATCCCAGAAATTGAAATTGTACGGAGTCCGAACAAAGACAGTCGGGTATTTCTTCGATGTATCCTTCGGGCGATAAATGTCAGCCGCCATACGCTTGCCGTCGCGCATCGGTACCATGACCTTGCGCTCGACTATCGCAATAGATTGCAGTTCCTGTTCGAGCGAATTTCGCCTGGCCAGCATTTCGGGACTCACCGGGCCTCGCCCCTGACCCGAGACGATCTGCAGGGCAACAATGAATAGGATTCCGATAACCAGCAGGGTCGGGAGTTTCTTTGTTAGCATGTTTTTGCTCCAGTTAAAGGACGCTGATAAACGTCATGTATTGATACTGTTGGAGAAATATATTTATGGTCTGTTTTCCTGATATTGTGGAATGATCGGCAAACGTGCAAGTAATGAATTCACCAACATATCAGATGCTCAGGTTATTTGGTCTGGTGAAAACCGCCTGTACGACTGTTATGTTGCGTGTGCTGAATGCGGCTTCACAGGAAGTCAGATAGTAATTCCATTTGCGGATGAATTGTTCGCTGAAACCCTGCCTCAGAACCTCTTCCAGTTTGTGGTTGAAGTTTTCCCGCCAGCTTGCAAGTGTTCGGACGTAATGGTGCCCCATCTCTTCAAGGTTGTGAAGCTGCAGATCGCCTGTGGCATTTATTGCCTTATTCATGATGCCGATTGAAGGCAGCAGCCCGCCCGGAAAGATGTGCTTCTGCATCCAGTCGACATTCTCCCTGTGACTCTCATAACGCGAGTCCGGGCAGGTGATCACCTGAATCGCCAGAAGCCCGTCTTTTTTGAGCAGTTCGTGGCATTTTCTGAAATAGCTGTTGAAATATTCATGCCCCACTGCCTCCAGCATCTCAATGGATACTATCTTGTCGAATTTTCCAGTGACCTGTCTGTAATCGGTTAATTGAAACTCGATCTGATTGGAGAGCCCTTCGGCCGCGGCACGCTCTTGCGCATATTTGAGTTGTTCCTGCGAGATGGTGATGGAAGTAACCCGGCAGCCGTAGTTTCTTGCTGCGTGAACGGCAAATCCGCCCCAACCTCCGCCGATTTCAAGCAGGTGATCGGATGAATTGAGTTGCAGCTTCCGGCAAAGCAGGTCGAATTTCTCAGTCTGCGCAGTCTCCAACATCTGATCGGGAGATGTGAAATAGCCACAGGAGTACGCCATGCTTCGATCGAGAAAAATCTTGAAGAAATCGTTGCCGAGATCGTAATGATCGTGAATGTTGCGCTTCGCTCCCGAGAGGTTGTTAAACCGTAGCTTATGCCGCAGCCGATTGATAAACAAAAGCATGTTTGTCAATGGAAGCCGCCGCTTCGAACGACTGGCCTCCGGGGCGTTATCCATGTTGATCAGAAACCATGAAAGCACCTTGACGATGTCGTCCGTATCCCAATCGCCTTCCACATACGATTCGCCGAGGCCAACGTCGCCATAGAGGATGCATTTCCTGAAGAATACCGGATTGATAACTCTGATCGTCGCTTCGGGGCCTGGAGACTGCAAGCCGTATGTAATCTCCGCCCCCGAGGGAAGCACCATGCGCAGCCTTCCTGCAGGCAGCGAAGAGAGAACTCTGTCGAATATCAATTGGTAAAAGCGGGAATTCATCAAATTGGCCTCCTCTGAAGATTACCAAACAAACGAAAATGACTGAGCTTCAGTAAAATCGGATCAAATTCGCCGCACTCCAAAGATTCCGCTTTTATTGAAATATCTTTTTATCGTTCGATCAGACATGTCAAACCGGTTTATATAAACGATCCGGCTGCGGCCGAAATAAGATTGCCAAAATAATGTTAATTGAATGAGTATAAATGCGGGCGCAGTATAGTAATTCCAGGCTCTTTATTCAACAAAATTGCAGGTTGCAGGATTTGTCAACGCTGGAAATACCTTGCCGACTTTGTTGAGCAGATAATCGCCGTATGTGCCTTCGAAAAGGTGTACGCTGGATTGATCCCATCGTTCAGAATAATCATCGGGGGGAGTCTCCCATCCTTGAAGGTCAATTGGTTGCACGCGCGCGAAGAAGTTTGGATCGAAGAAGAAGGGGAAGGAAAGCCTGTCGCGCCTGGCGAGGTTGCGCACACGCTGTGGAGTAGATCTGTAAAGCCCCCGCGTCATCCTGTCGAGCATATCGCCGATATTGCAGACGAATGAGCCGGGTAGCGGCGGCGCCGGCACCCATTGCGTCCGTGACCGGACCTCCAACCCGCCGGCATCGTCCTGCAGCAGAATTGTCAACAGCCCGTAATCAGTGTGTTCGCCTACACCCCAAAGCGCCTCGTCTGTCATAGGAGGATAGTTGAAGATCCGGAAAAGTATCAGCGGATCTGCTGTGCCGTGGTCTGCGAAGTATGACTCATCAAGCCCCAGGCTCAGAGCGATACCGGCCATCAGGCTATGCCCCAGCCGCGTCATCGCGTCCATGTATTCAAGCACTACTTGACGCAATTCTGCAGGCTCAGCGGAGAACAGATTAGGACCGTGCAGGGCGTGCTCGCTTGCACCAACGGATCGTCAGATCGCAGTTCCCTGCCGAAATAGAGCCCTTCTTTCTGATCGGGAATTCCGGAGGTCAGCTCATCTCCCACACGGAAGTAGCCTCGCCAGGCGCGCCCGGCCAGTGGCATCGCAATCCGCATCTTCGATTCCACTTCCAGCGCGAAGAACTGCCGGCTCAAATCGTGAAGACGGTGCGTCAGATTTGAATCAACTCCGTGCCCGACGATGTAGAAAAAGCCGCTCTCACGGCAAGCTTCTCCAATCCGCTCGGCAACCTCCAGCCGGACAGAATTGCCGGCTATCAAATCTGCCACGTCGATCACGGGGATCTGAGTAAAATCCTTAACATGAACATGGCTTATCGGATTTTCGCCTGTTACTTCCATTCTCCTGCGATTTACCTCCTCACAAACTGCATTTGTCATCCTCAACATTACTCGCCTCGCGGACCCGGCGGCAGATTTTCATTCAAATATCGCGTCAGTAACCCGTACAGATGCCGCGTAGTCCCGGGTCCTTCGTTAATGCTGTGAGTGCGGTTTGGGTAGGACATCAAAGTGAACTGCTTGTTGGCCGCGACCAGCGCGTTGATCAGAGCTTCGCTGCCCTGGTAGTGCACGTTGTCGTCGCCGGTGCCATGGACGAGAAGGAGCCGGCCTTTCAACTGGCCGGCGAAGGTGATCGGCGAACTTTGCTTGTATTCTTCGGGATGGTCTTGCGGCAGTCCGCAGTAACGTTCCTGGTAGATCGAATCGTAATAACGAATGTCCGGCACCGGCGCTACTGACATCCCTACCTGATACATGTCCGGATAGCGAAACATCGCATTCAAAGTGGAAGAACCGCCGCCGCTCCAGCCCCAGATGCCTATCCGGGTAGAATCAACGAATGGCCATTTGGTAATGGCGCGCACGGCATTGGCCTGATCGAGCGAGTTGCGGATGCCCATTTGACGGTAAATGCTTTTGCGCCAGGCGCGACCGCGCGGAGCCGGCGTGCCGCGATTATCAACGCTCAACACGATGTAACCCTGCTGCGCCAGCATCCGATGCCACATCATTTGGCCTCCGCTCCACGCATCGAGCACCGTCTGTCCCCACGGTTCACCGTATACGTGAAACAGCACCGGATAGCGTTTCGTGGCATCAAAATTGGGCGGCTTAATCATCCAGCCATCCAGCTCAACGCCTTCTTCAATTTTGACGCGGAAAAATTCCTGGACGACCGGTTTCAGTCTGGCCATACGTTCGGCAAGCTGTTTGTTGTCGAAAAGTGTCCGCACCACAGTATGCTCTGAAAGCCGAACGACATCAGTAACGGGAGTCTGGCGGGCGCTGGAATAGGTGTGAATAGCAAGATCCCCTCGCGGAGAAATCGTGTAATTGTGAGTGCCGGGTTGATTGGCAGGCGACAACCGTTCAGGTTTGCCGCTGCCGTCGAGCCGCACGCTGAAGAGGTATTTCTGAGTTGCGTTTTCCGGCGAGGCCGAAAAGTAAAGTCGGCCGTTCAGGACATCCACCCGTTCGACGCTGATCAGGTCGAAATTACCGGGTGTGATGCATTTGATGTCGCGACCGTCGCGCGATATCGAATAAACGTGCCGCCATCCATCGCGTTCGCTCGTCCAGAGAAAGCGCTTGCCGCCGTCGATCCATTCAGCATCGCCGCGCGCCAGACCGCGGCGATCCCAATCGATCGCGCCCCAGGCCACATCAACCCAGGTGTCGTCTTTTTCGGTCATTATTGTTTTGACTTTGCCGGTGCGAACGTCGCCCAGCATCACGACATTTGTGTTCTGCAGCCGATTGAGTTGTTGAATGATGACTTCGCTGGAACCGGCTGCCCATTCCATTCGCGGCAGATAGTTGTTGCGTGGGTCGCCGGCAATATCGAACCATTTTGTCGCACCGCCATCTGCATTGACTACGCCGACGCGCGCGGCAGAATTCATTTCGCCCGCTTTCGGGTAGGGAAAGCTGACGATCTTCGGATATAACTCGGCAGTGTTGTTGATCATCCTGAACTCTTTAACGCCTGAAGTATCCAGTTGCCAGTAGGCGATTTGCTTGCCGTCCGGCGACCAGCGCCATCCGTCCCGGCAAAAGAGTTCTTCTTCGTAGACCCAATCGAAGGTGCCGTTGACCGTGTATTGCGCGCCGTCCATGGTGATTTGCGAAATTCGTCCGTCTGAGAGATTTTCAATGTAGATGTTGTTTTCGCGAACGTACCCAACGCGCGTGGCATCGGGTGAGAATTTGGCGAACATCAACGATGACGGTTTGGCGGCGCCGCCGAGTTTTTGCAGCTTGCCGCTTTTCAAATCCACCATCCAGTAATCGCCGCGCGTGTTCGACCGCCAGACCCGCTCGGAGTTAGTGAAGATCAACAATCGCTGCCCATCCGGGCTGAGGTCGAACTGTTCGATCACCAGAGGCGACGAAGCGCCCGGCGGCGTCAGCTTTTGCGCCGAGACCAGAATCGTCTTCGCACCGGTCACGGCGTCGTGCCGCACTATCTCCGGCGCGTTTTTGCTCGACGCCGACCTTTCCAGCATCAGATAGCCGCTGCCGTCGCTTTGCCATTCAAACCAGCCAGGAGATGTTGGTTGATAGGTGAAGATAGTATCCAGCGAGAGCAGGCCGGGATCCGCTTGCCTCGCCGGTTGCTGCCCGAAAATCTGCGCGGCAATCATCAGCAACAATATTACGATAGGAATTCGCCGATATAGACTCATCTGTTTATCCTTGGATTATGGGTGTTTTATTGACTAATTATTGAGAACTGCCGGCTCGAACAGAATTTCCATGTTTCAACCTGGAACTTTACCCTGCAATTTCAAGATCCACTTCATACATTGGTGGCCGAAATCAACGGGCTCGCAATACATCATCGGGCATCCGCCGACCAGACAATTGATTCCGTTCTTCTGACATTCCTGGATCGCTTCATCCGAGACACTTCCCTGACCAAATGACCGATGCAGCCATACCTGGTCAATTCCCGATGTGACGCATTGCCTGACTATGCTCGCGGAAATGTCTGGATGAGTCACGATGACCGCAGCGCCGACTTTTTGGGGCACCGAGAGAATATCCGGATAGCACTTTTCGCCATCGACGACTTCAGCGTTCGGATTGATTGCAAAGACTTGATAACCGGACTTTTTCAATTTCCTTAAGATGACATTTGCCGGTTGATTTTGATCTCGTGAAACGCCAACGACAGCAATACTCTTCTTTTCAAGAAACCTTGCGACTTGTTCAGGCGGATTTTTCATGATGTTTACCTGGCTTAAAGTTTTGGTTCAGCGGCCGTCGAGCAGATCCGATGCCGGGTAATCTCTAATACCCAATATTGATCGGCTATCTACCGCCTCCGCGATTGTTGCCCTTGTCGCCCGACTGTTCCTTCTCTTTATTAAGCTCGATCATATCTACGCTGGTGGCCGCGTCGCCGAGCAGATGCCGGCTGAAGTAATCAGCCCGGATCCAGAAGAAGTAGTTGGTCGCGTCGGCATAGCCGTGGCGTTTGCCCGGGATCATCAGCATATCGAAGCGTTTGTTCGCTTTGATCAGCGCATCGGCCATGCGCAGTGTGTTGGCCGGATGCACATTATCGTCAATATCGCCGGTCACCAGCATGAGATGGCCTTTCAGATTTTTCGCCAGCTCGGAGTTCTTCTCGATGGTGTATTCGAATTTGACGTTGCCGTCTTTATCGGTGACCTCTTTGACGCCGTGATGCTTTTCGCTCCACCAGCGGTTGTAAATATTGTTCTCGTGGTTGCCTGAAGACGAGACTGCAACCTTGAAAAAGTCCGGGTAGACGAGCATCGCCGCAGTTGACATAAAGCCGCCGCCCGAATGGCCGTATATGCCGACTCGATCAAGATCAACAAACGGATAGCGGCGCGCGAGTTGCTCGATCGCGGCTTTCTTGTCGGCAAGCCCGTAATCACGAAGGTTACCGTAGCCAAATGTGTGATACCACTTCGACCGCTGCGGATTGCCGCCGCGGTTGCCCACTTCGATGACGATGAAGCCGAACTGCGCGAGCGCCACGTTTGGATTACGCGGCGAAAAGGCCTTGGTCACGCTCTCGGTTTGCGGCCCGGGATAGACGAACGCGATGATCGGGTAACGCCTGGTCGAGTCGAAATCGAACGGTTTGTACATGACGCCGAAAAGGTCTGTGATGCCGTCGTCGGCTTTGACCTTGAACGGTTCAGGAAACTTGTAGCCGGCTTCATTCATCGCAGCCAGGTCTGTTGTTTCCAGGTCGAGGCATTTCAATCCTGCTGCATCGAACAACGCCGAGACCGGCGCGGTGTTGACCCGCGATGAGTTGTCAACGAAGTACTTCGCCGAATCGGAACTGGCCACGGCATGTGTCGCGTCTCCCGGATTGAGCAGTTTGATTCCATTGCCGTTGAAATTGACACTGTAGAGATGCGAGTAGTACGGGTCTTCACCGGCCTCTCGTCCGTTGGCATTGACGTAGAGCATGCGCGTCTTTTCATCAACGCCTTCGATGCTGTCGCAGACGAATTCGCCCAAAGTAATCTGGTTCTTAAGCGCGCCGCTACCATCGAAGAGGTAGTAGTGCCCCCAGCCGTCGCGTTCAGACCAGTGAATCAGCTCCTGCCCGTTGTTGACGAGCACGAGCGGTTTGATTTCAACGTAAGTGTTGAGACGTTCTTCGATGAGCGTTTTGACATCGCCCGTTGTCGTGTCTGCGACGCAGACGTCAATCTTGTGCAGGTCGCGGCTGGTGCGATTGAAATAGAGCTTGTCCGAGCCGTCGGCCAGCCATTTAGGCTCGACGGCCGAGATCGGAGGGCCGCCGCCTTGCTGCTGTTGATCCTGCTCCATGGAGCGTTCAACCTGAATGCCGCGCGCACGTTCGCGCTCAAGCTCGGTGACACGAGCAGTGTAGATCGCCACTTGCTGGTCTTTGAACTGGGAAGCTTTGATTTTGACACGGGCTTTCGAGGCGATGTCGAAGACTTCCAGATCGGACTGCGGCTGATTGACCTCGCCGGGCATGCCGTATTTGTACGCCTCGAGCGTCGGGCGAGGATTCGACAGCGAGTTGATCACCCATAGGTCCGATACCTTGCGCTCGTCGTTTCGAACGACAGAGAATTTACGAGAATCTTTCGACCAGAAAATCCTGATGGCCGGTGTCCGCGGCGTCTTGTTCTTGTCACTGAACTTGTAGACTGACATTTCTTCGTCGCGCAGGCGTCGAGCGTAGCCGTAATTCTCTTCGCCGTCGGTGGTGATCTGAGTCTCGACGATGGATGTGTCGTCTTCCTTCTTCTGAGCCTTGGCGTAATTCTCAGCGTCCATCATGAAAAGGTTCTGGCCACGCGCAAAGACGACGGTCTTTTCGTCAGGTGAAACGGCCGCCCATCGCGACTTTTTCGGCGGCTGATAATCGGGCAGAAACGAAAGTTTGGCCGTGGCCAGATCGTATTCAAAATAGAGTGTCTTGGTTGTAGGCGGAGGCGGCGTCTGCGATCTGCCCTGTCCCTGCCCGGCTCTGACCTGCTCTCGGCCCTGCCCGCCATTGCCTTCAGTCGCAGCCCCGGCTACGGCCTGTGTCGCCTCTTTTTTCTCGGCGGGTTTTTCGCCCGGAATCTCGGCGTCTTTGGGCACTACGACGTCGAACTGCAACGCCGTGTCCTTTTTGGTCATCCGCAGATTGTTGATCGGCAGGTGCTGCGCGTCATAAGGGATGCGAGTCAGGGTGGTCAGCATCGCCGCCATTTTTGGGTTGTCAAAGAGAGGGTTCTTCGTCTTGCGCGCCGGATCAACCAGGTAGAATCGCTTGCCCTGACTGGTTTCGTAGCTGTACCAGAATCTATCCCCTGTCTCCAGCCAGTGCGGCGCGACGGCTGTGTCAAAGACCATCTTGCCTACCTTCTGCGTGGTCCAGCGGGAGGCCAGATCATAATTGGCGTTCCGCACGCGATTGTCCTGGTCGGCTTTTTGAGTCTTGCTCTCCTGAGCAAGGGCGACTGCAGGCGCAAACGTCGAGAGCGCCAGACTGAAGCACAGCGCGAGGATGATGTAACGGTGGAAATGGCGTCTAAATTTATGATCATATCGCATGGGTTGATTCCTCCTGTCGATGGTGAGGCATGGCCTCTCATTGCAGCTCCGCCCCGCACTTTGAGCAAAACTTCGCTGGTGAAAACGGATTCTGGCTGTGAAGCGTACTCCCGCAGGCATCACAAAATTTGATGCTCCTGATATTCAAAACAGTGATTAAGGCTACAATTGGAATAGCAATGTACAAGAAATTGGTTGGCGTCCCGGAAACCCAGATGAATCCAATAAAAAGGGCCCCTGACACCATAAGAAAGGGTGGGAGAACCTTTCGCTTCAATTCGGCATTCCTGTTCAACCAGAAGAAAAGACCTGAGCCAATTGCCAGGGCAATCCAGACTATGAAGAAAACCGGAAAACCTTGTTCAGTATCAAGGAAATTCATACAAATGTGCTCCAGCGTCATGATTCATGATTGATGATCATGATAGTGATGGCGCTCAGACCATCGACGGAAATGGTATGGGTGAAATAATAACGCTTAAACAGTTCAAATTTCGGCAGAGTATACCGAGTCCCTGCTCCCAATTCAATGTTTGAAAGCGTTGGCGAGTTCGCCAACAGTATCAGTACTTAATATGAATCAGACATCAAGACAGACAGAGACTCTTAATTGAAAATACCTGACTGCTATCTTATGATTCCACCTCGGATTAACATGCCCACAAAAGATCCGATGAATTGATCGATTAAAAAATTTTTCGATATGGTCAGGATCCGGCATCCTCGTTAGCCTGCGTCGGGATCACTGGCTAAGCGCATCATCAGCGTAACAACAAACCGGGAAAACCCCGCTTTCGCCAGAGGCCTGATATTATTCCGCGCCGGATGGCAGAGTGAATCCTCATGAATCGCCAAGATAATTTCTCGCTCAAGATCAAACTGGTGGCGCTGACACTGGTGCTGCTGGGGAGCCTTGCAGTTGCCCATTCCTCAGGTCCTGAGGCTGCTGCCCATGCTGTGGGGCATGCTGTGGGGCATGCTGTGGGGCTTGCAAAGGCGGTTCCTGCCGCTGCCCCGCTGATGATGGGCGGCTGCGCGACGCCTGGTTTCAGCGGGGCCTCCGACTTCGGTGTGGGAACGAATCCCAAATCGGTGGCGGTGGGCGATTTCAACCTCGACGGCAAGCTGGACCTCGTTACCGCGAACCTAACCACCAACAACGTCTCGGTAGTGCTGGGCAATGGTGCGGGCGGCTTTGGCTCGGCCACCAACTTCGGCACGGGGATTGGACCGGTTTCGGTGGCGGTTGGAGATTTCAACCTTGACGGCTCACCCGACATCGCCACTGCCAACAGCGGATCCGACAATGTCTCAGTGTTGCTGGGAAATGGTGCGGGCGGCTTCGGTGCGGCCAGCGACCTGTCTGTGGGCGGACGTCAGTACTCGATAGTGGTGAGGGACTTCAACCTCGACGGCAAGCCGGATATTGCGGTATCGCTGAGCGTCGCAGGCCCACCAGTCTCCAACAACGTCTCGGTGCTGCTGGGCAACGGTGCGGGCGGCTTTGGCGCAAAAACCAATTTCACCACAGGGGCTGCCCCTATCTCATTGGCTGCAGGGGATTTCAACCTCGACGGCAAACCCGACATCGTAGTGGCAAATTTCAGCTCCAACAACATTTCGGTGCTGCTGGGCAACGGCGCAGGCGGCTTTGGTGCAAAGACCGACTTCGTTGCGGGTTCCAGCCCTCAATACGTGACGGTGGGGGATTTCAACCTCGACGGCAAGCCTGATCTGGCCGTGGCAAACGCCGGCTCCAGCAACGTCTCGGCGCTGATGGGCAATGGGATGGGCAGCTTTGGCGCGAAGACAGACTTTGGCACGGGGACTGGCCCCGGGTCGGTGGCGGTGGGAGATTTCAACCTCGATGGCTCACCCGACATCGCCACTGCAAACACCAGCTCCAACAACGTCTCGGTACTGCTGGGCAATGGGATGGGCAGTTTTGGCGCGAAGACCGACTTCACTGCTGAGACCAGCCCCGGCTCTATGGTTGTGGGGGACTTCAACCTTGACGGCAGGCCCGACCTCGCAACAGCCAACTACAATTCCTCAAACGTCTCGGTCCTGCTTGACACCTGCAATGGAACACCGTGCAGTGGAACGAGCTTCGCTCCGAAGACAGACTTTGGAGTTGGGACCAATCCTGTCTCGGTGGCGGTTGGAGACGTCAACAGGGACGGCAAACTAGACCTTGTCACGGCGAACTACAACTCCAACAACGTCTCGGTGCGGCTGGGCGCCGGCGCAGGCGGTTTTGGAGCGGCCACCAACTTCACCGTGGGGACTAACCCAAGGTCGGTGGCGGTTGGAGATTTCAACCTCGACGGCTCGCCCGATATCGCAACAGCAAACTTCAACGGCAACAACGTCTCGGTGCTGACTGGAGACGGCGCGGGCGGCTTCGGCGCAAAAACGGACTTTGCCGTGGGGACTAATCCCGTCTCGGTGACGATGGGTGACTTCAACAGAGACGGCAAACCCGACCTCGCAGTGGCGAATTTCAACACCAACAACGTCTCGGTGCTGACGGGCAATGGAATGGGAAGCTTCGGCCCTGCCACGAATTTTGCCGCCGGGACTAATCCATACTCTGTCGTTACAGGAGACTTCAACCTTGACGGCAAGTCCGATCTGGCTGTCTCGAATTTCAGCACCGGCAAAGTATCGGTGCTGTCCGGCGACGGCGCCGGCGGATTTGGCGCCAGGACCGAGTTCACTGCCGGGACAAATCCTGCCTTTGTCGCTGTGGGAGACTTCAACCTTGACGGCAAGCCCGATCTGGCCGTGGCGAACTTCAACGGCAACAGCGTCTCGGTGCTGACTGGCAATGGTGCGGGCGGCTTTGGCGCGGCCACCAACTTCGCCGTGGGGACCGGTCCTTACTCGGTTGTTGTGGGGGACTTCAACCTCGACGGCAGGCTCGACATCGCCACGGCGAATTCCGGCGCCGGCAACATCTCGGTGCGGCTGGGCAATGGCACGGGAGGCTTCGGCGCATCCAGCAACTTCGGTGTTGGGACTGGTCCATACTCGCTGGCGGTGGGAGATTTCAACCTCGACGGCAAGCTCGATATAGCCACGGCGAATAACGATTCCAGTAATATTTCTGTGCTGCTCAGTAATTGCACGGCCATCAACGGACCGGCCTTCACCAAAACATTCATGCCATCAACAATAGCGTTGAACGGCACAGCTGCATTGAGCTTTACCATCACCAACAACAGCGGCTCGTCGAGCCTGACCGGCGTCAGCTTCAGCGACAGTCTGCCGGCGGGACTGGCAATCTCGACACCAGGTGGATTGATGAATACCTGCGGCGGAACGGTCACGGCAACGGCTGGATCGGGCACAGTCGCCTTGAGCGGCGGATCGATTGTCGCCGGCAGCAGTTGCACGATTACGGTCAATGTCACCGGCACGACGGCGGGAGCGAAGAAGAATCACGCCACGCTCATAACCAATGAACTCGGAAGCGCCAGTGCAAGCACCGGTACGGTAATATTGAATGTTTTCGCTCCGCCGACGATCAGCGCCAGCTTTTCGACAAGCCCCATCGTGGTTGGTCAGACTTCTACGCTAAACATTACGATCGCCAATCCGGCGGGCAATCCAGGCTCGCTCACCGGCTTGAGCTTCACCGATTCGCTGCCCTCCGGCATCAGTGCGCCTAATTCTTCATCATCGGTTTGCAGCGGCACAGTCGCGATCAGCAGCAACGTGATTACTCTGACGGGCGGCAGCCTGGCGGCCAACGCCAGTTGCGTAATTCCGATCACCGTCACGGGCACGGCAGCGTCAGTTGCAGCATACACAAATACGATCAATTCGATCTCTTCAGGTAACGGTGGGACGAACAATACTCCGACCACGGCCAACATCTCGGTAAACAAGGCCGCCACAACTGCCACCATTGTCTTCGACACGCCTGATCCAAGCGTGATGGGCCAGCCTTACACCGTATCACCCAGTGTCAATGTCAATGCACCCGGCGCGGCTGCTCCGACTGTTCCAACCGGAACGATTACTGTTACGGATGGCTCGCAATCGTGTTCGATCTCGCTACCCGCGGCGCCACCGCTTACCTGCAGTTTGAACAGCACCATGTTGGGCTTAAAAAATCTGAGCGCGACATACAACGGCGACAGCAACTTCAGCGCCAGCCCGGCCTCGACGTCCGTACCGCATTCGGTCATCAATGTACCGACGATTTCGAAAGCGTTCGGAGCAGCGAGGATACAGCTCAACGGCTCGACATCGATGACCATCACGCTCAACAACCCGGCCGGGAATGTGGCCCTCAGTGGCGTGGCGTTTAGCGACAGCCTGCCGGCGGGTCTGGTGGTTTCGACGCCGAATGGATTGAGCAATACCTGTGGAGGAATAGTGACGGCGTCTGCAGGAGCCGGCACGGTCGGCCTGTCAATCGGGAACCTGGCCGCAGGCGGGAGCTGCGCAATTACCGTTAACGTGACAGGGACGACTGCCGGCGTGAAGAACAACACGACCGGCCCTATCAGTTGGATCGTCAACGGCGTCGGAGCGACCAGCAACACGGCGACCTTGACGGTCGTTCCGCCGCCGACGATCAGCAAGGCTTTCGGGGCTGCAAAGATCGCGCTCAACGGAACGACGAGCCTGACCTTCACACTCAACAATCCGAGTGAGACTGTGGAACAGAGCGGCGTGGCCTTTACGGACACCCTGCCGGCCGGACTTGTCGTGGCGACTCCCAACGGCCTGACCAATACCTGCGCCGGCTCGGTGACGGCAACCGCCGGATCGGGCGCCATCAACTTGAGCGGCGGCTCGATTGCAGCGGGCGGCAGTTGCACGATTGGTGTCAACGTCACGGGCACGACCGGCGGAGTCAAGAACAATACGACCGGTGCGATAAGTTCGACCAACGGCGGCACGGGCGCGACCAGCAATACGGCAACCGTAACCGTCGTTCAGCCTGTGACAATCAGCAAGGCGTTCGGCGCATCCAAAATTCTGCTCAACGGGACGACGAGCCTGACTTTCACACTCAGCAACCCGAGTGCGACAGTGACACAAAACGGCGTGACCTTTACCGACAACATGCCTGCGGGCCTTGTCGTGGCAACTCCCAACAACATGACCAATACCTGCGGCGGCGCAGTCACGGCGGCTGCTGCATCGGGCACGGTCAGCCTGAGCGGCGGCATGATTGCCGCCGGCGGCAGCTGCACGATTTCAGTCAGCGTCAAAGCCATCTCTTCAGGATCGAAAGTCAACACGACAAATGCCGTGACTTCGACTGAAGGCGGCGCCGGCAGCACGGCCACTGCCACCCTGTCGGTCAACCAGCCGCCGACTATCAGTGCAGTAGCAGTTGCTCAAAAGCAGGGCAACCCGTCTACCAATTCAACCATTGCCAACGTCAACGATGGAGAAGATGCAAACAATACCCTGAGCGTCAAGATAAACGGCGGCGCATCGGCGACTGTCAACGGCGTGACGGTATCGGGCATCGCAGTCTCGGCCGCAGGTGTGGTGACGTCGGATGTCGTGGCCTCGTGTTCGGCCACAACAGCCTCCTTCACCCTGCGCGTAACCGATAGTCAGGGCGATTTCACCGAGGCAACGCTCACCGTCACGGTGGCGGTCAACACTCCGCCGGTCTTGTCCTTCGGCGCTCTGCAAAATGTTTTTGCAGGCAATGCGCTGACGGTCAATCCGGCAGCAGGCCCGAGCGACAGCGGAAGCGTGTCAAGCATCATCGTTCAGAGCAAGGGAACGTTCACCGGCACGGTCACTGTAAATGCCGCCGGAGTTGTATCTATTTCCAATGCCGCACCCTCTGGGAGTCACACGATCACCATCCGCGCGACGGATAATTGCGGAGCGACAACCGACGCAACGTTCACACTCGCGGTCAGCACGCTGACGACCGCCATCGCCGAACCGGCGACTTGCAAGGGACCTGGCGGCGTGGTCGAGGTCACCGCGACTTTGACCAACGGCGCCGGCTCATCGCAGGCGGCTTCTTTCTTATGGCTTCTCTGCCTGCGGGCCTGCCGGCATTGCCGGGGACCTGTTCGGCCAATGTCGGGACTTGTAATGTAGTCAATTTCACCACCGTTGCGTGGTCGGGAACTCCGGCAGGTGGACAAGCAGTAACGATCAAGTACATGGCACAGATTGGCGATCAGATTACGACCGATACTCAGCTCTGCATCACTTCTTCGGCAAATGTTGGTGGAGGCCCGGCGGGAAGCGTTCAAGCCTGTCTGACTGTCAACTGCCCTGCCCTTGCCCAGGGTGCGATACCCAATGCCATGTCGCCGGCGAGCGATCAGAAGGCCGGCTCGGTGCTCTTCTATAACATCTACAGTTCGGACGCATCGAACTACAACGCCCAAAACACACGAATCTCGATCACCAACACTCATTTAGAGATCAAGGCCACAGTCCACATCTTCTTTGTGGACGGCGTTTCCTGCTCGGTGGCGGACATTTACATCTGCCTGACGCCAAATCAGACCTTCACCATCCTTGCATCGGACATCGATCCGGGGACAACAGGCTATCTGATAGCCGTGGCCGTAGACGACAAGGGCTGCCCTGTAAACTTCAACTTCCTGATCGGAGACGAGTTCGTAAAGTTCGCCACTGGCCACGCGGCCAACCTTGGAGCGCAAGCGATCTCGGCTCTGGCCGGAGGCCTGCCGCTGTGCAACGCCAACTCGATGACGGCGATACTCAATTTCGATGGCATCAGCTACAACAGCGTGCCTCGAACCCTGGCCGTGGACAACATCCCGGCGAAGGGCGACGGCAACGACACCATGCTTTTACTCAATCGCTTCGGAGGCAATCTGACAACAGGTGGTCTGACTCTGGGGACAATCACCGGCCAGATCTACGATGATGTCGAGATGGGCTACAACTTCACCTTATCCGGTGGATGCCAACTGAGAGGGAGTTTCTCCAACAGCTTCCCCAGAACATCTCCTCGCTTCGAGTCTGTCATCCCCGCTGGCCGCAGCGGCTGGATGAAGTTCTACTCGGAATCTGACGTCGGATTGTTCGGCGCGGTCATCAACCTTAACAAGAACTCGAACGCTCAGTCCGGTGCCTTCAACCAGGGCCACAACCTGCACAAGCTGACGCTGACTCAGGCCGCGACCCTCACCATCCCGATCTTCCCGCCGAAATGCTAAAGAATGAAGAAGGCAGAATGGAGAATGGAGAATGAAGAGTGCAGAATGAAGAGTGCAGAATGAAGAATGGGAAGCATCTGTGACCTCAACAGATATTCCCCCTTCTTCATTCTTCATTCTTCATTCTGCATTCTTCATTCTTCATTCTTCATGAATAACACTGTTAAGACAGTATCAAATCATTGAAAAGCCACTTTGTGTTCTGGACTGAAAGCCTGAAAGTAAGTAGACTGCATCTTGCGAGATTTCCCTCACATCAGAATCAACCTGGAGACTCGCAAGAAATGTGAACTTAAATCAATCCGCGTCTTTGCTTCACTGGTTTAATTTATTCTGAAGTGCGGTGTTGTTTGTAAGGCACAAGTCACCTTCAAATGCGTTTTTTTGGCGTTTACCGTCATTCACTTACATAATGTTTTATTTCTCTAGCCGGACTGCGTTTTCACGGGAGGATAAGCCGATGCGACCGACACAGAATCACCTTACACGATATTTCAGCCTGATCAGATTATCGTCATTCTTGCGAGCACGTTCGATGATGGCTGCAATTGTGTTGTTGCCGGCACTGGCATTTGCTGTTTATTACCTCGTCTCTCCACCGGCGGCGAGAGGGCTTTCGACAAGTGTCGTCATCAGCCAGGTATACGGAGCAGGCGGCCTCACTGGCGCGTCACTGAGAAATGATTATGTCGAGTTATTCAATCGCGGCACGAGTTCAGTCTCACTGACCGGCTGGTCTGTTCAATATGCAAGCGCCAGTGGAACCGGGAACTTTTCTGCAAACCCCATCGCGACGCTGTCCGGCACGCTGGCGCCAGGACAGTATTATCTAGTGCAACTTAATTCCGCCGGCGCTGTCGGTGCACTGCTGCCGACGGCGGATGCGACCGGAACCGTCAATATGAGCGGCACAGCGGGAAAAGTAGCGTTGGTTAACTCAACGACCGGGCTTGCATGCAACGGAGGCTCAACTGTTTGTAATGCTTCGCAACTAGCGCAGATTATCGATCTGGTGGGATATGGCACCACCGCAAACTTCTCCCGAAACGGCTCCGCTCCCGCTCCGCCGCCAGGCAATACGACTGCGATTTTCCGCAACAACAACGGATGCACGGAATCGGATAACAATTCGACAGATTTTACGACGGCGGCTACAGCCCCGCGCAATACATCTTCGACTTTCAATCCGTGCAGTTCAGCGGATGCAGCGCCGGCCGTACTGAGCGACGCCGTGAACAACGCGTCAGGGGTGGCGCTTTCGTCCAACATCTCCATCACCTTCACTGAAGCGGTAACTGCCGGTTCGGCGGCCTTCACCATATCCTGTACGAACAGCAGCGGGCATCCTTTTGTGTTGAACGGCGGACCGACCACCTACATCCTCGATCCAAGCACGAATTTTACTGCGAACGAGGTATGCACCGTAACGGTGACGGCTGCCCAGGTTACGGATCAGGATGTGAACGATCCTCCCGATTTAATGGCGATGGACTATATATTCAGCTTTACCACAGACGCCTCGGGAGTCTGCGGCGATCCTGCCACATTAATCAGCGCCGTGCAGGGCAGCGGAACGACCAGCCCATTGGTGGGGAATGTCGTTACAGTTGAAGCCATTGTCACAGGCGATTATCAGGGAACAGGCCAGTTCGGCGGTTATTATCTTCAGGAAGAAGATGCAAACGCTGATGGAAATCCTGCAACATCCGAGGGAATCTTCGTCTTCAATACAGCCTTTCCTGTAAATGTCGGGGATAAGGTGCGTGTGACGGGCACGGTTGCCGAGTTTCTCAGCTCAGGGCAGACGCTCACGCAATTGTCGACTGTCAGCAGTGTGCAGGTCTGTTCCACTGGAAATGTTTTGCCTGCGGCAACCACGGTCAATCTGCCGGTGTCCAGTGTTGGCGAATGGGAGCGATATGAAGGGATGCTGATCAACATCCCGCAAAATCTGACTGTGACCGAAACTTTCACGCTTGGTCGCTTTGGCGAGCTCACGCTTTCCGTCAATGGCCGCTTGAGTACACCCACCAACATTGTTGCTCCGGGCGCTCCGGCGATCGCTCAGCAGGCTCTCAATGATCGCAGCAGCATCGTTCTGGATGATGCGAATAATCTACAAAATATAGATCCGACGATTTATCCAGCCGGCGGATTGAGTGCTCTGAACACCCTGCGCTCCGGTTACACCGTCAATGGTTTGACGGGAGTACTCGAACAGCGATTCGGCGTCTATCGCATACAGCCGGTCGGTTCGATCAGTTTCACGGCGAGCAATCCGCGACAGGCTGCACCCGATGCCGTCGGCGGGGCTCTTAAAGTTGCCAGTTTCAACGTGCTCAACTACTTCAACGGCAATGGTCTGGGAGGAGGCTTCCCGACTTCACGCGGCGCCAATAGCGTGACCGAATTCAACCGCCAGCGCTCCAAGATCATCAGCGCAATCGTTGCGCTCAATGCCGATATCGTTGGGTTGATGGAGATCGAGAATGATGCGGCGGGAAACAGCGCGATCGAAGATCTGGTCAGTGGATTGAATGCGGCGACTGCTTCCGGGACCTACACCTTCATCAATACCGGAGTTGTCGGAACGGACGAGATCCGAGTGGCGTTGATCTACAAGCCCGCAAATGTTGCTCCCGTCGGCGCCTATAAAATTCTGGATTCTTCAGTGAATTCGAACTTTATCGATACCCTCAATCGGCCGTCGCTGGCTCAAACCTTTGCCTTGAACTCTAATGGAGCTCGCCTGACAGTTGTTGTGAACCACCTGAAATCGAAGGGATCCAATTGCAACAGCGTTGGCGACCCTGATATCGGCGATGGGCAGGACAATTGCAATTTGACGCGCACCAAAGCCGCGACCGCGCTGGTCAACTGGCTGGCGACCGATCCAACCGGCTCCGGAGATCCTGATTTCATCATCATCGGCGATATGAATGCCTACGCAAAGGAAGATCCGATCACTGCCATCAAGAATGGCGGTTACACCGATTTGATCAATTCGGTGATTGGTGCGAATGCTTACTCATATGTGTTCAGCGGTGGGGCCGGTTATATCGATCATGCCCTGGCAAGCAGTGCGCTTGTACCGCAAGTGGCCGGCATCACCGAATGGCATATCAACGCGGATGAGCCGACCGTGCTCGATTACAATGTTGAGTTCAAGTCGGCCAATCACGTAAACACGCTTTTTGATTCGGGGCCATTTCGCGCATCAGACCATGATCCGGTGTTGATTGGCTTGAACCTAAATGCGCCTCCGACGATCAGCGCCGTTGGTGCGATGCAGCAGCAGGGCAGCCCGTCGGCCAATTCGACCATAGCCAACGTCAACGACGTCGATCAGGCAGAGAACACCCTGAGCGTCAAGGTCAACGGCGGAACGTCGGCGACAGTCAATGGCGTGACGGTCTCAAACATCACGGTGGACGCGGCGGGCGTGGTTAAAGCCGATATCGTGGCCTCTTGCAATGCAACGAATGCCGCCTTCACTCTGCGCGTCACTGACAGTTACGGATTGTTTGCCGAAACCACGCTCAACGTGACCGTGACTGCGAACACGGCTCCGACGGTCGGCAACTATGCCGCTACGAACCTGCTGACCGGAGGCGGGACGACGGTGACGCCGTCGGCGGCGCCGGCCGACAACGGGACGATCGCGATGGTGACGGCGACGGCCTCGCCCAACACCTTCACCGGCAGCCTGGTCGGGAATACGACGACCGGAGCTATCACCATCAGCAATGCGGCCCCGGCCGGAACTTACACAATCACGGTGACGGTGAAGGACAACTGCGGGGCGGAGACGCAGAAGACGTTCTCGCTCAAGGTCAACACACCGCCGACGATCGGAGCGGTGGCGACGAGCCGGCAGCAGGGTAGCCCGTCGGCCAACTCAACCATAGCCAACGTCAACGATGTGGATCAGGCGGCGAATACGCTGAGCGTCACGGTCAACGGCGGGACGTCTGCCACAGTCAACGGGGTGACGGTGTCAAACATCGCCGTATCCGCCGCCGGTGTGGTGACGGCGGATGTCGTGGCCACGTGCACGGCAACCAATGCGAGCTTCACGCTGAGGGTAACCGACAGCCTGGGAGACTTCGCCGAGGCCACGCTCAATGTGACAGTATCGGCCAACACGGCGCCTGTGTTGTCATACGCAGCGCTGCAGAATGTGATTGGAGGCAACGGGCTGACGGTCAATCCGGCGACGGGCCCGAGCGACAACGGCAGCGTGTCGACCATCATCGTCCAAAGCAAGGGAACCTTCACCGGGACGGTTGCGGTCAATGCGGCCGGAGTGGTGACGATCTCCAATGCCGCTCCGTTGGGGAGTCATACGATCACCATTCGGGCGACGGACAATTGCAACAGCACAGACCGACACGACGTTCACAGTTGCCGTAAGCGCAATAACCGGGAGCATCGCCGATCCGGCGCTGTGCACAGGCCCCGGCGGAGCGGTCGATGTCACGGCGACAGTGACCAATGGCGCGAACTCTTCACAACCGGCCACCCTCACGGCTTCCCTGCCCGCGGGACTGCTCGCAGTTCCGGGCACGTGTTCGGCCAATGTCGGGACCTGTAATGTGGTCAATGGCTCGACCGTCAGTTGGTCGGGAACGCTCGCCGGCAACCAGATAGTGACGATCAAGTACAAGGCGCAGATAGGCGATCAGGTCGTCACCGGCACGCAGCTCTGCATCACTTCTGCGGGTACTGTCGGCGGAAGCCCTGCGGGAAGCGTTGTGGCCTGCCTGACGGTCAACTGCCCTGCCCTTGGCACAGGGGTGATTCCTGACGCCAAGTCGCCGGCAAGCGATCAGAAGGCGGGATCGGTCCTCTTCTACAACATCTATAGTTCAGATGCGGCGAACTACAACGCACAGAACACACGGATCTCGATTACCAACACACATCCGGTGCTCAGGGCCACGGTCCATCTCTTCTTCGTGGATGGAGTTTCGTGCACCGCGGCCGACCAGTATCTCTGCCTGACGCCAAATCAGACCTACACCTTCCTCGCATCGGATATCGATCCGGGGACGACAGGGTATCTGGTCGCCGTGGCTGTTGACGACAGGGGATGCCCAATCGACTTCAACTACCTGATCGGTGATGAATATGTGAAGTTCAGCAGCGGGCACGCCGCAAACCTCGGAGCCGAGGCCATCTCGGCCCTGGCCGGAGGGCTGCCGCTGTGCGACGGGAATTCCACAACAGCGACGCTCAACTTCGACGGAGTCAGCTACAACGGAGTGCCGAGAGTCCTGGCCGTGGACAACATCCCGGCAAAGGGTGACGGCAACGACACAATGCTGGTCCTCAACCGGTTCGGAGGCAATCTGTCTGCCGGCGGTCTGACTCTGGGCACGATCTTCGGTCTGCTCTACGACGACGTCGAGCAGGGCTACAGCTTCAATATCACCGGAGGCTGCCAGTTGAGAAACAGCCTCTCAAACAGCTTCCCCAGAACGGCGCCGCGCTTTGAGTCGGCGATTCCGCCGGGCCGCACCGGATGGATGAAGCTCTACTCGCTGTCTGAAAACGGAATGTTCGGCGCGGTCATCAACCTCAACAAGAACTCGAACGCTCAGTCCGGAGCCTTCAACCAGGGCCACAACCTGCACAAGCTGACGCTGACTCAGGCTGCAACCCTCATCATCCCGGTCTTCCCGCCGAGATGTTGACGAATGAAGAATGAAGAATGATGAATGAAGAATTGTGAGTGCAGAATGAAGAATGGGAAGCATCTGTGACCTAGATATTCCCCATTCTGCATTCTTCATTCCTCATTCTCCATTCTCCATTCTCCATTCTCCATTCTCCATTCTTCATTCTCCATTCTCCATTCCATTCTCCATTCTCCATTCTCCATTCTCCATTCTCCATTCTCCATTCTTCATTCTCCATTCTCCATAAGGTATCTTTCCTCTATGATCCTGGTGTGGTGGGTGACATGTCCTGCGGTTATGTAGGCCAGGGCGCGAACGGTGAAAGGGTTCCCGCTGGCAATGCCCTTTCGTGACCATGCTTCAGCCGGAAGGTTAATAAATAAGGACAAAGTCGCGGCACGAATGGTATGGAATTCCTCGACATGGCGGCTCAAAGTCCGCGCATCTGCGGCCGCTGATGCGACTGCGATATCCTGATCGAAGCCGGGCAACGGGCTGTCGAAGCCACGCGCGAACCAGAGTGCACGGCTCACAAACAAGCGCTCTGCGTCGTTTATGTGGTTCAACACCTGTCGGATGGTCCACTTGTCGGGGGCGTAACGGCTCATCGATTTTTCCTCCGAAATACCGCCAAGCAGCGCCAGGGTTTGTGCCTGCTGCGTTTCTAAAATCCCGATTATGTCGCCGCCCGGCACCTTATCGATATAGGTGAAGTAATACTCCGCCGCCTCTGTCCGATCCGGTAAGTTTGTAATGATCATTTTAATTGTCCCCTGCTGAGATATCACCGGGTGAAGTGAAATAAATCGAAGCGAGACCCGGCGGTCAATCTTTATGGCTTTATGCTTATGGTTTTGGGGCCTGCGCAGGCCCGGTACTGCGATTTCAATGAACGTCAAAGTTCAGGCCGGCGTATCGGGCCTGGTTTGAACGAATCATTAGCCGTCGTCTGAGGTATTTTAGATATATCAGGATATCCAGCCAAGCCTTATTGCTTTACGTGCCAGAAAAACCAACCCAACAGCTACCAGGAGCACAACCCCTTGCAAAACAATCGCGACAACTCCAGCCTGGGATGCTGCTTTGGAAAATCCAAAAAGCGCGACCTCCTGAACAATGACTCCAACAAGGGAAATCAGGAGTATCGGATATGACCAACGTTTGCGAACGATCAGTCCGATGCAACCCAAAGCTCCTCCCCAGACTGCAAAAGCAGTAGCAGCGACAGCCCAAGCGGGTCTCGATGCGTAAAGAGCCTGCTGGGCGGCGCTCATCTTTGCCAAATCCTCAGGTGTCAGCCTCACATCCGACAGATATGCCATGCATCCTAACAAGTTCCAGATCAAAGCCAGTATTACAACAGGGGTATACCACTTCGGTTTGTTCGTCATCTTTAACTCCTCTTGCATGCCTGCCCGACAAAGTGTCTATAACGTAAGAGCTATATACACTGTCGATCAGGCCGATGCTCTTTGTGGATTGTTAACAGTTTACCAGCGTCTGCTTAACCAAAATGCATGCTGCGCCGGCATTAATAAACGCTCTTTAGTTGTCCGTCCACCAATTATCGCGTTGTAATCGGCCGATACAGGAACGACTCTTCCCTGACGCTGCCATCCTTCGCGCTAATGGCAATGAAGCCTCGCAGCGATCCGTCGGCCTGCTTTCGAAACGTCAAACCTTCAAACCAGATCGCATCCCTGGTCGCCCTTACTAACCGGAACGTCTTCATCGCGTCCTTCTCCTCCCACCCCTTGAGGTCGGGCTGGAAGTGCTTGAGCTTCATCGAGACGCTGGCCTCTTCTTCGACCAGGATCATGAATTCGTAGAAGACGATTTTGCCTTCCTTATGCAGGCGAAAGAGTCCGACCATGCTGCCGCCGGCGGCCGGAAGCCACAACTCTTCAGCATTCGCGCCAAGAAACTCTCCCTGCCAGTGGCCAACAAGGAGGCTGATGTCAGCCAGTGTGGCTCTCGGCCGCCTGGCGGGGTCTTCGAGTGTAAGCGTGTTCGCCGTCTGCGGCTTTTGCGCAGCAGCGATCCCTGATAAAGACAGTATGCACAAGATTATCACCACCAACCTGCGCCAGCATCGTATCATTTTGCATCTCCTCCTGATCTGCCCAACGCCTCCTCCCCCAGGCTAACCGGGCAAGATGTAATGTTGGGGATAACCAATGCGCCCGTGACGCGCACTCTGTTGATTGAGCCGCCTGCTGCCGGCTAACATTCAGCGGTGAGACAAGAGCCTTATTTGCAGCACGAATCAAATCAACGATCCTGGCTTCGGCAATACCTCCAAAAGCCCTTTCGATTATTTCTCGAACTGCCGGATAGTCATCTGGTCTTTCACTGCGGATATCCATGACGGTGCCTCCAGTCGGCCCAACGTTTGCGCTCACCAGCGGTCGCGGATCAAGTTCTTCATGATTGCGGCCATCTGGTGCAGCGCGAGTTTGCCGGCATGCTCTGCATGGTATGCTTGTTATACCGCGCCCGGTGCGGGTTCGCCCCGCGCCGCCTTCTGAAACAACAACTCCGATCCGACAAAGAGCAAAGCGAAAAACGCATTCAGACCGAACATTCGCACCACAGGCGGCGCCCAGGACGTAATCTGGGGCAACCAGATGATCAGCACAATCACAATGACTAACGTTTGTGCGATCGCCATCGCGAACAAGGCGCGCGCCATTCCGTTTGGCCGGAGGCGTGCGATGGCGGCGCCGGCGATTCCAACGATGTGACGCCTAACGTCAGACATCAACGGCGAGCGAAGCGAGTCCGCAACAAGTTTCCGAACGGACCTTGATGCCTTTGAGAACCCTCCGCATCATCGGAAAGTCGCCAAATTCGAGCAGGACCAAGGTGAAAATGGCCATCCCCGGGTGCTCCCATGCGTACCGCGCCTTCAGCCGAGTAACGAGGCGCGTACGGTTTGGAGTCAACGGCGTCAGGCGCCACGCCCAAGTGCTGTCAGGCTTGTGCCAAAGAAGCCAGCGGTTCGTCTCGAAGGCTTTGAACTTGAAAGCAGTCGTCTCGTTAACAACGCCGGCCATCGGCATCCAGTCGCCGACAATGGGCGTCTGAAACTCTCCCAGAATGGAGGTGGCGCTCGGCAAGCCGGCATTATCGAGAAGGTCGTAGGTATAGAAGCCGGCCCGCCGGTAGCCCATCTGAATGATCCAGGGCCACACTTTGTCTGGTGGCGCCTCGATCGATATGGCGCGTGTGGCGTTGAAAGGCGCGACAGGCACAAGGTCATCGCCAGGCATGAGACTGACGACTTCCTCGTCCGTCGCTCCCCACCGCATGTGCCAGTATCGATAGAGCGGCGCCGTTGCAAAGAGCGGCAATGCTCCAAGGACATCCAAGAGGTGGCGCAGTATCGATCGCCTGGCTTTCATGTTATCTCCTTAGACGAAGACTTTGGTATGACGCCGCCTCACACCGCGTTGACCGTGCCGCGCTGTAGCATAGTGGTCAAGCACAACGCTTGTTGGCGCGGCTAGGGTTGAACAGATGTTAGACGCGGGATTATTAATCGAATTATTTTGTTTTGGATGACGCTCGCAGGATTATGAGTGATTTTACTTGGCGAACCCAGCGTGAATGACGCTTTTCGCCAGGCACAATGATTTGCCAGGAACCTAAAGGATTATCATCTCGACGATCTGCCAGTACCACCACTCTATCTGAAAAGGCAGGATCAAGTTCTGGCAACGCAAACACCGCTTGATAACCATCTGCCGCTTCAACCAATAAATATGTAGCTAGAGCTTTCCCTTTTAGCTCTTTGCCAAATTTAATTCCTGCTTTTTGCAGAATATCATTCAAGGCAATGCCTTCATACTTTCCTTCTTTCCCATCATGATCTTTTGCTTGTACTGATTGGCGAGGAAATTGACTCAGATCAGCAGCCGAGAGCGTAAGCGGGTGTTCAATTTCTCCGCTCACAGTTATTGATGAGTCAGGCAAGGAAGATGGGTTTAATTTTTGCCCAAAAGCGGTTAGCGCAAGGAGTAAAACCGTTGCCAGTAAGAAAATAAGATTGCGTTGTGTCAGTTTCATATTTTCCATTTCTTCTTGTTAAGTGTAATTGCGTAGCGAGAGAGCGTCTAACATTTGGTTCAGCGGGCACGCGCCAAAATGCACTCGTAGCTCTCGCTCCGGTGCAATGAATGTTCAGTGTGATTTAAGGATGAGTAACCATCCATCCATCGCCATCCTTTTTATTGATTCTGTGAATTTGGAGCGGCCTGAGTCTGGGGTCTTCATCAAGTAATTTCTGAAACTCTGCCTCTGTCGCCGCCCAGCCTCCTAGTTGATTGGCCGTCTCAAGCCGTGTTTGGTATTGCTGGTAAAGCGCCAAGCGTGCGGTCACGGCTTGGCTGTATTCTGGTAAGCCTTCAAAAAATGCCAATTCTTCTTCCGCCATATCTTGGCGATATTCTTTGATTAAATCCCAAGATTCCTTAACGACCGCCTCCTGGCGTTCTGCTTTTGCCAATTCGTTGATGAAATTGCGTGTTTCCTTTTCACCGAAGAACCACTTTTCCCCTTGTGCTACACGTTGTGCATATTGCTCTAAATCCTGGTGCGTATAATAGTGATCGGAAAGGATCAGATGTTTGGCTCTGTCTTCTAACTCTTCTGGTTGATGCATGCACTTCTCGCAGGGCGTCCAGGCGCCAAACTTCATATGACCACATTTTAAGCATACAGCTATCGTCATAACACACTCCGATCCGCAGACCTTATTCGCCGAAGGCACCGAATAACCAGTTGACCGGGGTACCGCCATCCGTAAAAGTTATATCAGAAAGACGGCAGTGCCTCCGGTCGAACAAGGAGTTACCAGAATTGTGTCGCGGCTCCCCTGGGGCGAGAGGATTGCTTGCGGATCCCGCGCCACACGAATTCTTAATACGTTCGGTAACATTTGGGAAGTCACAAATCTTTAAAAATGAAGCCTCATCAAGGAAGCCAATCGTAATCTTTAGCGTGATCTTTCCAAACAATTTGACCCACCATTTCCTGTGTCAATTCATCAATGTTATGGTCAAGATCGTCGGTAAACCAAACCACCAAAAGATGGGAATTATAATCACCGTCTTTGGTGTGAAGACATTCCCAGGAATTTAGTTCTGCTTCCCAAGTGTAAGGTGGAATCGGTAATTGCGATGGCGTCATTCCCAACACAGGTAAATCTTTGTTGGGATGATGAGCCTTTCCTTGTTTGAGCCGTTTGAGGGTAGCCAAGCTGTTATCTTCTGGCGTTCCTTCCAAACAGCCACGAAAAGTTGGAAACACATCAAGCCCTGTCAGGTAAACTTTCCAGCCATCCAACGTTTTGTAGAATCGATCTTTCATTCTTTCTCGCGGTTGCACACATATTTTGGGGGCACGTAGTTACCGAATCGCCCAGCATCAGTTGCGGCGCGAAGCGCCGTTAGCTGCATGCTGTTGTACGGCGTCACATCGCTCACTTGGCGCGCATTCTATTGTTCTTGGCGTTGTGCTCAAGCTCACAGAGCCCGAGCTCCTCCATGAGCGGAGGTAGGTAGACTCCGAAGCGGCCGCGCAGGCCCTTCTTGAGGCCGTACCAGCCACCGTGCCCCCGTTCCCCCCCCCCCCCCCCCCCCCCTCCCCACCCCCCCCCCCCCCCCCCCCCGGAGGCCGACTCCTCCCCCCCCTTCTCGGCGCATCGTGTAATCCGAAGTGCCCGGCGGCGTCTTCAGCTTCCACGGGTTGTCTTTCGAGCGACTTGGCATCGTGGGCATGGCATTCCTTTCAGGTGGTGGATGAATCGTCGTTTCTGTGACGCCGAACGTATTATGAATTCGTCTGGCGCGGAGTCCGATAAACGAACCTCTCGCCCCGGGGGAGCCGCCACACGAATTCTCAATACGTTGGGCGGCTGTCGGCGTTCGAGTCTCACGGGCGGTACAGCCACGCCGACGACCGCGGCCCGGTGCCGTTGCCGTACCCGCCTGTAATCAGTGCAGCTCCACCTCGCAGCAATGCGACCGCAGAAAACTGTCCCGCCATTCGCGGCGCTCCTGGCACGAGTGCGAAGCTCCGGCTCGCGGCGTCGTACGTTTCAGCCTGGGGCGCGCCTCCGGAGATCAACACAAGACCGCTCGGGAGCAGGACGCTGCTGCCTTCGTGCTTATAGCGGCCGAGCTTCATCGCAGGGCCGGCCACGAACATCCCGGTCTTCGGATCGAACAGCTCCGTGGAGTTGTAGACGCCGCGATCGTCTCGGTCGTCGGCGCCGCCGGTAATCAAGACCTGGCCCACGGGAAGCAGCACGGCATCGTGCTTGTGGCGCGGGATGCGCATCGCACCCGCACGACCAAATGCTCCGGTGGCAGGGTCATAGATCTCTGCCGAGCCCAACAGCGTGAGGCTCCGCCGCTGCCCATTGTGCCCGCCAACGATCAACACACGTCCGTCCGGAAGTCGAACGGCCGCGTGGCTCTCCCGCGGCACAGTCATGCTTCCCGTCGGTGAGAAGCGGCCCGTCACGGGATCGTAGACCTCCGCGCTCGCCAGGAAGGTCCAGCCCGGCCCCAGGCCTCCCGCGATCAGCACCTTACCGTTCTTGAGGGGAATGGAGATGTGGTCGGCGCGAGCGGCGAGAAGCGACCCGGTCGGGCTGAAGGTGTTCGTCTCAGGGTCGAACAGCTCCGCCGCAGCCAGCGTCATGGAGCCTTCACCGTAACCGCCGGCAATCAACACTTTCCCATCGGGAAGCAGCGTGGCCGAATGGCTGTGACGTGTCGTGACCATGGGTGGCAACGGGGCGAACCTCCCCGTGCCAGGCTCGTAGACTTCAGCCCCCTTCGAGGAGCCTTTTTCGATGAACCCACCCGCCACCAACACGCGGCCGTCGGGCAACGCGGTCGCGGTGTGTGAGTGTAGAAGGATCAACACTCATTCTCAAGCCAATTTCGAGAGGCTTATGGAGACGAATCTCCCAGTGGCTGTAACGCAACCAGCCATGGTTACGGCTGCATGGCCGATGCAATCATGGCTGGATGCGCGGCTTTTTTTAATTCAATATTAAAGGTTAAGAAAGAAAACGGGTGCAAGAGCTGCGAGCGCGGCAGCGGCCTGGAGAGCCAGCACCAGCAGCGCCTCACCAGTAATCCGCGGCAACCACTTGAAAGCGAAGAATGCCACGATTGGCAACTGTGCCGCCATGAGTAACTGCCAGATATGAGCGGCGGTCCCCTCATCTGCTTCACGAGCAACGCCGAACAAGGCAATGTGAACAAGCACCGTGGCGAGTGCAGCAGCCGACATTGCTACCGGAAGAAAAGCGCTCGGCAGTTTCATCATCGTTGGAAAATTCATTTAGTGACCTCCAGAATAATAATGAATATTGAAAATCCCCTATCTCTGTAAGAACTTCAATATGCATCGGCGGCGCCCGGTATGCATGATCGAATACTGCACTATGCCGTGCTCTGGGAGCGGAGCCAGGCAATGCGGGATGCGCGTGACTTCGGGGTGTCGAGGCTGAAAGAGCGGGCATCGCCTAAGTCGTTGCGCACGAACTCCCCGGTTTTTCGGACGATACGATCCAATGCTGCATTGCGCTCACCAAACGTAGCCCAGACGATCGACTCGGTCTCTGTGTCGAACTCCCAGAGCCCGATGAGGCGACCGCGATCGAGAATGGCGTGATCCGGCAACTCGGCGATCGCGCCGAGTTTGAGCAGCCCGCGCTCACCCTGAACCTGGCGTTCAAGGTCTTTAGTATCGATGATGCTGCTAATGTCACGGCGTGCGAGGAGCAGCGTATCGAGACTGCTCACGAGCGCGTACTGCGGCTTTGTCGGCGGGCGGAAGGAATGAAAAGCCTCGACATCTTCCGGCAGCAGCAATCGATCGTCACCATTCGCAATGACCTGCAGATCAAGGGGCGCCACGGCGGCCTGCGACGCCTTGACGCCAATCCCGGCGAACGCCTGGAACTCCCTGACGGTTGCTGGGCCGATCCACCGAAAGTACCGGCGCGCAAGTTCGGTCAGGGCCCTCCCCGGCTCGAACGGCTGTACTGCAAGGGGATTCGGGACCCATCGAACGTATGCATACCGCTGCTGATCGAGGCGACCGTTAACGGGTACGCGTCGAATGTCGCCGCGAGCCTGTAGCAGACCCAGCGCGAGCGGCAGTGTGGTGGTGACGCCCTTCTTTTTGCCCGCCTCACCAAGACTTCGCGAAGCCTTTCCAGTTGCAGCGCGAATCGCATCCGGTTCCATTGGCGTACTGCTGACCGCCGCCGTTACGGCCTGGCATAGTGTCTCGATCTCGGCATCCGTAACGCCAAGAGATCGGGCAACCCGCAGCGGCGCTTCCGCAAACGATTCACCAACCGACAGTCCGAGAGCAAAATCCTGCGAAGGCATGACGTAGGTACACCCCCGTGCACTCGGTAATTCGTGTATGGTCAAGTCCGCGACGCTTTTGTCGATCGCTTCACGCGACAGGCCCGCGCGCGAGAAGAGTGTCAAATAAGGCCCGGCGCCTGCAACAGATCGCGCCCAGCCCGACCGTATCAGCACATCCGCTGCGGATGCGCCGGCGAGGCTGCCGTCCAGCCCTTGACGATGCCACCACCAGGCGCGGAGCCGATCGGGATCATCCAGTTTTGAAGTTGTCGTCATCTGTCACCCGGACCTTTCAGATAAATGAATCCGATAAGCCGTCAGAGCCTGCCAACCATCGATTTTGCAATCCAGAGGATCTGCCCAGTATGGCCTGAGAAGTGTTCAACAACGTGATAGATCGCACCGGCAACTGTGAGATCAGATCCCTGGATCGTCCGGTGTTCGTGCAGGTTTGCCTCGTCAAGCCCGGAGAGGACCGCATCGGCTTCCTCGATGACTCTGCGCAACCGTGCAAGCAGCTCGACCCGGGCGATCACTTGCCGCTGGTCGAATTCCTGCTGGCGGTGCCGCTCGTTCGGGAGCTTTCCAACCCCGCCCACAATCCACTGACGCACATTTCCCGTCAGGTGTAGCACAAGGTTGCCGATGCTGTTAGCGTCCTCGTTTGGTCGCCACCAAACCTGTTCGTCGGTAAGAGAAGCTACCGCTCGTTCTATATCCGCGAGGTAGACAACGCACAAATACCTTCTGGATTCGTCAAGAAACAGTCGCGAAATTTCTGTCATGTCTTTCTCCAACTCCAATTTCAGCCTTACTGCAAATCTTAAATCAGGAAGGATAGCTACGAAAGATGGTAAGTCGAAGCCATGAATATTTCCATTCAGGCCGGCGTCGCAGATACCTCAAAATAGGTTACTGATTCTGTTGGCTAATTCATCCTTTGTTAGATTGTCAGAAATTACAGAATCAAAATACGAGCGGGAGCGCAGGCGTCCCGCCTGCTTGTCTTGAAATATCTGCACATTGATATCAGATTTGCGTTAATCGAATTGACGCAGGCGGGACGCCTGCGCTCCCGCTCGTATTTCGACCATTCCAAAATATCAATAAAACAGGGAAACAGGCTCTAAATTCAATTCGCCAGTTGAGCAAACTCCACTCGCCTGAAGTTGGCAGACTGTTTCGGGTCAACATGTAATCAGGCCGTATGCTAACCGCCGGGAGACACCTCGCTGGCTTCGTAGATTGACATTGAAGGCGGTGAGCCGGCGAGCGCGGCAATGGCCTTGATGAAGCTGCGAGAGCCAGGTACTGCGAAGTGTGCCTTGAGCGCATCCATGCCAGTCCAGCGCTCGACGAAGACCAGTCGATTTGGCGTCTCGTCGTCAATGGATACGCCATGTTCGATGCAGCCTGGCTCCAGACGCGACCGGTTGACATGTTCACGGCTCAGAGCCAGTGCTTCAGAAACCTTGCCTTCAAGGATGATAACGCTTCCGAGTACGATGATCATAAATTGCTCCAGACAATAACGAATAGGCGAGAAAAAGCGAAGCTCGCCTCGAGCGCAGAGTTTGAACTCAGTTTGCCCACGAAAGCAACTCGTCTGACGGTTTGGCGAGATCAGGCGTTGCCCGCAGTTCGATCTTCGGCCCCCGGTAGCCGGCAAAGCAGGCGGTGTGACCGATCAGCGACATATTGCCTTCACGGATGTAGTAATGACCGACCCAATCAAGCAGGAAGGACAAACGCTCTTCCTGTTCTTCCCTGTTCTTGTACTTGTGGGGTTCCCAGGGTCGAGCGCGACAGTTTGCGAGGCATTGAGCTTCTCCCGGATTCAGGAACAGAAGATGAGGCTCAAACGCAAAGGTCGCAGCGATAAGGTGCGCATAGCATCCTCGATGACCCAATCCGGATGCTTCAGGCAGAACGAGACGACTTCGGCTTCCGCATCTTGTGCCGCACGAGGAACTGCAATCTGCCCGGGCTCCCAGGCGACAGTATCCAGGTCCAGAAGCGTGGCGCCACTTCGAGCGGCGAACCAGCGTGCCAGTGTCGACTTACCAGAGCCTGAGTTTCCGAGGATTGCAATGCGCATAAACACCAAGATCAAACATCAAAGCTCAAGGGGGACATGCTGATTGCGGTGCGTCCCCTGCCCTTCAAAATATTTGTAACTGCTCAGCCCTGCTAACGGGACTTCGTAGCGGAAAGTTCTTACCCAACCAGCCGGATTTCGTGGAAATAAAGGTATTTTTCATCGCCAAGAACGCCAAGGGTTTATAGCCAAGGCACTCGGCTGAAGAACAGCCACCACACGATAATCACCAGTCCCCGACGATTCCACCAATCACTCCGTAGGGAACGGCGCCGGATATGATCATGGGGACGACAAGCCAGACCAGCCACTGAAGCACCACGGCAATCACCCCGGGCCACAGCCGGAGCGACTTTTGAGATGTCAATTCTTCGGCATGTGCAATATTCATATCAGGCCAAACGTTCTCCTCAGACCTTCTGTTCCCTTATCCTGGTTGGGGATCCAACTTTCCAGGCTCAGGACTCTCGAACAACCCGCCCATCAAACGAATCAATGATTTCCAAAATGCAATATTTGAAGCAACGGCATCAACCATTTCCGATTTCGGGAATGGTTGATGCCGGAAAATAGCGGTCATTTCGCCCGGATCTCTGATGAAATACCCTCGGCATCTCCTTGCATCAGGGCGCAACAGGTGCTTTTACGTCAATTTGAGTCCCATTTCCAAATCCTCTGAACCGAAGCGAATAAACGCCTGCGGGGAGCCCTGGCTTTTTCAAAGATGGCATTTGTCGCAGAATCACGCGCAACTGATGTTACGGTTCTTCCAGCGTCGTCTACCAGGTCAACAGTTAGACTATTGCCCTGCTTGATGACAATTGGAATGTTCAACACACCTTTGCCGCCCCAGAAGAAGTAGTGATCCTTCGCTGCTACTCCTTCGGGCTGACGGTAATCGGGCTCAAGAATCACACGATTGATTCCGGAAAGTACGTCAAGGTCACACGCGATACAGTCACGAATCTTTTTCCACCTGGCTGGCGGCTCATTCGGTAGACAACTGGCGTCCGCCCGCAGGAAAAAACTGATCGACAGGCTGTATTCAACCACTTGCCCCGGAAACGGCGCAGTAACCTCGAGCACGAAGTCATCCACATTCGCCTCGCTCAGCGTAATTTTGAAGTCAGAAACTTGTTTGAAAGTTTTCCTGACAGCTCCGTTGATCAGAATTCTGGCGTTTACCTCTCGCCCGAAGTTGAAGGCGAAACCCGGAACGAAACAAAGCGTTCCAAGTGAATCTACCTCGGGGAAACTAATGCGGAAATAGTCCACATCGTTGGTAGGGAAAATGTTAAGGGCCGGTACCTTCAAACGTGGGTGCTCGTCCGTCGACCAACGGATTTGGGCCGCTCCGCCAACCTTGACAGCGGCTGTTGTTATTCGGCGAGGCTGCGTTCGGATTACCGCCCGGACGATCAAAAACATCCGCCTGATTGGGCATCGAAAACGGGCAGAGCCCAACGGCGCACCATGCTTTGATGACCTGATTCTCGGAGACCGAGTTGACGCCGAATAAATCACGTGCAGCCTGAATCGAACCGTTGCGCGCGTCAACATAAGTCGAATCGGCGGTCAGATAATAAGCCATAGTGCGATACGCAATTCGGCTGGTTCTATTGATCTCGAGTTTCTGGATATCGAAAGGGGCCTTCGATTCGACATTCGTTCCCGTTCCACCATCAGTGAGAAGCGCGAACCAGCGATTTTGTACCCCGCCATTGACGTGCGGATCGACAACCATTGGAGGACTCTGCCAATTAATGCCTTTGTAAGTGTCTGGATGACCAAAGTTCTTCGGGTTCATCAGATCGCGACAGGTAGCGCCTACACCACAACCTTTGTCATCGCCGATGATCCATTCGGCATTTGCGTTCTTCTCATCCCAGCGCTCAATCAACTGCCCGAAAATATCACTGAAAGATTCGTTCAAAGCGGAACTCTCTTTCGTAACATCACTGCCCAGCTTTGAGGTTGCCTCGATGACGCTGTGAGTAAACTCATGTCCAATAATGTCTACCGTATTGAAGTCGTCGTTGGGACTATTAGTTGGGCCCGAGCCGCACCAGATAACGCCACTGCCGCCACGAGCGTGGGGCTCTGCCGGATCGTTGATGATCCCCATATCGCGGTTGCCTCCGGTCCAGCTTTGCCGGCCGTGCTGCAGTGAGTAGTAGTCATAGGCTATGCCGAGCCCGTAGAAGGACATCACCGCCGAGATATCTGAGTCGTTCCAGTTGTTATCGGCATCGAAGACGTCACGTGTGCCGGCAACCAGATTCGGTCGGAGCATCATGAGGCGATTGCCGTGGCAATCGTCTTCAAGTATGAAGTTCTGGCCGGCGTTTGGGATATCTACTCGTGATGTGTTGAACTGCTGAAACCCCCGAAAGGTAGTGTTTCCGCCACCGCCAAAACAATTGGGAAGCAGTGGCAATTCTTTTACCAAAGCGCCGCTGGCAGCATCGATGTAGACACGCCGCGATCTGTCTATCGGCGTGGTGTAGGCGCGAAACATCCAGGCCAGGACTCGTTGACTACTCTCAGGCAGTTCAGTAAAGACAAGCTTACCCTTCGGCCGGTACCGCGCATCAGGCTCCCGTCTTAAGTCAGCGAGAACGTCTTCTTCATGATAGAACCGCACGTCAGGCAGTTGCTGCAGAAGAATTTCAATTGCCCGTTCCTCGGTCACTGCTGGTTGTTCCGTGGGCGGGGCGAATTGATACTCAAGCTTGCCATTCGCCGAAATGGCCACATTCTCTTTTGCGCGAACACGGAACTCAGCATTTTCGACTTCGACCCCTTTGTAGAGCTGTTGAAAGCGGAGGTGAGTCATTCCCAGATCGTCAACATCCTCGGAAGTGATACTCATTTCGTTTCCCGAGGTTAGCTGAAACAGCTCCGCGTAATCTTTGAACAATGCCTTCGGATTTATCCGCGCCGAGGCTTTGAATGTAATCCATCCCGGCGACTCTATTGGTTCCGCGATGCTGTCGAAGCTGCGGACTTGAGACGAACCTTTACGACGACACGATGAAAACAATGATAATGCAAGGATTGAAGCGATGACGACCACGAACAGTAATCTTCTTGGCATGATAGCCTCCATGTGAACGCTTACGCGTTTGTTCCGACATAAGGTGCTCCTGGCTGGAGAGGTCGCGGGCAGATCCTGCTGAGCGAGCAGTTCCCAAAGGGGTGCCCCGCCTGAATCTCAAGCCGTCTGGTCCTGGCCTTTCTTCGCTCCTTTCGAATTCAGACTGCCTTATGACAGCGTTGGCCGGAGCGGACGCTCCGGTGTAAAGAATGTTATGCGCTGCTTCTCAGACGGAAACTCCTACTGCCACATTTCCTATACGTGCTGATCCACCAGAATCGTGTTTCCATCCGGATCAACAATCACAAAGCTGGCCGGGCCGGCAGTGCTTTCGTCTGCTTCTGAAACCATGTTTACTCCGCGATCTTTGAGCAGGCGCTGCAATTCTCGAACGTCGGTGAATTCTTCGAGTGGCTCAGCATCGCTATTCCAGCCCGGGTTGAAGGTGAGAATGTTTTTATCGAACATGCCTTGAAACAATCCAATAACGTGCGCGCCATTCTTCATAATCAGCCAATTCCGCAATTGATCTCCTGCGAAAACTTTAAAACCCAGCTTTTCGTAAAAGAGTTTCGACGCCTCGATATCTTTAACGGCCAGGCTAACAGAGAAAGCTCCCAGTTGCAGAATTATCCCTCCAAAGTAATGTTAGTGTTCCTGACGCCTCACGAACAGCCGCGCCATTTCGTATTTGTAGGTGTGCAGAAGTCGAATCCGTATGGAATGTCCTTGAGAACAAGATCGTAGACCTCACCGTAGTCAAACGGTGTTGGTAGTTTTTCGGATGATTCATTCATCGTTTTACTCGGTGTGTACTCTGTGCGAAAGGCCTCTATCTATGCCGGAACCATTGTCACGACTCATTGAGAGTACTTGCCGGATGATGATCGGCTGAGATGACATCCAAAAAAATTAATGTTGTTGAACGTTCTTTCAATTCGTGGGGAGTATAGTCATTCCCTGCCCTTGATTCAATAAAATTATCAGGTGAAGCTGACCGGGTTTGGTGGACACCTCATCATTTGAAATGGATTCAGATTAAATCCTTTCCAGAATGAAGAAAGCTGGTTATAGACTAAACAGCTATCTGCAGTTTCAATATAGTGTCGTCTTATCCCCGCCGTCGACAGGCAGGACGACTCCATTGACGAAGCTGGCGGCATCTGAGCAGAGCCATGCGATGGCCTCGGCGGTCTCTTCGGCGTTGCCCAGCCGGTTCATGCCTGAGTGTCGATTGACGAGAGCTCCGGTCAGTTCCGGAGCCGACTCGGCAACCGGGTCGACCATCTCGGAATGGGTGTAGCCCGGTGAAACTACATTGATCCTGATTCCCTGCTGAGCGTAATCGAGGGCGGCTGTCTTCGAAAGGCCGATGACCCCATGCTTGCTGGCGCAGTATGCAGCGTGGCCGGCATCACTCGATTTGTAGCCGTAGATCGATGAGATATTGACTATCGAGCCGCAGCCATTCCGGAGCATCGCCGGGATTTCGTACTTCATGCACAAAAAGACGGATTTCAGATTCGCGGTCATGACTTCATCCCAGGCGTCTTCAGGGATATTTGCCGCAGGGACAAAAACCGGACCGACGATGCCGGCATTATTGACCGCGCAATCGAGCCTCCCGAATCTGGCGACGGCGCCCTCGACCAGGGCTTCAATATCGGCGCGTTTGGTGACATCGGTCCTGATGAATACGCCTTCGCCACCCAGCGCCTCGATCCGCTTGACGACGTCGAGACTTTTGTCTTCCCTGCGGGCTGCGATGACCACCTTTGCGCCTTCGCCGGCAAACTTCAATGCCGCCGCCTCTCCCAGCCCGGAACTGCCGCCGGTAACGATTACCACCTTCCCATCAAATGCCGCCATATTCTTTTTCTCCAGGTTAAAAGCAGGCTTGACCAAAAGAGTATCACGTCGAAACTTCCCGGTTTGTTTCGTTTTTTTGCCGGTGTCGAAATCTACTGACCGATCAAACCGGCCGGTTTTGAGTCCCCTCGCCGGGCGTAATGAAGAACATCTTCGACAGAGCTTTTACCCGGGTTGTATGCTTCTCTCACGTTGCCCAGTCCTTGTCATAAGACATACTCGTCACCAATCGCTGGAACTGTCCCAACCAGACAGCCGGCTTTGAATTTTCTCGGATGTCGGAATGAGTGATACCAGTTCCCTGAATTTCCCGCTTAATCAACTTAAGGCAATCAATCTAACTGATTGAAAGGGATAAAAGAAATGAATATGTCACCTGGATCAAGCTTTTTAATGGTTATCGCACTGTGCGGAATCCTTACGGCATACGGTACCTTGAGTCCGGCTCGGGCTCAATCGGTTCTGAAACTGAGCGTCCACGTGACTGATGAGTTTGGCAGGCCAGTGACAGGCCTGACGACGCAGGACTTCAAAATCACCCTCGATAACAGGCATGCCGTCATCGGCAGGTTTGTAGAAAATGACGATCCTGCGAGTGTCCTGTTTATCGTAGACAATTCCGGTTCGATGCAGATAGATCCAAAATCCGGCATGATAACGAAATACTGGGCCATGAAGATCAGGGATTTCATCTACGCCGGAAACCCAGAAAACGAATACGGTCTGATCGTTTTCAACAAGGAACCGAGAGTGATTATGGACTGGACCAGTAACGACGGGCCCGCGTTCTCTGCAGGGCTGCAACAACTCATCAAGAGCGAGAGTAAGGCCAAGACCTCGCTATTTGACGCCATCGATCGCGGCATGGGAATGATGAAATCGGCCGGTCATAAAAAACGCGCGATTATCATCATCAGCGACGGAAATGAAAACGGTTCGAGAATTGGGCGTTTCAGGGATCTGAGAAAGACAGTCCGCAATTCTGATGTATCGGTTTATACGATCAACGTCGCCAACGCATACAGTTTAACGGAGACGCCAAAATCGATCATCAACTATCTGACGGGAACGAGACAAATGCTAAGAGTAAGCGAGGCATATAATAGCGATATGACGGAACTGGTCAATGATACGGGCGGCATCAACTACAGTCCCGTTACAGTGGATCAGGTGGCTCTTGCTTTCGACTCTCTTGGAGCAGCCTTGCGCCATCAATACAGCCTCACCCTGACTGGGCCGTCCTCAATTCCGACAGGAAACAAGAATGGCCTCAAGATTCAACTCTCGTCAGGCAACCCACTATTGAAGAACCTGCCGCTGCGAGTCGCATTCAAGGTGAATTAAATGCCCCGGCTTCTGATTGAATTGATGGCCTTTACTTGACTTGACCAGCCGCCCTGCATTTGCGGCACTCCCACTCCCATGGCAAAGCTCACGGGGCGTTGCCCCGTCCGGATAATTGCGGAGACCACAACCCGGGGCGACGAGCTTCGCGCCTGCCCCGGGCTGTAATCAAACTATAGTCGAGATGATCCTCTTGAATGTCACGTGCTTTTGAGTCCTTCACGCCAGGCAATCGCTTCGAGTTCAACCCTGACAGCGTCCTCAACGGCAATTACGGGTCGCGCCTGGAATTCAAGTCGAGCAAACCTTGTGAACCGTCACCGGATCGTCGCAGTCAACCAGCATATAACCACCCCAATCACCCACTCGCACTACGAACAACTCGATATTGAAATTGGCGGGAGCTGTCTATAGAGTAAAAACCTCCAGTATCCGCTTCTGCGCATTCTCATACTCCACAGGTGATCCTTGTGGACGCTCGAACCAGCTAATCATGTATTTCATCGGTATTCTCCTTTATTGACTCATTTTACGCACGAATGTGTAACATGAATTACTGATACTGTTGGCGAATTCGCAAACAGTATCAGTAAAGAACTCTAAATACCAAAGCTTCTGCTCCAAATCACACCGGCCGGTTTTGAGTCCCCTCGCCGGGCGTAATGAAGAACATCTTCGACGGAGCTTTTACCCGGGCTGTGTGCCACGTGTCTTTCGGGACCAGAACGAAGGCGCCGGGCTGGTTGAGCGTGACAACGGTCTCGGCCCCGTTGATATCCAGCACCAGATCGACGTCGCCCTCAATCAGGCAGACGACCTCTTCGCCGGCCGGATGCTTTTCCCACGTAGCCCAGTCCTTGTCATAAGACATACTCGCGACCAATCTGGAGAACTGGCCGAAACGACCACTGCCAAGGGCCTGCCAGAAATCGTCCGTCACCGGCAATGGCCTTGCGCCGCACGAATCATCCAGCGCGATATAAGTGCCGGCGATGTTGAATTGTTTGATATTCGTCATTGATCACCTCGTATGGATTTTCGTGTGTGAGATTCGTATTCCATATGGAACTCATCGGGCGGCGGGTAGTATACAAGGAAGTGTTCCTTGTATACGAGCGTATCCGGATTGAACCTGCCCGCCATAAGGAGCATGGCCCCGAGCGTTAGGAGCGCCAGTCCGGCTTTTGGCCTGAGTGGTGATGCCACGTCGCTATTCGCCGCTGGGTACGCACGCGTCCCCGCGTGCTGGGCTTGGCGAGACGCCTGTCTCTTTTCAAGTAGTCTTTCGCGCGAGTCTGCACGCGAGGACGCGTGCGTACCCAAAGAGGGCGCCACGCCCGTGAACCTCGTCAGGCTGGTTTGCCTCGTCTACCGCGAACAGAAAGCGCTGTCCATCACCGGGTCGTGATTTAGCCAGATGAGCCACGAACTGAGTCCAATGTGGTCATCTGCGGAGTCCCGTAAAGCATGGCTGAGCAGTTACATTTTCCAAATATAAGGCTTTCCTCTACGGTTTAAGCCGCAAGCGGCATGAAAGGCGTGGATGCCAGAATCCGGCCAGTAGTATAATGAACAGCAGTTATGGCTCGACCTTGTAATTAGCCACCATTCCGGCGTGCATATGATCCGCAATATGGCAGTGGTACATCCACGTTCCCGGATCGTCAGGAATCATGTCCACCGTCTCCATTTGTGCAGGTGCAATCGAGATTACGTCTGTTTGACGACCTGCCTGCATGACGACGTTTCCGTGCCAGTGCGGCGTATGAAAGTTGAAGACTTGCCCCACGGTGATGAGATACCATCGCACGCGTTCCCCTTTTTTCATGGTCATCATTGGCATGTTGGAATACATGTACCCATTGATCGTTGCTTTAAGATTCGAGGCGACGAATCCTGTCAGCTCCAATGTCATGACGCTTCCCTCATCCACAAAAGGCGGGCCTGATTCCACCTTGTTCACACCCTTTGGATCGGTCGTGAAGGTCTGGATGTTATGGTCGAGGTACCAGGATCCATTCTCATCAAAAATCATGAACAGGTTGACGAATTCCTTATCGACATCTTTGGGCCTGCCATTCTGATCAGCCATCCCACGGCGGGTCACGATGATGGCGCCAATCAAGCCGCTCTCGACATCCTTCAGATCCATGGCATGGGAATGATAAAGCCACACCATCGAGCTCGGGTCTTGCGGGCCCGGGCCGGCTCTTTCAGGCACATCCCAGGTGTAAACGTGAGTCTGACCGGGCGGAACGCCATCATCCTTCTTGTCGCCTCCCGATGTGCCGTCGGCATACGGCGCCCCTTCGGAATCCTTCCTGTAGAAGACGCCGTGAGGGTGCATCGTAAAAGGGTGAGTACCATTATTCCTGAAAACGACGCGGATGGTCTCACCGACTTCGGCGCGCAGGATTGGCCCCAGCATGCCGAGATACTCCGAGCCGGCCGGTCGCGGCTTCAGTTTCGTGAAGGTTTCGTCCGTGTACTCCCGATAAAGCGCCTTCCGGTACACTGTGCCGATGCGATGCGGCCCCCGTTCAGTAACCACTTTCGCATATCCCATGAAGTCCATCCCCATCATTTGATCCAGGCCGCTGGGGGTATAATTCCAATCCACCTCATCGGCAGCAACGTAATAAGTATTGACCTTCGATTTCGTATCGGTTGCGGGCTGCGGGCTGCGAGAACAACCGCTCAGGGTAGTGACAACAATCAATGCCACAAAAACAATCTTCATGTACGGTCTCCGGGATGACATTTATCGGGGTACTTGATATTTAGAGCGGCCTGACGGCACGTTACCAGCGATATTGCCCGCTCACTTGTTGTTGCGAATGGAGTAGAGCCTGGTTTCGGTGCGAACCAGCAATCGCTCGCCGACGATGGCAGGTGACGCCAGCGCCATTTCGTCGAGTTCATTCACGTGCAATAGCTGGAACTTCTCGCCCGCCGCTATCACGAACGTCTGGCCCTCCTCGCTCAGGCAGAACAACTTGCCGTTGTAGGCCCAGGGCGAGGCAGTGAAAGCCGTTGCCGCCGGGTCGATCCGTGTCTTGTATGTCAACTTTCCGGTTCGGGCGTCAAAGCGGCTCAGGATGCCCGTCTCGGTCAGCGCATACAAGGCGCCCTCGTATGCCAGGGGAGTCGGCAGATAAGTCCCGCCGCGTGCCTGCGACCAGACGACATACTCGTTCGAGGTCTCATCTTTTCCGAGCGAGATATCGCCCGCGGCGCCGGGACGCAGCGCGAACAACGGCCCTCCCCGCCCGCCGTCGAGATACAGCAGTCCGTCGCAGGCGAATGGCATCGGAATCGCCATCGACGACATTCCCGTCAGGCGCCACAGTTCTTTCCCCGCAAGGTCGTAACTGACTGTCTCCCAGGGACCCGGCACCACGACCTCGGTGCGCAGCGCGTGGCGCCAGACAAACGGCGTCGCCCACCCTGACCGCCGATCCGAATGCCCATTGCCGCCCACGTCTCTATTCGAGCGCCAGACCTGCTTGCCTGTCTGCTTGTCGAACGCCGCGATATACTGCTGCTTTTCGTTGTCGTTTACGATCAACA
>JADJLO010000005.1 GCA_016710075.1 Acidobacteriota bacterium | reverse complement strand
CATCCCGAAAGTTCTGACATAATCTTCATCGGTGAGCGTGAAGCCGAAACTCTCAGCCACGTCGCATGAAATGATCTCAGTATCAATGGGATCGTGTTGACCAGCGTTCCGTCGAAATCAAAGAGGATGAGCCGGATCTTTGTTTTACCGTTATTATTGCTTTCAGTCATTCAGCTTTTAGTCTAATCTGTCATTAATCGTCACTCATGTTACGTGCGTAACATCGGTAAATCATTCAAACAATCGGACAAGGAGCATAGCATATGGCCGTACGCGAAATCCTGCTGCTCGGAAGTCCCGAGTTATGGATGCGTCGAAAAGAGGGTGACGGAAACGAGATCAGTCGAGACCAGGGAGGTATTGGCGATCTGGCTTCGACTCTTTCAGGAGTTTCGCGATCGCAATGGGTTTGGCAGAGCGATAGCCGCGCCTCAGATTGGAGTTCATCGCAGGATCATCTTCTGCAATATGCATGACGGGTCTTTTGGCCCTGCGCCACTAATCAATCCAGTCATTGTTCGAACCGGCGTGGAGATGATGGAGTTATGGGATGATTGCTTTTCTTTTCCTGATCTCATGGTCAGATTGCGCGAACACGCCGAGATCGATATTGCTTATCTTAAGCGAATCGGGAGCGGAGAAAACGATCACTGCCAGAGGAGATCTTTCAGAGCTGCTGCAACACGAAATCGATCATCTGGACGGGATTTTGTACAAGCACCGCGCCATCGGCAACCGCAACACCCAATTCAGGTGTGATAAAAAGCAGTTAAGTCCAACGTTCATTTGTTACTGAAAAGGATAAGGATAAAGAGATGCCTCAGAGTATAAACCATAGCTTCTTTCATTCTTGGAGTTCTGCCTTTGATTGCCATTCTCAGTGGCAGGTTCAAGATATTTGGCGCTGAAGTTTCCCGGCAAGACCGGAACTGCCGGCAGAATGATTTCCGGGATACTTGGGATAATCTTCATCATCCTGGGGTTTTCCCAGGCCGAGGAACAACGGCGTTAAAAATGACCCCGGGACCGGCTCCAACAAAGTCACTGAGTGCTGAACCCGGCAACCCGGCGCCAACCTCAACGCCAATACCCGTTTCGGCGATTGCTTCAACCGTACCTAATCCAGTCGGCACGAGCAACTTTGTCGCCGGCCCCACTCTGCCTCAAAATAACAACTGCCCTTATGTTCAGGGGTGGATTCGGATCCAATCCGGAATATCTGTTACGGTCCTTTTGGTAATGGGGATGCGATCATGCTCAACGGCGCCGCGAGGCTTTTTTTGTGTGGGATCCACAGAGGATCAATATCTACGGCAATCCCGGATCGGTCCTGCCATACCCTGGATCCGTAGCGGAACGTGGGTGCGCAATGTCCGGACCCCGCTTCAGCAGTCCGTTTCAGCGTATCCGTCGACGGCACCACCTGCAATTCATACGGTTATTATCAATACTAGGGTTTATCAGTCTGTTTAGTAAGAGAAGCTGATTGGCTTTGAGGCTTGTCCTGTGGTCGGCCGATTCTGAATCTGGCGATCGAGACCGGCCCGCCGCATTCGTTGATGACCTGTTTTGGAATTCATCCGGGCGCGTCGCAGGATCTGAACATTCTGATTTTCGGCGCCGTCATAAACGGCAAAGAGCTGGGCCGCGTTTGCGGGTGTAGGATCACACCGGCGAGCCGCAACGCCGAATCCGTGGTGTGCAGTGTTCCGGTCTTCGCCACCACGCTGCCCGCAAATCCACTTTCGGTAAAGCGTCCCCGAAGGGTGCCGGCGTCGATTCCGGCGACGGCCATAACCGATGCCGGTCTCAGTTCATTCTTCGACAGCCATTCGACCATCGCTCGTATCATCCTGACGGTTTCTCTGGGAGTCAGCCGGTTGACTTCAAGCCCTGAAGCCCGTGAGATGAAGACCGAATCTTCAGGCATCCTGATTTTTCGATGAGGAAATTTCTGACGCCTTCAGCCCGCCAATATGGCTCGCGGGGGAGTTCAGCCGGGGTGATGCTGTTAGCATTCAGGTACTGAACGATATTGACTAGAGTGTCCGATTCAACCGTGATCAGGACCTTCTCGCGGAATGTGTCGGGCCAAGCTCAGGTATTAGATGTTGGATTGCGGAATTGAAGTTTCGAGCTTCGCCGAAATATCTCGGCTGATGCACTGGTGGCGGAGATGAGATTGCAACTGAAATCGCCGACCACGATGGAGCCTGCCGTTGATCCGTTGGATCCCGGCATTTCGCACGTCCTCTCCCACGCGCTCGGCATCACTGATGGAAAACGACGGATCCCTGCCGCTGAGCAGGACCAGATCGCCGTTGAGTTCGCCAGTCGCGGCATTGATTTGCCCGTCAGTGGAACTCGGTTCTGGAACGGTGATCATTCCGAGCCGGTCCAGTGCCGCCAGTGTGGTGGCCAGCTTGGTCACGGATGCAGGATTGAATCTGCTCTTCGTTGAGCATCGCCACCAGCTCGCCGCCGTCAAGAGTCTCGGATGTGGGTTGCCGTGCATCCGCCAGTTCCTACCTATGGATGTGAGGTGATTGACGAATTTGGTTAAAGACTGGGTCTCTCGATAACTCTCGGGCGCTCTTTGTATCTTCCGACCGTGCTTCTTTTCCGCCTCGCCACTGATATCGAGGCACAGCCGGTGAAAAAGAAGCAGGATCAGGAATGGTAAAGCTCTCATCTTCATCTCCAGTAAGATGCAAATATTTCGCCCGTCTGACGCATAAGGTATCGTGAGGGGTTGATAATCAAAAGGCGGTGTCAATACAGGTACGCCTTTGTGAAATCAAGAGAAAATTGAAAGCTGAAATCGGAGTAAATAAAGAATGAATTTGACCGGCACGAAAATCCACGCATTTGCCGGCATTCATGCTTAATCGACTCCTTCGGATCATGCGTTGGCGCAGACGAGCCTGACTTTATAGGACGTGACAACCAGCAGGAGCGGGCTGGCGAGGTAAGGATCAGTTTCTCGGATACTTCCTGCAACCCGATGGGGCGAGCGACAGGGGTGAAGCTGGATCTCCTCGGCCAGACTACTCAAAGGCCATTTGTGGCATTGACTATTTCATCGGCGGATAACCTTGCAAGACTGGAAGAGTACAAGGATATCCAGCGGAAGCTGGCGGATCCCCGGTTGCTTGAAAAATCGGACGATGCAGCGATCAGCAAATTGATTGCCGCCGGAAAGACCATAGTCGTAATCACCTGCAGCATTCATTTCGACCGAGGTTGGCGCACCTTCGCCGCTGTGGAGCTGGCTCACCGGCTGGCGTCCTCCGAGAGTCCTGGGAGTCAAACTGATACTTTCGGCATTATGTCATCGTCCTGCTGGTCCCGTCGCTCAATCCTGACGGAACCGATATTGTTGCTCAATGGTATGCAAACACGGGAACCCCGTCCGAAGGCACATCGCCGCCGGAGCTTTATCATTATTACACCGGCCATGGCCAACAACAGTGATTGGTATGCTTTCACGCAGGTCGAAACTCAGTTGACTGTGGATAAACCGCTCAATGCCTGGCATCCGCAGAGAGTACTTCACGCCGATATTCACCAAAGTGAGGGAGGTGGTGGCTTAAGGTTTTTCGTGCCTCCTTACATCGATCCCTGGAACCGAACATCGACCCGGCAATCATCGCCATGTCAGCGCGCCCTCGGATCATCAATTGCCTGGGGAGATGCGGGGCAGGGCAAGCGGGATCGTAATCAACGGCATCCCGATTCCTGGACTCCGCGCGGGCATTTTGCGCATTATCACGCCGGTTTTTCGCATCCTTTCCGAGACGGCGCCCCAGGCTGGCCACCCCCGTCGATGTCCCGTTCGAGAGTCTTGGCGGAGGATTGAAATTACAATCCGAAATTGAGTTCACTGGCGGTTCCCCAAACCATAAGGCCCGGAGGGAAGTGGACTCTTCGCGATATCGTCGATTATCAGAGCGCTGGAGCTTTTGCTCTGCTCTCGCATGCCGCCCGGCATCGTGAGCTTTATCTGTGAAATTTTCAGAAATCGGCCGGAGAGCCGTTTGGCACGAATATGCCATACGCGCTGCTATCGGAACCCGAGGTTCCCCAAATCACTGAGCGATGCTTTCAAAAGGCTGAATAGTGGAAGAATGTCAGTGGAACCGGTTAGTGGAAACACGAACAGCGAGCCCGAATCAGTCAGCAATGAGCCCTCGTCGTCCGAAGAGGTGCGTTATTACTACAGGACCGAGGGGATCGACCGGATACTGCAGATCCTCAAACGCGGCGGAGTCGCAGGGTTTCCGTTGCCTAGCCGAATTCACGGCCGACGGTAATAACTATCCTGCTGGCACTCACGTCTGCTGATGAGCCAGCCATACGCCGCCTTCGCCAGATCTCTTCTCGAAAAACAGGTTTATCCGAATCTGCCCGAATATCCGGGGGCCCGCAAAAAGGGCCGTATATGTACGGCGCACACCTTTGCCGCTGTTGATGAACATCAGGTGCCGTCACGGTCAGGAATCCATTCAAAGCCGAGCTGCGCAGCGAGCCTCGGCCTTACTCTTTCAATCGAGAGTTCGCTCGAACGGGGGAGTTAGAGTTTCGGCCTCTACAAAATTATCAGTCTTCAATGGATGAGAGGGATGGACCCGTGGATCTTCGATAAGTTACAAATTCTCATACGCGTCAATACTCCGACCGCGAGATCAGGGCAGGAATCTCAATGCCGCGTGTGACGCGATTGTTCTGACCACCAGTCGGTTGGAGCCCTGGTCAACGGTCTGCGGCAGTCGGGGGGCTCAATCGACCATCGATCAGGAGACATCCACGGGATACCCGGCGGAATTCGCCGGAGGACTTGGCGAATCCGGCGTCAAGGATTGCGTGATTTGGTCGAAGCCGGTGGACTTTGATCACCCTCAATAATCCCTCGAACTTCGCCATCGAAAACTGGGTCCCCGTCCGAAATGCTCCAAGGGGGTTCATCAAGTGATTTCTATTGCCCCCGGATCTATTCTGCGGATTGAACTGGACGCATCCAGCCCGCTCTCGTTCAGCATGGATCAAGAGACGATCGCCTGGTTCGAGGGCAGCCCTGCCTTTGAGATCGTTGGCCCGGCGAAAGTCAAAGTGATCGCTCGTTATCCCGGCCGCGACAACCCGCTCCTGAGCGGGTGGATTTCAGGCGACAGGACCGTTGGCGGAAAAGCTGCAATGGTCGAAGCTGCGATCGGCAAGGGACGTGTGATCGTTCGTTCGGCTTCCGGCCGCAGTCTCGGCTATAGAGCCTCCCAACCTACCCTTTGCTGTTTAATTCGATACTTATGGTGCCGGCCAATAACTCTATTTTTTATCTGATGAAAACTCTAAATGGATCGTGGTTGGAATGCTCTGGTTTGTCTGCTTCTTCAATTATGCGGACAGGCAGGCAATTTTCTCCGTTTTCCACTGCTGCAGAAAGAGATGGGCTTGAGCGACGTTCAGCTTGGTTTTGTCGGAGCGTCGTTTTGTATGTCCATGCGCTTGCCGGGCCGATAGCGGGGATCATCGGAGACCGGTTTAACCGCAAATTTCGATCATTTCCGGACTATCTTCTGGTCACTGATTACAGTGCTCACGGCATTTTCGACGAAGTATTCTCCTCTGGTCATGGTCAGGGCGCTTGAGGATTCGGTGAGGCCTTCTATTTCCCGGCATCGATGGCGCTGATCGTCAGTTACCACGGTCCCGGAGACCAAGTCGCGGGCGAGGGAATTCATCAGTCGAGCGTTTGTCGGGAACGATTGCCGGCGGCGCGGTTTCGGGTTATATGGGTCAGCATTTCGGGTGGCGCTCGAGCTTCATCCTGTTCGGATCCTTGGGTGTAGTTCTTGGATTCATTCTGATATTGGCGCTCAAGGAGGCGCCGCGCAGCAGGTCAGTACCCGTTGAACCGGATGCTCACTCGATGATCGACCTGGAAGCCGGGGCTCTGGAGCGATATTCTGGAGATGATATTGGAGAAACCCCATGGTTCGCATTCTGATCGCGGTCTTCGTCGGGGCCAATTTCGTCGCCTCGATCTTTCTCTCGTGGATGCCGACATTTCTCACCGGAAATTCTCTGAGCCTTTCGATGGCCGGATTGACGAGCGGAACTGCCTACCAGCAGATCGCCTCGATCATCGGGTGGTCGTTGGTGGCATCCTCGCAGACAGGCTTGTCCAGGCGCTACCTCGGCGGAAGGATGATGGCTCAGGCGTTGGGGCTCTTTGGCGGCGTGATCTTTATCTTCTCACCGGCTGGACTCTTTCGGTCCCGGTGCTGATTATCGCCATGGCCGGCTTCGGATTCTTCAAGGGGATTTACGACGCCAATATCTGGGCGTCTCTCTACGATGTGGTCAAGCCTGAACGACGCGCGACCGCGCTGGGCATGATGAATTCCATTGGCTGGCTGGGAGCGGCGACTGCTCCGCCCGTAATTGCGCTCGCTTCTCAAAGATACGGAATGAGCGCATGCCTGAGCGCCAATTCCCTGATCTACCTCTTTTTCGGCGCCCTCATGGTTGTTGGAATCTTCTTCTTTATGAACAAGGCGAAATCCGATCTAGTCAGTCAGTGACTGCCAGTTTTGCCTGGTGCTGAGTGCGACGATCTTCATCAGCGACTTGTGGCGGGAGAGGAGAGAAACCATAGGTTACGAGTCGCCGGTTTGAACGCCAGGCTGCGCAGCATCGAGCATCACCCGGAATCTCAGGCCGAATGTCGAGGCGAAATATCGATTCGTAGCGTTCCGATATTTCTTCGATATCGCGCACTCCTTCAGCAAAGAACGGTTTATGACGTCGGCCCAATCTCGCCGCTGGTGAATGCCGGAAGCATTCACTGCCGGTGAAGGGTCAATGAAAGCGCCGGCATCGCCGATTGAAAGGACTCGGCATCACTCCTGCGCCTCGTATTTCAGCGGTCCCGTGCCGAGCCACTCGCCGTCGATCACCGCATTCTTCAATCTTGCAGAGCCTGCGGGGTTTGAACGCATGGTCAGATCGAGCAGCTTTTCCCCGATCGCCCTTTGCTCCATCAAGGTCGCTTCCGTGGTCAGAAAACAGAGGTTGGTCTTCTCTCCTTCGACGTTTGACAGACCGCCATAGCCGTCACCGAAGAAGAACAATTCGCCAATCCCTTTCATGCCCTCGATGCTCCGAAGATGCACCTTGCATCCGAACAGCCGTGAGCCGTGGAACCGCGATAATTCGTCGTCGTGAAGCGTGCTTTTCGCAAAACACCGGTCCGCCCTGAGGCGTCCAGGATTACCGGGGCTCGGAAACAACCTTTCACCCGATTCGTTTTTACCTTCGACGACTCCAATTCCGTGATCAGATTGAAAATTTGACGAGACCTGAAAACCCTGGCGAACATCGGCGCCCGCTTCGGCTGCGCATTCGAGAAGGATCAGATCCATCCTGCGCCCTTGAAAGGCCTATGCATGCGAATGACCATCGGTAATCCACTCCATAGGCACTTCAAGGCTGCGTCCTTCAGGTGAATGGAGCGTCCATTTTCTGATGATTTGCGCCCCGCATCGTGCATCTTTTCGCTGACGCCGAGCCGGTCGAATACCTTGCCGCATTCCGGTGTGATGAATTCACCGCAGAGCTTGTGGCGCGGAAAAACACTCTTTTCCAGCAGCAGAACCCTCTGCCCGGCCCTTGCCATCAGCGCCGCAGCCGTCGATCCCGCGGGGCCCGCTCCAATCACAATTACATCGTATTGATTCATATTATTTTCTTTTGTTAACTGCAAGAAGGGTTCCGAATCGGTTTTCACTGTTCTGAAGTATCACAGCTGGCGAAGCCGGGCAGCAAGTACCCCGGAGCAAGGTGCGAGCGGGGTTGGCCAGGCGGACTCACTCTGAAAGTCGGTGATACCACTCGATAATGATCCACCCCAAAGGCCGCGTTGGGGATTCAACATACCAAGGGGCTGCCTCAATCATCAATCATCAATCCAGGGGCTAGAGTAGTATCTCCTTGGCGCCGAGTCCCCTGGCAATCCCCTCGGCCCTCTCGGCCAGATTCGGCGGCATCTTGACGGCCACAAGATAACCGGCGCTCTTGAGGCGGTTGATTTCAGATACGGGTATCTTTGCCGGTTTCTTTTTCATTGTGGCAGAGATTATCAAGCCGGCTGCAAATCCGATCAACCCCCCTGTCAGTACGAAGACCACGGCATGATTGAACATGCCTTCAATCCCATGAATGATAAAAAGCCCCGAAGCATAAAGAAAAATACCGGCGAAAAGCGCCAATGCCGCTCCGAGCAGAGCGCCGGATACGCCGTTTCTGACCGTGGTCGAGAGCGGGAGCGAGGAATCCGGAATCTCGCTGACGGATTTGCGCTGATTCTCGTCGACTTCCACACGAACGGTCGTTGCCTCGCTGGTATCGATGCCGATCTTGCTCAGCCTTTCGAGCAACTCGGTCGCGCGAGCTTCCTTTTCAAACAGGGCTACCATCCATATATGCTCATTGCTATTCGAGCCGCCACTTTCTCCTGTCATCACATTAGGCCTCTTTCATCGAAACGGACTTGAAGTTTTTGGTATAATCGCCGGGCTTTCAGAGAAAAGCTACTGATTAGCTGATATGCTGTCAACTGAATGTGATTTGAAAGAAGAGATTTGCAACATGATATTTCACGAGGGAGAGTCTATGAAAAAAGTTCTGAGTCTTGTTCTGGCGCTGTCATTGAGCCTTCTGAGCATACCGGTTCAGGCTCAACCGGCCGTGTCGCGGGCTGGTTCCGGTGCTGCTGCGGGCGTCGACGAATTGCTTAACATGCTGCCGTCGTCGGATCTGGTGGCGGTTGTGGATATCGGCAGAGCCTTCAATGATCTGCTGCCTCGCCTGTCGGAGATAAGCGTTGGCGGCATTGACCAGATGGCAAAGGATATCAGGGAATTCACCGCCAAAACCGGAATCGATCCGAGCCGGATCAATAAGGCCGTCATCGGCTTCAAAATGAATGGCCTTCAGGGCAGCGGCGCAATCATCATCGACGGTCTGGATGTTGACGGCAAAATGATCGAATCCGGCATGAAATCCTACAAGGCGGAATTCAAGACCATGGAATACAAGGGGAAACAGATTTATACCCTGATTTCCAAGGTCAATTCGCCTGCCGCCGGTCCTCTTTCGGTCAAGACTGACGAGATGGCCATTGCCTCGCTCGGAGAACAAAAAACCGTGCTCGGCGATATCAACGCCGTCAAAGAGGTCCTTGATATTCAAGCAGGATCCGCCAAAACGTCGATCGCTCCCACGATGATTTCCGCTTTGAAAGAGACCAGAGAGAATGCGCTCCTTCGCTTCGCTCTCAATATTCCTGACGATCTGCGCAAGGAAGCCACCAGTCAGGGTGACCTCTTCAAATCCGTCTCGACAATCAAATACATCCTCGGAACGTTCGATGTCGCCACGGATTTCAGCCTTGCTCTCGACGCCGTCATGCGAACGACCTCGCAGAATGACGCCGTTGAACTCGAAACCGGTCTCAAGGGACTCGTCGGTCTGATCAAGGGCTTCTTCGGCGGCGGAGATCCAAAAACAGACATCTTCGGACAACTCATCGATCAGATCAAAATCGGTTCAAAACTGAGCGATGTTTCAGTATCGATCGCTCTCCCGCGTTCATTCATGGATCAAATCTCAAAGAAACCCGAACCCGCAAAAAAACAGTGATTCTTCATCTGCCGGGATAAAATTCCAGGCGGGACAGAAAAATAGCCGGATGAGTTGAACTCATCCGGCTTTTTTTTGTCTGCCAGATAGATTTTCAGTCTGAATCTTATCGCCGCTTACTGCTGCGGTGTGGCAGCAGTGGCGAAGAATTTATCGATCCGATCCTGATAAATTTTGATCTTACCCTGAGAATCGTAGTTTTTGCGTGCACTCTTGATGAAGGTATCGAAAGTGACAGTCTGGCGTTCATTGAGGATGCTTTGCCGGACTTCGTTTCTTTGCACGGCAAGTTTCGAGAGATCAGGCTCGGTCCGTTTGATGGCAGCGAACATGAGGTATGCAGTGCCGACTTTAATCGGAGTCTTGAAGACCTCGCCCTCTTTAAGCTTGATCAATGCGGTGCGTGCCTGTTCGCTGACCTGCATTCCATTGCCGGAAGCGCCAGGGAATGTGTAATTGTTGAAATTGGTGTCGGTTTTGACCTCGAGACCGGCAGCCTTGGCCAGACGCTGGAAATCAGCGGTATTCTGAGCCTGGTTGAGTATATCCTGAGCGCGGGACAGACCCAGGGTTGGTTCTTTTTCGCGGCGGAGTTTATCCTCAACCTGATTGCGGGCCTGATCGTAGGTCAGTTCCTTGCCGTTTTCAATTACATCCGCGAGCATCGGAACAGCCTGGCCTCCGGGAATGCTGACCTTGTCGCCGATCTCGCCCTTCTTGAGCGTGCTCACTGCTTCTTCAAATGCCGGGTTGCTTGCGCGTCCGGCGCCTTTCCCGAGATCCGGTAGCGGATCTCCTGCCTTGAAGTAGGGTGTTGTTTTGATCAGCGAATCGGGACTGACCTTGAGCTCTTTGGCAATCACCTCGGCCGCCTTGCGCAGGTCTTTGAATTCGGTGGCTTTCTCATAAGCGGTATCGGCCAGCGTCGAAGCCTTCTTGAACGCTTCGTTGTTGCTGAGTGTGGCCTTGAGTGTCTCGCGCATTTGAGCGAAGGGAACCTCCCGCTGCTCGGTCGCTTTCAGGATGTACCAGCTCTGGCCGTCTCTGAAAGGGCCGTCAATCTGGCCGCTCTTGAGTTCGTTGGTGTAGACACGCTGCTGCCACTGACCCGACTTGTTGGCATCTTTCTTGACCCAGCCGATGTCTCCGCCTTTGGAAGCCGTGGGGTCCTGCGAATTGCCCTTGGCCAGTGTCGCGAAATCAACCGCCGGAACATCCTTGCCCCCTCGGGCGCGCTGATTGAGCTCATCGATCTTTGTCTTTACGGTTGTCTCGTCTTCCGGAGTCAGGACGTTCAATTTGATGATGCTCGCACGCAATTCGAATTGCTTCCTTGTTTCGTACTCCTTGCGCAACTGTTCCTCGGTTACCGGAACGATTTTGGCGACATCATCCGTCGAAATGAATAGATACTCGACCTTGCGTGTCGGCTCGTTCGCCTTGAATTCCTGTTTGTGAGATTCGTAGAAGGCCTTGAGTTCCTCATCCGTCGGTTTGAATCCGGCACGAACCTTCTCAAGGTCGATTGTTGCATAAGCAGCTTCAACCTTGGTGTTCTCGGATTTGTATTTTTCCTCAACCTCTCGATCTGAAACGATTTCTGAAGAGACGACGAAATCACGCAGTTTACGGAAGCCGATTTCGTTGCGGCGGTCGGCTTCAAACTGACCGACATCGAGACCCTGCAGGCGCAGCCTGCGTTTGTACTCGTCAACGCCGATGAACTTGCCGGTTTCGTCGACAAACTGGCCTTTGATGATGTCGGCTATCTCACGATCCGTTCCCATGAGGTTTAATGACTCAGCCTGATCCAGCGTAATCCTGTTGCCGATCAACTGATCCAGCGCCTGCTTGTCCATGCCAAGTTGCTTGAGAGTCGTCATCGGCAGTGAATTCCCACGGCCAAAAGCAGAGCCTATTTGGGCCAACTGGTTTTTGAACTCCCTGAGCTTGATCTCCTTAGATCCAACTTTGGCAATGACCGTTTCATCCTCGGAAGAAGATGCAAATCTTCCTGTCGGATCGAGCGGTGTATTGGGAATATAAAATACTACAAGCCCTAAAAGCAGCAGCAGACTGAAGGCAAGAAGGACTAGATTGCGGGAGCGCTCTAATCTTGAAAAAAAGCGAAGCATATCGATGGTTACTCCAAAATCTTTTAGTGATTTAAGGTGAGTCGCTACGGGAGACCAGTCAAGCAACTCGGCAAAGGGGAAATATTAGCGGCTAATCCGATTTTGTTCAAGACCAGGACTGGATTAATGCCAAGTGAGGGGGCTCGATCTGAAAAAAGAACAACGGGGATTCTAGTTCCTGGCTGTCGATCTTGCAAGAGATTAATTGCTGAGTGAACGAAGTTGTCTCAGGTTCACTCCAGTCACTGATTTTCTGCATTTGAAAATTGAATAAGGCGTCCCATCAGGGACGCCTTTGGAATTATTGGAATTAATTGAGGCTTGTGCAAATAAAAGTTAAATAGACTCAGTTATTTGAGGTCGCGGAGCGTATGGAGTGCGGCGGCTCGACGCCGCTTTTGCTTACGAAGTTTCATGAAAGCGAGGGTAATTGTTGCGAACGAAAAGCGGCTTCGAGCCGCCGCACTCCATGCGCTCCTTTCCCAGGTGCGTAACGTGAGTCAGTCATTAATAGTAAGTAGTGGGAGCCACAAAATTCTATTGCCTGGCGAAGACCATTTTGGCTTCTTCAGATCCCATTGGCAATTCAACGGAGCGTTTGATTGTCAGGGTCTTACCGTCCTCTGATAATTCCCATTTATCCTTAGCGTTGATGGTTCTGTCGCCCTGTTGAGTTTTCATTTTGCGGGCTGTCTGCAGTTCGAGCTGTTTTCCGTTCTTTTTCCAGCTTGCTTTGAGCGTGATGCTTCCGGCGGATCCGGTGGGGATGCCCTCATTTTGGCGTTGTTCAAGCAGAATAACGGTTTCCTTGCCGTCGAGTGAGAATGTGGCTTTCGGCATGCTGGATCTGAGAGCCATACCCATGACCATATCTTTGGGGATGCTGAAGCCGCCCATGCCGCCGGCTCCTCCAGCGCCGCCGCCTCCCCCGGGCCCACCGGCGCCGCCGGCCGGGAATCCGCCGCCTCCGCCGCCCTCAGTTCCACCGGCGGGGAACCCGCCACCTCCGCCACCACCTCCGCGTCCGCCGCCGCTCGGGAATCCATCACCTCTGCCGCCTCCGGTGCCTCGCATCCCGCCACTTCTTCCTGCGCCCATGCCCCGTGTGGCAACCTCGCCCCGAAGGCTGGTCTCGATCATCAATTGCTGAGCATCCTGGGTTATCTGCAGCTTATAGCTTTCGAGTGTCGGCGGCAGATCCGTTGTCCTAGTTTTATCCAGAAGCCAGATGCCTGAAAAATCCGTGGGTTTTGCCTGCGCCATACCTGCCTGATTAAGGCAGAAGATCAGTCCGATGGCTAAAAGGCCAATTGTTGTTATCCGTTTCATCCGACGTCCTCCTGATCGATGTCGATTTCAATGATAGTCTGAAAATTATCCAAATCTGCAATTACTCACCTGAATTTACTTGAGGGCGGTCAATTCACGATATTTGCCGGCGCCCTTGTTCAGGAACCCGATGAATTCCTTCTTATCGCGGGTGAGGCCGGGAAATTTGGCGAGAGTATTGCCTTTTGAGTCAATAATTGCGTAAAGAGGCAGGGCCACGGTGCCGAATTTCTCTGCCTGCAATTGACCGTTGCGTTCATCTTCAGAAGTCTCGCGGTCGGTATAGAGTTCCGCAAGAACGAAATTCTCCAGTTCCTTTTTGATAGATGGATCAGTAAACATGTTGCTTTCCATCCATCGGCAGTTGGTGCAGGTGACGCCGGTGAAGTTGAGGAAGAGCGGTTTGTTTTCGGTTCTGGCTTTGAGCAGGGCTTCATCGTAGCTTTCGACCCAGGCTGTTCTGGTATTTGAGCCGCCGAGTGTGAATCCTGTATTTGACGAGGCCTGTACCGGAGGCAGCATGGCCTCCCATTCGCCAAGGTTTCCGCCGAACAGTCCCGTCAGGAAATAGAGTGCCAGGCCGAGGAAGAAGGTGGCCGACAGCATTCGCGCCACGCTTATCTTCTGTACAGGGGTGTCATGCGGCAATTGAAACTTCCCGAGCAGGTAGATCATGGTGACGATTGAAATCGCAATCCAGGCAGCCAGCACAAGATTTCTTGTGACAGTGTTCCAACCCCAGACAAGATCGACATTGCTCAGAAATTTGAATGCCGCGCCGATTTCGAGAAAGCCCATGACCACTTTGACGCTATTCATCCATCCGCCGGATTTCGGCAGGGATTGCATCCATTTGGGGAACAGGGCGAGCAGGAAGAATGGGAGAGCAAACGCGGTCGAAAACGCCAGCATCCCGAGTGTCGGCCAGAACCATTCCCCCTGGGTTACCGCCACCAGCACCGTCCCGACAAACGCAGCCGTGCAGGTGAATGAAGTCAGAGTGAAGGTCAGCCCCATCAGCAGCGTGGCCGCGGTCGTTCCGCTTCTGGTCTTGGAATCGAGCTTTGAGATGAGTCCAGTGGGAAGCTGAATTTCGAACATCCCGAAGAGATTGAGAGCGAAGACGACGAACAGAGTAGTCAGGAAAAGATTCATCCACGGACTGGCGGCGACTTTGTTGATGCCTGACGGTCCTGCAATCAAAGTCAATGCAAGGCCGAGACCCGTGAATGTAATAATGATCCCGAAACAATAGACCAGCGCCTGCTTGATCGCCTCACCCATGGTGCGATGCTCACGTTTGGTGAAGAATGAGACGGTGATCGGAATCATCGGAAAGACGCACGGAGTCAGAAGGGATAAGAAGCCGACTCCCATGGCAAAGAGAATGTATCCAAGCAGCCCGCGTTTTCTGAGATTCTTGTTTTCGTCTCCATCGTCGACGGAGCCTGCGGAAGCCGCCGGCGACTGAGTCACGGAGCCCGCCGCGCCGGTCATTGGGCTTTGCGGAGTTTCGGACGCAACCGGCGATGGCGAAACAGATGGCGAAGGCTTTGCCGCGGGGCCGGGAGCCGGAGCCGTAGTTAATGCGGCCGGCGCCGCCTCCTGAACCTTCGCGTTGGCCGCCAGCAGGACAGTCTCAACCTCAACCGGTTTGGTCCTTGGCGGCAGGCATTGATGATCATCGCAAGCCTGGAAATAGACCTTGGCGACGATCTTCTGCGGTCCGGGTTGCGCGTCCGCATTGACCATCACCGGAATGATGAAGGTGACCTGGTTGCTGAATGTCTGCGTGTCTATCTGAAAATTCGGATCGAACTCGGTGACGGGTTTCGGCTGCTGTGGCGTGCCGTCCATTTTGAACGGGCCGCTCTCGTCAATGGATAAGCGCGTCGGACGCGGACCGCCGGGAGGCTGCGTCAGAGAATAGAGATGCCACGATGGATCGATCTTTGCGGTGATCGACAACTTTGCTTTCTGACCTGGCTTCAACTGCCCGGGTTCCAGCTTGCCTGTAAAGGTCACAGGATTGAGCCCCTGGGCCATGGCGCCATGGCCGGCCGACAAGATGCAAAAAATAAAACAGGCAATCATTGAAGGCCTGATGAAGCGTCGCTGCCGAAATAACATGAATAAAACCTCGTCTTATTACCGGGATCTCAGAGATTGATATAGTTGGGACCGCCGCCGCCTTCCGGCGTAACCCAGTCAATGATCTGATAGGGATCCATGATGTCGCACGTCTTGCAATGCACGCAGTTGGAGAAGTTGATCTTCGGTTTGCGGCCGCCTTCGGCCTCTTCGATTTCATAGACGGCTGCCGGACAGAAATACTGGCATGGATTGCCGTATTCCACCGTGCAACGATCGACGCAGATGTTGAAATCCAGAACCTTGAGATGCGGCGGCTGATCCGTCGTGTTCGGTGCCTGAGCGATAGACATCCGAAACTTTATCGAATGTCAGTTTGTTGTCGTATTTGACCGGTTCCGCCTGCGGCACCTGGCCGGGAGCATTGGGACGGCGATTGAAAACATGAAGCTTCTTCATGTTCTCGTGGCCTGCCTCGGTCTTGAGATCCCCTAGCAGGCCGAATCCTTTGGTCGCATACTGCAGGCCGCTTTCGATCAATCCCCAGCGGCGACCGTGCCTGAAGGCCTGGTGGAAATTGCGGACCTCGTATAGCTCCTTGTGGATATAGCTCTCTTTGACCTTGTCCGCGAACCGACTCATCCGGGCATTATCGAATTGATCGGCAACCAGAGCCTCGAGAATGGTCTCGGCCGCAAGCATCCCGGACTTCATCGCCATGTGAATTCCCTTGAGCTTCATGGAATTGAGGAAGCTTGCGGAATCACCGATGAGCAGGAATCCGTCTCCGAAATATTTCGGCTGTGAGAGCAGGCCGCCTTCCGGGATCGTCTTTGCGCCGTAGTAAAGCATCTTTCCGCCTTCGAGCATTTTTGCAATGGCCGGATGCTGCTTGAACTCCTGGAAGAGACGGTGCGGATCGGTGTATGGATCCTGATAATCGAGACCGACAACGAGGCCGATGTCGAGCAGGTCGTTCTGCATTCCGTAGATGAATCCGCCGCCGAAGGTGTCGTTCGGCAAAGGATATCCCAGTGTGTGCATGACGAACCCCGGCGTGACTCTGCCTTTGGGAAGCTCCCAGATCTCCTTGACCCCTGCGGCATAGACCTGTGGATTTTTACCCTCGTCCAGATTGAATTTCTCAACGAGCTTCTTGGTCAACGATCCGCGCGAGCCCTCGCCCAGAACGGTGACCTTGGCGAATATGTCGGCCCCCGGAGAATAGGTGTCCTTGATCTCGCCTTCCTTGCCGATGCCTTTGTCCCCCGTCCGGACCCCGATCACCCTGTCTCCGTCGTAGAGCAGTTCGGCGGCGGGGAACTCCGGGATGAGCATGACATCGGACTCCTCCACCACCGGGCCAAGCCATCGGATCAGCTTGTTGAGCGAAACTACATACTTGCCGTGGTTGTTGAGGGGTGGAGGCACGATCGGCGATTTGATCTTGAATCGCCTGGTCAGGTAGGAGACGTCTTCGACCGTGACCTCGGATTCAACCGGAGCCCCGAGTTCTTTCCAGTTCGGCAGAAGCTCTTCGAGCGGCCGGATATCCATGACCGCTCCTGAAATCATGTGAGACCCGATCTCGCGGCCCTTCTCTATGACCGCAATGGTGATCTCATCGAGCTTCCTGCCACCTGTCCTGGCTGCCTCTTCGTTGTGCTTGCCGATCAGTTGTCGCAGGCGTAACGCGCCGGCCAGTGACGCCGGGCCGGCACCGACAAAAAGTACATCAACCTCTAGTGTGTCGCGTTCAATGTTTTCCATATCTAAATAAGTTTAAAGTTCAAAGTTTAAAGTTTAAAGAATGGTATGTTGAAGAGATGGAATGTTTAAAGTTTAAGGTTTAACCAAGAACAATGATATGACCTTGGGCTCTTCAACGCGATTATGTTACGTGTGAAGAGCCCACAATCAGATGAATACTACTTCTTTAAACTTTGAACCTTAAACTTTAAACTTCTTTTTCTGTTATTGTTTCATCTTTTCCGCTTCGGCGGTCAGAGCCGGAACTATTTCAAAAAGGTCGCCGACGATTCCGTAATCAGCGATTTCAAAGATCGGAGCTTCAGCGTCCTTGTTGATGGCGACGATGGTGCGTGAACCCTTCATCCCGACCAGGTGTTGAATGGCGCCTGAAATTCCGACTGCGAGATAAAGCTTGGGAGCGACAGTCTGACCGGAAGAACCAATCTGGCGGTCCATGGGCAGCCAGTCATTGTCGCAGATCGGGCGGGAGGCGGCGATTTCGGCGCCAAGAGCATCGGCCAGCTTCCTGATGAGCTCGATGTTCTTCATCTCCTTGATGCCGCGACCGACTGAAACGATGAGAGGGGCCTGTGAGAGGTCGACGGCGGCTTTGGCCTCCTTGAACCGCTCCTCAGGCTGCTGGCGGACGACATCGGCATCGAGGTTGACGCTGAGCGCTTTGATCTCGGCCTGACCCGCTTCGGACTCGTCTCCGCGGAAGGTTCCGATCTGAAAGCTGACGAAATGTGGATCATCGCCGACAGGGGCCACATCGACCGCCAGTTTGCCCTGGAAGACCTGCCGGGTGAAGACTGGCTTGCCGTCTTCGATCTTGTAGCCGATATTGTCGCCGAGCAGGATCTTTTTCATGGAGGCCGCTAGTTTCGGAGCGAAATCGCGGACCTCGTATGTGTGCGTCATCAGCACCAGCGCCGGCTGAACCTGTTCGATTACCTGCCTGAATGCCTGGGTATAAGCGTCGGCCGTGTACTTTTTCAGCCACTCGTTTTCGACCGTGTAGACGGTTTTGACCTTTTTGGATGCGACCTCGGCGGCCGCATCGCCAACCGCTTGTCCAAGGAGCACCGCGGAAACTTCCTGGCCGGTCTCGCTTCCGATGAGCTGAGCGGCCTTGACGGCTTCATAGGATGCGCGATTTACCTTACCGTCGACGTGTTCAATGAATACTATAATTCCGTTTGCCATATTTGCCTCCAGTTGGCTCGATTAAAACACTCTCGCTTCATTCTTCAATTTATCGATGAGTTTGGCTGCTATATCGCCGGCCGAGCCCTCGATGAACTGTGTCTGTTTATTCTTCTGCGGAAGATAGATGCGGCGGAACTCCATTCGCGGAGCGAGTGAGGCCGCATCTATGCCGAGGGTCGCGGCATCGAGCTTTTTAATCTCTTTCTTCTTGGCCGCCATGATTCCCTTGAGAGTGGCGTAGCGCAGAGTGTTGATTCCAGACTGGATGGTGAGAACGGCCGGCGCGGGCATGTTGACCCACTGGAAGAAGCCGTTTTCCAGCTCGCGTTTGACGCGGAGGCCGGCGTCATTGAGCTCGACATCCATGACGATTGTGGTGTGTGGAAGACCGAGGAGCTCGGCGGCGATAACTCCAGTTTGAGCGAACCCGTAATCATCCGACTGGAGGCCGGTCAGCAGCAGATCGAAGCCTTCGGCTTTCGTCGCGGCTGCAATCGCAGTCCCGATGCCGTATGCGTCGAGATTGTCGAATGCAGTGTCTTCAAGGTGGATTCCACGATCGGCTCCACGCGCGAGAGCTTCCTTGATGACCGACTGTACTCTTGCCGGGCCCAGCGATAGTGCGATCACCTCGCCGCCATGCTTCTCCTTGAGCTGCAATGCAGCCTCAAGTCCATAGGCATCCGATTCGTTGATCTCATAGGTCAGATCCCGATCCTGGATCCATGTTCCCTGTTCGTTGATGCGCAGTACCGAATCATTCTTTGGTACCTGCTTGAGACAAACTATGATTTTCATATATTTGAGGACTCCTCAGGATAATGTGCCTCAGACTGAAAGTTCGAGGCCGTTTCAATGGTAAAAATGTCCTACAATGGAACTGCTTATAATTTCTCAAGAAAATCTATGGCATCGATCAGCGCTCCCTTGAGCATGTCGAGACACTCGCGCTGCTGCGATTCGCGCAGTGCGGGCAGAGCCCGCTTGTTGCCGATCTTACCCAGTGCCCGCACTGCGGAAACACGTGTGCGAATGTGCCTGTCCTGGAGCAGGGAGATCAGATGATCGACGATGCGATCGTCATGCTTCTCCTTGTGGAGTTCCTTGCCCAGTGTTCCCAGGCAACCAACCGCGGCAACTCTGACGGGCGCGGGCCTTCCGTAACGGCTGTGTTCGATTGCAATATCGACGGCGCGCTTCTCCTTCGCCTGCGAAAAGCCGTGAAAGACCGCCGCCGCAATTACTTCCTGCCAGGATAAGCGGGTTAAAGAAGAAGCGAGTATATCATACGGCCTGTCGCTGCCAATATTGGCGTCGAGCATGTTGGCCAATCCTCTGACGGCAGCCACTCCCGCAAAATAGCTCTCGTCATTTTCCAGCACCCCGCGCAGGAAGTCGACGGCCGCCTCGTCCCTGAAATTGCCCATGCCCCAGACGCAGCACCGCCGGACGCGCGGGTCCTTGATGGTTTGATATCCTGTCATCAGGGCGGCCCGCGAGGTTTCGGTCAGAAGCTGTCCGAGCGAGATTGCCGCCGCCATTCGGACGCCGTAAAAATCGTCTCCCAGAAGCTTCTCTTTAAGCGCGCTTATCACGAAGTCACTCTTGTATACCGATAACTCGCGGGCTGCGCGGATCCGTCCCATCACGTCCTCATCACGATCCATCTGGTAGATCGATTCCTGAGCCGATTTCTCAAACTTGAGGAGCTTGATCAGGTGATTCCCCTTGTCGAAGATGACCAGCCGCGGTTTCGAATCGCAGGGGAAATAAAATTCCTGTTCCTGCTTGTCGATGTTGATCCGATACAAAAGTTCGTCGCTCGGTTTCGATAACCTCGCCGGGATCGTCGGTGATGATTTCTATATCGACAGGGAATCGGAAAACCGGAACCTTCTCGTCAAGCTCCTGGACCTGCCTGACCAGTAATTTGAGTGTTTTATGGTCGCGGTTCCAGTCATAGCTGACGTCAAATTCGGGATAACCCTCGCCGTGAAGCCATTGATCGAAGAACCAATAGAGGTTCTGGCCGGTGGCCTCTTCAATTGCCACCTTGAAATCGCCGGTCTCGGCCACGCCGAATCGGAACTTGTTCAGGTAATGCGACAGCGAGCGGAAGAATCCGTCGTCCCCCAGGATCCAGCGGAGCATGTCGAGCACGCACGCGCCTTTCTCATAGGCGTGCCGGTCCATCAACTCTTCAGAGAATCTGTATTTGTTGGATACGATCGGTCGCCGGTGACTCTTCCAGTCTTCGCGCAGATAGGTCAGAAAATCCTGAAAGAGCGAGAACCTTGCCTCATCCCTGCCTTTCGTCTGCTCGCGCCAGAGGTATTCGGAATAGGTAGCAAAACTTTCATTGAGCCAGATCTGAGTCCAGTCCTTGCAGGTGACCAGATCGCCCCACCATTGATGAGCCAGCTCGTGCGCGACGATGTCGTCATAATCAAGATCCAGAACGGCTCGCGTATCGAGCAGGCAGCGATCGGTCATGGTCGTCGCCGACGTGTTCTCCATCGCGCTGAAAAGAAAATCATCGACCAGCACCTGGGCATATTTTGCGTATGGATAGGCGCAGCCGAATTTCTCTTCGAAGAATTTGATCATCTTCGAGGTGTTGCCAAAGAGCCTGCGCCCCTCTTCCACGCGATCCTTGTAGACGTAAAAATCGACCGAAAGCCCGTCAAGGCTTTCGCCAATCTTTTCGTATTCGCCAATGGCGACTGTCACGAGATAAGCCGGGTGCGGCTGGTCCTGTTTCCAGTGATAGGTCGTGGTGTTGTCGGAGGGGTTCTCGATCGCCGAGATCAGCTCGCCGTTCGAGAGTGCGAAATAGCCCGTCCTGACTCTCGCCATCAGCTCCGTGGTCATCTTCTGATTGGTCACATCGTGGCAGGGAAACCACCAGTGAGCGTCTTCGTTCTCTCCCTGGGACCAGATCTGCCGCGGTTTTTGCGGGTAGGCATCGTCAGGCTTGATGAAGAATAATCCTTTACGCGGAGAACAGGTGTAGGCGATCTCGATCGTCAGTTGTTCGAGCCGCGAATAGGGCCTGTCGAGCGCTATCACCAGCTTTTCAGGGTGCAGCTCGAATTCGAGCCGGCCGATGACGGACAACAGATTCTGAGGTAGCCCGCCGGTATTCTTTTTCTCGACGCGGAGCAGCCTGACGGCCATGATATTCATCTCCGCAATGTCTAATTCGATGGTCGCCAACCCGTCGTTGATCGGCTGGAGGCAGGTGGTTGCCGTGCCGCTAATCTTCTCGTTGTCGCCGTCGAATGAAAGATCGAGTTTGAGATGACTGATCTCGAATTTTTTTTCGGCGGTGTGATGCTCGTCGCCCGTAACCGGCGAACGTTCAATATTGATGGAGGTCTCATAAAGACCGGCATCGCCCCACAGGCGTGGATCGATGAGAGCCGGATGTATCAGCGGATCGTTGATGCTCATGATTTTATAGTTTCAATCTTCATTTCTGAACTTGCAAGAGTTATCAGAATTTCTCAGCAGAAGACTCGTCCTCTTTCTCTGCAAGAGGAATAAACTCTCACGGCCAATTGATTATTCCTTTCCACTTGACTGTTTGCTTTGTCAACGCGCATCCTGAATCAGGTCAATAAAAAGCCGTCAGGCCTTAGTCATTGCCGGGACGGCCGTTGTCCGGTAATTCATATTATCAAGAGCATCAGTTATTAATAGGCAAATAAGCGGTATTATTCAGACAAGGTATAATCACAATGACCAATCGGAATTTTTCACTTATTCATCAGGTTGCCCAGCCGAAAGCGGGGATGGCGGGAAAGCCGCCGCTGCTGCTGCTGCTGCACGGATTCGGAAGCAACGAGGACGATCTCTTTTCTCTGGCTCCGTATCTTGATGAGAGACTAATGATAGTCAGCGCGAGGGCGCCGGTCACGCTGGCGCCGATGTCCTATGCCTGGTTCAGTCTGGGTTTTGCGCCGGAAGGCGTAATCATCAACACTGAAGAGGCTGAGAGCAGTCGTCAGGCGATAAAGAGATTCATCGGCGAAGCGGTCGATTATTATCAGGCCGATCCGGATGCGGTCTATCTCATGGGATTCAGCCAGGGTGCGATGATGAGCCTGGCAGTCTCGTTGACGTTCCCGGGAACTGCCGCCGGGGTGGTGGCGATGAGCGGGCGCATACTGCCGCAGGTCATCGACCTGATACCGGATCAGGATGCGCTGATCGGATTGCCGGTATTCGTCTCACACGGCACAAAGGATGTCGTCCTGCCCATTCATCACGCGAGGGACACCAAAGCGAGGCTCTCCGAGCTGCCGCTGGATATAATCTATCGCGAATATGAGATGGGGCATGAAGTTTCGGTCGACAGCCTGCGTGATATTACAACCTGGCTCAGCGGCACTCTGGACGCCAAATTGAAAGGGCTGACAGTCAACTGAAGCGGGCCTGCGGTGTCGACTGACCGGCAGCCGGCAACAGCCGTCCCCCCGGGTCAATCCGCCGGAAAGAGGAATTTCAGCGCGGGTTCGACCCGGTCTCCCCACGCCTTTTCGTTGTGCACCCCTCCGGGGACTTCCATGAATTTGAGGTCGGCATTCAATCTCCAGCCTTTATGAGTCAGAATATCGCGAAGTTTTCTGACCAGATTCGGGGTGATATTTCCCTCGCGCGTGCCGATGTCGAGCCAGATGCTGGTGGTGGGCTTTGCCTTGAGATGATCGACGAATTTGAGAATCATCGCGTGATCCCACCAGACTGATGGAGACATGATCATCAGCCTGCTGAAGATATGCGGGTATCTCAAGCCCAGATAGAGCGTGATCAGTCCTCCCAGCGATGAGCCGCCAAGCCCGGTGAATTCAGGAGTTGCCAGCGTGCGATACCTTCGATCGACGAATGGCTTGAGCTCTTCGACGATGAACTGTCCGTACAGGTCGGCCTTTCCGCCTCTCTTCTGGATGCGGTCGAAGGTTGGAGTGTAATCGTCGATCCGGTGCTCGCCGGTATTGTATATTCCAACGACGATCAGCGGCTCGACCTCGCCTTCAAGAATCGCCCTTTGCGCCGTCTCATCGAACTCCCATTCCTGACCGTTGAATGCCGTCGCGCTGTCAAAAAGATTCTGCCCGTCATGCATGTAAAGCACCGGATAGCGCCTGTCGACCTCCAGATCATAGCCGGGAGGCAGATAGATGACGATGCTGCGGCCGTACTCCATTATCTTCGAATGGAATCCGGGGTGATGGCGGAAATCGCCATGTAGCGTATGCGGGAAGGAAGGCTTTTGTCGTCTCTTTCTTTTGTGTCCTGCGTGCTCTTCGTGCGTCGATTCCTCTGAGCGGTGCTCCCCGGCATCAGGTTGTGCCGAAGCCGCAACAAAATCCGAACATTTTGACTGCAAAATATACCTCTTAAAGATGAAGAAAAAAATTATTTTATCTTTTATTATGATCAGGTTCGCTTCACCACGAGCCTTGAAACAGCAATAATACACGCCATCGGTTATTAGTTTAAAGTTTAAAGTATAAAGTTTAAAGGCGAGTTTCATTCAAAAAAAATTATGATGCTCAAGGTTTAACTGATACTGCTGGCGAATTGAAAATACGACCCCCCCCGCCCCCCCCCCCAAGTGATTAACGAAATCGGGAAGTGCAGATATTTCCGCCGAAAATCGCCACTTATCAGTAACTAATGATTCCGAAACCGTCGATTGCCAAAACGTTAAACTTTAAACTTCCTGCAAGGGAGGGGAGAAAAGCATTTGGTGAATATTATCAACGATCCGGAAAAGCACCGTGTTTACAAGTATTACGATCTGGTGATGGCTGCATTTGTCACGGTTCTGCTCTGTTCGGGAGTCATTGGCGTGCAGAAAGTTTCGGTTGTCGGCCCGTTTCATATCGGATCGTTTGAAATTCCGGCGCGGAGTTTCGGAGCGGCGATTCTGTTTTTTCCATTGAGCTATATTTTCGGCGATGTATTGACGGAGGTCTATGGGTATGCCAGGTCGCGCCGGGTGATCTGGGCCGGGTTCGGGGCTTTGATTTTTGCGGCATTCATGAGCTGGGCAGTTGTCGCCATGCCGGCCTCCCCTGGTTGGACTGGTCAGCTGGCCTATGAAATGATTTTCGGGAATACTCCACGGATAGTCTTTGCCTCGCTGACCGCATTCTTTGCAGGCGAATTCACCAACTCGTTCGTCCTTGCCAGGATGAAGCTGCTGACCAGCGGGCGCTGGCTGTGGACACGGACCATTGGATCGACCATTTTCGGAGAGGGCGTCGATTCGCTGATCTTCTATCCGCTGGCTTTCTGGGGCGCCACCGGATGGACTCATTCGCTGGTAATCCAGGTCATGATCAGCAATTATTTATTGAAGGTCGGATGGGAAATGATTGCAACTCCCTTTACCTATAAGATCGTAAATTTTCTGAAGAAGGCCGAGAATGAGGATTATTACGATCGCGATACAAATTTCAATCCATTCACATTGGAGACATAAACACACAGGCAGGTGAAACGATTATGAGCGCAACAGCAGGAACACAATTGCAGGCGAGGATCAAAGAATCGAGAGAGAAGCTCGATGCACACGTGCGGGAAATCGTCGAATGGCATTTCAATCCGGAGACCGGATCTCCGTTCTGGCTGGATTTTGCGGGCAAACTCGATTGGGATCCGCGCAAGGAGGTCAGGACCTACGACGATCTGGATAAATTCGGATTCTTTCAGGACGAATGGCTGCGCGGCGGGCCGGTAAGGCGCTGGGTGCCGAAGGCATACTCCGACAGTCCGATCTATGTTTTCGAGACCGGCGGCAGCACCGGGGTGCCGAAGTCCAGGATCAGCGTCAACGATTTTCGGATCGATTACGAGATGTTCAGCGACACGCTGTCGGATCAATACTTCCCCAAGGGGGCGGACTGGCTGATGCTGGGTCCTTCAGGGCCACGCCGTTTGCGACTGGCAGTTGAGCATCTGGCGCAGCATCGCGGGGGAATCTGTTTCTGCGTCGATCTGGACCCGCGCTGGGTGATCAAGCTGATCAAGATGGGCGAGATGCAGATGATGGAGAAATACAAGCAGCACGTCATCGATCAGGCTGTCACGATTCTCAAGGCTCACGATAACATCAAGTGCATGTTTGCCACGCCGAAACTGCTCGAAGCTCTTTGCGAAAAAGTCTCGCTTAAAAAGATGGGGGTCACCGGCGTCTTTTGCGGCGGCACCGAAATGACTCCTCAATTCCACCGGTTCGCAGTCGAAGAGCTGATGGAAGGAGCGTATTTCGCGCCGACATACGGCAACACGCTGATGGGACTGGCGACGCACAAGGTGCCCGAGCCGGAAGACAACTGGGCGATCATCTACTTTCCCCCAAATCCACGGGCGATCATCGACGTTGTCGATCCTGATGAGCCATCCCGGCTGGTCGATTACGGTCAGACAGGTCGTGTGCGACTGACCACGCTGACGAAGGAATTCTTCATGCCTCGCTTCCTCGAAAGAGACGAGGCCGAGCGTGAACGGCCCTGCGATCAGTACCCATGGGACGGTGTCCGCAACGTCAGGCCGTTTTCGAGGCTTCAGACAAGCGTCGTTGAGGGAGTTTATTGATATCGGATTCACAGTCATCCGAAATCGGGGAATCAACCAGAAATTTTAAACCAAAGAATCATTACTGACATGCTTCACATACCGATAATACGCAAAGGAAAGCCATACAAGAGCATAGACGTTCAGCGGGTGCCGCATTTCCGGACGCGCGAGACATTCGTCGAGATCAGTCAGGCAAACACCGGATTGATCAGCCGCGACCTGCGCGATCAGGAGTCTCCGCGGGCAGCGCTTGAACATTTATCGACGGACGAACTGCTGGCGATGAGCAAGCAGGCTGCCGAATATTACATGCACGACACGCTGCCGGTCGGCGATGAGTCGCAGTCCCCGGACGATTATGTGAATCAACTGTCGGCCACGACCGGCATGCCTCACGTCCTCGTGCGGAAGAATATGAATAAGATCTATGGCGTCATGGCCGAGATGGAAAAAGTCATCTCGGGGCTGACGCGTGGCCTTGATCTGAAGATCATCGATCAGGGCTATGGCGTGCACGAAGGCCACGAGGTGAGCTTCTTTCCCCGGACGCAGAGCCTTGGGGTGATTCTTCCGAGCAATTCTCCGGGAGTCCATTCGCTCTGGATTCCATCGATTGCCATGAAGATTCCCCTGGTGCTCAAACCCGGCAGTTCCGAGCCGTGGTCGCCTTATCGAATTATGCAGGCGATGATTAAGGCCGGCGTCCCGGCAGAGGCGTTCAGTTATTATCCGACCGATCACGGGGGATCCGGCGCGATCCTGCGCACGTGCGGTCGTGGAATGTTCTTCGGCGATTCGGCATCGGTCGGCAAATACGCCAGCGACCCGCGGATCGAACTCCACGGAACCGGATACAGCAAGGTGGTCATCGGAGAAGATTTGATCGATGACTGGGAGAAATATCTGGACATCATCGTCAAGTCGATCCTCGAGAATGGAGGGCGTTCGTGCATCAATGCCTCCGGCGTCTGGGTTCCTCGCAAGGGACGCGAAATCGCCGAGGCGCTGGCGCAGCGTATGTCAGAGGTGATACCGCGAACCGTCGATGATCCGCAGGCTCAGATCGCGCCTTTCGCCAACCCCGACATTGCAGCAAGGATTTCCGCCATCGTCGATCAGGGCCTGACGGAAGCAGGCGCTACCGATGTCACCGCAAAATATCGACCTAACAGGATTGTAGATCTCGAGGGCGCGACTTATCTGCTGCCGACGATAGTCCACTGCGAGAGCCCTGAGCATCCGCTGGCCAATCGCGAATTCCTTTTCCCGTATGCCAGCGTGGTCGAGGCAAATCAGGATTCGATGCCCGAGATCTTCGGGCCGACGCTGGTCGTGACCGCGCTGACCGAGGATCAGAAATTGATCAATCGCTTGATCAGCTCATCGTTAGTCGATCGACTGAATATCGGGCCGATTCCAACCATGCAGATCGCGTGGGATCAGCCTCACGAGGGCAACCTGTTCGAGCACCTATACGCGCGCCGGGCCTTCCAGCGCATGGCCGCCGCTTAAAGCGCTTAGGATTGTCAGCCTTATGAACATTCTCTATTTCACAGCCGGTGCGGCTGGGATGTATTGCGGGAGCTGTCTTAGGGATAACGCTCTGGCATCTGAACTGATCAGGCAGGGACACAACGTTACGCTGCTGCCGCTCTACACTCCAACACTGACCGATGAGCCGAATGTCAGCAGCGAGAAGGTCCTCTTCGGAGGCATCAGCGTCTATCTCGAGCAGCACTCCGCCATCTTCCGTCACACCCCTGCCTGGCTGGACAAGCTCTGGGATTCTAAATTCGCACTCAATGCAGCGGCCAAAAGCTCGATCACCGTCGATCCGGGCGCCCTCGGCGAACTGACCATCTCGATGCTCAAAGGCGATCACGGAAACCAGAAGAAGGAAGTGGCCAAGCTTCTTGAATGGCTCAGACACGTTCCGAAACCGGATGTTGTCGACCTCCAGAACTCCATGCTCAGCGGACTCGCCAAGCCGATCAAGGAAGAACTGGGGCGTCCGGTCCTGTGCACGCTTCAGGGCGAGGACCTTTTTATCTCCCACCTGCACGAGCCTTATCGAACCCAGGCTTTGAATCTCATCAGGGAGAACGCAGAGTATATCGATGCCTTCATCGCGGTCAGCGATTTCTATGCCGATTACATGGCTGATTACATCAAAATCCCACGGCACAAGATCCACGTGGTTCCCTTGGGATCAATCTCGATGACTATCACGCAAAGCAGGCAAAACCCACGAAAGATCCCCTGGCTGATGACGATCATTCGGAGGTTTTCCGGATAGGCTATTTCGCGCGAGTGGCCCCTGAAAAAGGGCTGCACCTGCTTGCAGAAGCTTACAGGATTTTACGCAATCGCGAGGATTTCGGCCCGGCCCGGCTCGATGCCGCGGGCTACCTGCCTTCCGAAAATCACCTCTACCTGCAGCAGATAGAGCAGGAGATGAAGGACGCCGGGCTTGGCGAAGAGTTCAAATATCATGGCTCGCTCGATCGTGAGCACAAGTTGAATTTCTATCAGAATATCGATCTGCTCTCGATGCCGGCGACATACCCTGAGCCGAAGGGATTGCCGGTGCTCGAAGCGATGGCCAGCGGCGTCCCCGTGGTCCAGCCGCGCTGGGGCTCATTCCCTGAAATCATAGATCGCACGGGCGGCGGCGTGCTTTGCGAACCGAACGACAGTCAAAGCCTCGCCGATGAGATTTATGCTCTCTGGAAAAACATCGAGCTGACCCGCGACCTCGGCAGAAAAGGTTCAGAAAAGGTGCGGGAGCATTACTCGATTACCGGGATGGCATCGGGCGTGGCCGAGGTCTATCGTACCTACGCGGATGTGAAGTAACCGGATGATATCTGCGTAATCTTTCCTTCAACGGAGACAGATCTTTTGCTTAAAGTATCGAACCTTACAAAAGAATACCCGACGCCCGCAGGGCCGCTGACAATTCTTTCCGATGTCTCGCTCGAGTTTCAGCGGGGAGATGCCGCCGCGATCATGGGCCCGTCAGGCAGCGGAAAGAGCACCCTGCTCTACATCATCGGAGCGCTCGAACCTCCGACATCCGGCACCGTGACGCTCGATGGTCTCAATCCCTTCTCACTCGATGAGCCCGCTCAGGCGGCTTTTCGCAACGATAATGTCGGGTTCGTTTTTCAGGATCACTGCCTGCTGCCTCAGTGCTCGGTTATCGAAAATGTTCTGACGCCGACACTGGTCAGCCGGGAGAATAAAAATTACACAAAGCGCGCCGGATCATTGCTCGATCAGGTGGGACTGACCGAAAGGCTGACTCACAGGCCCGCGGAATTGTCCGGGGGCGAGAAGCAGCGTGTGGCAATTGCAAGAGCGTTGATCTGTGAGCCGCTGCTGCTGCTGTGCGATGAGCCCACGGGAAATCTGGATCGTCATTCGGCTGAAAACATAGCCTCGATCCTGCTCGATCTTCATCAAAAACAGAACACGATTCTGATTGTCGTCACTCACAGCCCTGAACTTGCCGCTCATTTCCCGGTCAGGTTCGAGCTGATCGATCACAAACTTCAGCGCGTTTCATGAAACAATCGGGACTGATAAAACAAGGCCTGTTCCATTACTGGCGAACCAACATTGCGGTAATCCTTGGAGTTGCCACTGCCGTAGCCGTGCTTGCAGGCGCGCTGCTGGTGGGAGATTCCGTGCGATCGAGCCTTAACGACCTGGCTTTGACGAGGCTGGGCAGGACCGATCTGGTCATTGCCGGCACAGGATTTTTCAGGGAACAACTCGCCGCGGATCTTCAATCCGGCGAAAATTTCACCGAAGCTTTCAATGCGACTGTTCCGCTGATTGCCCTTCAGGGAGTCGTCATCCGCGATGAGAACAATGCGCGCGCCGGCGGAGTGCAGGTATATGGCATCGATGAACGATTCGGGCAATTTCACGGCTCGTCGATCAGAACGCCTGATGGCAATGAGGCATCGCTCAGCCACGCACTGGCAGCGGAGCTCGGAGCCGCAAGCGGCGATACGATTCTGCTGAGAATAGAAAAACCCACTGACATTCCCGTCGAATCGCTGCATGGCAGAAAAGATCAGCCCGGCAGCACCATTCGATTCACGGTCGGCGATACGCTTCCGGCGGAATCTCTCGGCGAATTCTCGCTCAAGCCTCAGCAAGGGGCGGTCCGTGCCATTTTCGTGCCGCTGAGAAAGCTGCAGCGCAATCTGGAACAGGACGGCAAAGCCAATATCATTCTCGTCTCAGCCAAAGACGCCGGAAACAAATCACCGAATCTGCTCGCAGGAATCCTGAAAAACAAGTATCAGCTTGCCGATCTCGGATTGAAGCTGAGAAGCCTCGATGCGCGCCGTACGGTTGTGCTGGAAAGCGAAAGCGCGGTCATCAGTGACGCCATTGCCGAAAAGGCAAAAGAAGTGGCAGGCAGATCCGGAAGCCGGCCTTCCGAGGTCCTGACTTATCTCGCCAACACCATCAGTATTGGCGAAAAAAAGATACCCTACTCCCTGATCACTGCCCTCGATCAAAAGAGTCTCGATACAATTGCCGGTACGGCGATCAAAATTCAGGGCGAGCCGCCGGTAGTTCTTAATGACTGGGCGGCCGCGGATCTATCCGCCAAACCCGGAGACCTTGTCGATCTCGAATATTACGTCTGGCGACAGGAAGGGCAACTCGATACCAAACAGACTCAGTTTCGCGTGGCAGCCGTAGTTCCATTGAGCGGCGCCGCTGATGACAGGAATTATGCTCCGGATTATCCGGGCATAACCGACACTGAAAGCCTCTCCGACTGGGATCCGCCGTTTCCGCTCGACCTCGCACGCGTCCGTCCCAGGGATGAAGATTACTGGCGAAAATTCAAGACCACGCCCAAAGCCTTCATCCTCCTGGAAGAAGGGCAAAAAATATGGTCATCGCGCTACGGTAAACTCACATCAATCCGTTTCAATGTGCCGGATGGCGGCGATCCTCAATCTCAGCTCGCAAAATTCAGCAAGGATTTGCGCGACGAGACCGACCCGGTTGAGATGGGTCTGGCAATTCAATCGGTCAGGATGGCAGGAATGCAGGCTTCGCGTGGAGCGACTGATTTCGGCGAATATTTCACCTATTTCAGTTTTTTCCTGGTCATCTCAGCCTTGTTGTTGACGACGCTCTTCTTCAGACTTGGGATAGAGCAGCGGCTGCGAGAGATCGGGCTGCTGCGGGCGGTCGGATTTCCGGTCAGGCGAATCAGATCGCTCTTCCTGAGCGAGGGTTTTCTGCTGGCGGTTGCGGGCAGCCTTGTCGGTCTGGTTGGAGCCGTCGCATACGGGGCCCTGATGATGTACGGATTGCGCACGTGGTGGGTTGGAGCCGTCGGAACGACATTGCTCAAGCTGCACATCAACCCTGCGTCAATGGTCATCGGTTTTGTCTCCGGAATCATCACCGCACTCATCTGCATCTGGTGGACACTTCGCCGGCTCGCGGCTTCATCTCCGCGAAGCCTGCTTTCAGGATCCATCTCGCAGACAGATGGACAGCGCTCCGGATCCGGCGTGCTGTCAGCCAAAAGAAGTGTCGTGGTCTTCAGTATTGCAGGGCTGATCTTTCTGCTGGCAGCGACCTTCAATCTCATAGGCCAGGCCGGCGGCTTCTTCGGCGCCGGATCACTTTTCCTGATAGCAGTCCTGAGTCTATGGTCCTACTGGCTCAAGAGCGACAAAAAACGGCTGATTCAGGGCCGTGGCCTGCTGCCGCTGGCAAGGCTGGGTTTCCGAAATGCCTCCTACCGGCCTGGCCGCAGCGTCATGTGCATTGCATTGATTGCCTCAGCCGCGTTCATAATCGTTTCGGTCGATGCCTTCAGGCGCGACGGTTCGACGAAAACCTATGATCCGAAATCCGGAAACGGCGGATACAAGCTGGTGGCCGAATCTCTGCTGCCGGTGGTTCGCAACCTCAACGGCGAACAGGGCAGGGAAGAACTCAATCTTGTCGACAAGAATCTGGATGAAGCTCGTATCACCAGATTCAGGCTGCGACCGGGCGACGATGCGAGCTGCCTCAACCTTTACCAGCCGCGTAATCCGCGCATTATTGGAGCGGGAAGGGAATTCATCGACGCCGGCCGCTTCGCCTTTCAATCATCGATTGAAGGAAACGAGCTGGAATCGCGCAATCCCTGGCTCCTGCTCAACCGCGAAATCAACTCTGATAACAAGACTGCCCGCGTCATCCCCGCCATTGCAGACGCCAATTCACTGGCTTATGTACTGCATCTCAAACTCGGTGACGAGATAACTGTCAATGCAGGCGATGGCTCAGAGGTCAGGCTTAGAATCGTAGCCGCTCTCGACGACAGCATCTTCCAGAGCGAATTGCTGATCTCGGAACAGAATTTCATCCGATTCTTCCCCGAGATCGAAGGACATCGCTATTTCCTGATCGATGGCCCTCTCGAAAAAATTCAGGCGATATCCAGCCTTCTTGAAGACAGGCTCTCGGATTTCGGTTTCGATGCCATTGGCACCGAGGAAAAACTTGCCGGATTTCACCAGGTGGAAAATACTTATCTCTCGACCTTCCAGACACTGGGAGGTCTGGGACTGTTGCTCGGGACTCTGGGGCTTGCCGCAGTCCTTTTGAGAAATGTGCTTGAGCGAAGGCGTGAACTCGCATTGATGCGGGCCGTGGGATTTCAACCACGCCATCTATCATTGATGGTCATCGCTGAAAATTTATTACTCCTTGGCTGCGGACTTCTCAGCGGGCTGGTCTGCGCGCTTCTGGCAATCGCTCCGGCATTCATCGCGCGCGGCGGGCATATCTCGGCTGTCTCCTTGTGGCTGCTGCTTGCCGCCGTGCTGATTACCGGTCTGGCTGCGTCGGTTGCCGCCGTTCTGGCGATTGCTCGCTCACCCTTGATCCCGGCGCTGAGAACCGAATAATGCGAAAAAAGATAAAGAGGATTGGTCAAATGTCAATAACTGGAAAACATCGGATTTTGATTCTCCCATTGTTGATCATGATGATGATTTCGTCATTTGAATATTCGTTTGCCCAGGACTGGGCTCAGTGGCGCGGGCCAAACAGAGATGGAGTCGTTGCCGGTTTCGCGGCTCCAAAATCATGGCCCGATAAGCTCAGGGCAAAATGGGCTATTAAAGCCGGCATCGGCCATTCTTCTCCTCTGGTCGTCGGCAACCGCGTTTATCAGCACGCCCGTCAGGGTGACAACGAAATCGTCATGGCAGTCGATTTGAATTCCGGAAAAGTTCTCTGGCAGGACAGCTACCCTGTGGCCTACTCGATGAACCCTGCGGCGATGACTCACGGCAAAGGCCCCAAATCCACGCCGATCTTCAACAATGGGAAGCTCTATACTCTTGGCATCACCGGCGTCCTCTCCTGCTACGATGGCTCAAATGGAAAGCTCATCTGGAGAAAAGATTTCTTCGAGAAGTTCAAGGCGAAAGCGCCGCTTTTCGGAACAGCCATGTCCCCGGTAATCGATAATGGGAAAATCATTGTTCATGCAGGAGGCAATGATCAGGGCGGCATGGTTGCTCTCGATGCCGCAACCGGCGCCGAAAAATGGGCCTGGACCGCTGACGGCCCCGGCTACTCATCCCCTATTGTTGTCGAGGCCGTGGGCAAGCGCCAACTGGTCACACAGTCGCAGAAGTTTATCGTCGGCATAGCAATCGAAAATGGCGGTTTGTTGTGGAAGATCCCTTTCGATACCGAGTATGTTCAGAACATTGTGACACCGGTCGCATACAAGGACCTGTTGATTTTTTCAGGCATCAACAAGGGAGTCTTTGCCGTCAGATTGGGTTATCGCGACAACAAATGGGTGACGGATCAGGTCTGGATCAACAAGGAAGTATCGATGTACATGAATTCGCCGGTGCTCAGCGGCAATCTGCTTTTTGGCATGTCGCATCGCAACAAGGGCCAGTTCTTCTGCCTCGATGCCGCCTCCGGCAAGACTTTGTGGACCGGCGATCCGCGCCAGGGCGAGAATGCCGCGATGCTGCTGGCCGGTGGCTTTATCTTTTCGCTGACAAACGATGCCAGCCTGATTATCACCGATTCGGCCGGCAAGGGAGCCAAAGTCATCAAAACCTACCAGGTCGCCGACAGCCCAACCTGGGCTCACCCGGCAATCTCGGGTAAAAATATCGTGATCAAGGATGAGAATAACCTGAGACTGTTGAGCCTTGAATAGATACGCTGAGAAATTTCGCCGGCAGTATCGATCGTTATCTGAATTTTTCGGAGCTATCATAAATGTTTGAAGGAATAAGAGTAGGAATCCATGGGGAGAAGAGCACGGAAGTCACAAATGATCTGACCATCAGGACGCATGATGAGAACCTGCCCGCAGTGCTTTCCACGCCCGCGATGATCTATCTGATGGAGGTCGCCGCATCCGAGACGATGCATCCATTCCTCCCCGAAGGGCACATCTCGGTCGGAGTCGAGGTCAACATCCGCCATCTCGCAGCCACTCCAATGGGAGATACCGTGATCGCCAAAGCGACGGTTATTGAAGCCGCGGACAACATCGTCAAGTTCGAAGTCGAGGCTCACGACAGCCGCGGCCTGGTCGGCTCGGGAACTCATACGCGCGCCGCCCTCGACCTCGATCGATTCAAAACCGGGCTGAAGAAACGGACAACCAGATGGTAAGCATTTACCTGATTTCAGCCGCGATCATTGCCGGCGCGATGCTCACGTTATGGGTCATCAGCCTCCTGATGAAGGATGCGAGCATTGTCGACATCTTCTGGGGAATGGGATTCTCATTTGTTGCTCTTGCCGCGTACATCTTCGCGGACGGTAATCCTGTCAGAAAGCAGCTCATCACTCTGATTGCAATCTGCTGGGGATTCAGACTGGCTTTTTATCTGGCCTGGCGAAATCTCGGCAAGGGTGAAGATTATCGTTATGTTGCAATGCGCAAGCGTCACGGCGGCAAATTCCCGCTCATGAGCCTGGTCATGGTCTTCGGCCTTCAGGGAGTTTTGATGTGGGTCATCTCGCTGCCGCTTCAGGCTGCCCAGGCTTACGGTTCAGCCGTGAATCTGAACTGGCTGGACTGGGCCGGGCTTTGCCTGTGGCTGATCGGCTTTTTCTTTCGAATCGCTGGGTGACATCCAACTCGCCAAATTCAAATCGAAGTCGGAAAATCAGGGCAAGGTTATGGATCGTGGCTTGTGGTCTTTCACCAGGCATCCGAACTATTTCGGCGACTCGCTGGTCTGGTGGGGCTTTTATTTGATTGCATTTTCAGCCGGCGCCTGGTGGAGCATCGTCGGCCCACTGCTGATGACCTTTCTCCTGATGCGCGTGTCCGGCGTCGCTCTGCTTGAAAAGAATCTCAAAAAGAACAAACCAGGTTATACCGATTACGTTGCACGCACCAACGCTTTCTTTCCCTGGTTTCCCAAAAAACGCGCCGGAGTATAAATTAAGACAATGACTAGAAATCAGCGATTGGGAGTCTGGGTTTTGCTGACGTTGATGCTTGGGCTGGCGCTCTATCGCTGGATCTATCTGCCTTGAATCCAAACCCTGCCAACTCGGCCTTGATTGCTGTCGTGGGTCCCACCGCGTCAGGCAAAAGCGACCTCGGCATAGAGCTGGCGAAACGGTATGACGGCGAGATCATCAACTGCGACTCGGTGCAGGTATATCGTGGAATCCAGATTGCAACCGCCAAGGTCCCGCCCGAAGAACAGCAGGGAATCCCGCATCACCTTATCGACTTTGTCGATCCAACCGTCAATTTCACGGCCGTTGAGTGGGCAGAGATGGCCGATCAGACCATCCGCGAAATAGAATCACGCGGCAAACGGCCGATCCTTGTCGGCGGCACGGGGTTCTACCTGCACGCTTTAACCACGAAATTATTCGAGTCACCTGAAATCGATCAGTCGATCAGGCCCAGACTCCAGAAGATCCTGGACAAGCGAGGCCCTGAGCACCTGCATAAAATGCTGGCCCGCGTCGATCCACGACTCGCTTCCAGATTCGCCCCCAAAGACTGGCCCAGAATCATTCGCGCTCTCGAAGTCTATTTTTCATCAGGATCTCCATTATCGGTCTGGCATGAGACCAAACCCGAAGTGCCGACCGAATACGCCGGGAGGCTGCATTATTTCGTGCTCAACCCGCCAAGGGAGGTGTTATATGACCGCATCAATCGCCGCGTTGATCTCATGGTTGAACAAGGACTTCTCGAAGAGATTCAAAACCTGATAGCCTCCGGCGTCCCGCCTTCAGCCAAGGCCTTCAACGCTCACGGATATAAAAGATTCGTAGAATACATTCTCGGCAAAAGGTCTCTCGAAAGCGCCATCGAGCAGATGAAACTCGACACTCGCCATTACGCCAAACGCCAATGGACCTGGTGGCGCGCTCAGCAGAATACTCACTGGCTGGATGGGTTTGGATTTGAAAAAGAGGTCATCACCGAAGCAACAGCAATTGTGACAATGTTAGAGGAGAAACCTGCTCACCGATCTCAGACAGAATCACCCGGCTGAACAAGCTGCAGGAAATACAATCGCCCGGAATCATCACCCGCAACGACTCTACTCCCATCAGTCGCTATTGAGCAGCATTCGAATTTGAAATCCCCAGTGAGAGTGGCAAAAAATGTCAGGTCTTCAAACAAATACACACTGAGGCCGATCCGTTACATAATAAATTGGTGATTACACTTTCACTAACAGGTCGCGAACTCCTTCAGACTATTCTGGGATCTCACCTGCATCGGGAACTAATATCGAGCCAAACGACTCAATAAAGCCAATTGCAATAAAATCTTTGCCTCACTGTCGTAAAATCATTCACATCAAACGTTATATGATCAAACAAGACAGTTTCTTATTAATTAAAATCGAAGGAATCACGCGTGTCGAAGTTCTGGTCGGTGTCAACCAGCAATGAAATGGGCGAGCTATGGCTTGACAGACGCGCCTTGCTCGAAATTCAAGGCACATCCCGACTGGAACAGAAAGTTGCAGAACTTTTTGAGTTACTGCGTGACCCCATTTATCGCTACGTTTGCCGGTTGATCGGAAAGATCCCGGAAGCAGAAGACCTGGCTCAGGAAACGTTTCTGCGCCTGTTCGACTCCCTGCAAAAGGGCCATGCGATGGGCAATGTTCGTCCGTGGCTCTATCGCGTAGCATAATCTGGCAATCGACTGGCTGCGGCAAGGGCGTGAACAGGCTGAAGAAAACTCACTGCTGCTTAATTCCATCATTGATGTCAAGCCCGATGCGGAGCAGCGGTTGCTGGCGAATGAACGACAAAGGCAGTTGCGCGCTGTCATGATGCAGCTATCTCCGCAACAACGGCATTGTCTTTTCCTGCGCGCCGAAGGGTTGAATTATCGGGAAATTGGTGAAGTGCTGGGCATCGGCATTTCTACTGTCGCAACGTTTTGGGACGCGCGATTAAGCGGATTGCTGAGGAAGTAAATGAGCATTAATCGAGGGAAAAACTGGTTCCGATTTGGCTGGCATCCGACAGATGAAGAGCTGCTGTTGTTCCTGGATGGGGAAGCGAACGAGCGACAGGCCGACAAGGCACGCAGGCATCTGGAAGGTTGCTGGGCCTGCCGCAATCGACGAGACAAAATCGACCGCGCGATAGTTGCATTTATGGATTTTTCCGAGGCGGATTCGGCTGATTGTTCCATTCTGCCGCCTCGGGCCAGCGTACAGTTTGCCGAACGACTTCATGTTGCAGCCTCCAGGCAACCCAAATCTTCGATCATTACACGCTGGACCAACGCTCTTCGCCGGCAGCTGCCCCGATCAACGCCTCTCAATCGCAGCAACAGCCTGCCTGCTGCTGGTTGCGACGCTGGTGTTGATTATCCTTAGAGGAGAACAGTCTGTCTCTGCGCAGGAATTACTTAAGCGCTCTACGCAGCCGAAACGTTGCGCCTGAGCCGGGTGGGTGAACCGGTTATTTACCGGAAGTTACAGGTGAAACGATTGGGAGTAAGCGAGCCGGTCACCTGGGAAAGCTGGAACGATACCCAGCGCAACCAGTACCGGCAGCGTGTCGCGGACAAACAAGGTGTTCGTTTTATTCACGAGAACGAAAACCAAACACCGGCAATAATTGTCGAGCTCAAAACAGTTTTTCGTGCCAACAACTTCGATTCTCAGCATCCCCTGACGGCGGAAGCCTTTGCTGAATGGCGCAAATCCATACTAACAAAAGCGGAAACTGTTGTGCCGGGCGCCAACGAATTCAAACTAACGACTGTTGCGCAGGAACCGTATGCCGTTAACTCAATCACTGAAGCCTCTCTTTTCGTCAGCAAAAGCGACTGGCATGCGATGGCGCTGCATTTAAAAGTGCAGGGGGAAAACGAAATCCGAGAATACGAACTGAGCGAAACTGCATACGAAATACTACCAATGCAGGCGCTGTCAGTATTTGCGGAGCTTGTGCCGACCGTAGCACCTGCTTCACCACCAGTTTGGCGATCTATAACTTTCCCTACCCCCGCCGCTGGCCCAGCACTGGAAATTGAAACACTGGCGCTGCTCTCGCAGGCGGGTGCCGATCTGGGCGAACAAGTCAGTGTCACGCGCACGCCTCAAGGCATGCTCCGTATCGAAGGGCTCGTCGAGACCGATGAGCGCAAAGAAGAACTGCGGCGCGCACTCAACACCGTCCTGCAATCCCCTGCTGTTAGCTTTGAGATCGAGACGGTTGAGGAAGCCGCAGGCCGGAGCGTATCCGTCAATCAGGCTGCTGCGCCATCCAATCAGTTCATGATCGAACAGACCACCATTACCGCCGGCAAACTGCCCGTGGAGGCCGAACTCCACCGGTATTTCAATGGCAAAGTTCCGGCGGATCGAATCGACGATGAAATCCGGCAATTCGCCGGACGCACTTTGAACGCCTCTTTTAGCCTCCGGCGCGCGCAGGCTATGAAACGACTGACTGAACGCTTCACGTCTGCAGGTGGCAGGCGCTGGATGAAGCGTCACAGAACAGGTTGGCAGGCGTGCTGCGTGGCTCTTCTGCGATTCAGGTGCAGGCGCGCTTGCTGCGCCAGTCTTTAAATCAATCTTCGGCAACGCAGAACCCGCGCCATCCGGTTCTGGCGGGCTCGCCGGCAGGGCGAGATGCGGAGCGCTGTTGCCCGATTGATCGACTTGAGCGCCACGAGCGACAGCAGCATTCAATCCGCCTTCACCCTCTCGACCAGAATGCTTCAGCCGCGGCACTTAAATCACCCAATTTCTGGCAGGCGCTCGCTGGTGTCGAACAACTCACGGCAGGATTCAAAACCAATTGGAGAAACGTTGAAGACTTTACACATGAAGGAAAAGACTATGAAGAACCGATTTGCAATACTCATTGTTTTAATAACGCTATTCTTATCGGCGCTCACCGGTTTCGCACAATTATCGACTGCGACCCTTAGCGGCATCGTGGTTGACGAAAAAGAAGCTGTCGTGCCGAATGCTACGATCACCGCCGTCAATGAAGCGACGCGATTGACGCGAAAAGTGACAACAAACAATGACGGTTACTTTACGATTCCACTTCTTCCGCCGGGTAATTACACATTGACTGTCGAGCGCGAAGGATTCTCGATTGCCCGTGTATCAAAAGTCCTGTTGAACGTCGGCGACCAGCGCACGTTCCAGATTCAGATGAAAGTGGGGCAGGTCGGAGAGACCGTCGAGGTGGTTGGCGACAGCGGCATTGAGGAATCGGCAGCGGTTGGAACAGTCGTTGACCGCCAGTTTGTCGCCAACCTGCCGCTCAACGGTCGTAGTTTCAGGCACTCATTGCGCTCACGCCAGGGTGGTGCAGACGAAGGCGTCAGGCAGTTCCCCAGGTCAATTCAGCGTCAATGGCCAGCGCGCTGACGCCAACTATTTTACCGTCGACGGCGTGAGTGCCAATATTGGTCTAGCACATTCAACGGTGCGATAAACAACAGCGGCGGAGCATCCCGGCCTGACGGCAACGGGCAGCGCCAATAATTTGATATCGATTGACGCTGCAGGAGTTTAAGATCCAAACCTCGACTTATGCCGCTGAGTTCGGGCGTACGCCTGGAGGACGGATTTCGCTCATCAGCCGATCTGGGACGAATGATTTTCGCGGGTCCCTTTTGAATATTTCCGTAACGATGCTCTTGACGCCAATGACTGGTTCGCCAACAGCCGCAGGCTTGTGCGGCCGCCGCTCCGCCAGAATTTCGGTGGTGTACTCGGCGGCCCCCTCTGGCTGCCGAAGAAAGCTTTCGGCCCGCCGCTTACGATGGCCGCAACCGGACGTTTTTCTTCTTTTCATATGAGGGTCAACGCGTACGCCAACCGCTGGTCGCAATCACCAGCGTCCCATCACGCAAATCACGTCAGGATGCAGTGTCGCAGGTGAAGCCGTTTTTGAACGCCTTTCCGCTGCCGACCGGTCCGGATCTCGCGAGCGGTCTGGCGGGTTGCCTCAGTTATTCCAACCCTTCAACGCTCAACTCGACCGGAATCAGGGTAGATCATAACGTCAGCAGTAAGATGACTTTATTCGGTAGGTTCAATCATGCCCCCTCCAGTTTCATTTCCCGCCGCACCACGATGCTGAGCAATTTGCAGCCGTCCCTTTTTAAGACTGACACTGCAACCGTCGGATCCATCCTTACGCTCAGCCCGCGCGTCAGCAACGATTTTCGCGCCAATTGGAGCCGGAATAGGCTGACATCCCTAGTCACTGTGGACAATTTTGGCGGCGCGGTCGTGCCTCCCTCATCGATAATATTTCCCGCTTATGCTCCACCCGATGATTCGCAATTTCAGTTTAATCTCGGAACCATAGCTTTGATCAGCGGGGCTGTTTCCAACACGTCCAGCGGCAGATCAATATTGTTGATGGCTTATCGGTGGTGACAGGCAACCACCAGCTCAAACTTGGGATTGATTACCGGCGGCTCACGCCGATTTACAACCATTCCGTTTTACTCTCAACTATTTCACAGGGGCATTGCCAATGCGATTCTGGGCACTTCTGCGGCGACCTCGTTGACTTTCAGCGACGGCCCGTTCTACCCGGTATTTGTCAATTTTTCGGCCTATGCGCAGGACACATGGAAAGTCACTCCCAGGCTCATGCTTACATACGGCATACGGTGGGAGTTGAGTCCGTCGCCTGAAGAGGCGCGCGGTCGGGATCCATACACGGTGATCGGTTTCGATAATCCGGCAACCATGACTCTGGCGCCTCAGGGCACCCCGCTCTACAAAACAACCTACAGGAACTTCGCGCCGCGAGTGGGTGTGGCCTACCAGCTTTCATGGCGTAAGGGGCGGGAGACGCTGCTGCGAGGCGGATTCGGAATCTTTTACGACCTCGGTAACGGAGACGCCGGCGGTGGGTTCGGAGGTTATCCTTTCAGCGCGCAAACAAATCTGACCAACTCTACGATCCGAGTGATCTGGCTGCTGCAAGGCCCCGGTGGTGAAGGCCAATCCGCTGGCACCACCATATAATGGTACGATTTTGGCTTTCGACCCGAATTTGAAGCTGCCCCTATCAGATGAACGTCGCGATGGAGCAGTCGCTCGGCACAAACCAGACCTCTCCATCTCATATGTGGGCGCGATCGGTCGCAATCTTCTGCTCAAAGATTCCCTGTTCGGGGTCAATCCGAATTTCACCGGGTTTGTGATTGTTGAAAGAAGCGTAGCAACGTCGGACTATCACGCATTGCAGGCTCAATTCCAGCGCCGCTTGTCACGCGGATTGCAGGCTCTTGCTTCCTACACCTGGTCGCATTCGCTTGACTACGCCTCCGACAACTCGACGATCAACGGCTCCGTGCTCAAAGTTGACCCGCGCACCAACCGTGGCCCATCCGACTTCGACGTCCGCCACGCTTTTAACATGGCCCTCACCTACAACCTGCCGGCCCCGGGTGGGAACCGGGTTTCGAGGCTCTCCTTGGCAACTGGTCGCTCGATACCATTTTCACCACGCGGTCGGCCACGCCGGTCAATGTCACAACTGGTGTAGATATTCTGGGACTGGGCGGATTCGCCTCAACAGCTTCCAGGCCGGATCTTGTAACCGGTGTGCCGCTCTACCTTGATGATTCGACTGTCGGCGGAGGCAAGCGCTTTAATCGCGCAGCGTTTGCAATCCCCACTGGCCGGCAGGGCACGCTAGGGCGCAACGCTCTAAGAGGGTTTTCAATCTACCAATGGGATCTGGGCGTGCGCCGAATGTTCAAGATCGCCGAGCGGGCCAATCTGCAATTCAAAGCGGAGATATTCAATATCCTGAATCATCCAAACTTTGGCGACCCGAGCGGGACGCTGCCAACTTGGAACCCTAACCACGTTCGGGACATCAACGGTCATGTTAGGCAGGAGTTTGGGTACCGGGACAAGCGGCGGCGGTTTGAGCCCGCTCTATCAAATCGGTGGGCCGCGCTCTATCCAACTGGCCCTGAAGTTGCAGTTCTAAAAAGGCGTCTCAGAAAAGCCGGACCTGAGGCGGGTTCCCAAAGGCTGTTCACCAGCCCTCCTCATTGCCGGCTTTCTGATACTTTGCCGGTAATGTTATGAGATCGTCCCACTATCCGGAAACCAAATCAAACCAATTAAGCCAATTAAACTTGATAAAGTCCAATGTGTCTGGTTTGATATAGAGACGTACCGCATGCGGGGTCAGTGATCCATCCCGGGGTGAAGATGAAAAGACTCGCCATCGGTCTGCTTTGCCTGAGTGCACTCGCAGGATTAAGTTCAGGCCCGGTCAATCCGCTCGGACCGAAGATAATTATTGGTCCGAACATTCTCGCGGGCCGCGATGGCGACTTCTATCACGCCGAGTTAACGGTTGCCGCCAATCCGAAGAACCCCCGCAATCTAGTCGGTGCTGCGATCACGCCGACTGCCGCAAATAACGGGCTGCGTGCGGGTATACGCGACTCTCGACGGCGGCTATACGTGGGCACCTCGATTATTCCCGGACAGGCCGCAAACAGGCGCCGACCCGCAGGTCGCCTTTTCGCCGCACGGCGTGGCTTATTTTGCCGCTCTGTCGAGAGCGACTGATGGGTCGGGAAGAAGAGGCACAGGGCTGTATTTTTACCGATCAGAAGACGGCGGTTTGACCTGGGCGAAACCCACGGATCTTGGTATTTCATATGATCACCCGCAGATAGCCGTGGATCATACTAGGCGGTTCGCGGGGCGAATTTATATCGGCGTGCTTTGGGGACGTGATTATTCGCTCGGCGTGTTTCGTTCCGATGATGCGGGCGGACATTCACAGGGCCCGTCAAAGCGATCATGGCGGGGGGTAGGTCAATGTGTCGCCGTGATGGTATTGAGCGGGGACCTGGCGCATACGCGGATTTTCAGATCGATCAGGCCAACGCGGCGCAACTGAATCGGGCTCGTGGCTGGTAACGTCAAAAGACGGCGGCGTCCTTCTCTGCTCCGGTGAAGGTCGCCACGATCCGCCAAGCGACTTCTTCGATAATCCGCTTGCCCGTCTTGCCAACATCCGGTCTACGCCATAAACAACACGCGGTCCATATCGTGCGGATATACACCGCATGGGCTGATTTCGCATCGGGCAGCCGCGCATCCTGTTCACCACTTCTCGGATGGCGGGCAGTCGTGGAAGCACCCATACCGATCGACCCCTCTGCGCCCGGTGACTCAATTCAATATCAACCGGCTGTCACGGTCAACTCACAGGGCGTAGTTAGCATCATGTGGTTCGACTCGCGCGGGCTTAAGGCAGACTCAGTGAATACCACGCCATGTTTGCGGTCTCAGTGGATGGCGGCGAATCATTTCTCCCGCCGGTGCGGTTGTCGTCCGCCCCGTCATCCCGCTGGGGCGCGGGCAACTTCGCGTTTTCGCCTTCGACCTGGAGCGATCTGATGAAGAACATTCGGGTCACTTTCCTCTCTGCCGCCTCGCGATGGGGAAGTGGCGGCGATTACATCGGATTGACGGCCGATGCTGAAGGTGTCTTCCATCCATTCTGGCCTGACAGCCGAACGGGAACATTTCAGGCGATGACGAGTCGCGTGCAAGTCGAACTCCCAAAAGCCCGCTGCGCCGGGCACGTGCCTCGATTCAAGCAGCGACAACTACGCGATGGAGAAGGTCGAGGTGTCCCTGACTGAAACCATCGAAGTGATAGCTGACAAAACCACCTATGACCCGGTGACCAGGGAACTGCTGATACCGATTCGTTTGAAGAATGTGTCAAATGAGGCGATCCACAAACCAGTCATCGTGTCAGTCAAGACTTTCGGCAGCGGGATGGGGATATTCTTAAAGACAAAGCGCCTCTAATCCTTAACTCGGCGAACGGCGGCAGCAGGAAGGCGCGATTTTCGATTATTCGTCGTCTTTGCGCGATCTGGAATCACTTGAGCCAAACGCGCAGACGGAAGCGATTGTCTGGCGCTTCAAACTCAATGACCCATTGCAGACGCCCGATATGCACCTTAACGTAACAGGTTTCGTTATGCGTAAGAAATAAAACCGTTAAAATTCAAAGCCCTTTAATCCCAATAATCTTATCAAATCGCTCTGGCTTGTTCTGTGCCCGCCGTGCTTGACTGCCGCGTGATTATTTCTCTTTTGGTGGCAAGTCAGAATTGTCGTCTTATGGAATTAACCGATTTCCGACCTGGCGGGTATCGAGATGGATGACAGAATAGTCTGTTATTTTGTATGTCGTAATAGGCAGAATCGGCGTAAGGTCGTCTGCGTTTGGAGTTAGGGACGTCGGGGCCGCTACTTTTGACTCAATTGGGCCTGATATTCTGTTGCACCCGCGATGCAGGTTCGGTCAGATTGCGATTGGAGTTATTGATTCCCTCAAGCATTTCAAAGTGAGCTTCCTGCCGTGATTTGTCTTTTGATTCCGGTAAAGGAAAAAGCAGTTTTAATGAGAACGGTGTACCCCTGGGGTGCGGATTTCTCTCGCGCGGCGTGACGATATGATAAACGGGGCCTGTATCGATGATGTCCAAATGGTATTGAAGGGTCTTGTAAGTTTCAGGGATGCCCTTAAGTTTGTAATCCACAATTTGAGCCGTGCCGCCTTCGAGACCGTTATCCGTTCCATCCCACAAGGCAATGAGGACATGGCTGTGGCGGACGATAAAAGCGCCGACCTGGGTGTATTGCAGGTTTCGTTCGGGGCCGTATTCACTGATATTCTCGGGTGTATTGCCGATCAGGAGCGGAAGCTCAAAACATTCGGCAGACTGTTGGATCAGCTGATTGAACTCTGATCTGGACTCGGGGGTATTGAAATCTTTTTCATACTCAGCGCGTGGCAATGGCAGTGGCACGTAGAGTTGCGCGCCCTGTTCAATGCCGATGCGGGCTACGAGCCTGTCGGCGCCTTCGGCAAGCGGTGAGAGGGTGATCAGTGGCGTATCGGGATAATCGTGCTTCAGGTTGAGAAAGATTTTTCGAACTTCTTCCTCAAGACGCGGGATGTCATCGAGGCGCAGGTCCCGGTGCCCCGTGATTCCAACCACTATCGGGATCAAGGGATCTGGCAGAGGCGTTGCTTGTTGAGGAGGTTCATGATTCATGGTTCCTTCTCTCCTTTTTTAGGGAACCAATATCCAACCAACTTCCAACGTTGATGCCGGCTAAAGCCTGGGGCGGATTATAAAGGCTAAGAAGCTGAATCGGAATACTGAAAATGGCGGGATGGTCATAAAGGAAGTCAGTGCAGGAGCGCCGCAGGAACTGGCGCTCCTGCACTGAAGGTGGCTAACCGTTGTCTTTCTGGAAGTCCTTCATGAATTCGACGAGTCTGACGACGCCGGCCTGAGGGAAGGCATTGTAAATCGATGCTCGCAGCCCACCGACCGAGCGGTGACCCTTGAGCCCGTCGAGGCCGGCTGCGGTGGCCTCCTTGATGAATTTCTTTTCGAGGTCTTCATTTGGCAGGCGGAAGGTGATGTTCATCAGGCTGCGACAGTCTTTTTCAGCGTGGCCGCGATAGTAGCCGTCGGAAGCATCGATTGCATCGTAAAGGATTCCGGCCTTCTCCTTGTTCATTGCGAAAACCTTGTCGAGTCCGCCGATCTCATTGAGCGCCCATTTGAAGACGAGCCCGCACAGATAGATTGAAAAGCATGGCGGTGTGTTGTACATCGAACCGTTCTTTGCGAGGTTCTTGTAATCGAGCATTGAGGGCAGACCGTCAGGAGTGCGCTCGAGCATGTCTTCGCGAACGATGACGATGGTTGCCCCGGCCGGGCCGGCGTTCTTCTGCGCACCGGCGTAAATAAGTGCATACTTCGAAACATCGACGGGTCTGCTGATGAAGTCCGAGGACATGTCGCAGACTAGCGGGGCATCGCTTGCGACCGGCACCTCCTGAAACTCCACTCCAAAGATCGTCTCATTCGACGTGTAATGAACGTAAGCCGCATTCGGGTCGAGTTTGATCTCTTCGGGACCGGGCAGGCGATTGAAGTTGGTATCTGCCGTTGAAGCTGCTTCACGGACCGTGCCGGTTTTCTTCGCCTCCTTGACTGCAGCCTGCCCCCAGCTTCCGGTAGTGATGTAATCGGCGCTTGCGCCTTTCGGCAGCAGGTTCATCGGCACCATCGTAAACTGCAGGCTGGCGCCTCCCTGAAGAAACAACACCTTGTAGTTGTCGGGTATGCTCAGAAGTTTTCTCAGATCGGCTTCGGCGTCTTTGATGATCTGCTCGAAAGCCTCCGAACGATGGCTGATCTCAAGCACGGACATGCCGACTCCCGGCAATGCGAAAAGATCACGCTGCGCCTGCAATAATGCGGATTCCGGCAATACTGCCGGCCCTGCGCTGAAATTAAAAATGCGTTCCGTCATTGTTATGCTCCCTGGGATTAAAAAAATAAAAAAAGCTAAAGCGGTTGATCAAAGAGTTATTTGATTGATTTCAATAATATCGGGGTTACCTGAGCTGATAAGCCCCAGCGTCTGGTCATCGAGCTTCGCATCCAGTTCGATTCGCGCAACGGCGGCTTTGGCGCCTTCGAAGACAATATTCTCCATTTCGTGGACGTTGATTTCGAAGGCTTTGATCGTCTTGAAAATGTGAGCGAGCACGCCGGGGCGGTCGTGATGTCGTACGATGAGCAGGTGCGTAGCCGGTGTCGAGTCGGAGAGATTGACGACGTTCGGGACTTTGCCTGTGTCTTTGAATGTTTTGATGATCCTGACGGTTTCGGAGGCTATCGCTTCCTGAGCCTGATCGGTGGAGGCCCCGATGTGATGAGTGCCGTATACATGCGGCAACTTGACGATCTCGTCCGAGAAATCCCCTGTTGCGGTTGAAGGCTCGGTGGCGAAAACATCCAGCCCTGCCCGGATGCCCCTGGTCTTGATGGCCTGTGCCAGCGCTTCCTGATCGACCACTTCGGCCCTTGAAGTGTTGATCAGATATGACCCGGGCTTCATGACTTCAAAAATATCGGCGCCGATGAAGCCTTTGGTATCCGGAGCCAGCGCCAGATGGATGCTCAGGATGTCGCTGTCGCGAGCAACTTCGATGATCGTCTGTCTGAACGAGATTCCCATCTCGGCGGCGGTTTCGGGAGTCAGGCTGCGGCTCCAGCCGACGACGTTCATGCCGAAAGCTTTGGCTCTGGCGATGACTTCGCGACCGATCTGGCCAATGCCGACAATGCCAAGCGTGCAGCCGTAAACACCCCTGGCCTTGCTGTACTCTTTCTTGTTCCATTTTCCGGCACGAAGATCGGCGACGTTATCTGCAATCCTGCGGTCGAGTGCGAGGATTAATCCGAACGTGAGTTCAGCCACGGCAATCGAGTTTTTGCCCGGGCAGTTGGAGACATAAATTCCGCGGGCGGATGCAGCTTTGACGTCGATCGTGTTGAAACCTGCTCCGGCGCGCACGACAAGGGTCAGTTTGCCGGCGTCAAACATCGCTTCGGTTACCTTTGTCGATCGGACAACGAGAACCTCGGCCTGTGTTTCACGGATTGCTTCTACCAGAGACGCTTCCTTGAGATCGGCGTTGTAGATTACTTCGCAGCCGATTTCTTTAAGCCCGTCCATTCCGCTTGCTTCGAATTTGTCTGCTATGAGTATTTTCATGATTAACTAAGGAAGAGAAGAAGAGATTACGAAACAGACGAAATACACGAAACAGACGAAAAAATTAAAGGTGAAAAGGTCTGTATTTTATTCAGCGTCATTTTTACTGAGGGTTTCTCATCCAAATCAACGCCTGAGAAATTTTCGTCTGTTTCGTAATCTATGTTTTAGATTAAATGGCTCAGCAGGCCATCGCGCAATTTTGGCTCGAACCATGTAGATTTGGGCGGCATGATCTCACCGGCGTCCGAAATTTCCATCAATTCATCGACGGTGACAGGGAAGAGAGAGAAGGCCACCGCGGCTTTGCCCTCATCGACCAGTTTGGTGAGTTCGTCGGTTCCACGGATGCCGCCGATGAAATCGATTCTCTTGTCAGTCCGCGGATCCTGGATGCCGAGAACAGGCGCCAGCAGCTTGTCCTGCAAGATGCTGACATCGAGCCGATCGGCAACCTTCAGCCTTTTGGTGACGCTATCCCTGAGTGTCAGGCCATACCATTTTCCGGCGATATAGAGCGAGAACCGGCCGCTTTCCGCAGGGGTGGCCGATGAGTCATCGGTTATTTCAAAATTTTCTCCAACCTGGTGGAGGAAGTCCCCGAGACTGAGGCCATTGAGATCCTTCACTGCCCGGTTGTACGGCAGTATCCGAAGTTGATCGGCAGGGAAGAGAACGCACTGAAAAAAGTTGTACTCCTCGTCGCCCTTGTGGGCCGGATTCTGGGAGCGCAACTCTTCGCGGGCACGGCTGGCGCTCTTCGCGCGATGGTGCCCGTCGGCGATGTAAAAAAGCGGAACCTCTTCGAAAGCGTCGATCAGCGCTTTGTTCATCTGTGCAGGGACTCGCCAGATCGTGTGTTTGATGCCGTCCGGCGCTGTGAAATCGAAAAGCGGTGCAGCAACGGTCAGCGCTCGGGTCAATTCATCGATGATGTGGTTTGACCTGTAGGTCAGGAAGACCGGGCCCGTCTGGGCTCTGAGTGTCAACATGTGGCGCGTCCGGTCGTCCTCCTTGTCCTTCCGCGTGCGTTCATGCTTGCGGATGATGTCGTTGTCGTATTCATCGACTGAACAGGATGCTACCAGACCCGTTTGCACGCGATCGCCCATCTTCAAACTGTAAAAATAGAGACTCGGTTCGTCTTCGATGGTCAATGGCGCGGCCGAAATCAACCGGTCGAAATTTGCTGCCGCTCGTGTGTAAACCTCGTCTGAATGCGTATCGGTTTCCTCCGGCAATTCGATCTCAGGTCTTGAGACGCGCAGGAAGCTCAATTGATTGCCGGCGGCTAGATCCCTTGCTTCTTCGGTGCTAACTACATCGTAGGGGACGCTGGCTACTGCAGCCGCCTGTTCAGGCGAGGGGCGCAGGGCTCGGAATGGCTTGATTGTGGCCAAAGAAATTCTCTCCTTTTCTTATTTTTTTCTTTTTCTTCTTCTTTTGTCTATTTGAGGGCTTTTTCGATGATGCCGACAAGTTCTTCGCGGTCGATGATGCCGAACTTGACGAAGACGGGTTTGCCCTGTTTATCGAAGACGAATGTTGCGGGAAGTGTCCCGGGCCAGTCTTTGTTGACCGCGTCGATCATCTCCTGCGGGTCATCGGTATCCTGAATGAGGATGTCGAACATCGCCCGCTGTTCCTTGATGAATGGAATCACTTTGGTTTTTAGATCCGTCATCTCATCGGCGCTGATCCCGACGAACTTCACTCCCAGATCACGATATTTCTTGTCTAGCATGACGAATTCGGGGAATTCGGCCACACAAGGCCCGCACCAGGTAGCCCAGAAATTGATCACCAGCACCTTGCCCTGTGCGGAATTTTTGAACTTCTGAAAATCGACCGGTATAAGCGTCCCTATTTTCGGCTCAAAGGACTTCTCCTGAGCGGCCGAAGCAAGCAGTTCTTTGGAATTCTGGACGCGCTTGATCAGACAGCCGAAGGATTTGCCTTCGGCGACGGATACGGGTTTGCCGGCCAGCAACTCGTTGAGTGCCTCGCGCAGGTCGCGCCGGTTGACGCGACGAACATCGCGTGAATTATCGACGCGGCCGTGATAACGCAGCACTCCTTTTTCATCGAGCACGAAAATTTCCGGAGTCCGTTCAGCGCCATAGGCGTCAGCGACTATGTTTTCAGCATCTTTGAGGATCGTGAATCCGAGATTGTTTTTAGCCGCGTGGGCTTTGATCTGCTCAACCGATTCGGTGAAATTCGAATTGATGCCAAGAAACGCCACGTTGCGTTGAGAATATTCATTGGCTATCTCGCGCATTCGGCCGTTGTAGTCATTGGAGATCGGGCATTCTGTTGCAATGAATGCGACGATGGTTATCCGGCCCCGATAAGTGTTCAACGAGTGAGTTTTCCCGCTGAGATCCTTCAATGAGAAATCGGGAGCCTGGCGGCCGAGGGCCGGTTTTTCAGCAGCCTGCGCATTCGCGGCGAAACAAATTGCGATCAGAATCGCCAGTAATGATCTGGTCATCAATAAAATCCTCATGATCAGAGTTGCCCTTTGTGTAATTGACCGCCGGACATCGCCCGGCGGTCAAACTGTACTACATCTTTTCAGCGACGGACTTGGCTTGCAGGAAGAGGCCAAGGTAGTCGCGACCGCCGGCTTTAGAGTCTGTTCCTGACATGTTGAATCCGCCGAATGGATGAACATCGACGAGAGCGCCCGTGCATTTGCGGTTGATGTATAGATTGCCGACGTGGAAATCGCGTTTGGCGATCTCCAGCCGCTCCCGGTTATTGGAATAAAACGCCCCGGTCAGGCCGTAGATAGTGTTGTTGGCTATGGCCAGAGCGTCGTCGAAATCGCGTGCTTTGATGCATGCCAGAACCGGGCCAAAAATCTCTTCCTGCGCGAGGCGCGCTTGTGGATCGACATCTGCTACGACTGTCGGCTGGATGAACCATCCGCTGTCGGCCAGCTCATGCCGTCCGCCTCCGGCGACCACGCGGCCTTCTTCTTTGCCGATTTCGACGTACTGGCTGATCTTCTCGAATGCACGCTTGCTCGAGACCGGACCTGTGAAATTTCCGGGGTCAGTAACCAGGCCCACGGTCAGTTTCTTTGTGCGCTCGGCGACCTTCGCGACGACTTCGTCATAAACGGATTCGACGATGACGGCGCGTGAGCAGGCCGAGCATTTCTGACCGGAGTAGCCGAAAGCTGCGGCCACGATGCCAGCCGCCGCATCATCCAGGTTGGCGGTCTCGTCGACGACGATGGTGTCCTTACCGCCCATTTCCGCGACAACTCGCTTGATCCAGATCTGCCCCGCCTGCGGTTTAGCCGCAAGCTCGTTGATGCGCAGGCCCACTCCCATGGACCCGGTGAACGAGATGAACCGCGTCTTCGGATGCACGACCAGATGCTCGGCGACCGTCGCGCCCTCGCCGGGCAGGAAGTTGACCACTCCGGGCGGCAGCGAAACATCCTCCATCAATTCCACGAATTTCGCCGCGATGATCGGGCTGTCATGCGACGGTTTGAGTACCACCGTGTTGCCCGAGACGATTGCTGCCGTCGTCATGCCAACCATAATCGCCAGCGGGAAGTTCCACGGTGGAATGACAATTCCTGCGCCCAGCGGGATGTATTTCACCTCGTTCACTTCATCCGGCAATGGCGATGGCGTCAGCGGTTGAGGCCCGTCATACCGTAAAGCCTGCCGCGCATAAAATTCCATGAAATCTATGGCTTCAGAAGTATCGGCCTCGGCTTCAGCCCATGATTTGCCCACTTCATAAACCATCCAGGCGTTGAACTCGTTCTTGCGATGCCTCATCCTTGCCGCCGCCTGGAACAGATAATTCGCCCTGTGCTCGGCAGAAACGTTTTTCCATGTTCCGAATGCCTTCCACGCCGCGGCAATGGCCTTGTCCGCCAGCTCGTTCGTGCCGTGATGAACTCGACCTACCACCTGGCTGAACTTCGAAGGGTTGAGCGAATCATGCAAATCGCCTGTGGTGAACCGTTCTCCTCCGATGATGATCGGATATTCGCGGCCAAGCTGCTTCTCGACAGATTCGAGCGCTTTGACCATTCCCTGAGCGTTTCGCTCATCAGAAAAATCCGCGAATGGTTCATTCTTGAAAGGAGGTATGTTGAACATAATGAATTATTTTCCCCTTGGTGGTGATGTATGACTGCCTCAGTAACGCAACATTCTAGCCGACCTCAGCTCGATTCGCCACCTCGCGCAAGTTCGGCAATCGTTGCTCCAAGCCCCCCCGCCTCGGGCGGCGCGTCGCTGTATCCGAGAACAAACGGAGAGCCGTCAAGTACCCTTCTCACATTCTCGCGCTGCACGCCGATCCCTTTGCCATGAATGATGCGCACGTATTGAAATCCGCGCTCATGAGCTTCGTTCAGATATTCTTCTACAACGGCTTTGACCTGTCCGGGCGGGATTGAGTGGAGGTCTATGATGTCTGTGATTTCGAGACGAACCGGCTCGTCAAATGGATCTTCGTCCAGACCGAGTGGAAGATCCAATTCCGGTTCTTTGGTATTGACGAGCAGGATTTGAGTTTTTCTATCAGGCTTCTCATCGTCAAGAAGAAGATTACGAAATAAACGAAAAACGAAACAGACGAAAAATAAAAGGGTGATACGGTTGAAAATCTTCGTTTGTTTTGTTTATTCCGTAATCTCTCTTCTCAGGAAGGGTTTTCGACGATGCCCATGAACAGGATCGCTCCGCTTCTCTGATCTCTGATGGCAATTACGAATGGGTGGTCGGCGGAAAAGGTGAAAGGGTCGGCGGGCATAGAGGTCGCTATTATGCCGACGGATGTCGCCGCCGCCGCCACTGTGCCTTCCTCGTTAACTTCTACAATGGCCTTGTGCTTCACCTCTGATATCAGGACGTTCTGTTGATCAATCATCCTGCTGAAATCCGCTTTGTCCCTATCGAAGGCCAGGGTTATGCCCAGTGATTTTAGTGCAACTGAAAGCTCTTTATCGAACTCTAGTTTGAATCTTGGAATCCTGACCGTTCCCGGGCTGTTCCTGAGGGTGGCCATCTGCCTCTCCCACTTATCGTAATCGAGACTCTTCAGGAAATCCTTCATCGGGTATCCGCGTTCCGGAAGCAGGATCGTCATGCTGAAATCGCCCTTGCCGTATGGAAGACTGACGGCCTGGAACTTTTCGCCGCGAAAATATGAATAAGAACCGGATCGGCTCATCATCGAAACCGGTTTTTCTGAACCGGATGCAAGATAGAATGGAGCATTCTCGGTATTGCTCTTGTCGAATTTATCCTTCCACTGACCTTTGAAATAGATAGCATTGATCAGATAGAGCACCATCTGATTATCGATATTGTCGATGATGGTCGGGATTTTGCCGCGTGTGCTTCTGCTGACCCAGTTGTTGATCGTGGCCTTCGCCTGTGGGTCGTTGAAATTCAGCGATGTCATCTCGGCCTGAAAATTATCCTTATTGCGAGCCAGAAAATCCTTTTTGAACTCGACACCCTGTCTTGCCCAGAGTGAATTGGCCATTGCCAATTCTATTTTCGGATCTGCCGATTTGATGGAATTCATCAGCGCAAGCGCCGATTTGTTAACCTCATCTGTTGTCATCTGTCCAAGATGCAAAGTTCTGAACATCTCTTCCAGCGTTTTCCCTGAAGCTCCGTTGGCGGTCATTTCCAATGCCAGTGAGATACTCAGCGGAGAGAAGAAGATATTATTCCCCTTGCCCTCTGCGGTCAGTTTCCTGAACAGATCGAAACCAAACTGGTTTGAAGCCGTCGCCAGCCGCTTGGCATCTTCAGTGACAACTCGCGGCTCCTGGTCCTTTGAAAAAATGTCGCCACTGAACCCTGAGCAGGCGGACATCAGCAATGAAAGCGACGCAAACAGTGCAGCAATTTTTGACATATCATATCTCCTGAACCCAACTTACTCTTCGTTTTCTTGAACGATATGATTCAGTCTGCTTGCAGCTTGTCGGCTAAACCAGGAATAGGGGGCGCACAAAAGGGAAGAAGGAAAGATTACGAAACAGATGGAATAAACGAAACAAACGAAAATTACAGGCGGTAAATGCACAAGACTGGCCAGGCTCATGTAAGGAGAAGTTTTTGATAGTCACGAACCAGGCTGTATTGAGATCTTATTTCGTCTGTTTCGTAATCTAACTTCAACTATCTTCACCCGCCGGCTGAGACAGCCTGGTCGAGAGCGTCTTTCATCTGAGGGATGCTGATTCTCGCATTGAAGCCGACGAAATGTTTTACTACCTTGCCGTCCTTGCCGATGATCAGAGTTTGAGGGATTCCATTCTGACCGCTCATCAACTCGTTGTCAAAAAACCTGTCAGCCCAGCCAATTGAATAATTGATCTTGTACTGTCTGCTGAATTCCCTGACCAGTTGAGTATCCGTAGCGGGATTTTCAGTCGTCAGGCCGACGACTTCGACTCCCCTGTTTTTATACTCGCCGGCAATCTTGATGAGATGCGGGATCTCCTGGCGGCAGGGACCGCACCACGTGGCCCAGATATCGAGGACTAAAACCTTGCCGGAATAATTCGCCAGCTTTTGCGATTTGCCGTCAAGCAGTTTGAAGCTGGTCTGAACAGTCTTCTCTGAAAATGAGTAAGGAGTTGCGGGCGGACCCGAAGGTCTTCCGGCTGATCGGTTCAGCGCTCTATTGTTCAGCTTTGCAATGCCTTCGGGAGAGTTGTCCGGAAGGGATGTGTCATCCTTGCTCAAATAGGCCGATGTGATTGCCGCGACAAGAATCAGGCCGGATGCGATGAGGCCTATATTTGTCAGATTCCAGAACGACTTACCGCCTGTGTTTGATTGATTATCCATATGCAAAATAGCTTTCTCTCAATGAAATGAGCCTGGCAATTATCACCGGCCGGAATTGAGATACCAGGTGATCAGTGGTTTGCTGGTAAACATTATGATGATTGCGGCAAGTCCAAGGCAAGCGCCGAAAGGCACCGGAGTCTTGAGACCTTTCCTCGCCCTGAGCGCAAGCGCCACACCGATGGCGGTTCCGAGGATCGAGCCGAGCAGCATAACTCCAAACATCGACTGCCATCCGAGGAATGCTCCGATGACGGCCATCATCTTTACATCGCCCAGCCCCATACCTTCAAAACCGCGAATGTAGAAATACAGGGCCCTTAAGGTCCAGATCAGACCGCCTCCAATGATGGCGCCTGCCGCTCCACCCAAAAGACTGTTGTAGCCATCATCGAATGGCCCTCCATCAGCCGGCGAGAATTTGATCACTGCGAAGGCCCAGAGGGCGGCAAGGACCAACCCCGCGATCATCGATGAGTAGATCACTCGGTTCTGACTTCGCTCCGAATCAATATCAATTTCAATTTCGCCTTTGGGATCGATCACTTGTTCTTCCTCCATCTCTTCCCATTCGAAATATTTGTTGAAGAGAATCAGATCGAGGTTGTCGATAAACCTGAAGAGCGGTGCAGCCAGAGCAATAAATGCGGATCCAATGAGGGCTGCTCTCAGCGCGGGGAATTCATGATCCAAACTCTGAAATATGATCGAGATGCCAAAGGAAGAAGGTTCAGGCTGTCCCCATCCTCCGCGAAGAGTTATTGCCGCCATTGAGAAAACGATTGCCGGGTAGGTGATGACGTTGGGGATCAGGTGATGTCGGGCATCGATGAAAACAAGAGACAGCATGACGCTCGCAAAAATCATCTCCAGCAGCGATTCCCAGCCCGGGCCGCCTTTGAGCACGATCAGTGCGAAAACCGCCCCGGTCAGAAATTCCACAAGCGGATATGCCGGGGATATTGCAGCGCGGCAGTCTCTGCATTTGCCGCCAAGAATTGCATAGCTAATCAACGGGATATTGTCGAATGCGCGCAGAGAATGGCCACAACTCGCACAATGCGAACCGGGATAGACGATCGACTCATCGCGCGGCACCCTGTGTATTACCACGTTGAGGAAGCTGCCAATGATTATTCCAAATATGAATGCGCCGGTAGCAATTAATATCAATTCCATAATTCGAGTTGAGTATATGACAAATACAAGATTACGAAACAGACGAAATACACATTCGAACTATTCCGTATTCTGAATTCTGAATTCTGAATTCTGAATTCAACTGCTTCGTAATCTCACTCTTTCACTTGATTTAGACTGACATTTATCGCCAGAATGGCGAGTTGTAAAATGAAAATTCTTCAAGTCTGTTCTGCGGAAACAATCGGTGGCGGAGAGCGTCACGTGATGGATCTGACTCGTGCGCTGATCGAGCGCGGGCACGAGTTGCATCTTGCTGTCCGGGCTCAAAGCCCGTTGATTGAGGCTCTCAAAGGCCTGCCGATCACCTGGCACGAGCTCGGGTTGCGCAATGCGCTCGATGTCATCAGCGCGCAGCAACTGGCCACTATTATCCGTCGCGAGAAGATCGACGTCATGCACGCTCACGTCGGGCGCGACTACACTTTTTGCGGCATTGCAGCCCGGATGGCCCGGCCGGTTCAGTTCTTCCTCACAAGGCATCATTTCAATCCGATCAAATCGAATGCGGTCTATTCCTGGACGCTCAAGGAAGCCGCGGCTCTCATCGCCGTTTCTGAAAGCGTTCGTGAGCAGTTGCTGGCGGCATTCCCTGAATTCGCCGACAAGATTACCGTCATCCCCAACTGGCTGGATACCAGGGGAGATAGGATGCTCGGCAGGGAAGAGGCCCGAGAAGCTCTCGGCATAACCCGCAGGCTGGCAGTCGGCATCATCGGCCAGCTCACGCCGCTCAAGCGGCAAGACCTCTTCATCCGGGCAGCAGCGAACCTGATCAAAGAACGTCACTGGACCGATGCGGATTTCCTGATTATTGGTGAACCCGGTCCATCTGATGAGGAATATGCCCAAAAGCTGGAAGCGACAGTAGCAGAACTCGGAGTCTCGTCTCACGTCAGATTCACCGGTTATGTCGAAGATTTTCCGGCTCACCTGCCGGCGCTCGATATCGTCATCGCTCCCTCGCAAAACGAGGCTTTCTCGCTGGCGCTCGTCGAAGCCATGGCCGCAGGATGCGCCGTCATCGCCACCAGAGTCGGCGGCATGGCCGATATCGTCAAGGACGGCGTCACCGGCATATTCATCGAAAAAGACGATCTTTGGGCCCTGATCGCAGGCTTGTCCCGCCTCTTATCCGACAAGGCCCTGCGCGAAAAAATCGGCCACGCTGCAAAAGAAAGCGCCATCGGACGCTACGACAGAAAAAATGTCATCGACCGGATTGAACTGCTCTATTTCAATGGCGGATTCGAAGGACTAACGGAGACAAATCTATGAACTTTTTCGGCGAGGTTGGCACGGCGGGCTATGCCCATATCTTTCTCTTCTGCATTCTTCTTCCAATTGTTGCCGTGAGATCCGCCAAAAAGCTTGAGTTAATGCCTTATCCCCCAAGGCTCAGGTTCTATTTATCGGTCGTTCCGCAGCATATTTTCTTCATCGCCATTTCAGTGGCAGTCGCTTATTACGAATTCATCCCGCTCCATTTCGCATCGCTCGATATCAAAAAATCTATCTGGCTCTCCGCGCTGCTGCTCCTGGCAATGGTGCCTGTCATGTCCACTCGATGGAGGAAGAGCGTCATCGATCGCGAGAAGAAGGCTTTTCTTTTCATGCCTCAGGGAAAAAAAGAGAAGATTTTATGGTTGGTCATTTCAACTCTTGCCGGAATCGGCGAAGAGATCACTTATCGCGGGGTGATGTGGATTCTGCTCTCCCGTCTGACCGGGTCTTACTGGGGAGCGGCCCTGATTGCCTCGGCGGTCTTCGCCTTGAGCCACTACATGCAGGGCTGGAAGAGCATAGGTGCGATTATGTTATTCGCCCTGGTCTTTCACGTGCTCGTCTGGTACACGGGCTCTCTCATAGAGGCGATTATCGTCCACACTGTTTACGACATGATCGCCGGCATGGCCTACGGCTATCTTGGCAGAAAGTACGACTACCCGATGGAAGGTGTAGGTTGAGAGCAACCCTCCCTTCGAGAATATATCCCCCTGCATCCAACCTTGTCTTAAAGGCGCCGTTTTGGCATGTTGCCGATGGTTGAAGTGATGAGTTTTCCCCGATCACATATATTAGCTGTGATAAGCCGAGTCTGGTGACAAACAAAAACGGCAGCCCTTGATTCAATGGCTGCCGTTTTTGTAACTAAAGGAAAATTAAGTTGAGGAAACTACCGATGGCTGGGCCTTGTTGTAAAGGGCCCACGCTCGCCGGGCTGACCGATGGCGAAAACAGATGCCGTGCCGACGTTGAAGCCGCCGGTGAGAGCCGTCGTTCCAAATACTCCATTAAGTGCGGCAGCGGCTTCCGGAGTCAGTAAAACCCTCACGTTGGGAATGAAGATCGTGTTGAAAGCCGCGGGCTGCAGCGGAAGGGTCAGGGCGGGAAGCTGAAGCGTGAAAAGCGGTACGCGCCCGAGGAAATTGCCATTGGCAGTCACAAGCCCAGTCAGAACCGGGACTGCACCTGCGGTATCGATATTAAAGCTGGAAAGCTCGACACGTGCAGTGCGGGAGGTGAGAACGAGACCACCAGTGTGATTGATCTCGCCCTTTGCATTCTGCAGGTCGACAACGCCCCCCGAGATAGGGAAGCTGGCAATCCCGCTTCTCAGAGTGCCGTCGCCAAGAGCTGTTGCAGACAAACCGAGAGTCCCGAGAGCTGTCAGAAACTCTGTGCTGAGCACCACGGAAGTTCTACCATCAGCAAGATTTACTGATGGGGCCGCAATTGCAGTTGAAGCCAGCATTGCAGTCATCATCATTACTGCCACAGCCGCTTTCGTCCTTGCCGATCTCATTATTTTATTCAATGACATATACATATCTCCCTCTTGATTTCTATTGTGAATAGTCCTGGTTTGTTTGGTTATCTTCCAACCAGCGTAGTTAATTTCGCCTCATTACAATTATTATTTTTGTTGCTACGTCGACAAACGAATAAAACATAATTGATTTGGCATTTCTATTCCGAACTTTTCACAAAATTAGTGAGAGACTGGAAAAACAAAAATATAGAGCCTCGATTTTGATAAAGAATGAGCGCTTTCCTGGACGAAGGTACCAGAACGCTCGTTGTCCAGAACAGAATCGTCAATTATCTGAGGTAAGCAGGAAGGGTTATGGCTGGATGGTTATGAGTCAAAATTTCAATTGCCTTGCGGCAAGGTCTTTCATTATCTCTTCGGCGCCTCCGCCGATCATGTTTACCTTGACTTCGCGGTAGATGCGTTCGACGCGTTCGCCGCGCATGTAACCCATACCACCCAAAATCTGGACGGCCTGATCGGCGCAGAACTGCATGGTCTGCGTGGCCAGATTTTTGAGCATGCAGGTTTGAGCCACGAGCATACCCGGATCGCCAGAGCGATGCTGGACGCGCCAGGCGAGGTCTTCGAGCAGCGCGCGTGTGGATTCGATCTTCATCGCCATATCGACAAGTTTGTGGCGAATGACCTGTCGTTCGATCAGCGGCTGGCCGAAGGTCTTTCGATCACGAGCCCAGGCGACGGCGTCTTCAAGGCAGACTTTCGCAAAGCCGCATGCAGCAGCCGACATCCCCAGCCGCTCCGAGTTGAAGTTCTGCATGATGATACGAAAACCCTGGTTTTCCTGGCCAATCAGGTTTGCGATGGGAACACGGCAGTTGTCAAAATAGAGGTGCGCTGTGTCGGATGCCCACCAGCCCATCTTCTTCAGATGCGTGCGAGTGAAGCCGGGCGTGTCGCGTTCGATCAGCAGCAGCGAGACGCCGCCGGCGCCTTTATCGTCAGGATTTGTGCGAACGGCCGTGGTGAAATAATCTCCGCGAATGCCGGAGGTGATGAATGTCTTTTCGCCGTTGACGATGTAATGATCGCCGGTTCGGATTGCGGTAGTTTTGAGCCCGGCGACATCCGATCCGCCGGTAGGCTCGGTAATGGCCAGCGCTGAGATCTTTTCTCCTGAAAGTATTGAAGGAAGAACGCGTGATTTCATCTCGCGGCTGCCGGCATTGAGAATCGGGGGTGTGCCGATTGAGTGGGACATCAAAGACGCAGAGACGCCTCCGCTGCCTGCGCGTGACAGCTCATCGCTGGCGACGATCGAATAGAAGACGTCTGCCGGTGTCCCGCCGTATTCCTCTGGATAGCCAAGACCGAGCAATCCTACCTCCGCCGCCTTGCGGTAAAGTTCGCGCGGGAACTCTTCAGCTTCATCCCATTCGTTGACGAATGGTGTTATTTCGCGAGTTACGAATTCGCGCATCGTCCGGCGAAACTGCTCGTGCTCCGGCGTGTAGTAGTTTGGATTCGGCGGTGTGTTGAGCATGTGGATTACCTCGATCGGTACCGTCTATTTAATCACTGATGTTACGCACGGAATATTCTTTATTTTGATTTGACTGCATAACCCGCGAAGCGGGGCCGAAGGCCGAGCGAACCCTCGTAATCAACATCATCCGAGCCCGTGAAACGGGCGACAGAAAAACAGCCAACTTTGGCCCTGCCCCCCCCCGCCCCCAAACCGAATTTTGCGTAACATCAGTTAATCAGATCCAGATTTTTCTGATACCACTCCATTGATCGTTTCAATCCTTCATCGAGAGAAACTTCAGCGCGCCAGCCTAGTCTTCTCTCCACCTTTTCGGCTGACAGATATTGGGCGTCGATTTCGCGTTCGATCTTCTTCTGCAGCATGACGTGAGGTTTGAGATCCCTGCCTGAAAGGCTGATGATTCGGTTGACGAGGTCAAGCATCTGGACCGTATCCCCCGCGCCGAAATTAAACGCCTCGCCGATGACCTCGTCGATTCTTTCGGCAAGCAGCAGATATCCGCGCGCTACGTCATCGACATAAATAAACTCCCTGATCGGAGTCCCGTCGCTGCGGATGATCGGGGCCTCATCGCGAAGCACGGAGACTATGGCGCCGGGAATGATGCGCGACATGTTCATATCGCCCGGACCGTAGATGTTGGCGAATCTTGAGACGACGACCGGTGTTTTGTAAGAGTGTGCGAACGACCTGGCGATGATGTCCGTGCAAGCCTTCGATGCATCGTAGGGGAAGAGGCCGAGCAGCGGGTAGTCTTCGGCGTAAGGCAGCTTGTCGTGGCTGCCGTATGCCTTGTCGCTCGATGCCACGACGACGCGTTTGACCGTTTCGCTTTTGCGGCAGGCTTCGAGCAGCGAATATGTCCCGCGAATATTGGCCTCGAATGTCGAGATGGGCGATCGATTGGCCACGCCAACCAGCGCCTGCGCCGCCAGATGAAATACGGCATCTATCTCATACTCGTTGACGATCCGCTCCATCAAGGCGAAATCTTCGAGAGTGCCGTCGATCACCGACACTTTATCCCGCAGATTCATTATGTCCAGAGAGTTGTTACGGACGGCGTCCCTCTGCAGGCAGACCACGTTGGCCCCCTGCTCGACAAGCAACCTCGCAACGTGAGAACCGACAAACCCCGTGGCCCCTGTTACAAAAGCATTTCTGTTCTTCCAAAAATTACTCATTATTCCCAGATTTTCCATTTCGCCTGACCAGAATCCCACAACTGATTGAACTCGACATTATCCTTGTAGGTGTCCATGCATTTCCAGAAGCCGTGATGCTGGTATGCGATGAGCTCGCGCTGAGAAGCCAGCTTCTCAAACGGCTCGCGTTCGAGCACGGAATCGTCGTCGAGATAATCGAATATCGCCCTGTTGAAGATGAAGTATCCTCCGTTGATCCATTCCTTCATCAACGGCTTCTCTTCGAATTCGATGACGCTGTTATCGGCATCGAGTTTGATGAGGCCGAAGTTCGAACGCGGATGCACGGCTGTCAGCGTCCCGATGCGGCCGTGAGACTTGTGAAATTCCATCAGGGCGTGGAGGTCAATGTCCGCCAGCCCGTCGCCGTATGTGACGCAGAAGGTCTCGTCATCGCCGATATAGTTCTGAATCTTTTTGACGCGACCGCCGGTGTTTGTGTCGAGGCCGGTATCGGCGAATGTGATTCGCCAGTCTTCAGTAAGGTTCCGGTGTTTGTTCAGTTTGTAATCGCCCGAGTCACTCGATTCTAGTGTAAAATCGGAATAGAGCCATTGATGCTCGAGGAAGTATCGCTTGATCGAATCGCCTAGATACCCGAGGCAGAGGACGAAGTCATTCAGATTCTGCTGCGAATATATTTTGAGCAGATGCCAGAGCAGCGGGCGCCCGCCGATTTCGATCAGCGCTTTCGGCACGTTGACTCCGTGTTCGCCGAGCCGGGTGCCTCTTCCGCCGCATAAAATCACCGTCTTCATTTGCCGCTCACCGCCGCCTGCGCGGGGGCAGGTTTATTGATGGAGCTCATAAAGCTGTTGATCTCTGCGATGACGCTTTGCGGCATCTCTTCCTGAGGCACGTGTCCGCATTTGTTCAGAATCACCAGTCGCGATTGTTTGATCAGTGTGTTTAGTTTTCTCCCCGCTTCAACCGGTATCAGTTCGTCCTGATTGCCCCAGATGATCAGCGTCGGCTGCTGAATTTGAGGAATCTCCGCCTCGATCGGACCTTCTGCAAATTGTTTGCGGGCGAGATAAACGGCACGCTGGCCGTCTTTGGTTCTGAGCGGCCGGTAATAAGCCGCAACGCGTGTGTCGTCAATTTTTGAGTCGTCGTAGTAGCTCGTTTGCAAACCCTTACGGACAAGCGAATCTTTTGTCAGCGCGAACGCGGCAATGGCAGGCCCTATCACCGGCCACTGAGTCACACTCGGCGCCAGCGACCCGCTTCCCGCAACTTTCACCCCGCCGCTGTCGATCAGTATCAGCCCGCTGACACGCTCCGGATGGTGAAGAGCTATATTCATCGATACTTCACCCCCCATCGAATTGCCGCAAAGGACCGCTTTGTCGATCTTAAGATGGTCCAGGAGTTTGACTACAATCTCTCCCTGCGTGCGCCTCGTGTAATCGCCGTCCGGCTTCGATGAAAAACCGAAGCCTTTCAGATCGACCGCGATGACACGATACTGCTCTGAAAGAGGCCCAAAGACATCCTTCCAGCTGTATGTCGATGAAGAGAAGCCGTGAATCAGCACGAGCGGCATTCCTTCACCTTTTTCCTGATAATGAATGCGCATCCTGTCGATCTCTGCAAAATGACTGTACTGCGAATTCGGAACCGAGGCGCGACCTTCATCGAAATCCACGTCCTGTGGCCGGGCAAACCAGACGATGAGAAAAGCGATGATCGCAAGCGCGATTAATACGACAATTGTGCGAAGTAGATTTTTCATGACAGCCTATTATTTGACCAGTTTGTATTTTGTGAGAAAGCTGATGACCGTTTCATTGAATTTCTGAGGCTCATCCATCATCAGAAAATGGCTGACACCATCCCAGACGCGATAATCGATTCCCGGAACGAGTTCCCGGACGAATTTTTCGTAGTCGGCATTCCATGCAGGGTTGACCGCCATGATAGCCAGAGTCGGGACGGTGATCCTGTCCTGATCCTTCCAGATGGCCGGGTCGAACTGGGCTTCCATCGCCCCGACCACGACGTGCTGAGGTGTATTGAGCATGCTCGCAAGGATTTTCTCCATCAATTTCTCATTTTTTGAAGACTGGGCCAGGAAACCGACGAATTCCTCCACTGATTTTTTGTAATCAGGCGCGCGGAATCTGGCGATCATCGGTTCCATCTGCTCGCGGGTGCCGAATGGTTTCAATGCACCATCGACAACGACCAAAGCGCTTGTCTTTGCGGTGTACCTGCGAAAGAACTGCCGGATGACGGGAGTTCCCATACTGTGGCCGATGAGCGTGGCCTTCTCGACGCCGGCATCTTTAAGCACCGTATTGACGGCTCCAGCAAAGAGATCCATCGAATAACCGGTCTGCGGTTTGTCGCTCCCGCCATGGCCGGGCAGGTCGATTGCGATCAGGTGGCCCCCTGCCGACAAATGCCGGGATATTGGCATCCCAGAAACTCAGATCGCAGGACCAGCCGTGAATGAAGACAATCGCATCCTTGCCCTTGCCGTAGTTTTTATAATGAATGCGAATCTTATCCCCATTCCCATCCCCATTCCCATCCATTGTTGCGAACCGGTCATCCGGCATGGATTTATCCGCGCTGATTTGAATGGAGATGATCGAAAGAACCGCGGCGATCAAAACAGCTTTCGCAAACGTATTCGAACAAACAAACAGTTTTGCCATACAAACCTCCAGAATGGATCATCATTCTACGACAGTAGCTTCAGTCCGTTTCTTCTCCCATAATTTGGCGAATTTCAGGAAGACACTGTAAGCCGTAAACATCGCAATGATCAATCCCGGGACGCCGTCCCTGAACCCCTGTTTGATCAGAAAGGTCCGGATGAATGCAGCTATCGGAAGGACGAAATGTCTATCGACCGGATGCGCTTTTTATTGTTGAAGAGGTGCTCGGCTGCCAGTGTCGTGTATTCGTCGAGGACGCGGTGATGCTCGCTCAGGTTGCGTTTGGTGTAATGCAGGAACTCACCCGTCAGCGTCTCTACCGATCCGCGAACTCTCGCCGTCTCATGCGGCGCGACTCCATCCCAGTAGCTCGCCGATTTTCGATAGAGCCGCATCTGATAGTCGGGATACCACCCCGAATGCCTGATCCACCTTCCCTGGTATTCGGTCAATCTCGCGATGCGGAAACCGTCGGGCAGAGTCGCCGAATCGCGCTGGCGAAGCCGTTCAATCGATTCGCGAAGCTCGGGATTGAGCCGTTCGTCCGCATCGATCCAGAAGATCCAGTCGCCGGTCGTCTGCGAGTCCGCAAATTCGTGCTTGTCCTTGTATCCTCGAAACTCTCGATTGAATACTTTATCGGTGTACCGAAGGGCAATCTCTTTCGTCCGATCCGTTGAATCCGAATCGACGATGACTATCTCGTCCGCCCACGAAAGGTTCTCGCACAACGCGGCGACATTCTCTTCTTCATTGCGGACGATAATGGATGCCGAGATCTTCATGGAATAATCAAATTCCGAAAGGGAAAAACAGATTACGAAATGGAAAAAAACAGACGAAATAAACGAAACAGACGAAAAGAGCAAATGGTCAATGTAATATATTTATTCCGGTATTACGTTTATTAGGAAGCTTTGGTACGATCATTCCCCCGCAATATTTTCGTTTGTTTCGTTTATTTCGTCTGTTTCGTACTCTGTTTTTTTTCTTCTTACTTGAGGCTGCCGTTGAAGACAGTTTTGAGCGCCTGGCCGGTGAATGATTTCCTGTTTTTGGCCACGGTCTCGGGAGTGCCTTCAGCGACAATTCTGCCGCCGTGCTCGCCGCCCTCGGGGCCGAGATCGATGATCCAGTCGGCCGATTTTATGACGTCGAGGTTGTGCTCGATGATGATGACGCTGTTTCCGAGATCGACCAGGCGCTGCAGAACGTCGAGCAGTTTGCGAACGTCTTCGAAGTGCAGCCCCGTTGTAGGCTCGTCGAGAATGTATACGGTGCGTCCGGTGGCGCGGCGTGAAAGCTCTTTTGCGAGTTTGATTCGCTGGGCCTCTCCGCCTGAAAGGGTCGTTGCCGACTGGCCGAGCCTGATGTATCCAAGGCCGACCTCATTGAGCGTCTGCAATTTCTGTTTTATCTGCGGGTGATTTTCGAGCAGGGAGAGCGCCTCCTCGACCGGAGTGTCGAGCAACTGGGCGATGTTCTTGCCGTGATAACGGACATCGAGAGTTTCGCGGTTGTAACGCTGGCCGCGGCATGTTTCGCAGGTCACGTAGACATCAGGCAAGAAATTCATCTCGATACATTTCAGGCCATCGCCTTGACAGGCTTCGCAGCGCCCGCCTTTGACGTTGAACGAGAAACGTCCCGGCTTATAGCCGCGCTCGCGGCTCTCGGGCAGCATCGAAAAGAGTTCGCGGATAGGCGTGAAGAGTCCCGTATAAGTCGCCGGGTTCGACCTTGGAGTTCGCCCGATTGGCGACTGGTCGATCTCGATGATCTTGTCGATGTGTTCGAGCCCCTCTATCTTCAGATGAGTTCCGGGCTCGGCGAGGCTGCGATAGATCTTGCGCGCCAGTGCGCGGTAAAGAATGTCTTCAACCAGAGTCGATTTGCCCGATCCTGAGACGCCCGTGACGACGGTGAAGACTCCAAGCGGGAACCGGGCATCGATATTCTTGAGATTGTTTTCCGTGGCGCCGAAAACTGTGATGCCCTTGCCGTTCGGCTCGCGCCTTTTTGCCGGCGTCTCGATCTTGAGGGCGCCGGAGATATACTTTCCGGTGATCGACGTCTTCGATCTTGCAATATCATCGGGAGTGCCTATCGCCACAATCTCGCCGCCATGAGTCCCGGCTCCAGGTCCGAGATCGACTACAAAATCGGCCCGCCTGATGGTTTCTTCGTCGTGTTCGACGACGAGGACCGTGTTGCCTATGTCGCGCAGCCTGGCCAGAGTATCGAGCAGCTTTTCGTTGTCTCTTGGGTGAAGGCCGATCGAGGGCTCGTCCAGAACGTAGAGCACTCCGCGAAGCTGTGAGCCGATCTGCGTTGCCAGCCTGATCCGCTGTCCCTCTCCTCCTGATAATGACGATGCCGGCCTGTCGAGCGTGAGGTAGCTGAGGCCGACCGATTGCAGGAAATTCAGCCGGTCGCGGATCTCCTTGAGAATCCTGCCGGCGATGAGATTCTCGCGCTCGGTCAGTTTGACCCCGCCGAAAGCCTCCAGCGCCAGCTCTATCGGCATTGCTGAATATTCCGCAATCGAGCGCCCGCCGAGCTTGACCGCCAGCGATTCAGGCTGCAACCTCGCTCCATTGCAGGCTCTGCAGGTGACGGGCGATATCAGCGTTTCGAGTGCGGCGCGGCTCTTTTCTGAGATCGTGCCGTCCTCGCTGCTCAGGCGCTCGATCAAATCAAGCAGAAACGTGGTCGCTCCACGCCATTCGGCTTTGTATTTGTAGTCTCCATAACGGAACTCGATCTTCTCTTTCATGCCGAAGAAGAAGGCGTCGCGAGCTTTTTTTGGCAGCTTTGCAAAAGAAGTCTCATCATCGGCGCCGAAATGTCGCGCCACGGCGATCAATGCCTCGCGAATGTAGGTGTCAGTGGCCTTGTCGGCTTCTCCCACGAAGGGAAGCTGTTTGATCGGGATCGAGTCGTCGATCACCAGTTTGCCCGGGTCGATTTCAAGCTTCGTTCCCAGGCCGTTGCATTCCCTGCAGGCTCCGTAAGCGGAGTTGAAAGAGAAGGATCGCGGTTCGAGCTGCGGAATCGAAATGCCGCAATAGACACATGCCATCTTCTCGGAATAGAGTTTCTCTTCGCCGTCGATGATCGAAACGATGACTATCCCATCGGTCAGCCTCGTCGCGGTTCTGACCGATTCTTCGAGTCTCTGTGAAATCCCCTGCTTGATGAGCAGCCTGTCGACCACGACATCGATCGTGTGATTCTTGCGTTTGTCGAGAAGGATCTCTTCGTCGAGGGATTTCATTTCGCCGTCGATGCGGGCCCGTGTGAATCCCGTCTTCTGCAGCTTCTCCAGCTCTTTCTTGAATTCGCCCTTTCGCCCGCGGACGATCGGGGCGAGGATCATCACCCTTTCGCCATCAGGCAGCTCCCGAATGCTCTGAATTATCTGATCGGTCGACTGGCGCGAAACCGGCCTGTCGCAACTGTGACAGTGAGGCTGCCCGATAGACGAGAAGAGCAGGCGCAGGTAGTCGTATACTTCAGTGACTGTGCCCACTGTCGACCGCGGACTGCGGCTCGTCGTCTTCTGCTCGATCGAGATCGCCGGCGACAACCCTTCGACCGCATCGACATCGGGTTTTTCAAGCTGTTCGAGGAATTGCCTGGCATAGGCTGAAAGCGATTCGACGTACCGACGCTGCCCTTCGGCATAGATCGTGTCGAATGCCAGTGAAGATTTGCCCGATCCGCTCAAGCCTGTGATCACGGTCAACCGGTTGCGGGGGATTTCCAGGCTGATGTTTTTCAGGTTGTGCTGGCGCGCTCCGCGCACTGTAATCTGCGTAATTGCCATACGGTGAACAACAGTAGAGAAATTAGTGATAAGTCCAAAAGATTGATTGTAGAAAACCAAATCAACAATGGCAAGTTGATGAGCCGGAGGCGTTCATGCTGTGTCGGATCGCGGGGATCCCTTTCAAGCGGAAATTGCCGAATAGTCTTCCGGAGAGTTGACGTTGGTTAACAGGCTTCCGGCATTGGGCAGGTGAGAGAATTCACTGAATTCCACTCTGCGGCTTCTTACCAGCGGGCAGAGCCGGGCAACCTTGAGGATGTCTTCTGCCAGCATCTTTTCAATTTGAGGCAGGCAGGAGTTGGAATAGATGGCTGCCAGAGCCTGCAGTCGGCCGTTCCGATCGACGGGGATCGTCAGATCATTGCCTTCCGAAAGGTGCACCCTCGCGATCAGGGCAAGGAATTCAGGAGTCATAAACGGCAGGTCGCAGGCGAGTATCAGCGCCGCCTCACCGGCAAGGCAGTTTTTCAGAGCCGTATCTATGCCGCCCAGCGGTCCACGATGGTCGTGGAGATCAAAAATCAGATCGGCCCCACGACCTTCCGCCAAAAGCCTGTATCTCTCGGATTTCGGATTTTCAGCATGGATAATGATTGCTGGTCTGGGTGAAATCTTTTCGGCCGCATCAAGAACGCGCTCTATCATCGGACGACCGCCGATATCGAGCCAGGCCTTGTCTGCTCCCATACGGGAACTTCGGCCTCCCGCCTGTATGAAGCAGCGGATTTGTGAATTTGTAGTCTGGTCAATTGACATAAATTGAAATAAAAGGATTACGAATCATACAAAATAGGCCAAACCAGCAGAAATATAGACTCTTTCGTCCGTTTCGTCTATTTCATAAAATGTTGTGCTATATTCACAGACTGTATCGAGTTACGAATAAAGAGGTAATTTATGAAGCGAATTTTTCTACTGCTTCTGTTTGTTTTGGTTTTTGGAAGCTCGGCTGTTGCGCAGACGGCCGCAAAAGCGTCACAGAAGACAGAGTTCTTTCCGCTCGACCAGGTAAAACCGGGGATGCGGGCGATTGGATATACGGTCTTTGTCGGCACGGAGCCGAAGAAGTTCGAGCTGGAGATACTGGGGGTTCTCAAGGGGTTTCCGAATCCGAAGCAGAGCGCCGTTCTGTCAAAGCTGCTGGGAGATGAACTTGAGCATACGGGCGTTTTCGGCGGGATGAGCGGAAGCCCGGTATACATTGACGGGAAGCTGCTGGGCGCCGTTGCCTTTGGATATCAGTTCGCCAAGGACCCGATAGCGGGCATCACTCCGATACAGCAGATGGTCGATCTGTTCGAGAACAGGGAAGCCGGCGATCAAAAAGATCAGAAGCAGGCTCCGCAGCCGCGCTCATTCTCTTTTTCAGAAATCGCACTCAACCAAAACTCGAGTGAGTTCGCCGAGATGGTCAGAGGATTCGGCAGCCCGACGGGCGCTCAGGCGGTGGCGTCTCCAACGGCAGGGCAGGTGTTGATGCCGATCTCCACACCGCTTGCCATCACGGGAGTGGCTCCCGAAGTCGTGGCCAGATTCGCCGGCGTATTTCAATCACTTGGTTTTCTGCCTGTCGCTGGAGTATCCGGCGCGGCGGAGATGAATGCCGTGCTCAGGAAGCCTGACGCCGGGATGCTCAAACCCGGATCGACGATTGCTGTGGCCCTGGTTCGCGGGGACTATTCGCTGGCGGCGGCCGGGACGGTGACCTACCGCGACGGCGACAAGGTATACGCTTTCGGTCACCCTTTTCTTTCTGTCGGAGTCTCTGACTTCCCGATGCACGAAGGCGAGGTCGTCACCGTCATGTCATCGCAGGCGAATTCATTCAAGCTGAGTTTCCCCACTGATATGGTGGGATCGATGCGCGGTGACCGCTCCACAGGGATTTACGGCGAGATCGGCCAGGCTCCCAATATGATCCCGATGGAGATCAATATGAAGACGAGCCTCGGCGAGAAGAAGACCTATCGTTTCGAAATCGTCAGCGATCGTTTTCTCTCGCCGATTCTCACTCAGATGATGCTCATCTCGTCGATCACCTCCACTGAGCGGGCAATCGGCGACTCGACAATACAGGTTAGCAGCTCGATCAAGCTCAAGGACCAGCCCGCGATCAATCTGGAATCTCGATTCTCCGTTTCGATCAACGGGCCGATTGCAGCCGGGCTTTCTGCATCGCTGCCGATTTCGGTCCTCTTCAACAGCGGCTTCAAGGATATCAAATTCGAAAAGATCGTCTACGACATCACCTCGCGCGATGCCAGAAGCACAGGCCAGCTCGATCGCATCTGGGTCGATAGGACAGAGGTTCGCCGCGGCGATAAAATTGGAGTCCAGGCATTCGCGCGCACTGACGGCGGCGGTGAATATGTCGAGCACATTCCGATAGAGATTCCGCTCGATGCGCCTCTCGGAAAGCTGCAGATCATCGTCGGGGACGGCAACTCGATGCAGTCGTCCGATCCCAGAAGCGGCTTTACCGCAAAGTCTGTCGACCAGCTCGTCCGGGAATTGAACAAGATCCGTAAATCGGACAGGCTCTACGTCAGACTCGCGCGCTCCGAAAGCGGCGCCCTGATCAAAAACGAAGAGATGCCCAGCCTGCCTCCCTCGGTTCTGGCAACGCTCGGCTCAGACCGCACCGTAGGCGGCTATACGCTCATGCGTTCAGCGGTCATCCTTGAAAAAGAACTCTCGCCGGCCGACTTCGTCATCTCAGGCCAGCGAACAATCACCATTGAAGTCGTTAATCAATAATAAATATATTTCTGAAATATTTCCAAATGCGAAAATTCCTGACAATCATCACATTAATCGCAATCATTGCCTTTTCAATCGGAAAAGCCGCGGCCGGCGGCCCGATTTTCTGGCGCGTCAACACACGCGCGGAAATTGAAAAAGGCGACGCCAAAGGCATATCCATCTCAGACAGCGGCGCCATTACGCTGGCGCCTTCGATGCTTGAAGTCTTCGACACCAAACAGGCCTACATCTGGTCTGCGGTCGCCGACAAATCGGGCAATATCTATCTGGGCACCGGAAACGAAGGTCGCATCTTCAAGGTCGATCAGGGCGGCAAGGGAAGCCTCTTGTACAAGTCTTCCGAATTGAGTGTCATGGCCATGGCCGTTGATGGACAAGGCTATCTTTATGCGGGGACCTCGCCGGACGGAAAAGTTTATCGAATAGCTCCAAACGGAGACGCGAAGGTCTTTTTCGAGCCGAAATCGAAATACATCTGGGCGCTGGCTTTCGATCCACAGGGGAGACTGCTGGTTGCCACGGGCGACAAAGGCACGATCTACCGTGTCGGGCCTGACGGCGCAGGGACGATTCTGGTCAAAACGACGCAGACAAACATAACTTCCCTGGCTGTCGATGCGACCGGAAACATCTTTGCCGGGGCGGATCCAGGCGGGATCATACTCAGGATTTCACCCGCCGGTAAAGCTTTCACACTCTTCGATTCGGCTCAACGCGAGGTGAGGGACATTCAGATCGGCCGCAACGGAGATCTATATGTTCTGGCGCTTTCCGACGCTGCCGGAAGCGCTGGTTCAAATGCATCGCCGGCCTCGGCGTCTTCCCTCCTCGCCGTCAGTAATCGGCGCCGACGAGGGAGTGACCGTGACCATCAGCGACCTGCAGGTGGTCGATGCTCAGCCATCATCGGGCATGATCACGTCTTCAGGCGCTTCGACAGGCTCGGCGAAATCGGTGGTCTATAAAATAGAACCATCAGGCGCCGGTGATGTGTTGTGGGAATCGAGGGATGCAGTGGCCTTTGCCCTCTCTCTTGGCGAAGACAACCGCATTCTCCTCGGCACCGGCCAGAAGGGAAGGATTTATCAGGTCGCTGCCGGTCAGGGACCGCTGCTGCTGGCTCAAACCTCCGAGGGGCAGACATCCAGGTTTGTCCGATCCGGCAATCAGCTTTTCGCCGCCGCATCGAACCTCGGAAAACTTTTCCGGATCGGCAGCGAGGCTGGAAACGAAGGAACTTATACCTCCACCGTCAGGGACGCTCAGACAACCGCCAACTGGGGCCGTCTGAACTGGATCGGCGACGGCCCAATGGAATTTCAAACCCGCAGCGGAAATACTTCAGTCCCGGATTCAACCTGGAGCGACTGGTCGGCTCCTTTGACCGGCGCGGATGGTGATCAGATCAAAAGCCCGCAGTCTCGCTACCTGCAGTGGCGGGCTCTTTTGAAACGCACTGCCAAGTCATCGTCCCCGCGTCTGCGCGAGGTTATCGTTTCATACCTGCCGCGGAATCTGGCGCCACAAATCACATCGCTTTCAGTACTGCCGGCCGGTGTCGCACTGCAGTCCGCCGTTCAGGCCATGCAATCCGAATCGATACCCGATCCAATCGCCGCCGAGGCCATTGCGTCGGCAAATATCGGCACCATCCCTCCGCGCCGTGTTTACCAGCGCGGAGCCCTCTCTCTTCAATGGCAGGCGGAAGACCGAAATGGCGACTCGCTCGAATATTCGATCTTCTACCGCAATGCCGCGGGCAGTGACTTCTACCCGATAAAGACCGGCCTCAAAGACAATTTTTTCACGCTCGATCCAAATTCGCTTCCCGACGGCCGTTATGTCTTCAAAGTCTCGGCTTCCGACGGCCTCTCCAATCCTTCGGCGCTCGCCTTGTCCGATGACCATGAGACCGAACCCGTTGAAATTGACAACACACCGCCGCAGGTAACCGCCGATCCCCCTCGCCTGACGGGCAATTCCGTAGAGGTCCTCTTCAGAGTCGTTGATTCGACCTCCATCATCAGACGCGCGGAATTCCAGGTCGATGGCGGATCATGGAAATCTCTCTTCCCCGTAGACGGTATTGCTGATTCAAAAAAAGAGGATTTCAAGGTGACGGTCACCCTCGCCGATTCGCGGCCCCACGTCATCGCCGTCAGAGTCTATGACTCGAACGGTAATGTCGGCAGCGCTCAGGCCGGCGCAAACATCAGATAAGATAAGATATTCAAGAAAGGATTTTTATGAAAATAAGACTGATTGTCCCTGTTTTTCTTCTTTTGGCTTTGACCTGCGGCCTGGCTGCCGCCCAGTCCGTTCGCAACCCCAAACTCAGCCCTCAGGATCTTGAGTCCGCCACAAAACTGATCCGCGATATGGGCGGCGCCGGAGCCGAACTGACCTATGCCGCCAGACTTGACATCATACAGAAGGGAAGCTTCGACTCGCTCGTCGTCGTCTATGCCCTCCCCGTCTCTTCCGGCAAGGATTATTACGCCATCGTCTCCCGCGAAGATAAAAAATATCCCGTCACCGCCAGTAAAAAAGGCCCTGTCCTCAACCCCGGCGATAAATTCCTTCGCGTCGGCTTGAAACACCAGGAAGGCAGCCCTTCTCTCTTCCGCATCATGGGCGCTTTTAATGACCCTGCCAGAGGCGAAATGCAGCGCAATGTCGATTTTCAGTTCAATGGAACCGAATTTGCTCTCGTCGCTAAATCCGAAATGCCTTTGCCTCGGTAGTCTCACCCCCGCGCAATTCAAATCTACCATTCCCGGGCGAGATCAGCACCCCTGTCGCTCATCTCGTCCGGATTTGCCCAAATCCAACCCTCATTTCCCCTATCTTTACTTAAAATATCGTCATCGTGATTGATTTTCTTTGGATGGGTGAGAAATTTTGCGCAAGGTTCTTGACAGTGAGACGCTCAAGTTTTATATTGCCCTTGTGCTAAAGACAGGGTGAGTGGGAATGGAGCAGGAGCAGGGAGGGAGAGACAACAATATATTCATAATGGAGGAAGAGAGATATGACCTGGTTAAACAGACGAGATTCTCTGAATGATCTGAGAGGATTTCATGAAGATTTCAATCGAATTTTCAATTCCACATTACCGAGGATGATGCAGAGCGAGGAGTCTTTGGGAGGCAGTTGGGTTCCGAGCGTGGACATTTTTGAGAACGACAATTCGATCGTGCTCGAAGCGGATCTGCCTGGGGTCAAGCCCGAGGATTTCAAGCTGCACATAGAGAACTTCAAGCTGACCTTGAGTGGTGAGCGGAGGTTTGAGAATGAGAAGAAGGAAGATAATTATCACCGTGTAGAGCGCAGCTATGGTACTTTTACGCGGGTCTTCTCATTGCCGTCGACGGTCAGCGTGGACGAGGTCAAGGCTGATTTGAGGGATGGGGTATTGAAGGTGACGCTGCCGAAGCGGGAAGAGGTGAAGGCGCGGCAGATTGAGGTGACGATCAGGGCCGAAGCCGGTTCGAACAAGGCAAAGTCGGCCGAGGTCAAATAATCGATCCCGGTGTCGGCGGTAAATTTGCCGGAAATGTTTGAAATAAAGTAAAAGACCAGGCTTCGGGTCGGCAGGCTCGAAGCCTGATTTTTCATCAATAGAATACTGAAAGAATACTGAAAGAAGACAGAGTGGGAAAGACCAGAGAGGGAAGCAAATGAGACTGGATAAATACACGCTGAAAGGGCAGGAAGCAATTGAATCTGCAGTTGCGATGGCTGAGAAGCAATCGCATCAGAATGTGGAGCCGGAGCATCTTTTGGCAGCGCTGATCGAGCAGGCTGACGGGGTCACCAGGCCGATGCTTGGAAAGATAGGGGCCAATTCGCAGGTCATACTCGGCGAGGTGGAATCAGCGATCAAAAAGTTCCCTCAGGTGAGCGGGGCGGGGCAGAAGTATTTCAGCCCGCGCCTCAGCGAGATCTTCTCGAAATCGCAGAAAGAGGCCGACAGCTACAAGGACGAGTTCATTTCGACAGAGCATCTGCTGCTGGCGATAGTGGAGGATAAGAGCGGGGAAGCGGGGCGCATCCTGCGTTCGCACGGAGTCAGCCGCGAATCGCTGGCGAAGGTGATTGAGGGGATGCGAGCCGGTTCGCGAATCACGAGCCAGAACGCTGAAGAGAGCTATCAGGCGCTGTCTAAATATTCCCGCGATCTGACGGAGCTGGCCCGTCAGGGCAAGCTCGATCCGGTGATTGGGCGTGACGACGAGATACGGCGGACGATACAGGTGCTTTCACGCAGGACCAAGAACAATCCGGTGTTGATCGGCGAGCCGGGCGTCGGCAAGACGGCGATCGTAGAGGGGCTGGCTCAGCGTATAATTTCGGGCGACGTCCCGGAGACGCTCAAGAACAAGCGGCTGGTGGGCCTGGATCTGGGAGCTATGCTGGCGGGAGCCAAATACAGAGGGGAGTTTGAAGAGCGGCTCAAAGCCGTGCTGCGCGAGATCGAGAATGCCAGCGGGCAGATCATAGTATTCATCGATGAGCTTCATACGCTGGTCGGAGCCGGCGGAGCCGAGGGCGCCGTCGATGCCTCGAACATGCTCAAACCGGCGCTGGCGCGCGGCGAACTGCGCTGCGTCGGAGCCACGACGCTCAACGAATATCAGAAATATATCGAGAAGGACAAGGCGCTCGAAAGAAGATTTCAGCAGGTCTACGTCGGCGAGCCGAACGTAGAGGATACAATAGCCATCCTGCGCGGGCTCAAGAACAGGTATGAGACCCATCACGGAGTGCGCATCAAGGATGCGGCGATCGTCGCCGCCGCGACGCTCTCGAACCGTTACATCACCGACAGATTTCTGCCGGATAAGGCCATCGATCTGATCGATGAGGCCGCATCGAAACTGCGCATCGAGATCGACAGCCTCCCGACGGAGATAGACGAGGTCGAGCGCGAAATCATACAGCGCGAGATCGAGCGGCAGGCCCTCATGCGCGAGGACGATCAATTATCAAAAGACCGACTGGCAAAGGTCGAAAAGAGATTGCCGATCACAGGGAGAAATCCGGCGCGATGAAGGCCAAATGGCAGTCGGAGAAAGAGGTGATCGAGAGAATCCGCTCGGCCAAGGGTCAGATGGAGGCGCTCAAGGTTCAGGCCGAACAGTTCGAACGTGCCGGAGATTACGGCAAGGTCGCCGAGATCAGGTACGGGCAGATGGCGGAGGTTCAAAAACAGTTCGATGCCGATCAGGCAAGGCTCGAAGAGTTGCAGAAGGCGGGCCGGACGCTCAAGGAAGAGGTTACCGAAGAGGACGTGGCCGAAGTTGTCGCCAAATGGACAGGGGTCCCCGTCTCCAAGATGCTTGAAGGCGAGATGCATAAGCTCGTCACCATGGAAGGCCGCCTCGGGCAGCGGGTCATAGGGCAGGATGATGCCCTTGTGGCAGTCGCCAATGCCGTTCGCCGCGCGCGCGCGGGGTTGCAGGATCCAAAGAGACCCATCGGCTCATTCATCTTCCTCGGACCCACGGGCGTCGGCAAGACCGAGACGGCAAGGGCGCTTGCCGAATTTCTCTTCGATGACGAACACTCCATGGTCCGCCTCGATATGTCGGAATTCATGGAAAAACATTCGGTCGCGAGGCTCATCGGCGCTCCTCCGGGTTATGTCGGCTACGACGAGGGCGGCCATCTCACGGAAGCCGTCCGCAGAAGACCATATTCTGTTGTGCTCTTCGACGAGATAGAGAAGGCTCATCCGGATGTCTTCAACATCCTGCTGCAGGTTCTCGACGACGGGCGCCTGACTGACGGCAAAGGCCGGACGGTCGACTTCAAGAACACCGTCATCATCATGACTTCCAACATCGGATCGCGGGAGATTCAGGAATGGGAGGGCGACGAGAACGCCATGCGCTCGCACGTCACCGAACAGCTTCGCGCGGCTTTCAAGCCTGAATTCCTTAATCGAGTCGATGATGTCATCATCTTCAGGCGTCTCGGAATCGAGCAGTTGCGCAAGATCATCAAGATCCAGCTCGAATCGCTCAGAGTCATGCTCGAAGATCGCAAGATCACCCTGATTCTGGATCCGTCGGCAGAAGAACTGCTGGCCCGAGACGGCTTCGATCCGGTCTACGGAGCCAGACCTCTCAAGCGATCGATTCAGAGTCTGATACAGAACCCCCTGGCTATGAAACTGCTCGGTGGAGAGATCAAGCCCAATGACACCATCATCGTCAAGGGTGATTTCGATCGCGGCCAGATGGTCTTTCAAACCGGGCTGACCGGGCAGGCCGGGCACGAATCAGCAGTTGCCGGCTGAAGGAGGTCGAGGAGTTTTAAACTTGACTCAACCCGACGGGTTTTTTCATCGCCAGGAACGCAACGAGGCGGACATCGGCAATGATTGCATTCGGCCAGTCGCGATGCTATTTTGAATCTTTGGTTATTACTGCAAAATTACCAGGAATCGTATTGAGAAGAGGTGTCATAAGGATATGAGTTCAAACGCGGGAAATGCAGAAAAGAAGAATCGACAGAATGCCGAGAGCAGGACGGAAGATGCTCAAAGTCAGGATGAAATACGGGTCAAAGACAAGCGACGATTCACTGCTGACGGCGAGCATGTCGCTGGTGAATCCCCGACCGTCGACGATCCGGAACCGATTGCAGAGTCGGTCCTGGAGGCTGAAATCGAACAATTGAACCTCAGATTGCAGGAAGCGGAAGAGAAGAAAGCAGAGGCCGAGAAACAGGTGCATGATTTTGCGGAACGATTCAGACAGGCCCAGGTGCAGCTCAGGACAGAGACCGAAGAGCAGCGTGCCCGAATGCAGCGCACATTCGAACAGCGGCTTGAGTCATCCCGGGGCGATCTGGTCGCCGGCCTGCTCGACACTCTCGACAATTTGAAACGCGCGGTCACGGCCGCCGAGAAGAGCGAAAACCGCTCGGTCGACTTCCAGTCCATGCTCGAAGGTGTTCGCGCGACCGCCTTGATGTTTGAATCCAAAATGAAAAACCTGGGCCTCAACGCAGTGCCCGGCGTCGGCGAGGAGTTCAATCCTGAAATTCATGAGGCCGTCGAGATCGTCCCTGTCTCTTCAGATCAGGATAACAAGGTGATCGAAGAGTTCCAGACAGGCTACAAGTTCGGAGATAAATTGCTGCGCCCGGCGCGTGTTCGCGTCGGGAGAGCTTGAATCAGTTGCCGGATGTCGCCGGATGTCTGTTGACGTTGTTTAGTCGTGCTCTGTCGCCGGCATCAGTTGAAAGTCATTAAAAAACACAATTCCAAGGAGAAAATAAAAGAGTGGCTGCAAAAGAGTTGAAATTCAGAGAAGATGCCCGCAGGGCAATGCTCGAGGGCGTAAACATCCTCGCCAATGCCGTGAGGGTCACCCTGGGTCCGCGTGGGAGAAATGTCGTCATCGAAAAGAAGTTCGGCTCACCCCTGATCACCAAGGACGGAGTGACCGTGGCGAAGGAGATCGACCTCAAGGAGCCATATCAGAATATGGGCGCACAGATGGTGCGCGAGGTCGCGTCAAAGACCAATGATCTGGCGGGCGACGGCACAACCACGGCTACAGTTCTGGCTCAGGCCATCTACCGTGAGGGCGTCAAAAACGTTGCCGCGGGAGCCAATCCGATGCATCTCAAGCGCGGCATCGAGCGCGGCGTTATTGCGGTCGTGGCCGAACTCGAAAACATGGCCAAGAAGGTCAAAGGCAAGGATGAGTTGACCAACGTCGGAACCGTTGCGGCCAACGGCGACAAGCAGATCGGCGAGTTGATCGCCGAGGCCATGGACAGCGTCGGCAAGGATGGCGTGGTGACCGTCGAAGAGGCAAGGTCGATCGAGACCACCCTTGATATCGTCGAGGGCATGCAGTTCGACAGAGGCTATATCTCGGCCTATTTCTCGACCGATATGACCAAGATGGAAGCGGTTCTCGATGACCCGCTGATCCTGATCAATGAAAAGAAGATCACCTCGATGCACGAGCTCTTCCCGATCCTGCAGCAGGTGGCTCAGATGGGTCACAGCTTTCTGATCATCGCCGAGGATGTCGAGGCCGAGGCGCTTTCGACGCTGGTCGTCAACAAGCTCAGAGGCGTGCTCAAGGTCGTGGCCGTCAAGGCCCCGGGGTTTGGTGATCGCAGGAAAGCGATGCTCGAAGATATCGCCATCCTCACCGGCGGCCGCGTCATTACGGAAGACCTCGGCATCAAGCTCGAGAATGTGACTATCGAGGATCTGGGCAGAGCCAAGAAGATCACCATCGACAAGGACAACACCACAATCATCGAGGGCGGCGGCCGGAAAGGGGACCTCCAGGGGCGCATTGCCGCGATCCGCAGGCAGATCGAGGATACTACTTCCGATTATGACCGTGAGAAGTTGCAGGAGCGACTCGCCAAACTCGCCGGCGGCGTTGCAGTCATCAAGGTCGGCGCTTCAACCGAGACCGAGATGAAGGAAAAGAAGATGCGCGTCGAGGATGCTCTCAACGCGACCAAGGCTGCCGCTCAGGAAGGCATCGTGCCCGGCGGCGGTGTCGCATTGCTGCGCGCCGGCAATGTCCTCGAATCTCTCGTGGTTCACGGGGACGAGAAGACCGGGCTCGAAATCCTCAAACGCGCTCTGGAAGAGCCGATGCGCCGCATCGCCGAGAACGCCGGCCAGGACGGAAGCCTGATTGTCGGTACGGTCCGCAAGGAGAAGAAGAACGTCGGCTATAACGCCGCCATCGGCAAGATCGAGGATATGATCGAAGCCGGCATCATCGACCCCGCTAAGGTCGTTCGCACCGCGCTTCAAAACGCCGCATCCATCTCCGGGCCTGCTGCTCACCACCGATGCGGCTATTACCGATATCCCGGAAAAGGACTCGATGTCGATGCCCGGCGAGGGAGATTAAAAGCCGTTTAACGTTCAAGGTTTAAAGTTTAAGAGAGTGGACCACAAGCGCCCTCATAATCTTTAAACCTTGAACTCTTCTCGTGTCTTATTTTTGACTGAAATGACAAGTTTTCAGGTGAAAATAAACGATCGTTTCGTGTGATAATGCTGGGTGCAGGATGTTCAGAGTGAAATAAACCAGGCGTAAATTTAAGGTCAGCTGACTTTAAACCTTAAACCTCAAACTTTGAACTTTAATTAAGTGGGGTAAGTTGCCGTGTTTGATCTTGGACCAATGACCGACAAATTTTCTGACTCCGGTCAGAAGGTTATCTATCGTGCGATCGAGGTTTCGAAAAGCCGCGATCATAACTTTTTATCGGTCGAGCATATCTTTACAGCGCTGAGCGATGTAGAGGGCATTTTGTTCAATGAATCGATGCAGGCAGTCGGCGCGGATCCGAGGGCGGTGTCGCATATTCTTGAACAGGAGCTTTCGAAGAGCCGGCAGTATGTCGGCAAAAAGATGTATATCGCCGATACGACCCGGGATCTGTTCAACCGAGCGCTCAAGCGAGCCCGGCATAGCGGCAGGCAGCAGATTGAGTCATACGACCTTTTTGCCACGCTCTTCACTGATCCCAACGGAGTTCCGGCAGATATTCTCAGGCGCCTCGGGGTTGATCCGTCGAACGCGACCGATACGATCACGGAAAATGTCCGTTCGCGTGAAGAGCAGACCGAGGTGCTGCGCAAGAAATACGAGCTACCGGCTTATCTCAAGCATTTTGGCGTTTCATTGAACAAGCTGGCGAGGCAGGACAAATTGCCTCCGACGATCGGTCGCGAGCAGGAGATACAGCAGATGATCGAGATCCTCTGCCACCGCGAGCGGGCAAACTCTCCGATGCTGGTCGGAGAACCCGGTGTCGGCAAGACGGCGGTCGTGGAAGGGCTGGCCAGAATAATCGAGCTCGAACCAAACAGGGTTCCGGCGCGTCTCCGCAATGCCCATATCGTCCAGCTTCAGATGGCCGGCATTGTTGCCGGGACGATGCTTCGCGGGATGTTCGAGGAGCGTCTGCAGGGGATCATCAACGAGGTCAAGGAGCATCCCGAGCTGGTTCTTTTCGTCGACGAGGCCCATACGATCATCGGCGCGGGCTCGGCTCTGGGAGCATCATCTGATGCCGCCAATATGTTCAAGGGCGCGCTGGCGCGCGGTGAGATCAGAATCATCGGCGCGACGACGCTGACCGAATACAAGGAATACATCGCCGAGGACGAGGCTCTTGCACGACGTTTCAGACTGGTCAAGGTCGATGAGCCGACGCTTGTCGAGACCAGGCAGATACTTCATGGAATCCGCCCGAGACTCGAAAAGAACTACTCCGTCCAGATCACGGATGCTGCAATCGATACGGCCCTCGAGATGGCGCCAAGGTATATCCGCAACCTGCACCTGCCGGATAAGGTCATCGGGTGGCTCGATACGGCATCGGTCAAGGTTGAGATCAACGAGCCGTCGATGATGCAGGTCAGGCCCGAGCATATCATTGACGTCATTTCCCAGGAATCGAGGATCCCTCGCGACCTGATCTATCGCGACACCGGCGACCGTTTCAGGCATCTTGAAGACCAGCTCGCAGGCCGTGTCATCGGCCAGAAGGACGCCGTCCGTTCGGTTGCTCAAAGGCTCAGGCTCAACAAAGGCCCGCTCAAGGAGAATTTCTACAAACCAGATGGAGTCCTTCTCTTCCTGGGGCCGACCGGGGTCGGAAAAACTGAACTGGCCAAAGCCGTCGCTCAGACCATGTTCGGAGACGAGCACAAGATGGTCCGAATCGATATGAGTGAATATCAGGACGGGACCGTGGCAATCGAGAAACTGATCGGCATGCCTCGCGGTATTGTCGGTTCGGAGCGCGGAGGCATTCTCACCGAGAGGATGCGCGAGAATCCATACACCGTCCTGCTGCTCGATGAGATAGAGAAGGCGTCTCCTTATCTGCTCAACCTCTTCCTTCAGGCTTTCGACGAAGGATGGCTCACTGACGGGCGCGGCAAGAAGGTCTATCTCTCGGATTCGATCATCATCATGACTTCCAATCTGTGTTCTGAGAATTTCAAGAACTATATGAAGCCTCTCGGATTCGGTTTGAAGACGACGACCGATCTCACCGAGATCAAGCGCGATGTGCTCAAGGCCGCCGAGAACCGGTTCACTCCGGAATTCCGCAACCGCATCGACGAGATCGTCATCTTCTCGCCGCTCACCGAGGATGAGGTCAAACAGATCGCCCAGCTCTATCTCGGCAATATCCAGAAACAGATGGAACACCAGGGCAAGAGGCTGACCATCACCATGGCTGCCATCGACTTCCTGGTCGAAAAAGGCTTCAGCCCGGCTTATGGCGCTCGCTTCCTCAAACGGACTATTGACGAGAAGGTCAAACTGCCGATAACAAATCTCTGGAAGGCCTTCAATGGCTTTCTTGTCGATGTCAAAGATGGCGAAATTGATATCCGCGGGGAATAAATTGCAGCCGGGACTCAAATAAGTCTAATAACGGGCCGGGCAATAGATCATTGCCTGGCCCGTTCTTTGCTTAGGTCGCTGGATCGTGGAACCAGTTTGAACTTTAATGTTTACGGATATTTGCGGGCCTTGGCCTGACAATCCGGGTCGCAAGCGTCCCGCTTGCGTGTCATCACAAAACCATACCAGTGATAAATCCGGTGTCTCAATAGCCAGCTCGTAAGTATAAGTCCCGGCTTCGCTCCAAGGGAGCTTACAAGACTTGGAGTCATGTTGCCATAATACGCATCTACTGCGTATTATGCCCCAAACTATATCTGCCGGCGGTTATTCCGGACTGAAAAATAACCACTTACAGGCGGCACATTGATTGCTGGGATGAATGCTTGAATTGAACAGAGGTTGGTTCAATAATTAATTTACTGGAGAAACTGAACGCGCTCATCTGTGATAACCGAGACAATCAAGCCAATTTCGCCCGAAGCCCATTGCGATATGTGCATATATCACAGCAATGCCTTTTGTCATTTGCCTGAAGATACTCTTCGTACTTTTTATGAGATTTCCATTCAGGAGGAATTTGACGAGGGGGAGTATTTGTTTTTTGAAGGGCAGAAACCCGAAGGGGTCTATGTTCTGTGCAGCGGCCGTGCAAAATTCCTGATCGGTTCGAATAAAGGGAAGTCATTGATGCGCATTGCCCTGCCTGGAGAAATTCTGGGTTTGAATGCGGTCATGTCGGGAAAACCCTATGAGGGGTCGGCCGAGATGCTCAATTCCGGCCGGGTCAGGTTCATCAGGCACGATGCCTTCATGAATTTTCTGCGTGAGAACGGACCGGCAAGCTTCAGGGCGGCTGAATTCATCAGCCGGGATTATTTTGCGGTTCACGAGCAGATCCGATCCCTGGCGCTATCCGGTTCGGTCATCGAAAAACTCGCAAAGCTGCTGCTCCATCTTTGCGAAACAGATGCCGATGAGACCGCGGACGGGACTCATCTCAAGATCTCTCTGACCCATGAAGAAATCGCCCAGATGATCGGAACCTCACGCGAGACCGTTACTCGAATTCTGAGCGATTTGAAAAGCCGGCACATTATCCACGGCAACGGATCAGGTTTTATCATTCATGACAAAATTGCACTCGAAAATCTGATCGATAATTAGCCGGAATAATGTAATCGTTAGAAAAAAAGCCGAATGCCTGGTTTTGTCCAACCAGGCATTCGGCTTTTGGATTTATTCGTTCTTCTTTTCCTCTTTCGTCCCGGCCGCTTCGCTTACGGCCCGATCATAATCGAGCGGATGCTCTTCTTTGTAATGTTCGGCTGAAACTCGACCATCGAGCCAGGTCCAGCTTATCGGATAAACATCAGGATCGAAGATGACGTGATAGAAGTGCCAGATGATGATCGCCAGAGTCGCCAGAATTGCTTCGTAGAAGTGAATCGTCAGGCCGACATCCACCAGCCATCGAGGGACGAATCCGAAGACGCTGATCTTGAACCATGCCATCAAACCGGTCACACCCATGATGACGGTGCCCCAGACGACAGCCCAATACTCGGCTTTCTCGACATAGCCGAATTTTTTGAACATGGCCTTGTTGGGACTCAGTCCGAGATAGTAAAGCATGTTCTGCCAGAGGTCAGTCACGTCTTTCCATTCGGGCCAGAAATCACGCACCAGCTTGCGATCCGAAGGAGTAAAGAAAATATAGCCCAGGTGATAAATCCCGACCACGAGCATGACTACAGCGGCGCTGCGGTGGCCGATTCGGCGAATGTTTTCGTTGGAGCCGAACATCCAACTGAAGACAGAGTTCGGATAGGCCAGCGCGAAACCTGTCAAAACCAGAGCCGTGAAGCTGGTAAAGAGCAGCACGTGCTGGATTCTCTCGCTGCGGTTAAGCCTGACTACCGATCGGCCCTGTGCCTTGCGGATTGCCGCGATCTTCTTGCGGAAAATCAATCCGTTGTGAAGCAGCATGAAACCTATTACTCCGTAGATCAGCCCCAGGTATATCAGCCTCACCCAGTAATTTACTTTGGCGCCGATTTCCACACGCGGATCGGTATCAACATGGTGAATTTTTCCGGTGATGAAGTTATCGCCGGCCCCGGATGGCATTTTCCGCAGGTCTGCACCAGATTGGCCTTGTTGACCATCGATTTCGGATCGGTGGATGGCAGGATATTGTGAACGCCGTGGCAACTGGCGCAGTTGGCGACAATGTTTGACCCCATCTGCGATGCAGCGCCATGGTAGCTGTCGAGATAGCTGCTCAATCGCCCACCGGCCACACCGAACTCCTGTGACAACCTGACGCCGCTATGGCACTGACCGCAGGTCGTTCTCGACAACGTTTGCGCAGCAACGCGCGAGCTCGGGTCGATATGCGACTTGATATTATGGATGCCATGGCAGTCAGTGCAGACCGGCGACTGCGAATTGCCGCGGGCGACCGCCTGTCCGTGGATGCTGTCTTTGAACTCTTTGGTCTCGTTATTATGACATTTGCCGCATGTTGTCGGGATGTTGAATTTGAATATTTCAGACTGCGGATCGGAGGCTGAGCGTATTTCGTGAGGTTTGTGGCAGTCGGTGCAGACGGCCGCTTTATCAGATCCCGCCGCGACAGCCTTTCCGTGGACACTCTCCTGATATGAGAAAAATGTCTGAGCGCTGCGTCCGGTCCCTTCCATGACGAACTTCTGGCCATGGCAGGCTCCGCAAGTCTGCGGAATGTTATTCCTGAAGACTTTCGATTTAGGATCGCTCGACGGGAGAATGGCGTGAGCGCTGCCATGACAGTCCTGGCAGCTCGCGGCCTTCGTACTGCCTTTATCCAGGGCCTTGGCATGGAGCCCCTTGTGGTACTCGCCATCCGTCGCAGTGTGACACCCGGCGCACGAGACCTTCGCCGGGGCCGGATCGTGCGGATAATCTTTTACATTCGTATGACAGTCCGTGCAGTTGAGCGGGTTATGGATGGATTCCTTGAAAACCGCCTCGTCCACATGGACGCTGACCTGCTTTCCGTTCACATCCTTGGTCAATTCAGAATTGTTATGGCAGGCCAGGCAATCGGCATTGCCGAGCTTTGATACGGCGGCTTTCTTTTGTGATTTTGGTTTTTGTGCGCTGGATTCATTGCTCCAGATCATCAGCGCAACAAAGATGATTAAGACACAACAAACTATACCTTTAATTGCATTTTTCATATGAATAGGTGGGATGAATCCTCTGTGTTCCGGAGTTTACCAGAGGGTAATGAAATATGAGGTAGCACTTCTGCAGCCAAGCCGAAGGAGCGCTACCTCATTTTTATGATCTGATCGGATTATGTTTCCAACCTGATCGGGTTACTCTATTGCTTTGAGACTATTTCTTGAAGGTGCGCATATGGCCTACGACCGCTTTGACTCCATCGGCTCCGAGTTTCGCTTCGTAGCCGGGCATCTTCCCGGCGCCCTTTGCCGTGATTTGACTCAGCTTGGCATCGGTCAGCTTCTGGACTTCGGGCGATCCAAGGTCCCTCAGATTCATCTTCTTGCCCATCGGTGACTGGCCCTTGCCGTCCGCTCCGTGGCATGACGCACAGTTGGCGGCAAAGAGAGCCTTGCCGTCTGCAAAAGCTCCGACACTGGCCGATGTTGAGAAGATGAACCCTGCAGCCACAACTGGAACTGCGACTCCAAGAACAATTTTTTTCAAGTTCAATTTCATTGCTGTTTTTTCTCCTTAAAGTTTACTTCTTAAGTAACACCTGATTTTCAGCTCAAAGGGGTGAAGCTTTAGAAGGTGAACCTCAAACTCGTCGTCATTATATTAGCAGCATAATCCTGCGACCGAAAGCCCACCAGATCTGAACGGAAGTTCTTCTCGTTATAACTGAAGTGACGATAGGAGAGATTCCCCGTCACGTGGTTATTGAAACGATAGGCCAGCCGCGCTTCAGGGTTATGCCTGTAAAGCGGAAATGCATTGACGAAGTCGTACGGGCCTGCCGAGGTCCGGGCCGTATTTGGTGCCCCGATATCCGTCAGATAACGGTAAACCATCAACAGATCCAGACGTTTGGTGATTCCCACACGAGTGTCAAAGAACATGAAATGCTGCCGGGAATAAAATTGTGATGTCCCGCGTGTCAATGCTGCAGCACCCGTTGAAAACGAGATATTTGCCGTCGCAAAAAGGTCATCATAGTTGTATCCGCCTGTCAGCCAGAACCTTGTCGATGGTTCCCAGAACCCCGATACTGAAAAAGCGCGAAAATCCGAAGTGTTAGATACAAAAGGAGTCGGATTGGTTCGATCGGTCGAAGATAAAGTTGCATTTAACGACAGAGTATCTGTCACATTGAAATTAGCCCTTACCCTGACCCGCTGCATGTTTAGTGGGCTGATCTGGAGGAAGGCGTTATCCCAGGTTCCTTTTTCATAATCGAAGAAGAGATTGACTCTCTTGGTCGGCTGAAATCGGATGCCGGAGATGATGTTGTTATTGTTCTGTGTCTCGGTTTCGGTTGCGGTCGGGCTCGTCACCTTCACTTCACGGTAAGTTGATCTCCAGCCAATGTTGCCGGAGAACTTCTTGCCCATATTGAATTGAAGCATCAGCGTGTTCCAGAACGAGTCCAGATAGATCCCGCGGGCATCGAAGCTCGTCGTTGTTGCGGGAGCCCTCGCAGGTCCTGTCGGTGGCTGGAGGGTTGAGATTGTCCTGTTGTTGACATCTCCCAGGATCCGGAACGATGTATACCGTATGGTATTGCTGACCGTAACATTCTCGGCAATATCGTATGCGATGACGCCGTCAATTGAGGTGCTCGGCCGCTTGGCCAAACCCGTGGTGTTCAGGCTCTTGGCGAGGATCTTGTTGTTGCTGTTGTCCGTGCCTGTGTAGAACTCGAACATCGGCGCTCTCATCCTCTCGTCGCTGTACATGCCGCGAAGCAGCACGTGCAGTTTCGATGCGATGTTGCCCGAAACGCTGCCGCGGGTCATCAGCACCCGCCCGCGTGACGGGTAATCGCGATCAAAGAATGAGAGGGCTGAAGTGTTGGTTGTGTTGTAGCCGGGATTGGTGCCGGAGGAGAACTGTTCATTGTCATCCTTGTAATTCCGGTACATCTGTTCGCCGAAGAATGTCCAGCCGTGATAATTGGCATCGAGGCCGAGCCGGAATTCATTGGCTTCCCAGCGGTTTTTGACGTTGACCGGGAACTGGTCACGCTCTGCGCTGTATGTCGTGAATGCCGCACCTTTAGACATGCTGCGCCCGTAGTACATGTTGATCTTCACCTGGCGCTGCGGGAAGAGTTTCAGGTTGAAGTCGGAAACCTGCTGGCGATAGTCCTGATTGTGCAGGTTTTCGGACCAGATCGGGAGGAAACGGAAATAATTGAATCTCCGGACATTTCCCGAAAATCTGTAGATCCTGTCTTTTTCCATACGCATGGAATAGGTTTGGGCTGAATCGCCTCCGCATTGTTGACATCCATGCGCATCGAGTCGAAGAGTACGCCGCGTCCGGCCAGCGCCCTGGCATCGAACGAGTATTCAAGGACTCGCAAACCCTCGCGAACGTTGACGTCCGAGAGATATTTCTGACTGTTGCCGTTGGTGTCGACGAACCTGTAGCCGACCTCCAGAGCGGATTGGACTGAATAGGCGCCCCAGATTCGACCGGTTTCCGGAGGCGTCACCTTTTCGTTTGGTTTGGTGACGATAATCTTGGCGCGGTCCTGATCGGCCTCTTTGCTCTTGGCCTGCTGGCTTGTCTCTGCCTTCTCTACACTGGCCTGCGCCAGCGCGATACTGATCGTCAGGCAGTTGATAAGCAGCGCAGCGAACAACGATAAGCCGAATTGTATTAACGCTTTTTCGTTTAAGATTCTCTTGACTGTCATATCAACTCCTTATCGGTAAAATCTCGGATGAGAATTAGACCCATGAATTGCCGTGTGACATCGGACGCAATTGTTATAGGTTGTAGACGATGCGAGGTTATGCGGCACCTGTCCACCGATACTTCCCGGCTCTTCACCGGGCAGTCCGGGTGTATTCGAATGGCATTCCAGACAAAGGAACCTGACCTCGTTGCGTTTGAGCAGCTTCGGATTGGTGGCTCCGTGCGGTGTATGGCACGCCTGGCAACCCTCGATCTTCAGCGGTGCATGCTCGTAAACGAAGGGGCCCTGCTTGTCGGTATGGCACTTGGTGCAGGTCATGTCGGCGCCGATCCAGTTGCGGATCTGCTTCTGCTGAAATCCACCGTGCTGATTATGACAATCTGAACACTTCATCCCGCCTTCCGGAACCTTGTGATGGAACGGTCTGGCGAATGAAACCTTCTGATCCGCATGGCACTTGTAGCAACCTTCCGGCTCTGTCTCCTTGAGCAGGAACTCGACCCTCTTGGGCGAGTGCGATGAGTGACAGTCCAGACATGACACGCCGTGGCGGAAATGCTCGCTGCGCAGGTAGTTGAATCTCACATCGCTGCGATCCTGTGTTCCTTCGTGACACTGGAGACAGGTCTTGGTGGACTCGGCAGGCGTCATCGAATCGAATGATTTCATGCTCGCGGCAGCGACCTTTGCGGCGTCGTTATAGAGCGCCTGCGCCTCCGCATCCTTGCCTTCCTTGGTCAGTTTGGCAGCCGTATCGTAAAGCGCTACGTGATTGATAGCCGAACCATGGCAGGATTCGCATCCGACCTGCTTGTCGCCGATTTTGACCTTGGCGTGGGGGGTGAGCTGATAATGCGCTGCGATGTTCGTGTGGCAATCCGCGCATTTCTGGCTGCCGACGAAATCCTCGGCCTTCGATGCCGCCATTTTATTCTGCTGGGTTTCAGGCAGTTTGTTCTCGGCCCTCGCAACCATTAACTGATCGCCGATCGAAACCTTGTTCAAAACAGCGCCGGTCAACTTCTTTATCTGCGGTGAAACCAGTATAGCTATGGACAGCAGGCAGAATATCAGTAACGTAAACCTTTTGACCTTATTCATATGCCCTTTCTATCTATTGCTTGATTTTATTAAATTTGGTTGTCGCCCTTGAACCTGGCACATTGCTTTGATTTGCAGGCGCTTTGATACAAGGCCGGCTGTTGTCTTTGATGAGATTAGTGAAAAGCTCATCAAAACAGCCGATAAACTGAGAAATTGAGAACATGATTGTCCTCAATCTCAATCCTCATCCAAGTTTTCATCCCTGCAAATTGCTAAGTCTGTTAAATTGACCCGGTGATTGTTTGGTTCCGAGTTCTTATGTGAGTTTCGTAAATAGATGATTTGCTTATTGTTTATCCAGCAAAAACTGATTTCGTATAATAGGCTCATGAAATCTCCGGGTCTGTGATGTAGCTCACACTCATGAGACTTTTCGAGTATTTTTTGAGAAATTTTTGTGAGAGATTTGCGAAGAATAAGATCGTGACCAGTCTTTATCTGGGCGGGATCTGGACGTGGGGTATCCGCTATGTTTTCAAACCGAATTAAATGGGATCTTCAAACCAACAGGCTCGCTCAGTTGATTGAGCAAAAGAGGCTGAGCGGAGCGCAGTTGCTGGATCTGACCGAGTCGAATCCGACGCGCGCAGGGTTTATTTACCCGGCCGAGATTGCTGGTTCACTTTCGAATGAATCGTCGATGATCTACGAACCTGCTCCACGAGGTTTGAAGGTCGCGCGCGAGGCTGTCACCGGCTATTACAGGTCGCGTGGCAAAGAGGTCGATCCCGAACATATTCATATTACGGCCAGCACGAGCGAAGCCTATGCCTATCTTTTCAAATTGCTCGCCGATCAGGGCGACACCATACTTGTGCCGCAGCCGAGTTATCCGCTCTTCGATTTTCTGGCTTCGCTTGAAGGAGTGAATCTCAGACAGTATGAACTGCATTACATTCACCCGGGCGGGCACCCGGGCGGGCACCCGGGCGGGCACCCGGGCGGGTGGAGAATAGATTTTGATTCCCTGGAAAAATCGCTGACGGCGAATACCCGTGCAATCATTCTTGTCAGCCCGAACAATCCGACAGGATCGTTTATCAAGAGCGATGAACTGTCGAGACTCAATGAGATCTGCTCAGAGAGGTCAATTGCTCTGATCGTCGATGAAGTCTTCAGCGATTATGCATGCGGACACGATGAGCGGAGAGTGGGTTCTCTGGCAGGCAATCGGGAAGCTCTGACGTTCGTCATGAGCGGATTTTCGAAGATCCTGGCGATGCCGCAGATGAAGCTGGGCTGGATAGTGACAAGCGGCCCCGGCCGTCTTTGTCAGGCAGCGCTGGAGCGGCTCGATCTGATCGCCGATACGTTTCTCTCCGTTGGAGCCCCGGTGCAGCACGCGGCGCCCGAATGGATGAAGATGAGAGGATATATTCAGGAGCAGATAATCGAACGAATCACCGGAAATCTCAGGTCCCTTGAAGAGCTCACCGCAAACACGCCGTGCAGGCTTTTAAATACCGAAGGCGGCTGGTATGCGATAGTCGAGATCCCGCGCCATTTCAGTGAAGAGGAATGGGTCCTCAAATTCCTGAGCGAGGACGATGTTCTGATTCATCCCGGTTATTTCTTCGATTTCCAAAGAGAAGCTCACCTCATCTTCAGCCTGCTGCCGAAAGAAGAGATATTTCGCGAGGCTGTTCGAAGGGTTCTGGGGAGATTCAAATAACGAGCGGGACCGCAGGCGTCCCGCCTGCGTGCATTGAAATATCTGCACATTCATATCAGATTTGCGTTCATCGAATTGACGCAGGCGGGACGCCTGCGGTCCCGCTCGTATGGCCAGGTCATGGCTTTCCCGGCTTTGGAGCCGGTCTGGTCTCTTTCCTTGTCTTTTCTTCCATCGATTCGCGCATTGTGTCGATGGCCTTCTGCATCTCCAGCATCTGTCTCTGCATGGTTACGACCTGTTCGGCGAGCGAGAGGTTCTGTCTCTGTGTCTCGAGCACGGTCTGGAGGACATTATTGGATTCATTGCGGCCGCTCATCACCTGATTCTGGATGTCACGCTCGATGCCATCGATGCGATACTGCATCTGGTCCAGGCGCCGCTCGATGTTCAGCAGCCGGAAGTTGATATCCTGTGCAGTGTCGTTTGGTGAGGCGGTGACATTTATCATCAGCACAAGCAGGATGCCGAAAATAATGGCGGGTGTTTTTCTCAGATTCATTGAATGCGCTCCCTGATGAGACGGTTGGTATGGATGTTTCAACTGATCCTCGTCAGCCTGAATAAGCTGTGATTTAATACGTTACATCAAAGTCGGCAAATTGGACATCGGGAGACAGATCATGAAAAAGATAGCAGTCTTGACCAGCGGCGGAGATGCACCCGGAATGAATGCCGCAATCAGAGCCGTCGTCAGAACCGGTCTTGAGCGTGGATGGGAGGTGTTCGGCGTCAAGCTGGGATTTGCGGGGCTCATCGAGGGCAATATCAATCCGATGTATGACCGCTCGGTCAGTGAGATTATGCAGCGTGCCGGGACCATACTCGGCAGCGCGCGCTGCCAGGAGTTCATGGAGATCGAAGGCCGGGCCAAAGCTTTGCAGTATCTCGAAGAGAATGGGATCGAGGCTCTGGTGGTGATCGGAGGCAACGGTTCGCAGACGGGTTCGTACGCGCTGACGCAGATGGGATTTCCGGTCGTCGGCATCGCATCGACCATTGACAACGATCTTTACGGCTCTGAGATGACCATCGGCGTCGACAGCGCTCTCAACGTGGCGCTTGAAGCCATCGACAGGCTTAAGGTGACGGCGTCTTCCCATAAACGCGCATTCCTGATCGAAGTCATGGGCAGGCATTGCGGCTATATCGCTCTGATGACAGGGATCGCAGGCGGTGCCGAGGCCATCGTTCTGCCGGAGGTTGAAACCAATCCGGAGGAATTGGCCGCGGAGATACTCAAAGCCCGTGAAAAAGGGAAAGCGCACGCAATCATAGTCGTCGCAGAGGGCGCAAGGTACAACGCCGAAGAACTCTCACATTACTTCAAACTCAACCGCGACAAGCTCGGATTCGATCTGCGGGTCTCAATTCTCGGTCATATCCAGCGCGGCGGAACTCCCACACTCTTTGACCGGATGCTGGCCACCAGATTCGGAGCGGCGGCAACGGAATGCCTCGATCGGGGGGAGGATGGAGTTCTCGTGGGCCTCGGGCGCGGCGAGATCATAACGACCCCTCTCGCCGAAGTCGTCAGTAATCAAAAGAAACTCGACCTGAGCCTGCTTCATATGAACAGGGCGCTGGCCAGGTGAACTCACTTCTCGATTCTCACCGCGGTTACCTTGTATTCCGGAGCGCGGGTGTATGAATCGTGATGCGGGCTGGTGAGGTAGTTGAGAAAGACCTCGGGATTGTGGAAAGTGGTGAACAGCTCTCCGCGTTTGAGGTTGTCGTTGATCCTCACGGGCAGCACGGCTTCGCCGTAACGGCTTCTGAGCGTCACCTTTTCACCCTCCGCCAGATGCAGTACGAACGCATCCTCCGGTGAGACATCCAGAAAGTCCGTCGGATGAAGGACGGTGTTGTTTGTTCGCATTGTCATCGTCCCGGCGTTGAACTGGTGCAGGGTTCTGCCTGTGGTCAGCAACAGGGGGAAGTCTTCGCTGATCATCTCCGGCGTCGGTTTGTAGTCGATGCGCTGAAGTGCGGTCCGCGGGCCGGCCGGGAAAGTCTCGGAATGAAGGATCGTCGTGCCGGGATGATCTTCCGCAGGGCAGGGCCACTGCAGGCCGCCTTTTTCAATTCTTTCATAGCTGATGCCACGGCCGGCCTTCCATACCTCGCGCACTTCGTCCCAGATCTCTTCCGGGGATTCGAAGTAGAAGAGGTCTCCTTTACCCATCGCTCGTCCGATATCGCAGATGACTTCCCAGTCCGGTTTCGAATTGCCTAGCGGCTCGATCGCCTTTCGGATCCTCTGCACCCTGCGCTCGGCATTCATGAATGTGCCGTCTTTCTCAAAAGATGAGGTCACCGGCAGGAAGACATCGCCGAACTCTTTTGCCGTCTCATTGACGAATATGTCCTGAATTATCACCAGTTCCATCTTTTCCAGGGCGCGCCTTGTCTCGTGCGAATTGGCATTAGTCAGGAAGATGTCGTAACCGATAGCCCAGAGCGCTTTCACCTTTCCCGCATCGGCCGCATCCATCATCTGCATCAGGTTTAGTCCCTTGCCTGTCGGAAGCGAGGCATTCCAGGCCGATTCAAAAAACTCCCGGTTGTCTTTGAGCGAAACATATCCGGTCAGGTTGTCGGGCTCGCAGCCCATATGAGCCGAGCCCTGGACGTTATTCTGGCCGCGCAGCGGGTTGACACCGGTTCCGGGTTTGCCGACGTTGCCGGTCAGAAGCGCAAGGTTGACGATGCACATGACGCCTTCGGTACCCTGCATATGCTCGGTCATCCCGAGACCGTGGACGGTCATCGACGGTTTGTTCGTCGCGTAGGTTCGGGCCGCCTCGCGGATGAGCTTTGCGTCGATGCCGCAGATCGCGGCGACTTTTTCGGGCGGGTACTGCTTGATGAACTCACGGTACTCTTCCCATTCATCGATCCGGCCGGCGATGAATGATTCGTCGTAAAGCCCCTCTTCGATAATCGTGAATGCCATTGCATTGAAGAGCGGGACATTGGTCCCCGGCCGCAGTTGCAGGTGGGTGTCGGCATATTGAGTGAGCTCTATCCGGCGCGGGTCGATGACGATCAGCTTTGCTCCGCGCAGAGCCGCCTGCTTGATCCGCGCGCCGATGATCGGATGATTCTCGGTCGTATTCGTCCCGCAGATCATGATCGTCGCGGCGTGTTCGATGTCGTCATAGGAGTTGGTCGCCGCACCGGTGCCGAGCGTCATCTTCATCGCCGTCGCAGTCGGAGCGTGACAGACACGGGCGCAGCAGTCGACATTGTTCGTCCCGATGACGGCCCGCGCGAATTTCTGCGCCAGGTAGTTCTCCTCGTTTGTCGCGCGCGATGATCCGAGCACTCCGATGCTGTCCGGCCCGTATTTATCCATGATTTCATTGAGTCTGCCGGCGGTAAAACTGATCACCTCTTCCCACGAAACTTTCTCCCATTCGCCGTTGCGACGAATCATCGGATCGGTCACCCGATCCTGAGCGTAAACGAAATCGTAGGCATAACGGCCCTTGATGCACAGGTGCCCTTTGTTGACAGGGGCATCAGCCACCGGCGTGACCGTGACCATCCGTGAATCCCGCGTCCCCACGTTCATTTCGCACCCCGTGCCGCAGTATGGACACGTCGTCCGGGTCCATTCCGTCGGCGTCCCGTATTTGAGAATCGATTTGTCTTCAAGCGCCCCCGTCGGACAGGTATCAACGCAGGCGCCGCAACTGACACAGGAACTCTCCAGCAGCGTCGTCCCTGAATCCGGCAGAATTCGCGTCTCAGCCCCCCGGTTGATCACCTCCCAGACGAACTGACCCTGAACCTCGCGGCAGATCCGCACACACCGGTAACAATCGATGCACTGCGACATGTCCACACGAATGTAGGGATGCGTATCATCGAGCAGATCCGGATTGAAATCTCCGGTGCATTCCATCGTCAGTCCGTAATCGCGCAGGTATTTATGAAACTTCTTGTCGGGGAATACCTGAACCGGCTGCGCCGGATAATGATCCGTGTACATCTTCATCAGGCTGCGCCGCTCGGCTTCAAGCTCAGGCGTGTGCGTCTCGATGACCATCCCATCAGTCAGCTTCGTGTTGCAGGAAGTCGCCGGATGCGTCATCCCGCCGATCTCAACAATGCACATGCGGCAATCGCCGCATGGCTTCAGCCGCTCGTCATGACACAGCGTCGGGACTTCTATCCCGGCCAGATGCAGAGCATCGAGGATCGTCATCCCCTCGCCCCCCGGCTTCTCATCGAATTCGTATGTCGCCTTGTTGATGGTCGCTCGAATCAGACTCATAAGTTTTTTCTCCTAGAGATGAAGGGAGTTCAATATTCCTGAAACTAAGTTTTTGTTAAAATTATTTTATCGGTGCAAGAAGCAAAAAATAAATAGGGGATTCAGTAAATATAATTGAAATTTTGGGAAATGCATTCAGGTATTTTCTTTTGGCGTTTTTACTTTTTGGTAATATGTTTTAACCTAAATACATTTAGGAACTGAAACTAATTCTGACTGCACGGCAGCGGCCTGGTTGCCTGCATGCCGCTGCTGTCATAAATCTTCACCGGCGTGCCGATCTCAGCCAGATAAAAAAAATCCTTCGCGGCAAAGACCGGAATGCGAATGCATCCGTGGCTCGCCGGATTGGGCGGGACCGACGGATTTCCGTGAATCGCCACCCCATCGTAAAAATAGACCGGGTAATAGAGCAACCCCAGCGGGCTCTTGCGCCAGCCTTTGATCTTTCTCTGGACTTTATACTCCCCGATTGGCGTGATTGCACGCCGTGTGCGGCCGCCTTCAGTGAAACACTCTCCGGACCCCGTCGAGACCGGCAGTATCCGCAGACTGACTCCACACAAATCGACGGCGTATAACACCTGATTGCAAAGATCGATCTCAATATGCGGATATCCCGTTTCCTTCGCCTCCGGCCTGTGGGCCTGCCTGATCGCTTCAAGTTCCTCTTTTGTCAGCACGCCCTTTCGCTCCCGCCCCTCGATCTTCTGAAATGCGATCAACGCATGTCTCAGAGAGGCATCCTCCCCCTCGATCTCCTCAATCAACCAGTACCCCAGCTCAGCCAGACGCTCCCTCGCCTCTTTTATCTCTTCCGGCATCATCGCCGGCGGCTTATTTGCCTCGATCTTCTTCTTTGCCGGCTGCGCCTGAGCCTGCGCCGGGATACTCTGGCCCGTCTCGATGTCGCCGTAAAATGAAAGAATCAGAATCATTCCAACCAGATTGATCATAGCTTCTCACTTTTTCGTCACTTACAGAGCACATGAGAATCACGCAATGCCCGTGCCGCCCGTTACCGCATTGTTTTCAACCCTCCAACCTGACTGATTGCGAATTTTGCCTCTCAATCACGTGAAAAAATCCCCACCACGCTCATGTTTGCCGAACTCAAATACTGAAATTAATCAGCGAGCCATGAGAAAAGTCTTGCTTAGTTATCTTAACAACGCTAAGATAACCCAACTTTAAAAACCGGCACTTCAAGTGGTGCGGGAAAAACCAAAAGAATAGGGGGAACAGCGGGCGTGAACCCTGATGAACTGATTTCGCAGGCTACGGCTGCGCGGATCCGTGGTGTGGATCGTGCGGCCATCGCCGATTTGATCAAACGAGGCAGGCTGCGGACGCGCGCAGTTGACGGTGTCAACTATGTCTTCCGCAGTGAGATTATCAACTTCCAGCCGCGTAAACCCGGCCCCAGGCCGAAAGCAGTAAGAGCAGTAAGAGCAGTAAGAAAAGACCGCGGCTGACAGCCGGTTCGAAGACGGCTGTTTCCAATTGACTTCTCAGAAAAACGGCGCAGGCCACAGGTCTGCGCCACATTTGTCTGTGCCGCAATTTTTCATGCCCCGATTGTCGCGGCCATGGCACTTAATCCAGTTTATGGAGCTTCGTGGGAATTATGGAGAGTACGAAAAGCGGCAATTTTACGGGGTTTCCCTCGCCGGCGGAGGAGTACCGGCAGGCGGAGCTTAATCTTCAGAGTCTGCTGGTGCGAAGTCCTCTCTCGACATTTTTTGTGCGGTTTGAGGGCGATGCGATGACGGGAGAGAAGATATTCGACCAGGATCTGCTGATCATAGAGCGGGGTGACGAGTATCTCGACGGCCAGATCGTCATGGCATTTATCAATGGTCAGAGGCTGATCCGGAAGCTGAGGCGCAGTGAGGATGGATTGTGGCTCTGCCCGGCGAATGAGCGGTACGCCGAGATCGCAATCACCGAAGATGTTCAGATCTTCGGCAGAGTGATCCACTCGATCACGCATCATCTGAGGAAGTTCAGAGATATCCGCGAGCGTCCAGTTTGTTAACGAGCTGGGGGCGCAAGCGTCTCGCTTGCGCCTCCAGCTCGTTTGCCGATGTCTCGCTTTCGCCGCGGGACTTTAAACTTTAAACTTTAAACTTTGAACTGCTCTTATGCCTGTCGCGATAGGTCTGATAGATGCGAACAATTTTTACGCTTCGTCCGAGAAGGTCTTCGATCCGAAGCTTTCGGGGCGTCCGGTGGTTGTGCTTTCGAACAACGACGGTTGTGTAGTCGCGCGTTCGGCGGAGGCGAAACAGATCGGGATAGGGATGGGAGCGCCGGTCTTCGAGGTGCGCAGCCTGATAGATCGATATGGTGTGGAGGTGCTTTCGAGCAACTACAGCCTGTATGCGGATATGTCGTGGCGGTTCCAGACTGTGCTTGAGGATTTTTCGCCTGACATTGAGCATTATTCGATCGACGAAGTCTTTATGAAGATGCCGTTATCGAGTGGGCGCACGCTGGTGGAGACGGGGCGTGAGATGCGCAGGGCGGTGGGCGCGCTGACGGGGATTCCGGTCTCGGTCGGTTTTGCCGAGACCAAGACGCTGGCGAAGGTGGCCATCGAGCATGCGAAGAAGTCTAGGAAGGCCGGCGGAGTGGTTGATCTGGTGAGATCGCCATACACAGACGTGGCGCTGGAGCGGCTACCGGTGGCCGATGTCTGGGGAGTCGGTTTCCGCTATGCCGGGATGCTTGAGAAGCAGGGGATTCGCACGGCTCTCGATCTGAAGCATGCAGATGACAACTGGGTGCGTAAAAAGATGACCGTGGTTGGATTACGTACAGTCTATGAGTTGCGAGGCATTCAGTGCATTCCTTTCGAGCCGACGCCGAAGGCGAAGCAGATGCTCTGCGTCTCGCGGTCTTTCGGGGCCCGGACAGGCAGCCTCCGCGAGATCCGCGCAGCAGTGGCCTTCTTCACGGCGAAGGCGGCCGAGAAGCTGAGGCGGAACGGGCTGGTCGCGGGGAGACTGACTGTCTTCGTTGCGACGGACAGATTCAAGGACGATCCGCAATACAGCGGCAGTCACACGGTTTCGGTTGCCCCGAAGAGCGCCAGCACAATTGAGCTCATGGAACTGGCTCAGCGCGCGCTTGAGAAGGCTCATCGCCACGGGTTTCTGATACGCAAAGCGGGCGTCATGCTCGGCGATCTCGAACTTGCCGGAAAGGCCGGCGGAAGATTGTGGGAGCAGGACCGGTATGAGTTGCATTGCAGATTGATGCTCGCCGTCGATGAGTTGAATGAAAAGTACGGCGATGGCTGTATTCGATACGGCGTGTTTCCCGATGCAGGCGTCTGGCGCACGAAGTTCGAGATGCGATCACCCTCCTACACAACCGACTGGTCTCAGATAATGACCGCGCATTGAGTCTGGAATTCACTTTTTGATTTTGCGGTGATACCCTTTCGCCGGTCAAAAAAGGATTACGAAACATACGAAAAAGACGAAACAAACGAAAGCGGCTGAAAGGGAGGAAGGTTGCTATTCTTCGATTAATTCGTCTATTCCGAGCTGAAACAATTTGAGGTGAAGAGCGATGAATCCGAGACGAGTGCAGGTGATTGATTCACACACGGGCGGTGAGCCGACGCGGGTAGTCATCAGTGGAGGCCCCGATCTGGGCAATGGGACGATGGCTGAAAGGATGGAGCGATTTCGCGTCGAGCACGACAATTTCCGCTCGGCGGCGGTGAATGAGCCGCGTGGATCTGATGTTGTCGTCGGCGCGCTGCTCTGCGAGCCGGTTGACGCAGCGTGCGCTGCCGGCGTGATCTTCTTCAACAATGTTGGCTACCTCGGGATGTGCGGCCACGGAACGATCGGGCTGGTGACGACGCTGGCCTGGCTCGACCGTATCAAACCGGGCGATCATCGGATAGAGACTCCGGTGGGCACTGTGACGGCGACGCTGCATGAATCGGGAGAGGTGACCGTCGCCAATGTGCCGAGTTATCGGAAAAGCAAGGCAGTCACGGTGGATGTTCCGGGGCACGGGCCCGTCATCGGCGATGTCGCGTGGGGAGGCAACTGGTTCTTCATGGTCAGCGATCACGGTCAGGCACTGAGCCTCGACAATGTTGAGGAGCTGACTGAATTCACCTGGCGAATCCGGCAGGCGCTCGAACGTCAGGGGATCACGGGAGACAACGGTCAGGAGATCGATCACATCGATCTCTTCGGCCCGCCGTCAATCACCGGCGCCGACAGCCGGAACTTCGTGCTCTGTCCGGGCAAGAGCTACGATCGCTCGCCCTGCGGAACCGGCACCAGCGCGAAGCTCGCCTGCCTTTATGCCGATGGCAAACTCAAAGAGGGCGAAGTCTGGCGCCAGGAGAGCATCGTCGGCAGCGTATTTGAAGGAACGATTTCGATGGTCGACGGCAAACTCTACCCGCGAATCAAAGGCACGGCTCATATCAATGCCGAGGCGACGCTGATTCTGGATGAGAGAGATCCTTTCTGCTGGGGCATTCGCAGATGAGTTCATCCTCGTACGATATCGTCATCGTTGGAGCCGGCATAGTCGGCGCGGCGTGCGCTGCAGAACTTGCGCGCGCGGGGCTTGGCGTCGCCGTCGTTGAAGCCGGCAGCATCGGCGGCGGCGCAACAGCCGCCGGAATGGGACACATCGTGGTGATGGATGATTCCGAAGCTCAGTTTGCACTGACAAAATATTCACAGGATCTGTGGAGAGAACTCGCTCGGGAACTTCCGCACGACAGCGAGTATGAGGAATGCGGAACGCTCTGGGTCGCTGCTGATGATGAAGAGATGGCGGAGGTCCATCGCAAGAAGGAATTTTACGGCAGTCGCGGCGTGCGGGTTGAGGCTCTCGATGAGAAAGCTTTGAGAGGTGCCGAGCCGAACCTGCGTGAGGGGCTCGCCGGGGCGCTGCTCGTCCCGGCGGACAGCGTGACCTATCCTCCATGCTCGGCGAGGTATTTGCTGGAGCAGGCTCAATCTTTCGGCGCACAATTGTTCATCGGAAAACCGGTAGTCGAGCTGACCGGCAATGGGGCGAAGTTGTCTGATGGAAATTTTATCTCCGCCGGCATTTCGGTAAATGCGGCGGGAAGCTGGTCGCCCGAACTGACGCCAGGATTAAATGTTCAGAAAAGAAAAGGACATCTGGTCATCACGGATCGATATCCGGGGTATGTTCGCCATCAGCTCGTCGAACTTGGATATCTCAAAAGCGCACATTCGATCTCGTCCGATTCAGTGGCATTCAACGTTCAGCCGAGAGCCACGGGGCAGCTTCTGATCGGCTCTTCGCGGCAATACGGAGTCGAAGACAAAGGCGTCGATCATCACATTCTGCGACGGATGATCGATCGCGCCTGCGAATATATGCCACGACTCTCGAAGCTTTCTGCCGTCCGCGTCTGGACTGGGTTTCGAGCGGCCACTCCCGACAAGCTGCCTCTCATAGGCCCGCATCCTGAAATCAAGAACCTCTTTCTGGCAACCGGCCACGAAGGCCTGGGAATCACGACATCGCTCGGAACGGCGAAACTGCTCTCCGATCAGATTCTCAAGCGGGCGCCGGTGATTCCGGTTGAGCCATACCTCCCCGGCAGAGATCATCAGGAGGCAGCTCATGCCTGAGATGATCACGCTCAAAGTCAACGGAGAAATTGTGGAGGTAGCGAAGGGCAGCATGGTTTCATCGGCAGTCGCGGTGGCAGGCGCGAAAATGTTTCGTCGGTCGGTCAGCGGAGAACCGCGATACCCGCTCTGCGGGATGGGAATCTGCTTTGAATGCCGCGTCACGATCGACGGGCAACCCCATTGCCGCAGTTGCCAGATACCCTGCCGTCAATGGATGGTTGTCGTAACTGATGACTAAATCAGAACAAGCGACATTCGGACATTTGGCGGCAAGGCCCGAAGGGCCGAAAGATAATAGCCAGGGGTTAAGCGAAGCCGGAGGCTGAGCGCAACCCCTGGTTTAGTAGATCCTACGAGCGCGGCCTGTAGGGCCGCCATAATTATCGATGATCCTGGCGCCCTTTCAGGGCTGGTTGATATCTGGACGGATCTTTTCCAGGGGCTTCGCCCCTGGCTATTTTCTTTGGCCCCTTCGGGGCCGGTTCGTTCAGTGTCCGAATGTTGTCTGTTCTGATTTAGCCTTACCTCTCCGTTGCGGAAATTCGCCTGTTGCAGCCACTTTAAAATTGAAGGATCTTTTCGCAACGGAGGTAAATGACCTTGTCTGACGTGGGCTCTTTCTATATATTGCGTTCAGTTTTAATTTATTCCAAAACATATACATAACTGCGCCCAGTCATCTTAAATATCTTGATGATGATTGAATATTGAAAACCTGAATTCATATTTAGATAGAAAGGATCGTTGTTATGTCTTATGGCAAAGAGCTACTGATCCGGCCTAAACCAATAAATGATGCGTCAGGAGAATCGCAATGCATTCTGCCCGAAGATGTCGGGTTTGATTATCTGACCTTTCGCGTACGTAAGTTGGTAAAAGGAGAGAGTTACGCAAACGAGACCGGCACATCGGAACTTTGCCTGGTCGTTCTCGGAGGACGTTGCTCGGTCCAGTCCTCTGCGGGATCGTGGCTTGATTTCGGCAAGCGTGCAAATGTTTTCAATGGATTGCCATACGCACTTTACCTGTCCGTCAATACAAGCTTTACGGTGACGGCTGAGACCGACTGCGAGCTGGCATTTTGTTTCTGTCCGGCAGAAAAACAATACCCGGCGCATTTGATAACACCCGATGAGGTTGAGGTCGAAGTGCGCGGTGGTGGTAATGCCACGCGGCAAATCAACCACATCCTGAAACCGGAATTTCCTGCAGATCGGCTCTTGATCGTCGAGGTTTTTACCCCTGGCGGCAACTGGTCCAGCTACCCGCCACACAAGCATGACGTTCACAATCCGCCGGCGGAAGTGGATTTGGAAGAAATCTACTATTACAAGATCGACCGTCCCGAAGGCTACGCCATACAGAAGGTCTACACGGGTGACGGACGAATTGATGAAACGCTGACGGTGCGCGATGGGGAGCTGGTTTTGATCCCGGAAGGTTATCACCCGGTTGTGGCAGCGCATGGTTATAACGTTTATTACCTGAACGCACTGGCCGGCAGCGCGCGTTCGATGGCTGCTTCGGACGATCCGGCTTATGCCTGGGTGCGGCCTTTGTGGCAAGCGAAAGATCCACAGGTACAGCCGTTGAAATAAATGGCTCTTCAGGCTCTGCCTTGAGTTAAGAATAGAACATGACTGACCGTGCATACGACATTGTATCGATGGGGCGCAGCTCGATTGATCTGTACGCCAATGAGATTGGCGCTTCCTTCGTCGATATCAAAAGTTTCAGCGCCTATGTCGGTGGCTGCCCGACAAATATCAGTGTCGGCACGAGGCGGCTGGGTTTGCGCTCCGCCGTCCTGACCGCAGTTGGCCAGGATCCGGTAGGCGATTTTCTGGTCAACTTCCTGAATCAGGAAGGCGTGGTGACTGAGTTCGTGCAGCGCAAGCCCGGCCACCGGACCAGCGCCGTCATACTTGGCATTGAGCCGCCGGACAAATTCCCGCTCGTTTATTACAGGGATAACTGTGCTGATATAGAGCTCACAATAGACGATGTGTTGCGAGCGCCAATTGCGGACAGCAGGGTGCTGCTTATTTCGGGCACCGGTTTGAGCAAAGAGCCGAGCCGCAGCGCCACCTTGTTTGCTGTTGAACAGGCCCGCGCGGCCGGAACTAAAGTTTTTCTTGATTTGGATTTTCGGCCTGACCAATGGCATGACGCCAGGAGCTACGGTGTAACGATGCGCACTGCTTTGCATCTGGTTGACGTTGTCATCGCCACCGCTGATGAAGCGAAGGCTGCTGTGTTGAAAGAACAGTCGGCGGTTTCAGTCGAACATTCCCAGGTTTCAGACGCGCACGTCGAAGGTGATGTGGTGCAGGCGATCCAGACAATCCTGCGGGCCGGCCCCGAAGCGCTGGTCATGAAAAGCGGGGCGGAGAGAACAGTCGTATACCTGCCCGGCGGCGAAGTGATCGAAGCCGCCCCATTTCCGGTTGAGGTTTATAACATTCTGGGGGCGGGTGATGCCTTTGCCAGTGGCTTCATTTACGGATACCTGAAGGGCTGGGACTGGCGCCGGGCGGCGCGGATGGGCAATGCCTGCGGCGCAATTGTCGTGACACGGCACGGCTGCGCCAACTTCATGCCTTACGAGCAGGAAGCTCTCGATTTTGTCGAACAACGTGGAGGATTTTGAGTGGGAGTCTTTCGTCCAAAGGAATTTTTGCCTGCGCGGTTGATTGACCGGATAACGGAGTTGCGTGTCACCGATCCGGAACGTCCCCTGCGGGCGGCACGGTCGAGGAAGCGACGTGAACAAATTACGCGTGACGGCAGGCTCAACATACTGGCGGCGGATCATCCGGCTCGTCGAGTCCTGGCCATACCAGGCAATCAGCTTGGAATGGCTGACCGGCACGATTACCTGGCTCGAATCGTTCGCGTGTTGCAGCGGGATGAAGTGGACGGCGTGATGGCGACGATGGATATTTTGGAAGACCTGTTGGTGCTGCACGAACTATTGGCCGAAGAAGGCGGTACTGCTTTGCTCGACGGCAAGTTGCTGATCGCAAGTCTCAACCGCGGCGGATTGTCGGGAGTCAGTTGGGAGATGGACGACCCGATGACGGGCGCAACTCCTGCAACGGTTGCTGCGTGGAACCTGGATGGAGCAAAGATCCTGCTGCGAATTTGCGATGATGAACCGGATTCGCTCAGGACGATTACGGCAACTGTTCGCGCGATCACAGAGTTGAACGCATTTGGACTGCCAATGTTTCTGGAGCCGTTGCCGACGGTCAAAACCGAAAAAGGCTACAAAGTTGTTAAAACGTCTGAAGCGCTGACCAGGATCGTCGGCGCGGCATCGGCGCTTGGCGACAGCAGCCGGCACCTCTGGTTGAAATTGCCTTATTGCGAGAACTACGAGGCTGTCGTGCAGGCAACGACGCTGCCGATTCTGTTGCTTGGCGGCGAATCAACCGGTGACCCGACGCAGTTTATGCGCGAAGTCGAAGCCGGGATGTCCGCCGGACCCAACGTGCGTGGCGTACTCGTCGGACGCAACGTTCTCTATCCGGGGGACGCTGATCCAGCCGATGTTGCTGCAGCCATTGGCCGGATACTGCGGAATCAGGCAAGCGCTGAAACTGCGCTTGATGTCTGAAGATACGATACTTTTTCGAGGAGGGTATTGTGAAGACGCGACGATTGACTATGGCTCAGGCGCTGATCAGTTTTTTGAAACAGCAGTATGTTGAGCGCGACGGTCACGAACAGCAATTCTTTGCCGGTGTCTGGGGCATCTTTGGCCATGGCAACGTCGCCGGTGTCGGGCAGGCTCTCGATCAGGAACGCGATTTTAGATATTACCTGACTCGAAATGAACAGGCGATGGTGCATACGGCCACCGCTTTTGCGAAGATGAGTAACCGGCTGCGCGCTTTCGCCTGCACCTCGTCCATCGGGCCGGGCGCGACCAATATGATCACGGGCGCAGCAACAGCAACGATCAATCGTCTGCCGGTGCTGTTACTGCCCGGCGATATCTTCGCGCGGCGCAATGTCGGACCTGTCTTGCAGCAACTCGAATCGGAACATTCGCAGGACATTTCGGTTAATGACTGTTTCAAACCGGTTTCGCGATACTGGGACCGAATCAACCGGGCCGATCAACTTCCATTCGCGCTGCTTGAGGCGATGCGCGTTCTGACTTCTCCGTCTGAAACCGGCGCGGTAACACTGGCCCTGCCGCAGGATGTACAAGCCGAAGCCTGGGATTATCCGGAATCCTTGTTTGAGCGGCGCGTCTGGCATATTCCCCGGCCACCGGCTGAAAGGGCGGTATTGGAGCACGCTGTGCAAATGATTCGCGCGGCCCGGCGTCCATTGATCATAGCCGGAGGCGGCGTGCTTTACAGCGAAGCCGGCGATGCGCTGGCCGGGTTCTGTCAACAAACAGGCATTCCGGTTGGCGAAACCCAGGCAGGCAAAGGCTCGCTGCCGTTCGATCATCCACAGAATCTTGGTGCCATGGGCGTTACCGGCACTCCGGGAGCGAACATTGCTGCGCGCGAAGCCGATCTGGTGATCGCTCTTGGCACACGCCTGAGCGATTTCACCACCGCTTCCAAAACCGCGTTTCAAAACCCCGACGTTCGTTTCGTCAGCATCAATGTCAGCGGTTTGGACGCGCACAAACACTCTGCGCTATCGGTTATCGCTGATGCACGAGTCGCTCTGGAAGAACTTGGCACAGCTTTAATCGGCTATCGCGTTGGCGGGGATTATGCCGCTGGGATTGCACAGCACAAACAAACATGGGAAGCGGAAACGGACAGGCTTTTCAGTCTTCGCCATGGGCCGCCGCTCAGCCAGAGCGAGGTTATCGGCGCGGTCAATGCATTCTCCCAACCGCGTGACGTAGTGCTCTGCGCAGCCGGCAGCCTCCCCGGTGACCTGCACAAGCTTTGGCGAACGCGTGACCCGAAGGGCTATCACATGGAATACGGCTATTCGTGCATGGGCTATGAAATAGCAGGCGGGATTGGCGTGAAGATGGCTGACCCTTCGCGCGAAGTTTACGTCATGGTCGGCGACGGTTCTTTCCTGATGATGTCCCAGGAAATCGTCACCGCCGTCGCCGAAGATTGTAAAATCAATATCATCTTGCTGGATAATCACGGCTTTTCCAGCATCGGCGGGCTGTCGCGGGCGGTTGGCGTCGGCGGCTTCGGCACGGATTACCGCTATCGCCACAGCGACACGGGGAACTTTGACGGGGAACTGCTGCCGGTGGATTTTGCCGCCAACGCCGCCAGCCTGGGCGCTCATACGATTCGAGCAAAAACGCACGATGATTTTCTGAAGGCTTTGCAGGAGGCTCGGGGCCAGACCCGGACGACCGTCATCGTCGTCGAAACAGACAAGGAATGCCGCGTACCGGGTTACGAATCGTGGTGGGATGTGCCGATTGCCGAAGTGTCGGAAGTTCCCGCCGTCAAACAAGCACGCGAGGAATATGAAAAAATGATCAAAAAGGAGAGGCTTTTTTCTGTGAGCAAAAAGATCAATATTGGACTAATCGGAGTTGGACGAATGGGTCTGGTCTACGCTGAAGACCTGGCTTACCGGGTTCCACATGCCAATCTGGTGGCTGCTTCAGATGTTAATCCGTCTGCCGAAGCGAACGCCAAAGCATTGGGCATACCCAAATGGTACGCCAACTATCAGGATCTGATGGACGACAAAACAGTGGATGCCGTCGTCATTATTACGCCAACCAGCACGCACCGCGACATCATTGTCGCAGCGGCCAAAGCAGGCAAAGCAATCTTTTGCGAAAAACCGCTTTCGATCTCGCTTGATGAAGCCAGAGAAATAGAGCAAGTCATAGCCGATACCGGAGTCTTTTTTCATATGGGATTTATGCGCCGGTTTGATCGAGGTTATCGTGCGGCGAAGGAAAAGATTGAACAAGGTCTGATCGGGACTCCCGTGCTGTTTAAAGCTTCATCGCGCGACCCTTTCCGCCCGAGTCTGGAATACCTGGACCCGCGCCACAGCGGTGGAATCATGATCGATATGGGCATTCACGACATTGATCTGGCGCGCTGGATGATGGGCGAAGTCGCCAGCGTCTACACCGTCGGAGGAGTGCTGGCTTATCCGGAAGTCAACGAAGTCGGCGACATTGATAACGCTGTCGTGACGCTGACCTTCGAAAGCGGCGCGCTGGGCGTAATCGATCTCAGCCGCAGTGGCGTCTACGGCTACGACATTCGCGCGGAAATTCTGGGCACGAAAGGCACGCTCAAAGTCGGTTACCTGCGCGAAACACCGGTGCTGGTCCTTAACAAAGAAGGGGTTACACACGACACCGTACCATATTTTATGGAGCGTTTCGAGCGCGCCTATATTGACCAGTTGCAGAATTTCATCGAGCACCTTTCAAAGGGGTTGCCTCCTTCGATCACCTGCGCCGATGGCGTGGCGGATCTGGAGGTAGCGTATGCTGCAACCTTGTCATTCAAAGAAAAACGTCCGATCACTCTGATAAATAAATAAGATGAGAAGGCGACTATAGCCTGACCTTCAGGCCGGGCGCCGGATACTTACTTATGGCCGAGCTGGGATAAACGAAGCAGTAGTCACCATCAACTTAAAAGCAAACTGATTCCTAACCGACCCGACAGGAGGGTAAATCATGGATAGAAAGTCTCTGCTTACTCTGATATTTGCGGTGTTGTTCTGTTTCCCGCTGGCTGCGTTGGCTCAGCAGGAAAAAGCGACTATCACCGGCGAGGTCAATGACGCCACGGGAGCTGTTGTGCCCAAAGCTTCGATCATTGTCACTAACACCGAAACCAACCTCAGTCTGAAGACTGAAACCAACAATCAGGGTCTCTACATTGTTTCCAGCTTGAAACCGGGCCTTTATTCGATCACGGTTGAAAAAGCGGGATTCAAAAAAGTGGTCCGCACCGGAATTACGCTGCAGGTCAATCAAACGGCACGAGCAGATATCTCATTGCAGATTGGCGATGTGACTCAGACCGTTGAGATTGTAGCGGCAGCCGGGCTGCTTGAAACCGAGACCTCTTCGCGTGGTTCGGTGATTGATCAGAGGAAGATCGTTGAGTTGCCGCTGAACGGGCGCGATTACAACCAGCTTGCGTTGCTTTCACCGGGTGTTCTGCCGACCACGCCGCGCCTTGCGAGCGTCAATTTCAAAGGCGCGATCAACGTCAACGGTAACCGGACTTTCAATAATGTCTTCCTGCTGGACGGAGTTGACAACATCTCCTACTCCAACTCTTTCCGAGGCGAAAACGTACAACTCGTGCAGCCTTCAGTCGAGGCCTTGCAGGAATTCAAGATTCAGACCAACGCATACTCCGCCGAGTTCGGACGCAGTTCCGGCGCAGTCATCAATGCGACAATCAAGTCGGGAACCAACGGCATTCGCGGGAGCGTCTACGAATTCCTGCGCAATGACGTGCTCGACGCCAACAACTTCTTCTCGAATGCTCTCGCCGCTCCGAAACCCGTGCGAAAACGCAACCAGTTCGGCGCTGCGGTTGGCGGGCCGATTGTCAAGAATCGCACTTTCTGGTTTGCCGATTACGAGGGCCTGCGCGAGCGCGAAGGCGTCCCCCGCGTGCGTCAGGTTCCGACGGCGGCGGAAAAGGCCGGATTGTTCAGCGTGGCGGTCGTTGACCCATTCGCAACCGGACGACCGGAATTCAGCAAGAACGCGGCGGGCCAATGGGTGATTCCTTCGACTCGCTGGGATCCGGTGGGCGCAGCCGTCATCAAACTTATTCCCGATCCTAACGTCGCGGGCACAACGATCTACGCTTCAACGCCTATTACCAGCACGCGGCAGGATCAGTTCGACGTGCGTGTCGATCACCAGTTCGCCACCAACATTACTTTCTTTGGGCGATACAGTTTCGTCGACACCAATACTTTTCGCCCGGCGCCGCTGCCCGGACTTGCCGAAGGCTCGTTCAACGACGCTTTCGGGTCGAACTTGAATCGTTCGCAAGCTCTGGCTTTCGGCTTGACGTGGATATTCTCGCCGTCGCTGGTCGGTGATTTCCGTTTCGGTTTCGCGCGCGGTAACTACTTCACCAACCCCCCGAACTTCGGGGTAGACGGGCCGGCGGCGATTGGATTGAAGAACGTACCCAACGACCCGAGGATATTAGGCGGTGTGCCCAAATTCCAGATTCAAGGCTTTGACGCTGTCGGCCGCCACTCTTCGACGCCGCAGTTCCAGACGCCGCGCTCGTGGAATCCTCGTGCTACTTTCAGTTGGAATCGTGGTGTTCACCTCATCAAATTCGGCGGCGAGTTTCTGCACGTTAAGACCGAGATCAATGACTTGAATGCGACCATCGGACGGCTGAACTTCGATAACCGCTTCACCGGCCGATCCGTCGGAGATCTGCTGCTGGGCCTGGCTACCAGACTGGACCTCACCAGCTTCACTGTCATGGAACAGGGGCAGGACATGCAGTTCTACTTCGTTCAGGACGATTACAAGATCACGTCAAAGCTGACTTTGAATGTGGGGTTGCGTTATGAATACGCAACGCCGCCGCGTGAGAAAGAGAACCGCTTCGTCAACTTTGATCCGGTGACCGGGAAAGATGTTTTTGCCACAGACGGCGACATCTTCGCCCGCGCGCTGGTTCACCCCGACCGCAACAACTTCGCGCCGCGCTTCGGCTTCGCTTATTCGCCGACTTCGCGTTGGGTGTTTCGCGGCGCTTATGGCGTCTTCTACAATCACACCGTCAGGCAGGGTCGCGAAGGTCTGCTCGGCTTCAATCCGCCATTCCTGGTGGATAACACGATACAGACAAACGTCACAGGAGCTGCGGCAGTGGCAACGGCAGCGGTCTTCCGTTTGCAGAATGGCTATCCGGCGGGGCTGCTCGATCCGAAATCGCTGTCACCGACCATCGCGCGCCGTGCGCAGGACGCCAATCAGCGGACGGCCTACATCCAGCAATACAACTTCGGCATCCAGTATGAGCTGATGAAAGACCTGCTCCTCGATGTTGCCTACGTCGGCAACAAGGGGACGAAGTTGAACGGCTTCCGCAACCTGAATCAATTTTCGGTGATCACGAATGCGAATGGCTCGCAGTCGGCCGGCCCAAGGCCCTATACGGCTTTCGGCGACATTCAATGGATGGAAAACCGTGTTGGTGCGACCTACAACTCGTTGCAGGCTCGTTTGGAGAAACGATTCTCCAATGGACTGACCGGCATGGTCAGCTACACCTGGGGCAAGGCCCTGACCGGTTCACCCGACCATATTTCGACCAGCGGCGGTGGAGCCGGTTTTGACACCGGCACTTTCCGCGAACCTCAGAATGGCAACAACACAGCCGCAGATCGCGGCCTGGCCGAGTTCGATGTCAAACAACGCTTTGTCGCCAGCTACGTTTGGGAGCTGCCGTTCGGCAGGGGCCACCGGTATGGCAAAGACTGGAACACGGCGGTTGACCTCTTGTTTGGCGGCTGGCAGGTGACCGGCATTCACGCGCTGCAGGGAGGGCTGGGATTGACGGCGACCCTGGGCGGATCGAGCGTTCTGAATATCGGTGGCGAACGGCGGGCACGCCCGAATCTGGTCGGCGACCCGGTATTGCCGAATGATCAACAGACAGTAGCCCGCTGGTTCAACACCAGTGCTTTCGCGGCATTCAGTCCTGGGCCACAGGCGTTCGGCAATGCCGGCGTGGGAATCATGCGCGGCCCAGGTGTGATCAATTTCGATTTCACCCTGGCGAAAAACTTCCGCCTGACGGAGCGGCGTTCCTTACAGTTCCGCACGGAACTTTTCAACGCGTTCAACCGGGCGAATTTCGGTCCGCCGAACATTGCTCGAGATTCCTCCGGCTTCGGTCAAATCCTGACTGCCTCCAACGCGCGTATCATTCAGTTCGCGCTGAAGTTGTACTTCTAAAGCGGTATCAGGTGGCCTGAATTGTAGTAACAGGCACAGGAGGGCTGACTCTTTGAGTCGCCCTCCTGTCTTCTGCACCTGTTTTCAAGCTATCAAAATGACCATTCCGATGACTATTCTGCCTCCAGCGTTAAGACTCTGTATTTGCTCCTCGATTATTCTGTTGTTGATGGCCGGCTCACAGTACTCCGTCAGAGCTCAAGTCAATAAAGATTCTGTCCGCCGTCAACGCAATCAAATTTCACGAACGCTTGAAGACTTCAAGCTGCCGGCAAAATCGGTCTTTGACCGCGCGATGCCGCGTTACCCGAATCTCTGGTTTTACGTTGACGCCAGGCTGGTACGGTCTTATGACGCAGCGGTCAAACTGGTGACTGGAAACCTGCGCAAGGCGATGCGGCTGCGCGAATTTTATGGACCATTCGACAACGCGGAAGGCTGCGATTTCGAAGTCAGACTGGAGCATTTGCAGCCCTGGGAAGTCCGTGAACAGCGTGCGCTGCAACATTCGCATGCCTTTCATATGCGTTATTACTTCTCTGCTTTGGCACGGCAGGGACTCGATCAGGTGAAGCTGGGCGAACGAGCATATTACCGCTTCGGCGCAAGCGTTCATTACGAAGTCGAGCATACCAACCCGAATCACGCCGACGTAGAGTCCTGCCCAATCTGCGGACGGACGGGTGAATACGCCAACCTCAAAGGCAACCTTGTTGAACTGGTGCATGACCCCCTCGGACTGGAACTGGTTTTGAGCGGCAGGATTCGCGGCGAAACAGTTCGGTTTGAAGACTGGGAGCAGCGTGAGGTCGGCAGTATTGAAGCGCTGAAGCAAAGATTTACTATTCGACAGAACACCTTCCCGGCGCAAGCAGGTGACAAGAACACATTGCGAATCGGTGTGGTTGTCATCTCGCCAAAATAGGGTGCCGAAAAAAGAGATCAGATTGTCGCACTATTCCAAAGGACTATGATCATATGAGTATGACAATGCAGGCGGTTGTTTTTCACGGCGATGGCAAATGGGGTATTGAATCCGCCGTGAAGCCGAGTATTTCTGCTGACGATGATGTGCTGCTCAGGGTTGAGCGCGCAAGCATCTGCGGCACGGACATTCACATATTGGCGACTCCGCCCGGGCATCCGGCCACAGCCGGCAGCATTCTAGGCCACGAATATGTGGCGTCCGTCACGGAGGTCGGTGCCGGTGTCGGCCATTTGCAACCCGGCGACCGGGTGGTGATCGATCCGAACATCACCTGCGGCCTGTGCCGATACTGCCGGATGGGGATGACGAATGTCTGCGAAAACATGACTACACTGGGCATCTTCCGCCATGGCGGATTGGCCGAATTCAACCTGGCTCCCGCCAAATCGCTGCACAAGATCAGTCATGAAGTTTCGCCTGAACGTGCGACACTGGCCGAGCCGCTTTCCTGTGTGTTGCATGCTTTTGAAAAAGCGCAGCTCACTCCCGGTGAGAACGTCGTGATTCTTGGGGCCGGACCGATCGGATTGATCTTCCTGCTGCTCTGCAAAATCGGAGGCGCCGGCAAGGTGTTTATGATTGAACCGGTTGAGTTTCGCCGCCGCACGGCGGAGTCGTTCGGAGCTGACGGCGTATTCGATTCGAAGACCGGGAACATCGCCGCCGAAGTTAAGGCCGCAACCGGCATCGGCGCTGACATTGTCATCGATGCCGCCGGCACGCTGCTGCCCGAAGCCTTGCAGATTGTTCGTCCCGGCGGGAGAGTCATTCTGTTCGGCATCAACCAGCATGCCGATCGACAGTTCAATCAGTATTTCACTACGCGTTATGAAGTGACAATTCTGGGTTCATTCATTCAGCGCACTGAATTTCCGAAAGTCGTGCGGTTGTTGGAATCCGGTATTCTGCCATTGGAAAAACTGGTCACGCATCGACTGAGGCTGGATCAGATCGGTGAAGGTTTTGAAGCGATGCGAGCAGGCGAAGCAATCAAAGTAGTGGCTGCGCCATAGCCCGCAGCAGGTAAAATTTATGACAATCAAAATTGGGACAGCCCCTGTGAGCTGGGGCATTATGGAAGTCGAAGGCTGGGGCGGTCAGCAGCCGTATCAGTCTGTCCTCGATGAGATGCAGCAAGCTGGTTACATCGGCACCGAGCTTGGCCCGTATGATTACTTTCCAGTTGAACCTCAGAATTTGAAAGCGGAATTATCAGCCCATGGTTTGGAACTGGTTGACGACGTTCATCGAAACCCCGGGCGAGATTGAACGGCTGTGCGACAACGTTGACGCTGATCTGCTTGGACTCTGCCTGGATACGGGGCATTACCAGTATGGCGGCGGCAATCCGGTCGATGCCGTGCGAAAGTATGGTTCACGAATTCGGCATCTGCATTTGAAGGACATTCGCCCGGCGGTACTCGATTCAGTACGCCGGGACGGGGTAGATTTTCTGGAAGCAGTGCGGCGCGACGTCTTCTGTGAACTTGGCGAAGGTACTGTCGATTTTCCTCGCGTCATTTCAGAATTGACGGCGGCTGGTTTTGACGGATGGGCAATTGTCGAACAGGACACTGACACTACGAAAACGGGTGTCAACCCACTGGAAAGTGCCACCCGCAGCCGGCAGTATTTACGCGAAAAGATCGGCCTTTAACCCAAATCAGATGGAAAACAATCTTGCGCTTCAAATGCGGGCAATCCGCAAGACATTCCCCGGCGTTGTAGCGCTCAATAACGTTGATTTTGACCTGCGCCGCGGTGAGGTGCATATTCTGCTCGGCGAAAATGGTGCGGGTAAATCCACGCTCATGAAAATACTCAGTGGCGCCTATCAGAAAGACAGCGGAAAAATCCTGCTCAACAACCGCGAGATTGAAATTAAAAACCCGCGTCATTCGTGTGAACTCGGCATAGGCATTATTTACCAGGAGCTTAATCTCGTTCCTCATTTGTCGGCGGCTGAAAATATCTTCCTCGGCCGTGAGCCGGCGGCTTTTGGTTTAATCGATAAAAAGAGAATGAACCAGTCGGCGCAGCGGCTTTTGGCTGGCCTGGGTATGGATTTCGATCCGCAGCGCCTGGTCAGGGAACTGAGCATCGCCGAACAACAGATGGTCGAAATCGCCAAAGCCATATCGCTCGATGCACGTATCCTCATTATGGACGAGCCGACTTCGGCGCTGACTGAGCGTGAGATCAAGGAGCTGTTCGCACGCATTCGCCTACTGAAATCTGACGGAGTTTCAATCATCTATATCTCGCACCGGATGGAAGAGCTTTTTGAAATCGGTGACCGGGTGACGGTTCTCCGCGACGGTAATTGGGTCGGCACGCACAACATCGCCGAAGTCACAAAGCCGGAACTGATAAGAATGATGGTCAATCGCGAATTGACCCAGCAGTTCCCTAAAATCAAAGCGCCGCGCGGCAGGGAAGTGTTGCGAGTCGAAGGACTGAGCCGAAACGACGCACTGACCCGTATCAGCTTTTCGTTGTACGAAGGTGAAATCCTTGGCATATCAGGTCTGCTGGGCTCCGGGAGGACCGAACTGGCGCGCGCGATCTTCGGTCTGGACAAAATCGACGCAGGCAGTATTCAAGTCAAAGGCCGGTTGCAAAAGATCACTTCGCCGCGACAGGCGATCAATCTGGGCTTCGGTTTTCTGACAGAAGACCGCAAGACGCAAGGTTTGGTTTTACCGTTGTCGGTTCAGGAAAACATTTGCCTGCCCAGCGTTGAGCGCTTTTCGCGATTCGGCGTCGTCAGCAACAGCGAAGAAACCGAAGCCGCCGGCCGATTCCTCAAAGACCTGCGAATTAAAGCCACCGGACTCGGCCAGCGAGTAATCTACCTGAGCGGCGGCAATCAGCAAAAAGTCGTGCTCAGCAAATGGCTTTGCTCAAATGGCAATATTTTGATTTTTGACGAACCGACGCGCGGTATTGACGTTGGATCGAAAGCGGAGATTTATCAACTGATGAACCAACTGACGGCGGCGGGCACTGCCATCCTCATGATTTCATCAGATCTGCCCGAAATTCTGGGAATGAGCGACCGCATTCTGGTGATGCATCAAGGCCGCATCAACGGAGAATTTTCAGCAGCAGACGCGACTCAGGAACAAATTCTGCACTGCGCGCTGGGGGAGGCCGCATGACACTTAAAGCCTACGTTGCACTGCACGGCAGACAGTTCGGGACACTGTTCGGGCTGATTGTATTGTGCGCGGTCATGTGGATTCTGACGCCGCATTTTCTGACTGTTTCGAATCTGCTGAACGTCGCCGAACAAACCGCCATCATCGCCATCATCGCCGCCGGAATGACATTCGTCATCATCACGGCCGGAATCGATCTTTCGGTCGGATCTGTGCTGGCCTTTTCAGGTGTGGTGCTGGCCAGTCTGTTGCAGAAAGGGGTGCCGCTGGTGCCGGCGCTGGCGATTGGAATCGGCGTTGGTTTTTTTACCGGCGTGCTCAATGGTTTGTTGATCACGATCGGACGGCTGCCTCCGTTCATCGCCACGCTGGGAATGATGAGCGTTGCTCGTGGAGCCGCGCTGCTGTATACCGGAGGGAGGCCAATCTCCGGTTTCTCTGATTCGTTTCGGTATCTGGCCACCGGCAAACCACTGGGCATTCCGATGCCGGTCCTGGCGATGCTGGCGATTTTCTTCATGGCATACTTTCTGCTGACGAAGACCAAACTTGGCCGGTACACTTATGCAATCGGCGGCAACGAAGAAGCGACAATACTCTCCGGCGTCAACGTCCGGCTCTACAAAACGCTGATCTACGGCATCTGTGGAGGTCTGGCCGGATTGGCGGCGACGATACTGACGGCACGGCTGAATTCTGCGCAGCCGATTGCCGGAATGAATTACGAGCTCGACGCCATCGCCGCAACGGTCATCGGCGGCACCAGTCTGATGGGCGGTGAAGGCCACGTCTTCGGAACTCTGATTGGCGCCCTGATTATCGGTGTCTTGAGGAATGGGCTGACGCTTTTGAACATCAGCTCGTTTGCTCAGCAGATCATCATTGGTCTGGTCATCATCGTTGCCGTGCTGCTGGATATGGCGCTCAAGAAAAGCAGGCGATAATCGGCGATCGAAATACTGGACAATTTCCAACCTAAACTGGTGGAGTTACAAGCATGAAAAAATCACTGTTCATCATGTCTGCCGCAGCCCTCTTGCTGTTCTCGGTTGCTTGTCAACGCAACCAAGCCACATCGGATGGCCGCCCCACAATCGCGTTGGTGGTTAAGACACTCAACAACCCTTTCTTTAACGATATGCAGAAAGGCGCGGAAGAGGCTGCGAAGAGTTTGAACGTTCACCTGCTGGTTCAGGCAGCCGAGCGGGAAGTCGATGTCGAAAAGCAGATGCAGATCATCGAAAACCTGATCGAAAGCAAGGTTTCGGCGCTCTGTATCACGCCCAGCGGTTCGAAGGAAATTATTCCCGCCATTGTCAAAGCCAATAAGGCCGGCATTCCGGTTGTCATTCTGGACACGCGTGTCAACCCCGAAGCGCTGGCCGCCGCCAATGGAAAAATCGCTGCGTTCATCGGTTCCGACAATCTTGAGGGCGGAAGGCTGGCCGGAGAATTGATGGTCAGGACGCTCGGCGGCAAAGGCAAGGTCGCGATTCTGGAAGGTATCCCCGGTCACGAAACCGGCGATTCCCGCCTCAAAGGGTTTCGCCAGGCTGTTGCCGGATCACCCGGCATCCAAATCGTTTCGTCGCAAACTGCAAACTGGGAGCGAGATCAGGGCTACACTGTGTTTCAAAACATGCTGCAAGCTCATCCCGATATTCAAGGACTCTTTGCCTGCAGCGATCTGATGGCGCTCGGCGCTGTCGAAGCCATCAGAGCCGCCGGCAAAACCGGAAAGATCACCGTCATCGGGTTTGATGCTTTCTCTGAAGCGCGTGAAGCTGTACGGAAAGGTGAGATGACCGCTACTGTAGCTCAATTTCCTGCGGACATGGGAAAGATAGGAGTGGAAAGCGCGGCACGATTGCTCAAGGGAGAACGCATTCAGGAAGAGGTAACGGTGAAGATCCAGTTGATCACTCGGGATAATCTGAATAGCAATAAGCCGTAGCGGTTTCCGCTTTGCGGGATGGGATGGATATGAGCACCGATGACTGACAGAACCTACAACTGCGATGTCCTGATAATCGGCGCCGGCCCCGCCGGCATGGCCGCTGCCTGCAGCGCGGCCGAGAGCGGCAGTCGCGTCACCATCATCGATGATAATCCTGCACCCGGCGGACAGATCTGGCGCGGCGAACAGGCGAAACCATCGAGCAGGGAATCAGCCGAATGGTTCCGCAGGATTGAGAGCCTGAACGCCGAATTCATCAGCGGAGCCAGAGTCGTCGATCAGCCTCATTCCGCACGACTGACCGCTGAAACTTATGATGCTGTCCTGGATTTGACCTACGAGCGTTTGATAATCGCCACCGGCGCTCGCGAACGTTTTCTTCCTTTCCCGGGATGGACCTTGCCGAATGTCTTCGGAGCCGGCGGCCTGCAGGCCCTCGTAAAATCCGGTTATCCGATCACCGGGAAAAAGTGGTGGTCGCAGGCAGCGGGCCACTGCTTCCCGCGGTTGCCGCTTACCTGAAAAATAAGGGCGCTGACGTTGTCTTGATTGCGGAGCAGGCCCCGTTCAGCCGCCTGCTCAAATTCGGCCTGGGATTGATCAGTCTGCCCGGAAAGATCTTTCAGGCAATTGGATTGCAACGGCAGCTTGTCGGAGTCCCATACATCAAAAGCTGCCGGCCCATTGCTGCACACGGAGAAGAAAAACTGACCGGAGTCACGCTGCGACAGGGAGAGAAAATATGGCATGTCGATTGCGATTACCTTGCCTGTGGATTTCACCTGGTGCCAAATACTGAGCTTCCCGAAATGCTCGGATGCGCTATCGAAAACGGCGTTGTTAAGGTTGACCATTACCAGCAGACATCACAGTCTGGAATCTTCTGCGCCGGTGAATCGACTGGAATCGGAGGATTGGAACTCTCTCTTGCCGAAGGCCGAATTGCCGGTTTTGCCGCGGCAGGTAATCAGGACGCTGCAATCAATATCTTTGCTGAACGCGATAAACATAAGCGCTTCGCACGAATGCTCAACGAGACCTTTGCGCTTCGCGATGAGCTGAAATTACTGCCCGACGACGGCACCATCGTCTGCCGATGCGAAGACGTGACTTTTGCAAGATTGAAAAATCAACGTTCCTGGCGCGATGCAAAACTTCAGACACGCTGCGGCATGGGACCCTGTCAGGGGCGTATCTGCGGGCCGGCCACTGAGTTCCTGCTGGGATGGGGAATGGATTCAGTGCGCCCCCCGGTATTCGCCGCCAGAGTCGAAAGTCTCACAAATCCTGAATAAATATGGAAGGACTCAATAATTATGACAATGGAATGGAAGGGCGTCATGCCCGCAATAACAACCTGCTTCAACGAGGATCTGAGCATCGATTACGGCTTTGTTTCAAAGCATGTCAACTGGCTGGTTGATAACGGATGCACGGGCATTGTCACGCCGGGCTCATTGGGAGAGGGCGCAACCATGACCCTTGAAGAGAAACTCGCAATCTGGGAGACCTGCGTCAAAGCCGTGGGAGACCGCGTCCCCGTCGTCGCCGCCATCTCGGCGCTCGGCACTGCCGAGGCTGTGGCACTGGCGAAAGCCGCACAGGACAAGGGGTGCCGGGGACTGATGGTCCTGCCGCCCTATGTCTACAAAAGCGACTGGCGCGAGATGAAGGCTCACATCGCCGCGACATTCCGGGCGACGAACCTCTCCTGCATGCTCTACAACAACCCGGTGGCATACGGAACAGATTTCATCCCCGAACAGATCAGCGAACTCGCCGGAGAGCACGAGAATTTTCACGCGGTCAAGGAATCGAGCACCGATGTTCGCAGGGTCACAGCGATCCGCGCCTTGATAGGCGACAGGCTGGCTCTGCTGGTTGGCGTCGATGACGCGATCGTTGAGGGCATCGCCGCCGGCGCCGTCGGCTGGATCGCGGGCCTCGTTAATGCTCTGCCGAAAGAATCCGTCGACCTGTTCAACTATGCGATGAATGGTGAACCTGAAAAAGCCTTCGAACTCTACCGCTGGTTTCTGCCGCTGCTCAGAATGGATACGGTCGTCAAGTTCGTTCAATTGATCAAACTGGTCCAGCAGGAAGTTGGAATGGGCAGCGCCCGCGTCCGGCCTCCGCGCCTCGAAGTTGTCGGAGCCGAGCTTGATGAGGCTCTCGCTGTCATTCGAACCAGTTTGAATTCCCGCAAGTAGTCGCATGGAGTTCCCGCATGGAGTTCCGTTCCGCCTTCAGGCGGAACTCCATGCGTTACTCCAGGCAAAATCCTCCGGATGACCCGAATATGTGTCAAGTAACTCGTCTTGAACGGAAAAGGTCTATCAGCAACTCACCGGCAATAAATTCCCTGAGGCTCAGAAGATTTCAAAATTTGCCAGGGAGTTGCATGCCCACGCTCACGGCCACAAACATTCCTGATGTTTGCGGCCACTGATGTTTATGATGTTTATGATCAGGTAAGATCTCAATTGCCGGATTCGACTCATTTGAGTCCGAGCAGTTCGCGCAGATATTCCTGCCATATTTCGGGCAGTGTGTGAGTCCCGTGTCCGCGCGTTTTATCGCTGACAGGGATGAGGATATAACGGCCGAGTTTAACGCGTTTGATCTCGCGTTCCATGATTCCAAGCTCGGGCGGATTGACCTGATCATCCGCGGAATTGATGGCTATCAGGGGAGCTTTGATCTTTTCGAGATTTGGCGCCGGATCGTAATCGCGCGATGAATCGAACTGGTAGAGCATGTCGTTTGCATCACGATTGGCCAGTTGCGATTTCACCTGGGCATCGAACGATCTGTCAGCTTCGTCGCGGGTCGGCGCTTGTTTGTAATTTTGCAGCGGTGCGCTCGACATCATCATCAACGTGTATACCGCCGAGGTCAGACCGCGAATCGGCTGTGTCTTGTAATCGCCATTGTTCCATTCAGGATCGTTCTTGATCGAATCCATGACCATTCGTCTGGTCCAGCGATTGCGGCCGGAGATCTGCACCGGAAGACTGGCCAGCGGCATCAGCTTGTCCATAAAATCAGGATACTTTTCTCCCCAGACCCAGGTATGCATCCCGCCCATCGACGTACCCATGACCAGCAGCAGATGATTGACTCCAAGCCCCTCGGTCAGCAGCCTGTACTGAGCAGTCACCATGTCGTTGTAGTTGTAATGAGGGAAGTGCGCTCTCAAGCCGTCGCTGGGCTTGCTCGATTTGCCATGCCCGATGCCGTCCGGAAGGACAATGAAAAATCTGCCGGCATCGAGCAGTTGACCGGGACCAAACAGAACTCCGGCAAACTGGCGCGACAGAAACTGGCTGCCGGCCCCGCCCGTGCCGTGCATGATCAGCACGGCATTGGTGACCTTGCCTGCAGCATCGCGTACAGGCTTGCCCAGTGTCCTGTAATGCAGCCTCAACTCGGGCAGCGTTTCGCCGCTTTCAAAACGGAAATCCCGTATCGAAAAATCGCCTTCGACTGGACTGACGGCCTGCTGAGCGACGATGTTCGAACCGGTGAAGCAGGCTAAGAACATTGCTAGAACGATGTAAGCTGTTTTTCGAGTCATGAATTTACATTTTCATAATCGGGATGATCCCGGTTTGGATCGGTTGACCGGCGATCATCACTTCGCCGTCGCCGACAAAGACGTCGATCTCGGATCGTAGTCCGAATCTGCCCGGCAGATAGATGCCGGGTTCGATGGAAAAGCACGTCCGAGCCGTGATCATGCGATTATCGGGCGTTTCGATATTGTCGATGTTTGCCCCGTTGCCATGAACCTCTTCGCCGATCGAATGACCCGTGCGACTGTTGAAGAAATCTCCGAAGCCTGCGTCCCTGATCACGCCGCGGGAGACGTCGTCGACATCGGCCCCGTGAAAACTTTGCCCGGCACTGACCTGCTCTCGGATGAAGTCGACCGCCCGGTCACGCGCCTGACTGACGATGTTGAATATTTTGGAATATTCTTCCGGCACGGATTCCCCGGCGAATCCGGTCCAGCTCAGATCGCCGTACACTGCTCCGGGTTTATTGAGCTTCGCCCAGACATCCAGAAGCACGAAATCTCCCTGCTTGATCGGAGAATGAAGCTCCCGGGAAGGGCTGTAATGAGCATCGGCGCTGTTGGCGTTGACGGCGACAATCGGGGGCGAGTCGCAGATCATCCCGGCATCCTCGAACCGCCTGAGAATAAACTGCTGGATCGAGAATTCGGTCACGGGCTATTCAGCTCTCAGTCCGCGGGCGATCTCGCCGAAAGCTTCGTGGATGATGCGGTGAATGTTTTCGGCGGCGTAAACGTGAGTCTCTCTGCTCGGGCGACCAGACCGCTTCGAAATGCTGAACCAGTTCCGCGCTCGTCTGAACCTCGACCCCGAACCTTCTGACCAGCTCGATCGTCCCGCCATCGACTCGTGAAATATAGGGGATCGCATTCATCGGCGAATACTGCATCGCAATCTTAGGGCCGCTCCCGGCGAGCGATTGCGGAGATGCTCGTGCTGTTCCTGCCAGCTCAGATATATGAATTTATCCCCCGGCAATGAGTCGAGCTTGCCCGATTCGATCCGGTGAACAATTTTGATGGCTCGCCGTTTGCCGGCACAAAGTAGAACCAACGTCGCGTCGTATGCGTTTCCGGATCGAGTTTCAATATCCGGTATGCAAGCGGATCGCTGGTCCTGAAATCGTAGAACAGCCAGCCATCGAGGCCCGCATCACGCAGGGCCTGCTGGATGTCATTGACTCTTTTCGCATGTTGTGTGAGTGACTCGTTTTTCATAAGTTGATTATCTCATCAGGAAATAAATGATTGAATATTTTCGTCACTGCTGCTCCAGAAGAACTCATCGACATTATTGAAGATGAGTTCTCCATCAATCAGCATCATGACTTTGGTGTTGACCAGACAGAAATCAGATTCCTCGCGCCGCAGTATGATGCTGGATCCACTGACCGGCTGATAGAGGTGAGAGCACAGATATTTTACCTGGTCCATGCTCTGAGTGACGTAAATGGAGCTGACCTTTTCAATATCCCTGAGTCGCATGATCTCGTGCATCATGCGACGGCTGACGATCGGATCCAGTCCGGAGCACGGCGAGTCATATAGCATTATCCCCGGTGTTCCGGCCAGCCCCCTGGCAACCGCTGCGCGGCGGCTCATGCCGCCTGAAAGTTCATCGGGCATGAGGTCATATGCCGCTTCCAGACCGACCACATCGAGCACCCGCCGTATCTCCGCTTCAATCTCTTCCTCGTTCATCCCCAGATGGGCAAGCCGGTATGCCACATTCCCCGAAACAGGCATGGAAAAAAGCGCGTCGGTCTGAAGCACCACTCCGACCTTCTCCCGAACAATCATCAACTCCTCTTCATTCAAGCTGGTGATCTCCCGGCCGTTGATCAAAATCTGACCGCTGTCCGGTTTGAGCAGTCCGATTGCCAGCTTGATGATCGTTGATTTTCCGCAATTTGAGGGTCCTACCAAAATCCTCATCTCGCCTTTACCTATCGCGAAACTCACGTTGTCCAGAAGCACACGCTCATCATAAGCTAGTGAAACATCCCTGAATTCTATGGCTGGTGGTGAACTTTTTTCCATCACGTTGTATTCTTTTAGAGACCCGTATTATTTTTGTTATCAAATCGAAATTGGAAAATTACGCATTTGATTGTAAAACAATACTTTAAATTTTCGAACTGCATTATCCCGTTCTCTTAAGAGGTGAGTGATTTGGTTAAGATCGAGTTCCGTGACGTCAAGCTCTCATTCGGCAGCAAGGTCGTTTTGGACGGCGTTAGTTTTACCGTCAAAAAGGGAGAGATGAAGGTCATCCTCGGCCAGTCAGGATCCGGCAAATCGACCATGCTCAGGCTGCTGCTGGGTCTGCTCAAACCCGATGCCGGCCGGATCTTCGTCGATGGTGAGGAGGTTTCATACAAAACAGAAGAGGAGCTCGTCGATGTCCGCAGGAAGATGAGCATCATCTTTCAGGAAGGCGCCCTCTTTGACAGCCTCAGCGTCTTCGAAAATATCGCCTACCGCCCGCGCGATCTGGGATGGGATGAAGACCGTATCGAGAGCAGAGTTCGCGAAGTGCTCGATTTTGCCGGACTCGGCGATGTCGCCGATCAGCTTCCCGAATCCCTCTCCGGCGGAACCCGGCGGCTTGTCGCCATCGCCAGAGCCATCGTCGATTACCCTGAAATCATCCTCTTCGATGAGCCGACCGTCGGTCTCGATCCTCCAACTGCACGAAAACTCTGCGAGGCGGCAATCAGGCTCCGCGACCTCGATAATGTGACCTCGATGTTCGTTACCCATCGACTCGTTGACGTCAAGTTTCTCTCCTCCAATTACGCCATCCGCGGCAAGGACAAGCAAACCCTCATCCTGCCTGAAGATCATCAGGTCTGTCTCGTCAATACCAACTTCGTCGTCATTAATGAAGGCAAGGTCGTCTTTAATGGTACCGATGAGCAACTCTGGGCTTCTCAGGACAAATTCCTGCGCAGCTTCGTCCAGGAAGACGAAGAACTTTAAGCAGAATAGTGACAGTGTGCGCAGTTTGTGTCCCAAATTGCCTCTCAATCCTGCATTGAATCAGGACATCTGGTATTGCCCGGCCTGTTGTAAGTATCTGATTTCGCGACTTCTCATCTATCCCCTCCAGTGCGGCACAGTTTTTGAATACATATATCACCAAATGTATCGAGAAACGCCGCAAGGCATTCGCTAAATAGTGATAAATAAGCTTGGAGGAATACATGGAAGCAAGAAATCATGATCATGGAATCAGAGAAGCGATGTGGAAAAATTTCCAGCGTTGTCCTAAATGTGATCAGGTATGGCTGATTTTCGGGATGAAAGAGAAGGAATCGTACATCTGCAGAACCTGCGGGCATGCATTTATTTTCGGGCCCGAGCACTCCCCAGGCAGATTAAGAGCGAAGCTTAATACCGGGAAAGATAATCTCAATAAAGCCGCTTAATGAAAAAGCCGATTAAAGTTCAAGGTTTAAAGTTAAATAAGAGTTTTAACCCTTTTCCCGGCTTTGAGCCTTGAACTTTGCACGATGAACTTCGGACCTTCCCTCCTGCCTTGAACCTCACCTTTAAACTTTAAACTTTTCCCATTAAACTTCCGGCATATGACCAACTCATATTCGGAAAGGCGGAAAGCCGTTATCCTTCTGATAATGGCGGCAGTGTTGTGGAGCACCGGAGGGCTGCTGATCAAGCTCGTAACGTGGCAGCCGTTTGCCATAGCCGGCATGCGAAGTGCGATTGCAGCGGTGGTGATCCTGGCGTTCGTCCGCCGCCCGAACTTTCACTGGTCCCCTGCGCAGCTTGGTGGAGCCGTGGCCTATGCCGGAACCGTCATCTTCTTTGCGGTGGCTAATAAATATACGACTGCGGCGAATGCAATTCTGCTGCAATACACCGCGCCTGTTTACATCGCCGTATTGGGGCACTGGTTTCTCAAGGAGCGCACCAGCCGGCTTGATTGGGTGACGATCGCTCTGGTTCTTGCGGGAATGACGTTGTTTCTGCTCGATGGGCTGCAAACGGGAAACTGGATTGGCAACGGTCTGGGAGCGTTGAGCGCGGTCTGCTTTGCCCTGCTGGTTCTGTTTTTGCGATTGCAGAAGGATGCATCGCCGATCGAATCGGTGCTCCTCGGCAACATGCTGGCGGCGCTCATCGGCCTGCCGTTCATGTTCGGTTCGATGCCGGATACCAGGAGCTGGATAGGCCTCATCTTTCTTGGCATCTTCCAGATGGGGTTGTCGTATCTTCTCTATTCAAAGGCCATCATTAATGTCACCGCTCTGGAAGCCATACTGATTCCGGTTCTGGAGCCGATCCTCAATCCCATACTGGTCATGTTCTGGTTCGGAGAAAGACCGACGGGTATGGCTTTGCTCGGCGGAGCGATAGTGCTGGGAGCGGTGATCATGCGAGGCGTTATCACCGTCTGGTCAAATCGGACGACCGTCTGACACTATTAATCCTATTGAGCGGCCATCTTCTTTTTCATCTGAATTTTCCCGCTGTCGAAAACCGCACCTGAGGCATCGACCGCCTGGAAACTGATCGCATCACGCGTCACTTCAAGATAGAGGAAGCTGCCCGTCTCGTCGTTTCCAGTTTCAAAGAAGGCGCTTGTTCGGTCGAGATCACCTTTTCGGAGTTTTCCGCTGCCGGCGCCTGCGACGAAATACTGGATTCCATTCTGGGGCTTCGTGCGTTCATATGTGTGATCGTGCCCTGAGAAAGCCGATACCACACCGTAACGCAGGAAAAGGGGTTCAATTTTTGCGCGCAATTTCAGATCAGATCCGTGAGCTCTGGCGGATGAGTAGATCGGGTGATGGAAGAAGGCCATCTTCCATTGAGCTTTGAGCCGGCGAGCGCTCCTTCAAGCCATTGCATTTGAGCTTCATCAACATTGGTCGAATCGATGGCGAAGAATTCTACCAGCCCGTCACCTTTAGTGAATGAGTAATATGACCGCCCGCCCATATTGAAATTCGGATAATTGATCTGTCCTTCGCGGCCTTTTCGAACATCGTGATTGCCGAGGACCGCGTAGAATTTGATGCCGCTTTTAAGCAGCTCAGCGTATGGCTTTTCAAATTTGGCCGGGATGTCAGCCGGGTCTCCATCATTGTAAATGTTGTCGCCGAGCAGCAGTGCGGTATCGTATGGATGATCCCTGTGCCATCTCATCATTTGTTTGCCGAGCTCATACTGCTCGCTGTCACCAGTCCCGAAATCGCCAAAAGTGATGAACCCGAATTTTGCTGAATCATTCTGGCTGGGTGCTGTTTGTTTACTGAGCACATCACCTGACAGGGCGAAAATAAATGCGACGAAAATCAAAGATAAAAGCGGAAGTAAGATGTGTTGACGCTGTTTCATTGGATTCATAAGCTGGTCGTTTCTGACTTTGTTGAGTAACAATCTGTTGATGATTCATCCCCGGACCGGATGAGGGAAGACCCTGTCATCGGGAATCGATTAATAACGGAGACAATGATATCTTTTCTCGTCAGGATTTCAACTTTTGCAATAAAAACAATAAATTGAAACTCGATACCCGGTTAACAAAGTGATCTCATGGTTGGGAGTTGAACTTCAGCTTGAGCTTGATGAATATTGACGCCAGGCGAGAACCATGAACCCTCTCCCGAAATCAGAAGGAAGGAAAAAATGAAAAAGATCAGTGCCATATTTTGTCTGACGTTGATGATATTTCTGAAGCCGGTTGCCGGCAATGCATCGCTTGCGGATCCGCCGAACTGGTCGCAATGGCGAGGGCCGTTCTTCAATGGGATGGCTGCTACGGGCGCGCCGACGGAATTCGGCGATGCGAAAAATGTCAAATGGAAGGTGGCCGTTGCCGGGCGAGGTTTTTCAACTCCGGTAATCTGGGGCGACAGGATGTTCCTGACTACGGCGGTGCCAACCGGCAAGGGCGCTTCCGCGCCTGTTGATTCAGCACCTGCGGGGAGAGGGCCGGGAGGCGGGGCCGGCGGCGGTGAGGAACATAAATTCATCGTCATGTGCCTCGACCGCAACACCGGCAAAACTCTCTGGGAGAAGGTCGCCAAAATCGACACCCCTCACGAAGGCTACCATCGGACATACGGCAGTTTCGCCTCGAACTCGCCGGTGACTGACGGGAAATATCTTTATGCCTCGTTCGGTTCGCGAGGCATCTTCTGCTACGACCTCAACGGCAAGCTGATCTGGGAAAAAGATCCCGGAGTCAAAATGCGCATGAGACTGCAGTTTGGAGAGGGCTCCGCTCCCTTGTTGCACGGCAATCAGTTGATTTCTCATTACGATCACGAGGGCGGTTCTTTTGCTTTTGCCCTCGACAAGAATACTGGAAAGGAACTCTGGCGTGTCAATCGCGACGAGCAGAGCTCATGGTCGGTTCCATTCGTCGCAGACGACAAAGGCCGCAAGCAGCTAATTATCAGCGCCACCAAAAAAGTCCGGGCTTATGAACCCGACACCGGCAAACTGATATGGGAGTGCGCCGGCCTTGGAGCGAACGTGATCCCGGCTCCAGTCCAGCAGAATGACATATTGATCGTCATGAGCGGTTATCGCGATCCGAAACTGATGGCCATCAGGCTTGGACGCGAGGGCGATTTGACAGGAACCGATGCGGTCTTGTGGAGCCAGACACGAGGAACTTCATACACCCCGGCCCCTGTGCTCTTTGACAACAAGCTTTACACCCTGACCGATAACGGAACCCTGAGCTGCTTTAATGCCACTACCGGTGAACCCTATTACCAGCAGCAGCGCCTGCCCCAGCCCGACAGCTTCAAGGCTTCTCCGGTAGGGGCGGACGGGAAGATTTATCTGGCCAGCGAAAGCGGTTACGTGACGGTTATTAAAATGGGAGAGAAATACGAAGTCCTGGCCAACAATCTCTTTGCCGATGAGATGTTCGTCGCTTCTCCAGTCATAGTTGCCGGCGATCTTTATCTGCGAAGCAAGAACAATCTTTACTGCATCAGATAGTCTATGGAGTTTTTGCATGGAGTTCCGCCTACGCATGGAGTTCCGCCTTCAGGCGGAACGCTCTACATCCATGAGTTCCGCCTGAAGGCGGAACTCCATGCACGAACTCCATGCACGAACTCCATGCTGACGATACTCAAAACCTGGTATGTAAAACTGGATTACTCCAGCGCATCAAACGGCGTTTGACCAGTTCAACCAGCATGAGGTAAGTGCTGACAACTCCAAAAAGAAACAAGAAGAACATTGGCGGGAGAGGTGTGAATCCAAGCACTCCGGCCAGTGGTGTAAACGGCAGCACGCACCCGGTAAGAACCACCAGCAGAGTGGTAATCGCAAGGGGAGCGCTGGGACGACTGCGGAAAGGGTTGCCTGCGGTGCGGATCACGAAGAGCACAAGAGTCTGCGAGGCCAGGGATTCGACGAACCATCCCGTGTGAAACAGTGATTCAGAAGCATGGAAAAATTTCAGCAGTGCATAGAAAGTCAGGAAATCATAGATCGAGCTGATCGGGCCGATGTAGAGCATGAAGTTCCGGATCATCTTTATGTCCCAGCGGCGGGGTTTGTGAATATAGGTTGAATCGACGTTGTCTGTGGGGATGGTGATCTGGGCGAGATCATAGAGAAAGTTGTTGAGCAGAATCTGCGTCGGCAAGAGTGGCAGAAAAGGCAGGAAGAGAGCGGCCGCCTTATGCTGAACATATTGCCGAAGTTTGAGCTGGTCCCCATCAGCAGATATTTCATGACATTGCCGAAAGCCTTGCGCCCTTCGATGATTCCCTGATGGAGAACCCGCAGGCTGCGTTCGAGCAGGATGATCTCGGCGGCATCCTTGGCCACATCGACGGCCGTTGATACCGAAATCCCGACATCCGCGGCGTGGAGCGACGGCGCATCGTTGATGCCGTCTCCCATGAAACCGACAACGTGACCGCGTGATTTCAGCGCAATAATGATGCGGTGTTTCTGCATGGGGGAAACGCGGGCGAAGACCCTCGTCTTCTCTGCGACCTGGGCGAGTGCTGAATCGGACATTTTGTCGATCTGATCTCCGAGAACGATGTCGGCGCCGTCGAGTCCGACCTCCGAACAGACGTGCCGGGCGACAAGTTCGCTGTCGCCTGTCAGAATCTTGACCATCACGCCGTCGCGCCTGAGCGATTCGATCACTTCTGCCGCATCGGGCAGCGGCGGATCGGAAAAGGCGAGGAATCCGGCGAGCACCAGGTCCTTCTCATCGTCTATCCGATAAGCATCCTGTTTCGTGACCGTTTTATAAGCCACTGCGAGTGTCCGATTACCGGTTGCGCTCAGACCTTCAAAAGTTGCAGTGGATTTTGAAAGAGCCTCAGCGTCCAAAGTCTGCTGATTCCCGTCGATTTCAAGCCAGGAACAGCAACTGATCACGCTTTCCGGAGCGCCCTTCATGATCAGGATCAATTCACCATTGTGCTCGGCAACTATCGAAAGTCTTCGACGCTCGAAGTCGAAAGGGATCTCGTCAATTTTCCGGAATTGATCGATGTCTTCATGCTCGTGTTTTACGATCGCCTCATCGATCGGATTTTTAACGCCCGACTCGAAACTGGCATTGACGAAGCCCAGAAGGTGAACGCGATTTGAGGCATTTCCCACCGGATCGATGTGTCGATTGAGCTCCATCTCGCCGCTGGTGAGCGTGCCTGTCTTGTCGCTGCAAAATATATCCATGCTGCCGAAATTCTGAATTGCTTCGAGGTGTTTGACGATGACTTTTTGGCGGGACATGTGTATGGCTCCGCGTCCCAGGGTCACAGACGTTATCATCGGCAGGAATTCCGGCGTCAGCCCTACTGCAAGCGCCAGCGCGAAGAGCATCGATTCCAGCGGATCGTGCCGCATCGCGATGCTGACAATCAACACGAAGAAGACAAGAAAGAAGACCGTCTTCATGATGAGATATCCGAACTGTCTGGTCCCGCGTTCGAATTCCGTCTCGGGCGGCCGGGCTGCAAGGCGAGCGACAATGTCGCCGAAAGAGGTGTTCTGACCGGTGGCGGTGACAACCGCAGTCGCAGTTCCGCTGACGATCGACGTGCCGAGGAAGACCGCATTGGTCGCATTTGCAGGATTCTCGTGCGTCGTCTCAACCGTGACGGCGGCGTCCTTTGCAACCGGAAGCGATTCGCCTGTGAGCGCAGCCTGATTGACGTGAAGATCTTTGGCCTGGAGCAGTCGGGCGTCGGCAGGGACGATATCGCCGGCTGAAAGGCGGATGACATCGTCAGGCACCACTTTGCGCCGGGGGATATTCACCCATTTCCCATCGCGCAAAACCGTGGCCGTTGGAGCTACCTGAACCCGCAGACTTTCAGCCGCACGCTGAGAGTGCCACGTTTGCACAAAGTTGATTACGATGCTGACGATGACCATTATCGAGATGATGACGGCATTGACGATCTCCCCGACAAAGGCTGAAACGGCGCTGGCAATCAGCAGAATGATGACCAGCGGGTTGGCGAACATAAGCAGGATCTGCACCAGTCCTGTAGACCGCTGCGGGGCGATCGGATCGTTCGGCCCGAACTTCAAAAGCCTCTGCGCAGCCTCTCGATTTGTCAGTCCTTTATCCATCCGTGTTTTATATCCTGCATGGAGTTCCTGCATGGAGTTCCGCCTTCAGGCGGAACTCTTTGTTGCCAAGCGGTTCCGCCTGAAGGCGGAACTCCATGCCGGAATCCCATGCCGGAACTCCATGCTTTTACTCAATGCTTGTACTCAATGCCCGCATTAATCGCTTTGAGATTTAGTTGGAACTGATCGTCGGTTTTGGATACATGTTTGACGAGGCTGATGAGGCCGTCTTTATTGAGTAGGCCTGTTCTGCCAATGTAGGCGCCGAGGGCGACCATATTGGCGACTTTGGTGCTGCCGAGCTGATCGGCTATTGCCGTTGCCGGCAGGGCGATCACTTCAACATCTTTTCGTAACGGCGCCCTGTCGATCAGCGAAGAATCGTAGATGATGAGACCGCCGCTGACGATTTCAGATTCGAATTTGTCGAGCGAAGGACGGTTGAGAGCGATCAGAACCGATGGATTAGATACCAGTGGCGAGCCGATCGGTTCGGTCGAAATATTGACCTGGCAATTGGCAGTGCCTCCGCGCATCTCCGACCGTATGACGGAATCCACGAGACGTGATATCCGCTGCGCATCCCTGTTTCAGCCAGAAGTTTGCCGAGAAAGAGCAATCCCTGGCCACCGAAACCCGCGATCTTGATCTGAGGATTTCTGTAGCACGCCGGAACTTCAGGCTGAGCGAACTCCTGGAGATTATCCTGTTGGTTTTCTTCGGGTAGTTCCAGAATTGAGGGAATCTGATCAGCCGGCACCACCTCACGGTATCTTGTCCATCCTTCGCGAGTGGCTGACTCATCCTTGAGCACGCCGAGCGGGAAAAATTTTGTCAGTCTCTCCTCGATCCAGTTGCATGTTTCGCCGGGCTGCATTCCCCAGCCTGTAGGGCAGGGCGAGAGGATCTCGACGAGCGAGAAGCCACGCCCCTCTATCTGATTCTGCAGCGCTTTGCGAACGGCCTTGCGGGCTTTCATCCGCGATTTATTGTCGAACAGAGCGACCCGCTCGATGTATGTCGGGCCTTCGAGAGTCGCCAGCATCTCGCTCACGCGCAGCGGGAAGCCTTCGCGCTCGACCGATCGCCCCTGCGGCGAAGTGATTGTCTTCTGGCCGATCAGTGTCGTCGGCGCCATCTGGCCACCGGTCATGCCGTAAATGGCATTGTTGACGAAAAAGACGGTGATATTCTCGCCGCGGTTTGCCGCGTGCATGATCTCGTTGCCGCCGATGGCGGCGAGGTCGCCGTCGCCCTGATAGCTGATAACGATGCTGTCGGGGAGCGAACGTTTGACGGAAGTCGCCACTGCCGGAGCTCGCCCGTGCGGGACCTGAATGTTGCCGACATCGAGATAATAGTAGGCGAAGACCGAACAGCCGACCGGATTGACGAACACTGTGCGATCCTGCAGGCCGAAATCGTCGATCGCTTCAGCAATGTATTTGTGCAGATTGCCGTGACCACAGCCCGGGCAGTAATGCGTCGTCACGTGGTCGCCGGGTTTGCGATCAAACTGCCCATAAAAACTCTTCGGTCTTTGATAAGCTTTGACGTACATTTTCTTCCTCGCTGGCTATGATAATCTGCTTCAATAATTCTTCTGTTGTCGGCACGATCCCACCGACTCGCGAATAGAAATTGATCTTGCGGCGGCCATTGACCGCCAGTCGAACATCATCGACCATCTGCCCGTTGCTCAACTCTACAACCAGGAATGCTTTCGCCCATTCAGTCAGAATGGATATCTCGCGGTCCGGGAACGGCCACAGAGTTATGGGGCGGAAAAGGCCCGCTTTGATGCCCATCTCCCTTGCCTGATCAACTGCCGTCTTGAGTATGCGCGAGACTATGCCGTAGCCGATGACAATGATGTCGGCGTCTTCGGTCCTGTATTTTTCATACATTTCTTCGCCGCGATTCGCGACTGCGTATTTCGCTTCAAGGTGGAGCTGGTGCTTTTCGAGATCTTCCGGCGACATGTAGATTGAAGAGATCAAGTTGCGGCGCGTCTCTTTATTGCCGCGGACGGCCCAGGGTTTTGGCGGCGGGATGATCATTTCAGTCGGGAATTCGACACCTTCCATCATCTGCCCGATGAAGCCGTCGGTCATGACAACTGCCGGATTGCGGTATTTATCGGCCAGATCAAATGCCAGGAAGGTCAGATCGCACATCTCCTGCGCCGAGTTAGGCGCCAGCACGATGGTGTGATAATTTCCGTGCCCTCCGCCTTTGACTACCTGATGATAGTCGCTCTGTTCGGGGGCGATGTTGCCAAGTCCCGGACCTCCGCGCGTGACATCGATGATCACACAGGGAAGTTCCGAACCGGCAAGATAGGACATCCCTTCCTGCATGAGGCTGATTCCAGGTCCTGATGATGCGGTCATTGTGCGCTCACCGACCGAGGCCGCGCCGTATACCATATTGATGGCCGCCACTTCACTTTCCGCCTGCAGAAATGTCCCGCCCACAAGCGGGAAATATTTGGCAGCCGACTCCGTGATCTCGCTCGCCGGCGTGATCGGATACCCATAAAAAGATCGGCAACCAGCCAGAATTGCCGCTTTCACGACGGCCTCATTACCTTTGATAAGCTCTTTTGCCATTGCTCTGTCCTCCCATCGCTCTTTCCTTGATGATTCGTTCAGGGGATAAACTTGAAATCACGGCCGGTTTACGCGGCCACAGCCTGCGTGCCCGATTCCAGTTTCAAAACGGTCAAGGCCCCAGGTTCAGGACAGGCAAAGAAACAGATTCCGCAACCGGTGCATCCCGAGCCGAGATATGTGGCCGGATGATACCCCCGTCCGTTGAATCGATCGCTCAGCTTCATGACATGCAGAGGACAGGCCTCCACGCATAATCCACATCCCTTGCATTCTTCTTCCGAAACTTCGACCAGTCCTCGGTCCAATGGGCTTTTTTCTTCTGTTTTCATATCCGTAACTCCGGTGGTAGAGAGTTCAAAGATTTTTCAATAAAATTGGGTAAATTAAGACAGGATTTGGGTGATATGTTCTGCAAGGACTATGCCAGACTTACAGTAGATTATTAATAATATTAAATGTTGAGTTTACAGCAGTTAGGTGGGAGAAGGAGGGAGACAATAAAAGCACGGATGGGTAAAATAACGGAGTTGTTGGGGAACTATGCACAGGTGAAATTCCAAAAGTCGGGATCAAGGTGGATAATTCACACGATTGTTGGGTTCAAGGTCAAAGATAGCAACGGGGAAAACCATGTAACCTGAGACGGGGTCCGACTGTAATAATTCAGGAATCATTGAATGTTTGCAAGGGTTTTTGGTGAGGAACAAATACAGATGTCGATCAGGCTATCCATTTTAGTCTTGCTGTTGATGACGGCAGGAGCGTTTGCGCAGATCCGGATTGGAACGATTGGAGGCCGCATCACTGACCAGAATGGAGCAGTGGTGGCTGGAGCAGGGGTGCGTCTGAGTGCGTCGATCAACGGGGAGAGCCTTGCGGTAGTGACTGATGCGACAGGCGGATTTGTCTTCAACAATGTAACTTTCAATCGTTACACACTGAAAGTCGAAGCGCCGGGATTTAACACGGTCACGCGGACAGTCACGGTCAATTCAAACCTGCCGCTGGAGCTGGCAATCAGTCTGAATGTTGTCGGAACGAGCGAGCAGGTAGACATTCAATCCAGTGGTGAACTGATCGATGCCGATTCGCCGAGCAGTTCGACGACTCTGACCGCCGGGATCATACAGCGGGCGCCGCGGATCAATCGCGGCCGGCAGTTGCAGGAACTGATCGCGACGACTCCGGGGATGGCGACTGAAAATAACGGGCTGGTCCACATTCGCGGTGTGGATGACGGAATTTTATATGTTCTCGACGGCATCCCGATAGTCGATCGCCTCGACAGCGTCTCGGCAAGCTCTTTCGACACCGACACCATCAACTCGCTTCAGGTGATTACCGGAAATATCCCGGCTGAATTCGGCGGGCGAAACGCCGGTGTAGTCATCGTTCAACCCCGATCGGGCATTGACCGGAATGTTTATGGAGTTCTTCGCGCCGGACTTGCCGATTTTCGCACAAGAGACATCGCCGCGGCTTTTGGCGGCAGCTTCGGGAAAAAATTCGGCATTTTTGCAAATGTCGCAACCAACGGCTCGGACAGGTTTCTTGATCCCGTGGACCCCCGAAATTTCAATAACCGTGGGGGTTCGGCCAATTTCAGCCTGCGCTCCGACTGGCATCCAACCTTGCGTGACACAGTATTGTTCAATGCCTCAGGCAACGGCACGGATTTCCGTGTGCCAAATGACGAGGTTCAGGAAGTCTTCGGTCAGCACCAGCGGCAGGAACTTCGCGATAAAAACTTCTCTGCGAGCTGGCAGCACCTGTTTTCGGCCGAGACCGTGGGTAATGCGGCAGCATACTACCGCAGGCATGAATCAAGGCTGTTTGGCAGTGAAAAAGACATCCCGATCTTTGCCGAGCAGGATCGCGCTCATTCGAGGGCCGGCGTGATTGCCAGCCTGACGCATCAGCGCGGAGGCCACATAATAAAAACCGGAATTGAAGCCTCCCGCATCGCTCCGCGCGAGTATTTCAGATTTTACATCACCGATGAAGATGTGGCCGAAGACCGGGATATCAGCGAAGCAGCCCTTAAATTCGACGATGACGATCCATTTGTATTTCGTGATCGGCGCGTTCGCGGTCAGTTTTCGGCTTATCTGCAGGATCAGTTTTCACCGCTGCGAAATCTGACCGTGATGGCCGGGCTGCGATACGATCACTCCAGCCTGCTGGTGTCGGATCAGCAATTGAGCCCGCGACTCGGAGCCGTCTATTTCATTCCAAAGACGAAGACTGCGCTGCGGGCATCTTTCAACCGGCTCTACCAGCCGCCGCAGGTGGACAATCTGCTGCTCTCTTCGTCTGCTCTCGCCCGCAGCCTGTCGCCTTTCGATGACGGGCATGGCGAAGGCGGCGCGGACATTCATCCTGAAAAGCTTTCCGCCTGGGAGGCCGGCTTCGCCCAGGATATCGGCGGCTGGATCAGACTTGATGCTGCAGGCTGGTGGCGCAATTTTCGAAATGTCGGCGATCCGAACGTCTTCTTCAACACGACGATAATCTTTCCCAACAGCGTGACCAGCGGGTTTTCACGCGGGGTTGACGTGAGATTGGATGTGCCCGAGCGCCGGGAGCTGCCGGGATGGTCGGGCTGGCTGAGTTATACCAACATGCGCATTCTGCAGACGGGGCCGATAAATGGCGGTCTCTTTTTGAGCGAAGAGTTCATCGAAATAGGTCCCGGCACGAAATTCATCCCCGATCAGGATCAGCGAAATACCGGCGCATTCGGAATCGTTTATCACCATCAGCGCTCCGGCTTGTTGCTCAGCCTGACCGGCAGGCACGAAAGCGGCGTGCCTCTTGAAGTCGATGCCGATCGCCTCGAAGAGCTGAAGTCCGCCCCCGGCGCCGAACTCGTCAACTTCGACCGCGGTCGCGTCAAACCCCGTACAATCTTCAACCTCTCGGCTGGCATCGATTTGTTTAAAAGTGATAAAGTAGCCACCACGGTTCAATTGGATATCATGAACATCGCAAACAGGGGATTCGCTTATAACTTTGGCAATCCCTTCGAAGGGACCCATTTTGGTTATGGCAGACGCTGGAGCGGCGGGTTGAAAATTGAGTTTCGTTAAGATTTCTTATGATCACTAACGGCAGGAAAATTTTATACATAACGCGAGTAATGATCGCCCTATGTATACTGCTGTTCTGTTCACTCGCGCCGGCGGTGAATCTGATGCTGTCGGAGCCTGACACCTGCGGTATGGAGTGCTGCATCAACGCCGGCGTCTGTTATTGCATAAGTTCCCATTCGCCTGACGGGATAGAAGCTCTCAACTCCGAAGGCATTGAGAATGAAGAATTCGCAGGAAAGTCTCATCACTCTGCGATATCGGCCTCGATCATGTCATCGTCCTGCCCGGCGCAGTGCGCGCAATTACCATCGGGGTTTCAGAATCTGTCAGACGCCAAGGCCTGCGTTTCAGAATACGCGATCTCATTCAGTAACACGCCACTGATATTCATCAGGACCAGTCATTTTGCGCGCGACACGATTACAGAATACTCGTCCATACCTCGCGCTCCCCAGCTTCCTTCATGTAAAAAACAGCCTGTTCAAAAGATCACGCTAAAGATTCATATGCAAAGCATTCCATGTCATCAGCAGTTTATGGAGGCTGTGGGTGCTTGTTTGCAACTATAAATCGGTTGTCGCGTGGTCCCCTCTATGTTTTTTGTTTTTAGCACGAAGGAAAGATGAATGAATAATCAAAAATGCTTAAGCGGCGCTATTTCAGTCCATGGAATCAGATTGTTATGCCTGTCGATCCTGATGCTGGCAAGTCTGATCCCGGTCAGTGCACAGCAGTCAGTGACATTTGCCTCGCTCAGCGGGTGGGTTGAGGATGCGGGTGGAGCAGTTGTTAGTGGGGCTGTTGTTACGGTCACCAACCTCGACAAGAATCTCAATTGGACTGTCAATAGCGACGATCAGGGCCGCTATCGTTTTTTATATCTGCCGGTGGGTAACTATCAAGTGAAAGCGACAGCCAGGGGGTTTGCGCCTATCGAACAGCGGATAACTCTGACGGTAGGGCAATCGCTGAACATTCCTCTCAGATTGCAAGTCAGCGGCGTAACGATACAGGTTAATATTGTCTCGGGAGCGGACATCATAGAGACCGTCCGAACGCAGGTGGCCGAGACAGTCTCCCCGCGCGAAATCGAAAATCTCCCGCTTAATGGTCGAAACTACCTCGATCTGGCGGCACTCACACCCGCAGTGACGCGCGCCAACCCTGTCGCGAACCAGCGCTTCGCCGAGACTTCCGCGGTGCCGGGGGCTCAGATCAATATCGCCGGGCAACGCAACATAAATAATGGGTTTGTTATTGACGGTCTTTCGGCCAACGATGATGCCGCAGACCTGCCGGGTACTTTCTTCAGTCAGGAAGTTATTGGCGAGTTTCAGGTCATCACCTCCGGCGGAATTGCTGAATTCGGTCGGGCTTCGGCAGGAATAGTCAACGTGATCACCCGATCCGGCTCGAATGAATGGAACGGCAAGGCATATGGGTATCTCAGCAACCAGAGACTCAATGCCCGTAATCCTCTTTCGACGGCCAAAGGACCATACACTCAATCCCAATATGGAGCATCACTAGGCGGTCCTCTCAGGCGCGATCGGACGTTTCTCTTCGCCAATTTCGAACAGACCCGGCTCAACAATGCCACGGTAGTAACGATCCTGCCGGCAAACGTCACAGCCATCAATACTGTCCTCGATCAGATAAAGTATACTGGTCCTCGGGTCAGCACCGGACTTGTGCCGACAGGATACGACACTTCGAATTTCTTTCTGCGTGGCGATCACCGCCTCAATGATTCCAACTTATTATCGGCTCGCTACAGTTTTTATGACATCAGCAGCGTCAATGCTCGTGGAGTCGGCGGCTTGAGCGCTACAAGCCGGGGACATCGCTTGATAATCGAGATCAAACATTTGCTCTGAGTGAAGTAGCGACACTCTCGCCCAACACCGCGAACGAAGCGAGGTTTCAATACACGCACAGCCGTCTGGTCGCGCCGGCCAACGATCTGACCGGGCCTGCCATAACAATCTCGGGCGCCGCCAACGTTGGAACTTCTACCTCTTCGCCTACCGGGCGTGACATAGACCTGTTTGAGCTGGTCGATAATGTAACTACAAGGCGAGGCGCTCACACCTGGAAATTCGGTGCGGATTGTCTATTAAACCGCGTCAATATCACATTCCCCGGCGCACTGCAGGGTGTCTACACCTTCTCATCGGTTGCGAATCTGCAGGCAGGGCGTTATGTCACTTACCAGCAGGCAGTTGGAATTCCTGGCCTCTTCCAGTCAAATCCGAACATCGGATTCTTCGTTCAGGATGAGTGGAGAGCAAGGCGCGATCTAACGATCAATTTCGGACTGAGGTACGACCTGCAGTTTCTCCCCGATCCGATCAATACCGATAAGAACAATGTGGCTCCGAGGCTTGGAATTGCCTGGGCGCCCGGCGACGGCAAGACGGTCATTCGCGCGAATTACGGCGTCTATTATGATCGGATTCCTCTCAGAGCCACATCCAATGCACTTCAGCGCGACGGCTCGAAATACAAGGTTGCCCAGTTCTCATTCGGACAGGCGGACGCTCCGGTTTTTCCCAATGTCGCAACTGCGTTTCCGACCGGATTCCTGCCGGCAATCACGACGATCGATCCGAATATAGGTAACGCCTATTCACAACAGACCAGTTTGCAGATCGAGCGGCAGCTGGATCTGCATACTACGATTGCTGCGGGTTATTTGAGAACCAGAGGGATTCACCTGATTCTTTCGCGAAACGTCAACGTGCCGACGCTGACAGCCGCCGATGCCAATCGTCTCGGCGTGCCCAACCTCGGGCGCCCGAATCCGAATTTCGGAAACATGAGCCGCTATGAAAGCTCCGGTGACTCCTACTACAACGGTTTGCTTGTCTCGATAAACCGCAGGTTCGCTAGCTGGTTTGGCGGCAGACTCTCCTATACCTTATCAAAGGCGATCGATACAACCGGATCTGCGTTCTTCTTCACGCCTCAAAATAATGCCAACCTGCGCGACGACCGGGGTTTGTCCGACAATGATCAGCGACACGTCGTGGCATTGAGCGCCACACTCGCTCTCCCTGTGTCGCGAACTGGCAATGCGTGGCGGAAAATAGCCGGTGGATTTCAGCTCAATCCTGTCTTCCGTTATGGATCTGCCCTGCCTTTCAATATTCTGCTTGGAACAGACAGGAATTTCGATACGAGCGTCAACGATCGCCCGATCGGTGTCGGACGTAACACTGGTGTGGGATTTGATTTCGCTTCCTTCGACCTGCGTTTGAGCCGTCGCATGAAATTCAGTGAACGCTACGGTCTGGAAGTGATTGCGGAAGCCTTCAACCTGTTCAACCGAGCCAATCTTCAACTGCCGAATGCGACAATCGGCACGGGTGCAACACCTCTTCCGACATTCAGGCAGGCGACCGGAGCGGCTGATCCAAGACAAATACAGTTCGGGTTAAGGATAACTTACTGAGACTCGAGGCTGCCGATTGCAGGCACTGGAAAGGCGGTGATTCCAGGATCACCGCCTCTTTGAAAAGAGAAAAAATGAGAATTTCTATGTGGAAAACAATAATTGCATCAGGTTTAATGATTGCTGGGTTCTCAATTGCGACGGCTCAAACGCATCAACACGCCATTAGCGCACCGGGGATGGCCAGTATAACCCCTTTCTGGCTGGCGATAATCGAGGAGGTTTTTATCTGGCATTCATTGACCGCCTCGATAACCAATGCAATGTAATGCTGCGCCATTCGGACGACGGTGTGAATTTTAGTGCGCCTGTAAGGGTCAATGACCGTCCGGGAGATGCCACTGTCAGAAACGAAAATCCGCCGAAAGTCATAGTCGGCCGGCAGGGAGAACTCTACGTTACGTGGGCTAACGAGCGAGGCAAGTGGAAAGGCAATATCCTCTTCTCACGCTCTCTCAATGGCGGCAAAACTTTTTCGCCTGCACTGACCATCAATTCTGACGGAGCCGGTGAGCCTGCCGGACACGCCTTTCAATCCATGGCCATTGACGCCAGGGGCCGCATCTACATCGCATGGATCGATGAGCGCAACAAGCAGAAAGAGGATCCTGGAGCTGAAATATGGCTCGCGGTATCGACGGATCGAGGCAAGACATTCTCTCGTGATCGCCGAATATTGACCGATGTTTGCGAATGTTGCCGCACTAACCTGCAGGTGGATCAGGCCGGAAATCTCTATCTTTCTTATCGTACGGTCCCTCGCAGCGGAAAGATGTTTCGTGATGTCATCGTTGCCCGCTCATCAGACGGCGGGAAAACTTTTATGCCGGTTGCCGTCAGCGATGATAAGTGGGAGATCGCCGGCTGCCCGGTCGCGGGACCGAGTTTGACTTTGAACAGCTCAGGGCATCCGGCTCTCATCTGGTTCATGGGTGGGGGTGAGCGTCCCGGGCTTTATTACGCGACTTCATCAAATCATGGAAAATCATTCACTCAACGCCAGCTGCTCGATCCTCAGCAGAAGATCGGAAAACACTCACATTCGGCCACTCTCGCAGACGGCAGGATTTTCGTTGCCTGGGACGATGCTTCGCAAAAAACCTTCAGCGTTTGGGGATTACTCGATTCGATAACAGGGCTGGTTCGACGCAGCACGGAACACGAGGGCGTCGCATACCCCGTATTGGCTCTTAATAAATCCATTGCTGTAATTGCGGCAATGGAGCTTTCAACTCACAAGGTTGTAACTTTTTCCGAGGATTTGTCGTCATTTGCCAAAGGAAAAGAACGTTTGAAAATCGGGCGAAACTGACGATAGCATAAATCATCAAGGTCTTGGATGCATGTCAGAAAAAAGGCAAATCTCGAAACAGGGACCTGTCATAGCTCTGCTATTGCTGGTTGCCGGCGGCTGGCTGGCAGTGTCCTTGTCTCTTGTCTTGCCCGAGCCGGGTGCCTGCAATATGGAATGCTGCCGGGAAAGCGGCGAATGCTGCTGTTTTCTCTCCCGCCAGATAAACCAGCACCAAGATGGAAGCCATGAACATGGCAGGCAACTCTAGGCTATTCGAAAAATCTGCCCGTCGAATTGCGCCGGTCAATATTCAAACAACAGTAAAAATCCGGTAAATAAGAGTTCAATTTCCTCGATTTGCTGGGCACCGATATTGAACAATTTTCGGTCTGAGCATCGCACGATCAATCTCATCAGACTGAGGGTGAGCCGCAAATCTTCGCCCTGGGGGCCGCCGGTTCTCTCCTAACGACAATCTTCATTCTAACCGAAACCCAGATTTTTATCCGATTCGAAGGGCCGGGCTTGGTGTGGTCACTGGCCTGCTATAGGCCATGGCCACTTCACTAGAATAGTTCTTTAAAAGCAGTATCAGATGAAAAAAACACCATTAAACTGGCCTGTTTGCTGGTGATGGCAGGATTTTCTATTTCGCTGCACCGGCGAACGCTTACCTACCATTTCTACGCCAGGCAATGAAGTATTGAGCAAGCGAAAGCAGTCTTTGAGAAATTAACCAATTCTGGTTGAGTTCGCCGAACAGCTTTTTCCCAACCTTCTCTTTGGTTTGTGACACGCTCTTCATTGAAGCCGGGATGAACGTCAACCAAAAACGTCCCGGCTATTTTTTTGATCTAGCTCAAATTTAAAGCCAGGAGTGCCCGATGATGGTCAAAAAGATTGGGGCAGGGTCATTGCTGTAAGCCAACTTTCAACTCATAATATTATGGCTTTCATTCAAAGTCATAAGCAGTATACTGATTAGAGAATTGCAGACTGTCAAACCGTCGGGCTCGGATCTCAGGGAATAACTTATCGTCGGCACGACGGCAGGTTTTCTGAGTTTAAGCGAGAAGTTGGAGTTTTTTTAACCTATGAAAATTCATCAAGTTATCAAATTAATCCCGGTATCAAGACTGCTTTCGTCGGCATTTACTATACTTATCGGCATAGTTCTATTGTTGTCATTAGGAATGCTTACGAGGGGCGGTTTTCTCGATAATATTAAAGGTTTGAATCCAGCGCTATTGAGCATTCAGGCTCAGCGATACGAGTTCAAGGGCGTGGTCGTTTCAGTCGATCGCGTCAAAAGGCGGGCCACGATCAAGCATGAAAAGGTTGAAGGCCTGATGGATGCGATGACGATGCCCTTTCTGGTCAAGGACGACAACGCCCTGGAAGAGATGCAACCGGGGGATCAGATCGTCGCTCTACTCGTCTCCTCTGATGACGGGGCTCAGTGGCTTGAGAAGGTCGTAGTCGTTGCTAAAAGCCAGAAGGAAGACCAGAAGGAAGAGAAGAAGAATGCGGAAAAAACCGATGAAGAGGACAAGCCGTTCTGGCTGATGGGAACTCCGGGAAATCAAAAGACTCCGCCGCCTTCAAGATTCGACACCGATCCGACGGCGCTTTACACCTGTCCGATGCATCTCAACTATCGGGCAAGCAAACCCGGCAAATGCCCGAGGTGCGGTATGGAACTGGTATCGGCCGAGCCCGGCATTACTGAAGAGTTCCGTCTCAAAATGGAGGTCACACCGAAGTTACCGAAACCCGGTCAGCCGGTGAAATTAAACTTTGCGGTCTTCAACCCGCGCACCGGCGAGAAGGTCAAAGAGTTCGGTTTGATGCACGACAGGCTTTTTCACCTCTTTCTGATCAGCCAGGATCTCAATGATTTTCAGCACATCCACCCGCGAAGGCTTCCGGACGGAAACTTCGAGATAGAAGCAGTTTTGAACCGGCCTGGATTATACAAGGTTTACACCGACATCTATCCAATCGAAGGAGCGCCGCAGGTTTTGCAGACCAATCTGGCGACTGCAGGCTGGAAAGGCGATCTGCTTGGCGGACAGGCAGCGCTCACGCCCGATACCTTAATGACGAAGACCGCAACCGGAGTGCTGGTGACGCCGGATAACGCCGAAAGGATCGGCGCCGTGATCGAGGCTCTGGAATCAAAGCCGGCCGGCGCCATGAAGGTCGAACGGACGCTCGATCCCGCCGGCATGGTCTCAGGAAAAACGGTTACCTTGAAATATCGCTTGATGGATGCGCAAACAGGCCAACCTGTGCTCGACCTGATTCCATACCTCAGCGCCTGGGGCCATATGCTGGTTCTCAGTGAAGACCAGACCTCGGTTCTTCATTCTCATCCGGAGCAACAGGTCGACCTTGAAAAAGAGATCAACACACAGCGCGGCGGACCTCATGTCGATTTCGATGTGCTCTTTCCGGCCCCGGGCAATTATCGCGTCTGGACGCAGTTTTTGCGCGGCCGGCAGGCTTATACCGTCGCATTTGACGTCAATATCAAACGCCTTCGCTGAGTAGTATCGCAAGGAATTAATGGGAATTCAGAAACCTGAAAACTCGAGCAATTTTCGCAGCCGGGTAGAGATGATGGGGCCGCTCGAGCGCAGAATCATGAATTTGCTGTGGTCGCGCGGAGAACTCACCGTCCGCAGCATTCATCATGCGTTCGATGAAGAGCTTGCCTACACCACCGTCATGACCACGCTGGACCGGCTATTCAAGAAAGGCCTGCTCGATCGCAGGCTGGAAGGCCGGGCATATTATTACACGCCCTGCGTTTCGGAATCGGAGATGGGACGTGTCGCAGCGCGTGGCCTGATTGACCAGTTGCTGGAACATACTACCCGGCCTTCCGAAATCCTCATCTCGTGCATCATCGAGGCTGTGACCGAATCCGATCAGCAACTGCTCGATGAAGTCGATCGATTGATCAGGGAAAAGAAGAGCCAGTTAAAGACCGGGAATAAGCGATGAAATACGAACTACTTGCCATCTGCCTGATTCTTTCGGCATTGCCGATGCTGGCGACAGTGTTTGCGCTGGCCGGGTTGAGGCTATGGCGAATGGTGGGCTCGCGACTGACACTGGAGCCTCCTCGCGAGCAGGCGCGGATGCTTTTCGCCCTGCGCGTCTGGCCGCCGGCAGCCGCTGCTGCATTCGTGATTTTCATCCTGCTTCCGGCATACATCCTTCACGAGCCGGAGCAGACAACCGAGCCGGTCAGTTTTGTCCTGTTGATTGCAACGTGGATCTGTATTGCAGGCGGATTGTACGCACTTGGTCACACGATCATTGCTTTCCGGCGCACCGGCAAACTGGTCGCCGAGTGGCAGCATCTGGCTGAAAAAGTCAGCGTCACTGATACTGGTATTCCGGTCTGGCGGCTGCGGCATACGCTGCCTGTCATTGCCGTGGTTGGAGTATTTCGTCCGCAGCTTTTTATTGCCGATCAATTGTTCAGGCATTTGACTCAGGATGAGCTCGATGTCGTATTGAGACATGAACAATGGCATCTCGATTCACGGGATAATCTACGCCGGATGGTATTCACCTTCTGCCGGCATTTTTTGTTCTTCCTTCCCGGCTCAGGCGAGTTGGAAAGAGAATGGCAGGAAAGTGTCGAATTGGCTGCGGATGATTATGCAGCCGGCGGCGATAAACAGAAGGCCCTCGATCTGGCTTCAGCCCTTGTGCGGATTGCCAGACTATTCAAGCCCGGTGTCGATGTGGCAATGCCTGCCGCATTTTCTTTTGTCATGACACATGACGGCAACCTCGAGAGGCGAATTCAAAGGCTGATGAAAATTGCCGATGCGGATGAGCGCCAGGACCTTAAAAACGGGCGCGGTCTCAATCTGGCATTCCGCCTGATGATGGTTTTCCTTCCTTTCACCATGCCTGGCCGGGCTCTATCCCGGTGCTCTCCACACCGTACATCAGGGAATTGAGCTGATCGTCGGAATCCTGCCGTAACCGTTCACGCAGTGCCATTTCTTCATTCAAACCCGATAAAAAATTATCATCTACTATCTTTGGTAGTAGATCTTCGTTCGGCTTAGACTGCTTTCCTGTCCAGGCATCCGGACGCGGGTTCAGTTGAACCCGGCGAATAAATTCCAACCGAACCCACTCAAGGAGTAGTTCTCATGTTCAAGCGGCGATGCGGCTATATGTGTTCCCTGCAATTGTTCTTTTTGCTCATTCTGGCGATTTCGATAAATGGCCAGAATGCCGGGAGCATCAGCGGTGTTGTGAAGGACACGACAGGGGCGGCAGTAGCTCAGGCGACAGTGAGCCTGCTCAATGCCCGCCAGGCGGCAATTGACACGACGCGGACAAACGAACAGGGTGAATTTACGCTGCGCGGCGCGGCGCCCGGCACATACGAGCTCTACATCATCAGCCGGCGCGGTTTTGCGCCTAAGCGCATGGCCGTCACGGTGGGAAGTGGCGGTATTGCTCAATTTGAAATAGTTCTCGGCGCAGAGATGCTGACGGCTGAAGTCACCGTGACTGCCGAGATCGGCGTTGTTCAATCGCTTGATCAGACGACGCAGCAGGTCAACGTAATCGATGAAAACAAGCTTGAGCAGCGAGCCAAGGCCGTCCTTGCACAGATCGGGCAGGAAGAGCCGGGTCTGCAACTGCAGCGAACCAGCCCCAGCATCGGGGCGATATTCGTTCGCGGAGTCACCGGCGCCAAGGTGGTCAATTACGTTGACGGGATTCGCTTTTCAACCTCAACGGCGCGCGGCGGAATCAACAGCTTCTTCAATTTGAACGACACCTCCAATTTACGCGCCGTCGAGGTGATTCGCGGGCCCAACAGCGCGCAATTCGGCAGTGACAGCATCGGCGGCAGTGTGCAGTTGATTTCGCGCATGCCGCTCTATACTGCAGGCGGGCCGGAGGTGCACGGTCAGATCGGCACACATTACAACAGCGCCGATCACAGCTTTGGCGGAAACGCATTGCTGACAGCCGGCAACAAGGATATTGCCGTGCTCGTCAATCTGGCGTCTCATCGAAGCAATACCGTTAGACCCGGAGGCGGCTTCGATACGCATTCGGCGGTGAACCGCTTTCTTGGACTGCGCTCTGATCTGCTGCTTGGCGAACGCTCGCCGGATACGGCCTTCACTCAGTATGGCGGTTTATTCAAACTGAGTTACCGGCTGACCGATCTCGATCAACTGACGGTTCATTACCAGCGCGCGCAGATTGACGGCGGCAAACGATTCGATCAGACAATCGGCGGTGACGGCAATCTGATTGCGGATCTGCGCAACTTCATGCTCGATTTCTTTTACGGCAGGTATGAGCGGTTTCAGGCCGGCTGGTTCGATACTTTCTCACTGTCTTATTCCTACAATGCGCAGCGTGAGGAGCGAGTCAATCAGGGCGGCAACGGCAATCCCCTTGGAGGCATCACTCATCAGCCCGAGCGAACCGTGGTTCATGGCGCTCAGGCCCAGGCATCAAGGCAATGGAGCCGTGACTCGCTGGTCATTGGCGGTGAATTCTATTACGACAGAGTTCGTGCGCCGTCATATGTCTTCGATCCGTCCAACGGTTCAGTGACACTGGCGCGTCCACGCGTTCCAAACAATGCGACCTATCGCAGCGGCGGTATCTACGTGCAGAATGTGCTGACCGCAATCCCCGATCGTTTGCGTCTGATTGGAGCGCTGCGCTACGGCAGAGCTTCATATAATTCAAGATCTTCCAACAGTCCTCTGGTCAATGGCCGGCCGCTGTGGCCGGACGATAAGCTGACGGCGGACGCTGTGACGCCGCGGTTCGGCGCGGTTCTGACGCTTGCCGAAAGCTTCACTCTCTCGGCCCAGGTGAGCCGGGGCTTCAGAACTCCGCACATCACCGATCTCGGCACGCTGGGTCTGACCGGAAACGGCTTCGAAGCCAATGCCGTGGATCTGGCTGGAAAAGGCGCAACATTTGGCACGACGGCAGGCAGCGGCGCCTCATCGACCGGCATTCCCGTGGCGCAGCTCAAACCGGAAACAAGCTGGAGTTATGAAGGTGGCGTGCACTTTCATCGCCGCCGCGTCGATATTGATGTCAATGGATTCGTCAATGACATCTACGACAATATCGTGCTCCAGTCTCTGATCCTGCCGCAGGGAGCGGTCGGGCTGCAGCTCGGCGATCAGAAAATATCTTCGCAGAACTCGAGTGGCGTAGTTTTCGTGCCTGCTTCCACCAACCCTGTGCTGATCCGCGCCAATTTCGGCGACTCACGGATTTACGGCATTGAGCAGAAATTCGATCTGAAAATTTCGCGAAGCTGGACTCTCGGGCAGAACTTCACATACCTGCACGCAGCCGACAAGCAGACCGGTCTGCCGCCGACGATAGAGGGCGGAACGCCTGCGCCCCAGGGAAACATTCGCCTAAGGTACGATGCTCCAGGCGGGAGGTTCTGGGTTGAGCCTTATCTCTATGGCGCCCGCAGGCAGAATCGGCTCTCGACGCTCGACCTTGACGACAGGCGCACCGGCGCATCCCGCTCGCGTTCAAGCATCCAGAACTTCTTCCGGCGCGGAGCAACCGTCCGCGGCTTTGTTTCCGCCGGCGCCGATCTCAGGTTCGGTACTGCCGACGACATCCTCAACGCCACAGGCGAAACCCTCACTCAGGTTCAGAATCGACTGCTCGGCACTGCCAACAGCGCCCCTCTTTACTCTTACATTCCCGGTTTTATGACTTTCGGCATTCGCGGAGGCTTCCGCGTAAGTGAACGCCAGAATATTGTCTTCGATTTTGAAAATCTGAACGACAAGAACTATCGCGGCATCAGCTGGGGAATGGATGCTCCCGGTCGCAGCTTCGGCTTAAGATACAACTATCGTTTTTAAGCGGGTGGAAGATGATTACGAAACTGTCGTAATCATCGAAACTCCTGAAAATCCTGCCAGAACTCAAATCGCTTCACATATCCGAAATTGTCATGAATACTAACCGTGTTCAAAAACGATTATGGAGGCATGTCATGCGAAGTCATCGAACCACCCTGTTGATCTCATTTTGTTTAATCATATTCTTTAGCGGCCATTTGTTTCTTTCTCAGCGAGCTGTGAGTTCCCAGGCAATCGATGCCGTCAAGACTGACGCGGGACTGGTGGCCGGCACACAGAATGGAGAGATCCGCGTCTTCAAAGGGATTCCCTTTGCCTCGCCGCCCGTGGGGGATATGCGATGGATGCCTCCCCGGCCCGCAGCCAAATGGAGCGGCGTGCTTAAGGCTGAAAAATACGGTCCTATGTGCATGCAGGTTCCCCGAGCGGATCGAACGGGAGGTCTCAATGAAATCAGTGAAGACTGCCTGTCGATAAACCTCTGGACTCCGGCGAAATCGAATAGCGGCAAGCTGCCCGTCATGGTCTGGATTTACGGAGGAGCCTTCATTCAGGGGTCTGCTTCGTTCCCGTTCTATGACGGCGCGGCGCTGGCGCGGCAGGGCGTGGTGCTGGTGACATTCAATTATCGTGTTGGAGAATTTGGTTTCTTCGCTCATCCCGCCCTCTCAAAACAGAACCCCAAAGGGCCTCTCGCCAATTACGGTTTGATGGATCAGATTGCGGCTCTCAAATGGGTGAAGCAAAACATCTCGGCCTTCGGCGGCGATCCCTCGAACGTGACAATTTTCGGCGAATCGGCAGGAGGCAGCAGCGTCAACTATCTGATGCTCTCGCCTGAAGCGAAGGGGCTGTTTCACAAAGCCATTTCTGAAAGCGGCGGTGGGATGCAGGCGCCAAGGCATATCAGTGAGCGCCGAGGGAATCAGTCTTCACAACAGGAAATCGGCGAGGCCATCGCGGCGGATCTGGGCGCTGATAAAGCCGCCGATCCGATTGCCGAGCTTCGCAAAATCCCGGCTAAGGATTTTATGGACAGGCTCACCGCCGCCCGACGCGTTCGCAATGAATCACGCGCAATCGGCGGTTCCGCGCCTGTCATTGACGGACGCATTGTGACAGAGGAGCCCGGCGCGTTGTTCGAACAGGGCAAGCAGTACGCGGTTCCTTATCTGGTCGGAGCCAACAGCTATGAAGCCAGTTTGATGACGACATTCGGCATCACGACCGATGCCGTTTTCGGGTTGCTGGGCAAGGATGCAGATAAAGCACAGGATGTCTACAAGTCAGAACTCGAACGCAGCCGCGATTACGGAGCGGCAATGATGTGGGCCGATTCGGCATTCGTGGCGCCCGCCCGCTTTCTCGCCGGTCTGGTTAAAAAAGCCGGACAGCCGGCCTGGCTCTATCATTTTTCTTACGTGACTGAATCTCAGCGCGGCCGGATGCCGGGCGCCGGTCACGGCGCCGACGTGCTCTACGTTTTCAACAGCTTCAAACTCCCGGCATACGCTGCTATCGCCGGCGAGGCGGACAGGAAGATGGCGGATACAGTTGGAAGTTACTGGGTGCAGTTTGCGAAGACTGGAAATCCCAACGGCGGCGGACGCCCCGAATGGCCCGCTTACGACCGTTCGACTGACCGCTTGCTCGAACTTGGAACCGAGATCAAAGTGCGGGAAAGCTTCCGCAAACCTCAACTCGACTTTCACGAGGAACGCTACCAGGCTCGCCGCGCTTCCATGAAAAAAACAAACTGATAAATAAAAATGGCAACAGATTGCCGGGGTGATCATTGTGCAAATATTCAGCAGGAAGAATCATCTGATTTTGTTTCTGTTTGTCTCGATCGTTTTAACCGCTTCTTCCTGTACCGGTGATAAAACTGGTAAGAAAGTCAAAAAGTCATCCGAAAAGAAGCAGTCGCTGGTTGTCCGTGACTGGAATAAATACCCTGCCATAGTTGAACGAAATACTCAGGCAGAAGTAATCGCGCTGGGTGATGTTCACGGAGGATATGAGCGGCTGGTCGATCTTTTATCAGTCGGAGGACTGATCAGGAAGGATCAGCGCTCACAAGTTGGATACTCGTGGTCCGGCGGTAACAAGATTCTGGTTTGCACAGGGGACACGATCGACAAAGGAGATCGTTCTCTGGATGTCCTCGATTTGTTGATGGCTCTTCAAGCCCAGGCCCCGGGTGACGGCGGAGAGGTCGTGGTCACGCTCGGAAATCATGAGGTCGAGTTTCTGGCCGATCCCATGAATAAGAAGGCCGAAGAATTTCGCACTGAATTGCAGAAAAGAGGAATCACTCCCGAAGCCATTTCAAATGGCGAACAGCCATACGGTGCATGGATGATGAATCGCCCGTTCGCCGCCAGAATCAATGACTGGTTCTTTGCTCACGGCGGAAACACATCCGGCAGAACAATCTCTGAACTGGCAAAGGGTTTTCGTGAGGCGGTCGATCGCGGTGACTGGGGCTCGGCTTTTCTGATCGGCGATGACTCCTTACTCGAAGCCCAGAAATGGTGGGAGGGCAATGGGGACTCCACGGCATTGCTCGATGCTTATTTAGGGGCGCTCGGCGTCAGGCATATCGCCTTTGGTCACGATCCGGGTGCATTCCATAAAAAAGGAGTGATCGAGGAAGCGAAAGACGGCAGGATTTTCCTGATCGATGTCGGGATGTCGCCCGCCATCGACTACAGCAAAGGCGCCCTGTTGATTATTCAATCAGCCGGCAAAACAACAGTTGCAAGAAGTCTCGACGCGGCAGGAAACAAGATAGAATTGTGGCTATCCGCGGGCCAGTGAGTTCGGAGGCAGACTGCGGCTGATTGAGGATGAGTGAACCAATGAGCATTCGTTTCGATGACAGAGTCGCAGTGATCACCGGCGCAGGAAATGGACTGGGAAGATCCTACGCAATGTATCTGGCCTCGCGGGGAGCCCGCGTGGTCGTCAACGATCTCGGCGGTCAGGCTGACGGTTCAGGCCAAAGCACCGCGCCCGCCCAGATGGTGGTTGATGAGATCAAAGCGGCGGGAGGCGAAGCCGTTGCCAGCTTCGACGATGTCTCGCAGTTTGAAGGCGCCGGCAACCTCATCAGACAAGCTCAGGATCACTTTGGCGCGCCGGATATTTTGATCTGCAACGCGGGCATACTGCGCGACAAGTCATTTGCGGGAATGGCCATGGAAGATTTCGAAGCCGTGCTGCGTGTGCACCTGCTTGGAACTGTATATGTGACCAGGGCGGCGTGGCCCTTGATGAAGGCACGCGGATATGGCCGGATCGTATTCACGACTTCAGTATCTGGCCTCTACGGCAACTTCGGGCAGGCAAACTACAGCGCGGCCAAGCTTGGAATAGTCGGGCTGATGAATTCGCTCAAGCTTGAAGGCGAGAAATACAACATTCGGGTAAATACCATTGCGCCGATAGCGGCTTCACGGCTTGGAGCCGGCATCTTCCCGGATGAAGCCATGCCATTGCTCAAGCCTGAATACGTCACAGCCGCTGTCGTCTGGCTTTGCAGCGAGCAATGCCGGGCAACAGGTGACATCATCGCAGCCGGAGCCGGCCGCTTTGCCAAAGCTCAAATCGTCGAAAGCCCCGGGATTTGCTTCCCACCCAATCAGGAGGTGACGCCTGAAATGGTGGCTGAAAATTATGCCGGGATCAGCGATATGACCGGCGCGCAGGCATTCGATCGTTCGCACGACGCAGTCATCAAACTCTTCGAAATGCTGACAGGCCGAAAGGAGCCTGAGTCATGAAAAGAAAAACATTGATATGGTTATTGATGGGGTTTGCGGCTCTCGCACTGACTGTCCCGCCTGCAGCTCAACAACAGGCACAGGCGCCGGCGCAGCAGTCCTTTCTACCGTCATCGGCATCCTTCACAGGCCGCGCGGTCAGGATTCCAATGCGTGACGGCCAGTCGCTGGCCGCCGATATCTACCTTCCCAAAACCGTCGGAAAATTTCCGGTGGTACTGGTCCAGACTCCATACAACAAAGATCCAATGCATTCCTGGTGGCTGGGAGAAGGACGCTGGGGTGCCAATTCGATCTTCACCGATTCGAACTATGCTTTTGTAGTCGTCGACTGGCGCGGCAAGTTCGCTTCACAGAACGCCCAGGTCCCAGGCAAACCGCCGAACATCGGCCAGGACGGCTTTGACGCCATCGACTGGATCACGAAGCAGGAATGGTCAAACGGCAAGGTCACCACGTGGGGACTTTCGGCCCTCGGTCGTGTGCAATATGAGACGGCTCGCGAAAATCCGCCAAATCTTGTCTGCGCAGTACCGATTGTCATGCCGCTCAATCTGCCTTACGACACTTACTTTCCCGGCGGAGTCCTGTGGGAAGAATTCACGCTCATGCTCGGACGCATCGGCTTCGGCACAGCTATTCGCGACAACCTGGCTGCGCGTCCGTTGTATGACGATGTCTACAAGGCCGCTGAATCCGCTTTCGTCAAAGGCGAGGATATTCGCGTACCGGCTCTTTTCATCGGTGGTTGGTATGACATCTACACAGAAGGCGTGATTGCGGCATTCCAGGAGATCCGGACAAAGGGCGGAGAGAAAGCCCGTCTTCACAGCCGGCTGATTATGGGGCCCTGGGTTCACAACATGGATCAATTGAAAAACGGCCAGCTCGAATTCCCAGCCGCCCATCTGTTCGCAATGAAAAAGACTCGCGAATTTATGGATTACTGGGTCCGAGGGATTCCGAACGGCTTCGACAAGGCGCAGGCTCCAATCACCTATTTTCAAATGGGCGCAAACGAATGGCGGACTGCCCAGTCCTGGCCGCCACAGGGAAGCCGCGACACTGAATTCTTCCTCGGCAGTGACAAGACGCTCGCTCAGCGCGCGCCGAAAGGGAACTCAGCGCCGCTCACATTTCGCTACGATCCGGCCAACCCTGTCCCGACCGTTGGAGGCCACGTGCTGACGCCGGAACTGCAGCCTGGCCCCGCTGACCAGCGTGATAAAGTCGAAGGCCGCTCTGACGTCCTCGTCTTCAGCACTCCGGTGCTTAATAAAGATCTGGCGATCGCAGGCAAAGTGAAGATCAAACTCTTCGTCTCCTCTGATCGCCCCGACACCGATTTCACCGCGATTCTGACGGATGTCCACCCTGATGGCCGTTCCATGAGCATTACCGAAGGCATCAGGCGAATGCGCCTTCGAAACTCGACGTCGAAAGTCGAATTTATCAAACCCGGGGAAGTCTATCCGGTGACGATCGATCTCAGCACCACTGCTCTGACCTTTCTCAAAGGCCACCGCATACGGCTGATCGTGTCGTCTTCAAATTATCCGAAGTATGCGCTAAACCTGAATGACGACGGTTCGATGTACCGCAAAGGAGCCGGACAAGTCGCGACCAACAGTATCTACGTCGATAAAAAGCGCCCATCAGCACTGATTCTGCCGGTCATTGGAAGATAGATTACGAAACAGACGAAATAAACGAAACAGACGAAAAAGTACAATAGGTAAATTGGCACTTTTTTCGATGTTACGTTAATCAGAGATTCTCATACATTATGTGGTCAGGCTTTTTTCGTCTGTTTCGTAATCTTGTCTTTATCAGAAGAAAGGATGAAAATGGAAAAACGCAAGTTAGGGAACTCGGGATTGGAAGTCCCGCCACTCTGTTTTGGATGCAATGTATTTGGTTGGACGGTGGATGAGCCCACCGGATTCAAATTGCTCGATGCTCTGGTCGGCGCGGGTTTGAATTTTTTCGATACGGCGGATGTTTATTCGAAATGGGTTCCGGGCAACATCGATGGAGCATCCGAGACAATCATCGGCAACTGGCTTAAACGAAGCGGCGCCAGGGACAAGGTGATCATCGCCACAAAAGTCGGCATGGAAATGGGGCCTGATAAGAAAGGTCTTTCCAGGAGTTATATCCTTCAGTCGGTTGAAGATTCGCTGCGCCGTCTACAGACAGATTACATCGATCTCTATCAATCGCATACCGACGATCCCGCGACACCGGTTGAAGAGACACTGGAAGCGTACGCAGGCCTCGTCAAGCAGGGCAAGGTGAGGGCCATCGGTGCGTCGAACTACAGTGCATCCCGCCTTTCAGAATCATTGAGTGTCAGTCAGGATAAAGGCTATCCGAGGTATGAGTGCCTTCAGCCAGATTACAATCTCTATGATCGAGCCGAGTTCGAAGCCGAACTGGAGCAGTTCTGCATCGATAAGAATATCGGGGTGATCAATTATTTCTCGCTGGCCAAAGGGTTTCTGACAGGGAAGTACCGGTCGGAAGATGATCTCGCTCAAAGCCCACGCGGCCGTGGAGTCAAAAATTATCTGAATGATCGCGGCTTCAGGATTCTCGCGGCACTCGATCAGGTGGCGAAAGAATATGATTCAACGTCTGCGGCGGTCTCACTTGCGTGGCTGATCGCCCGCCCGGCCATCACCGCGCCGATCGCCAGCGCCACAAGTCTCGATCAACTGAACGATCTCATCTCCGCAACAAATCTGAAATTGAACCAGGATGCGGTTGAGATTTTAAATAAGGCGAGTGCTTATTAGGGGGGCTTGGCGAATTCGTCTGCGCCAACGGCCCTGATGATCTCTTTGCGAATTCGCCAGGAGTATCAGCAGATAACTTTCACATGAATATCCAAAAGCTTCTGATAGCAAATCGCGGTGAGATCTCCATTCGAATTGCGCGTACCTGTGCCGAGCAAGGTATCGGCACTGTTGCTGTCTTCTCTCATGATGACTCGCAGTCGCTGCACGTTCGTGCCGCAGATTCCGCGATTGAGCTGCAAGGCGCCGGGGCCGCGGCGTATCTCGATATCGCGCAACTCGTCAAACTAGCCGGGGAAGCGGGGTGTAATGCCATCCATCCGGGTTATGGTTTTCTCAGCGAGAATTCGATATTCGCTCGCGAATGCATCAAAGCAGGGCTGATCTTTGTCGGGCCGGATCCTGAAGTTCTGGAGATGTTTGGTGACAAGGCGATGGCGCGAGAGCTTGCGCAAAGGTGCGATGTGCCGGTTCCCGCGGGCACGGCAGGCGCCGTCGGATTGGATGAAGCGCGCGAATTCTTCAGATCGCTTGGCCCCGAAGGCGCAGTCATGTTGAAGGCTGTTGCAGGCGGCGGCGGGCGTGGTATGCGGGCTGTCTTCAATGAAGCCGAAATTGAAGAGGCCTATACCCGCTGCCGGTCCGAAGCGATCAAAGCTTTTGGTCGGGGAGATCTGTACGTCGAAGAGCTGATTCGCAATGCAAGGCATATTGAAGTACAGATCGCGGGAGATGGCACAGGCAGGGCCGTTGATGTTGGTGAGCGGGAATGCAGCATACAGCGCCGTCACCAGAAGCTGATGGAGATTGCTCCGAGCCCGTCGATCAATTCCGATTTACGCGGACAACTCTGCGATGCCGCCGTTCGCATGGCTGAGAGCGTCAATTACAGGGGCCTTGGGACTTTCGAATTTCTGGTGGATGCGAGCGGTGACCGTTTTGTCTTCATCGAAGCCAACCCGCGTTTGCAGGTCGAGCACACCGTGACCGAAGAGGTTTACGGCATCGATCTGGTCAAGGCTCAGTTGCATCTGGCAGAGGGCAGGGCTCTGGATGATTCGGGATTGACGCCCCTGCCGGCTCCAAACGGTTACGCCATTCAATTGCGCGTGAATATGGAAACGATGCAACCCGGCGGAGGCGCGCTCCCGGCTGCCGGGATGATTTCTGCATATATGCCGCCGGCAGGGCCTGGAGTGCGCGTGGACGGCTATGGATACGCCGGTTACGCTGCCAATCCGGGTTTCGATTCGCTGCTTGCAAAACTCATAGTGCATACTCAGTCGAGTGATTATAAACACGCGATTGTTCGAGCGCGTCGCGCGCTGGCTGAATTTCAAATCGAAGGGGTCGACGTCAATCTGGGATTTCTGCGGGCGCTGCTTCGTCACCCTGATGTTGCCGCCAACAAAGTAACTACACGCTGGCTGGATGATCGCTCCGCCGGTCTCGTTAAAGATGCAGAACAAGCCGGGCCTCTAAAATATTTTCCAGGTGCAATGAAAACGGGTACGGTCGTCTCCGGTCCCGATTTGACTGAAGGGCCCGCAGGCAGTGTGCCTGTGCCGGCTCCAATGCAGGCGCTGGTTGTTTCTCTTAATGTCGTCGAAGGAGATCTGGTGCGGCCGGGGCAGACCGTGGCCATCCTCGAAGCGATGAAAATGGAGCACGTCGTCAATTCGCCCGTGGGCGGCATCGTCCGTATGATTGCGGCGACTACCGGCGAAGTGATGATGGTTGGGCAGTCGCTGCTTTTCATAGAGCCCGCCGAAATCGAAGGACAGGTGGAGGCGGAAGAGGTCAGGATCGATCTCGATGAGATTCGCCCGGATCTGGCTGAGGCACTGGCGCGTCACAGGATTACTCTTGATGCTGCGAGGCCTGAAGCGGTGGCGCGCCGCCACAAACTCGGATTTAGAATGGCCCGCGAAAATGTGGAAGACCTTTGCGATCCAGGCAGCTTCATCGAATACGGCGCCCTGACCCTTGCCGCACAGCGCAGCCGCCGCTCCATGGAAGAGCTGCTCAGGACGACTCCGGCGGACGGAGTGATTGCGGGACTCGGCACAGTGAACGCTACACATTTCGGCAGCGAGGCCGGCTCCTGCGTGATCATCGCCTATGACTACAGTGTACTGGCCGGCACTCAGGGAACAATGAATCACAAGAAGCAGGATCGCATGTTCGGCCTTGCGGCAAGGCTGCGCCGGCCGCTTGTGATTTTTGCAGAGGGCGGCGGCGGTCGTCCCGGCGATACCGATAAATCGCTTCTTTCAGTCGGCGGCCTCGACATCGAGACTTTTCACGGTTTCGCCCGCTTGAGCGGCCTGATCCCGCTCATCGGTATCGTCAACGGTCGATGCTTTGCGGGCAATGCGGCTCTGCTTGGCTGCTGCGACGTGATCATCGCAACCGAGAGCGCCACGATAGGCATGGGCGGCCCCGCGATGATTGAAGGCGGGGGCCTCGGCGTCTATCAGCCTGAAGAAGTAGGGCCAGTCAGCATGCAGGCTCCCAACGGGGTAATCGATGTCGTCGTCCGCGATGAGTCCGAGGCCGTCTCGGTTGCGAAACGCTATCTCTCATATTTTCAGGGTGCGATCAAAGATTGGAGCTGTGCCGACCAGCGTAATCTGCGGCGCCTGATACCCGAAAACAGGCTTCGAGTTTATGACGTTCGCAAGGTCATTCGCACGCTTGCCGATGTGGATTCGTTTCTCGAATTGCGGCCGAGTTTCGGGCTTGGAATGGTGACCGGGCTGATTCGCATCGAAGGGCGCCCGATGGGATTGATTGCCAATAACCCGATGCACCAGGGCGGAGCCATTGCGGCCGATGATGCCGACAAAGCTGCGCGCTTCGTCCAGCTTTGCGATGCTTATGATCTGCCTGTGCTTTCACTCTGCGATACGCCGGGATTTATGGTCGGACCTGAAACCGAAAAGACGGCGATGGTCAGGCGCTGCTGCCGGATGTTCGTCAATGGCGCGAACATCACTGTGCCTTATTTTACCGTGGTGCTACGGAAAGGCTACGGCCTTGGCGCGCAGGCAATGGCGGGAGGAGGATTCCACGCGCCCATCTTCACAGTCTCCTGGCCAACGGGTGAATTCGGAGGCATGGGGCTTGAAGGCGCAGTTCGTCTCGGTTTTCGCAATGAGCTGGCGGCCATCCCGGATCCTGTCGAGCGTGAAACAGAGTTCCGGCGGCTGGTCGACGAACTCTACTCTCGCGGCAAGGCTCTGAGCACCGCTTCCGTCCTCGAAATAGACGATGTCATCGATCCGACCGAGACTCGAAACTGGATCCTTCGCGGCCTGAATACAGTTTCTCGACCGTCGCCCCGTAACGGAAAGAAGCGGACGCATATCGAAACCTGGTGATTCAGGCATAAATGAAGAATGAAGAATGAAGAATGATATGATGAATGATGGAGGAACCGTGATGGTGATAAAAAATTAAGCTGTAAATGGAGGCGCAGAATATGAAAAGGCTCACTACGCTGTTGTTGGCGGTGCTTGCATCTGGTTTGATGATATACGAAGGTTCTCGACATCGGCCGGCACCAACACTGGCAGCCGATCAATCAACAACTGCCCGCTCAACTGCCGGCAAGCCAAACATCATTCTCATCGTTGCCGATGATCTGGGATACGCCGACCTTGGAGTGCAGGGTTGCCGTGATGTTCCGACGCCGAACATCGATACGATCGCCAGGAATGGAGTGCGCTTCACCAGCGGTTACGTGTCCTGTCCGGTCTGCTCTCCGACGCGAGCGGGTTTGATGACAGGTCGATATCAGCAACGCTTCGGCCACGAATTCAATCCCGGCCCGGCAGCCCAGGCCTCTCAGAACTTCGGCTTGCCTTTGAGCGAACCGACCATTGCCGAGCGGTTGAAGAAACTCGGCTACGCCACCGGCATGTTCGGCAAGTGGCATCTCGGCTATCTACCGGAGCTGACTCCGCTCAGACGGGGTTTCGATGAGTTCTTCGGTTTTCACGGCGGCGCGCACTCATACATCAACGCCAACGACCGCTCTGCGAACCCGATCTGGCGGGGCACAGAGAAGGTCACCAGCGTCAGCTACACGACCGATGAGTTCGCTCGCGAAGCCGTCTCGTTCATCGAGCGCCATCAGCGAGAGCCCTTCTTCGTCTATCTGCCGTTCAATGCCGTGCACGCTCCACTCGAAACGATCGAAAAATACCGCTCGCGTTTCTCATCCATCAGCGATCCGAAGCGCCAGACATACGCCGCCATGCTTTCAGCGATGGATGACGGTGTGGGCAGCGTTCTCGGCAAGCTTCGTGATTTGAAGCTCGAAGAGAACACGCTGATCCTCTTCATCAGCGACAACGGAGGACCGACGCAGCAGACGACTTCCAGCAACCTGCCTCTGCGCGGCGTTAAAGGGCAGGTGCTTGAAGGCGGCATTCGCATTCCGTTTATGATGCAGTGGAAAAGCCGGCTGCCTGCGGGCAGAGTCTACGATTTCCCCGTCATCGCGCTTGATCTTCATCCGACGGCCATGGCCGCGGCGGGCGGCAAACTACCCGCCGATGCGAAGCTCGACGGAGTCAATCTGCTCCCGTTCCTGACCGGCGAGAAGAAGGGATCACCCCACGATCAGCTCTTCTGGCGCTTCGGCGAACAATGGGCGATCCGAGATGGCGACTGGAAGCTGGTTCAAACCCGCAATGATCCGGCGGTTCAACTTTTCAATCTCCGCGAAGACATTGGAGAAAAGAACAACCTCGCGGATAAACGCCCCGATAAGGTCAAAGAGCTTCAGAACACCTGGGAGCGATGGAGCTCACAGATGACCAAACCACGCTGGGTTCGTGCGGGGGATGGTGATTAGCGATTGCCCCGGCTTGTTCCATTTTTGATATCAACCGGCAACTGCGGTGAGTGATTGATCCAGCGCTTCGACGAAGCCATCGAGTTCCGCTTCAGTCATCGGAGTCGAGAGACAACCGAAGATGCCGCGCGGCGAGGTGATGATTCCGCGCGAGAGCATCTCATGGCAAAGCTCTCCATAAGCAGGATTTGTGCGTGAATATCCTTTGAGCGAGCGGAAATCGACCAGCTCTTCATCAGTCAGATGCGCAATGAAGAGTGAGCCTTTGCCGCAAACCTTGACCGGAATGCCGCGTTCACCAAGAGTTTGCGCGATTCGTTCGCGTATATAATCACCCATTCGGCCCAACCGGTCGAAAGCATCCGGGGTCATCTGTTTCATCGTCTCAAGACCCGCAGTCATTGTTACCGGGTTGGCGTTGAAGGTTCCACCGTGATGTACCTTGAAACTGCCCCGTTGATCGAAGACCGACATGACATCGCGCCGCCCCGCAACAGCTCCCACTGGAAAGCCTCCTCCGATAATCTTGCCCAGAACCGTCAAATCGGGCTCTACCCCGAATTCGCTCATCGCGCCGTGATATGACAATCTGAAAGTCAGCACTTCGTCCGAGATCAGCAAGATGCCATGCCGTTCGGTCAGCTCCCGCAGAAACTCGATGAATCCATGCAGTGGTGCAATCATTCCGATCCCGGTGGGCAGGGGATCGACGATAATCGCCGACAGCTCGTCCTTGTGCTGCTGGATCAGCTCACGGCAGGCATTGAAATTGTTCCATGGCAGCACTACCACCTCGGCGGCCACGGTCGGGGATACGCTTGATTCAACCACACTCTCCGGCGCTTCCGGATCGCCCCAGTTGTCTGAAGTCGGGCCTTCGCTGACCTGCACGTAATCGTAGATGCCGTGATAGGCTCCCTCGAATTTGGCGATCTTCGACCGGCCGGTGAAAGCCCGCGCGGCTTTGACCGCCATCATCACGGCTTCGCTGCCGGAATTGCAGAATCGAATCTGATCAATATACGGAACCCGTTCGACCAGCAGCTCCGCCAACTCGACATCAACCTGTGTCGGCAAAGTGAAAGCCGTACCAAGTTCAAGCTGTTTTTGAACTGCATTTGTGACCTGTGCATCGGCGTGACCGAGTATCAACGATGTGAAGTTATTGAGAAAATCGATCCGCTCTTGTCCCTCGACATCGACGATGCGCGAGCCCCTGCCGTGGCTGGCGTACACGGGGTAGGGCTCCAGCACTATCGAGTGGCGCGAATTGCCGCCGGGCATCACCATCTCCGCCCGCTGGTAGAGTTGCTTTGATAAGGATGCTTCGGACCGGTAACCGACTGTGCGCCTTTCCTCGTTGGCAATTTCACCTGGATGATTAGTCTGAGTCATCTTCGACCTCCTTCTGCAACGGCCTGATTATTTCTGATTAATTCTGATGGCGCGGGCGCTTGAAGTGCTCAAGTGCCAGTGCGTAAGGTAAACTATCGCTGAAAAAAACCTTGGAGGGAATCCCAGATGAGGACGATGATCCGGATCTTTTTGTTTATTGCTGTCTGCTCGATGAGCGCATACGGTTTTCAATCAGACAATAAAGCCGGCACCAAAACGCCGGCCCAGGTCGCGCAGGCATTGGTGGATGCCTACAACGCACACGATCTCGAAGCGATACTCAGGACTTATCACCCAAACTCGGTTGCGAAACGCTTGCCGGGCGGAGAACCCTTTCTCAACGGCCACGCCGACATCCGTAAAAAGTTCGCGGGGGCATTTCAACGCAGCGCGAAGCTTACAGTCGAGGTCACGCAACGCATCGTTGACGGAGATTTCGTCATTGACAAGGAGAAGATCACCGGCGTCACCAACGGAAAGCCGTTCGAACGCTACGGCGTGGTGATCTATGAAATCCGCGAGGGCCTGATCGTCAACGAGTGGTACCCGCAAAGCAGGCCGGTTTCGAAGTAACGTTCCTTGATCTCGTATGACAGGACGAGTGATGCAGAGTTGAATGGAGGAATCGATGCAGGCGTCAATTAAACTGGGCCGGATTTTCGGCATTGAAATAGGATTGCACAGCAGTTGGCTTATCATCGCGGTGTTGATAGCGTTCTCGCTCGTGGATCATTTTGGAACGGCGCATCCGAACTGGGATCGCGGCGTGATATGGGGCATGGCGATTGTGACCGCTCTGCTCTTCTTCGCCGCGATCATCGCCCATGAGTTGTCGCATGCAGTAGTTGCCATCAGAAACGGTCTGCCCGTGAAATCAATTGTACTGTTTGCACTCGGCGGCGTGGCTCAACTCGAAAAAGAACCGGAGGACGCAAAGACTGAATTCTGGATGGCGCTCGTCGGCCCGGTGATGAGTGCTTTGATCGGTCTGATAAGCCTTGGATTGTCGGTGCTCATGGGTTGGAGTCTGATGACCGAGCCGGCAACGCCGTTGATAGCGATGGCGGTCTGGCTCGGCTACATTAACTTCGCCCTTGCGGTCTTCAACATGATCCCGGGTTTCCCGATGGATGGGGGGCGAGTGCTGCGCGCCATCGTCTGGCAGCTTACCGGCGATTCCAACCGTGCTACCCGCGTGGCTTCTCAAACGGGACAGGCGATAGCTTTTGGATTCATCATTCTGGGAGTGCTCAGATTTTTTGGCGGCGCGGGTTTCGGAGGTCTGTGGATTGCGTTTATCGGCTGGTTTCTGCTGACTTCGGCACGCGCCAGCTATGCGCAGGTCGAGCTCCAGGAAAATTTGAGGGGAGTGCATGTCGGAGACCTGATGGTCCAGGACTGCGCGACGGTTGACGGCAATACCAATCTGCAGACATTCGTCGAAGAATATTTGCTGCACACCGGCCAGCGCTGCTTCCTGATTGCAGAGAATGGGGAAGTCGCCGGTATGATTACTCCTCACGAAATCAAGGGAGTCGAGCGGGCTCGCTGGCCATTTACGCTTGTCAGCGATGCAATGAGGCCTCTTGACAGGCTTCGAACCGTAGCGCCCGAAACTCCTGTGATCGAGGCCCTGACGATCATCGGGCGCGAAGACTTCAACCAGTTGCCTGTTATCTCAAACGGCCGCCTGGTGGGCATGATCTCACGCGACCAGATCCTGCGCTTCCTGCTCACGCGTTCTGAATTGAAGATATGAATAAGCATAAACCTGCTGCTCCAATCAGGGTAATGTTCATCGGCAACAGTTTTACTGCGCGCAATAAAATGCCCGAGCTTGTTGAGCAAATGGCTGAAGCTCGTGGCAGGAAGTTTCTTCACCAACTGATCTCGGCAGGCGGGGCATCGCTGCGAATGCACTGGAACAAGGGGGACGCCCTCCAGGCAATTCAACTGGGGAGCTACGATTATGTGGTGCTTCAGGAACAAAGCACCCTGCCGATCAAAAATCCAAAGCGCATGCACGAGAACATCCGCCTCTTCGATCAGGCCATCAAGGACTCCGGAGCGAAGACGGCGTTGTACCTGACCTGGGCTCGGCAGAACGCACCTGATTCGCAATCTGCTATCACCACCGCCTACACGACCATTGGCGAAGAACTCGACTCAACCATCGTTCCAGCCGGCATCGCCTGGCAGAATTTCATTCGCAAGCACAACCATCCTGTTTTGCACGACAAAGATCAGAGCCATCCATCACTCGCGGGTTCCTACCTTGCAGCCTGTGTTTTCTTTGCTGTCTTGTTCGATGAGGATCCCGCAGGTATTGTTTGTGATCTCAAGGGATTAACTCAGCAAGAAGCAGAATTGCTGCAAAGCACTGCCTGGACGACCGTGCAGAAATAATTGATACCGTCGGCGAATTCATCCTTTGGTAGATTGTCAGAAATTACAGAATCAAAAAACGAGCGGGTACGCAGGCGTCCCGCCTGCTTGTATTGAAATATCTGCACATATCGGATTTGCGTTAATCGAATTGACGCAGGCGGGACGCCTGCGCTCGTGCCTGTTCCCGGATCGTCATCATCAGACTAACGGACGTTCAAAGTGGGGCGGGACCCCGAGGTCTTTTTCCATCATCTCGAATTGCAGCCCCTCAACCAGGTGTATGCCGGCGGCGGGGTCTGTTGGAAAAGGCATGATCTGGCCGGTCCTCCGGTACCCGCGACGCTCGTAAAAAGCAACCAGTTCCTCTCTGAAAGTGATTACGGACAACGTCATTTTCCTGATGCCCCACTCCGTCCGGGAAATGCTCTCTGCCGCTTGAATGTAGTGCTTGCCGATGCCAATTCCCTGCAGGTCAGGCCTCACTACGAACATCCCCAGATAGGCTGAATTTCCTTTCTTCTGAAGATTGACGGAGCCAATGATTTCTTCACCTTGCAGGCAAAGCAGGAACATGGATCCTTCAGCCTCAATCAGACCGCGCACCTCGTCTTCATCCGTCCTCTGTCCGCCCAGCAGATCGGCTTCGGTTGTCCAGCCAACCCTGCTTGAGTCGCCGCGATAGGCGGAGTTAATCAACCCGGCAATGAAATCCGCTTCTTCAGCGAGAGCTTTGCGGAAAGACAATGGTGGCGTGATGGTAGAGGATTCAGCTTTCATAGATTAAATGGCCTGACGCCAATTTCTGTGTTTTTCCCTGTCTTCAGTGGTTTGATTTTGTATCAATCTGGATTGCCCTGTTTTAGTTGCGCGGCGGCAGATCGAAGCGCATTCCGTCAGATCCGATCACCACCTTGCCTTTGAAGACATCGCTCACGCCGCGCGTCAAAGCCTGTTCGATCTGCGGGCTGTTGGGAGGTGGAACGATATGAGTGAAAACAAGGGTTTCCGCTTTCGCTGTAGCAGCTACCTCCGCGGCTTCGAGCGGGCTGGTGTGATAGGTGTTGATGTCCCGCGACAATTTGGCGCGCCGGAGATTTCCGGACTGCTGGAAATTGTTGGCCGCAAATTGAATCAGGTTCTTGACGATCACTTCGTGGATCAGCAGATCGGCGCCCGCCGCGTGTTTGGCGAGATTATCGCTTTTAGCCGTATCGCCTGAGACGACCACGACACGCCCCTTGTATTCAAAACGGTAGCCATAAGCCGGGCTCACCGGATCGTGATTAACCTTGAAAGCCGTCACCTTCAGACCGTTGCGGTCAAAGACCAGCGTACCATCAGTATCGCTTTTCAGTTTGACCGGCGTCGCAATTGCTCCGGCAGCGGCGCGTGGCATAATCTGTTGGCCGTGATGCAACACGCGGTAATCTGTGTCGAGTGAATATGCTTGCGCAAAACCGGCGACAACCTGTTCGACTCCGGGCGGGCCGTAAACATTTAGTTTCTGGCTGCGGCCTGCCACCCAGCTTTGCATCAATGCTTCACCGAGATCGCCGATATGGTCGGAATGATAATGGGTGAGCAGAATGGCGCTCAGATTCTGCACCGGCAGATTATTCGTTGCGACTTTTCGCCACGAACCGGAACCGGCATCAACCAGCACGAATTCGCTTCCGGCAAGGATTGCAGTGCAAGCCTGCGCCCGATTTGCATCCGGCAACGGCGAACCCGTGCCGCACAACACCACGTGCAGTTGACCGTCGTCGAATGGCGCGGAATTGGTTGTCACGCTGTTGCTGGTTTGCTGCGCCCATGACGGAATTGATGTAATTAAAACAACAACCAGTAGTCCCGTCGCTCTCAACCAACACGCTTGCCTGCTTGTTTTCATTCTATCGACCTCATGTTGAAAAGAAGTAGTTATCCTCAATTTGTTCCTGTTAAAATCAGTCAGTTCTTTCCGGGGAAGTATAGTTACAGAAGCAATTAAATCAAAGGTGAGTTCGAGCAGGCTGATTGATGCAACCACCGGAACGAAAAACCCGAATTGACGGATTGAATTTAACAAAATGAATAAACAGGATTCATACAAATTCGTAAAATACCTCTGGCGTGATGCTGAGGCCGACAAACTGCAGGGCGTGGATCGTCTGGTCTATCGTTCGAACCGGCTTGGCGAGGATTTAACTTTAACCAACACGGGCGGCGGCAACACGTCTTCCAAACTGATGGAGAAGGACCCGCTCACCGGTGAGCAGGTTGAAGTCTTATGGATCAAAGGGTCGGGCGGCGATTTGCGAACTGCCAAACGCGACGGGTTTGCGTCGTTGTATCTCGACAAAATCCGCGCGATGAAACCTCTGTACCAAAATCATCCGGAACGAGGGCCGAAAACTGAAATCGAAGACGCGATGCATCCCATGTACAGCCACTGCGTCTTCAACCTCAATCCCCGGGCCTGCTCGATCGATACGCCGCTGCATACTCTGGTGCCGTATCATCATGTGGATCACCTGCATCCGAACTCCGTGATCGCCATCGCGGCTTCGGTCAATCAGGAGCGGCTCACCAGGGAAATTTATGGCGACGATGTGCTTTACGTGCCGTGGCAGCGTCCGGGCTTCGACATCGGTCTTAAGATCGAGCAACTGATCAAGGACCACCCGCATGCCAAAGGTGTGCTGCTCGGCCATCACGGTATGTCTTCGTGGAGCAACGACGACAGGACATGCTATGAGACGGCGCTCGAAATCATTGACCGCGCTGCGCGCTACATTGAAGCGCACGACAAAGGTGAAAAGACTTTTGGAGGTCCGAAATATCAACATCTGCCTGAAGAAACGCGCAGGCGAGCGATAGCCGGACTGATCTCATGGCTGCGCGGTCAGGTCTCGGTCTACAAACGATTTGTCGGTACAGTGCAGGATGATGAGAAGATGCTGCGCTTTGTAAACAGTGTCGACGGGCCACGACTGGCCGAATTGGGCACATCGTGTCCTGATCATTTCCTGAGGACCAAGATCAAGCCGTTGTTTGTGGACTGGAATCCGGCGAGCGGCGATCTTGACGCTTTGAAAACCGCAATCCTGGCCGGTCTGGTGCAATATCGGAAGGATTATGAAGCCTATTACAATCGCTGCAAACATCCAGATTCGCCCGCGATGCGTGACCCGAATCCGACGGTCGTCTTGATACCCGGACTGGGGATGATCGCCTGGGGCAAGTCGAAGAGCGAGTCGCGCGTGACTGCCGAATTCTACAACTGTGCGATTGAGGTCATGCGGGGCGCTGGAAGCGATTGACCAGTACGAGGCAATGGATCAGCAGGAGGCGTTCGACATCGAGTACTGGCTGTTGGAAGATGCGAAACTTCGCCGCCAGCCGCCTGAAAAAGAACTCGACCGCCAGATAATCGTCGTTGTCGGCGCGGGTGCAGGCATCGGCAAGGCAACTGCTCACCGGCTGGTCAGGGAAGGCGCTCACATCGTCTGCGTTGATCTTGACGAGGCTTCGGCGAATCAGACGGCGCAGGAGATCATTGCAAAATATGGTGAGGGCATCGGTGTCGCCGGCACGGGGATCAGCGACTGCGGCCCGGCCATCGGGCTGGCCTGCGATATCACCGTTCGATCAAGTGTGCAGCAAATGTACGAGGCTGTCATGCTGGCTTACGGAGGGATCGACGCGGTTGTGGTGACTGCGGGCATTTTTGTCCCGCCCGACAAGGCCGGTTACATTGCAGACCGCCTTTGGGAAAAGACCTTCGCCATCAACGTCACTGGCGCCTATATCGTGGCTGACGAGGCAAACAAGATATTCACTCAACAGGGACTGCCCGGCGCCATCGTGCTGACGACCAGCGCCAATGCAATCGTGGCGAAGAAAGGAAGTCTGGCCTACGACTCCAGCAAAGCCGCGGCCAATCATCTGGTGCGAGAACTGGCTGTTGAAATGGCTCCGCTGGTGCGCGTCAATGCGGTGGCTCCAGCCACAGTTGTCAGGGGCAGCACCATGTTCCCGCGAGACCGCGTGATCGCCTCGCTGACCAAGTATGCGATCCCGTTCAGCGAAGAGGAAGAGACAGAATCGCTTCGCGAAAAACTCGCCGTCTTTTACGCCAAACGTTCTCTGACGCAATTGCAGATCGAACCTGAAGATCAGGCGGAAGCCATATTTCTGCTGGTCTCGCAGCGGCTGGCCAGAACGACCGGACACGTGATTCCGGTGGATGGGGGATTGCAGGATGGATTCCTGCGATAGCTTAGCGTGAGGTACTATGACGACACAGTTTGAGATCACAGACGACTTTATCTTTGAGCACAACAAGAAGGCCGGAACATGGCTCGTCGAAGACTACGAATTTTTGGGCAGGCAACTGCGGCGCCGCGGTATAGAGATCGAAGATCTGACAGCGCGTGCGCTGGCGTTTCAGGTCGCCGTGCCTTCCTGGGGCGTGGGCACCGGGGGAACGCGATTTGCAAGATTCCCCGGCCCCGGCGAGCCGCGCGGCATTTACGAAAAGCTCGAAGATTGTGCGACGATCTTCAAGCTTGTCCGTTCGACGCCAGCCGTTTCACTGCACATCCCGTGGGACAAGCCCGATGATCCCGCGGAATTGCGCGGGTTTGCCGCTGCGCTCGGGCTGCGCTTCGACGCGATGAACTCCAATACGTTTCAGGATCAACCCGGGCAGCCACTGTCATATAAGTTCGGCAGCCTGACGCACCCCGACCGCGCAGTGCGAGAACATGCCATCGCTCACAATCTTGAATGCATCGAGATTGGCAAGACGCTCGGCTCAAAAGCGCACACAGTCTGGATCGGCGACGGCGGAAACTTTCCCGGGCAGCAGAATTTCAGAAAAACACTCGATCGCTACCTGGAAAGCATGCGCGAGATATACGCCGCGCTGCCGCAGGACTGGCGCGTCTTTATTGAACACAAACTGTATGAACCTGCCTTTTATTCAACAGTCATCAACGATTGGGGGATCAGCTATCATTGCGTTCGTGAATTGGGACCGAAAGCTCAGTGCCTGGTTGATCTCGGCCATCACGCGCCAAACGTCAACATAGAGATGATCGTGGCGCGTCTGATACAGTTCGGCAAACTGGCTGGTTTCCATTTCAACGACAGCAAATACGGCGATGACGACCTGGATGCCGGTTCGATCAAACCGTTTCAACTCTTTCTGATCTTCAATGAACTGGTCGAGGCCGAGTTGGAAGGCGTGGCGGGTTTTCATCCGGCGTACATGCTGGACCAGTCGCACAACGTCACCGACCCGATCGAATCGCTGATGATGAGCGCGGTTGAGCTGTCGCGAGCCTATGTTCAAGCCCACCTGGTGGATCGTGCGGCGCTCGGTGAAGCCCAGCACCAGTGCGATGCGATCCGCGCATTATCCACGCTCAAACAGGCGTTCACCCTTGATGTGGCGCCGATTATCGCAATGGCTCGTCAGCGTGCCGGTGGGGCGATTGATCCACTCGCTGCCTATCGGTCAAGCGGCTACCGCCAACAAAAAACTGAAGAACGCCCGGCGATATTGGGCATCTCGGCTGGAATCGTTTAAGGGGAATGGGGAGAATGGAGAATGGAGAATGATGAATGAAGAATGGAGAATGGAGAATGGAGAATGGAGAATGGAGAATGAAGAATGAAGAATGAAGAATGAAGAATGGAAGGGAATGGAGAATGAAGAATGGTGAATGGAAAATTTGACGGCACGATGTTGTGTAAAAAGACGTTATTTCAATTTATGAAATTATTTCAATTGTCCGCAATTTTAGATCATATTTCCCCCTTCCGCATTCTGCATTCTGCATTCAGTATTCTTCATTCTTCATTCCCCCTTCTCCATTCTTCCATTGCAGTTGATCTCGGAGCGGGCAGTGGACGCGTATTTCTGGCGGGTCTGACAGCGGATGAATTGTTGCTGGAGGAGGTGCGACGATTTCATTATCCGCCGCGACGGCTGGGAGGCCATTTGCGGTGGGATCTGTCGCACATCCTGGAGGAGATCAAAGCGGGTTTACGTGCCGCGAGTATAAGAGCGGAGGAGCTTGGGTGGCGGATACAAAGCATTGGCGTGGATAGCTGGGGGGTGGATTACGGGTTGATCGATGCGGCAGGCAGGATCGTCGAGGACCCTGTTTGTTATCGAGATGAACGAACGGCGGGTGTCATGGAGCAGGTTTTTACGCAACTGCCGCGCGAAGAAATCCATGCTCGCACAGGGATTCAGTTTCTGAGCTTCAACACGATCTATCAGCTTTTTGCGCAAGCACAGACAGGGTTTCCGGCAAAGGCTGAAAGGCTGCTGCTGATTCCGGATCTGATTAACTTTCTGCTGACCGGCAAAGCCGTCACGGAATACACGAACGCGACGACGACGCAGCTTGTCAACGCCGAGACCGGCCCATGGGATCAATATCTGATCGAAAGACTCAACCTGCCTGCCGGTCTGTTTACTGAAATCGTTCCTGCCGGCGCTGACCTTGGCCCGCTCAAATCTGAACTTGTTCAAGAGCTGAACCTGAGCGGCGTGCGCGTTATCGCTCCGGCCACTCACGACACCGGGAGCGCGGTGGCTGGCGCCCCTCTGGTTGACGGGTGCGAGGGGTGGAGGGGTGGGGGGTGGGCGTATATCTCGTCGGGCACGTGGTCGCTCGTTGGCGTCGAGCTGAATCGGCCCCTTATCAACAGTGAAGTCGCGCGCCTGAACTTCACCAACGAAGGCGGCGCATTTGGCACATTTCGATTCCTCAAGAATGTGATGGGCCTATGGATATTGGAATCGTGCCGCAGGGAATGGAAAGAGCAAGGTCTGGTCGTTGATTACGATGTGCTACTCAACGAACTCGATGACAATCATGACTTAAACAAGAGTATGTTGCTCTACCCTGACGACGTGCGTTTTTTCAACCCTCAAATTATGATGGCCGCCATTGCCGAGCAACTTGCCGAATGTGGTCAGAATATCAGTGTTGAACCGCGGGCTTTAACGAAGGCGATACTCGATTCGCTGGCGCTGCGATATGCCTCGGTCATACGTTCGATAGAGCGACTGACGGGGATGAACATCAATGGCATTCAGATTGTCGGCGGAGGTTCGCAGAATAACTATCTGAATCAGGTGACAGCGAACGCCACAGGAAAGCCTGTGCTGGCCGGTCCTGTGGAATCCACGGTTATCGGCAACGTCATGGTGCAGGCGGTCGCGACAGGCCGCTTCTCCACGCTCTCCGAAGCGCGGCATTTCGTGGCCAGACACGTCAGCCTGCGTCGCTTTGAGCCGCAAGCCTCGGCTGGCTGGTCCGATTTAGCAGGCATAACGCAGCGTTATGCCGAGATTGAAGCACGGTTTACGAATGACTGATTCACCACTGCTCGAAGCCATCGACATCACCAAATCCTACGCAGGTGTCCGGGCGCTCAGTAACGCAACTTTTGAACTGCGCGCTGGCGAAGTTCATGCGTTGATCGGTGAAAACGGCGCCGGCAAATCCACCTTCATCAAAATCATCACGGGTGCCGTCGAGGCTGACAGCGGCGAGATCCGCTTGCTTGGAGAACCTCTTGCTGACAATTCGCCGCGTGTGTCGAAGGCGCTGGGGATCGCAGCAATCTATCAGCAGCCGGCGCTCTTTCGCGAACTCAGCGTCGCCGAGAATATTGCCATTGGCCTGGAACAGGTGGAGTCCGGAATACGCATTGACTGGAGCGAGCGTCGAAGCCGGGCTGTCGATCTGCTCGCGCAGGTGGGCGCAAAGATCGATCCTGACACCGAGGCAGGCGAATTGACCATGCCTCAGCAACAGCTCGTCGAGATTGCCCGCGCGCTCGGCGCCAATGCCAGAGTGCTGATTCTGGATGAGCCGACTGCCTCGCTCTCTGAAGAAGACACCCGGAAACTATTTCATCTTATCCGTGAACTGCGCGCACGGGGCGTCGGAATGATTTACATTTCGCACCGGCTGGAAGAAATGCCCATGATTGCCGACCGGGTGACGGTGCTGCGCGACGGGCACACGATCGATACACGCCGGATGATTGACGTCGATCGACAGCAGTTGATCCGGATGATGGTCGGTCGGGAACTTTCCGCGGTCTTTCCTCAAAGGCAAGTCGAGACGGGTGAAGTCGTGTTGGAACTGCTTGGTCTCGGTTGTGTGGCGGCAGGCATTAAAGACCTGAGCCTTTCAGTGCGAGCCGGAGAGATTGTCGGTCTGGCCGGACTGGTCGGCGCCGGGCGCACAGAACTGGCGCGTACAATATTCGGCCTGACGCCGGCGGATTCAGGCGAGATTCTGCTGCGCGGAGAGCCAGTCAAAATCAGCAGCCCGGCGCAGGCCATCGCGCGCGGTATTGCCTATCTGCCCGAAGACCGCCGTCGACACGGTGTCGTCATGGAGCTGCCGATCAGCGCCAATATCACACTCGCATCGCTTGATGGATTGTCGCGGTTTGGCGCGCTTGATTTCAGGCGGGAACGGGAGATTGCCGCACAATACACGGAGCGACTCGGAATCAAGACGCCGGCGATCTACGCCCCCGTTTCAACCCTTTCGGGCGGCAATCAGCAGAAGGTCGCTCTGAGCCGATGGCTGATGACACAACCATCCCTGCTGATCCTCGATGAACCCACACAGGGTATTGATATCGGCGCAAAGTGGGAGATACACGCGCTGATGACCGAACTTACAAGCCAGGGTGTGGCGATACTGTTGATCTCTTCGGAGCTGCCGGAAATTCTCGGTATGAGCGACCGTATTGCCGTCATGTGCGGCGGAACGATCGCCGGCATCCTGGATCGTGCCGAGGCGGATCAGCAGAAGATTCTGGCTCTGGCGCTGACGCCTGCACTCGGCGAGGTCGATTCAACAATACGACCTTAGGAATAGATCAAAGAATGAAACTCAGTCGTTACAAGCGCGAAATCTCCGCGGCACTGGCATACGCTGCTTTGCTTATGGCGGTCGGTGTGGCATCCCCGTCATTTTTCAGCGCTGCGAATCTTAGCGACCTGGCCCTGAACAATGCGCCGGTGCTGCTTGTAGCCATCGGAATGACTATGGTCATTCTGGTCGGTCAGATTGACATTTCGGTTGGATCGCAGTTTGCCGTATGCAGCGTTGCCGCCGGATGGCTGGCCAGGAGCGGGGTGCCGGTTCCGCTCTTGCTGCCGTGTGTGCTGTTGATCGGTGCATCGATGGGAGCATTTAACGGCTTGCTCATTGGGCGAATGGGTTTGCCTTCGATCATTGTTACGCTGGCGATGCTCGTATTCTGGCGCGATGCGCTGCGCTGGACGACTGAGGGAGCGTGGGTGCAGGACCTGCCCACGAACTTTCAATGGTTCGGACTGGGACAGGCATACGGACAATTACTGATTGTCGCAGTCGCAATGGCCGTGTTGATCGGCTTCAGTTGGATGTTGCGAAACCTGCGTCAAGGGAGAGCAATCTATGCTGTCGGTTCTGATGCCGAAGCCGCTCGGCTGGCCGGCATCGAACCGCCGAGCGTGATCTTCAACGTTTTTGTGTTAATGGGTGCACTGACCGGAATGGCGGCATTGCTCAATGCGGTACGCTTTACCTCAGTGCCGAGCAATGCGGGACTGGGGCTCGAATTGAAAGCCATCGCCGCAGTTGTCGTTGGCGGAACAGCGATCACAGGCGGGCGCGGCAGGCTTCTCGGAACACTCATTGGCGCGGCACTGCTTGGCACTATTGGCACGGCGCTGACCTTCGCGGGCATCAATCCGTTCTGGGAGAAGGCTATTCAGGGAGCCATCATCCTGGCTGCCCTGGCGGCAGACAGATTGATCGATGAATGGAGAATGAGGAATCAGCAATGAAGAATGCTGAATGGAGAATCTGGTCCACCGAATGCCGGTTGTTGTATGTGAGGGCAAAATGAAACCAGCTATTGAACATTCCCTGTTCCTCATTCCGCCCTGGTATTCGCGTATTTTTCCGAATAATGAGTGGGTGCTGCTTATCGTCTTGCTGATCGAATGCGCTATCTTCGCTCTGACCGGGAGCAACTTCCTGACGGCGGCAAATGGGTTCGAGGTGACGCGACTTGTCGTGGAAGTCGGGCTGCTGGCATTGGCCCTGACTCCGATTGTCATCACCGGCGGAATTGACCTGTCGGTTGGGTCGATGATGGGGTTGTCGGCGGTTGTCATGGGCAGTCTATGGCGCGATGCGCATCTGCCTATGCCCGTTGCGATCTGTCTCGCACTGCTGGTCGGACTGCTGGGCGGAGCTTTGAATGCGCTGTTGATTACGCGGCTGAACTTTCCACCGTTGATAGTAACGCTCGGCACATTCTCACTCTTTCGAGGGCTGGCCGAAGGCCTCACACGCGGAATTGAGAACTACTCGGGATTCGCCCCGCAGTTTCTGTTTCTAGGCCAGGGCTACATTGGCGGTGTAATTCCCACTCAGTTGTTTGTCCTGCTGCCGGCAATCGCGGTTTGCGCATGGTGGCTGCACCGCACCATTTTCGGACGAAGTCTGTATGCCATCGGTTATTCCAGCGAAGGCAGTCGCTATGCGGGCATACCGGTGACTCGGCGTCTCGGCTTCATTTACACGCTGTCAGGATTGGCAGCCAGCCTCGCTGCCATCATCTATGTTGCGCACCTTGGGCAGGCGAAATCGGACGCCGGAACCGGGTATGAATTAATGGCGATCACTGCTGTCGTACTCGGCGGCGCATCCATCTTTGGCGGGCGCGGCACAGTCCTCGGAACAGTGCTGGGACTTTTCGCCATCGTCATCCTTCAAAACGGATTGCGTTTGAGCTCTCAGCCTGCGGAGCTCGCAGGTATTCTCACCGGCACGCTATTGATTGTGACAATCCTGCTGGATCGTTTTTCGAAAATGCGCTCGTCTCACAGGCGCATCCACACAATCGCGGAGAAGATTGAAGTGAAAAACTCGCAAGTAGCTGTTCTGAGTGCGGTCATATTGATCGCCGCGCTGATCGTCGCCGGCGGAAACTGGTTGTTGGCGGGTTCTATGCGCCAGGAGATACGAAAACTGGCTGGAATCCAAAACCAGAATGCCGTTCCACCAACCGCGGTGCGTAAACCTGTAATTGCGGTGATGCCTAAAGCGAAGGGCGATCCCTACTTTATCAGTTGTCGAAAAGGCATTGATGAAGCCGCGAATGAGCAGGGGGTGGAAGTATTGTGGGATGGCCCGACCGATCTCGACCCGGCAAAGCAGAATGAAGTGGTTGAGGCCTGGATCACCAGAGGCGTGGACGTCATCGCCGTCAGTGTGGAGAACGAAGTCGCCATCTCCACGGTGCTTCGCAAGGCGCGCGAACGTGGCATCAAGGTCGTCACCTGGGATGCCGACTCCCAAAAAGATGCTCGCGACTTCTTTATCAACCAGGCTACGCCGCAGGGCATCGGATACACGCTTGTTGACGAAGCCGCTCGCATTTTGGACGGCAAGGGCGAGTTCGCCATCATTACAGCTTCACTCAGCGCCGCCAATCAAAATGAATGGATACGCCATATTAAAGCACGGCTGGCCGAAAAGTATCCCGAAATGAAACTCGTCGCCATTCAGCCTAGCGATGGCGACCGTGATCGCGCCTTTGCCGAAACTCAAAATGTGCTGAAGGTCTATCCGAAGGTGAAACTGGTGATGGGCATTGCCGCCCCCGCCGTGCCTGGAGCAGCGGAAGCCGTTAAGCAGTCGGGCCGTACCGATGTCAAAGTGACGGGATTGTCGTTGCCCAACATGTGCAAGCCATACATCCACGCGGGTGTGATCGAGAGCATCGTCTTGTGGAACACTGTCGATCTGGGTTATCTGACCATCTATGCCTCTCGCGCTTTGAGTAAGGGTGAACTCAGAGCCGGTGACAGCCAGTTGAATGCCGGTCGTCTCGGCAGAATTGAAATTAAAGGCGATCAGGTCCTGCTCGGATCTCCCTTCATCTTCAACAGGCAGAATATAGATCGCTTCGACTTCTGAAAAACTTTTAAAATGACGCTAATGTAGATTTCCCACAGAGTGTTTGAATTCCCGGCCCGGAAGTGTAAAAATGCTTGACGTGATGCTTCATTTTTAGTTGTAGATGAGTGCCTCGAATCTCGCCGGCTCTTGACCTCGACTACTCCTGAATCACCACTGGAAAGGGTGACCGGGAATTCCGAATACACAAACCAACAAAAAACCAAACCCGTTATCTCAAAGACAGGCGTTTTCAATGCACTTCAAGTCATTGCCGCCGGCAGCGCGTGGTTTATCAAAAATGGAGGAGCTTATAAGGAATCTCTGGAGGATAGTTGTTATCCACTCCATTTCCGCGATAGCCTGGCTCGACACGATCAGCCAGTTCTGTCAGGCATCACGATTCTTGCCTGCTATGACATCCTCCAGACATGCGAGTCATGTTGTCGCACACTGACAAGCTCCTCCAAATCGATTGAGGAGAAGAAAGGAACAATGAGAATATTACTTTACAACCCCGACAACGGAGTGACGCGCAATTTTATGCCTCACCTCTGGATGTTTCTGCTTCAGGCCCTGACCCCGCCCGGTCATGAGGTCCTGCTGATTGACGGCAACGCTCAACCCATGGACGAAGAAGGTATCGCGCGCTACGTGCGCGAACAGAACATTGGCCTGGTGGGAATAGGGGCGATGACCAGAATGATCGCGAAGGCGTACCGAATGGCTGATGCCATTCGTGCCGTCGGTGTGCCGGTCGTCATGGGAGGCCCCCACGTGACGGAGGTGCCCGACGAGGCACTCGGTCGAGACGGAGGCCCTCGCCACGCCGACGCTGTCGCTCTTGGTGAAGCCGATGAAACATGGCCGAAGATCGTTGAAGATGCTGCGCGCGGCCAACTCAAGGATATCTACTCGCCGCTCGATGAGACCGGCAAGGAACGCAAGCCCACGCTTCAACCCTACCCGGTTATCCCGTGGGACAAGATCAACCTCGAACAGTTCAATATAGTTCCAAAATTCATGGCCCCGCTTCTGAGTCGCCTCGGAGGCGGATGGGGGACATTTCGAATTATTCCGGTCGAGTCCGGACGCGGTTGTCCTTACGGATGTGAGTTCTGCACCGTGACAGGCTTCTTCGGCGATTCGATCCGTTTTCGCAGCAACGAGAGCGTGGTTAACGAGCTGCTGCAATTGAAAGCACGCGCTAAAAGTGAAGGCGGCCAGATCGCCGTCTTTTTCATCGACGACAATTTCGCGATCAATATCAAGCGCACCAAATCCCTGTTACGCGACATCATTGCCGCCAACGCGCAGGTGCATTGGGTGGCTCAGATCAGCGCCAATCTGCTGCGAGACGAGGAACTCGTTGATCTGATCGCGGCTTCAGGCGGCAAGTGGGTTTTCATCGGCATGGAATCGATAGATCCTGAAAACCTTGCCAGTGTCAACAAAGGGTTCAACAAGCCGGCCGAGTTTGGGGCAGTGCTTGAAAGGCTTGCCCAGCGCAACGTTTATGCGATCACCTCTTTCATCTTCGGCATGGATAACGACACCCCCGGGGTTGCCGAGCGGACCCTCAATGCGATTCAAAGCTGGCCGCCAGGGCTGCCGATCTTTGGCTTGATGACCCCACTGCCTTCGACGCCCCTTTACAAGCGGCTTGAAGCCGCGGGGCGACTGACGCGGCCGAAACACTGGCAGGAGTTCATCCCGTTTGCCATGGCTCACACACCTTTGAAGATGACTATTCCGCAGGCTCATGCCGAGGTCAATCTCGGTTGGGCAACTTCCTACAGCCCGGAAGCGATAGCAAAAGCGGTTAGATCGATCAGCCACAAGCCGTTGGGGTATCGCATCAATATCCTCGTCGCGCGCCTCTGCTTCCGTGGAATTTACTTTCCTCAGATGGGCCGGTGGAACTGGATAAAGGTGATTTCTCAGCACCGCAGCATGATTTTCAGCCTCGTCAAGGAAGGATTCGGCATGTGGCGCAAATCACGGAAGAATGAACAGGATCCAGGCGGGAATCTGCTGCCGCCTGAACGCGCCTGAGTAAGATTTCCGGTAGTATTCAGTCTTCGAACCACAACCCCGATCCGGGGTTGTGGTTCGATTTTTGATCCTGCAACAACACCCCTCCCGCTCAATTTGTGGTAACCTCACGCAACTTGCAATAGATCCGGCAAGAGGCGACGATAATCCACGCCTCGACAACATGAATCTGTCCCTGGTTTTTGATGGAACAATAACTGGGCTCTAGTAGCCCTCTTCAGACGGAGTTGCACCTTGAAAAAAGATCTATTTACCCTCGTTGTTTTGGTATGCCTTCTGTCCGTAATGGCAAGTGCGCAGGAAATCCGTCCCGGAGTTTATCGAACGCCGGACGAACGGTTTCAGAACCTGTCGGATTTCAATTTCAAACCACATTACAAAGAGATCATGGGTTACCGGATGCATTATCTGGATGAGGGCCCGCCCAGTGGCGAAATCGTGTTGATGCTGCATGGCGAGCCGACGTGGTCATTCCTTTATCGCAAGATGATTCCGGTGCTCACCCAGGCGGGCTTTCGCTGCATCGTGCCTGACCTGATCGGGTTTGGTCGCTCCGGACAAACCCGCAAAGATGGAGACCCACACCTATCTGTTCCACGTGAATGCCGTGACAGCTCTGCTCAAAGAGCTGAAGCTCAAAAATGTTACTTTCTTCGGTCAGGACTGGGGCGGGCTGATCGGGCTGAGAGTCGTTGCGGAAAACGAAGCGATGTTTGCCCGCGTCGTTATCTCAAACACCGGGCTGCCGACGGGTGATGGTCCGATTTCAGCGGGCTTCAATGCCTGGAAGAAGATGAGCCAGGGTATGATTGATCGCGGCGAGTTCAAAGTTGGCGAATTGGTTGCAGGCAGCATCGGAGCGCCCGAACTTTCCGCCGCCTATGACGCGCCTTTCCCTGACAATCGCTATAAAGCCGGCCCGTTCATCCTGCCGCAGCGTGTGCCGGCTGCACCTGATGACCCGGCGCGTGAAGCCAATCTCAAAGCCTGGGAAGTCTTTCGCCAATGGAAGAAGCCTTTTCTGACGGCCTTTGGAAATCGCGATCCGATTACCGGCGGCGGCGACAAGAAGTTTCAGGACGAGGTCCCGGGAGCCAAGGGACAGCCGCATACCATCGTCGATGGCGGCAAACATTTCATCCAGGAAACTAATGGAAAAGAGATGGCCGAAATCATCGTCAACTTCATCAACAAATCGAAACCTGCAAAGTAACAGGAGTTGAATATTTATCAAGACAACGAGAAATCCAAGCGAAACTATATAAAGGCGACAGGCACTGGCGGCAGGCGCTATCCCAATAAGTGCAATGATGGGCGAGTCCAGTAGCGCTTCGGTTCATGAAATCAATGCCATGTCGCCAACATCCGAGCAATTGAAAGCTTTCTCCCAATTGCCCGATGACGGCCCCGTGGTCATGGAATTGAACTAAAACCTGATATGGTTTTGGAAAAGGATGATGACGATGATGACAATAATGACGAGTTGTCGAACCAATGGTGTCGGCTGGTCACGATGCCTTCTGCTCCTCCAGTGCCTGTGCCTGAGTCTAATTGTCTCGAATGCCGTGGCGGATACATATCCGCGACAGCCGGGCATTGATGCGTTGAATTATATTTTTCGCCTGACGCTCAGCGACGATACCGATGAGATCGAGGGCGAAGCAACGATAGATCTGCGATTCATCAGGAATGACCTTGCCGACTTGACACTCGATCTTGCATCAGCTTCCGGGGGGAAGGGAATGCGCGTATCTGAGGTGCTTTCGGGCGGCGCATCTCTGCGGTTTACGCATGAATCCGACCGTTTGCGCATCGTCCTCAATTCGCCTGCAAAAGCCGGCGAACGAAGACAGTTCGTCGTGAGGTATCGCGGCATTCCAGCATCGGGTCTGCGCATTCTCAAGAACAAGTTTGGCGAGCGCTGCTTTTTCAGTGAGAACTGGCCGAACAACGCGCGCCAGTGGCTGCCGATGATCGATCACCCATACGACAAGGCGATGAGCGAGTTCGTCATCACCGCACCGGCAAAATATCAGGTCGTGGCGAATGGCTTGTTGCAGGAAGAGACCGACCTCGGAGACGGTCGGCGACTGACGCGCTGGAAGCATTCCGTGCCTATTGCTTCGTGGCTGAACGCCGTTGGGGTGGCCCAATTCGCGGTGCATCACGCCGGTCCGGTCAAAGGCGTAGAGTTGCAGACCTGGGTCTATCATCAGGAACGTGATGCGGGCATCGCATATTTTGAAACCACGTCGCGCCAGGCCATGGAATTCTTCAGCGATTATGTAGGGCCTTATTCCTATGAAAAGCTGGCTAACGTGGAAGCCGCCGGATTTGGCGGTGGTACTGAACACGCCAGCGCAATCTTTTATGGTGAGAACTCAATCATCACACGCCCAGGCACGGGGCTGATCGCGCACGAGATCGCTCATCAATGGTTCGGCGATGCTGTGACTGAAAAAGACTGGGATGATGTCTGGCTGAGCGAAGGGTTTGCCACCTATTTCACGCTGCTGTTCACTGAACATTATCAAGGACGCGATGCTTTTGTAGAGGGTTTGAAGCGGAGCCGCGATTCCATCTTTACGATGGAAAAGAAAAACCCCGGCCTTGCTGTGATCCATAACAATCTGGCGGATATGAAGCTTGTGCTCAACCAGCTCATCTATCAAAAAGGCAGCTGGACCCTTCACATGCTGCGGAGCCTTGTCGGCAACGATAAATTTCAGGCCGGCATCCGCGATTACTACCGGCGCTATCGTGACATCAACGCTTCGACCGATGATTTTCGGCAGGTCATGGAAGAGAATTCGGGCAGGGAATTGTCATGGTTCTTTGAGCAATGGTTGAAACGTGCCGGCTCGCCGGTAATTGAAGGCGGCTGGCGCTATAATCCCGCAACCAAACGGATAGAGATTGAACTGACCCAGATGCAGCCGGGAGATCCCTACCGGCTGCCGCTTGAAGTCGGCATCAAGATAGACAACACTGCGGCCATCAAAATCGAGAAGATCGAAATAACTCAGCGGCAGCAGCGGTTTGAAATCGCCCTCGACAAAGAGCCTTCGTCTGTTGCTCTAGATCCAAACACTCTGGCGCTGATGGAGGCACGCTTCATTAACCGGTAAGCGGTTTACGCTGAATTATCAAGCTCGTTGCCCGTTCCGCGATTTAATAACTGATGTTACGCACGGAATATTCTTTATTTTGATTTGACTAGCCCCAACCCGCCGGGCGGGGAAAACAACCAGCCCAGGGTGAAGCGAGGCCGAAGGCCGAGCGGAACCCTGGGTTTCGTAATCAACATAATTCCGAGCCCGTGAAACGGGCGACAGAAAAACAGCCGCTAAACTTTTGGCCCTAAATCTGCCGCCCACTTCGTGGGCTTGAGTTCTATTTTCAACTGTACCCAGGGTTCCGCTCGGCTTCGCCTCGCTCCACCCTGGGCTACATGCTGCCGCCGGCTTCGCCGGCTGTTTGAATTACTTCAAAAGAACGTGTCAAACCGATTCATAAATACTTATTTGCGTAACATCAGTTAATAACCCATCTGTTAATAAGAGGCTTGAAAATGAATTCAAAGCTGAAAAGAGCCATAATCATAGCCCTGCTGGTATCCACTGCAATTGGAAGCGCCTTCGCATTCCAGAACGAAAAGCAGTCGGCCGCAGCCACGTTGCTCTGGCTCGCCCATCCCGCCGACAAGTGGGAGAACGCATTTCCGGTTGGCAATGGTCGGCTTGGCGCAATGGTGTTTGGCCGTACCGACGAAGAACAGATCCAGCTTAACGAGGATACCTACTGGTCCGGCGGGCCATATTCCACAGTCGTCAAAGGTGGTTATCAGGCACTCCCCGAGCTTCAAAAGCTGGTCTTTGACGGCCAGTACAAGCAGGCTCACATCCTCTTCGGACGGCGATTAATGGGATATCCGGTCGAGCAACAGAAATACCAGGCCCTGGCCAATCTGGTCATCAAATTTCCCGCCAAAGATGTCGTTTCAGACTATCGGCACCAGCTCAGTCTGGAGACCGCTATTGCAACAACAAGCTATCTGCAAAGCGGTGTTCGTTACACTCGGGAGGTTTTTGTCAGCCCGGTTGATCAGGTCATCGTTGTGCGACTCACGGCTGATCAGCCCGGCAAGATCAGTTTCAAGGCCCAGCTCAGAGGGTATAGAAATACAGCTCATTCAAACTATGCTACCGACTATTTTAAAATGGACAGCGAGGGTTCGGACGGATTGATTCTGCGCGGCAAATCGGCTGATTACATGGGCATTGAAGGCAAGCTGCGATATCAGGCCCGGCTGCACGCAATGCCGGCCGGCGGTTCCATGCGGGTGATGGATGACGAACTGAGCGTGAATAATGCCGATGCCGTGACTCTTTTTATTGCCGCAGCCACGAACTTTGTGAATTACAAAGACGTGAGTGCCGATCCGCAAGCGCGCGTCGAAACCACGCTGAAAGCCCTGGCAGGAAAATCATTCGACGCGGTGAAGGCTGCGCACCTGCAGGAGCATCAGCGATTGTTCCGGCGCGTTGCACTGACTTTACCAACGACGCCGAATTCACAATTGCCGACCGACGAACGGCTCAAAGGCTTCGATGGATCGAACGACCCGGCGCTCTCGGCTCTGCTCTTCCAGTTCGGTCGCTATCTGCTGATCTCGTCCTCGCGGCCCGGCACTCAGCCCGCGAATCTGCAGGGCGTCTGGAACAAGGACATGAATCCTTCGTGGGACGCCAAGTACACGACGAACATCAATACACAGATGAATTACTGGCCCGCTGAAGTGGGTAACCTGAGCGAGTGCGCCGAGCCGCTTTTCACGATGATCAAAGAACTGACTGACCAGGGAAGCCAGGTGGCGCGTGAACATTACGGCGCTCGCGGCTGGGTTCATCATCAGAACACTGACCTTTGGCGTGTTGCGGCGCCAATGGATGGGACAAGCTGGGGAACATTCACAACTGGAGGCGCGTGGATGGCCATGCACCTTTGGGAGCATTATCTATTCACCGCAGACAAGGCGTTTCTCAGAGAATACTATCCGGTGCTTAAAGGCAGCGCGGAATTCTATCTCGACTTTCTGGTTCCTCATCCGAAATACGGGTGGCTGGTGACCAACCCCTCAACATCGCCGGAGAATTTCCCGGCAGGTCCTGCCAGCGTGCGCTTCTTCGATGAGATCACGACTTTTGAAACCGGGACTTCAATCACTGCCGGTTCCACCATCGATATGCAGATTCTGAATGATCTTTTCAGCGCGGTTGCACAGGCGGCTGACGTGCTGGGCACGGATCAGGAATTCAAACAGAAGGTGATCGCCACTCGCGCCAGACTTGCACCGATGCAAGTGGGCCGCAAAGGCAATCTGCAGGAATGGCTTGAAGACTGGGATGAGACGGAAAAGAGCCACCGCCATATTTCCGGCCTCTGGGGGCTTTATCCCGGAAATCAGATCTCAACGCGCCGGACGCCGAAGTTTGCCGAAGCGAGCAAGGTCGTGCTTGAACAGCGCGGCCTGCCGGGGAATGGCTGGTCTTCAGCCTGGAAGGCTGCATGCTGGGCCCGGCTGGGCAACGCCGACAAGGCGCTCGAGAACATCAATTACGCCATTCACAACTACACGTTCAACAGCCTGTTTTCCATTTGTTCAAAAGCCATGCAGGTTGATGGCTCGTTCGGCATGGCGGCCGTCATCGCCGAGTTGCTGCTCCAATCGCATGAAGAAGAACTGAATTTGCTGCCCGCGCTCCCTGCTTCATGGAACACCGGGGAGGTCTCAGGGCTGCAGGCCAGGGGCGGCTTTGAAGTCGGTATGCGCTGGCAGAACGGGCGGTTGACCGAAGCGGCCATTCTTTCAAAGGCTGGAAACTTATGTCGTGTCCGTTCTGCTGCGGCCCTGCAAGTCACCTCGCAAGGCAAGCCGGTCAGTGCCACGCGACCTGAAAAAGACGTCGTGGAATTCAAGACAACAACCGGAGCGACTTACAAGCTGATCGCCAAATTATGATGACCGTCTCTCTCCTCATCATTTTTTGTCCTGTCGAGAGGTGGTGTCGCCCGCCGGGTTGAATGTATACTCGCGAGATCCTGGCTGGTGTGAATGACGTCATCGACGCTCAATCCGCCAACTGTCCATTAAAGCGAGTGCAGTCCGGCCTTATCAGGTGTCTAACACAGTGGCTTCGTTTTCTCTCTATGCTTCGTTCGGGCGATAATTTATGAAAGTAATCAACTATTTGCCTTTGATCACCAAAAACAGCTTTCGCAATCGCCGCCGCAGTCTGCTGACCATCATCAGCATTGCGGCTTCGTTGTGTTTGCTGGGACTGCTGTTGACGATCTATCAAACCTTCTTTTACAGCGAAGTCACTGCTGACCAGGCGTTGCGGCTGATTACCCGCAATCGTATCTCGCTCGCCAATCCGCTGCCGCTTTCTTACCAGCAGCGGATCAAACAGGTTCCGGGCATCAGGGAGGTCATGATCACTCAATGGTTCGGCGGAGTTTATAAAGACGCCCGCGATCCGGCGAACTTTTTTGCGCGCTTTGCGGTCGAAGCTGAGAAACTCTTCACGGTCAATCCGGAAATCAAGCTGCCGGAAAGCGAACAACAGGCATTCATCAATGATCGCACAGGCTGCATCGTTGGCCGCAAGACGGCTGCACGACATAACCTGAAGACTGGCGACCGCGTGATACTGACGGGAGACATCTTCCCCGTCAAAATGGAACTGATCGTTCGCGGCATTTACGAGGGTACTACGGACAATGAAAGTCTCTTCTTTCACTACAAATATCTGAATGAAAGTCTGTCGGCCGGCGCCGGCTTCAAAGATATCGTGGCCACCTACAGCATTCGCATGGATCGGGCTGAGGATGCCAATACCATCGCCAAATCAATTGACGATATGTTCCGCAACTCGCCTTCGCAAACCAAGACTGAAACCGAACAGGCGTTCCAACTCAGCTTTCTGGCTTTTCTCGGCAATGTAAAACTGATTCTGCTTACGATCTGCGCGGCGGTGACTTTTACAATTCTGCTGGTTTCCGGCAACACCATGGCGATGGCCGTGCGCGAGCGCGCCCGTGAAGTGGGAGTGCTGAAAACTCTGGGTTTCACTAATGGCATTGTGCTGTGGTTGATGGTCGGTGAAGCGATAGTGATTTCACTCCTTGGCGGCGTCATTGGATTATTGTTTGCCGGCGGGTTGTGTTTGTTGCTTCGCGGGCTGCCATCCGCTTTTACTTTTGCCGATTTCAGCCGGATCTCCGTGCCTCCTTCGGTGACGATCATCTGCCTGCTGGTGGCAGGGATGATCGGCCTTGTCAGTTCTTTCATCCCTGCCTTGTCAGCGTCCAGACGCTCAATAGTCGAAGCTTTGAAATTCACGGACTGAGACGATTATGAAGATTCCGATCTCCTACAACATACGCAATCTCATCATCCGCCGCACGACAACCATGATGACGGCGCTTGGCATTGCGCTGACTGTCGCAGTGCTGCTCAGCGTCTTTGCGCTGGTCGAAGGGCTGCGAACATCACTCACCGCCACCGGTCATCCTTTGCACATTCTGGTGATGCGCAAAGGGGCGACCGCCGAGCTGAACTCGTCGATGACGCAGGAACAGTTCCAAACCATCAAAGTCAAACAGGGAATTGCCGGTTTGCCGAATGGCGAGCCGATGGCTTCACTGGAACTGGTGACAGTCATTATTCTGGAAAGCCCCGATAATCCTTCAGGCATTAACATCAGTTTGCGCGGATTGACCACTACCGGTTTCGCGATGCGGGAGTATGTGAGAATCGCCGAAGGCAGAATGTTTCAACCCGGCCGCCGCGAACTCGTCGTGGGCAAGGGGCTGGCCAAGCGCTACCCGAAAGCACGGCTCGGATCGAAGCTGGATTTCGGGCGCGGCGAATGGGACATCGTAGGTGTCATGGATGGAGGTCAGTCAGCGGCCAACAGTGAAATTTTCTGCGACCTGGCCCAACTCGCTTCTGATCAGAACCGTGAATCAGGCTTGAGTTCGGTTCTGATTCGCGCAACCGACCGGGCTTCGATGCAGGCTCTGATGAACAATCTGGTGGATGATCAGCGTCTGAATATGGATGCCGTTTCCGAAAAATCATATTACGAAGCGCAGACAAGTTCCGCCGCGCCGATTCAATTTCTGGGTATCTTCGTCGCTATCATCATGGCTATCGGTTCCAGCTTTGCCGCGATGAACACGATGTATGCGGCGGTCGCTCGCCGGTCGGCTGAAATCGGCACGTTGCGTGTGCTGGGTTTTTCCAGAACCGGAATCCTGATCAGCTTTATGATCGAATCGCTGTTGCTGTGTCTGTTGGGAGGCATCATCGGCTGTCTGCTGGTTTTGCCGCTCAATAATTTCACCACCGGCATCGGCAGCTTTATAACTTTCAGCGAATTCACCTTTAATTTTCGCATCACACCGGGAATTATGTTGATGGGCATGACGTTCGCTCTTGTCATGGGAATTTTGGGTGGTCTGTTTCCCGCCAGTTCTGCGGCGCGAAAAGAAATCCTGACAGCGCTCCGGGAGATTTGATGATATATGCCAATCAGTAATCAGCAAGAGAGGCCAGACACAATGGACGCGGAGATCAAAAGCCTGCGCATTGACCGTTCTGCAAAACAAACGGGACAATCTTCGCGAAAGACCGGCCGGTGGATTTTTGCGGCTCTTTGCCTGGTGGTTTTGCCTGTCATCGCCTGGTTCGTATACGCCCGGCTCAATGCAGCAATAGAGGTCGAGACCGTGCGAGTGCGCACGGCTTCAACGAATCTTTCAGACGGTACTACGGCCGCAACGATTCTGAACGCCACCGGTTACATTGTCGCCGCGCACAAGATAGAACTGGCATCAAAGGTTTCAGGTCGCGTCGCCTGGATCGGGGTTGAAAAAGGCGACAAGGTGAAGAAGGGGCAGCCGCTGGTCAGGCTTGAAGACGAAGAGTTTCGCGCGCGTGTGACTGAAGCCGTGGGGCAGTTGAATTCGTTAAAGGCGCAATTGGCCGCGCTGGAAAACGGATCGCGTCCGGAAGAGACCGCTCGCAGCCAGGCCGAACTGGAACAGGTTCGCGCCGATCTGGAAAACGCAAGAGTATCGCTCAGCCGCACGCGCACACTGGTCGAGCAGGGAGTTCTGTCTCGGCAGGCATTTGATGACGCACAAGCCCGGTATGATGCTCAAGCAGCCAGATTTGCGTCGTTTGAAAAAAGCCTTGCGCTGATTCGCACCGGCCCGCGCCGCGAAGATATTGATTCGATGCGCGCGCGTGTCCGCCAGGCCGAAGGCTCGCTGGCCTTCGCGCAATCGCAACTGGACAACACCGTCATCAACGCGCCGATTTCCGGCGTCATTCTCGAGCGCAACGTCGAACGCGGCGAATTCGTCACCACCAGTTTTGCCAGCGCGGGCGGAGCGAAAGGTTATGTAGTTTCGATGGCGGACCTCAACGACCTGCAAGTCGAACTGGACATCAATCAGAACGATTTCGCCAAACTCGGCGCGCGGCAACCCGCCGTTGTCACGACGGACGCTTACCGTGACCGCAAATATCAGGGCGAGATCCAGGAGGTTTCTCCCGAAGCCAATCGCCAGAAAGCGACCGTTCAGGTAAAGGTAAAAGTTCTGAACCCGGACGAATACCTCCGCCCGGAAATGAACGCCAGCGCCGCTTTTACCCCAAAAGAATCGGCAAAGGCGGATGCAACGTCGGCGACAAAACCGCTGATTACAATTCCCACTGCTGCCGTGCGCGGTGGAAACGTCTTTATATTTGTCGAAGGAAAAGCTGTTCGCCGTCAGGTGCAGGTGGCGGGAACTTCCCAGCAGGGCGCGACGATTTCAAACGGATTAATCGGTGGCGAAGATTTGATTGTTAACCCGCCCGCCGATTTGAAAGACGGCCAGAAAGTGCGCCAAAAGGAGAACGCGAAATGACCGAAGCAGTGATCAAAACCCGGCAGCTCACCAAGGAATTCATCCGCGACGAATTCCATGTCGTCGCTCTGAAAGACGTAAACCTTACCATCAACCAAGGTGAATTTGTTGCGTTGATGGGGCCGTCAGGCTCCGGCAAATCTACTTTGTTGCATTTGATCGCAGCGATGGATCGCCCGACGAGCGGCGATATTCTGGTGCTCAATCAATCCCTGCGTGATTTGGGCGAACGTGAAATGGCTCATTGGCGCAACCGCCACATTGGATTCATTTTCCAATCCTTCAACCTGATTCCGGTCATGAGCGCGCTGGAGAATGTCGAACTGCCGTTAAAACTGACCAATCTGAAAAAGAAGGAAAGAATTGAACACGCGATGACGGCGCTGAATCTGGTGGGTTTGGGGGACCGCGTCAATCATCTGCCGCGCCAGCTTTCCGGCGGTCAGGAACAACGCGTCGCCATCGCCCGCGCCATCGTCACCGACCCCGATCTGATTCTGGCTGACGAGCCGACAGGCAACCTTGATGCCGCTTCAGCGCAGGAAGCCCTGACTCTGCTGGAAAAACTCAATCGCGATTACGGCAAAACCGTCGTCATGGTCACGCACGACCCGCACGCCGCCAGCTTCGCATCCAGAGTTTGCCATCTGGGAAAAGGTGTGCTGCTGGAACAGGAACCTTCGCTCGCTCAGTAAGGTGTGTGGATTTGATTCAGACTTTTTACCTGCGGGCAAAGCCGTTGTCTCCGAATGTTAGGAAAGGCACTGATGGAAGTACGCGAGGATTGCGCGGAGTTGGCGCTCCGAAAGTCAACGAGAATCATCAGGACAGCCAGGGCTACTTCGGAAACGCAACCTGTTATTTCCCACAAATAGCCTTGACAGTTGATCCGACAGGCCGCACGGAAGGCTATCGCATCTTTCGCCAGTTCCAGGGCGCTGTTGAGGAAGAGATCACAGGTGGTCGCTACACGGGCGACCCGATCAGCGGCAAGACAGTAATCTTCGATGACTTCATGCCATAGATCGGATTAAATCCAGTGTGATCAAAGACGCCATGGTCGCAAAAAATGGAGAGCGTCCGGCCGCCGCGTTGAGATCCGCCCAGGTTGAGATGTGGAGGCAGAAGCAGTGGCAGTCGCCTTACTATTGGGCGGCTTTCACGATGCAGGGCGAATGGCGATAAGCATCCTCACCTGAGCGGTGCGCCTTTCCGTGTAAAACTCCATAGCAACGGCTTGTGATAAACTTCCGCCTGGAATGAGGGGTTCGGGTTGAAATTTCGGTCGTCTGACTGCGCCTCAAAGACATTTATAATCTCAAGCTGCCGGCCCGCTGAATGTTGTCACCCGGATTGGAGAAGCCTGCCGTGAAGGCAAATACGGCGATTATCTGCTCAACAAGTTGGGCCAATCCGGGTTGTCAAAATCACGTCGAATGAAAAAAATGAGAATTACTCACTTGAATACAGCCATTCTTTCAATTGCGCTTGCAGTTGGACTGCACACTGCCGTGGCGGCTCAATCTAATCGGGCCGATTCACCGGATCAATTGAATGAGAAGGTGGACAAGATCTTCACCCAATGGGACAAGCCGGATTCGCCCGGCTGTGCGCTGGGTGTAATCAGTGGCGGCAAACTCGTTTACAAGCGCGGCTATGGCTCAGCCAACCTGGATTACAATGCGCCATTGACATCCGAATCGGTCTTCTACATCGCTTCGACCTCCAAGCAATTCACCGCCGCATCTGTTCTGCTGCTTGTCCGGCGCGGTGTGATCTCCCTGGATGACGATATTCGCAAATATCTACCGGAGATTCCCAAATATGAAGCTTCGATCACAATCAACCATCTGGTGCATCACACCAGCGGGCTGCGCGACTATCTTGAGCTGATGGGAATGGCGGGAAGAAGAACGGATGAACCTTTCAATAACCAGGATGCCGTCGAGCTGATTGCCCGCCAGAAAGGTCTGAACTTCAAGCCGGGCGAAAGGTTTTTGTACAGCAATTCAAATTATGTGCTGATGGCCGAGATCGTCCGCCGGGCAAGCGGCAAGAGCCTGCGCGAGTTCGCCGCCGAAAACATCTTCCGCCCGCTGGGTATGAACAGCACTCATTTTGACGACGACCGCACGGCCGTCGTTAAAAAACGCGTCGTCAGTTATATGCCGGCCGGTAATGGACAATTCAAACAATTCGTCAAAACCATTGAAGCAGTTGGTGACGGCAATCTGCTGACCACCGTCGAAGATCTGGCAAAGTGGGATCTGAATTTTTATGAGGACAAAGTTGGCGGCGATGGTTTCAGCCGGCAGATGCTGACGCGCACAAAGCTCAACGACGGTAAGGAGATTCCCTATGCCTTCGGTCTGGGCAATGAGGAATACAGGGGATTGAAGGCTGTTGCACATGGCGGCGGAGCTTTATGGGCTTCAGAACCAGCCAGATCCGCTTTCCGACCAGCGTTTCACCGTCATCTGTCTGTGCAATAATGGCGCAGCAAATCCCGGCGCGCTGGCCAGGCAAGTTACCGACTTGTATCTTACTGATCAACTCAAACGCGCCGAGCCCGGGCCCGAAAACAAGCCTGCCGCACCCAACACCTCACAGGCTCCGGCTCTGACTCCCGAACAATTGGCTGAATATACCGGCTCATTTTACAGCAAAGAACTGGAAGCGGCCTGGCATATCGTAATCGAACAGGGAGCCCTGTTCATTAAAGCCAGAAACGCTCCGCGAGCGAGCCTGGTTCCGCTGGCTAAAGATGAGTTCCGCCGGCTTGGCGTTACACTCAGTTTTCTGCGTAATGACCGGGGGCAGATCATCGAATTTACCTTGAATGGCGGACGGGCAAAAAATATTCAGTTTGTCAGGATTGCCAACTAACTACTGTTTTTTGTTCAGAACAGGACTCGCGATGATGGTTATCTCGACTGGATCTCTGGTCATCCTTGGGGAAAATAATGGCTTATTACTTCAAACTCTACATGGCTGCACTTATTGCATTCTTTGCCATTGATATGCTCTGGCTTGGCCTTGTGGCCCGCGCATTTTACCAGAAGCAGCTTGGCTTTCTCATGGCTCCCCATACCAACTGGCTCGCAGCTATAGCTTTCTATTTGCTGTTCATTGTTGGCATTGTGGTATTTGTTGTCGTGCCTGGCCTGCAAGCTGATTCGCTCAAAACAACTTTGTTGCGAGCGGCGCTGTTTGGCCTTATCACTTATGCCACTTATGATCTAACCAACCTTGCTACTGTCAAAGACTGGCCAGTGCTTGTCACAATTGTGGATATGATCTGGGGTACAGTTCTGAGTGTGACAGTCAGCCTTGCCGGTTTTTGGCAGGCAAGTGGCTGAGTTGGTTTAAAGGCCTTCCATATGATCACACCTTTATCAGACA
>JADJLO010000004.1 GCA_016710075.1 Acidobacteriota bacterium | reverse complement strand
ACTTAATCAAGAAATCGGCTGGCGAAGCAACTTGGCAAGCAACCAGAAAGATTCAGGTTTATAACGGCTTGAAAATTATTTTCAACATTCAATCCCAGCTTTTGTTCAATAACAGCAACCAGTTTTGGAGGAACGCTTTATGTTAAAAGCCAGCGGCAGACGTTTTATATTCAATCTGGCGGCGGCAATTTGCCTTTGTGGCTATAGCGGTGAGCTTTAGTTCAAGGCAATCGGCCAGCGCCGTGACGTTCTGAAAGGATGTGGCGCCGATTCTTTATGCGGTGCGTGTCACTGTCATCGCAAGGGAGATGCGCCGATGGCGTTGATGTCTCTAGAAGGATGTCAGACCCTGGGCGAAATCGATCCGCGAGAAGGTGGTCAGCCAGGAGATGCCTCCCTGGTTTGCCGATCCGAACCACGGTCAGTTCAAAAACGACTCGCGCATAATGCGCGCAGCAGATCCAGAAACGATCCGCACCTGGGTTGATACCGGCGCCAAAGAAGGGGATCGAAAGATCTTCCCGCAGCGCCGAAATTCCCACGACCTGAAGCTGGAAATTCGGCGGGCCGGACGTCGTTCTGTATCAATGTCGAAGCGGCGGAAATCCCGGCGGACGGGACCGTCCTTACAAATAATACGCCATTCCAACCAATTTTGGCGAAAACAAATACATTCAATATGCCGGATCAAGCGCGGGCCTCACGACCGTGGTTCACCACGTGATCATCAGCGATCCGTGAACCGGGCATGGGCCCGTTGCTGACCGACTGCGGCGAAGATCAAACTGGGCGCTCAGAGATTCAATCCCGAGCAGGCCAGAGATCCGCAGCGTGAAGCACAGCAGAATCAGGCAGCCACCCAGCAGCGTCGCGGCGGAGCAGAAACAATCCCGACGGAATGCTCGTCGGCTGGGCTCCGGAATGGAGCCCGCTCTCCACTCCTCGACCCAGGTCAGGCAAAACTCGTCAAAAAGGTTCAGTCCTCGTTTTCCAGATGCGTGACGACCACCGGTGATGCCGCCAAAGACCAAACGGGCGTCGCTCTGGTTCTCCAGGCCCGGTCGAAAGAGAGTCACCAACCAAGGGCGTCACCGTTGACCCACGCACCAGCTTTACCATCCCCTGCGGCGATGCAGTGCATAAACTCGCTCGACTTTCACGTTCACCGAGGATGCGCATATTCATATGTTCATCGCCTCGCCATGCGTCCACGGCAAGGATTTCCGAATACAAGATCGTCTATCCGGACGGAACCTCGAATCCTGCTTCGTGTGCCAGTATGACTTCAACTGGCAGTTGACCTACTTCGTCAAGGAAGCCATTGCTGTTCCAAGGGCAGCCGCATCGATTGCGTGGCTCATTTTGACAACTCTGCCAATAACAAATACAACCCCGATCCCACTCAGGTTGTCCGATGGGGTGATCAGACCTGGGAAGAGATGATGATTGGCTGGATCGATTACACTCTTGATGGTCAACACCTCAAACGGGCCAACAGACTGCGTCGAAATAGTTTCACGCAACACGATAGAAGGGAGTTGTCGCAGGATTTCCGGCACTCTGTATCTGCGCTTTTACGAATATCCATTCCCCTTCCGCAAATTGAAACCACCCAACCAAGAATGACTAGATGTGGATTCCTAAAGCAGACAGAGATTTGAAAGGCGTTGATTCGCCTATGCCCAAGCAGGCGGTTTCAAACGAAGAGTTCGTCCCACGCCCGCAGAACGACCCTCAGAAACACGTCGAGCAGTTGATCGGAGAGATGTCAACTGAAGCGCGCCAAAAAGCTCGGCCTTGAGCGCCGCGATTTCATGCGCACATCGATGGGAATGGCCACCTGCTTTCTCGCATCGAACCTCGCCTTCGGCAAGAACTACTGGGATGTTGACGAGGCCGAAACCTGGGAACCGCTGCATACAATGAAAAATGGCCCAAGAGCGAATACTTCATCATTGACGTTCAGGCGCACTTCACCAACGGTCCGGCGCTCAATTTCAGAAAAGGCGAGTTCACATGAAAAACATGGGCTTCGATCTGAAGAATGATTCCGATGCCTACAGCTACAAGACCTTCGTCAAGGAGATGTATTTCGACAGCGAGACTTCGATAGTCGTCATCTCAGGCGTGCCAGGCATGGACAATCAAAGATAAGGACGGCAAGCTGCTCGAGGGCAGCGATCGCAGCCCGCGCGGGATCCTGCCAGAGCTGGTTGATGTCGCAAGCGCGCAAAGAGATCAACACGCTTGCCGGTTCTCAGCGCGCTCGAACCAGGGCAATCTCGCTCCCAACCATTACTGGGACAAGGTCACCGACAAGATGGACAAGGCCGCGACGCTTGAACAGATGGAGCGCGAGGTCAAGAAATACGGGATCAGCTCCTGGAAATGGTATTGCCATGCCGATCCAGGGCGCACCGGCAACGGCTTCCAGCTTGATGACGAAAACGCCAGTTGTTCATCGAAGAGTCGACGCAACTCGGCGTGAAACTCGTCAGCGTTCACAAGGACTATTCCTACCAGTCACTCTCGGCCATCTGGCCAATCCAAGAAGGATGTCGAAAGCGGCGCTTCAGAACCCCGACTTCAACTTTGTCGTCTACCACTCGGCGATCAAGCACGGTTGGCGAACAACTCGCTCCGGGCGAAGCCAAGGTTCCTGGGTTCAGAAAGAATCTCTATGATCCGACCACGGGTGATTTCGAATGGCATAGCGTTCTGATGGACATCAAAAGCGCAATCGAACATGAACAACCTGTCTTGCGAAATCGGCAGCTTCTTCGACCCTCTGTCCATCGCTCATCCCGAGATGGCGATGCATGGGTATCGGAAAGAACATCAAGCACTTCGGTTCCGATCACGTCGTCTGGGAACGGATTGCCTCTGGTGGGGATCGCCGCAGTGGGTCATTGACGCCTTCAAACGCTTCCAGATCAGCGATGAGATCTGCGAAAGTTCGGCTACAAGAGAAATCACCAAGGAAGACAAGGCGAAAATCTTCGGGCTCAACGCCGCAAAACTCTACAACGTCAACGTCAAGGCAAAACGCAACCCCCTTGCCGATGCTCTTGATCGACTCAAGACCGCCTATCTTGAAAACGGCGGACAGCGCAGCAACGCAGCTTATGGCTGGGTTCGTGCCGACGACTAATCGTCAACTGCACGAATAATGGCGAATCGGAGATAACGAAACAGCGGAAATGCATTTTTGACTTTTCGTCTGTTTCGTTATTTTCGTATTGGCCCGATCATGACAATTACAAGCACCTGCTTGTTTTCCTTTGAAGAGCCATCAATATGTCGAATCACATCAAGACGTTTCTGGTAATCGCCTCTTTATCTTCGTTGGATTGACTGTGCCGGCACTGATTGCGGGTCGTGTGAGTGCCATCAGGGGATCAGAATCCTCCGTAGCCAATCAGAATCCGGCAGCTCAGCCCGCAGTTCAGCCCGCAGTTCAAGATGACGAAAGCATTTCCATCACGTTCATCTGAATGTGATGGATCCGCTTCGATAGATTTTACACCAGCAAGTTCGACTCCGAGAAAGCCAGATTCGAAGGGCTGGTCGACGCCGTCTGGGCTCAGAAATCGTGGTTGTTATTCAGCAAGGTCAATCAGGCCCCGGTATCGGACCTCAATTCGGCCATCTGGCACATCGGCTGGGGCTGAAGACATGAAGCCACCTATGAAAACAGCTCGCAATGGGAACAAAATTCTTTGAGCCGCTGACCGATATCAGCGACATCGGAGGAAATGCCAATGCCCGTCCCGGGAGTTTCTATTACGCCTATGTAGAGAGTCCGGACAAGGCTTTGATAGAGCTCAATACGGCGGCGCATCATAATTTCGGCCACCTGCACCTGTTTAGCGCCGATCCGGTTGGTGCGGCCGAATGGTATGAAGTACCTTGGGGCGAAGCGCCGAAATCGCAATCCCTCTCGTGAACCGAGGTTCTAGAGGCCACCAGATCAGCCCCAGCGCCTCGTTTATGCTCGATAACGAACATCATCATCTTTCCGGTTGAATACTCGAAGAAGGCCTATGCCGATCAATGGAAAGGGAAGACCGAACTTGAGTCGACCAAAGGCCATTCGATCGATCATATCGGTGTCAGCCTGGCCAATCTTGAACAGGGGCTCGAGAAGCTCAGAAAAGGGACGGGGCCAAGGTCACCGATGAGATGAAAAATCGATCGCCGGCGGTAAGATCAAATATGCTTTCATCGAAGGCCCCGACAAGATCCGCATCGAGGTGATTGAGGGCCATCCGAAAAAGATTTAACCCGCGAGTCCAATCAGGTAACTGACCGAAATTTTTTGCAGCATATATTCTTTTAAATTAAATGATGGAGGATAAATCGATGCGACGTAAACTAGTCGTACCAGCTATTTTTTTGCTTTTAGTGACATTGACCGGGCTTGCCGGTGCTCAGGACAAGTTGTCGGGAAGATGGGAAGGGAAGCTTGCGTCACCGCAGGGTGAAAGGCCGACAGTCATGATCTTCAAGAAAAATGGTGAAGGTTACACGGGCAGATCGATGGGATTGCGACCCGGGACTGAAGTCGAGCTCAAGGACGTAAAGCTTGACGGCAGCACTGTGACCGCCAAGGCGGATCTGGAAACCCCCCAGGCTGTGATCACGATCAACTATTCATTCAAGCTCGATGGCGAGACGCTCAAGGGGCAGGGATCGCTGGATTTCGGCGGCCAGAGCATGGCTCTCGATATCGATCTCAAACGCGTCAGCGCTGACACCGAAGGTGCATTGACCGCGGCGGCGCCGGCTGGCGCTGCGGCAGGCGGCCAGCAGGGAGCAGCCGGAGGCGCAGCAGGCGGTCAACAGCGCCAGCAGAGAGCCAACGTCGAGCAGCCGCAGCAGAAACAGTCGCTCGAATATTTCGCCGGCAAATGGAACTTCAAATACCTGGGACGCGAGAGCGGTCTCTGGGCGGCTCCGCGACAGGGCACCGTCACGATTTCAAAGAAAGCGGACGGCAAGTCCGCCGATGCCGCAGTTCAGGGAACCAACGACGCCGGCGCCTACAAAGAGACCTGGATGATCACCTTCGATGAAGCCACAAAGATGATGACCTGGGTCGAGAAGCTTTCGAGTGGCGCAACCATCAACGCCAAAGGCGATTGGACCAGCCCGATCTCGATTCGCTTCACGATCGATCCGGTCAAGATCAAGGGGCAGAACCTCAAACTGAAGCGCACGCTCTCAGTGGTTTCCGCCCACTCATTCACTGTCACTGAGGAACTTTCTGAAGACAATGGACCGTTCGTCCGTCTGGGAAGTGCCGTCTACAGCAGGGAAATGGCCAAATAATCAGTCGATCAATCGGCATCAAACGAATCAGCGTTCGATCCTCGGGATTGAACGCTGATTCGTTTGAAATCGAACTAAATACCCGAGAGGCTGTTAATGCTCAAGAAGGCAATCCTTTTTATTTTCCTGATTATTCCGGCAATCATTCTATCCGATCGATTAATCATAAGACCGGTTGAAGGAAGGAATATCGCGGAGAAGAAAGATCGCCCTGCAATAGTCCGCCTTGGGGAGAGGCTCTTTCGGGATGATCGTTTTTCCACGCCCAAAGGAGACCTTCCTGCAAGTTGCAGCACCTGCCATCTGCTCGACGAAGATCCACAGGGATTGAGGGCCTACGCCGATTTCTTCAATCGCAGTTGGGTATCTTCGCGAATTCATGATCCAAGGCGTCTGGAGCTGAGGAATTCACCGACGCTCTTCGATGTCGGCGAGATGGAAAGATTGCATTATGACGGCGAGTTCCCGTCGCTCGAAGCCCTTGTCAAAGGCACACTCTCGGGAAGACCGATGGGTTGGCTTCCCGGCGAGGAGCCGGCCGCCTTCGACCATGTTTTAAAGGTCCTGATCAATGACAGAGCCGAAGGTCCCGGAGCCGCCGGCACTTATCGCGAAGAGTTTCGAAAAACATTCAACGTCGATCTGGAAAAGATCGATCGCGACAGGGCTCTCGTTTTAGTGGCGAAAGCCATAGCCGAATTCACCAGAACGCTCAAGACCAGAAAAGATTCCGCCTACGATAAATTCGCCCTCTTGAACGGCCTTGATGCGAGTCCTGCTGCCGGTGAAGACGGCCCTGCTTTCGGTCAAAAGACGATTGCAAGGCTGACCCGACTTGAACAGAACAAAACGCTCAAATTCATCCCCGGGTTTGGTCAGACAGAACTCGACGGGCTGAAAATCTTTCTGAGAACCGAAGGCGAGAACTCGACCGGCAACTGTGTCGCCTGTCACGCGCCTCCGAATTTCACCGATCACTCATTCCACAACAAAGGCATCAGCCAGCGCGAATACGACAAGCTTCATGGAGAAGGCAGATTCGCAGCCCTGGTCATCCCAGATGCCTCGACAACTGTTCGTCCATCCTCGCAGTTCAGGGAGATACCATCTCCATCGAATCCGGCACTGGTCGATCTGGGCCACTGGAATTTCGTGGATCTCAAGCAATCGCCTCTTCGCCGCGCGGGTGAAACCGATGACGCATTCCTGCGCAGAATGATCGGGACTTTCAAGACTCCAACCCTGCGAAACCTGGCTCATACGCAGCCCTATTTTCACGACGGTCTGTATCACAAGTTTGACGAGATTCTGGAAGAGATGAGACTGATCAGTGAAATGGCCCGCGAGTCGCGCATCCGTCAGGCCGACGAAGAATTGCTGAAAATCAGAATCTCAAAGGCTGATTTCAAACCCTTATCCGCTTTCCTCGATTCGCTCAACGAAGATCTGAGGAGAGGATATTGAACTAAGCTGAGAGTGAGAAACCGATAACATCTTGAGAAATAGAACTTATTTTTGCCTAACTTTTCTTTCGTTTTGTATATTGATCGCCTCCTGCCGCCAGGATTCGCCAGGCAATGAATCGGTCTCGAAGGCGCAGGTTGCGGCGCCGAAGGCGAAGATTGAAGTCGTCGGCATAGAGCGACAGCAGCAGCGACGAAACGTCGAAGCGGTTGGCTCGCTGTTTGCCCTGGATGAAGTCACTGTCAGTTCGGAAATTGAAGGCCGCGTCGATCAGGTGCTGGTCGATGTCGGCGACCGCGTCAGCAAGGGGCAGGTTCTGGCCCGCGTTGTCCCGATAGAGTTTGAACTGACCGTCGAGCAGCAGCGCGCAGTGCTGGCCCAGGCAAGAGCAAGGCTCGGCCTGCGTGAAAATGAAACTGAACTGAAAGATGTCAGGCAGGCCGCGGAAGTCAAAAAAGCAGCGGCTGATCTCGCCGACGCCGAACAGAAATTCAAAAGGGCCGAGAGCCTGCTTGAAACCGGCGTCATTCCGCGTCAGCAATTTGACGAAGCCGAGGCCCGCTACAAGGCCGCAAAGGCGACTTACGATCTTGCCGTTCAGCAGGTCGAGAATCTGAGGGGCATCGATGCTACAGACTCAGGCAACGCTCAACCTTGCAAACAAGCGACTGCGAGATACTCAGATTCGGGCGCCATTTGCCGGCAGCGTCAAGGAGCGCAGCGTTACCGCCGGGCAGTTTCTCAGATTGCAGACCCCGGTCATGACTATCGTCAATATCGATCCGCTGCGTGTCAGACTCAATGTCCCCGAAAAGATGTCTCCCTGGGTCAGGGTTGGCTACGAAGTCAAACTCAACATTGAAGCTTACCCGGGGCGCGTATTCACCGGAAAAATCTCGCGCATCAATCCTTCCGTGGATGAAAAGAACCGTACTTTCGAGATCGAAGCTCTCGTCGCAAATCACAGCGGCGAGCTCAAACCCGGCTCTTTCGTCAAGGCCGTGATCGAATCGAACAAGATTGATTCGATCATTACCATCCCGGCGAACGCGACTGTCTATCTTTTCGGAACCTACAAGGTTTTTGTGGTCCAGGGAAACAGAATCAAGGAACGCGAAGTCAAACTCGGCGATCGATTAGGCGACCGCCTTGAAATCATCGAAGGACTCCAGCCCGACGAACGGATCGCAATTCCCGCGCCCGGTCAGATGTTGAAAGATGGAATGGAAATAGAGATCGTAAAATGAGGGGAGAAGATTACGAAACAGACCAAAATATTATCCTCAGATGATATTCCTTTATTCTTATTTCTTCTGTTTCGTAATTTGTTTTATCAATGACTCTTGCTGAAGTTTGTGTCAAGCGCCCTGTGTTTGCGGTGATGCTCATCAGTTTTCTGGTGGTGCTGGGGATATTCTCGTTTCGCGATCTTGGAGTCGATCTCTTTCCCAAGGCGGATCCTGCGACGGTCTTCGTCAATGTCAGGCTGCCGGGGGCGTCGCCGGAAGAGATGGTGACACAGGTTGTCCTTCCGATTGAAGATGCGCTTTCGACCATCAGCGGCATCGACGAGCTGCGCGTTCGCACGACAGAAGGCGTGGCGACGATCACCGTGCAGTTTATTCTCGAACGCAATATTGAAGATGCGGCACAGGACGTTCGCGAAAAAGTTGCCGGAGCGATGAGAAGCCTGCCGCAGAACGTCATCCCGCCGGTAATTCAGAAAGCCGATCCGGATTCAGAGCCGGTGATGACGATCGCGGTCGCCAGCGATCGCAACCTGAGAGAGACGACCGAGATTGCCGACAAGTCGATCCGCCGCATCCTTGAAACCGTCGATGGAGTGGGGGAAGTTTCGATGAGCGGCGGCCGCGAGCGGCAGATTCGAATCTACATCGACGCCGAAAAACTCAGCGCATACGGCATCACCATCAATGAAGTCTCAAGAGCGATTCGCGAGGAGAACGTGGAATCTCCAGGAGGTCGCATCATCAGAGGCGCAAGCGAGCTCGGCGTTCGAACGATGGGCCGCATCGATGCCTCATCTCAGTTCAGCGACATCATCGTCAGAAACAACGCAGGTTCTCCGATACGACTCAGGGACATCGGCAAGGTCGAGGACGATATTGAGGAGCCTCGCACATACGCTTCGTTGGATAAGAAGCCGGCCGTCCTGATGGAAGTCCGGCGACAGTCAGGCACCAACACCGTCAAGATCATTGACGCCGTCAGAAAGAAACTCTCGGACATCGAGAAAGAGCTGCCAACCGGGTTTACGCTTCGCATCACCAGGGATCAATCGGTCTTCATCCGGGCTTCAATAGATTCACTTCAGGAACACCTGCTGCTGGGAAGCCTGCTTGCAAGCCTCATCGTCTGGATCTTCATCCGCAATCTGCGCTCGGTGATCATCGCATCCGTGGCCATTCCCACTTCGATTATTGCGACATTCACCCTCATGAAGGCGCTCGATTTCACGCTCAACAACATGACGCTGCTGGCGTTGACTCTGGCAGTGGGAATCGTAATCGATGACGCAATCGTGGTGCTCGAAAACATCTACAGGTATGTCGAAGAGAAAGGCTATACTCCATTCCGCGCGGCGATCGACGGAACCAAAGAGATTGCCCTTGCCGTCATGGCCACTACGCTGTCGCTGGTAATCATCTTCGTCCCGATAGCCTTTATGACGGGCTATGCCCGACGCTACGTCTATCAATTCGGCTGGACCATGGCCTTCTCGATCATCGTTTCGCTGCTGGTCTCATTCACGCTGACGCCGATGCTCAGCTCGCGCCTCTTGAAGAGCCGATCCGATGATGAAAAAGGCGAGAAGCAGGACAAGACTCACGAGCATCACGCCTCCAAAGAGTCGAAGTTTTTCATCATCCTCGATCGCGCCTACGGCTGGATGCTCGAATGGTCTCTCAAGCATAGAGCAATCTTCGTGATCATCTGCCTTGCAGTCTTTGCAACAACCTTCCCGCTTTCAAACTCGATTGGTCGCGACTGGATTCCACCCGACGACCAGAGCGAGTTGATGGTTTCGCTCGATACTCCCGAAGGGACATCGCTCGTGGCCACCTCAACAGCCATTGAGGAAATGTCGGAGCGAATGAAGAGCGAGGTCAAGGGAGTCGACTTCGTCGTGCCTCAGGTGCCTCCTGAAGGGCGAATGAACCATTCTCACATATACATCAAACTGATCGATGCTTCAAAACGCAAAGAGACCAATGTCGAGATTGCGGGCCAGATCAGGAACATACTGATGAAATACAAGGATCTGCGCTACAGGGTGAATATCCCGTCGGCGCTGGGCGGAGGAGGCGAAGCGCAGTTCTATCCGATCAGAGGCAGCCTGCTGGGCCAGGATTTCAACAAGGTCGTTGAACTTGCCAAACTGTGCACCGAAGAGATGAAGAAGAAGCCCGGTCTGGTCGATGTCGAGCCCGGATTGAACCTTAATAACCCGGAATACCAGGTCAGGGTCGACCGTCAGAAAGCTTCGGATCTTGGTGTCAGAGTCATCGATGTCGCCACTGCCGTCAGGCTTATGTTCTCGGGCGACGATGAGATCTCGACATACAAGGAAGGCGATGAGCAGTACAAAGTCACTATGCAGCTACTGCCCGAGCAGCGAAACAATCCTGACATGCTCGCCAGGCTGATGGTTCCTTCATCAAAGCTCGGACAGACCAGACTCGATAATCTGGCTAACATTTCGCGTGGCACTGGCCCGGCGCGCATCGAACGACTCAACCGCCAGTTTCAGGTTGGATTGAATTCAAATCTCAAACCCGGAGTCTCCCTCGATGAAGGCGCCAGAGAGAGCTCCGATGCCATCGGCAAAGTCACATTGCCTGAAGGGTATAAATTCCAGTTCTTCGGGCAGGTCAAGGTTCTCGAAGAGACTACGGCAAACCTGATTCTGACCTTCCTGCTTGCCTCGATCTTCATGTACATGGTTCTGGCTGCGCAGTTTGAAAGCCTGCTCTATCCGTTCATCATCATGCTTTCGTTGCCGCTCTCGATCCCATTCGCACTCTTTTCGCTCTGGGCGACCGGCCGCACCCTGAATCTTTGGAGCGCCCTTGGAGTCCTGCTGCTGCTAGGCATCGTCAAGAAGAACGCCATCCTGCAGATCGACTACACCAATCAACTTAGAAGAGAAGGATTTGAGCTCCAAGATGCGATCGTTACCGCCAATCACGTCAGGCTCCGACCGATTCTGATGACCACCTTTTCGATCATCGCCGGGTTGATCCCGACGGCTATCGGCATCGGCGCCGGCGCGGCTCAACGCTCGGCAATCGCCGTCACTATCATCGGCGGCCAGACGCTCTGCCTGCTACTGACCCTGCTTGTAACCCCTGTCGCTTATTCGCTCTTCTCAGGACTCGAAAATTTCAGCTTCTTCGCCAGGGCACGCGCAGGCATCTCAGCCATCAAATCAGGCGTGACCAGAATGTTTATTTGATCGGATAGTAATTAATTATGAAGGTTGCAAAACTAACTACCCTTTTCGCTCTGGTAATTGTCGCAATCATATTTCAACCGGCAGATCGCGGAGTGAGCGGGCAGGAGCAGAAACAGCTCGATCCAAAGGCCTGGGGCTCAAATCATGTCGGGAAACCCGTTCCCGAATATCTTCAAGGCGACGAATGCCTTTTTCTGTCACGAAAATGCTATTGGCCCGACCTGGCAAAAGGATCCACACGCCAAGACTATCCGTGAGCGCGAAGGCGCCTCTGATCTGGTCGAGCTCGCCAAAGCCGAACCACGGATGGATAAATTTTTAAAAGAGATCGAATTTTTCATTGGCAGCCGCAATCATATCAGAATGGCAAAAAAGACGGGATACGGCAGGCTGGCGCTCTTTAGTGCCGGCGGAACTCTTACTGCCGATAAGAAAGAGATGAAATGGACCGGTCTCGATCAGGCCGCCTGGGATCAGGATAAATTCTTCAACCGCTGCGCCGGCTGCCATTCCACAGGTGTCGATTTGGAGAAGAAAACTTACACGGCTTTCAGTCTGGATTGCTACACCTGCCACGGCAATGCCGACATCGAGCACAATAAAGACAGCGCGCTGATGCTTCTCTCGAAAAAGAAGCGCAACGATGCCAAATTGATTACATCGCTTTGCGCTCAGTGCCATCTCAGAGAAGGGAAGTCGCGTTCAACCGGCTTGCCCTATCCCAATAATTTCATCGCCGGAGATAATCTCTTCCAGGATTTCGAGGTGGACTTTTCGAAAGCCGATGATGCGAATCTGAACCCCGGCGATCGACATATCTATCGGAATGTCCGCGATGTGGTCCTCAAGGGAGACGAATCGATAACCTGCCTCAACTGCCATCAGGTCCACGGTAATGCCACGCTCAGGCACAGGCGCATCCTGCGCGTCCCGATCTGCTCGGAATGTCACGCAGCAGACTCATTCAAGAACGCCGTCAAATACCAGGTCCACAGCCCTGTTTGCGAGTATTGACCGCGTCGCCGGAGGGGAATATGTTCAATTACAGGCTTCTCTCAGCCCTGATTATACTGATTGTCGTTCTGGCCCCAGCTCGCACCGCATCCAGTCAGGCCCAGTCAGGAACGCTTGCCGGAAACATCAAAGACCCGAACGGAGCGGTCATTCAAAAAGCTCAGGTCGTACTTCGTAATGAAACCACCCGTGAAACAAGGACTGCCGTATCGGACAATGCAGGCAATTTCAAAGTCGATGGCCTCGTTCCGGGCAGCTATCTTGTGACAGTGAATGCCGAGGGTTTCAAGCCTTTTCAGCGCAATCTGACGATTGATGGCATCAGGCAGACGCCTCTCGAAGTCAGTTTGGAGATCGCCGAGACGCGAGCCGAGATTGCTGTCGGAGCCAGAGGCACGGTTACTCCCAACTCGGATCCAAATTATCGAGCGCTTCGCGACGCGGTCATCGATCAGTCGTTTGAACTCAAAAATCTGACGATCAAAAGAGATGTCGGCAATTTCACTTTTCGTACCGGTCGGATCACTTTTCTCAAACCCCTGCTCAACAAGGTCTCAATGGCAGTTTTTACGGGTGACGGCGAATTCACGATGATGCCGCTTCTGGAATTGGAAAAGAACCACCTCAAAATGCTTACTGAAAAAGAGACCGTCAGCGAGAATTTCGATCGCCTTGTGCTGACCTTCACCGATCAGACTTTTGATGAATTCAAACAGTCGGCTGAACTGGTCACGGCAGATCAATCAGCGCTGGATTTGCTCAAAGACTTTCGCGGGCGCATGCGCCGGAACACCGAAAGGCCGCGCAGTCTGGTGGAAGCCCTGTTTGCCGGTGAGGAGATGGAGAACCTTGATGCGACCTTGCTGGCCTACCTGCTCAATCCGAACCGTGGCCAGATGTTCAATGCCTATATCTACGGCAAGAAGCACCACGATTTGCGTTTCTTCGTGCGCCCATACGGAGCGCTGCCGGGTCTTTCGCCTGAGGAAGTGACCCTGGTCAACCTTGACCCGCAAGCTAAGGAAGAAGGTATCTGGTATCTCACCCATTCCGAGAAGGAGTGGAAGGAGAACAAGGCCAGTTCAGGTGAGGATAAACGTCTGATAGATGCCGAGAACTACCGCATCGAAACCGTCATCACCGGCGAAAAACTGACTTCGACCTGTGAACTGACCTTTACCTCGCTCCTTGACGGTGAGCGCCTGCTCAGTTTCGGGCTTCTACCCACGCTGAGGGTAACCAGGGTAGCATTCGATAATGCCGAGATTGGCTTCATTCAGGAGAAAAAGGATGAAGACAGCTCGTTTCACGTGCTCTTTCAACGCCACTGGTCAAAGGACGGCGCTACAAGATCACAATCGAATATCACGGAACAAAAGTGTTGGAAGATGCAGGCGGCGGCAATTTTGCCGTCAGAGCCAGAACCAGCTGGTATCCCAGCGTGAATGCTTTCAACGATCGCGCAACCTTCGATCTGACCTTCAAGATCCCCGACAAGTTCGTCCTTGTCGGTGTCGGAAAGCTGGTCAAGGAAGGGAAGGAAGGTGACTTCGCCGTCTCGCACTGGGTCTCCGATATTCCTCTGGCCGTGGCGGGTTTCAATTACGGACTGTTCAAGAAAAAAGAGATTGCCGACCCGCAGACGAAATATCAGATCGAAGGATATGCTACCAGCGAACTTCCCTCATATATGCGCGGCGCCGCATCAATTGGTGGAATGTCTCCGGCGAGGCTGACTGAAAGCGCCATGGTCGATGCACAGAATTCGATACGCATCTTCAATCACTGGTTTGGCGAGGCGCCATACGGGCGCATTGCCATCACCCAGCAGCCGCAACTCAATTTCGGCCAGTCATGGCCGACTCTGGTCTATCTGCCGATCATCGCATTCTTCGATTCGACACAGCGCTGGCAGATGTTCGGCATGCAAAGAGGACTGACCGATTTCGTCCAGGAAGTGACCCCGCACGAAGTCGCTCATCAATGGTGGGGGCACATCGTCGGCTGGACGTCCTATCACGATCAATGGATCTCGGAAGGCTTTTCTGATTTTTCGGCCAGCTTGTTTCTCCAGTACGCTCAGGGAGGCAAAATCGATCGTTACCAGAAATTCTGGGAAAGCCAGCGTCAGGCGATCCTGGAAAAAAATGTCTTCGGAATCCGCCACAACGACGCCGGTCCGATCTGGATGGGATTGCGATTGAACTCCGCTCGGACTCCGGCGCATATAGTCGCGTCGCCTACAACAAGGGATCTTACGTTCTGCACATGCTGCGATGGATGATGTACGACCAGAAAACCGGAGATCAGAAGTTCATCGAGATGATGCGCGATTTCGTCAAGGGACATGCAAACCAAAACGCATCAACCGAGTCGTTCAAGGCTTATGTCGACAAACACATGAAGCCGGCTATGGATCTCGAAGGCAACAAACGGATGGATTGGTTCTTCCGCCAATGGGTCTACGGTACCGAGATTCCTCGCTATAAAATGGAGTACTGGTACGAACCGGCAGGCGGCAGCGAAGTCTCGCTCAATTTCACCATTACCCAGAGCGATGTCTCTCCGACTTTCAAGATGATCGTCCCTGTCTATGTCGATTTCGACGGCAACATCGTGCGTCTTGGAGATGTCAGCATCAGCGGAAGCGGAACATCCCAGGTCTACAAGGTCAAGCTTCCTCGCAGACCAAAACGCGTCATGATCAATTATTACAACGATGTTCTTGCGACAGAAAGCCTCAACTCTGCTAAGTAAATACCATCGAAAAACAACTATTCACTCAATCCTATCCGGAAACTCCGGGGGCCTGCGATGTTTTGTAGCCTGTTCGTAACCGTAGGCTGCCTTGATCAGCTTGGTTCGGTCCAGGCGGTTCCAAAAAATGAGATGCCGATTGGCAGCCCGTTGATGAATCCAGCCGGGAACGGTTATCGCGGGATAGCCTGCCACGGCGGCCGGAGTGGAACTCGACCCGGTGAAGTGATCGCCGTTGATGAGGTCCGTGGTCCAGGCTGGTCCGCCGGTTGGAGCCACAATCGCATCCAGCCTGTGTTTGATGACGACGGCATCTATCCCTTCAGCCCTCGACTTGAGCAGATTGTTCTGCAGGGCTTTTCGATAAGCGGGGCTGAGAGACGGCTGGCCTGTGACTGAATCATCAGTTCCTGGCCGAAGAACGGCATCTCCCGTTGGCGGTTTTTTTCGTTGAATTCGATCACATCCTTCATCGATCTGACGCGGATGTTTGGGGCCAGACCCGCAAGGTATTTATTGAGGTCCGCCTTGAACTCATAGAGCAGGACTTCGAGCTCGGTAGCCTCGTACGCTTTCGGGGCTTCGAGTCCAACGGGATCGATGACGATGGCTCCTGAGCGCTTTAAGACATCGATTGCATCGGCAATCAGTTTGTCTACCTTGTCGCTGTAGCCGAAATATTTTCTCGCGATGCCGATACGCATTCCCTTGAGCCCGTTCGGATCGAGGAATCGGGTGTAGTCTGTCTGAATTCTTCCTCTGCTTTTTTGGGTTGCGGCATCTCTCGGGTCGATTCCGGTCAGGGCGCTGAGCAGGATGGCGGCATCAGAGACTGTTCTGGCCATTGGCCCGGCAGTGTCCTGAGAGTGGGCTATTGGAATGATCCCGGCTCTGCTGACGAGGCCGACTGTGGGTTTGATACCGACAATGCCTGTAGTCGAGGCAGGGCAGACCACTGACCCGTCGGTTTCCGTACCAATGGCGACAGCGCAGAGATTGGAAGCGATGGAGGCCCGGATCCGGAACTCGAGCCGCAGGGATTGCGATCGAGCGAATAAGGATTTCTTGTCAGTCCGCCGCGTCCGCTCCAACCGCTGGTGGAATGCGTTGATCGGAAATTTGCCCACTCGCTGAGGTTGGTTTTGCCGAGTATTACCGCGCCGGCTTCGCGAAGCCGCCTTGCAATAAATGCGTCCTGCAAAGCGTAGGAACCCTCAAGCGCCAGCGATCCCGCGGTAGTCATCATCCGGTCGGCGGTGTCGATGTTGTCTTTGAGTAAAACCGGTATCCCCATGCATCGGGCCGCGCGGGCCTTGGCTTTTCGCTCTTCGTCCAGCTTATCTGCAATCGATAAAGCATCGGGATTGAGCTCGATGATCGAGTTTATCTTCGGGCCCTGCTTGTCGATCCCGGCGATTCTGCCGAGATACATTTCAGCAATCGACCTTGCGGTGAGCCTGCCCTGTTTCATCCCATCCTGAAGCTGTGCAATCGTGGCTTCGGTCAGTTCGAAATCAGCACTGCCCGAATCAACAAGCCTCATTACAAATGACGATGAATCTATGTTAGTCGAAAAAAATGCAGTCCCGCCGGCAAGACAGGACTGCATGAAATCTCTGCGTTTGATCATGTTTTTCAAGCCCCGGCGCCGGCAGTGAGGTTGTCACGCACGCGGTCGCGGTATTTGATGCAATCTTCAAGCACTCTGCGGTATTCATCAACATGCACATCGCGCTCGCAGCACAACAGCATCAGATTGTTCTCGTCAGTGAAGTTGTCATCCCATTTGATGACCTCTTCATTACTCCAGGATGAATTGTACTGGCGCATCTTGTCGTCCGGCATCCGGTCAAAATAGGCTCTCAGATTGACGCCGGTCTCGTCCTGCGGTTCTGTAGTTGGTTCCTGTTCGAAATTCCATATGGGTTGTTGCATGGTCGGTTAACTTTGCCCTTTCAATTGAGATAGATTACGAAATATACGAAATGAACGAAACAGACGGAATTATAAACATTCTTCGTTTATTTCGTCCATTTCGCAGGGTGCGCGAAATGAAATTTGTTAGAGGCAGGGCAAATCGGATTATCTTTCACCAGGAAGACCAATTCTTGGAAAAAGGATGTACCGAAATGCTCAACCCTGGAGAGATGATACAGGTAATTGAGGAGTGGTGTCAGCAAGTAGGAGGAATTTCAGGAGAAGGGAAAGAGATCAAACTGAGCTTTGCAGAGAGTGAAGAATCGGCCGGACAATCAGGGCAACGGATCTCGCAGATGGCGCACAGGGAGGTTGTCCATGAGTAACCGACCGATGAAAGTATAAGCGTGTGGAGTGTGAGTGCGGGGCGAGGATGAAGCCCCAGCGGTTGTCGGAGAGACGGGTAAGGAGTCTGGTTGTGCAGATTACCTGTCGATGGATCGCTTTTTTTCCAGAAGACAACCGGTCCCGTCACCATGGTCCATACAGAGTTAAATCTTCGAGCCAATTATCCGGGACCCCAATTGTTACCTATCCAGTTTGACCAGTTCATAGCATTTGCAGGACTGAGCTTCGATCCCGGCCAAGTTGAGGATTGTGATCCGGCCGCGCACATAGCTGATCAATTTTTTCTTCTGGAGTGAAAAGGCGGCAGCGGTAACGCCTTCACGTCGAACGCCTAACATGGGGCCAGGAATTCCTGGGTGAGTCGAAATTCGTCGGACCGTAAACGGTCATGGGTCATCAGCAGCCAGCGGGCAAGACGGGAGTTCACTGTATGGAAACGGTTGCAGACTGCTGATTGTGAGATTTGCGATAATAATGAGTGAGTGTAGCGGAGCAGCAAGTCCCTCAATGATCCGGTCTGTTTGAGGTGTCTACGCAGCGCCTCAGCCTTCAGGCGGATGGCCGTGCCCTCGCCCTGCACCAGCGCCTGATTGATTGAAATGCTCGCTCCAAGGAATACGGGGATCCCGACCATACCTTCGTTGCCCACAATACCCACCTCCAGCGTCGAGTGCTCTGCCACTTTCGAGAGCAGGGAAACAATACCGTTATTGGGAAAATAGACGTGGCGGATAATCTGACCGGGCTCATAGAGGATTTTCCCGAAGGATAAAGTGAATTCCTCCAGGTAAGGACGAAGACGCTGATATTCCTGTCTGCTTAATGATGCAAGCAATCGGTTTGTCACCTGCTCGCTGGACTTTTTGATGACCGTGATGAAGAATCTCCTTGTTTGGTTGCTGTCATGTTTGGGTAACCCAACAGACGGCAAAAGGAGAAGGTAGTCGGCCCGTTCCAAATGTCGAATGATGAACTTTGATAAAATCAGGCTTACAGACTCTAACAGGTGGGTGGGTAGATGTCTATTCACCATTGGACAAAGGCCTTCGACCACTATAGAAGATTGTCAGCGGAGCAGACGATCGTACTCATCTTTGACGACAGAATAACACTCGCAGACTGTGGCTTCGAGTCCAGACCTGTCGAGCAGTGTGATTGTGCCGCGTACGTATGAGATAACCCCTCGCTCATGCAGTTTTCTGGCTGCAATTGTTATGCCTTCGCGACGGACGCCCAGCATGTTGGCGATCAGAGTATGGGTCATCACCAATTTGTCTGAATGGAGGCGATCGTAACTGAGCAATAACCAACGGCAGAGCTGCTGCTCAACGGAATGGAGACGGTTACAGACGGCGGTCTGTGAGATCTGGGTGATCAATGCCTGAGTGAAGCGCAGCAATACGTGCTGAAACACGCCACCTTTTACGAACTCATCCTGGAGCGTTTTCGCCTTCATCCGAAACGCGCTGCCGGCGCTCTGCACTACAGCACGGTTCGGCGTTGTCTGGCCACCCATAAACAGAGCAAGTCCGACCATCCCTTCATAGCCTATCACGCCTATTTCCGCGGTCGTGCCATTTTCCATAAGATAGAGCAGCGAGATGATGGAGTCCGTCGGGAAATGACATGAGACATTCGTCCGCCTGATTCAGGGGATGAGATTCAACAATCAGAAAAAGGCGGCCCGTGTCTTCCGCGAGATTATGAATACACCGGACAAGGGGATTCCTCAGGATTTACTGGAGAACGCTGAATGTGTTGCGGTATTCCCTTCAGTGATCAAAGCCGGGTTCATTATTGGCGGCAGAGGCGGTCGCGGAGTGGCCAGTTGCCGCAAGGCAATGGGCTGGAGTGCTCCGGCTTTCTTCAATCTGGGTGGTGGCAGCATCGGTTTGCAGATCGGCGCGTCATCAACTGACTTCATCATATGCTGTTTATGAATAAAGAGGGCTGAACAGTCTGCTCGGATGAAGTTTTACTCTTGGCGCGGATGCCACGGTGGCTGCAGGGCCGGTCGGTCGACAGACCGGTGCCTCTGACCGATCTTAAGCTCACGGCGCAAATTCTCTCATATTCCCGCAGCAAGGGGCTGTTTGCCGGACTCGAACTCAAAGGTGTGGTTATCAAGCCAGACAAGGACGATATGCGCGATGTATATGGTGAAGGCGTAACGGCCAGGGAGGTTTTGAAAGAAAACAAGGTGACGGCGCCTGTTTCGGTGCGAGCTTTCCCCAACACGCTTGGTCGCTTCTCTTCTCGCCTGGCAGAAAATAGAGACTGAAGTTACGAAACGGGCAGGCATGGGGGATTGCTGATTCCATACCCAGGTAACTGGCACTGAGAGT